>NZ_AP031406.1:0-1202101 GCF_045865535.1 Owariibacterium komagatae
CGCATGAAGAAAATCAAAGCCGCCGAACGAAAGCGGAAACAAAGGCATAAATGTCACGCTTTAGAGCCTTTCAAACCCGCATAAATCAAGGCTTTTTTCGTGGGTGTCAAAGGGTATGCGATACATTTATCCTTTTCCCCCGGAAACAGCGTTCTAAATGCGTACAAACGCCCCAAATCCACCCAAAGGAGGAACCATGTCAGACAACCGAAAATACTACTACCTCAAGCTGAAAGAGAATTACTTTGACGAGGACGCTATCGTGCTGCTGGAAAGTATGCAGGACGGTATCCTCTATTCCAACATTCTCTTGAAACTGTACCTGAAATCGCTGAAAAACGGCGGGAAGTTGCAGCTTGATGAAAATATCCCCTACACCGCACAGATGATTGCCACCATTACCCGTCAGCAGGTCGGCACCGTAGAGCGAGCCTTGCAGATTTTTATGAAGCTGGGGCTTGTGGAGCCGTTACAGAACGGCGCGCTGTATATGAGCAACATTGAACTGCTTATCGGCCAATCCTCTACCGAGGGGGAGCGGAAACGGCGGGCAAGGCTGGCTTTGCAGGAGCAGAAAGCCTTGCCAAAGGCCGGGGCGGACAAATGTCCACCATATCAAGCGGACATTTGTCCACCAGAGATAGAGATAGAGAAAGAGATAGAGATAGAAAAAGAGAGAGAGCGAGAGTTAGATACGGGACAACCCGCCCGCGCCGCCTATGGCCGGTATGAAAATGTCTTTCTTTCGCAATCAGAACTGGACGGGCTGAAAGCAGACCTGCCCGACAAGTGGAACTACTACATTGACCGGCTATCCTGCCATATCGCGTCCAGCGGCAAGCGATACCGCAGCCATGCCGCCACAATCTACAAATGGGCGCAGGAGGACGCAGCCAGGAAAGCCCCGAAAAAGGGCATACCAGACTACTCATGCAAGGAGGGCGAGAGTTTATGAAGAACGAAATCAACGCTGTTTTGGAGAATATGACGACCACCACCCCGGAGCCGGAGGACTACACCGGCGAGGACGGTTTACTGTACTGCGGCAAGTGCCGCAAGCCGAAAGAAGCCTATTTTGCGCCGGATAAGGCCGCTGTCTTTGGCCGTGACCGCCACCCGGCAGAGTGCGACTGCCAGAGAGCCGCCCGCGAGGAACGGGAGGCCGCCGAGAAGCGGCGCAGGCACCTTGACACCGTGGAGGAACTGAAACGCCGGGGCTTTACCGACCCCACCATGCGGGACTGGACTTTTGAGAACGACAACGGCAGGAACCCGCAGACCGGGATTGCCCGCCGGTATGTGGAGCATTGGGAGGATATGCGAACCGACAATATCGGCTGCCTGTTCTGGGGCGGCGTGGGAACCGGGAAAAGCTACCTTGCGGGCTGTATCGCAAACGCCCTCATGGAGAAAGAAATCCCCGTCCACATGACGAACTTTGCCCTTATCCTCAATGACCTTGCCGCCAGCTTTGAGGGGCGCAACGAGTACATTTCCCGCCTTTGCCGCTATCCGCTGCTTATCCTTGACGATTTCGGCATGGAGCGCGGAACGGAATACGGGCTGGAGCAGGTTTTCCATGTGATTGACAGCCGTTACCGCAGCGGCAAGCCGCTGATCGTCACGACCAACCTCACGCTGGACGGCCTGCACAACCCGGAGGACACCGCCCATTCCCGGATTTATGACCGGCTGCTTTCCATGTGCGTCCCGGTACGTTTTACCGGCGAGAATTTCCGGCAGGAAACCGCGCAGCGGAAAATGGAGAGCATGAAGAAACTGATTACCGACTGAAAGGAGTATTGCCTATGGCAGATAACAAGCAGCCCGACACCCGCACCGCCCGCCGCCCCGACTGCGTGACGGAAATCCGCATGGGCAATTCCGTCCTTGTCGTGTCCGGCTATTTCAAGAAAGACACGACCACCACCGCCGCCGACAAAATGGCGCGGGTACTGGAAGCGGAAGCCGCTGCTACACAAAAACCGGCGATTTGACAAGCTGTAAAGAAGCAGATTTGACACTTTTGCCGCTATACAACCAGCCCTATTCCGTGGTACAATAAAGCTACGGAATAGTGGGGCTGGCTGTCGGAAACGGAGGATTTTATGTTAAGACAAGCCACCCAAAACCTCATTACCGCCCTTTATCCGAGATTGTCCCATGAGGACGAATTGCAAGGTGAGAGTAATTCCATATCGAATCAAAAAAGGATACTCGAAGCCTTTGCAAAACAGAATGGCTTTACCAACCTGCGCTGGTACACCGACGACGGCTATTCCGGCGCGAACTTTCAAAGGCCCGGTTTTCAAGCCATGCTTGCAGACATTGAAGCTGGGAAAGTGGGTACAGTTATCGTCAAGGACATGAGCCGGTTAGGGCGAAACTACTTGCAGGTAGGGTTTTACACGGAAATGCTGTTCCCTCAAAAGGGCGTGCGTTTTATCGCTGTCAACGACAATGTGGACAGCGCAAACGGCGGCATGGACAACGATTTTACCCCTCTGCGAAATCTGTTCAACGAATGGCTGGTGAGAGATACGAGCAAGAAAATCAAGGCAGTTAAGAGAGCAAAAGGCATGAGCGGCAAGCCCGTTACCAGCAAGCCGGTGTACGGCTACCTCATGGACGAGGACGAGAATTATATCGTTGACGAGGAAACCGCGCCGGTAGTCCGGCAGATATACCAGCTTTGCCTTGCCGGGAACGGCCCGACCAAGATTGCCCGTATGCTTACGGAGCAGCAAATCCCCACGCCGGGGACGCTGGAATACCGCAGGACGGGCAGCACCCGCCGCTACCACCCCGGCTATGAGTGCAAATGGGCGACAAATACCGTTGTCCACCTGTTGGAAAACCGGGAGTACACCGGCTGTCTGGTAAACTTCAAGACGGAGAAGCCCTCTTACAAGACCAAGCACAGCGTAGAGAACCCCATCGAGAAGCAGGCCATTTTTGAGAACCACCATGAGCCTATCATAGACCGGGAAACATGGGAGCGCGTGCAGGAGTTACGCAAGCAGCGCAAACGCCCGAACCGCTATGATGAAGTGGGGCTGTTCTCCGGTATGCTGTTCTGCGCCGACTGCGGCCATGTGATGTACCAGCAGCGGTATCAGAACAAGACCCGTAAGCAGGACTGTTACATCTGCGGCAGCTACAAGAAGCGCACCCGTGACTGTACGGCGCACTTTATCCGCACCGACCTGTTGACCGCCGGTGTCCTCTCCAATCTCCGGCAAGTGACGGAATATGCCGCCAAGCATGAGAGCCGCTTTGTGAAGCTGCTTATCCAGCAGAACGAGATCGGCGGCAAGAGAAAGACCGCCGCAGCCACCAAGCAGCTTGAACAGGCGCAGGAGCGCATTTCCGAAGTGAGCCGCATTATCAAGCGGCTGTATGAGGACAATGTGAACGGCAAAATCAGCGACGAGCGTTTCATGGAACTGTCGGCAGACTATGAGCAGGAACAGCGGGAACTGAAAAAGAGAGCCGCCGCCCTGCAAGCCGAACTGGACAAGTCAAAGGCAGCCACCGTCAACGCCGAGAAATTCATGGGCATTGTCCGCAAGCACCTTGCCTTTGAAGAACTGACCCCGACCCTGTTGCGGGAAATGATTGAGAAAATCGTGGTGCATGAGTGCAGCTATGACGAGAACGGCATCCGCAGGCAGGACATTGAGATTTATTACAGCTTTGTCGGCAAGATTGACTTGCCCGAATAACCGCCCGACCTATCCGACACAGCCCTAAGTGCCGGATAGGAACGGCAAAATTTTTTACACTTCTATTACTTCTTTATCGCACACAAGCAAAAAGCCAGGGCATGAAGCAGTTTATGGCTAATTAAAGGGAACAAAAAGAAAGGAAAAGCACAATCCAGACGGTATCAGCGGCAGGATACAAGAATAAATTGTGATTACACAAGATTGGTGTTATAATAAGAGAAAAGTTCCTGCCGGGGCAGCCGCCCCGGTGGTATGGATAAAAAGGCAGGAAAACAATATGCACATCAGCTATAAACCACTCTGGCATACACTGTTAGAGCGTGATATGAGAAAAGAAGATTTAAGGCTTGCCGCCGGTATGACAACGAATATGATTGCCAACATGAGCAAAGAGGGAAAGCACATCAGCATGGATACATTGGCCCGTATCTGCGAAACGCTGAATTGTGAGATTACCGATGTGATTGAGTTAGTACCAGACGAGCCTGCTTCCACAGGAGGTAAGGAACATGAGCGAATTGAAACCAAGAATAACGGAAAACGGAATTGATTATATCCTTGTCGGAGATTACTATATCCCAGATTTGAAGCTGCCGGAGGAACACCGCCCTATCGGAAAGTACGGACGGATGCACCGGGAATATTTAAGAGAAGCCCACCCAGCCAGATTGAACACATTGACACTGACCGGGGAGTTATGGACATATCTTGCAGACCTGAACGAACAGGCACAGGAACGGTTAGACACCATCATGGAGCAGATGAAGGCTGCCGATGGTGTGACCGAGGAATTGAAGCGTACCCATCAAATGGAATGGGTGCAGCGTTGCAATAACATTCACAACCGGGCAGAAGAAATTATTTTGCAAGAGATGATTTATTCATAACGGTATGGTAGAATGATTATGACAAATCGAAAGTTGACAAGGAGTTTTGATAGCGTGAAAAAAAGTTTATGGAAGAAGTTTTAATTGATGATAATATGGTTTTTGATATTGATAATTTAAAAGGATTTCTTAATGATACCAGTTCATTTGGGTTTATAGCTAAAGAAAATAATAAAATTATAGGATTTGCATATTGCTATACACTTTTAAGACCTGATGGAAAAACAATGTTTTATTTACACTCAATAGGAATGTTACCTAACTATCAAGACAAAGGTTATGGTTCAAAATTATTATCTTTTATTAAGGAATATTCTAAAGAGATTGGTTGTTCTGAAATGTTTTTAATAACTGATAAAGGTAATCCTAGAGCTTGCCATGTATATGAAAAATTAGGTGGTAAAAATGATTATAAAGATGAAATAGTATATGTATATGATTATGAAAAAGGTGATAAATAAATGAATATAGTTGAAAATGAAATATGTATAAGAACTTTAATAGATGATGATTTTCCTTTGATGTTAAAATGGTTAACTGATGAAAGAGTATTAGAATTTTATGGTGGTAGAGATAAAAAATATACATTAGAATCATTAAAAAAACATTATACAGAGCCTTGGGAAGATGAAGTTTTTAGAGTAATTATTGAATATAACAATGTTCCTATTGGATATGGACAAATATATAAAATGTATGATGAGTTATATACTGATTATCATTATCCAAAAACTGATGAGATAGTCTATGGTATGGATCAATTTATAGGAGAGCCAAATTATTGGAGTAAAGGAATTGGTACAAGATATATTAAATTGATTTTTGAATTTTTGAAAAAAGAAAGAAATGCTAATGCAGTTATTTTAGACCCTCATAAAAATAATCCAAGAGCAATAAGGGCATACCAAAAATCTGGTTTTAGAATTATTGAAGATTTGCCAGAACATGAATTACACGAGGGCAAAAAAGAAGATTGTTATTTAATGGAATATAGATATGATGATAATGCCACAAATGTTAAGGCAATGAAATATTTAATTGAGCATTACTTTGATAATTTCAAAGTAGATAGTATTGAAATAATCGGTAGTGGTTATGATAGTGTGGCATATTTAGTTAATAATGAATACATTTTTAAAACAAAATTTAGTACTAATAAGAAAAAAGGTTATGCAAAAGAAAAAGCAATATATAATTTTTTAAATACAAATTTAGAAACTAATGTAAAAATTCCTAATATTGAATATTCGTATATTAGTGATGAATTATCTATACTAGGTTATAAAGAAATTAAAGGAACTTTTTTAACACCAGAAATTTATTCTACTATGTCAGAAGAAGAACAAAATTTGTTAAAACGAGATATTGCCAGTTTTTTAAGACAAATGCACGGTTTAGATTATACAGATATTAGTGAATGTACTATTGATAATAAACAAAATGTATTAGAAGAGTATATATTGTTGCGTGAAACTATTTATAATGATTTAACTGATATAGAAAAAGATTATATAGAAAGTTTTATGGAAAGACTAAATGCAACAACAGTTTTTGAGGGTAAAAAGTGTTTATGCCATAATGATTTTAGTTGTAATCATCTATTGTTAGATGGCAATAATAGATTAACTGGAATAATTGATTTTGGAGATTCTGGAATTATAGATGAATATTGTGATTTTATATACTTACTTGAAGATAGTGAAGAAGAAATAGGAACAAATTTTGGAGAAGATATATTAAGAATGTATGGAAATATAGATATTGAGAAAGCAAAAGAATATCAAGATATAGTTGAAGAATATTATCCTATTGAAACTATTGTTTATGGAATTAAAAATATTAAACAGGAATTTATCGAAAATGGTAGAAAAGAAATTTATAAAAGGACTTATAAAGATTGATTATATAATATATGAAAAGCTATTATAAAAGACATTAGTATTAAATAGTTTAAAAAAATGAAAAATAATATCGAAAAAAATATTTCTTAAAATTGTGATAGGGGTTGTTCTTGCTTGTATTTTATTTGTTTGTTTTCTTTATACGAACAATGAGATCGGCGTGACTTCATCTAAGCTGGAGGCAGATATTCGTTCGTCGCAGAAGATTAAGGATGATTGGACGGTCGATGGAAGCGTTTCCAGCACGATGGCTGCATATATTTCTTACCCTCAGGATTTGAGTGACCATTCTTTTTCCGTCTATGTCAATCGTCCAGGACTTTCCTTCGGATATTTTTTCCGTGGAGGTGGAACTCTTTCGGGGATTCAAAGAGGAATTGTGGAGTTTACTGTAGAGGGATATAATGAACGAGCATTTATTTCTATGAATCAACAGCAGGTGCAACAACTTGAAATAGATGATGGCAACACAATTCAAGTGGTTGATATTGACCGCAATAAACCTTTTGCGATTGTCTTGCCTATAAATGCGGGTAATATTACTTTTTATGATGTAAATAGAAATACTGTGGAATATTGGAATAATCCTCTTTGACAAATTCCAGTTTGTCGTGCTAAAAATTCAACTGAATAATCCCAGCAAAAACCGCTGCTACATGGAAGCCAACAAACCATGCAACAGCGGTTTTTCTTTATCGTTTTTTCCTCTGGCTGATAGGCGTTCCCATTTTCTTTGATTTTTTGAGAATCCGAATCAGCCAGCGAAATTCTTCATCTGACAGATTTTTATAGTTGATACCAAGCTGCTTACAGTAAAGGACAACCAGCTTTTCATCACGGCTGCCCTTGAAATTTTCAACCGCTTCCAGATTTTCTTTCAGTTCATCGGCAACGGTGGTCTGAGGTGCACTCTCGCTGTCCTTTTTATGGGCTTCCCGAATATCCCGGATAATCAGGTTGAGGTCATCCCGTACCATGTGACTGAAATATTCATCATCACTGATATGGGCGGCTTGCAACACTTTCAAATGGGGGTCATCTTCGCCGGGGCGATACCGTTCAATGATTTCATGCCGGACGGTATCGACAAGGGCGTTGAGGTTTTGAATCTGCATGGTGGCAATCCCATCCACATAAATCTCAATGTCCGCAAGAAACTTGATAAAGTCCTTATGGGTGGCAAGTTCGCACAGCAGACGGTTGTTAATCCGACCGCTTTTCAGAAGTGCTACCATCTCATCACTCAAATGCAGCTCCCTTAATGGCGTGTTGATCTCCGCCCGGTTCTCTGTCCGGCAAAAGAGATAATCGAGGGACACCCCATAAAAATCTGCCAGCAGGATAAGGTTGCCATGATTGATTTCCTTATAGTCGTCTTTTTCATAACTGCCAAGAGCCGATTTTGAAATACCCGTTTGCTCAGCCAGTTCTTCCAGTTTTAATCCTTTGTTTAATCGTAAATCTTTTAGCCGTTCCTGTATTGTAGTAGCTCCGTTCATTGAAGCAGTTCCCCCTTTCTAACGACATTTATAACCGTTGAATTGATTATACCATATCAATTCCGCAATCGTGGAAATTTCTGATTTTTACCCCGAATTCCTACTTTGTGGACATACGGCACAGGGCACAAAAATGTTCTATGATACAGGTAGTTCATCGATGGATTATTCCAATCGAATGACCAGCCTGTGTGGGATATGCTTCCCCGGCGATGTAGCGTCATGACTTTTGGCAGGGATATGGAGGAACCCTGACCAAAACGAGCGTACCAAAGGGAGCGATACGCCGCTGTGAGATTCAGGGGAGGAACGACACCGGGGAGAACTGGCGAACTGACACCGAAATGATACCGAAACACAACAATCTGATAGGGGGACAGTCTACCCTATCGCTGATACTTCGGGAGATTTTAAGCGGCTCTATGGCTGTAATTTTACCGAAAATCGCCCCGAAACCATACACTAAAACGGGAGGAAGCGCAATATGCCGAGAATGAGCAAAAAGAGGAAGTATGAGCTTTCCTTTTACCTCAATGACCGGGGGCGTGTCACTTACAACGAATTATGCCGGAAATGCCAGCATGGGTGCAAGCAGAGCTTCCGGGCGGTTGTGATTGACTGCCCCTGTTATTTATCCAAACGAGCAAAGAAAAAGGAGGAACACACAGAATGAATTTTGAATTTATGACGATAGACACACCATTGCCGCCCTGTATGCCTTTTCCCAGAGCGTTGACAGGATTTCCAGTCAGCAGCACCGCAAAGGTCATGTACTGCCGGATGCTGGACGCTATGCTCTCCAAAGGGCAGGAGGACGAGAACGGAATCCTCTTTGTCTGCTTCCCTGTCACAGCCATTGCCGCAGTCCTGTCCCGCAGCTCCATGACGGTCAAGCGTTCTCTGAATGAACTGGAAACTGCCGGACTTATCATGCGGGTGCGTCAGGGCATTGGAGAACCAAACAGGATTTATGTGCTGATACCGGGAAAGGAGGACGCTGCCCTTGCCTGATACATCAAAGCTGGAAAAACTCAATCGGGAGTTGGAAAAAAGCGAAAAGAAACTGCGGAAAGCCATCAATGATGAAAAGGCATTGCAGCATCAGCTGAAGCAGCTTACCCGAAAAGAACGAACGCACCGGCTCTGTACACGTGGCGGTATGCTGGAAAGTTTTCTGCAAGAACCGGAACGCCTGACAGATGATGATGTCATGCTGTTGTTGAAACTCATTTTTCACAGACAGGACACGCAGGAACTATTGAAAAAACTGCTGGAACGGGAGATGCCGGAACCCCCTTAGTTTACTAAGGGCGCAATTATACACCACCCAGAGGTTGGTGCATTGCGTTCTCCGAAGGCTCCTCGCCGGAGGGCTGTGATTTTCCGCAGTCATGGTCTGCTTCAAATCAAACAGGGGACGCTACGCTTCCCCTGCGCTGGCTGCCGCCAGCTACCCTTTTGTGAACTTGCCATCTGGGGACACCTTGCGTTGCAAGCTGTTCCCAGCCGACAAGTTTTACAAAATCTCTCTATACTTTGACGGTCGAATAAAGTATAATGAAGTCAACGACTAATCGGAATTTGGAGGTAATATGCTTATGAAAAAATTTCTTTCTTTGTTTTTGTGTCTTACTTGTGTACTGACTTTAGTTGCGTGTGGAAAAAAGGTAGCTCCTATTACGTTACCTCAAACCGACGAGATTACATCTATTGATATAACTTTTGGGGAAAATACAGTAAGTCATTCAGACAAAACTTGGATAAGTGAAATAATCGCCGATATTTCCAGTTCTGAACCGACTAAGAAGGAAAGTGTTCAAGACTGTCCACAAGTGGAAAGTTATATCAAAATTGACTTCCAGTTTGAGACAGGAACAAGTACTATCTTTGCGTATGAGGATAGTGGTAAATACTATATTGAACAGCCTTATCAAGGAATTTATAAAATTGATAGCCAACTATTCGAAAGGTTACAAGAAACTGATTAATTCCAGTTTGCCACCCACACATCGGGTCAACTTGTCCCGAACTTTTACAACTAAATACCCGCCGCCCACACAGCGGCACACCGAGCAGGAAATCTGAAAAAGGTCTCCTGCTTTTTTTCTGCCCAAAATGGGGTGGCAAAACGCCACCCCATCCACCGATTACCGAAAGGAGTGATACGAAATGCCCTGTCCGCACAACGAAATCACGATTGTTCAGCGCAGCCAGCGACAGTCTGCTGTTGCCGCCGCTGCTTACCAAAGCGGCGAAAAGCTGTTCTGTGAATACGACCAGCAAGTGAAGCACTACCCGGAAAAGCGTGGTATCGTCCACAATGAAATTCTGCTCCCGGCAAACGCCCCACGGTCGTATGCAGACCGCAATACCTTATGGAACGCCGCCGAAGCGGTGGAAAAGCAATGGAACTCCCAGCTTGCAAGGCGGTGGGTGCTTACCATCCCAAGAGAGATACCACCCGACCAGTATGCTGTCCTTGTCCGGGAGTTTTGTGAGCAGCAGTTTGTTTCCAAAGGCATGATTGCTGATTTTGCAATCCATGACCCCCATCCGCCGGGACACAATCCCCACGCCCATGTCATGCTCACTATGAGGGCAATGGACGAACATGGAAAATGGCTTCCCAAGAGCCGCAAGGTTTATGACCTTGACGAAAACGGGGAACGGATCAAACTTCCGTCCGGCAGATGGAAAAGCCACAAGGAGGATACGGTGGATTGGAACGACCAGAAGTATTGCGAAATCTGGCGGCATGAATGGGAGGTCATCCAGAACCGCTATCTGGAAGCCAATGACCGCCCAGAGCGTGTGGACTTGCGTTCTTATGCCAGACAGGGGCTTGATATTATCCCTACTGTCCATGAGGGAGCTGCTGTCCGGCAGATGGAAAAGCGGGGTATCCAGACGAACATCGGCAACCTGAACCGGGAAATCAGAGCCGCCAACCGCCTGATGAAGTCTATCCGGCAGCTCATTCAAAACCTCAAAGGCTGGATTACCGAGCTGGGAGAAAAACGAAAAGAACTGCTTGCACAAAAGGCGGCGGAGGAAGCGACACTTCTTCCCAATCTGCTGATGAAGTATATGGAGATACGAAAGGAAGAACGGAAGGACTGGACAAGGGCTGGACAGAACCGGGGGACTTCACAGGACTTAAAGGCAGTCAGCGAAGCCCTGTCCTATCTCCGTCAAAAGGGGATTTCTACTGTGGAGGACTTAGAAGTATTTCTGGAATCTTCCGGGAAATCAGCCGCAGATTACCGCAGTCAGATGAAGCCAAAGGAAGCCCGCAGCAAAGTGATTGACGGGATTCTTGCCAGCCGGACAGACTGCAAGGAATGTAAGCCTGTCTATGAGAAGTACCAGAAGATATTTTTCAAGAAAACAAAGGAGAAATTCAAACAGGAACACCCGGAGGTCGCCCGGTATGCGAAAGCCACCGCCTACCTTGCCAAGCACCCGGACGATAAGGACAGCACCCAAAAGGAACTGCAACAGGAGCAGGAAAAACTTCTCAGCGAAATCGCAGAGCTGAAAGTACCGCTGACAGAGGTACAGGAGGATTTGAAGAAGCTGCGGGACATCCGCTACTGGGTACGGAAAGCCACCCCCGGCACAGAAGAAAGCAAAGAGCCGCCCAAGAAGCAGCCCCTCAAAGAAGTCTTGCAGGATAAGGCGGACGAGAAAAAAGCACAAAGAACTGCCCCGGTGCAGACAAAACACAAACAACAGGATATGGAACTTTAACAGGCACTTGCCATTTTCAGATTGAGAATGTCAGGTGCTTTTCTTTTTTTCAAGGAGGGATAGATTTGAATGTATTTGAAGCTGTGAAGCAGTCCGTCACAACAAGACAGGCTGCGGAGCATTATGGAATCCATGTAGGTCGGAACGGGATGGCTTGCTGCCCGTTCCATAACGATAAAACCCCAAGCATGAAGCTGGATCGGCGTTACCACTGCTTCGGCTGCGGTGCGGATGGGGATGTGATTGATTTTGCCGCCGCCCTGTATGGGCTGGGAAAGAAAGAAGCCGCCGTACAACTGGCACAGGACTTCGGGCTTTCCTATGAGGACTGGAAGCCGCCGGGAAAGGAAAAAAAGCCAAAGCCCCGGCAGAAATCCCCGGAGGAACAGTTTCAGGAAGCAAAGAACCGCTGCTTCCGTATTCTTGCTGATTATCTCCATCTGCTTCGGGCATGGAGAACGGACTACGCCCCACACTCCCCGGAGGAAGCCTTTCATCCCCGGTTTATAGAAGCCTTACAGAAGCAAGACCAAGTGGAGTATCTGCTGGATGTGCTGCTGTTCGGGGAAACAGAGGAAAAAGCGGCTTTGATTACGGACTACGGAAAGGATGTGATACAGCTTGAACAGCGAATGGCAGAGCTTGCCGCCGCAGACGCAGCAAGAACTAAAAAACACCATGAACGCCATGCAGCCACCCCAGAGCATTGAGGAAATCAAGGAGGGGCTGGAAACTACCGAGAAAGGCGGTGTCCGTCAGAGCATACGGAACTGCCTGACTGTATTCCAGCGTGACCCGCTGCTTTCCGGGGCTATCGCATACAACATCCTGACTGACCGCAAGGACATCATAAAGCCCATCGGCTTCCACAGGGAAAGCACCGCCCTGAACGATACAGATATGAAGTATCTGCTTCTTTATCTGGAAGAAACCTACGGGCTTACCAATGAGAAAAAGATTGATAACGCCATCGGGATTGTGGCGAATGAAAACAAGTACCACCCCATCCGGGATTATTTAAGTTCCCTTGTGTGGGACGGGACAGAGCGAATCCGCTTCTGCCTGCGGCACTTTCTGGGGGCTGACGCAGACGATTACACCTATGAAGCATTGAAGCTGTTCCTGCTGGGTGCAATCTCACGAGCCTTTCAGCCGGGGTGCAAGTTTGAAATCATGCTCTGTCTGGTCGGCGGTCAGGGGGCTGGCAAGTCCACTTTCTTCCGTCTGCTGGCAGTCCGGGACGAGTGGTTCTCCGATGATTTGCGGAAGCTGGACGATGACAATGTGTACCGCAAGCTGCAAGGTCACTGGATTATCGAAATGTCGGAAATGATGGCAACCGCCAACGCCAAGAGCATTGAGGAAATCAAGTCATTTTTAAGCCGGCAGAAAGAGGTTTACAAGATACCTTATGAAACCCACCCGGCAGACCGCCCCCGTCAGTGCGTGTTTGGCGGCACTTCCAATGCCCTGGACTTCCTGCCCCTTGACCGTTCCGGCAACCGCCGCTTTATCCCCGTCATGGTGTACCCGGAGCAAGCCGAGGTTCACATTTTGGAGGACGAAGCTGCTTCCAGAGCCTATATCGAGCAGATGTGGGCAGAAGCGATGGAGATTTACCGAAGCGGCAGGTTCAAGCTGGCTTTCAGCCCCGCCATGCAGCGCTATCTCAAAGAACACCAGCGGGATTTTATGCCGGAGGACACCAAAGCAGGGATGATACAGGCGTATCTTGATAAGTACACCGGGAGCATGGTCTGCTCCAAGCAGATCTACAAGGAAGCCTTGAACCATGCTTTTGACGAGCCGAAGCAATGGGAAATCCGGGAAATCAACGAGATTATGAACCAGTGCATTTCCGGCTGGAGGTACTTCCCGAACCCAAGAATGTTTTCAGAATATGGCAGACAAAAGGGCTGGGAGCGTGAAAACCCGGCAACGGACTTAAGCAACCCGTCTGAAAAAACGATGGACGGTTTTGTGGAGGTCACAGAACAGATGGAGCTTCCATTCTGAAAAGGACAGCCCGTTGCACCCCCTGTTGCTATCCCGTTGCCGAGCCGGTTGCCGGGGAAAAACCTTTATTTCCGGGCTTTTCTCCCTTATAACAACCAAAACAACAGAAAAATAAAAGAAAAGTATAAATAGTAACCATCGCCAGATTGAGATTGTTTGCAAGGTCTTTTGAAGCCCGTTGCCGGACTTCGTTGCCGACACCCTCTGTCTGGCTATTTTCATGTATGGAGGATAACTGCCTATGGCAAAAAACAAAACAGAGATTCATGTTACAACGGTGTTTGACGGGGAGCTGGACGCAACCGATGTGTTCGTCAGCCTGATTTCCCAGAAATACGGTAAGACAAATACGAAAGAATATCTTGCTAAAAAGAAAGATATGGGTTATAATGAAGATGAGGTTCAAAAGAGCCAGATACCGTCTGGATTGTGTGGGTAAATGGCTATGATGAACGAAATGGAATACAGAACAATCGGTTCGGCACTTGCCGGAGGGTATCGTGCAGCGGTCTATTGCAGGCTGTCAAAGGACGATGACCTGCAAGGCGAAAGTGCCAGTATCGCAAACCAGCGTGATATGCTGGAAAAATACTGCGAAAAGCAGGGATGGGAGGTTGTGGCAGTCTATCAGGACGATGGCTTCACAGGTCTTAATATGGAGCGTCCTGATTTACAGAGAATGTTGAGAGCCATTGAGCGCAGGCAAATCAACCTTGTCATCACGAAAGACCTCAGCCGACTGGGGCGTAACTATCTGCAAACCGGGCATTTGATTGAGGACTTTTTCCCAAGAAACGGTGTCCGCTATATCGCCATGAATGACGGTATCGACACCCTGCGGGATAACAACGATATTGCCCCGTTCAAGAATATCCTGAACGAGATGTACAGCAAGGATATTTCCAAGAAAGTCCATTCCTCTTATCTTCTGAAAGCGCAGAAAGGACAGTTTACCGGGTGTCTTGCCCCCTTTGGGTATCGGAAAGACCCAGAGGACAGAAACCATCTGCTCATTGACGAGGAAACCGCCCCGATTGTGCGGCTGATTTTCGGATATGCCCTGAACGGTCATGGTCCGAACTATATCCGCAGACGGCTGGAGGAAGAAAAAATCCCCTGCCCCACATGGTGGAACCGGGAACGGGGGCTTCGCAATACCCGCACCAAATGGGAAAAGAAAGACCCAGAAAACGGACGGTATATGTGGGACTTCTCCGTTATCAAAGACCTCTTGATGAATCCCGTCTACACCGGGGCGATTGCTTCCCAGAAAAAAGACTACCGTTTCAAAATCGGCACGATTGGAGAAAAGAAGCCGGAGGACTGGATTGTGGTGGAGGGACAGCATGAACCGCTGATTGACCGCATGAGCTTTGACATTGTGCAGAACAAGCTGAAATCCCGCCAGCGTCCGGGGCAGACCAATGAAATCAGCCTGTTTGCCGGACTGATAAAATGCGGCGAGTGTGGGAAGTCGCTGACGGTACGCTACACAAACGCAAAACATCCCCAGCAGATTTATTCCTGCAAGACCTACAATGCCTTTGGAAAGAACCACTGCACCCAGCACCGGATTGACTATGACACCCTTTACAGCCATGTGCTGCGGAAAATCCGGGAATGTGCCAGAGCTGCCCTGATGGACGGGAAAGCGGTTGCCGACCGCCTGACTAATACCTGTGAAGCCGAGCAGCGGGAACAGCGGGAAGCAATGGAACGCTCCCTTACAAGGGACGAGGAACGGATTGAGGTTCTGGATAAAATGGTCATGCGGCTTTATGAGGATATGATTGCAGGGCGTATCAGTGAGCAGAATTTCAACACCATGCTGGAAAAGACACAGACCGAGCAAGCGGAGCTTAAAGCAAAAGTGTCCGAGGGCAGAAAGCGGCTGTCCGATGAAGTCCAGCTTGCCAATGACGCAAAACAATGGGTGGAAGCCATTCAGGAATACGCCAATATCACAGAGCTGGACGCAGCCACCCTCAACCGCTTAATCAAAGAAATCGTCGTGCATGAGCGCATTGACGAAGATAAAACAAGACACATTTCTATCGAAATTCATTTTAATCTCAAACCCATCCCAGAGGTGGAACAGGTCACTGCCTGACCTGTCCCGCCGGGACGGTTCTCTTAAAAACACCATATAGATTTTTTGTACGCCGCCGCCCGCCATCGAGCAGAGTTTTACACCTAATTGGGGATAAAACAGCTCATGGCGGGCGGCGGCATCATCCTGCTGGGCACCACCCTGATCCCTCTGCTGTCCGGCCTGTTTTAAGGTAGCGGCTTATGGATTTTCTCACCGACTGGCTCACGGACTGGCTCAAAGAGCTGCTGATCGGCGGGATCATGGGGAACCTGGAGGGGCTCTTTGATTACGTCAATACCCAAGTCGGAGAGATTGCGGTACAGGTGGGGACTACCCCGGCGGCGTGGAACGCCGGGGTATTTTCCCTCATCCGCCAGCTTTCCGAAACGGTGATCTTGCCGATTGCCGGGCTGGTGCTGACCTTTGTTGCCACCTATGAGCTCATTCAGATGCTTTTGGAAAAAAACAATATGCACGAGTTTGACGTGGCGAATATCTACAAATGGATATTCAAAACGGCTTGTGCCATCTTCATTCTCTCAAACACCTTTAATATTGTGATGGCCGTCTTTGACGTGTCGCAGACGGTGATCGCCCAGGCGGGCGGTCTGATCCAGGGCTCCACGGACATCACGCCGGATATGATGGCGGAGCTGGAAACCACCCTGGAGGGGATGGATTTAGGGCCGCTTTTGGGCCTGTGGCTCCAGTCCTCCATTATTGGCGTTACCATGTGGGCGCTGGGCATCGTCATTTTTGTGTTGGTGTATGGCAGAATGTTGGAAATCTATTTGCTCACCAGTTTGGCCCCCATCCCTATGGCAACGATCTCCCACCGGGAGGTGGGACAGATCGGGCAGAACTATCTGCGCTCCCTGTTTGCCGTAGGCTTCCAGGGGCTGCTCATTCTGGTGTGTGTTGCGATTTATGCGGTGCTGATCCAGGGAATTGCCACGGGCGGAGATCCCATCGGGGCGATATGGGGCACCGTGGGCTATACGGTTTTGCTCTGCTTCATGCTGTTCAAAACCGGGACGATTGCGCGAAGTATCTTTAGCGCACATTGAGAAAGGGGTGTTATATGCCGAGAAGATATGGGCCCGATGGGTCGCGCCTGTGGAACGGGAAAGCGCCGGAGGACTTCAACCAGGCCGATGTTTACCGCTTTATGGCGGAAACGGAGGCAGTTTTGCAAAAGCGGGAATTGCTGGGCGGCAGGGATGACGCGAAGAAGATTGCCCAGCAGTTAGCCGAGGGGCGGGCGCAGGCCGCCCGTGAAAACGCCGCCCGGCCCGCTCCGGCAAAGGGCAAGGAGGCCAGGGATGACCGATAAGGGCACCTCTGGACAAAGTGTCCAGAAGTCCCCGGAGCTCCCGGAGGGCCTGTTCCTTATGGATGGCATTGAGGGCCTGCGCTCCCTGCCCCGTCATTCTGTGGATATGCTCTTGACCGATCCGCCTTACGGCACCACCCGGAACTTTTGGGATGTGCCCCTACCGCTCCCGGAGCTGTGGGAGGCGGTCAAGTGGGCAGTCAAGCCGGACGGCGCTGTACTGTTCTTTGCCCAATGCCCCTATGACAAGGTACTGGGGGCATCCAACCTGTCCATGCTCCGCTATGAGTGGGTATGGTACAAAAGCCGCTGCACAGGCTTTCTCAACGCCCGCCGCGCTCCGCTGAAAAAGACGGAGAATATTTTGGTGTTCTATCAGAAGCTCCCGCTTTACAATCCGCAGTTTGAGCAGGGCAAGCCCTACAAGAAAATTGCGGGCAATAACGGGAACAGCACCAACTACGGAAAATTCACCCGTTCCGGCAGCGGATCGGAGGACGGCCTGCGCTTTCCCGGAAACGTGCTGACCTTTCCAGCCGTCCAGCGCACCGTCCACCCCACACAGAAGCCGGTGGCCCTGTGCGAGTATTTCATCAAAACCTACACCCGGCCCGGCGAGGTGGTTGCGGACATCTGCGCGGGCTCTGCCACAACAGCGGTTGCCGCCCTCAATACGGGCCGCCGCTTCATCTGTTTTGAAACCGTCCCCGCCTACTACGCCGCCGCCACAGAGCGCATCCGTCTGGCGCGGTCAGCATTGGAGGCCGGAGAGAAAGGAGTGTAACTATCGGACAGTATTCTGTGATCTATGCCGATCCCCCCTGGCGCTACACGCAAAAGGGCTTGCAGGGTGCGGCGGAGAAGCATTACCCCACAATGGGGATTGACGAGTTATGCACGCTCCCGGTGGCTGATCTGGCGGCCCCGGACAGCGTGCTTTTTTTGTGGGCTACGTTCCCCCAGCTCCCGGAGGCCCTGCGGCTGATCAATGCGTGGGGCTTTCAATATAAATCCGTGGCTTTTGTCTGGCTGAAGAAAAATCGAAAGTCCGAGAGCTGGTTTTATGGCCTGGGCTTTTGGACGAGGGGCAACGCGGAGGTTTGCCTGCTGGCAACACGGGGACACCCAAAACGTCAGGCGGCAAACGTCCATCAATTCATTATTGCCCCGATCCAGGAGCACAGCCGAAAGCCGGACGAGGCCCGTGATAAGATCGTGGCCCTCATGGGCGACGTGCCCAGGGTGGAGCTGTTCGCCCGGCAGTCCCCGCCCGGCTGGGATGTGTGGGGGAACGAGGTGGAAAGCACCGTCCCGGACTTCTGGACAAAGTGTCCAGAGGTGGGCGCGAAAGGAGGTTGATCCATGCCCTATGTGAATGTTCCCAATGACTTATCCAAAATCAAGACCAAACTGGCCTTTAACTTGACGAAACGCCAGCTTGTGTGTTTCGGGATCGCGGCGGTGGTGGGCATCCCGTCCTATCTGCTGGCCCGGAGCGCCATCGGCAACACGGCTGCTATGTTTCTGATGATGGCGGTGGCGCTCCCGGCGTTCCTGCTGGCGATGTACGAAAAAGACGGGCTCCCCTTTGAAAAGGTGGTGCGGAACGTCCTGCGGGCCCGTTTCCTGCGGCCTGGGGTGAGGCCCTACCAGACGGAAAATATCTATGCCCCGTTTACCCAGCGGGGTGCTGTGAGAAAGGAGGATGCGATTGCAAAAAGCAAAAAGCCCAAAGCGCAGCCCCGGAAAGGCCGCTAACCGGAAAGCTGCGTTGTCTGCCCAGCAGACGATCCCTTACCTGGTGATGCACCCGGACGGGGTGTGCCAGCTCCCCGGTGGGCTCTACACGAAAACCGTGGAATATGAGGACATCAATTATTCCGTGGCTTCTACCGAGGATCAGACGGCGATTTTCAGCGGGTGGAGCTCGTTCCTCAATTACTTTGACAGCTCCCTGCCGTTCCAGCTCTCCTTTATCAACCGCCGCTCCCGTTCCCGGAGCAAGTACAAGGTCAATATCCCCCCGGCACAGGATGACTTTGACAGCATCCGGGCCGAGTTCACAAGTATGCTGAAAAATCAGATTGCCAAAAGCAACAACGGCATCGAGCGGTCTAAATACATCACGTTTGGCCTGCCCGCCGAGGGGATCGCGGAGGCCCGGCCCCGCCTGGAACGGGTGGAGGCCGATGTGACAGGCAATCTGAAACGGCTGGGCGTTCCCTCTGCTCCGATGGACGGGCAGGAACGGCTGGCGCTGCTTCACAGTCAGATGCACCCCGGCAGCCGGGAGCCGTTCCGCTTCTCCTGGCAGGACATTCCCCGGACGGGCATGGGGACAAAGGACTTTATCGCCCCGGACAGCTTCGACTTCCGGCAATCCCGGACGTTCCGGGTGGGCCAGTATTGGGGCGCTGCGTCCTACTTGCAGATTTTGGCGTCCGAGCTCTCTGACAAGCTCCTGGCGGAAATTCTGGAGCTGGATGCGGAAATGACCGTTACCATGCACATTCAGACGGTGGATCAGCTCAAAGCCATTAAGACCATCAAGGGCAAGCTCTCCGACATCGGCAAAATGAAAGTGGAGGAACAGCGCAAGGCGGTGCGGGCCGGGTACGATCCCGACATTCTGCCCCCTGACCTGATCACGTTCAGCAAGGATGCGGCGGAGCTCCTGGCCGATCTCCAGTCCCGCAACGAGCGGATGTTCCTGCTCACGTTCACGGTTATCAATATCGCCCCCACCCGGCAGCGGTTGGAAAATGATGTGTTTACCGTGGGCGGCATCGCGCAGAAATATAACTGTGCCTTGAAGCGGCTGGACTGGCAGCAGGAGCAGGCGTTTGTGTCCTCGCTGGCCCTGGGCTATAACGAGGTGGAAATCCAGCGGGGCATGACTACCAGCTCCACGGCGATCTTTATCCCCTTTATGACCAGGGAGCTGCGGATGGCCGGGCCGTCCCTCTACTACGGCATGAACGCCCTTTCCCACAACGTCATCATGGCTGACCGCAAAAAGCTGAAATCGGCCAACGGCCTGTATCTTGGCTCAACCGGATCGGGAAAATCCTTTGCCGCAAAGCGTGAGATCATCAACGTGTTTCTCACTATCCCAAAGGATCGCATTATCATTGTCGATCCGATGGGGGAATATGCCCCGCTGGTGCGGAGGCTGGGCGGCCAGGTGGTGGAAATCGCCCCCGGCTCCCCCAGCCATATCAACCCGATGGACATCCAGCTTGATCTGGACGATGACGAAAGCCCGCTTTCTATGAAAGCGGATTTTTTGTTGTCCCTGTGCGAGCTGGTGGTGGGCGGCAAGGACGGTTTGCAGCCCATCGAAAAGACGGTGATTGACCGCTGTGTGCGGCTCATTTACCGGGACATGGCCCTGGGCCTGGGGGACGGCAAGCCGCCTTTGCTCCAGGACTTGTACGAGGAGCTTCTCAAACAGCCGGAGCCGGAGGCCCGCCGGGTGGCAACCGCCCTGGAGCTCTACTGTACGGGCTCCCTTAACCTGTTCAACCACCAGACCAACGTAAAACTGACGGCGCATATTGTCTGCATCGTCCTCAAAGGGCTGGGAGAAAACCTCCGCAAGATCGCCATGCACGTTACCAACGACTTTGTAACGTCGGCGGTCAATGTGAATTTCCACAACGGCGTTTCTACCTGGTGCTACTTTGACGAGTTCCACATCCTGCTCCGGGACGCGCTCACCGCCAGCTACTTTGTGGCCGTGTGGAAGATGCTCCGCAAAAAGGGCTGCGTACCCTCAGCTTTAACGCAAAACGTGAAAGACCTTTTGGCCAGCCGGGAGATCGAGGCCATTCTGGACAACACCGACTTTATGATCCTGTTGTCCCAGGCCCAAAGTGACCGGGCGATTTTGGCGAAACAGCTCGGCATTTCCGAGCATCAGCTCTCCTATATCACCCACTCCAATTCCGGCGAGGGCCTGCTGTTCTATGGCGATGTGACCATCCCCTTTGTGGATCGGTTCCCCCGTGGGGAGATCTATAACCTGCTGACCACGCGCCCGGAGGACTTGAAGAATGAAGCGAAAACCGAATAAACCCCAACAGGAGCCCAGGGAGCGCCCCGGCTCCTGGGAGGAGCCCGCCGATCCCGGCGGCGCTTCTTCCGGGGCCGCTGGGGGCGGCTCCCCAGGCGGTGCCGGGACAGAGGGCACTTCTGGACAAAGTGTCCACAAGTCAAAGTTTCGGCAAAAGAGCCAGCAGGAACAGGCCGCCGCTTCTAAGCTCCGCATGGAAAAGCGCGGGGAAAAGCTGGAGGCGGCCAAAGACAAGCTGGCAAAACAGAAGCCCCCGAAAAAGCCCGGCCCCATCCGGCGGGTGGGCCGCGCCGCTGGCGGGGCCGCCCACGGCTTTGTGCATGGGAAGATTTACGAGAACGAGCAGGAAAACGTGGGCATCGAGGGGGCTCACCGCTCTGAGCTGGTGGGCGAGTCCGGCCTGCGGCATGGCAAGCGGTTCGTGCAAAAGAAAATCCGGCAGCACCCGGCAAAAGCCGTCCAGCGGGCCGAGTCCAAATATGTCAAGGCCACGGCGGACTATCACTTCCGCATGGCCGCCCAGGAGCACCCGGAAATGTCCGGCAACCCGGTTTCCCGGATGTGGCGCAAGCACCGCTTGAAAAAGCAGTACCAGAAGCGGGCGCGGCAGGCGGTCAAGACCGGGGCGGCAGGCGCGGCGAAAAAGACAGCCGCCGCCACGGAAAAGGCCGGGGCAAAGGCGGTGGCTTTGTGAAGCGGCATCCTGTGGGGGTGGTGCTGGCCCTGGCCTGCCTGCTCCTGCTCTTTATGATGCAGTCCTGCTCGTCCTCCCTGGTGACGCTTGGCAACGCCGGGGCGGGCGCGGTGAGTGCAACTACCTACCCATCCCAGGACGAGGAAATGCTGGCGGCGGAGGCGGCCTACTGCGGCATGGAGGCGGAGCTCCAGGACTACCTGGACAGCTACGAAAGTACCCACGACTATGACGAGTACCACTTCGACTTGGACAGCATCGAGCACGATCCCTATGTGCTGATCTCCATTCTGTCTGTGCTCCATGAGGGGGCATGGACGCTGGAACAGGTGCAGGGAACACTGGAGAACCTCTTTGACCGCCAGTACATTCTCACCGAGGATGTGGTTGTTGAGGTGCGCTATCGGACGGAAAGCCGGACGGACAGCGAGGGCAACTCCTACACGGTAGAGGTGCCCTACAATTACTATATCTGTTATGTCACGCTGGAAAACCGCAACCTGTCCCATCTGCCCCTGGAAATGATGAACGAGGAGCAGATGTCCCGGTATTCCCTCTATATGTCCACCCTGGGGAACCGGCCTGACCTGTTCCCGGAGTCGGCCTATGTGGGGAAATACGTTACCAACCCGCCCGCAGGATATGACGTGCCGGGGGAATATCTGGACGATGAAACCTTTGCGGCCATGCTCACCGAGGCGGAGAAATACCTGGGCTATCCCTATGTGTGGGGCGGGAGCTCTCCGGCCACGTCCTTTGACTGCTCCGGCTTCGTGTCCTGGGTCATCAATCACTCCGGCTGGAATGCGGGCCGCCTGGGGGCCCAGGGGCTCTATAACATCTGCACCCCTACCAGCAATCCAAAGCCCGGCGATCTGGTGTTCTTTGTCGGCACCTATGACACGGCGGGCGTGTCCCACTGTGGCATCTATGTGGGGGACGGGATGATGATCCACTGTGGAGATCCCATCCAATACGCAAACTTAAACACAAGTTACTGGCAATCCCATTTCTACGCCTACGGGCGTTTACCCTGACAAGGAGGTATCTATGGCGGTAAGCAAAAGCCAGAAAATCCAGGCTGAGATTGATAAGGTCAAGGCCAAAATCAGCGAACAGCAGGCCCGGCTCAAGGAGCTGGAAAAGAACAAGCAGGAGGCCGAAAACAGCGAGATCGTGGACATCGTGCGGGGCATGAGCATTTCCCTGGAGGAGCTCCCCCTGGTGCTCCAGCGGCTCCGGGACGGCACTTCTGGACAAAGTGTCCAGAAGTCCGGGGACGGCGGAAAGGAGGAAAATTGAAGATGAAACGCTTTCGGGTGATGGCGGCGGCGCTGTGTGCCGCCGTTCTTTTATGCGGATTTAGCGTCCCGGCCTATGCCTACGCGGACGGCGGCGAGGGCGCGGACTATGGTGATCCCACCATGACGGAGGAAACTTCCGCCCCGGAGCCCACCATTGAGCCCGGCGAGAGCTTTTCCGAAGAGGGCAACCTTGTGACCCGCGATCTGCTCTATGACGAGCACACCAACAAGCAGTTTATCACCGTCCAGACCAGCGGCGGCAACACGTTCTATATCGTCATTGACTATGACAAGCCCGTGGACGAAGAGGGCGAACAGTACGAAACCTACTTTTTCAGCGTGGTGGATGAGGCTGATCTGCTGGCTGCGGCGGAGGCCGCTGGTGTGGAACAGGCGGTGTGCTCCTGCTCTGAAAAATGCGAGGCGGGGGCCGTCAATATGGATTGTGCCGTCTGCTCTGTCAATATGAGCAAGTGCGTGGGCGTTGAGCCGGAGCCGGAGCCCACGGAAACCGAGGAGCCCGCCCCGGAGGAGGCCGGGCCGGAAGCGGGCGGCAACACGGGGATGCTTCTCGCGGTGCTGGCCGTGGCCCTGGTGGGCGGCGGAGCGGCGTTCTATTTCAAGGTGCTGCGCCCCAAACAGCAGAAAGCCGCCACGCCCCAGGAGGACTACGGCGACGAGCTCACGGACTATGACGAGCCGGACGGCTACGGGGACGACGACGATGACGGCCCGCCCTGGGACGAGGAGGACGATGACGGAGAGGAGGCGGACAAATGAGGTTTACCAACAGCCCCTATGAAAAGATGATGCAGCAGAAGCCCCGCCCCCAGGCTCCGGCTCCGGCAAAGCCGCCCAGGGGCTCCCGGTGCTCCGGGTGTCCCTACTGGCGCGGGATCGGCTGCGTGTCCTGCTACCGGGAGCTTATGCGGGCCCCGGCTGGCGGGAGGTGACGGCTTGGCCCGTGAACTGACACGCGAGGAAAAACGGGCGATCCGCGCCCTGGTGACAAAATGGTGTGCCAACTATGACCGGGAGTGCGGCTGCCTGCCCCTGGACTGTGAGTGCTATATGCTGGGGAAATGCTGGACGGGGGCGCTGTGCCGCTACTTTCGGGAGGCGGTGCTGCCCCTTGATCCGGCGCTGGAGGCTGCCCTCTTGACCGAGGGGCCCAGGCCGGATTTTAAGATTTGCCCTATCTGCGGCGGGCCCGTTGCCCCGGATCGGCGGCAGGCTTACTGCTCGGCGGCCTGTGCAAAGAAAGCCCACCGCCGCCAACAGCGGGAATATATGCGGAAAAAGCGGGGCTGGGGCGTTGACAATTAGGCCCTCGAAACCCGCTGATTACAAGGCTTTTCGGGGCCGCTTTTGGGGCAGGCCGTATGTTTCTACGGCCTGCCCCTGTTTGGCCCGGATGCTGTCAACATCAAGGAGGTGTTATTCTGGAAGAAAATCAAGGCTATGTGATCCGCCGCACGATCCTGTTTGATAACAAATGCGGCTTTGTGCTGGGCGAAAACCCCAAGGCCCCTAACCCCTATGTGACATGGCAATTCAATGAGCAGGACGGACACCGCGACTTCTTTTGGGGCCACTACCACAACGAGCCCGATATGGCGGAACGGGATTTGCACAATCGGGCAGAGGACTATCAGCGGCGCTATCATGTGTTTGAAGTAGAGCAGGCCCCGGACAAGGAAACCTACAAATACTACTCCACCCAGCGGCCTATTGACATCGGCACTTACCCGAACAGCTACTTTAACCGCCCTGTCCACATGGATTTGTACTTTACCCGCCAGCAAGTGATGGGCGAGGCGTTTCAGGCGTGGGGAGCCATCATCTATGCCCATCCCCTGACAGAGCGGGAAATGCAGAATTATGAGCTCCGGCCCTCCCGTGAAAATCTGGACATCCGGCGGCAGATGGATGCCCAGGCCCAGGTGGTGGGGAAATGGGAGGATGCCCACCATGTCCCGGATCAGAAGCGGCTGACATGGTTTTACCCTGACTTCGGCAGTTATGTGGTGAAAGAATACATCACCCCGGAGCAACTGGCCGTTCGCGTCCGCAGCATTGAACGCCAGGAAGCGGCGCGGGCTCACAAGGAGGCTAAACACCAGCCCCCGATTGCCGAACAACTGAAAGCGGCCCAACGGGAGGCCCAGGAGCAGCGGGCCCCGGACGCACCCAAAAAGAAAGCCCCTGACCGGGGCGACAGATAGGAGGATGACTATGGACAAGAAGCATGAACAGGATTTTGCCGATCTGGAAGTGAAGCGGCTTTGCGGGGTGTTTGGTACGCCGATCCCCGCGCTGCCCCCGGAGCGTGACAAGGCGCTGGACAAGGTAAAGGAGCCGCCCCGTACCAGCCGGAGCCTGGAACGGGAGGAGCGGTGACAAAGAAACGCCGCCGCCCCATCCATCTTCATGTGATGGTGTCCGAGGAGGAGCTGGCGCTGATCCGGGAGCGCATGGCCGAGGCGGGTGTCCGCAACCTGGGGGCCTATGTGCGGAAAATGGCCCTCAATGGATATGTGCTCCA
Organism: Owariibacterium komagatae; assembly: GCF_045865535.1. Classification (GTDB taxonomy): domain Bacteria; phylum Bacillota; class Clostridia; order Oscillospirales; family Ruminococcaceae; genus Ruthenibacterium; species Ruthenibacterium komagatae. Next base: position 25,825 of record NZ_AP031406.1, read on the forward strand.
CGTTGACCTTTCCGACGTGCGGGAGCTGGTATCACTCCAGCGGCGGTGCTCCAACAACTTGAACCAGGTGGCGATCCAGGCGAATACCTACGGCGGCATTTACCCGGAGGAGATCAAGGCGTTGCAGCGGGACTATGAAACCCTGTGGGAGCCGCTGTCCGATCTGCTCAAAAAGCTGTCGGCGGTGGTGGAGCTTTAACCCTTGCCGGGGAGCGCCAAGCTCCCCGGCTGCCCCGGCTTCTGGACACTTTGTCCAGAGGTGGGCGCAAAAAATGGGGACAAGACGGAGGGCGGCTGCTCTCCGTTTTGTCCCTGCTTTTTTGCATCGCACATGAGATTATTTGTTGCCTACCATTTCTTTTACAATCGCCGCGATATGCTCCAGCGAGGCGGCGTCCAGCTTTTTCATATCCTCAATCAGATCGGCAAGCTGGACGGGATAGGCGCTGCCATCGTCAAAAAACTGCTGTGGCGTGATACCGAAGTATTCACAGATATAAAACAGACCTTGTAAAGACGGCAGGGCTTTCTTGTTCTCGATCTGATTGATGTAGCTGTTGTTCTGGCCCAGCGTCAGCGACATATCGCGGGCCGAAACATTCTTCTGCATCCGTAACTGTGCGATACGGTTTTGAGTAAATTCCTCGTACACGGGAACAACCCTCCCTTCTCGCATTATTGTATATCGTACACCTCTTTCAGATACGATATACTGTCCTGTGTATTCCTTGACATACGATATTAAATCCTTTATCTTTTTACTATACACAGGCTTATATATTGCGGAAAGGAGAGGCTTTTTATGGCTGAAAAAACTTGTTGTGTTACGGGGCACCGGGATATTCCAGAGGATCGGATCGCCTATGTGGAGCAGGAGCTTCGGCGGGAGGTGCTGGCGGCAATCCAGGACGGATATACCCGGTTTATTTCCGGTTTTGCGGAGGGGGCCGATCTTATGTTTGCGGCTATTGTGGCGGAGCAAAAGGAACACAACCCCGACCTGTTTTTGGAGGCTGCCATCCCCTATGCGGGCCGCTTGAAAACAAAAAATCAGCAGTTTCAAAAACTGCTGAGGGCCTGCAAGGGCGTCAAGGTGGTGTGCCGGGAATATGCCCCCTCATGCTTTATGCAGCGCAACCGCTACATGGCCGGGGAGTCCCAGCGGGTGATCGCCGTGTATGACGGACGGGAGCGCGGCGGGACATTGTTCACCATGCGGTATGCTCACTCCATAGGACGGGAGGTGCGGGAAATCAGAGTATAAGCGGGTGTTCTGCCGGGCCGGAGTCATCCTTGTTGGCCCCCTCCTGCGGAGTTATAATATACATATAGAGGCAAGTATCAAACTTTTGTAGGAGGTATGAACCATGCGTATCATTTTGAAAATCATCGCGGCCCCCTTTGTTCTGGCGCTGATGCTCGTCGTGGCGGTGCTCTCGTTTCTGTCCTGCGTGGCGGGCGCTGTGTGCGTTGTGGCGTGTGTGGGCCTGTCCCTGCTGGCGATCCTTTGCCTGCTGGCCGGGCAGACCACAGGCTGCATCGCCATGTTCGTGCTGGCGTTCCTGGTTTCTCCCTTTGGGCTCCCGGCCCTGGGCGGCTGGCTGGTGGAGCGCCTTTATGGTGTGAAGTATGCGGCGATGGATTTTATGGCAAGCTGATACTTCTGGACACTTTGTCCAGAAGTTCCGGGCGGCGGGTGGAACAGACCGCCGCCCGTTTTTTCTGCTGGGAAAGGAGGTGCGGCTATCGCTACAACCTACATCCGGCCCTACAAGGTAGCGGCTGGGAAAACGGCCATCCAGACGATGGAGGAGCGGTTTGCCTATGGGCTCAATCCGAAAAAGTTGGGGGCTGTGTCTGCCTATCTCTGTGATCCTGCATCCGCCCCCGCTGAGTTCCTACTGCTGAAAAGCCAGTACCAGGCGGAAACGGGCCGGGCCGTGGAGCGCGGGGCCCTGTTCTTTCAGATCCGGCAGGCGTTCCCGCCCGGCGAGGTCACGCCGGAGGAGGCAAATAAAATCGGCTATGAAACAGCCATGCGCTGGACAAAGGGCAAGTATCAGTTCTTCGTCTGCACCCACATTGACAAGGGCCACATTCACAATCACATTTATTACAACTCCACCGCCCAGGATTGTTCCCGGAAATTCCATAACTTCATCGGCTCCAGCTTTGCGGTGCGGCGGCTCTCTGACCGGGTGTGCATTGAGCACGAGCTGTCTGTCATTCAAAATCCGAAGCAGCACAGCAAGGGCCGCTTTCTTCACTATGGACAATGGATCGGGGAAAAGCCCCCCTCGGCCCAGCAGCGGGTGCGGCTGGGGATCGTGGCGGCTCTGGAGCAAAAGCCCGCCGACTTCCCGGCGTTCCTGCGGCTCATGGAGGAGTCCGGCTTTCAAGTGAAGCATGGGCGGGGCGGCGTGATCTCGTTTCTGGCCCCTGGGCAGGATAAGTACACCCGCCTGCGGGCATCCACCTTGGGCCCCGGTTTCGATCCCGATGACATCCGGGCGACGATTTCCGGGGAGCGGCCCATCCCGGAGCTTCCCCAGGACAGCCCGGCCCCGGCCCGGCGCGTCAATCTGATCATTGACATTCAAGAACGCATGGCCCAGGGCAAGGGCCCGGCCTATGAGCGGTGGGCCAAAGTCTATAACATAAAGCAGATGGCCGCCGCGCTCCTGTATCTCCGGGAGCATGGGCTTTCCGATTACGAGGCTCTTGCGACAAGCACCGAGGCGGCAGTGGATCGGGCTCACAAGCTGGCCGGGGAGCTGCGGGACACGGAAGCCGCCCTTTCCAAAACCTCCGAGCTCATGGGCGCGGTGGTGCAGTATGCAAAGACGCGGCCTGTGTTTGACGGCTACAAGGCGGCCCGGTATAGCAGAAAATATCTGGCCCAGCATGAGGCGGAGCTGGCAGACTACCGGGCGGCAAAGGCGGCTATGAGTGAACTTTTGGGCGGGGCAAAGCTCCCCAAAATGGACACGCTGAAAAAGCAGCACCGGGAGCTCTCTGAAAAGAAAAAGGCCCTCTATGCGGAATACCGCAAGGCCCAGGCGGATATGCGGCAGGCCGTGGCAGTCAAGGCGAATATCGATCACCTGCTCGGCCACGCGGACGAGCAAAAAAATAAGGCCCAGGAGCGTTAGCTCCGGGCCGCCGACAACAGGCGCTTGCTCCGGGACTTCTGGACAAAGTGTCCAGAAGTTCAGCGGGTTTGGGGAGCTCCCCAACAAGCATTTTCACGGGCCTGCGGCCTGTGAAAATTTCGGAGTGTGGCCACACCCGAATTGCTTGCCAAAACGCGCTCCCCCGGCAACATGGCATGAAAAAACGGAGGCGCGTGCTTCTCTTACGCATCCTCCGTTTCTTTAGCCGCTTTCATCGCCTGGATGGTGGCTTCTACAATTTTCAGTTCTTTTTCGTCCAGGGAGCCCAGCATGGCGTCAATCCGCTTTCTGCACTCGCTCCCTTTATTTTTGGACGGATAGAAGTATTGATCTACCGATATATCAAACATTGTCACCATCTGATAAAAGGTGTTGAGGCTGGGGTGCTGACCGTCATTCTCGTTATACATGATGGTGCGCGGAGCCCGGTCAACAATATAGGCCAGTTGCTCTTGTGTCATCCCGCTGGCTTCCCTTGCCCGCTTGATGGCGAGCCCTATATCGTGAAAATCAAACCGTCGTTCATCTCTTTCAATCTTCATAATATCACCTAATGTAATTTTACATTTCAGGTGTTATTATTTGAACGATTGCATATTTCATGATACCGACTAAATAATTTCGTATTCACAAAATGTTTTCATTCGCACTATCGGAGTAGTGTTGACAACTAGAAACTATTGTGGTAGTATCATAACGTAAACTATTGCAATAGTCCAAAGAAAGGATTTGATGATATGGCAATTAAGCTCTTTGATTCCGAGCTAAAAGTCATGGATGTGCTATGGAAAGAAGGTGACAAGACTGCAAAGCAAATTTCCGATATTCTCAAAGAGGAAATCGGCTGGAACATGAACACCACCTACACCGTGATTAAAAAGTGCATCGCGAAAGGTGCCATTGAGCGTAGCGAACCAAACTTCATGTGCCATGCGCTGATTGCAAAAGAAGTTGTGCAAGAGGCAGAGGCAGAGGAGCTGATTGGCAAGTTGTTTGACGGCTCCCCCGACAAACTGTTTGCCGCCTTGCTGGACAATCAAAAGCTATCCAAGGAGCAAATTGAAAATCTGCGCCGGATGGTGGCTGAATTGGAATAGGAGGTAACACATGAGCCTATTTCAAATGAGCTTGGGCGGAGGAGTATTGATCTTATTCATCGTGGTTGTCCGGGCATTGGCGATCCATCGTTTGCCAAAAACAACCTTTTTAATTTTGTGGTTGATTGCTGCTCTGCGGTTGCTTCTGCCATTCTCCATCCCGCTGCCGTTCAACATCCATATCGGCCTTGATATTTTTTCTGGTATAGTTCAAGAATTGCCCTCTGGCAATATAGGTTCTCCTTTGCCGGGAAAGAACCTGCCATCTTATGATGTAGGTACAGCTGTTCCAAATCCTACAACAGAGCCCATTTCCGCCTTTGAAATACTTTGGTTAGTTGGCGTCTTGCTGTTGGCACTCTACTTCTCCATCTCCTATCTGCGGAGTATGCGGAAATTTAGAATGTCTATCCCTGACAATACGCCGTATATCCGCGAGTGGTTGACTACACACCAGATTACTCGCTCCATTGAGGCACGAAGCTCTGATTTGATTTCTTCTCCCCTAACCTATGGCATCCTGCATCCGGTGATCCTATTACCCAAAAAACTTGACCGAAATGACCAGGCGGCATTGAAGTATGTACTGACCCATGAATATGTCCACATTCGGCGCTTTGACGCAATTACAAAACTTCTCTTTGCTGCTGTGCTTTGTATCCATTGGTTTAATCCGCTGGCTTGGGTATTGTATGTCCTTGCCAATCGGGACGTGGAATTGTCGTGCGATGCCTGGGTTATCCGTATGATGGGTGCAAAAAACCGTTCCTCCTATGCGCTAATGTTAATTAAAATGGAGGAAAGGAGAAGCGGTATGTCCGCTTTGTACAGTCATTTCGGAAAAAATGCAATTTCAGAAAGGATTGAAGCAATTATGAAATTCAAAAAGACTTCTATCATCACTTGTGCGTTGGCTTTAGTTCTAGTGGTTGGTGCCACAACTGCCTTTGCCAGCAGCGATGTAAATCATGAAAATACTGATACAGCTCAATTCGTAGGTTATACCAGAAATTTGGGAAACGGCACCGAACACAGTGTAGATAATGGGGAAACTTGGATTTCCGAAGAAAAATATAACGAGTTATATCCCCAGCTAGATATTGTTTATTGGACTTATGAAGAATACAAGGAATATTTAGAAGAGCAGATACCCGTATGGCAAAGCCTTATCGGTGTAAAATATAAGAACGTAAAAGGCGAATGGGTAGAATGGACACAGGAAACGGTCGATCAGTGCATTGCTCAAGCCGAGGAGGAATTGGAAGCAATAAAAAATGGAGCATTAGTATCGCGAACTATTGACGGCGTAAATGATCCTAACTTCAGTATAACTATCAATAACCTTAATTCTGATGTGGATGTGACATATACTACAACGATCATTGACCAAAAGGGGCAAGAAATCAATTTGGGAAGTTTCGCCACGGAAGAAGAACGCTTAACTGCGGTTCAAGATTATTGTGATGAACAAATCAGACTTGGAAATATGACCAAGGAATATGCCGAAAATTTAATCAATGATTTGCAATAGTTAATTGATTTATAAGGGCCTGCCCAAATAGCGGAAATAAAAAAAACCGTTGTTTCGGCGGCTGGTCATCCATGCGCCCTGATATAATACAGTAGCCTAACGGCGGTTTTGAGAAATCAAGGCCGCCGTTTTCTTTTTGAAAAATGAGAATACGGAGGGTGTGTTAAAGTCGCCCTTTTTTAAGGATACGGCGGCGTCCGGGAGGTTTTGCTGTGTCCTTTTTCATTTTCCAACCACCTAACCTGTCAAAAAAAGTCCATACGCCCAACAGGATCAGTCCGGCGGTGGATGCGAAATTTGGCAGTACATAAATGAATTTGTCATTTCATGCGCTTGCGTGGCCTTGTGTCACGCAGGCGCATTTTGTTTGTCCGACCTCTGGACACTTTGTCCAGAGGTGCGGGGCGGCTCCCCAGGGTGCCGCTCCCCGCCAGCTCCCCATTTTGTTTCCGCTCAACACATCAACCGAAACAAAATGGAGGACAAGCTATGACAACGATCAATCTGAAAGATTTTTATTATTGGTACTTAACGGACGAGCTGGTGGAGGTGCCTGACGAGGTAGCCGAGGAACTCATGGCCAGTAAGCGGCGCGAGGCCGCCCATGCGGAACGGGTGCGCTACAACAAGGCTTATTATTCCCTGGATTGTGACGATGGGCTCGAATACTCCGCCTGCCTGCACGAGCCCAGCCCCCAGGAACTTATGGATCGCAAGGAGCTGTTCTTCCGGCTGTGGAACGCCCTCAACTCCTTGCCGGAAATCCAGGGTCGCCGCGTGGACGCTCATTTGATCCTGGGAAAGAGTTACCGTCAGATCGCCCGCGAGGAGGGAGTGGACAAGAGCGCCGTCCGCTGCTCCGTGAAATGCGGGATTGACCGCATGAAAAAATATTTGCAGGAAAATTTCTAAGTTACCATCTCCATTCACCCCTCTTTTTCTGGTGGTATGTGAGAGGAGGTTTTCTCTCCGCAAAGGAGGCGCGGGGGCCACAGGTCGCCGCCCCCCTTTGTGGGGGAGCGCCGCCGCCGAGTATGGCTGTCTTATGACGGGGCAAGAAAATGAGCGCGGCGCTCCCCGCCATTTATGAAAGTGAGGGATAACAGAATGGACTATGATCCTATGTTGGCTGCTATGCTGTCCCAGCCGTGGAGCAACAATGCCTGCCGTGGCTACGTCATCTACGCGATGGAGAACTGCGGGTTTTCTCCCAACGACATCCGGCGCGTGGTGGCGGAGCTCTATGAGGTTTTCGACATCTGCAGTCTGGAAGAGGCCCAGCAGCACTTTGAGGAAAGCCCTTACTGACTTCTGGACAAAGTGTCCAGAGGTACATATCCGGCCAAAGGCCAGCACTTCGCGGTGCTGGCCTTTGCTATGTTTCAACACATTTTATCATTGTATGGGAGGGATTTTATGCAGGCGCAGGTCAAATATAAAAGTGAAATCAAAACGGCTGTTCTCGGAGATCGGACGATCACCGTCAAAAATCTCACCCCCGTTTTTTCCCCGCAGGAGCTTGAAAAGCACAATCGCGAGATTGAGCAGCGGCTGTTTGACGTGTTCCGCAAGTATGCCGGGCAGCGGGGGTAGGCCGGAGTCATCCTTGTTGTAGGGGGGCGGCAGAGGTATAATATACTTGTAGGTTGGCTCCCAACGAACAGAAAGGGAGCTAATTATGGATAATAGAATTGATGCAATTTACGGGCGGCAGTCGATTGACAAAAAGGACAGTATCAGCATTGAAAGTCAATTTGAATTTTGCCGATATGAGTTAAAAGGCGGTGAGGGTAAGGAATACAAAGATAAAGGGTATTCCGGCAAGAACATTGAGCGCCCCGACTTCCAGCGGCTTTTGCAGGACATCCGGCTTGGCCTGATTAAGCGGGTGATTGTCTACAAGCTGGATCGGATCAGCCGTTCCATTGTAGACTTTGCAAAGCTCATGGAGCTGTTCAAGCAATACGATGTGGAGTTTGTTTCCTGTACGGAAAAATTTGATACTTCCACCCCGATGGGCCGGGCGATGCTCAATATCTGCATTGTCTTTGCACAGCTTGAACGTGAGAGCATCCAGATGCGTGTGCAGGACGCTTTCTATTCCCGGTGTGCCAAAGGTTACTATATGCGGGGGCGGACGCCATACGGCTTTGATACCGAGCCCATTGTTATGGACGGGATCAAGACAAAGAAGCTGGTGGAAAATGCGGAAATGGATTTTGCCGAGCTCATGTTTCAAATGTATGCGGAGCCAGGCAATTCCTACGGCGATATAACCCGGTACTTTGTCAAACACTCCATCAAGGTCTATGACAAGGCGCTGCAACGGGCCTTTATCTCCAAACTGCTGAGAAATCCCGTTTATGTCCAGGCTGATATGGACATCTACGAATATTTCAAGGCCCAGGGCGTAAAAATCGAAAGTCCCGCGGAAATGTTCACAGGGGACAATAGCTGCTATCTCTATCAAGGGCGCGAGGGCGAGGAGCAAATCCTTGTGATTGCCCCGCACCAGGGGCGCATTTCTTCCCAGCTCTGGCTGACTGTTCAGCGCAAGCTGTCACAGAACACCTCTTTCCAGAATGGCCGCAAATGCCATAATACATGGCTGGCCGGGAAAATCAAGTGCGGGCGCTGCGGCTATGCGCTGGCTGCTCTGAGAGCCCAAAATGGCGTTACCTACCTGCGGTGCAAACAGCGGGCGGAAAATGGGAGCTGTGAGGGGGCCGGTACGCTGACAGCGCAAAACATGGAGGCGTTTGTGTACGGCGAGATGGTTAAGAAGATGCAGAAATTCCACACGCTGAAAGGCGGAAAGGAACAAAGCTATAATCCGAAGCTGACCGCCGCCCGTGTTGCCCTTGCAAAGACAGAGAGCGAGATCGAGAAACTTCTGGACACTTTGTCCGGGGCAAACCCGCTGCTCCTGCAATACGCAAATAACCGTATTGAGGAACTGGACGCGGAACGTCAAAAGCAGCTAAAGCTGGTGGCTGATCTCACCGCTAATTCCGTTTCCGCTTCACAGATTGACAGCATCACGGGCTATCTGGATGATTGGGAGTCCGTGAGCTTTGACGATAAGCGCAAGGTGGTTGATATTCTCATATCACAAATTGACGCTACCAGCGAGAGTGTTACAATCCACTGGAAGATCTAAAACCTTTTCACTTGGCATTATGCCTTTGTAAAAAATAGTTTGCTTGACAGAAGCAGAAATCGCTTTTACAATCATTTTATCAATTGGATGAAAGAACAGCGAGTGAATATGAAACAAAGAAAAAATTTTTTTGATGCAGCCAGAGTGGGAGTGGCATTGCTTGTTGTGGCCCTTTTGGCCTTGTGGTGGATTTACCGCTATTATGAAACTCGTTCGGAGTCATCTACCACATTTGTGATGGATACCGTGATGCAGCAGAACGTGTATGGGCCGCGTGCGAAAGAGGCGATCCAGCAGGTAACCGACCGGATCGCATCCATGGAAAGCGAATTATCTTTGTACGAAGAAACCAGTGATATTGCGCGGCTGAATGCAGCAGCAGGAGAATCGTTTGTGAAACTGTCTTCTGAAACGTATCAGCTTTTGGAGCAGGCTAAGACGCTGAGTGCACAAGCGCCAGATGCATTTGCAATTACCATTGCGCCACTCACTCTTGCCTGGGGAATCACAACAGATTCCCCGAGAGTGCCGACGCAGGAAGAAATCGATGAACTTTTGCCATTGGTGGATGACCAGGCTTTAATATTGCGTGACGGACAAGGCGTGCTGGAAAAGAAAGGCCAGGCGGTGGATTTGGGCGGAATCGCCAAAGGTGCTGCATGTGACGCTGCGGCGGCCATCTACGATGAGATGAAAGTGGAAAACGCTTTGCTGAATCTGGGCGGAAGTACGATTTATGCAAGAGGTACCAAGCCGGATGGGACGGCATTCCGAATCGGATTTCGCGATCCGGCTGGTGACCAGAGCAGTGCGTTGCTCTCTTTTTCGCTTCAGAATGCAGTTTTTTCTACTTCCGGCGGATATGAACGTTTTTTTGAACAGGATGGTGTACGCTACCAGCATATTTTGGATCCGCAGACTGGATGGCCGGTTCAGAGTGATCTTCTATCTGTAGGGGTTCTGATGGAAAACGGTGCAGAGGCCGATTTCTATTCGACCGCGCTCTTTGCAATGGGACGGGATAAGGCACTGGAATACATGCAAAAAGGCATTTCAGCTATTCTCTTGGATGAAGAGGGAACGTTGTATGTTTCGTCTGTTTTTCGAGATTCCTTGGAGCTACTCACGGATGATTATCAGGTGGTGTACGTGGAATGAAAAAGGGAAGAACAGGGAAAGCGTATCGGGTTGCACTCGTGGGAATGTTGTTTGCGTTGGCTATTGTGCTTTCGCTCGTAGAGGGAATGCTAACACCTTTGTTGGGACTGCCGCCTGGAGTGAAACCGGGTCTTGCCAATATTGTTGTAATGTATGCCCTGTTTTTTCTGGGAGCATCTCAGGCGGCTACATTGGTGGGGCTGAAAGCTTTTTTTGTCTTAATCACTCGTGGCATTGTGGCGGGAGCGCTCAGTGTGTGCGGTGGGATGGCTGCTCTTTTCGTCATGTTGCTTGCAAGAAGAGTAGCGGGCGGCAATTCGTATTTTATTTTATCTGTCAGTGGCGCGATTGCACATAATGTGGGGCAATTGTGCCTTGTCAATCTTTTGCTGACCCGTTCTGTTTATACATTTTACTATCTTCCGGTTTTGCTCATTTCCGGTTTGGTGATGGGATCGCTTACCTCGCTGAGTCTGAAAGCCTTGCTTCCGGCGCTCGAAAAAATAAATTGTGATATTATTGAGAAAAAATCTCAATAGATACTTGACATTAATAATTTGGAGTGCTATAGTAAGTACAGCAGAAATGCTTCAGGAAGTTAAATGAAAAATATTTTTTATGGAGGAAATGAATATGTCTAAATTTGTATGCACCGTTTGTGGTTATGTTTATGAAGGCGAGAGCCTGCCCGCTGATTTCACTTGCCCCATCTGCAAAGCTCCGGCTTCTAAATTTCAGGAGCAGAAAGGTGACATGACCTGGGCTGCCGAGCATGTGGTCGGCGTGGCGCAGGGTGTGGATCCCGAGATCCTGCAGGGCCTGCGTGACAACTTTAACGGCGAGTGCAGCGAGGTTGGTATGTATCTGGCGATGGCTCGTGTGGCACATCGCGAGGGTTATCCCGAGATTGGCCTGTACTGGGAGAAAGCCGCTTATGAGGAGGCGGAGCATGCTGCCAAGTTTGCTGAGCTGTTGGGCGAAGTTGTGACCGATTCTACGAAGAAAAACCTGGAGATGCGTGTAGAAGCGGAGAACGGTGCGACTGCCGGCAAGACTGCTCTGGCTAAGAAAGCGAAAGAACTGGGCTTGGACGCTATCCATGACACTGTTCACGAGATGGCTCGTGACGAGGCTCGCCACGGCAAGGCTTTCGCTGGTCTGCTGAACCGCTATTTTGGCAAATAAGTTTTTTAAATAATGAAAAGTGGGTGCGATCGCACCCACTTTTTTGTGTTATTCAAAAATATCGTGTTGGATGTGTTTTTCAGTACGTGGGTATACTGTTAATTTATTTTGACGATTGCAAGTGGCGAAGAAAATATCCTTTTGCTTAACGTGTTGTGCATTCAATGCTTTTTGGAGCCATTGTTCATCTTTTCCGGCATACTTGAGATTCTCTTTCAAAAGGACGCCGTCAATGATCAAGCTGACAGGTGGGTATTCCTGCATGGGAGTCAGATTAAGGTCTTCCGGTGTCACCGGTCGTTTCTTGACTTGAGGAAGCAGACTGATTTCTCCGTTGGTTTCCAGAATCGCACAAGCTAAGTCGTTCAGGTCAAAATATCCGCCGATACGACATTGCATGAGAAATTCGTTGATATCCATTTTTGCGGCGGAAAGATTTTTTTCGTAGATTTTCCCGTTTTCAAATAAAACAAGCGGTTTTCCATTAAAAAATTTTCGCAGTGCCATAGATTTGCAACTCCCTACGGCGATAGCCAAAGCAGCCAGAGCATAAATAATCATTGCAATCAAGGGCTTTAGAAAGTCGCCGCCCAAACTGGTGGCAAATTCAGCGGCAATGGAGCCGATGGTGATGCCGTTTACATAGTCAAACATACTCATTTGGCTCACTTGGCGCTGTCCCATCAACTTTGTTAAAAGAAACATGCTTATCAGCGAACCTAGTGTTGTAAAAATGATGGAAACAAATTCCATGGGGCAACTCCTTTCGAACATGATAAACATAGTATACGCATAAAAAATATTTGTATCCGAAGCAAAAATAAAGTATGATAAGAGCAGATACGCAAGGAAAAGGTGTGATGTCTTGGAACATGTTTTTATTGTGAATCCGATATCGGGAAAAGCGGATGCAAGTTTGTATTTGGTTCCGCAAATTATTGAACAGGCAAAAAAATGCAACATTTCCTATCGGGTTGAAATGACGCAGGCTCATCGGCATGCGGTTCAGCTGGCGCAAGCGTACGCACAGGCTGGCGATCCTGTGCGGCTGTATGCCTGCGGCGGAGATGGAACCCTGAACGAAGTGCTGGAAGGGGTGTTGCGTTCCGGAAATCATGAAGCCGAGGTGGCCAGTATTCCGTGCGGGTCGGGAAATGATTATGTTCGGAATTTTGGAAAGCCGCAAGATTTTTTAAACTTGGAAAATCAGATAAACGGTCATGCCATTTCGGTGGATTTGATGCGTACACAAACAGGGATTTCCGCTGCGATTTGCTCTGTGGGAATCGATGCAAAGGTGGCTTATAATATTCCAAAATATCGACGGATTCCGTTGTGTGGCGGGACTATGGCATACAACCTTTCCATTTTGGAAAACCTGTGTCGACCTCTGGGACAGAAGTTGCGCGTTGAAATTGACGGAAAAGTGTTTTGCGATCAGTTCCTGATTGCAACCATCTGTAATGGCTCCTACTATGGCGGCGGATATTGCGCCGCCCCGAAGGCGGATTTGCAGGACGGCGTTTTGGAAGTTGTATTGGTGCGGAAAATGAGTCGGCTGCGGATTGCAAGCGTTCTGGCCAAATATAAGGCGGGTGCGCATATTGCCGAAGATGGCACGGTGTGCCCGGATCTGCGCGATGTGTTGTATTGTTTTCATGCCCAAGAAGTCCATATTATACCCGTCGACGAAAAAAATACCATTGTGAACATCGACGGTGAATGTGGGCCGGCAGAGCGATTGGATGCGTGGGTGATGCCGGGAGCTGTACGCTTTGTTTTGCCGCTGCCTGTTTATGATTCTTGGACACAGAATAAACAAAAGGGACAAACGCTTTTTGTGCATTAAAGAAGACTGCCAGAGAGATCTGGCAGTCTTTTGTGTTTGTTCATAAAAATTTTTTATTTTCCCCTCTTGATTTTTCCGTAAAATGGGGTAAAATATGTTTAGCACTCAAGATAATAGAGTGCTAAGAAATAACAAAATTTGAGTTCAGGGGGAAATTGCAATGAAGATCAGACCTCTTGCTGACCGTGTGGTCATTAAAAATGTTGAAGCAGAGGAAACCACGAAGAGTGGTATTATTTTGACGGGTGCAGCAAAGGAGAAGCCCCAGGTATGTGAAGTGATTGCTGTAGGCCCGGGCGGCATGGTGGATGGCCATGATGTGACGATGACAGTGAAGCCTGGCGATAAAGTCCTGATTGCTAAATACGCTGGCACTGAAGTCAAAGTGGATGGCGAAGAGTGCGTGATCGTTCGTCAGTCTGATATTCTCGCTGTGTGCGAATAATTATAGTTTGAACAAAAAAAGGAGTCGATTGACATGGCAAAACAGTTACTGATGGGCGAAGAGGCCCGCAAAGCGCTCAGCGCTGGTATTGATAAATTGGCAGATACCGTCAAAATCACGCTTGGCCCCAAGGGTCGCAATGTGGTTCTGGGCAAGAAATTTGGCGCCCCGGTAATCACCAATGACGGTGTGACGATTGCAAAAGAAATCGAGCTGAAAGATGCTTTTGAGAACATGGGTGCACAGCTGGTTCGTGAAGTGGCAACCAAAACAAATGACGCAGCAGGTGATGGTACGACCACAGCCACTGTTCTGGCGCAGGCTCTGGTGACAGAAGGAATGAAGAATGTTGCAGCTGGCGCAAATCCCATGGATGTTAAGCGCGGCATGCAGAAAGCTGTTTCCGCAGCAGTGGAAGCGTTTAAGGCCAACAGCAAGACCATGAACGGCACCGCGGATATTGCTCGCGTGGCAACGGTTTCTGCTGGTGACGAGAACATTGGTAACCTGATCGCGGAAGCGATGGAGAAGGTTTCTGCGGATGGCGTGATTACCATTGAGGAAAGCAAAACGGCTGAGACTTATTCCGAGGTCGTAAAAGGTATGCAGTTTGACCGTGGTTATATCACACCGTACATGGTCACCGATACCGAGCGCATGGAAGCTGTTCTGGATGATGCTTATGTGCTCATCACGGATAAAAAGATCAGTGTGATTCAGGACATCCTGCCGCTGCTGGAACAGATTGTTCAGTCCGGCAAAAAGCTGCTGATTGTCGCAGAGGATGTGGAAGGCGAAGCGCTGTCCACTTTGATTGTAAACCGTTTGCGCGGTACCTTTACCGTTGTGGCTGTGAAAGCGCCTGGCTTTGGTGATCGCCGCAAAGAAATGCTGCAGGATATCGCAATCCTTACCGGCGGTACAGTTGTCAGCGAAGAGCTGGGCTATGAGCTGAAAGATGCTTCTATGGAGATGCTGGGCCGTGCTCGTCAGGTCAAAGTGACGAAGGAGTATACCACTATTGTGGATGGTATGGGCGATAAAGAAGCTGTTGCGGCTCGCATTGCACAGATTCGTGCGCAGATGGATGTTACCACCAGCGATTTCGACAAAGAGAAACTGCAGGAGCGTCTGGCGAAACTGTCCGGCGGTGTGGCGGTTATCAAAGTTGGTGCTGCTACAGAAGTAGAGATGAAAGACAAGAAGCTTCGCATTGAAGATGCGCTGAACGCTGCAAAGGCAGCTGTGGAAGAAGGAATTGTAGCCGGCGGCGGTACAGCCCCGATCAACGCAATTCCTGCTGTAGATAAGGTGATCGAGAGCCTGGATGGAGATCAGCGCACTGGTGCCAAGATTGTGCGTAAGGCGCTGGAAGCTCCTCTGCGTCAGATCGCTGAGAATGCTGGCTTGGAAGGCAGCGTGATCATCGATAAAATCGTGTCTTCTGGCAAGGTCAATTATGGCTTCAATGCGCAGACTGAGGAATATGGCGATATGATTGCTGCGGGTATTGTTGACCCGACTAAGGTGACTCGTTCTGCTTTGGAGAACGCAGCGAGCGTTGCTTCCATGGTGCTGACCACGGAGAGCCTTGTGGCAGATGAGCCGGAAGAGCCGGCCGCTGCTGCGGCTGCTGCGGGCGCAGGCATGGGCGGTATGGGCGGCATGTATTAATTTGTTGCCTGAATGGTACAATCGTATTAAAAAAGGGATCTGCGGGAGATTCTCCCGCAGGTCCCTTTTTATTTATATGTATAATGTTTTGCTGAAAGGGGAATAGTAGAAAAAACAGTAGTGGGTGGTTATTCCATGACGATAAGTGAACTTGAGGGATTGACGGATTTGTTAACCAGAGAAGCGGGGATCATTGACATTTGTAAAGAGGGCGCGCGCGATTCGGCAGATTTGGCCTTGAAGGAACTGTACGAGGATATGGCGCAGAGACACAGAGAACATTATCTGGAACTATTGAAGGAACTGCAGGAATAGGAGAGAAGATGATGTGTGACGGGAAAGAAAAAAATCGTATATCTGAAATTGCAAGCTTTCAAAAAGCGCTTTCGAGTTGTTATGAAGAAAATGCGGCCATGTGCGATTCAAAAAAGATAAGTTGATGAAAATTCTTTGTGAAGAGGAGGATCTGCTGTTTGAGTTGCATGGTGAAATGAAAAAGCGGGAATGGAGTGCTTCTCAACAGGCTGCCCCTGAAAAAATTGCACAGGTTTGTTTAAAATTCACACAAATCAAGAAATGAACACCAAGAGAAAAGAAGAGAAAATAAACTGCGGAACATTCTGAAAGGACATGTGTTCCGCAGTTTTTTGTGGATAGAAGAAAAAGAAGTTTAAAGAGAAAAAATATTGCGATTTTTTTAACAAGAATGAAAAAATACGGTTGCAAGTGAGGGAGTTTTCCACTATAATATAAAAAGATATCGTGAAAAAACAGGGAGGTAGTTTTATGGACTTTGCTCCATTCCTGACCGTTGCGGCGGCGATGAACAACCTGGAGGGCGAACCGTCTTTGGGTGTTGTAGTCGTAACAGGTCTGGTGCTTGTCTTTGGTGTGTTGATTTTGTTGTACCTGATCATTACACTGGAAGGCGTTATCTTTTCTTCAATCGATAAGAAGAAAGCAGAAAAGGTTCAGGCTGCGAAAGCGCAGAATGCTGCTCCGGCGCCCAAGGCTCCTGCAGTGCAGCCGGCTGTGAAAGCTCCGGTTGTGGAAGCAGGAATTCCCGGCGAGGTTGTGGCAGCTATCGTAGCTTCCATTGCGTGCATGGACGGCGGAAACCGTTATACGCTGCGCTCGCTGAAACGTGTAAAAACGGGACGGAATGCATGGGCTCAGGCCGGTGTTGCTTCTTATACCGATCCGTTTTAACTGAGGGGAGTGTGAAACATGCAAGGCTTTTTAGACGCTGTTACTGGAATTGCGAGTGAATCGGGTTTCATGGGGATTTTCCAGAACCCCGGTTATCTCATTATGATTATCATCGCCTGTGTGTTGTTGTATTTGGCGATTGTAAAACAATTTGAACCGTTGCTTCTTTTGCCCATTGCCTTTGGTATGCTGCTTGCAAACCTTCCGTTTGGCGACATTATCCACATGGAATTCTTCCTGACGGAGTCCGGTCACCCGGATTTTGTGAGCGTCTTGAACGAAGGCGGTTTGGCGGATATGCTCTATTTGGGCGTTAAGCTTGGAATTTATCCGCCGCTGATTTTCTTGGGCATTGGTACCATGACGGACTTTGGTCCGTTGATTTCCAACCCGAAGAGTTTGCTTTTGGGTGCTGCGGCACAGCTGGGTATCTTCACTACTTATATTGGCGCAAAGTTCTTGGGCTTTACTGGTCCCGAGGCGGCTTCCATCGGTATCATCGGCGGCGCCGACGGTCCTACGGCTATTTTTGTTACCAGCCAGCTGGCTCCGCATCTGCTGGGCGCGATTGCGGTAGCAGCGTACAGTTATATGGCGCTCGTGCCCATTATTCAGCCTCCTATCATGAAGGCCTTGACGACAAAGAAAGAACGCCAGGTCGTTATGAAACAGCTCCGTACAGTTTCCAAAACGGAGAAGATTCTGTTCCCGATTATCTGCACGATCATCATTTGTCTGATTCTGCCTACGGCTGTACCTCTGGTAGGTATGCTGATGCTGGGTAACCTGATGAAAGAGTCTGGCGTTGTGGATCGTATCAATAAGACCGCTGGAAACGAACTGATGAATATCATTACGATTTTCTTGGGCGTATCGGTCGGTTGCACGACCAGCGCAGATACTTTCTTCAATTTGCAGACGGCTTATATCATTGCGCTGGGCTTGCTTGCGTTCTGCTTTGGTACAGCTGGCGGCGTTCTGCTGGGACGTGTAATGTGCTGGGTTACCAAAGGTCAGGTGAACCCGCTGATTGGTTCTGCAGGTGTTTCGGCCGTTCCGATGGCTGCGCGTGTTTCTCAGAAAGTCGGTCAGAAAGAAAATCCGCAGAACTTCCTGCTGATGCATGCGATGGGCCCGAACGTGGCTGGTGTTATCGGCAGTGCGGTAGCTGCTGGTATCCTGATCAACATGCTGAAAGGCTGCATCTGATTCAGAAGGAATTTTTTGAAAAGCTGCTCCAAAAAGGAGCAGCTTTTCTTTCTTTTATAATGCATTTATGGTATACTGTACGTGTTTTGAGTGAACAGATAAAATTTATCAGCTAGGGGAACTTCATGAGTCAATCGTTGGATAATAAGTTTTTAGAATTGCGAAGAAACTATATTGCATCTCAGTTTGGAAAATTGAATGATGTTCAAAAGCAGGCCGTTTTTTATACGCAAGGGCCTTTGTTGATTTTGGCTGGTGCCGGAAGCGGAAAGACCACCGTTCTGGTCAATCGAATTGCCAATTTGATTCGTTTCGGAAACGCCTATCAGACAGAGAAGGCGCCTTTTGGAGTGTCTCAGGAGCTGGTGGATGAACTGGAACTATTGCTCCGTGAAAAAGGTACTCCATCTCCGGAGCTGGCTCCGCTTCTGGCTGAGCGGCCCGTATGGCCTTATCATATACTGGCGATTACCTTTACCAATAAGGCGGCGGGCGAATTAAAAAATCGACTGTCCAGTATGCTTGGAGAAGCCGGACAGGATGTTCATGCATCCACCTTTCATTCAGCATGTGTTCGAATTTTGCGGCGTGATGCTGAACGGCTGGGTTATCCCAAAAGTTTTACCATCTATGATACGGACGATCAGCAGCGGGCGATGAAAGAGGTCTATAAATCGCTGAATGTGGATGATAAATTTATTCCAATAAAAGCGGCAATGTCAAATATCGGGCGCTTGAAAGATAAAATGATCAGTCCAAAACAGGCATTGGCGGCTCCGGCCGATACGCGCGCAGGCTTGATTGCCAAGATCTATGATGCCTATCAGAAGCGGCTGCTTCATGCTGGTGCCATGGATTTTGACGACTTGATTTATCAAACCGTTCGTCTGCTTCAGGAGTGCGAAGACGTGCGGGAATTTTATCAGTCGCGCTATCAATATGTGCTGGTGGACGAATACCAGGATACCAGTGTAGCTCAATTCCAGTTGGTGTATCTTTTGGCAGGCGCACATCGCAATGTGTGCGTGGTAGGAGATGATGACCAAAGTATTTATCGTTTCCGTGGCGCTACCATTGAAAATATTCTGAATTTCGAAGAGCATTTTCAGGGCGCAAAGGTGATACGTCTGGAACAGAACTATCGCTCCACTTCCACAATTTTGGATGCGGCGAACTGTGTTATTCAGAATAACCAGGCGAGAAAAGGCAAAACTCTGTGGACAGACAATGGCCAGGGCGATAAGATCCTTTATTATGAAGCAGATTCTGAAATGGAGGAAGCAGCCCACGTTGCTACGGTAATCGGCCAGAATCTTCGCAAAGGAGCCAAACTGCGCGACCATGCTATTCTGTACCGTATGAATGCGCAGTCAGGACCGATTGAGACCTATTTTGCCCGTGCGGGCATTCCGTATAAAATTGTAGGCGGGCAGCGCTTTTATGACCGCAAGGAAATCAAAGATATTATTGCGTACATGGCCGTTGTTGCCAATCGACAGGATGATTTGCGCCTTCGCCGAATCATTAACGAGCCGGCAAGAAAAATTGGAGCGACTACTGTTCAGAATGCGGCGGATATTGCAAGCGGGCTGGGAATACCGATGTTGGATGTTATCGAGCATTGCGGTGAATACCCCGCTCTTGGGCGCGCGGTCGGCGCTTTGCAGAAGTTTTACGGTATTTACGAACAGCTGATAAAAGTATATGAAACTCTGCCGTTGGATGCCTTTGTAACAGAACTGCTGGACATTACAGGGTATCGGGCCATGTTGGAATTGGCGGGCGAGGAAGGTCAGACACGTCTGGAAAATATTGGCCAGCTGGTTTCCAGTGTGAAAACATATGCTGATCAGCGGGGTCCGGAAGCTTCTCTGGAAGGGTTCCTGGAAGAGGTTGCGCTGATCAGCGATATTGACAGCTATGATGATCAGGCCGATGTGGTCGTTTTGATGACAATGCACGCAGCTAAAGGGCTGGAATTTGATTATGTGTTCATCGTCGGCCTTGAAGAGGGAATTTTCCCAAGCGAAATGAGCCGCTATTCCAATGAGGATTTGGAAGAGGAACGGCGGTTGTGCTATGTGGGAATTACGCGTGCGCGCAAAGAGCTGTATCTTTCCAGCGCTAATTCGCGTATGATGTTTGGCCAAACCAAGCGAAATAAGCATTCACGCTTTTTGGATGAGATTGATCCTGACCTTCTTACGGTGGAGCAAAGCCCGGTTGCACGGCAGATGCAAATGGTGCGGCAGCGTTATCAAAGCGATGCAAGAGGCGGTTATCCTTCCAATAATTCCGGAGTATATCTGAATCGTGAGTATAATCGTGTACCTGCCAATTCGACAGGCGTCAATATTACGATCAAACCGCGGCAAACCGGAACGAGATTGACTTCCGGGATTCAGGCCGGTTCGGCCATTCAGGCGGGCAGTGTTGCAGCACGTCCGCAGCAACAGGTGCCTTCGAGAGATGGAGATAAGAATTTCCGAGTGGGCGATCTTGTGGAGCACAAGGTGTTTGGTCGCGGAGTGGTGCAGAAGATCACGCCCGTGGCCGGAGATACCATTGTGGAGATTCGCTTTGAAAAGGCTGGCGTGAAAAAGACCATGGCGAATTATGCACCGCTGAAAAAAGTTTGAAGAAGCCGGAGAAGGGGCGAAAAAAGTGAGAGGAAAACTGATTGTTCTGGAAGGACTTGACGGGAGCGGCAAGGCGACCCAAACAGAACTTTTGTGGAATGCACTGACACAAGAGGGATATGCAGTAAAAAAAGTTACGTTCCCGGACTATGAAAGCCCCTCCAGTTCGCTTGTCAAAATGTATCTGGCGGGGGATTTTGGAACAGACGCTGAAAGCGTAAACGCATATGCCGCTTCCAGTTTCTATGCGGTAGACCGTTATGCGAGCTATCGCATGAACTGGTGGGATTTTTATCAGAATGGTGGAATCGTTCTGGCGGATCGCTATACTACTTCCAATGCGGTTCATCAGTGCGCAAAACTGCCGAAAGAACAATGGGACGAATATCTTTACTGGCTGTTCGATTTTGAATATAATAAAATCGGAATTCCCAAACCGGATCAGGTGATCTATCTGGATGTGGATCCGGATGTATCACAAAAATTGCTCACGAAACGGTACGGCGGCGATGAAAAGAAAAAAGATATTCACGAGCAGAATTTGCATTACCTGGAACATAGCCGTGCTGCGGCACAATATTGTGTGAAAACACTTGGATGGAAACGGATTCAATGCTCTCAAAATGGAGAGATGCGTGCAAAAGAGGAGATTCAGAAAGATATCCAAACTTTGGTAAAGCAAGTTGATTGAAATCTGAGAACAGAGGTGCAAAATGGACGAAAAGCGTTTGTCTCCGAAAGAGCAGGAGTATGTGGAAAAGCTTGCGCAGGTATATATTGCGCTGGCTCAGCTCCCGGCGGAGCAGCAAAAAGAATATGCGGAAAAGATTCAGGAGCTTCGGCATAGACTGGATCGCCTTACGCCGGAACAGAAGCAGGCATATGATGAAAAACTTTACGAGCTTGCACAGCAAGTACGTGCGAAAGGAAAGGTGAGTCAGGCCTCTTCGGAACCGAAGAAAGAACCGCTGCAGCCGGAGCCTCAAGTGCAGGAGCAATGGCAGACGCAAGAAGATTCGCCGGAGGAGCCGGAAGAGTACGAAGATGAACCGCCCAAGAAGAAAAAGAAGAAAGGGCGTGGCTGTTTTATTGTGCTGCTCCTGCTTTTGGTGATTATTTTTGCGGCGATTGGCTTGGGTGGAACACTTGTTTTGCGGGAACTGAATGGAAGCCGGGGACAGGTCATTGAAAAAGCAACGGTAGAGGTAGAGCAGGGGGCCGGCCCGTTGACCATCGGGCAAGCGCTTGAGGAAGCTGGCATCATTCAATCTGCACAGATTTTCCGGCTGTATGTCAAGTTGGAAGGCGTCGCACCTGCTTTGCAGTATGGCAGTTTTGAGCTGAGCTCCGATATGACTTATGATGAGATTTTGGAGGTTTTACAGCAGCCCCAGGATAATCGGGATACGGTGCGTGTGACATTCCCGGAAGGAATCCCGGCTGTTCAGTTTGCACAGCGGATGGAAGAGGCGGGCCTGTGCACGGCAGAGGAATTTTTGGATGTAGCCAATAACGGAGATTTCAGTCAATTTACGTTCTGGAACAAACGTGACGAAAATCCGAATCAGTTTATGGCTTGTGAAGGCTATTTGTTCCCGGATACGTATGATTTCTTCGTGGGCGACGATGTATATAACATGGTGGCCAAAATTTACGGAGAATTCGACAAAAAGTTCACTGAGGAAATGTACCAGAAAGTGGATGAAATGGGATTCACGTTGTCTGAGTTTGTAACGCTGGCATCGATTGTGCAGGAAGAAGCGGGCGGAGCCGAACATCAGGCAGATGTGGCTGCGGTCTTTATGAACAGATTGGCTGAGAATTCTCCTGTACCGCGTTTGGAAAGTAACTGTGCCAGTTATATTAAAAACGACAATGACAACAACTATATCAACAATACCATTGCACCGTATTACGGCGGATGGGATAATATTCCGCAAAATATCATCGACAATTACGACACATACAATGTGGCGGGGCTTCCGGCCGGCCCGATTTCCAACCCTGGCCTGGAGGCGATGACCAATACTTTGAAATATGCGGAGAGTCCGTATTATGGTGATTATTATTTCTTTGTAACGGACACATTGGGGAACTACTATTTTAATAAGACCGCTGAAGAGCATCAGGCACAAGTGGACAAGCAAAAAGCGGAAGGCACGATGCCCGGCTAAAAAACAAAAGCGGCGCTTTGAAGCGCCGCTTTTTATGTGGAAGGACTGAGAGTTTTGAATAAACCGGAATTGTTGAGTCCGGCAGGTGATTTGGAGCGTCTGCGCTTTGCGGTTCGATACGGCGCGGATGCTGTTTACATCGGTGCGACGGAATTTGGAATGCGTAGTGCGCCGAAAAACTTTACCGTCGATCAAATGCGTGACGGTGTTTTATTTGCCCACGAACATGGATGCCGGGTCTATCTCACGCTGAACACCGTGCCGACCAATGAAGAGGTCGCGCGGATGCCTGATTTTGTTCGTCAGGCGGCGTCTACGGGCATCGATGCGTTCATTGTGGCGGACTTGGGTGTATTGGCAATCGTAAAAAAATATGCTCCCGATGTAGAGATTCATTTGTCTACTCAAGTGGGCATCTCCAATTACATGGCGGCGAATATGGCCTATGAGCTGGGGGCAAAGCGTGTTGTTTTGGCGCGGGAATTGTCTTTGCAGGAAATTGCGGTCATTCGGGATCATACACCGGAAAAATTGGAATTGGAGGCTTTTGTGCATGGGGCCATGTGCATGTCTTATTCCGGTCGATGTCTCTTATCTCACTATCTTACGGGCAGAGATGCCAACCGGGGAGAGTGTACACAGCCTTGCCGTTGGGCGTGGAATCTCGTGGAAGAACACCGACCGGATCGCCATTTCCCCATTGGGGAAACGGAAGAGGGCAGTTACATTTTAAATGCAGATGATTTATGTACGGCGCCGTTTTTGGATTTGATTTGTGAGGCGGGGGTTGACAGCCTGAAAATCGAAGGAAGGGCGAAGACGTTCTATTATGTAGCCAGTACCACAGCAGC
Source organism: Owariibacterium komagatae (assembly GCF_045865535.1). Taxonomy (GTDB): domain Bacteria; phylum Bacillota; class Clostridia; order Oscillospirales; family Ruminococcaceae; genus Ruthenibacterium; species Ruthenibacterium komagatae. Next base: position 49,179 of record NZ_AP031406.1, read on the forward strand.
TTACCGAAAGGCCTTGGATGCTTATTTGAGAAGTCCGCAGGAGTTTGTATGTCCGGAAGAAGTGCTGGAAGAACTGACAAAGATTTCTCATCGGCGATATTCCCCGGGCTTCTATTTTGGAAAGGAAGACGCCATACAAAATGTGAAGGCCGGCGGGTATATTCGTGATTGGGAAGTAGTAGCCGTGGTAGATGACTGGAAAGATGGAACGGCTTTTTGCACACAGCGCGGGAAATGGAATTTGGGCGACCCGCTGGAAGCGCTGACCCCCTCTGGTGATGTGGTCAGATTTTGTCCGGATTGGATTTGCGATCAGGAAGGACAGGAAATTGATTCCACTCCACATGCAATGATGCGTTTTTCCATTCCGTCTGCCATTCAGATTCCAACGTATTCCATTTTGCGCAGAAAGATAGCGACATAAAAAACAGGACGCACACATTCCGTTGTGCGTCCTGTTTTTTTGGTGTAATGGCAACTGGCTTTACATGCGCTTGCGGGCAAAGCGTTGTGTAAAGCGGTTGACTTGTCAGAGGCTCCAAAAGCGATTCAGTGCTTCCTTTAATGCTTCTTTTGAGTGGATTGACTGCATTTCAAACCAGTGCGATGGGAAAAGTTTGCGATAGTTGGAAGTTCGATAGCGCGTATCGATCAAAAGAAGAACGCCGCGGTCTGTTTCCGTTCGAATAACGCGTCCGGCGGCTTGCAAAACTTTGTTCATACCGGGATATTGATACGCATATGCAAATCCTTCGCCCAAGGTTTCTTCATAGTAAAGCCGGAGAGCATCTTGCCGAGCCCCAATCTGTGGGAGCCCGACTCCAACAATTACACAGCCGACCAGTCGTTTCCCCGGCAAATCGATTCCCTCAGAAAAAATACCGCCCAGAACGCAAAAACCGAGAAAAGAGCTTTCCGCTGTAAAATGCGAAAGGAAGGCTTCTTTTTCGCTTTCTTCCATGGAAGGCTGTTGTGCAATAACATTTAAATGAGGAAAAAGTGACTGGAATCGTTCACGCACATCTGCCAGATAGCGGTGAGATGGGAAGAAGATAAAGTAGTTTCCCCGATGTGCCTCTGCACAGGTCGCAATCATTTCACAAACTGCATCTATGCTTGCGTGCCGGTCCGTGTATTTGGTGCTGATGGAATCGGCGCTCAAAAGGCAAAGATTTTCCTTGGGGAAAGGACTTTCCAGAAGGATTCGTTTGGAATCGTCTCCACCTCCCAGTGTCTGTATAAAATAGTCGACTGGTGTCAACGTTGCGCTGAACAGAATACTGGCTCGTCCCAGCTTCATAGATTCATCCAAAAAAGTTGATGGATCGAGGCACAGAAGTTCCAGAGATATTTCTGTCCCCGAGAGTGTCAGCAGAGAAGTGAAGTGTTCATCGTAAAGTTCCCAAATTTTTAAGAAAAAGCGGACATCAAAATACAGCTGCAAAATTGTGTCGTGCAATGCGCCTTCCCGATGTTCTTCCAGCCATTCATCTGCGGCGGAAGAGAATGCGGGAAGAGCACGGGCAATTTCCACTTTGCCTTCCTTGCAAAGGAGAAAACGCTCCTCGCTTTCCTGAATTTGCTGGCGCAAAGAAATCCACTCACGATTCAGTTTTAAAAGTGCGCTTTTCAGTTTTCCACCGCCTTTTCCCAGCGCTTTTTTGGCTTCCCAAAAGTCGGATTTGCATAAGCGGGCAGAGTACATGTTTCGGGCGCGATCGACCAGATTGTGTGCTTCATCAACCAGAAAAATAAAGTCGCCGCCATCTGTAAAAAAGCGTTTCAAACTGACAACGGGATCAAAGAGGTAATTGTAATCGCAGATGATGCAGTCGCACCAGTTAGACAGGTCCAGCGCAAGCTCAAAAGGGCACAGTGCGTTTTCTTGCGCGAAAGAAAGGATATTTTCTCTTGTAAAGGCATCTTCGCAGGACAGAAACCGGAACAGTGCGCCGTTGATGCGATCGTAATAGCCGTTGGCAAGATGACAGGCCTCTGGTGTGCATTCCCGATTCTCCATGGGACAGATTTTATCTTTGGCGGTGAGTGTCAGCGTTTTGACGTGCAAACCGGGCGAGTGATCACGCAGGCGGTGCAATGCGTCTTCTGCTGCTTGCCGTGTAATGGTTTTTGCTGTCAGATAAAAAATGCGCTCCCCGTGCTCCTCGCCCAGAGCCTTTAATGCGGGAAACAGAGTGGACATGGTCTTTCCGATTCCGGTAGGTGCGGCAGCGAACAGACGGCTTTTTTCGCAAATAGTCAGATAGACGGCACGTGCGAGCCGGTATTGTCCGGGACGGTAGTCAGAAAACGGAAAAGTAAGCGATTTTAAGCTTTCATTGCGTTGGATGCGCCACTGTTGTTCCATTTTGGCCCAGGGCGTATAAAGATGAAGCGTATCAGCAAGAAAATCCTGAAGCTGCGTTTTGGAAAAATATCTTCGATGACGTACGATCTCAGAAGTGTCGACTTGATAATAAGTCAGCTGAATCATAACACCTTCCAGCTGCTTTTCCTCGCAAAGGAATGTGCCGTAGCATTTCGCCTGCGCCCAATGCATGGGATTAAAATCTTCGGTCAAAAGTTCCGTGGGTGCGGTTGTGGTTTTAATTTCATCGACTACGTAAAATTCCTCTTCCTCAATCACTCCGTCGGCCCGCCCTTCCAGCAGATAGTGGATTCCGTCCACCTGACGGGAAGAGCGGAAAAACACTTCTGCATGATATTGTTGGCCTGCAGCTTTTTGAAGCTTTCGATGAATGAGGCTTCCTTCGTTGGCGCGGTCAAATCCGGAAAAACGGCTGTCGATACTGCCGCAGCGCAGTACAAATTCTATAAGGCTCCGAACAGATAATCTGACTTCTTCCATGACTACATCTCCAAGGTGAAAACCGCATTTGCGCGTACTTTTTCTTTAAGCATACCATGCGGTGAACGGGGCGGCAAGAAAACTTTTTCTTTTTCAGAAAAAGTGTTTGACAATTGAACAACATTTCGTTATAATGGACCACAATAACACCAAATGCAGTGACGGAAAGCAGTAGCATGTCCACCTGTATTCAAGAGAGCCGCCGGCGGTGTAAGTGCGGTATACAGACCATGTGAATCTCGTTCCATAGCAGCTTTGTCGAACGCTTTTAGCTAGTAGGGAAAGACGGATGCCACCGTTATCGGGCGGGCGCGTGTCTGGGCGCGCAGTGAGCGGCTGTCGAAAGGCAGCAAGCAGAGTGGTACCGCAGAGTGCTTTAACGGCCTTTGTCTCTGATTGTAAGGAGACATGGGCTTTTTTATTTTATAAGAGGGGGGCGTATCTGATGTTATTGACAGGCGCGGATATTTTTGCAGAAGTTTTGGTGGAACAGGGAGTAGATACGCTGTTTGGTTATCCAGGCGGCGCGGTGCTGAACCTTTATGATTCACTGTACCATTATCGTGATAAGATTCACCACGTAATGACGGCGCATGAACAGGGGGCTGCACATGCAGCGGATGGATATGCCCGAGCTACCGGTAAGACCGGTGTGGTTCTGGCCACCAGCGGACCGGGCGCCACAAATTTAGTGACCGGAATTGCCACGGCGTATATGGACAGCATCCCTATGGTGGCGATCACAGGAAACGTGGGAACGTCTTTGATCGGACGTGACAGTTTTCAGGAGGTTTATATTACCGGTATTACCATGCCGATCACCAAACATAATTTTGTAGTAAGAAAAGTAGACGAGTTGGCCGACATTCTGCGGGATGCATTCCGCATTGCTCAAACTGGGCGAAAAGGACCGGTACTGGTGGATATCCCGAAGGATGTAACATCGGCCAAGGCGGAATTTGTGCCGAAAAAGCCCCAAATTCCGGAGATGCATACTTATATTGAGCAGAAGGATTTGGAACAGGCAGCAGAGATGATTAATGCGGCGGAGCGCCCTGTGATTTATTTCGGCGGCGGTGTGTCGGCGTCTCAGGCTGGCGAAGAACTGCTGGAACTTGCCCGCAAGGCGGAAATCCCAGCGGCATATACCATTATGGCGGCGGGAGTACTTGGATATGGTGATCCGCTGAATATGGGCCTTCTGGGAATGCATGGAAATCGAACAACCAACTGGGCAGTCAACGAAGCAGACTTGGTTTTGGCAATTGGAACACGTTTCTCGGACCGTGTTGCATTGAATCCTGACCAGTTTGCCAAGAGGGCCAAGATTCTTCAAATTGATATCGATCCGAGTGAAATTAACAAAAATGTGGAAGTGGATCACAGCCTGGTGGGAGATGTAAAACAAGTCCTCCAGCAGTTGCTGCCTTTGGTGAAACCGGCAAAACATCCCGACTGGATGGCATTGGTGCAATCCTGGCAGGCGCAGGATTATCATCCGAAAAACAGTTCTACCCGGATCACTCCGCACCAGCTGATTGGGAAAATTTGTGAACTGGCGGGTCCGGATGCCGTTTATGTCACGGATGTGGGACAACATCAGATGTGGGCGGCTCAATATATCCGGCATATTCGTCCCCGCAGTTTTCTGACCAGCGGCGGTTTGGGGACCATGGGCTTCGGATACGGTGCGGCAATCGGCGCAAAATTGGCTGTAGGCGATCGTCCTGTGATTCATTTGACAGGTGACGGTTCCTTCCATATGAATCTGAATGAAGCATGTACTGCAGTCAGTTATGAGTTGCCGATTATTACCGTGATCTTTAACAATACGGTTTTGGGAATGGTCCGTCAGTGGCAGACTGCTTTCTATGAGAAACGATATTCCAGCACCGATCCGCACCGTAAAACCAATTATGTAAAACTGGCCGAGGGATTTGGTGCAAAAGGATATCACTGCGAAAGCGTAGCTGAATTTGCACAGGCTTTCGAGCAGGCACTGAAAAGCAAAGGCCCTGTATGGATTGAATGTGTGATTGACAAAGATGAGAAGGTTCTTCCCATGATTCCGGCGGGCGGTACCATCGAAGACATGATTATGGATTAAAGGGAGGCGGTAAGATGCAGAAGGAAGTATTGAGTATTTTGGTAGACAACCATTCCGGCGTATTGACACGCGTCGCTTCACTGTTCGGCCGCCGCGGCTTTAACATTGACAGCTTGACCGTATCCACGACCGATGACCCGAAGACGTCCCGTATTACGATTGTGGTCCATGAAGATGCCAAGGTTTTGGAGCAGATTATCAAACAGACGGCGCGTCTGGAAGAGACACAGCAGATCTTTTCTTTGGATGCTTCACACAGCTTGCTGCGGGAGTTGCTGCTTGTAAAAATTGAAGCAGATGAAAAAAACCGTACAGAAGTACGTGAGATTGCAGAGATTTACAAAGCCAAAATTATTGATTTGTCTCGGGAAAGCATGGTCATGGAATTGACTGGAGAACCGGATAAAATCGACGGGTTTCTGGACGTGCTCTCTCCGTACAAAATTTTGGAGATGTGCCGTACAGGCGTCACGGCATTGGAGCGCGGCGGGATTCAGAAGCATCCGCGCGTGAAATAAGTATCTTCCGGTACGGGAAACCGTGCCCTTTGGTAAAAAAAATTAAAATAGAGGAGTAATGCGTTATGATCAAGAAGTACTATGACAGTGACTGCAACCTGAGTCTGCTGGATGGCAAGACGGTCGCGGTAATCGGCTTTGGCAGCCAGGGACATGCACATTCCATGAACCTGGCCGAAAGTGGCGTAAACGTGGTTGTCGGCTTGCGCAAAGGCAGCGGCCACTGGGACAAGGCGGCAAGCTTCGCACAGACTCACGAGAACTTCAAAGTAATGGAAATTGAAGAGGCTGCAAAGGCTGGCGACATTGTGATGATGCTGGTGCCGGACGAACTGGCTGCTGACATTTACAACAAGCAGGTCGCTCCTTATATGGAAGAGGGTAACGTCCTGATGTTCGCGCACGGCTTCAACATTCATTTCAATTTTGTGCAGCCGGCTAAAAACCTGGATGTTATCATGGTTGCTCCCAAAGGCCCCGGCCACACGGTCCGTAGCCAGTATGTGGAGGGCAAAGGCGTTCCCAGCCTGATTGCTGTACATCAGGATTATTCCGGAAAGGCAAAAGATATTGCCTTGGCGTATGCTTGTGGTATTGGTGCAGGCCGTGCAGGTATTTTGGAAACCAGCTTCCGTGAGGAGACAGAGACGGACCTGTTCGGTGAGCAGGCAGTTCTGTGCGGCGGTGTATGCGAACTGATGCATGCCGGCTTTGACACGCTGGTAGAAGCTGGCTATGAGCCGGAAATGGCTTATTTTGAGTGCATCCATGAGATGAAGCTGATCGTTGATTTGATCAACGAGGGCGGCTTCGGCAAAATGCGGTATTCCATTTCCAACACTGCGGAATATGGCGATTATCGTACCGGCAAGCGCCTGATTACGGAAGAAACCCGCAAGGAGATGAAGCAGGTTCTCACCGAAATTCAGGATGGCACATTTGCCAGTGAATTTATGCAGGAAATGAGCTCGGCGGGCGGCCGCAAAGCGAAATTCCTGGCGACCCGCCGTCGCGAGGCGGAGCATCCGGTGGAAGGTGTCGGCGCTGAACTGCGCAAGATGATGAGCTGGCTGCACAAATAAGCGACTCAAAAAAGAAACAGGCAGCGGTTCTCTTCCGCTGCCTGTTTCTTTATATGTTTCCTGGTGATTCAAAGACCGCCTGCCCGAAAGCGGGCAGGCGGTCAGGATTCAGGTCAAGTGTTTTCCCGTGCTTTCAGCTGTTCAATGAATTGCTTGGCAGTGCGCGGGCTTCTGCCGCCGGCACGAAGAGCAAAGGTTTCTGCCTGTGCCAGCAGTTGGTCTTTGGGCACTGAGAGGTCATACAGCACGGCAAGATTTTCTACGATGTGTTGGTACAGTGTTTTATCGGGGCGCGAGAAGGTAACAGTAAGGCCAAATCGTGCAGATAAGCTGAGCAATTCCTGCATGGTATCTGCCAGATGAATCTCGTCACCATCCCGATCGGCAAAACTTTCCTTGATTAGATGACGGCGGTTGGATGTAGCGTAAATAGCAAGGTTTTTACCCCGGCTTGAAACGCTTCCTTCCAAAATCGCCTTCAAAGCAGAAAAGTCATTGTCGTTTGAGGAGAAACTGAGGTCGTCAATGAACAGAATAAATTTGAGAGGATTTAGGCTCAATCGTTCTACAATGTCCGGGATCTGGTACAATTGAGCTTTTTTTACTTCGATCAGACGCAGGCCCTCAGACGCAAATTCGTTGGCGATTGCTTTAACGGTACTGCTTTTGCCGGTCCCGGCATCTCCGTACAGGAGAACATTGCTGGCGGGTTTCCCGGCCAACAGTGCGCGGGTGTTGGCAATAACCTGGCTGCGTTCCTGTTCGTAGCCGGAAAGCTGGGCAAGTGATTGAGGGTCGGGATGTTTGACGGGCACCAGCTCGCCGTTGTTGACGGTGAAGACGTGGTGGCGGGCAAATATTCCATAGCCGCGCTGCGGCAAATCTTTCAAGCGCTGATGATAGGTAGCAGCAAAAGGAATGGCGTGTGTAGACCAGAGGGCTGGTTTGTCTTCCAATGGGACTTGCTCAGGAGAAAAAAGAGATAATTCCTGCAAGAAGTCAAGTTCCCAGTCCAGACAATCCTGCAGCGCTTTGTCGGCCGAAAGGTTTTGACAGTAAGCATGAATATAGAGGTTTTCATCCTCTAACACACTGTCCATCAAGAATTGACTCCAATCGGTTGTATGTGTGAATAAGGCGGCGGTAAACGCTCCGTATGCATCAGCCAGTTTTAATGTGTTTTCAGAAGGAGCACACAAAAGAACGTCCAGTTTTTGAATGACGGGATTTTGCAGCAGATTTCGGAAAATCACCAAACTGTGGAGCTTGGTTTGAAGCACTTCACTGGTCATGGAAAACCCTCTTTTCAAATACTTTTTATCAGTATACAGCAAAAACTGTCGTGTTCGCAATGTTTTTGCTTGGCAAAGTATCGGCGAAGTGCTAAAATATTTCTTATATTGCGAAAGAGTGGGAGTGGAAGACTATGCTGACGCTGGATAAAATTTACCATGCAGCCTACGTTTTGAAAAAAATTGCGCGAAAAACGGACATGATTGCTGCGCCATTATTGAATACAGAGAGCAACATTTTTTTGAAAACGGAAAATTTACAGGTGACGGGCAGTTTTAAGGTGCGCGGTGCCTATTACAAAATCAGCCAATTGAGCGAAGAGGAAAAAAGTAAGGGTGTCATTGCATCCAGCGCGGGAAACCATGCGCAGGGCGTGGCGCTGGCTGCGCAGGAGAACAAGATTCCCTGCACAATTTGCATGCCGGATGGTGCGCCCATCAGCAAGGTGGAAGCGACAAAATCCTACGGTGCGAAAGTATGTCTTGTAAAAGGGGCATACGATGAGGCATATGAATATGCCTGTAAATTGCAAAAGGAAAAAGGATATACATTTATTCATCCGTTTGATGATGATGAAGTAATTGCAGGTCAGGGAACCGTTGGCCTTGAAATTCTGGATCAGTTGCCGGATGTGGATGTGGTGCTGGTTCCGGTAGGCGGCGGCGGTCTGATCAGCGGCGTTGCCTATGCAATCAAACACTTGCGCCCGGAATGCAAGGTATATGGCGTTCAGTCGGCGGGGGCTCCCAGCATGAAGGAGTCCATGGAACAGCATCAGATGCTCACACTGGACAGCGTTTCGACATTTGCTGATGGAATTGCGGTAAAACATCCGGGCGATTTGACATATGAGCTGGTCAATCAGTATGTAGACGGAATCGTTACCGTAACAGATGATGAGACGGCAGCGGCCGTTCTCGCGCTGATTGAACGCCAGAAACTGATTGCAGAAGGCGCTGGTGCGGTTGCTGTGGCTGCAGCTATGTATAATAAGGTGGATATCAAAGGCAAGAAGACAGTTTGCTTGCTGAGCGGCGGAAACATTGATGTGAATATCCTCAGTCGTGTTATCGCACGCGGCCTTATGATGGCAGGCCGTTCCAGCACGCTGACCATTGCTTTGGAGGACAAACCCGGCCAGTTGCAGGGAGTCAGTGAGGTCATCAGTCGCTGCGGCGGAAACGTAGTCAGTGTTCATTACAGCCAGGCGGATACCAATATGCGCATCACCAGCTGCTATCTTCATATTGGAATGGAAACCCGAGACCATGCACAAGTGGAACAAATCAAGCAGGAATTGGCAAAAGCGGGCTTCAACATTGTCCAGACGGTGAACGGATGAAAAAATCCCCGGGGAGTATCCCGGGGATTTTTTAAAGGGAAGAAAGAATCGTTTTTTCTAGACGAGACAATTCGCAGTCAAATTCTTCCTGACGGGAAGCTGACGCATAACATGCTTTTAAAGCAGACCTTGCCTGCTGTGCTTCGCGGTAGAGTTTGCAGGCTTGCCGAATTAGATCCCGTGTCGCTTTCTGGTTGAATCGAATGCGCTTTTTGCGAAGCATCAATCCGTTGTGATTCATAAAACGTGTGGCGTGAATCGTTCGCTGCGAATCAAACTCCAGCGGAAGATAAGCGCTGGAAAGTACGAAAGCCGTATTCTGTTCCGGAAGGAAGAGATGGTCAATTTTTCCGTATGGTTCAAAAGGGCAATAACAGGTGATGATGTGGTTTTGAGAAGAAAGCGCAATTTGGCGCAGCTCTTGCATCAGCAATCGCCCGGCGGCACCATACGGATCATCCAGAACAACAATATTTTCTGCCAGTTGAGAAACGGTTTGCTTGAACAGGGTGATTTGGTCAGGAGTTATGGCGCTCAACAGGCGAATGTCTTCCCACGCGCCCGAACCGGGCTGTGAAAAGTACCGACGTGCAAGCGTGTGCGCAAATTGCTTTACTTTAGCTGTATCGGTGCAGCCGAACACAGTGCGTTCCGTGTCCTGAAGAAGACAGGCGGCGGCGGAAAGGTAGCGTACGGAACGCTCCGATGCACGATGACTTTGTTCGGAAATTTCTGCAATTTGGCGACGATTCTGCGCTAACAGGGCAGGATTTAAAAACGAATCGAGAGAGATGACTCGTTCAAACGCCAAGGGATAGTCCGGCTCAAGAATGTGCGGTTCTGTGGCGTCAAATACAGCGAAATGCAGCCGTTGGCAAATGACACCGTCCAGAGAAGACGGATGTGCAGAACAGTGAATTCTTTCGACAGTTTCTCCGCAATCTAGAAGTTTTTGCCCAATGCGTGAAAGCAACTGAGATTTTCCGCAGCCGGGGCCGGCCTTTAAAAGAAGGACGGTGCCGTGCTCCAACTGTGGATAAGCATTTTTAAAATAACTGTGAAATCCGCTGGGGGAAAGTGACCCCAGAAAAAAATCAAGCGCTTTTCCCTGCATAGCAAACACCCCTTTTGTTCCATCATATGTGGAACCGGAGAAAATGCTACCAAAAGAAAAGCGCAATCTGATTTCTTACAACTCTTCGTCTGCCGGATATGTGTGTGCGCAGATTTCTTGTATTTTTTCACGAATGGAAACAAAGTCTGCAAAAGCAAGCGGCTTGTTCCCGGGGCTTCGAAGCAGTGCAGCAGGGTGCAGTGTGGCTGTAAAAAAGGTCCCGTTTTTTTCGGTCCAGGTTCCATGCTCTTTCATAACGCTGAAATCCGGCCGGATAATACGCTGGGCAGCAATTCGGCCAAGGCACACCACGATTTTGGGTTGAATCAGTCGGAACTGCTCCCGGAGATAGGGGATACAGGCATCCCACTCGTTGGGAAGGGGGTCACGGTTTTGCGGGGGACGGCATTTGACGATATTGGTGATGAAAATGTTTTTCTCGCGGCTTAAATGAATCGCGCTGAGGTATTGATCCAACAATTGGCCGGAACGTCCCACAAAAGGAAGCCCCTGTTCGTCCTCACGCTGGCCCGGTCCTTCACCGATAAACATAATCTCCGCATGCGGATTTCCGGTGCCGAATACTACATTGGTTCGGGTTTCGTAAAGACCGCATTTGCGGCAATCAAGGCAATTTTTTCGAAGTGTTTCAAAGTCCATGAAATCATCCTTTTCTTCGAGCTCTTTTTTAAATTATAGCATATTTCCCTTGCAGTTTGGAACGCAGGTTGCTAAAATAAAGATGGACCTTAAAGGAGGATGTATGTATATGAAGATTTTGGTAGAAACTTCTGCTCGTCATGTTCATGTGACAAAAGAAGATTTGGAAAAACTGTTTGGTCAGGGCTATGAACTGACTGTAAAGAAAGAGCTGTCTCAGCCGGGACAGTATGCGTCCAATGAGCGTGTGACCGTGGTGGGTCCGAAAAAGGCTCTGCCTAATGTGTCCATTTTGGGGCCGGTTCGTTCTGCCACTCAGGTAGAATTGAGCTTGACGGATGCCCGCTCCATCGGAATTGTTGCTCCGGTTCGCGAATCCGGTGATATTGCTGGTTCTGCCGGCTGCAAATTGGTCGGCCCTGCTGGTGAGGTTGAAATCTCTGAAGGTGTTATCGCGGCAAAACGCCATGTTCATATGACTCCGGAAGATGCGGAAAAAGCAGGTGTTAAAGACAAGGATATCGTCAAGGTTGCTACCGGCAATGAAGGCCGCAAAGTCGTATTTGACGATGTGGTCATTCGCGTCAGCGAAAAATTTGCCACTGCCATGCACATTGATACAGATGAAAGCAATGCGGCGGGTGGCCCGAACAGCGGCGAGATCTTGCGCTGAATCGTTCTATGCAAAAAAAGAGCGGCAGTTATTACTGCCGCTCTTTTTTTGCAACAGATACAGTTTTGTAACAAGGGGGGGATAAAATGCAGTTGTAAGGAGGGAAGAAGGATGACAGCTGTTTTATACCGCAAAACGATGACTCATCAATCGAACACGCAAAGGGAACGTACAGAAAGACGTGCGCGATTCCGCTTGAAGCAGCTGGTGGCAGCTGCAGTTCTGACGGCCCTGCTGACGATTGGTTTAGGGCGCTTTTTAGTGATGGAAGGATATGTTTTGGAACCGATTCGGGTTGAGCCGGTAATGCAGCTTCCGGAACTTCCCAATGGGTGTGAGGCAGCAAGCCTGGCCGCTGTCCTTCAATTTTATGGCTATTCTGTTGATAAGTTGGATTTGGCCTATGGCTATATTCCTCGTGTGGATTTTTGGGAAGAGGATGGAATCCGTTATGGAGTGGACCCGAACGAGGCGTATCCGGGAGCTCCTGCGACAGGTATCGGATTTTACTGCTTTGCCAAGCCTCTTGCAGAAGGAGCCAATCTTTATTTGCAGCAGCAGGAAAGCACACTATATGCCTATGATATCACCGGAGTAACACAGGCAGGGCTTCGTCAGTATTTGTCGGATGGGGTTCCGGTCATTGTGTGGATTACAATAGACGGAGAAATGCCCCGCTACAGCAATTATGAATGGACTGACCTGAGTACAGGAGAAACCATTTTAGGTTTGGCCAATGTACATTGTGTAGTGCTGACTGCCTTGGGGGAAACAAAATGCGTGCTCGCAGATCCGCTGGATGGCGAAAGAGTGCTGGAAAAGGAAGAGTTTGAGCAGATGTTCTCGGCTATGGGGTGTCGCGCAGTTGTGATTCATGATTGACGGCAATCGTTGCTTTTTCTTGCATTTTGAATAAGTCTATAGTATAATACAATTTGTTACTGGTTACTGGACAGGCGAAATGTGTGCTGTTCGGTATACAGAGGGCGGGCCCTGTGCGATGGGACTCCATGAACCATGTCAGGCGGGGAACCGAGCAGCATTAAGTGGCATGTTCTGTGCGCCGCAGGTTTCCTGTCCTCTGTATACCCAACAGCATACGGGGCGTGGAACGCCGTGGCCTGTCTATTTTTTTACGTGCAGGGAGGTGGCCGGACTTTGTATCGTGCTCTTTATCGCAAATGGCGTCCGAAAACGTTTGAAGATGTAGTCGGTCAAACGGAAATTACTACTGCGCTGAAAAATCAGATTTTGCATGATAAAGTCGGTCATGCCTATATTTTTACGGGCACGAGAGGAACGGGTAAGACTACATGCGCCAAGATATTTGCGAAAGCCGTTAACTGCCTTTCCCGCAAGGAGGCAGATCCCTGCGGCGAATGTGCAATTTGCAGAGGGATTGATGATGGCAGTGTGATGGATGTGGTGGAAATTGACGCTGCTTCCAACAATGGCGTGGATAATATTCGCGATCTGCGTGATGAAACAGCTTACACGCCCAGTGAATGTACGTACAAAGTATATATCATTGATGAGGTGCACATGCTTTCCACAGCGGCGTTTAACGCTTTGCTGAAGATTATGGAAGAGCCGCCTGCTCATGTGATTTTTATTTTGGCAACGACAGAGATTCATAAAGTTCCGGCTACTATTTTATCCCGTTGCCAACGGTACGATTTTACGCGTATTTCTCCGGAAGACATTGAGGGAAGACTGCTGTACGTCGCAGGGCAGGAAAAAATTGATTTGGAACCACAGGCAGCAGGGCTGATTGCGCGATTGGCAGATGGTGCGATGCGGGATGCGCTTTCCATTTTGGATACATGCGCTGGTGTGACAGACCATGTGGATATCGATGTGGTACGGCGGATGGCCGGTGTAACGGACAAAAGTTATTTGTTTGAACTGTGCCGCGCGATTGCTGAAAAAGACGCTACACAGGCGTTGGTCTTGGTGGCACAGCTGCGCGAAAAATCCATCGATATCAAACGCCTTTGCGATGAGTTGATCCTGCATTATAGAAATCTTCTTCTGGCAAATGTACCGGGCGGTGCGCAGCTGCTGATTGGTGTGAGTGAAGAAGACGAGAAGCGGTATTTGGAAATGGCTTCTTCGGTACCTCAGTCAATGGCGATTCGCGCTATTCGCCGATTGTGTGAAGCGCTGGATAAAATGGGAAAGGGAACCGATCCGCGGATTGAGTTGGAATTGGCGCTGTTCAGTTTATGCGAAGATGAGAAACCGATGGTGGTATCCAGTGCAGCGCCGGTGGCGTCAGTTTCCACTTCCGTTCAGAGCGGCCCGAGACCTTTTGCGAGTGCACCGGTATTGCAGACAGCGCCGCCGGTAGAATTGACTCAGCCGACTGTGTCGCAGGATCCGCCACCATGGGAGACATCAAAAGACGTATCTGCTTCGCCGGAAACGACCTCGGAATCCCCAAAGTCGGAAGCGAAGGCGGCACCTAGACAGGATGAACCGGTCAAAACAGCACGCAAGCCTTTGCCGAAACTTCCGGAAGGGGTTACGGAACAGCCTTTCTCGCAGTGGAACGAAGTGATCCAGGCGATGGAGACGAAGGATACGATGCTGTTTGTCAATATGCGCGGGACCAAGGCTTACTATGACGGTCGGCGTATTCTGATTGACGGGAGCGAGCTTTTTCTGGAGTTTATGCGTCAGAACGAGTATTCGACCGATCTGATCAAATCAACAATTCAAGAGATTACCGGAATTCGCTATGCGATCGGGCCATATAAGAAAAAGAACATGCAGGCGGCAAATCCACAGAATATTGCGCAGCAAACGCTTCAGTCTTTGGAACAGCATGGCGTAGAAGTAATCTACGAGGATGAAATGTAAAATAACAGGAAAGAGGTTTTATCAATGAAAGCAAGACTTCCCCAGGGATATGGAAAACAGAGCATGGCACAGCTGATGCAGCAGGCACAGCAGATGCAGGAAAATGTAAAGAAAAAACAGGAAGAACTGGAGCAGACTTCATACAGTGTTACAGCCGGCGGCGGTATGGTGGAGCTGACGATGACAGGGAATCATCAGGTCACCAGCTTGAAATTGAACCCGGATGTTGTTCAGCCGGATGATATTGAAATGTTGGAAGATTTGGTTGCTGCGGCTGTCAATGAAGCGGTCCGCGTTGTAGATGAGGCTGCTGATAAAGAGATGGCAGCGTTGACGGGCGGTTTGAATATTCCCGGGCTTTAATTCTGAGGAGAATGAAACATGGCTTATGTGGCGGCGCCGCTGGAGCGGCTTATTGAACAGTTTGCAAAGTTGCCGGGTATCGGACGTAAAGGCGCCACGCGATACGCATATCAGGTTTTAAGCATGTCCAAGCAGGATGCGATGGAGTTTGCGCAGGCGATTCAAGATGCGCATACAAAGGTAAGGCGCTGTAAAGTGTGTCAGAATTTCACGGAAGATGAAATTTGTGCCATTTGTTCCAATGCGGGGCGGGACCACAGTGTAATTTGCGTTGTGGAGTCCCCAAGGGATGTTACGGCGTTCGAACGTACACGTGCCTTTCGCGGGGTGTATCATGTGCTTCATGGCCTGCTTTCTCCCATGGACGGCATTACGGCGGAGCAGTTGTGTATCAAAGAATTGCTCGATCGTTTGAAAGACGGGGAAATCCAGGAATTGATTATGGCTACGAATTCCACGGTCGAGGGTGAGGCGACGGCAATGTATATTGCCAAGCTGGTGAAGCCTTTGGGCGTAAAGGTGACGCGTCTTGCGTATGGCCTTCCGGTCGGCAGTGATATCCAATACGCGGATGAAGTTACGTTGGGAAGTTCTCTGACCAACCGGAAAGAATTGTGATTCAGAACAGATTTCGCTCTGTTCTGCTTGACAAAAGCATTTGAAAAAGGTATTCTTATAGCCTATCAGAGCACCGGAGGTGATAAAATGGAAGTGCGGCAGACAGCTGAAAAATTGATTGCGGAAAACCGTAAAGCCCGACACGACTATTTTGTCATGGAAACTCTGGAAGCTGGCATTGAGCTGGTTGGTACCGAAGTGAAAAGCATTCGTGCTGGAACGGTAAATCTGAAGGATTCCTGGGTAGAAGTTGAAAACGGCGAGTTATTTGTTCATGGTATGCATATCAGCCCCTATGAGAAGGGGAACATTTTCAACCGGGATCCATTGCGGGAACGAAAGCTTTTGGTTCATCGTCGGGAGATTCGTCATCTGGCCGATGAAAAGAAGCTGAAAGGATATACCATTGTTCCGCTGAAACTCTATTTCAAGCGAGGAAAAGTGAAAGTGGCGCTTGGTTTGTGCAAAGGCAAAAAGCTTTATGACAAGCGTGCCGATATGGCGGCACGTGCGGCAAAACGTGACATTGATCGTGCGTTGAAATCTCAAAATCGTTAAAAAGGCTTTTACCAAAGCCTTTTCATGGGGATGTAAAGGTTTCGACGGGGAGAGGAAAGCGAAAGCAGCGGGTAGTGGTCGAGGGACACACTTAAAACTCCTTCAAAAAAATAGCTAACAACAATAAATTAGCTGTCGCTGCCTAATTAAAGGCGGCTGTCCTGCCCACTCCAGCACCGTGTGGGGCCAGGGCATCATTTAGGTGCTGAACGTGAACGGCTTTAAGCTTTGCGGGCCGTCATGACTGAATGAAGCTACCGAAGCGCCGGCGTGTTTATCCGCTTGACGCCGAGGGAATGTTGTAGATAAACTGCACCCGGAGATACTAGCGTAGACTTCTTTTCGGACAGGGGTTCGACTCCCCTCATCTCCACCATAAAAAAGCCCGCAAAACTCAGGTTTTGCGGGCTTCTCATTTTTCTCTGACCACACTTTTGAACCATATATAATGCTTTGCAAAAAGCCCCGAGCAGCAACTTAGCTCGGGGCTTTTGCATTTTATGAAAAAATATTGATTATGGGGTACACTCAGGACAGGGATAAGGGTGTCCACTTTTGGCAGCTTCATTTAATGTGCAGGAAATGTGCTCAGTTTGCAGTTGAGGACAGGTTTCCGAAAGATGATAATATGAGTCTCCCTCTTGTATGTATACGGGTAAGTCTGCATTTTCCAGACGCTCATAATATTTTTCCTCTATCAGCGAATTGCTTCGTTCTGACATTTCCTGGTGTTCTTTTTGGTAGTAGTCTACGTAGTACTCATAACTTCCTTGGCTGAACGAAGGGGCAGTCTGACTGTCAGAAAGATCCTCCCCCGAGTCAATGGAAACTGAAAAAGAGATGCCATTTGCAGAAGCAGCAGGCTCTGTTTGCAGCGTTTTAAAAAGGAGAATAGCAGCGATGCATAAGATGGCGCAGGAAATCGCCAGAAAGAATTTGGGAGAAAAATGAATAGCAGAGCGCTTATTCGCCTGATTGGAGCTAAAAAGCTGTTGCCAAAGATCAAATGATGAAGCCAGAAAAGATGCATATGCATTGAGAAACTTTAAGTCAAGGTCCATCTGTGCAAGACTGCATTGGGCGATTCTGTGGCAACGGGCATGCATGGATTCCGATAATGAGGCGGATTGGTTTAACTTATTTGATAATTCATAATAGAATTCAAAAACTCTTTCACGGGAAACACGAGATGCCACAGCAGGTTCATTTAAGCTTGACAAAAGTTCATTTACAACAGAAGTGTTATTATAAAGACATGTAAAGCAGAGTGCAGAAAAGACAGAGTCCTTGGCGGATATTCCCGCTTGGCCAAGGAAGGGCATTTCTTCAAGTGCGGCTTGGGTACGTGAAATCAGAAATTGACATGAGGCAGTGGCATTAATTGTGCGTGTATCCTTTTCCATCCTGCATCGGCCCCTTTTCAATTCGTTCTCATCTTTGTTCTGGCAATTTAGAAACAATCAGATGCTCGGATAACAGACGAAGCCAGTCAGATGCTTTCGTGTTTCCTCTACTAGGCTGAATGCTTTGATTCGATAAGCAGAGTAACATTCAGCCATTGTCGCCCAATAATACGGAAGCAATCCCAAAAAGCCAATGCCAAGAGTAACACAACTTAAAAGAAACCATCCCAGAAAAGATAAATCCAAAAGAAGAAGGGAAAGGATTTCGTTTTTTACCAACATGGCGCTGAGTGAAAAAGTATGTTGCTTGGAAAGGGTGGGATTTTCTGCTAAAATCCACGGGACCAATCTTAACTGGTAGGCTCTGTAAATGCCTGGAACAATCAGTAGCACTGCCAAGAGAAAAATTTGAAGATCTCGAAAGAACATCTGCTTAACGACGTTCCAATAGCTGCGCTCTGTGAAGACGCTGAAAATTGTGGCAAAGGGTGGTGTACCTTGCCGCTGCTCCATGAAATAACGATTGCAGCCTACTGAAATAGGGTTAAAAATCAATATGCGTGCGAGCACCACGAGAAACAATGAGCCGCATATTATTGTGTAATATGTTCCGTTTTTTAGGAGAGTGTCCGATTCCCAAATCAGAGGGAACAATTTTGAAAAAAACAGGCTGTTCAATACAAACAGAATGCACACAATTCGTATGGCGGTTGCCAGAATGCTATACAGGATATGTCCTTGAAGCACAAGACGTGCATTGTGTTTTAAGAGTCCCGATGTCCACATGAGCTTTCCCTCCTGTTTTACATAATTATTATAGAAAAGAAGAAAGAAAAGGTCAAATCAAGTGCGAATTATGATGTACAGGGAAATCGATTTACAGATTGACGGGCTAATTTGAAAAATCGTGATGTATATTATAAAAGGGAGAGCTATGTTGCAAGGTGGTTACAAAAGCGTAAGGGGTATTAACTTTACAGGTGAGTTGTGCGCTGAAAATATAAGCAATAGAAATCAGTGTCTACCAAAACGGATTGTTTGTGTTGATAAAAAATAAAAAACGCAACTTTGAAAACAAAGTTGCGTTTTTGGTGGACCCGAAGGGGATCGAACCCTCGACCTTACGGATGCGAACCGTACGCGCTCCCAGCTGCGCTACGGGCCCTCATCTGTCTGTCCAAACAGATTGCTTATATAGATTACTCCTTTCGAGAGTGAATGTCAAGCTTTTTTTGCGTAAAAACAAAAGTTTTTTGATGCCTCTTTTGCACGTACGGCTGATATGTTAAAATAGAAAAAAGCTTTTGTGACTCAAAAATCTCGAGCCGAAAAAAGTCGATTATTTCCACTTGCACATATTTCGAGTGTTTTCGTACACTAAAATCAGTCGTTTATCGGCGAATTTGGTGCAAGTGGAGGAATAACAAATGGAGTGCTGTGAGGTCGTGTATGAACGCACGCTGACAGAATTGGAACCGTTTCAGTCATCGAGCGAATTGCGGTATATGCTGGATGATGCACATAGCGGAGCGCGGCGTTATGGTGTCAGAATTTCACAGTCGATGCGGGGACGTGTGAATGAAGCGCGTTGCAGTGCGTTGTGTGCAACGAGGCAGCAATGTCGACGGCTTCTTTGCTTTTTGTATGAGAATGCTGTTTTGCCTGTGCATTTGGAAAGCATCATGCAAGATATCTGCAGTCAGGGACTTTTGGAGAAACTTGAGCAGGGAAATGAGAGGGAGTAATAAGTGAAAGAGGTAGGTGGATCTCCGATTCGCGTGTTTTTGCTTGATGCAAATCCAATGATGAGGATGATTTTTCCGGAGTATTTGCAAGAGCAGGATGGTATTGAACTTTGTGGGAGTGCGTCTTGTGCAGAGAGGGCGCTGGGGCAGCTGGAACAACTGAGCCCGGATGTCTTGCTGATTGGTCTGGATGCTCCTTATGAAGAGTGGACGTATTTTTTGGATGCTTTTCGGAAAATGCCATTTTCAAAATCTGTACACGTGATCGTGGGCTGTTCAGACTTGCGTGACTAGATTTGCAAAGAGTTCACTCGTTGCGGCGTAGACTGCTTTGTGCCTCGCCCGGTCAATCTTTCTTACTTGATGGAACGCATCCGGCGCGTAGCGCAGCAGCGGGAACCGCTTCGTGACGATTTGGAGACACTTGTGACGCAAGTGGTGTTGTCCTTTGAAGTGGGAATGAAATTATTGGGATGTACTTATCTTGCGGACGCATTATTGATCCTTTTGTCGCAGGGAAAGCCTTATCCTCGGATGGAAGAGCTTTATCAAATCCTCACAAAAAGACATAATACTACGGAATCATGCGTCGAAAGTGCTATGCGCAAAGTGATCAAACGAATTTTTCAACAAAACAGTGAATCTTTGCAAGAGATGCTGCGCCTGTCCCATATTGAAGGAACCAAACATCTGGCCAATGCAGATTTCCTGTTCATGCTTGCTGCGGGCGTACAGATAAAATATAAATTGTGAAGAAAGGACCATCTCATGCAGAAAGCTTCGTTGGCAAAAGAGACACTGCGCAACTATATGGAAACCGTTGTGCTGGCGCAGGATATAGCATCCTTGTTGGAGTGTGCAAATCGTGCCTGGGAACGTCTGTTTCCTGGAACAGTGGTTTCTTATTGGGTCAAAAATGGGGAGAATTGGATTCGGATCAAGTCAGCTGAGAATGACGAAATACGTTTTGAAAAACAGGCAATGCCTTTTTCCAATGAAGCGGACGGGCTATTGCGCGAGCTGCAGACGCAACGGCTGTTTTCGGATGTGCTCTTGCTGAAGCTGTTTTGTGGTGATTTTCATTGGGGTGTCGTGGCGCTTTCTCCAGTGGAAGGCGGTGTAGAGGAAGAGTGCCTCGCAGTTTCAGAAAAATTGACAATGCTTTTAGCGCAGCAGCTTCTTCCCATGCTGGAAAAACTTTCTCCACGAGATACGGCGCTGAATCTTCTCCGAAAAGATGCGTTGATTTTGTTGGCAGAGGAGATTAAAACTCCGTTGACGGTTGCGAGCGCAGCGGCACAGACTGTTGAGGCAAAATTGCATTATGCACAACAGACTGAGCTGGAAGAACGATGCAGGCGCCTTTTGCAGGTGTTGGATCAAAATCTTCGCAAAGCCATTCGAGTATCGGACAACGTCTTGGAAGTGGGGCGGTTAGAGAGCGGTTATGCGCAACCGGAGTGGCAGGCGTTTGACCTGAATGACTTTTTAAGAGAACTTTTTGAACAGGTAATGCCGTACACTATGAATGAATCAGTGGATTTCTTTTATCAGAATACATTGAGCAATCCGCAAATTGTGGTCAGCGATATGGAATACATAGAACGGATTCTGTTGAACCTGGTGTCCAACGCAATAAAGGGCTGCCGACGATGTGGCAGACGCGGAGAGATCCATGTCACGGCTGCGGTACGGGAAGAACAGATGGTCGTGACGGTGAGAGATAATGGCGTGGGGATCGCACGGGAAGATTTGCCGCATGTCTTCGAAAAGTTCTGGCAACCTTCGGACTCGAATGGAGAACTGCGAGGAACGGGAATGGGATTGTATCTGTCTTCCTTACTGGCGCGACAGCTGAGTGGAAAGCTTTGGGCGGAAAGCGCTCAGCAGGGCGCGTGCTTTACGCTTTGCGTTCCGATTCGTGCAAAAAGCTTCCCGGTGGTGACGAGCCACAAAGGCGCGATTCGCAAAGAAGTCCTTTCTGAACGCGTCAAAACGGAGCTGTGCGAATTCCTTCCTGTTTCGCAATATCGTTAAAAATGATTTCAAAGGATTGAATTAAACAGAAACGGCTCGGTGGGCTGTTTCTGTTTTTTCATCTTTACTTTATAGTGGAAATCATGTAAAATAGGTACGAAAATATCAGTAAGGTGTGATGCTGTGATGGCGGTGCGATACAAACGGATTCTTTTGAAACTGAGTGGTGAGGCATTGTCTGGAAAGACAGGCTTTGGCCTTGATGTGGATACGATTCAAGAGATTTGCGGCGGAATTAAAGCTGCACATGAACTGGGAGCCGAGATTGCGATTGTTGTAGGCGGCGGAAACTTTTGGCGTGGACGTTCCAGCGGTGAGATGGAGCGCACGCGCGCAGATCAGATCGGTATGCTTGCAACTGCGATGAATGCGCTTGCGGTTGCGGATGCTTTGGAGCATTTGGGGCTTGAGGTTCGCGTGCAGACAGCGCTGAATATGCAGCAAGTGGCAGAGCCGTATATTCGGAATCGTGCCATTCGCCATTTGGAGAAAGGGCGCATCGTTATTTTGGCGTGCGGAACCGGTAACCCGTTCTTTTCTACGGATACTGCTTCCGCGCTGCGTGCGGCAGAAATCAATGCGGACATTATTTTTAAAGCGACCATGGTGGATGGCGTATACGATAAGGATCCGAAAAAATATCCCGATGCCAAGAAGTATGACACTCTTACATTCAGCCGTGTGTTAAATGACAAGTTGGCAGTTATGGACAGCACGGCGGCCACCATGTGCCGTGACAATCGCCTTCCGATTCTGGTGTTTGATATTTTGCATCCTGAGAACATTGCAAAAGCGGTGTCCGGCGAAACCATCGGCACACTTGTGTCTGAAAAATGAGAAGAGGAGAATTGACATGAGCGCAGAGACAAAAGTTTACGAAGACAAAATGGACGGCGTCATTCGTCATCTGACAAAAGAACTGGCTGCCATTCGCGCGGGACGTGCCAATCCGGCGGTGCTGGATAAGGTGACGGTGGACTATTATGGAACCGCAACGCCGATTAACCAGGTGGCTGCAATCGCGGTTTCCGAAGCGCGGATCCTGACCATTACGCCGTGGGATGCTTCTTTGATGCGCCCCATTGAGAAAGCGATTCTGACGTCGGATGTTGGAATCAACCCCACCAATGACGGACGCGTTATGCGCCTGGTGTTCCCGGCTCCCACAGAGGAGCGCCGTAAACAACTGGTGAAAGATGCGCTGCATTTGGGAGAAGAGGGAAAGATTGCTGTTCGCAATATTCGCCGCGACGCGATGGATAAATTTAAATCCATGAAAAAAGCAGGGGATTTGACAGAGGATGACCAGAAGGATCTGGAGGAGAAGATCCAGAAGGTCACCGATAAGTTTACCAAAGAGATCGACAAGATTTGTGAGGCAAAAACCAAAGAGATCATGGAGATCTGAGCAAGCTTGTTAAAGTATGCGAAAAAGTGTGCCGCGCCAGCAAAACGCGCGGCACACATTTTTACAAAGAAGGAAGTTCTTACATGGAAAGAAGACCGGATTTTGCAAAGGGACTCAGCATTGGCATTATAATGGATGGCAATGGTAGATGGGCTAAAAAGCGTGGACTTCCCCGCACGGCCGGCCATAAAAAAGGCGCCGAAGTGTTTAAGGATATCACTCGCTATTGCAATGAGCTGGAAGTGGCCAGTGTAACCTTTTATGCTTTTTCTACGGAAAACTGGGCACGCCCCATGGAGGAAGTCAACGCCATCATGAAGCTGTTTGGCGAGTATTTGACAGCGGCATACGATTATCAGAAGGAAAACAACCGTGTTGTCTTTTTGGGCGATCGTTCTCCGTTATCTGAAAAATTTAAGGCGCAAATGGAAGAAATTGAAACCAAGACAGCGCATAACACAGGGACGACATTAAATGTCGCAATCAATTACGGCGGACGTCAGGAAATCGTGCGGGCCGCACAGATTTTGGCCAGGCGCGTGCAGCAGGGGACCTTGAAGCCGGAAGAAATCAATGAGCAACTGATGTCAGATTGCATGTATACCACTGGGCAAAAGGATCCGGATTTTATTTTGCGTCCCAGTGGAGAGCATCGGCTTTCCAATTTTATGCTTTGGCAGGCATCTTACGCGGAGTTTGTGGATATGGATGTTTTATGGCCTGATTTTACACGAGCAGACTTGGATCGGGCGATAGATGAATTCAATCACCGCAGCCGGCGTTTTGGCGGAATCTGACAGAAGTGGAGAGTTTGAAATGAAAGTGCGTGTCATTACTTCAATTGTAGGTTTGGGAGTTTTGGCGATTGTATTGTGTTTTTTTGACACAGTTCTTTTTAACTTTGTATTGATGGCGGTGGTATTGATTGCCATTCATGAGGTGTATGACGCTTTTCAATTGAAAGCACCTTATGTCTATGCTGCATTTGTTCCACTGACGGCTGTAGTAATGTTCAGCGATGCGTTAGCGACGTCTCGCTGGATTTGGATTGCCGGTTATGTGATGATGGCCTATTTGGCTTGTTGTGTGATTTCTCATTCACAAACACTCTCGTTTGCCAAAGTGGCTGGAACTACGCTTTTTTCGGCGGTGATCCTCGCATGCTTCGCATCGGTTCTGCACGTGCGCGGAATGTTCCCAGATTCACTGGAAAGTATTTATGTGTTGCTGCTGATTCTTGGTTTCGCCTGGGGTGGAGATACTTGCGCTTATTTTGCGGGAAGGGCGTTTGGAAAACACAAACTTGCACCGATTGTCAGCCCGCATAAGACGGTGGAAGGGGCAATCGGAGGTGTTTTAGGCAGTGTTCTTGTAGGCCTTCTCATTACAGTTATCTATGCAGCAGCACACGATCAGCCGACACTTCTTTCCGCCTGGGGAAATCATTATTACGTCATTGTAGCTCTGTTGGGGGCCATCAGTTCGCTGCTTGGAATTCTGGGGGATTTGACGGCATCTGTGGTTAAAAGGCAGTGCGGCATCAAGGATTATGGCACCATTTTCCCGGGCCATGGCGGAATTATGGATCGATTTGACAGTGTAATGTTTGTTGCTCCTTTTGTGGTGCTGACGCTGATGCATTTGCCCCAGGGAGCGTTGCCGGGTTAAAAGAGGAGTTTGTAATGGCAAAAAAAATTACCTTATTGGGATCTACCGGTTCTATCGGAACACAAAGTCTGGACGTGATTCAGGCGCAGGGATATGAAGTATATGGACTGGCAGCGCACAGCAATGTGTCGCTTCTGTTCAAACAGATTCAGCAGTTTTCACCGGCAGTAGTGGCTGTAGTAGATGACGAAGCAGCTAAAAAAATGCGGACACTGCTGGACGGCATGGCGAACGCGCCGAAGCTTCTGTGCGGAAAAGAGGGACTGGAAGAACTGGCTGCAATGCCGCAGGCGGATATTGTTCTGAATGCGGTGGTAGGAATTGCCGGTCTGCCTGCAACTTTGGCTGCCTTGGAGCAGGGAATCGATGTGGCACTGGCAAATAAGGAGAGCCTTGTGACAGGCGGTTATTTAGTGACGGAAACCGCTAAAAGAAAACAGGCTCGGCTTCTTCCGGTAGACAGTGAACATTCTGCCATTTTTCAGTGTTTGCAGGATGCTCATTCGGCCAAAACTTTGCAAAAGATCCTTTTGACTGCTTCCGGCGGTCCGTTTTTCGGGAAAACGAAGGCTGAACTGCAACATGCAACCCGGCAGGATGCCCTGCGGCATCCCAACTGGAGCATGGGGAATAAAATAACCATCGATTCCGCTACATTAATGAACAAAGGCTTGGAATTGATCGAAGCGGTGTGGCTGTTTGGGCTGCCGCCGGAAAAGGTGCAAATTGTGGTGCAACGGCAAAGCATTATCCATTCTATGGTTCAGTTTGCTGATCATTCCATTCTGGCACAATTGGGTGTTCCGGATATGCGCATTCCCATTCAATATGCGCTGACCTGGCCGGAACGTGTTCCGGGACCGGCCCCGGAATTGGATTTTACAAAACTTTCATCTATTACGTTCGATGTGGCGGACGAAGAGACATTCCGTTGTCTGGCGGCTTGCAAGAAAGCGATCAGCAAGGGCGGTCTGGCTCCTTGTGCTGCCAATGGAGCAAATGAAGAAGCGGTTCGTTTGTTCCTGGAGGATAAAATTTCATTCCTGAAGATTGGGGAATTGGTAGAGGGAATTGTAGAAAGTGAAAATTTTGCGGGCAGTTATACGGTACAGGACGTTTACGAATGTGATCGCATGGCCCGCGCATATGTTTTAGAGCATATTTGATTCTTAGAAAGGCGGTGGTGGTGTGGCCTCCTGGCTGCTGACGGCACTTGCTTCAATTTTTGTATTTGGAATCGTTATTTTTATTCATGAATTAGGCCACTTTCTGACGGCGAAATTCAGCGGCATTACCGTTGAAGAATTTGCCATTGGCATGGGGCCAACGCTGTTTCGCTTTAAGCGTAAGGACACTGTTTATGCCATTCGCCTTCTTCCGATTGGCGGTTTCGTCAGCATGGAAGGCGAGGACGAAGAGAGTGATGACGAGGGTTCGTTTACCAAAGCTCCCGTGGGAAATCGGATTCTGGTGACAGTTGCCGGCGCATGTATGAACTTGATCCTTGGCTTTTTGGTCCTGATCGTTGTGGTTTCCATGGAAAGCAGCATCGTCAGCCGGACGGTTGCGGAATTTTATCCGAATGCATCGACACAGCAGCACGGTCTGCAAGTCGGAGATACCATTCTGGCCGTGAACGGGCGTCGATGCTTTGTGGCCAATGATGTGAGTTATGAATTCGCACGTACACAGGAAGGAACTGCGGACCTCACCGTATTGCGGAATGGTGAGAAAATCACTCTGGAAGATGTTGTGTTTGAAACCGCAGAGCAGGATGGACAGCAGTATCTTGTGATTGATTTTAAGGTCTATCCCATTGAAAAGACCGTGGTGAATGTTTTAAAAGAAGCTGGAAACTGGACGCTGTCACTGGCGCGCATGGTGATTTTGAGCTTTACGGATTTAGTCACCGGACGCATTGCGGTGAATAATTTGTCCGGTCCTGTTGGAATCGTCAGTGCAATTGGGCAGGCTTCTTCTTTGGGGCTGCGTCCGCTTTTGCTCTTGCTGGCGTTGATTACCATCAATCTGGGAATTTTCAATTTGCTTCCGGTGCCGGCGCTGGATGGTGGTCGTTTGGTGTTTCTGATTTTGGAAGCGATTCGGAGAAAACCCATTCAGCAGAAATACGAAATCGCTGTAAACGCTGCCGGTTTCGTTTTGCTGATCGGTTTGATGATATTTGCAACATTTAATGATATTACAAAGCTTTTGCCGTAGGGGGAAGAAGCGAATGCGTAAAAAAACACGGGTTGTTAAAATAGGGAATATGGCCATCGGAGGAGATTGTCCGATTGCAGTCCAAAGCATGCTGAATGTTCCGGTCTCGGATGTGCAGGGAAATGTAGAGCAGGCAAAACGGCTGGAAAGTGCAGGCTGCCAGCTGATTCGTGTTACGGTACCCACTGCGCAGGATGCGGGAATCGTTGCGGCATTGAAACAAGCCGTCCATGTTCCGATTGTAGCGGATATTCATTTTGATTATCGAGCAGCACTGGCTTGTGTGGATGCCGGAGTCGATAAAATTCGTATTAACCCGGGCAATATCGGAAGTGATGAGCGGGTCGGTTTGGTGGCACAGGCTTGTAAAGAGCACGGCATCCCCATTCGAATCGGTGTCAATGGCGGCAGTTTGGAGAAGGATATCCTGGCAAAGTACGGAAAGGTGACGCCGGAAGCCCTGGTAGAGAGTGCGATGTATCATGTCTCACTTTTGGAAAAGCATGATTTCCACGATATTGTGATTTCCATTAAATCCTCCAATGTTCCGGTGATGATGCAGGCGTACCGACTGCTGAGCGAGCAATGCGATTATCCGCTTCACATTGGCGTGACTGAGGCAGGAACGTATCGTATGGGCTTGATTAAGTCAGCTATGGGAATTGGCGGCTTGCTGATGGAAGGAATTGGAGATACGCTGCGCGTTTCTTTGACGGATGATCCGGAAAAAGAAGTACAGGCGGGTTATGATATTTTGCGGGCAGCCGGACATTTCGTTGCGGGGCCGGAAGTTATCAGCTGTCCCACCTGCGGACGGACCAACATTGCTGTTGCTCAGATCGCCGATGAGGTGGAACGGCGCCTTCGCGGCTGTAAAAAGCAGCTGAAAGTTGCCGTGATGGGCTGTGTAGTCAATGGCCCCGGAGAAGCCAAAGAAGCAGATATCGGAATCGCCGGCGGAAAAGACTGTGCGATGCTGTTTGTCAAAGGCAAGCAGATTCGAATGCTTCAGGGCGATATTGTAGGACAGCTTTGTGCGGAAATTGAAAAACTGGTGTAACAATAAGCATGAAACCTTTATTAACGCAATTATGGCCGCAGTTTAATGCGGACCCGGACTTTGCTGCCGGTTTTGCCGGTGCGCTGGTGGAGCGCGTGGTTGCCGACCGAAAAAAAAGAACGGTAACGATTGTTTACAGTACATGTGCGCCGGTTGAACGGCAGATGAAAGAGCGGCTTGCAGTGTCACTGGAGCCGCTCTTTGAAGGCTTTGCAATTAAGTTGCAGGGCCATTTTCCTTATGCAATGATCACGGCACAGTCTGTGCTGGATTTTGCAGAAGAATTAAAAGAATACGGTTTGCCGGTAAACGGCTTTTTAAGCGGTGCTGTTGTGTCTCTGGATGGAACGCGCATTCATATTCAGGTGAAAAACGGCGTCTTGATTTTGAATGAGATTGAATTTCACTCGAAATTAGAAGACTTGATCGCAGAGCGCACGGGGACACGCCCGACCGTCACACTTTCCAGCAGTGACGTGATTTCCGCTGAGGAGCTGGAAAAGAGCGTTATGGAGAAAGTGCCTGTTGTTCAGTTCAAGAAAAAGGATGAACTGGATTCGCTGAAGGTACCGGGACTTGCGCTGGAACCGGGAGCTCCGGCAAAGCTTTTGGTGGGGCATCATTTCCAGCCGACTGATTTGACGGCCTTGAAAGATATCGGTCCGGATTCCAATAAGATTACCGTTTGGGGCGATGTCTTCTTTACGGAGATCAAGGGGAACTATAAAAAAATCTATTCCATTTCCATTACCGATTATACGGGATCGATCAACTTGAAGATTCGCATGGAGGCGGACGAGACCAATGTGCCCTGGGATGAGGTGTCGGCAGGTGACACTCTGGTTGTAAAGGGAAATTGCACTTTTGACAAGTACGAAGGCGATTATGTTATTTATCCTTATGATGTGTTTAAGGTAGTGCGCCAGCAGCGTCAGGATACGGCGAAGGAAAAGCGTGTGGAGCTGCATCTTCATACAAAACTCAGCAGCATGGACGGCTTTTGCTCCCCCGGCGAAATTGTTAAGATTGCGCACCGAATGGGACATCGTGCTGTTGCAATCACAGATCATGGCGTGGTGCAGGGATACCCGGAAGCGATGCTGGCTGTGGACGGCATTCACAAAAAAGATCCGGATTTCAAACTGATTTACGGATGCGAAGCTTATTTCGTGGATGATATGGTCCCGGTCGTATACGGTTCGGCAGGCGGTGATATGCATCAGTCTTTTGTCGTGTTTGACTTGGAAACGACCGGTTTGTCTCCACAGGATTGTTTTATCACGGAAATTGGCGCGGTGGTCGTGGAAAACGGCGAAATCACCGAGAGCTATAATGCGTTTGCCAACCCCGGTTGTCATATTCCGGAGAAAGTGGTGCAGCTGACCGGAATTACAGATGAAATGGTGGCGGATGCTCCGGGTCAGGAAGAGGCTGTTCGTGCATTTTTAAAATTTGTCGAAGGAAGACCGCTGGTAGCGCACAACGCACATGGCTTTGATATTCGTTTTTTGAAAGCAGCTGCGGAACGGTACGGCATTCCATTTGAAAATACTTATCTGGATACGCTTCCTTTATCGCAGGCGCTTTATGCCGGATTGCGTAATTACAAGCTGGATACCATTGGAAAATATTTGGAGATCCCGCCGTTCAATCATCATCGTGCCTGTGACGATGCTCGTGCCTTAGCACAGATTTTTGTCAAGGAAATTGAAGATCTGGCGCTGCGTGGTGTGACAACGCTGGAGCAGGTCAATACGGGGCTGGGCGGCACAAGAGCACTGGCCAAAAAGAACTTCCATCTGATTATTCTGGTGCAGAATTCTGCAGGCTTGAAAAATTTATATCGGATTGTATCGGCGGCACATATGGATTACTTCTTTAAAGTGCCGCGTGTGCCGCGCAGTTTGCTGAACCGGTATCGGGAGGGCCTGATCATTGGGTCAGCCTGTGAGGCCGGCGAGTTGTACCGTGCAATTTTGGAAGGAAGAAGCTTCGACGAACTGTGCAAAATTGCATCTTATTACGACTTCTTGGAAGTGCAGCCTCTGGGCAACAATGCCTTTATGGTGCGGGAACATATGGTGGACAGCATCGAAAAGGTACAGGAGTTCAACAAAACCATTATTGAAATTGGCGAGAAGTTGCACAAGCCGGTAGTTGCGACCGGTGACGTGCACTTTACGGAGCCGGAAGACGCCATATACCGCGCAGTTCTGCAGGCCGGGAACGGCTTTAAAGATGCGGATAATCAGGCGCCTTTGTATTTCCGTACGACAGATGATATGCTGGCACAGTTCGGCTATTTGCCGCCGGAAAAGGCCTACGAGATCGTTGTGACCAATCCCAATCGCATTGCCGATATGATTGATGGAGAGGTGCGCGCCATCCCGAAAGGATTGTATACGCCCACCATTGAAGGCGCGGATGATACGCTGCGTCAGGACACAATGAACAATGCAAAGGCCCGTTACGGAGATCCTCTTCCAGAACTTTTGGAAACGCGGCTTCATCGTGAATTGGATTCAATCATCAAACACGGATTTGCCGTTCTGTATGTCATTGCGCAGAAGCTGGTTCAAAAGAGCGAAGAGTATGGTTATCTGGTCGGCTCCCGAGGATCGGTAGGTTCTTCTGCGGTCGCGCATTTTTCCGGTATTTCCGAAGTGAACAGTTTGCCGCCGCATTATTTGTGCCCCAAGTGCAAATGGAGCTATTTTTATACAGATGGCTCGGTTGCGGACGGATTCGACTTGCCGGATAAAAATTGCCCTCATTGCGGGACCAAGTGCCTGGTTGACGGCCACGAGATTCCGTTCGAAACGTTTTTGGGGTTCGACGGAGACAAGGAACCGGATATTGACCTGAACTTTTCCGGTGATGTGCAGTCCCGGATTCATCGCTATACAGAAGACATTTTTGGCAAGGACCACGTCTTCAAGGCGGGAACCATTTCCGGTCTGCAGGATAAGACCGCCTACGGTTATGTGAAAAAATATCTCTCGGAACGCGACAAAACCGTCAATCGTGCAGAGGAAAACCGGCTGGTGCAGGGCTGTGTGGGTGTCAAGCGCACCACCGGACAGCACCCGGGTGGCATGGTCGTTGTG
Source organism: Owariibacterium komagatae (assembly GCF_045865535.1). Taxonomy (GTDB): domain Bacteria; phylum Bacillota; class Clostridia; order Oscillospirales; family Ruminococcaceae; genus Ruthenibacterium; species Ruthenibacterium komagatae. The sequence goes on from NZ_AP031406.1 coordinate 79,886, forward strand.
CCGAGCAATTACGATGTGTTTGATTTCTGCCCGATTCAGCATCCTGCGGATGATAAGGAAAAAGGGTTGATCACCACTCATTTCGAATTCAAATATCTGCATGATACGATCCTCAAACTGGACGAGCTGGGGCACGACGTTCCAACTATGTACAAATATCTTGAGGATATGACGGGCATCAAGATGGAAGATGTGCCGATGAACGATCAGCGGGTGATTTCTCTGCTGACATCTCCGGAGGCACTGGGCGTGACGGAAGAGCAGATTGACAGCAAGACCGGCACGTTCGGAATTCCCGAAATGGGAACAAACTTCGTGCGCAACATGTTGATTGAAGCGCAGCCCAAAAGTTTTTCCGACCTGATTCAAATTTCAGGCCTTTCTCACGGAACAGACGTTTGGAGCGGCAACGCGCAGGATCTGATCAAAGACGGTGTGTGTACTATTTCCGACGTAATTGGCACCCGTGACAGCATCATGACCTACCTTCTGTATAAAGGGGTCGAGCCCAAACAGGCCTTTACCATTATGGAGCTTACCCGAAAGGGAAAGGTGGCCAAGGGCGGTTTCCCTGAAGGGGTTGAGGATATGCTGCGGGAGCATGATGTCCCCGAATGGTATTTGGACAGCTGCAAAAAAATCAAATATATGTTCCCGAAAGGACATGCGGTCGCCTACCTGATGGCAGCTGTGCGCCTGATGTGGTTTAAAGTCTATCATCCGCTGGAATTTTATGCCACACACTTCACCGTACGCGGAGAGGATATTGACTATGAAGCGGCTGTCGGCGGGGTCAAGGTGGCACGGCAGCACATGAAGGAAGTAAATCAGCGTATTCGTGAAAGCGATAAAAAGAACCCAAAGGATGAAAATATTCTTGCCGCGCTTCAGATGGTCAATGAGATGCTTCAGCGCGGTTACGAATTTGCCCCGATTCGAATCGGCAAAAGCCGTGCAAAGGTGTATGTGGTAGAGGATGGAAAAATCCGATTGCCGTATATGGCGATGAAAGGGTTAGGCGAGTCGGTCGCCAATGAACTGGAGCGTGCGACAATGGGCGGTCAACAGTATTTGTCTGCCGAAGAACTTCAGGCTGCGACGGGAGCTTCCAGCACCATTATGGAAAATCTGTATGAGATTGGCGCTTTGGGTGATTTGCCTCGTACCAGCCAGGTGTCTTTTTTCTGAGTTTTAAAAATTGATTATGGACGCGCTGCTGTAAAAAACGCCGCCTTTTCTGGCGGCGTTTTTGCTTGTACTGAAGACGTTTTTGTAGTATACTAGAACAGTATGTATGATTCAGAGGTGCGCCTTTTGGGCGGTGCTCTGTAAATGAGGTGTAAAATGGAACCCATTCGTTTTCAAAAAAATGAGGCTGCGGCACAGGCCATCCAAACATACTATGGACGGCGCCCTTATGTGTTTACCCGAAGTTTCGGATGTCAGCAAAGCGTAAATGACGGAGAAAAGATTACGGGCGTTCTGGTGGACCTTGGCTTCGGTGTCTGCGAAGAAGAGGAACAGGCGGACTTGATTGTGTTCAATACCTGTGCGGTGCGGGAACATGCAGAACACCGGGTGTTTGGAAATATCGGTGCGCTGAAGACTCTGAAAGAGAAAAATCCCCATCTGCTGATTGCGGTGTGCGGCTGTATGACGCAGCAGGAAAGCGTTGTGGAAAAGCTGAAAAAGAGCTATCCGTACGTTGATATTGTGTTCGGCACCAATGGCATCGATTTGCTCCCCGGGTTGATCTTGGAAAAACTGACCGACCGCAAACGGGTGCTTCCGAAGCCCGTTGAGCGACGTGATATTGTAGAGGAGATTCCAATCCGGCGCGATTCAAGCTATCGGGCGTTTCTTCCCATTATGTATGGCTGTGATAACTTTTGTTCCTATTGCATCGTACCGTATGTGCGCGGCCGCGAGAGAAGCCGGAAAAGTGCAGATATTTTGGCGGAGTTTTGCCAGCTGGTGGATGCAGGTTATAAAGATATCACGCTGCTTGGGCAGAACGTGAATTCCTATGGGAAGGGCCTGGACGAGGAGATCGATTTTTCGAGACTGCTTCAAATGCTGGATCAGATTCCTGGCGACCACCGGATTCGTTTTATGACCAGTCATCCCAAGGATGCCACGTATCAGCTGGTGGATACCATTGCCCAGAGTCAGCACATTTCCCATCATTTTCATCTGCCCGTGCAGTCTGGTTCCAACGAAATTCTGCAGAAGATGAACCGGAAATATACGGTGGAAAGTTATTTGGACCTGATCCACTATGCCAAAGAGCGCGTGCCGGACATGACATATTCCAGTGATATCATTGTGGGATTCCCCGGGGAAACGGAAGAGGATTTTCGCCGTACGGAAGCCTTGGTTCGCGAAGTGGAATATATGCAGTTGTTTACATTTATTTATTCCAAGCGCGGCGGAACAGTGGCAGCAACACTGCCGGATGATACTCCGCACAAGGAGAAAGCGGATCGAATCGCACGGTTGATTGCGATTCAGGATGAAATTGTGGACAAGCTGACACAGAAAATGCTTGGCACAACGGTCAAGGTTTTGGTCGAAGGACCGGGACGAAAAGAAGGTGTATTCACCGGACGGCTGGATAATAATATGGTTGTCGAGTTCGAAGGAGATGCACCGGAAGGTCAATTTGCACAGATCCTTCTCACCAGCGCAAAGGGCGCAGTGCTGAAGGGAAATCTTATAAAGTAAAAAGAGAAAGGAACGATAGATTATGGCAAAAGATGCAATTACCATGTTTAAAGAGGCTGCGCAGCAGCTGCAGAAAGAAGAGGCTTATCTGGCTTTGGAAGGCACCCGTAAGGCAAATGACGAGGACGAAGCTCTTCAGACTCTGATTGGAGATTTTAATCTGGCACGCATTGATTTGAACAGCGAACTTTCCAAAGCTGCCGATAAGGATCAGGAGCGTGTGAATCAGCTGAATTTGAAAGTTAACCAGCTCTACAATGACATTATGGCCAATGAGCATATGATTGCTTACAATGAGGCCAAAGATGAGCTGGAAGCTCTGATGAACTACGTGAATGCGATTATTAATACGGCTGTAAATGGCGGCGATCCCATGGCAGTGGAAGAGCCGCAGGCCGGTTGCAGCGGCAGCTGCGCTTCCTGCTCGGGCTGCCATTGATCGGGAAAAAGTGAGAACAGGAGGGTGTAGTACACATGGCGGCGCTTTCTCCCATGATGCAGCAGTACTTTGAAATTAAAAATCAGCATCCGGATAAGATCCTTTTCTTCCGTCTTGGTGATTTTTATGAGATGTTTTATGACGATGCGGTTCTTGCGTCGAAGGAATTGGAACTGACTCTGACCGGGCGTGACTGCGGCCAGGCGGAACGTGCGCCGATGTGCGGCGTTCCGTTCCATTCCTATGAAAGTTATGTTGCACGGTTGATTGCCAAGGGGTATAAGGTTGCCATCTGTGAGCAGATGGAAGATCCCGCTTTGGCAAAGGGGTTGGTCAAACGCGACATTGTTCGTGTGGTCACACCTGGTACAGTCATTGAGAGCAGCATGCTTCAGGATGACAAAAACAATTACATAGCGAGTATTTATATAAAAGACGGATGTGCCGGTGTTTGTTTTGCGGATGTGTCTACCGGTACTGCTCATACCACTTGCCTGACCGGGGAACGGCTCGGAGCAGAAATTATTTCCGAGTTGTGCCGTTTTGCGCCGCGTGAAATTTTGTTCAACTCGGAAATCCTGAACTACAAAGACGTCACGCATTATATCAAACAGCAGCTGGCCTGTGCAGTCGAACTGATGGAAGATGACCGCTACCAATCGGAAGAATGCACACATGAGATGCAGCTTCAGTTTGGAGAAGATTGTGAAAAAAACACAGGGCTGAAATGTGGTTCGCCGGCTTTCTATGCTTTGGCGGTCTTGCTTTCCTATTTGAAGGAAACCCAAAAGAAGGGTGTAGAACGCCTGAAGACCGTGCATAACTATGCCGAAGCCCAGTATATGCAGCTGTCGCCTGTTACCCGGGCCAATCTGGAATTGACGGAAACCATGCGCGGACGTGAAAAGCGGGGAACATTGCTTTGGGTTTTGGACAAAACGCAGACAGCGATGGGAAAACGTCTTTTGCGGAACTGGATCGAGCAGCCGCTTGTAAACGTGAATGCGATCGATGATCGCCTGGATGGCGTGGAGGAATTGTTTGGTGATTCGGTCACACGGGCAGAAATCATTGCGGCGCTGGCTCCAATCTTTGATATTGAGCGGCTCATGACCCGTACGGTATACGGTTCTGCATCTCCGCGCGAAATTTATTCTTTGGCGGTAACGTGTCAGCAGCTGCCGCAGCTTCGACAATTGGCCGGTTCTTTCCACGGTGCGGAGCTGGTTGGAATTGTTGCGGATATTGATGAACTGGCGGATATCAAGGAGATGATTCTGAGCGCCATTGATGAAAATGCACCGGCCTCTCTCAAAGACGGTGGCGTCATCAAGCCCGGATATAACAGCGAGGTAGATGAGCTCCGTGACATTGTGCACGGCGGAAAGGGCTATCTTACCACGCTGGAAGCAAAACTCAAAGAGGAAACCGGAATTCGCACTTTGAAAATCGGTTATAACCGTGTGTTCGGCTATTATATTGAAGTCAGCAAGTCCTTTACAGATCAGGTGCCGCAGAATTTTGTGCGCAAGCAGACACTGGCCAATGCGGAGCGGTATATCACAGAAGATCTTAAGCAGCTGGAAAACAAAATTCTGGGCGCCAATGAACGCCTGGCGGTATTGGAGCGTCAGCTGTTTGAGGATTTGCTGCACAGCATTTCCGAGCAGCTGCCACGCATTCAGCGTACAGCAAGCGGTGTGGCACGGCTGGATGTACTGGCCGCATTGGCGGAAGTGGCCGTAAAGAACAATTATGTCAAACCACAGGTGGACGAAGGCGACGAACTGGAAATCGTGGAAGGCCGGCATCCGGTCATTGAACAGATGCTGCGCGGCGCGCTGTTTGTCCCCAATGATACCATGTTGAACTGTGGGGACGACCGCATGCTGATCATTACAGGTCCCAACATGGCCGGAAAATCCACTTATATGCGGCAGACTGCTTTGATTGCGCTGATGGCGCAAATTGGCAGCTTTGTCCCGGCAAAAAGTTGCCGGACCGGTGTGGTGGATGCTATTTTTACCCGAGTGGGTGCGTCGGACGATTTGGCAGCGGGGCAGTCTACCTTTATGGTGGAAATGACAGAGGTAGCAGAGATTTTGCAATATGCCACACGCAAGAGTCTTGTGATTCTTGACGAGATCGGAAGAGGTACATCTACTTTCGATGGAATGAGCATTGCGCGGGCGGTAGTAGAGCATATTGCAGACCGTGAAACGGGCATTGGGTGCAAAACTTTGTTTGCCACCCACTACCACGAGTTGACGGATCTTGAAAATTCTTTGGATGGTGTCAAAAATTACAACATTGCCGTCAAAAAACGCGGCGATGATATTACTTTCCTGCGGCGGATTGTGCGCGGACCGGCAGATGACAGTTACGGAATCGAAGTGGCAAAGCTGGCTGGGTTGCCGGATGAGGTGACAAGCCGTGCAAAGGAAGTTTTGAAAGTGCTGGAAGCCAGTGCACCCAATGCGGACCGTGTGACGCAGCTGAATTTCGATAATTTTGAAAAATTTGCGGAAAAGCCGGTGCCCAGTGCATTGGTGGAACGTTTGGAGGCGGTGGATGTGGAAACGCTGACGCCGCTGGAAGCGTTGAATTTTCTTTATGAACTCAAGAAAACACTTGCGGAAGGATAAGAGAAAAGAGGTGGGGGATTTTGGCTAAGATTCATGTTTTGGACAAACATACGGCGGAGCTGATTGCGGCGGGAGAAGTGGTGGAACGTCCGTCATCGGTCGTCAAAGAACTGACGGAGAATGCGATCGATGCCGGTGCCACAGCTGTGACGGTGACAATTGAGCGTGGCGGAATCTCTATGATTCAGATTGCAGACAATGGTTCGGGAATCGAAGCGGAGAGTATCCCCACGGCATTTTTGCGGCATGCTACCAGCAAAATTCAGTCAGAAGATGATTTGGAAAACATTCATACGCTGGGCTTCCGGGGAGAGGCGCTGGCTTCCATTGCCAGTGTGGCGCGTGTGGAATTGCTGACGAAAACAGAACAGGACGAGTATGCCTATTGTTATCGTATCAGCGGCGGTGAAGAGGAGGGCATCGAACCCGGGGCACGTCCTCAGGGAACGACCATCACAGTGCGCGATTTGTTTTATAATACCCCTGCCCGTATGAAGTTTTTGAAAAAAGATGCCAGTGAGGGCAACTATGTGAGCGATGTGGTGAGTCAGCTGGCGCTGTCTCATCCGGAGATTTCTTTCAAATTTGTTCGTGAGGGGAAGGTACAGTTTCAGACACCGGGTGATGGAAAATTGCTGAGTGCAGCTTATGCGGTCCTTTCCCGAGACTTTGCCAAAGACTTGCTGGAAGTGGGACATGTACACGGAAATTATCAAATCAGTGGACTGGTGACTCCGCCCAAAAGCGGTCGTGCCAGCCGTTCCATGCAGCATTTTTTCATCAATGGGCGCTTTGTCAAAAATCGCACCATGATGGCTGCTTTGGAGGCTGCATACAAAGGTGTTCTGATGCAGGGGCGCTTTCCCGGATGTGTGCTCACAGTTACCATGCCACCGCAGCTCGTGGATGTAAATGTTCATCCGGCTAAAACGGAAGTGCGTTTTGCACGGGAGAAAGAAGTATTTGATGCGGTGTATTCTGCAGTGAAATCTGTTTTGATCACACCGGAATCTTCTTCGAAAGCGCTGGCTTTTGAAGAAAAAAGTGTCTCCCGGCCAATGGAAACGCCACATCCGGCGCCGGCAGCGGCCCCTGTGCGGCCGACCAAGCCCGCCGCAGAACAAATTCGCGCCTACGACAATATGGTTTCGCGTCTCGCAAGTGTGAGCCCGGTTCCGTATAGAGCGGTTTATGAGAAAGAGCCGGATACTCCTGTCGTGGAGATTCCTAAAAGGCCGGCTCCGTTTGTTCCCGCTGCTCAGGAAAAAGAAGCGAGTGCTCCGGTTGTTTCGGCTTGTGAAACAAAGGTGCCGGCGGCAGAAGCAAAGGCAGAAATTCAGCAGACAGTTCTTCCGGGAATACAGCCTGAAAAGCAGGAACTTCGTTTTGTCGGAGAAGTATTTAATACTTACATCATTGCACAGCGCGGTCAAGAAATTTGCTTTATTGACAAACATGCTGCACATGAACGAATCATCTATGAGAGTATAATGGAGCATTATGGCCAAGTGAGCAGCCAGATGCTTTTGGTCCCGGCAACCATTCGGCTGTCCGGGGAAGAAAAAAATGCCCTGATGCAGCACGAGAAGATTTTGGCGGACAGCGGCTTGGAAATTGAAGATTTCGGCGGCAGTTCCGTTGTGGTGCGCGCTGTTCCAGCCGATGTGCCGCCGGACGATGTGGAGAATCTGGTGGTGGAACTTGCCAGTCATCTGCGGGAAAATCCGCGTTACACAGTCGGAGAGAAGACAGAGTGGGTTTTGCATTCCATCGCATGCCGTGCAGCAATCAAGGCAGGAGATAAAACGCATGCTGCTCAACTGATGCGTTTGGCGCAGGAAGTAATGGATGGAAAAATTCCGCCGTTTTGTCCCCATGGACGTCCGGTGATTTTGCGTTTGACATTGAAGGAGCTTGAGAAACAGTTTGGCAGACAAGGTTAAAGTTCTGGCCGTTTGTGGGCCGACGGCCTCCGGGAAAACTGCACTGGCTGTGCAGCTGGCCCGGCAACTAAACGGGGAAGTTGCATCGGCAGATTCGATGCAGATTTACAAAGGGCTTTCTGTGGGAACCGCAAAGCCGGATCATGCGGAAATGTGTGGAATCCCGCATCATTTGATGGATTTTTTATCTCCGGACCAGGCATTTTCGGTGGCAGATTATGTGGCGCAGGCTGGACGGATCATTGAGTCCATTGCAAGACGGGGGCGTGTCCCGATTTTGGCAGGCGGCACTGGATTGTATCTTTCAAGTTTGCTGGATGGTGTACGTTTTTCTCCAGCCAAACCGGTATCTGAGGAGCGGGTGCTGCTCCAGCAAGAGCTGGAACAAAACGGAATCGGCCCTTTGTATGCGGAGTTGTGTCGGATTGATCCGGAGTATGCAGCTACGCTTCATCCGAACAATCATGTGCGTGTGCTGCGTGCTCTGGAGCTGTATCGGCAGACGGGCAAAACAATGACGCAGCAAAGAAGTGAGTCAGTACCGGCAGAGCGGCCGTACAATGCGCGCGTGATCTGCCTGTGTCCGCGCCAGAGAGAAATGCTGTATGCGCGTATCGACGCACGTGTGGACCAAATGATGGCGAGTGGCCTGTTAGAAGAGGCGAGGGATGTTTACGAGCATCGCGCTTTGTATAAGACGGCTGCACAAGCCATTGGATACAAGGAGTTTTTTCCTTATTTTGAAGGAGCGAGCGAGTTGGAAAGCTGCGTGCTGGCGTTGAAACAGGCGACGCGCAATTACGCCAAACGTCAGTTGACTTGGTTTCGCAGAATGCCGGATGTGCTTTGGCTGCATCCGGAGGATGCGGATGTTTTGGAACAGGCGCTTGAATACTGGAACAGGATGGATTAAAAGAAAATACCATGAAGCAAAAAGGAAAAGGGAAAAGCATTCGTTGGGGGATTGTTGTTCTTTTACTGGTCCCGGTTGTTTACATTGGGGTGCAGCTGGCTTTAATTTTGTTCGGGCAGGTCAACCGTTCCTATGACACCCAAACTGCAGTGCTTTACGAAATGGCAGACACACTCTCCTGCCAGGGGTACGTCTCTTTGAGTGAAACAGATATCACGTACGATGGAACCGGGGTATTGGGCTATATCGCACAGGACGGGGAACGCGTGTCTGCCGGAACTGCGGTTGCACAGCAGTTTTCTGATGCACAGCAGGCATCGGCCTACCAGCAGATTCAAATGTTAAATGAGGAAATCGAACTTGTGGAGAAATCCCAGACTGTTTCTTCGGTCACTGTCAATGTTGACGCGCTTTTAAAACAGACGAAGACAGGAATCTATGAGATATTAGCCGATGTGCAGAGCGGGAATTATATGGATGTGCCGGATGCCAGAGAAGAGATTTTGACAGCACAGAACCGCTTGTTGATTAATACCGGTGCGGTATCCGATTTCTCGCAGAGAATTCAGGATTTGACCGCGCAGCGGGATGCGATTTCCGTGGAAAACCCTTCTTCCATTATGGCAAATACTGCGGGATATTTTGTTTCAGCGCAGGACAGTACCAAGTGTGTGTATACCGGTGAAGAGCTTTCTGCTATGTCTCCGGTGGAATTTGCACAGGCTTGTCAACAACCGTTGGAAGAAAACGACAGCAATGTAGCCGGAAAAATCATTACAGATTATGAGTGGCGCTATTTTGCTCTTGTGGATGCCAAACAGGCGGCTAAGTTTGTAGAGGGAAAAAGTGTGCAGATTTCTTTCCCCGGGGTTTCCGACAATTCTTTTCCGGCAGAGGTCATCAGCGTAACGGTGGATGAGGCAAACAATGCGGCCAAAGTGGAATTATCCTGCGATTACATCAATGAAGACGTGGTAATGCTGGAAAAAGAATCCGCTTTGATCACTTTTCAGGTTTACGAAGGGCTGCGAGTGGATGCCGCTGCACGCCGTGTGAGCGAAGGCGAGGACTATGTTTATATTAAACGCGGAAATACTGCGCAAAAACGTTATATTGACGTGATTTTTGAGGATCAGAACTACATTCTGGTTTCGCCCGACAGCGAGGATACTTCCGAAAAAACTTACCTGAAAATGTTTGATGAGGTCATAACCGATGCGGGCAGCCTGTCCGAAGATAAGGTCCTTTTGTAAAAAAGAGATGTGCGGAACAGCCGCTTTTTTCGCAAAAAGATTGACAATCAGCGGCAAAATGAAGATAATAAAAATATTAGCATATATGTATTATGCGGTTGTATGCCCTCTTTCAAAAACGGTTGCAACATCAGATTGTTTCAAAAGGAGTAAAGCAATTTATGAGTATGTTTGATAAACTTAAAGGTATGATGGGCGTGCCCGATGATGATGATTATGAGGATGAAGGCGTTGACATGATGCAGAATGTCGACGATACCGACAATTATAATGATTATAATATGCAGGACAATTACGGTTCTTCGGACGGAAGTCCCAAGCGCAATAAGGTTGTAAATATCAATTCAACCATGCAGCTTCAAGTCGTTCTGGTCAAGCCGGAGCGATTTGACGATGCCAGCGCAGTGGCGGATCATCTGAATGCCAAGCGCACGGTTGTGCTGAACCTGGAGTCTACCAGCAAGGACATTGCGCGCCGCCTGGTTGACTTTTTGTCCGGCGTTGCATATGCCAACAACGGGCAGATCAAACGTGTAGCGAACAGCACGTTTATTATTACGCCCTATAATGTAGACATTATGGGCGATCTCCTGGACGAGCTGGAGAGCAATGGCGTATTCTTCTGAGGCGAAACAGCGGGGATATATCCCGCCGCAAAATGACGAAGAAAAACTGTTGATGAAACGTGTGACGGAATGGGTCCATCAGGTAGAATATTCGGATCGTCCGCGCTGTACGTCCTTTCTCAGTGATCGTGAACAGGCTCTGGCTGTTTCTGCTCTGCAAAAATGCAAGTGGACCGAGTATGTGTTCAGCGGCGGATACGATGCAGCGGAACGAAAACTGCTTTGCATTTACAGCGGTGAAAAGCCGGAAGAACCTTTTCCGGCCCGATGTCTCAATATTGAAGTGCTGCAAAAAGACAAGACTCTGTCACACCGGGATTATTTGGGAGCATTACTTTCACTTGGTATAAAGCGAGAATGCGTCGGGGATATTTTGGTCACAGAAGATGGCGCACAGTGCTTTGTTTTGGAAAAACAATCCGGGCTTGTGCTGGAAGAATTGTCGTCAGTCGGGCGTTGCCATGTGCATGTATCATACGCGCAGACAGAGAGCGTTTCGGCGCCGGCGGGACGTGAATTTACCGTCAGTCTTGCGTCGATGCGGCTCGATGCACTTTTGGCGGAAATGATTCATACAAGCCGTTCCAATGCGGTGCAGCTGATTCGCGGTGGCGCGGTAGAGATCAATCACATACCGAGCACCAAGCCCCATGAACCCGTTTATGAAGGAGACACGTTCAGCGTTCGGGGTTATGGAAAGTTTCGTTTGCAAAAAATTGGAGAACAGAGTCGGAAAGGCCGAACATTTGTATCCTATCTACAATATTGACAGGGGGCAATCTTGATGAATGCTGATGATATCCGCAATGTCACTTTCGACAAAGTGATGCGTGGTTACCGGTCAGAAGAGGTAGATGCCTATTTGGAACAGGTAGCTGCCGAAATGGAAAAACTTCAGGCCGAAAAAGAGGACAATGAGAAAAAACTCTTTATCCTGGCGGAGAAGGTTGACCAGTATCGCAACGATGAAGAAACGCTGAAAACAGCTTTGCTGAATGCACAGCGAATGGGAGAAAGCGTGATTCATGAGGCGCGTCAAAAAGCTGAAACCATTTTGTATGATGCGAATACCAAGGCCAATCAGCTCAAACAGGAAGCTGCCGATAATGTGGCGGAGATGGAGCAGGAACTGGCGCGCCTGAAAACGGAAGTGGCACAGTTCAAGAGCAATGTCCTCATGCTGTATCGTCAGCACATTGAGTCACTGAGCGCTGTTCCGGGCGAAGAACGGACGAAGAAGGAAGAGCAACAGGAAGAAGAGAAAAAGAGCCGTCCTCGCAGACGTGAAAAAGCTTCTTCGGAAAAGAATAAGAAGAAAGCTGCGGAGGCAGAAGAGAAGGAAGATATTCTGGAGCTTCCTGAAGAGCCTGCGCGAGAGATGGACCGTACACCGTTCGACTTTGAAGCTGAAATGCCGCAGGATGATAATGCGGACGGCGATGAGAATTTTGAGAGCTATCATGGCATCAAATTTGATGACGAAGACTAAAACGACAAGCGGCGTTTGTGGCAGGCGCGCAGAAATAGTTTGCGCGCCGTACCAGCGCCGCTTGTTTTGATTTCAAAAAGGGGGAGACCACGTGTTTTCTGTCATTGTGACAACTGTACTTCTTGTGTTGCTGGATCATCTTACAAAGTTTTTGGCAACTACGTATCTGGCTCCGATCGGTTCTGTGACTCTGATCCCGGGGATCATGGATCTGCGTTATGTTTTGAATGACGGAGTGGCATTTGGAATGTTTGCAGGTGGCGATGCCAGAGTGATATTGCTGGTTGTAACCGGTGTGGTTTTGGTATGCTTTGCGGCTTATCTTTTGATCAAGCGGCCTTCAAAATATATGGAGCGCATTTCCTTGATTTTGATTTTGTCCGGTGGCTTGGGGAATTTTATCGACCGCTTGCTGAATGGCGCTGTTGTCGACTTTTTTGCCACAACATTTATCGATTTCCCTGTTTTCAATGTAGCTGACTGCTTTGTAACAGTGGGCGTGGTATTGCTGATTTTCAGCGTGTTCCGTGAGGAAGCGAAAGCCAAAAAGACGATTTCTGTTTCTGAAACCACCCCGGATCAGAATGATCAGGCATGAATTTTCCGTCTCGCCCGAGTTGGCGGGACAACGCATCGATAAGGTGCTCGCGGAAAATCTGACGGATGTGACACGCAGTTTCGCGCAGCAGCTGATTGAGCAGGGACTTGTTTTGTGCAACGGAAAAAAGGCGGCCAAGAGCTTGAAAGTTGCTGTTGGTGATTCAGTCGTATGCGAAATTCCGCCACCCCAGAACACAGAAATTATTCCGCGAAACATCCCGCTTGATATCGTATATGAGGACGATGTTTTACTGGTGGTCAACAAGCCGAAAGGAATGGTAGTACATCCTGCGCCGGGCAATCCAGACGGCACATTGGTAAATGCGCTTCTGTACCATTGTCATGGAAATTTGTCCGGAATCAACGGGGAAATCCGTCCCGGAATTGTCCATCGAATCGATAAAGACACCAGTGGATTGTTGGTGGTGGCAAAGGACAATGCGGCCCATCTGGCGCTGTCAGAACAATTTGCGGTGCACAGCATTACCCGTGTTTATCAAACGGTTGTATATGGAGGCTTTCGGGAAGACGATGGCTTCGTAGAAGGTTTGATCGGCCGCCATCCTGTGGATCGAAAGCGTATGGCTGTTGTGAATAAAAACGGAAAATATGCTTACACAGCATATCATGTGGAAGCGCGTTTTCGCGGCTTTACGCATTTGTCCGTTCGTCTGAAAACAGGTCGGACGCATCAAATTCGGGTGCATATGGCCAGTATTGGACATCCTGTAGCGGGAGATGCGGTTTATGGGCCTCATAAGGTTCTGACTCAGCTGCAGGGGCAGTGCCTGCATGCGGGAACTTTGGGATTTATTCATCCTTCCTCAGGTAAGTACATGGAATTTCAAAGCGAACTTCCGCTTTATTTTACGGATTTTTTAAAGCAAATCCAAAAAGAGTAAAGGGATTGCACTATGATTGAATCGTTGCGGGACATTCTGGTTGTTTCCGATATTGATAATACATTGCTCACACCAACGGAAGGCATTCCCAGTGTCAACAAGGCAACCATTCAGCTTTTCTGTGCGCTGGGCGGGAAATTCACGGTCGCTACCGGGCGGACTGTGGAATCGGTTCAGCAGCGTTTGGGGGATTTGACTCTTTCCGCGCCGGCCATCACGGGCGGCGGTGGTGTTTTGTGCGATTTTTCTACAGGTGAGCGCATTAAAAATGAAGTATTGCCGCGCGCGGTCGCTTATCGTGCCCTGGAGGATATTTATTGCAAATTTCCGACAGTGGGAATTGAGGTAATGGGGGCTGATGGCCTTCTTTATGTGGTGCGTGGGAACGAATACGTTCAGCGCCACTTGTGCCAGGAAGAGTTGAGCTGCTTGTTGATTCCGCTGGAGGAAATTCACTGCGAGTGGAATAAAGTTTTGTTTGCCGGAGATCATGAATTGCTTGGCCGTGTAAAGGCCTTTGTCGAGGCGCGCTATTACCCGGGAATTTATTTTGTTGAGACAGATTCCATGTACTATGAGATCCTGCCGGAAGGCGTTTCCAAAGGGCAGGCTTTACGGGATTTGTGCCGCTATTTGAAAATCCCTGTCGAAAACACCATTGCCATTGGCGATTACTACAACGATATTGAGTTGCTGCAGACAGCAGGGCATTCTGTAGCTGTCCGTAATGCTCCGGGAGAAGTGCAGTTGGCTGCAGATGAGATCACATCCTCCTGTATGGATGGAGGAGTTGCAGAAGTGTTGTATCGGCTGATTCGGCAATATGCCAGGGAGTGTGACAGTGCGTCGCGAAACTAAGATTTTGACATGCGTATTTGTGGCATGCCTGTTTCTGTTGTCAGGTTCTCTCTTTTTCATTTTGCCGCATTCCGATGGACAGCCCGTTTCGGTATCGGCTTATTTTGAAAATGAACAGGACAGAGTCAATGTGAACAAGGCGCCTGCTGCGGAACTGATGTGTCTGGAAGGTATTGGTGAAAAACGGGCGCAGGCGATTATTTCTTATCGTGAAGCAAACGGCCCGTTTTCCTGCGCAGAAGATTTGGAAAATGTAACGGGAATCTCAGACGGAATTCTGGAAAAAATTCGGGACGATATCACGTTTTGATGCCGGAGGAAGGGGCGGCGAATATGGAAAACGGTTCGCAGGGGGATCTTTTTGTCAATCGTGAATTGAGCTGGTTGGAATTTAATCGGCGGGTACTGGCTCTGGCCCACGAGAAAGAGGTCCCTCTTGGGGAGCAGCTCAAATTTGCGGCTATTTACGGAAGTAATCTGGATGAGTTCTTTATGGTGCGTGTCGGTTCTTTGTATGACCGTACTTTGCTGAAAAAAACCGCCAAAGAAAACAAAACCGGAATGACGCCTGCACAGCAGTTGGATGCAATTATGCTCAAAGTGGCAGAACTGCAGCAGCACTGCGACAAAGTTGTGGAACGGCTGTATGAGAAGCTGCGTGCTTTGGGATACCAAAAAATTGACTTCTCCAAGCTTGGAAAAAAGCAGGAGCATTTTTGGAAAACTTATTTCCTGCACGAAATTTTTCCGTTGTTGTCCCCGCAGATCATTGATCGGAGGCATCCGTTCCCTTTTTTGCGGAATCAGGAGATGTATCTGGGTGCAATGCTCAAGGCGAAGGGGGCATCTCAGCCTTCTTTTGGTCTAATCCCCATCAGCAATCAATTTCAGCGAATTGTTTTTGTTCCGCGAGACGGAAAGGTGACATTTGTTCTGGTAGAAGAGCTGATTGAGCATTTTGCCGGGATCGTCTTTGGGAAAAACGTAATTCAAGCCAAATGTTTGTTTCGCATTACCCGCAATGCGGATATTACTGCGGACGAGGGAATGTTTGACCACGATGTGGATTATCGCGCTGTAATGAGCGAGCTCTTGAAAAAACGCAGAAAACTTGCAGCTGTCCGCCTGCAAACTTCCCTTCACGCATCCGAAGAAATCGTTTCCTTTTTATGTGAAAAATTATTTTTGCCTGGTAAGCAGGTGTTTGCGCAGAGCGCGCCGCTGGACTTGTCGGTCGGCTTTAAACTTTCTGCAAAGCTGGCGCAGGGAAATCATCCGGATTTGTTTTATCCGGTGCGTCGCCCCATGCTTCCGCCGGCAGGGTTTCACTTGGCGCGTGCAGTGGAAAAACAGGATGTGCTGCTGTCCTATCCGTATCAAAGTATGCGTCCGTTCATTCAAATGTTGAATGAAGCGGCGTGTGACCCGGATGTTCTTTCCATCAAGATGACTCTGTACCGGGTAGCCCATGAATCAAAAATTATTGAGGCTTTGATTTCTGCTGCGGAAAACGGAAAAGAAGTAGTGGCAGTTGTGGAGCTGCGAGCCCGTTTTGACGAGCAAAATAACATTGATTTTTCCAAGCAGCTGGAAGAGGCGGGCTGTACTGTTATTTACGGCTTTGAAGCCTATAAGATTCATTCCAAACTCACGTTGATTACGAAAAAGAAAAAGGGGCGTTTTCAGTACATCTCTCAAATTGGGACAGGAAATTACAACGAAAAAACTTCGGAACAATATACGGATTTGTCTTTTCTTACATCAGATCCCGCTATCGGTGCCGAATTGGCTGCGATTTTTCATAATCTGGCAATCGAGCGTCTTACGGAGAAAGCCGATTCGCTTCTCGTAGCGCCTTTGTGTTTTAAAAGCGTTTTGCTGCAGGAGATGGATCGTGAAATTCAAGCGAAAAAAGAGGGGCGTCCTGCACAAATTATTTTGAAGTGTAATTCCGTGAGCGATCGGGAAATCATCGAGAAAATTTCCCAAGCGTCTTGTGCAGGTGTGCCGGTTCAAATGATTGTACGCGGTATTTGCTGTATCAAGGCAGGAGTTCCCGGAAAAACAGAAAATGTGACAATCCGGAGCATTGTGGGAAGGTATTTGGAGCATGAGCGAGTTTATGCTTTTGGCTCATGGCCGGATACGCGCGTTTACATTGCTTCAGGTGATTTTTTGACACGAAATACCGAACGGCGTGTTGAGGTAGGTGTCCGGATTCGAAGCGCAAAAATTCGCTGCGAATTGTGGGAAATGCTGCAGATGCAGCTGAATGACAATGTCAATGCCAAAGAGATGATGGCGGACGGTTCGTATCAAAAAGTGCGTCGTCAGAATGACGAAGCTCGCGTGGACAGTCAGGCTGATATGTACCGCGTTCTTCAAAATGCCTGGCCCCGCACAGGGGTTCCTTCTCGCAATCAGCCGACTAAAAAGACGTTGCCTCAGAGAAAGACAGCATTCCGTCGCACGACCACAAGGCATTCGGGTGACCTTTTTTCTTCTATTTTGCATCTGTTGAAAAAGAAATAATTTTTGAACGGCGGCTGTTATGCCGCCGTTCTTTTTTGTTGGACAGGCGGCATAAACATAGATAGACTTTCCATGAAAGGATGTGCAGATGCGTGGAGTGGGAAAAGGCGGAAAAGACAGAGCAGAAGCAGGAAAAGAAGGAACTTTATCCGCAGCCGGCGCCAACTTCATACAAAGGGAAAAAGAATCCGGAGCAGCTTCTTTGGGTTCAGATTCTTCTGTGTGCGGCAATGGCAGCGTTTCTTTTGTTTTCCAAAAGCACGTCGGCGCCGTATTGGCCGGATTTGCAGGGGGAATATCAATCCGTTTTGGAGAATGGGATCTCGTTTTCCAGCGACACAACATTTTCTCATTTCGCGGACCAGACCATTGCCAAACTGCGCCGGAAAGCACAGGAGATTTTGAATCAGCTGGATGGAGATATGCTGACTGGCCGCGGCGGAATTTGGAAGGTGAGCGCTGCAAAAAAAACACCACCGGCAGGGGCGAGTCTGGAGTCTTATACCGTGCAGTTCCCGTTTCAAATGCCGGTGGAAGGACGCTTGACGTCCGAATACGGATTTCGGGACAATCCAGTGAATGGCAAAGAGGACTTTCACGCGGGATTGGATATCGCGGCAGAAGAGGGAACAGCTGTGCTGTGTGTTTCGGATGGCCAGGTGATGCGAACGGGCTATAATGCAGAACGGGGAAATTACGTGATTGTACGCCACGCGGAAGGCGTTCAAACGCTTTACCAGCATATGTCTTGTGTTTTTGTGCGCGGCGGAGAGACTGTTTCGATTTCGCAGCGTTTGGGAACAGTGGGTTCAACGGGGTATTCCACTGGACCGCACCTCCATTTCGAACTGATTGTAAATGGCATACGGATGGACCCGTCAACCAATTTCCCGGAGTTGTTTGCATGAGCTGGGCGGTCAGTGTCCAGCCGGTGCTTGTGTGTGCGTGTCTGGCAGCGGGGCTGCTTTTTGATCCCATGGGGTTTCTTCGTATGGCGTTGTTTTGCAGCGTGTTTCATGAAGCCGGACATATCATCGCTTACTGGATCATTACAGGCTGTTTCCCGCCGCTGCAATTCCGGGTTGGCGGAATCGCTTTGAAAAAGGTTCACTCCATGAACACTTGTCAAGAAAACAAGGTGCTGGCAGCAGGCCCTCTGGCAAACTTTTTTCTTGCAGGACTGCTGTATATTCTGGCACGGCATCATGCCAGCTACGGAGCATATTTTTTGGCGGCGGTCAGCTTGTGTACAGGTCTGTACAATTTGCTCCCCATCGGGACATTGGATGGTGCAAAGCTTCTTCAGAACGTCTTCCCGGCATCTTGGCAAAACGAGGTTCTGCACGCGGAAAGGCTGCTCGCATACTTCCTGCCAGGACTGACGTTTCTATGTGTGTTTTTTTATCCGCTGCCGGAAACAGCAAAAATGGCCGCGGTTCTGGCAGCTGGTTATTTGTGGTTGCAGCAGTTCTGCACCGGTTTGTAATCAGATGGAAACTATGGTATAATATTTGCGATTTTGAGTCGCGCGTTTCTATTTTTATGGATTAAGAGGTTATATCATGCCAGAAATTACAGAACTTCGCTCCGTCCTGATGGACGTGCAGAAGCCAGGACGATATACCGGTGGTGAACCCGGATGCGTCTACAAGGAAAAAGAAAAGGTTGACCTTCGCTTTGCATTTTGCTTCCCGGATACCTATGAAGTGGGAATGTCATTTTTGGGGATGAAAATCCTCTATGAGATTCTCAATCAGAAACCGAATGTTTGGTGCGAACGTGTCTTTATGCCCTGGTTGGACATGAAGGAAGCAATGGAAACGCACAACATCCCGCTTTATGCGCTGGAAAGCAAAGATCCGCTTTCGGAATTTGACGTGATTGGGTTCACCCTGCAGTATGAGCTTTCTTACACCAATATTCTGGCCATGCTGGATTTGGCGCACATTCCCGCTGTGGCGCAGCAGCGAGCAGAGGCGGATCCGTTTATTGTAGCGGGCGGACCTTGTGCCTGCAATCCCGAACCTCTTGCGGATTTCTTCGATTTGTTTATGCTGGGAGAAGGCGAAGTCCAGCTTCCCATGGTGTGCGATACCATTTTGCAGGGACGAAAAGAAGGGCTCTCCAAGCATGAGATTCTTGTGCGCCTTTCGCGAATTGAAGGCGTTTATGTTCCGTCTCTGTACGATGTCTCTTATTTCCCGGACGGACGTATTGAGAAAGTCACCGCAAAGGAAGGCGCGCCGGCTGTCGTGCGCAAAGCGATCATTCAGGACATGAACAGCCAGCCGCTCCCCACACATTTTGTTGTTCCCATGATTGGCGCTGTTCATGACCGGGCGCAAATTGAAGTTCTTCGCGGTTGTGTTCGTGGATGCCGTTTTTGCCAGGCGGGATTTTTGTATCGGCCTATGCGGGAGCGCAATGCGGACATGCTGAGTGAAGCCGGTCGGGAGTTGTGTGATAATACCGGATATGATGAGATTTCGCTGACATCTCTTTCTACAAGTGACCACAGTCAGCTGGAGCCGCTGCTGGACGATATGCTGAGCTGGACACAGAGCGAGCATGTGAGTATGTCGCTTCCGTCCCTTCGAATTGATAATTTTTCGCAGAGCCTGGTTGAAAAAACCACACGGGTACGCAAAAGTGGTCTGACTTTTGCCCCAGAAGCCGGCACGCAGCGCCTGCGCGATGTGATCAATAAAAATGTGACTTGGGAAGAAATTGAGCGCAGCTGTACGCTGGCGTTCAATGCCGGTTACACGGCGGTGAAACTCTATTTCATGATGGGGCTTCCCACAGAAACCATGGAGGATATCGCAGGCATTGCGGAAACCGCACAAAAAATTGTCGACCTCTATTACAGCCAAGAACATCCGAAAGGAAAAGGGGTACAAGTTTCCATCAGCGTTGCCTGTTTTGTCCCAAAGCCGCATACACCTTTTCAGTTTGTACCGCAAGACACGCAGGAGACACTTCGGGAAAAACAGCAGTATTTGCTTCGTTGTGTACGCAGTCGAAAAATCAGTGTCAGTTATCACGACAGCCGGACAAGCTTTTTGGAAGCAGTGTTCGCCAAGGGTGATCGTCGTTTGGGCAAGGTGTTGTTGGAGGCTTATCACCGCGGATGTTATTTTGACGGATGGGACGATCATTTCTTGTATGACACCTGGTTGGAAGTTTTCCGCGATCTGAAGGCTGATCCTGCATTCTATGCCAACAGAGCCATTGCGCTGGATGAGGTAACACCTTGGGAACATCTGGATTACGCAGTGACGAAAAATTATTTGATCCGCGAATACCAGAAAGCACTGGAAGGGAAAACGACCCAGCCTTGCAATCGTTCCTGTGCGGGATGCGGTGCCAATAGTTTGTTGGGGGGAGGTGCCTGCTTTGATTACAATTCGTCTGTGGTTCACAAAAACAGGTGAGGCGGCTTACATCTCCCTGCTGGACTTGCAACGGGTGATGCAGCGCGCCTTTAAAAGATCCCGCCTGCCCGTATGGTATACGCAGGGATTTAATCCGCATATCTATATGACCTTTGCTGCGCCCCTTGCTCTGGGACAGGAGAGCCTTGTGGAATCGCTGGATTTTAAAAGCGAGACGGACGAATGGGACTGGCAGAAGGCCAAAGTGGATTTGCAGGCCTGCCTTCCCAGCGGGATCGACGTTGTTCGCTTGGAGCCGGCCCAAAGAAGTCCCAATGAAATTTCTTATGCTGTTTACAGCTTGCAGGTTGCGCCGGAGCATGCAAAAGAAGTGAAAGCCGCTTTTGATGCCTATAACCAGGCAGAACATGCAATCGTAATCAAGCAGGGGAAAAAGGGTAAATCCAAAGAATTGGATTTGAAAAATTACATTCCTAAAATCGAATATTCTCATCGCAAAGAAGGGCTGTTTGCGCAGGCCATTTTTCCCACTGGAAACACCTTTACGCTCAATCCGGCTTTACTGCTGGGATATCTGCATGAAAATCACTCGATTGAGCTGGCGTGGGTTCGTCTTCTGCGCATTGATTTGCTGGATGCACAAAAAGAAAAATTTTGCTGAAACACTTGTAATAAGGCCCCGATTGTGCTATTATATTTTAGCGTTATGTCCGCTGTGCCAACAGTGGGGTTAATGTAAAAATCATTAAACGGGTAGTCCTCTGCCGGCAACGCCGGGTATGAATGCCTAAAAAACATGGAGGATCATTATGGACGCATTGAAATTGATGACCGAGGGCATGATTAAAGAGAACAAGCCCGAATTCAACGTCGGCGACACTGTTCGCGTTTCCGTTCGTATCAAGGAAGGCGAGCGCGAGCGTATCCAGGCTTTTGAAGGCACTGTGATCGCGAAGAAACATGGCGGCATTGCGGAGACTTTTACTGTCCGTCGTTCTTCTTACGGTGTTGGTGTTGAGCGTGTTTTCCCGATCAACTCTCCGTTCGTTGAGAAAGTTGAAGTGGTTCGCAAGGGCCGTGTGCGCCGCGCAAAGCTCACCTACCTCAGAAACCGCACCGGCAAGGCTGCCAAAGTCAAAGAACAGCTCCGATAAGCTTCACGAAAGGGACAATGTACATTGTCCCTTTTTTCGTTATATCGATCGGAATAGAGGTGATGCCTGGATGGAAAAGGTAAGACGGGAAAATAAAATTTTTGAGTGGTATGATTCGCTGGTGTTTGCACTGGCGGTCATTGTCCTTGTATTTGTGTTTGTTTGCCGAATTATTGTAGTATCCGGAAGCTCTATGGAGCCAACGTTACAGGGCGGAGACCGCGTAGTGGTCCAAAGTATGCTTTACAAGCCTCACCGGGGAGATGTGGTAGTGGTGGACAGCTATATTGAGTATGGCGATCCGCTGGTCAAACGTATCATCGCGGTGGGCGGAGATACGGTGGACATCGATTTTGAAACCGGCGAGGTTTCCGTAAATGGAGAAGTACTGGACGAGCCTTATATTTCGGCGCCCACACAGCAGAGTTTTGATGTGGAATTTCCGCTTACAGTTCCGCAGGGAAAGGTCTTTTTGATGGGGGATAACCGTCCGCATTCTACCGATAGTCGCTCTTCACAGGTGGGGTTGATCGATGAGCGGAGCATTTTGGGAAAGGTGCTGTTCCGCATAGCGCCTTTGAATCGATTGGGGAAGATAGCATGAGCAATGATTTGGTGAATCAGCGTCAAATTCAATGGTTTCCGGGACATATGGCCAAGACGCTGCGGGTGATGGAAGCAAGCCTGAAACAAGTGGATGTAATTCTTCAGATTTTGGATGCACGCATTCCGTATAGCAGTCTGAACCCGGAAATTGCCCGCATCACGCGGGGAAAACCGCATTTGTATGTTCTGAACAAGGCGGACTTGGCCGATCCCAATGTTACCGCGCGCTGGGTTTCGTATTTTACACGGGAAGGCGATGGCTGCGTTGCGCTGTCCAGTAAAAACCGTGCGGGAATCGCCGGCGTGAAAGCTGCGATCGGGCAGGAATTGGAGGCACTTTTGAGCCGGCGTTCCATGAAGGGAATGGCGGGCGCTAAGATTCGTGTGATGGTGGTCGGCATTCCGAATGTAGGAAAATCCACATTTATCAACAGCTTTGCAGGTACCACGAAGGCGAAAGCGGCGGATAAGCCGGGTGTTACGCGCGGAAAGCAGTGGGTCAGCGTAGGAAATTATGACCTTTTGGATATGCCGGGGGTTTTGTGGAAGAAATTTGATTCCTATAAAACTGCCAGCAATCTGGCCTTTATTGGCTCCATCAAGGATGATATTTTGGATATTGAAGAAATTGCAGTGGGCCTTTTGGAGGAAATGCAGGCGATCGACCCTCAAAAATTGGCAGAGCGCTATCGTCTGACACAGGAGGATTTGGAGCTGGAACCGTACGATCTTCTGGAGGCGATTGGAAAGAAACGCGGTATGCTGATGAGCGGCGGCGCAGTGAACACCGAACGGGCTGCAATTATGCTGGTAGATGAGTTCCGCGCGAGCAAAATCGGGCGAATTTCACTGGAAAGGCCGGAGGATTTATGACCGAAGATTTGTATGCGTTTGATCTTGCGTATGGTTCGGATTTTCCAGTGATCTGTGGGGTGGATGAAGCGGGCCGCGGGCCCCTTTGCGGTCCGGTGAGCGTAGCGGCTGTTATTCTGGACCCTTCGGATCCCATTGAGGGAATCAATGATTCCAAAAAATTGAGTGAAAAAAAACGGGCAATTCTTTTTGAGGAAATTGTACGCCGTGCGCTGGCGTATAAAGTGTGTCTGATCGGACCGGAAACAATTGATGAACTGAACATTCTGGGAGCCACCATGCTGGGGATGCAGCAAGCGGTCGAGGGACTCTCTCAGCGCCCGTCTCTGGCGCTGATCGACGGGAACCGCTGCCCGAAATTAGACATTCCCGCGCAGGCAGTAGTCAAAGGGGACGCGAAATCGGCAAGTATCTCCGCAGCGTCCATTCTGGCGAAAGTAACGCGAGATCGCTTTATGGAAGATTTGGCCAAGCAATATCCCCAGTATCAACTTGAAAAGCATAAAGGGTATCCTACGAAATTGCACTATCAACTTCTGGACCAATACGGGATCCAGCCTTTTTATCGAAAATCGTTCTTAAAAAAACGCGGGTACGTAAAATGAAAAGGGAAGTGCTGGGCGCCTGGGGCGAGAGCATGGCGGCGCGTTATTATCGGAAACGAGGATACTCTCTTCTGGATGCACGTTATCGGACTCGTTTCGGTGAGATTGACCTTGTGGCCGAAAAAGGCGATTTGATTGTTTTTGTAGAAGTAAAGACGCGTAGTTCCAGTCGGCATGCAGAGCCGCGCGAAGCAGTCACGCGCGAAAAACAGCGGCGCCTCATTTATGCGGCACAGAGTTTTATCCAGCAAAATGATCTGGGGGATTGCCCCATGAGGTTTGACGTAGTGGAAGTGATCCCGGATGAGACAGGAAATGCACAAGTAGCTTGTTTTGAAAATGCTTTTTCTGTAGAATAGGGGTGAAGTATTGGATTTTTTCGATTTGCATTGCGATACGGTCGTACAGCTTATGAAAAGCGGTCAGGATCTGGCTGCTTCCGCCGGGCATGTCAGTTTTTCAAAAGCGGCTGGATTGCGCCGCTGGGGTCAGGTTTTTGCATTGTTCATTCATGACAATCAGGCGGGAGATGCGTATGGATGCTATTGCCGTGAACGGGATTTTTTTCAGAGCATTTTACGTAAGTATCCGGAGAAAATTTTGCAATGCCGAACCCCCGATGACATGGAAGATGCCTTTGCAAGTGGCAAATGCGCAGCAATTTTGTCTGTAGAGAACGGGTCCGCACTGGAGGGACGTTTGGACCGGCTGCAGGAACTGGCGCAGGATGGGGTAAAACTTCTTACGCTCACTTGGTTCGGGGAAAATGAATTAGGATATGGAAGCGCGGAAGGCGGCGCGTTGAAGCCTTTTGGAAGGCAAGTCGTTGAAGCGCTGCCGGAGTATGGAATCATTCCAGATATTTCGCATCTTTCTGACGAAGGCGTGTCGGATGTTTTCTCTCTGTATAGCGGCCCGGTGCTGGCGAGCCACTCCAATGCACGCAAAATAACCGGCCATTGCAGAAATCTGACAGACCGTCAGATTCAGGAAATCTCGCGGCGCGGTGGTTTGATTGGCGTGAATCTTTATACGGATTTTCTGCTCGGCCCACGGGAAGTGGACTCCATGGATGCGGTATACCGCCATGTAAATCATTTTCTGGAGTTGGGCGCAGGGCAAGCGCTTAGTTTCGGAACGGATTTTGATGGTTCGATCCCCATTCGGGAGGTAGCAGATCTTTCTCATATTCCAGCGCTGTATCACTATCTTTTGCAAAAGGGAATCGATGAGAAAATTCTTCAGGGAATCTTTTTTGAAAATGCGCGCCGCTTTTGGTTGCGCACATTGTAAAATAGAGGGGGAAGTTCAAGATGGAATACACCAGCACGCGAAACGATCAACTTTCTGTTCAAGCCGCTGAAGCAATTTTGCGGGGAATCGCACCAGACGGCGGATTGTTTGTTCCGAAACAGTTTCCTTCGTTGCCTGTAGAAGAAGTTTTGGATTTGTCTTATCCTGAAACCGCACAGAAAGTAATCTCTTTGTTCCTTACGGATTATGCGCCGGAGTTTTTGCGCAAGGCTGCAGAGCAGACGTATGGCGGCGAGCGCTTTGCACAGAAAGCCGGGTATGTATCGCCCGTTGGAGATTCCGGAATGTATTCGCTGGAACTTTGGCATGGCCCGACCTGCGCCTTCAAAGATTATGCGCTTCAGCTGATGCCCAAGCTTCTTGTCCAAGCCAAAGAAATTTTGGGTGATACGAATGTTACCAAAATTCTGGTAGCCACATCCGGCGACACGGGTAAAGCTGCCCTGGCAGGTTATGCGGATTTGCCCGGCATCAAGATTGCCGTGTTTTATCCCAATGAAGGGACCAGCGAAATTCAGCGGTTGCAGATGGTCACGCAAAAAGGTGAGAATGTGGCCGTCTATGCGGTTCAGGGGAATTTTGACGATGCGCAGACCGGCGTGAAACGAGTGTTCGGAGATCCGGCTGTAGCAGAACGTCTGGCTGAAAAAGGAGAAAAGCTTTCCAGCGCGAACTCGATTAACTGGGGCCGTCTTGTCCCGCAGATTGTTTATTATTTTTACGCTTATGCGCAGCTGGTGCGGCAAGAAGTCATTGAGAATGGTGAGAGGGTTGATTTCTGCGTTCCCACCGGCAATTTCGGTGATATTCTGGCGGGGTATTATGCCAAAAGAATGGGGCTGCCGGTTGGCAAGTTGATTTGTGCTTCCAATAAAAACAATGTGCTGACGGATTTCCTTACCACGGGCGTTTACGATGCCCGGCGTTTATTCTATAAGACAGAATCTCCGTCTATGGATATTCTGGTGTCTTCCAATTTGGAGCGGTTGCTGTATCATATTACCGGAGACAGCAAAAAGGTTGCTGACTGGATGGCACAGTTAAATCAGCAGGGCCATTACCAGGTGGATCATGAGACACTGGCACAGATCCAAGAACATTTTGCATGTGGCTGTGCCAATGACGAAGATGGTGCCCAGGAGATCCGACGCTGTTTTGAAAAAAACGGATATCTGATGGATCCGCATACGGCGGTGGCTTGGCATGTGGCCGCTTCGCTGCGGACAAATACGGCGGAGCAGCCCTGCGTGATTTTGTCCACCGCAAGTCCGTACAAATTCCCCGCCAGTGTATTGGCTGCGCTGGGACAGAGTGTGCCGGCTGATGAATTTGAGGCGTTGCGCACATTGGAAGAAAAGAGCGGGATGCCCGCTCCGGAAAGTCTGCGTGTTCTTCGTGGCCAGACAGAACGCTTTGGACAGGTGATTTCCAAAGAAGAAATTCGGCAGGTAGCCTTGTCGCTGTAAAAGGAAAAAGAGCGGTTTCCAAGACGAAACCGCCCTATTCCATATACAAAGTTAAGCTTGCTCATACGTTTCGCACATGGTTTCTTCTCCCAGAACAGCCATGCGGTTTTTTACGTTGATGCTTTTGGCAGTACAGCAGCAATGGCCGTTGTTGTGCACGCAATTGGAAACTTCACAACAAATGCCCTGCAGGACTTTTTCCTCTTTGTGCATATCAAAGCCTCCTTTTCATGAGATAGGACTAGTATGTCTCATGCAGAAAGAATGATTCGGAGATTTCTATGGCAATTTTTACAATTGGAGACCTGCATCTTTCGTTAAACGGCAAAAAGCCGATGGATATTTTCCCTGGATGGCAGGACTATGTACAGCGTCTCGAAAAGAACTGGCGTGCATTGGTTTCACCGGAGGATATCGTAGTGCTGGCCGGTGACACATCATGGGCCATGAGTCTGTCGGAATGTGACGAAGATTTTGCCTTCCTTCATGCTTTGCCCGGAAAAAAGGTGTTGCTGAAGGGCAACCACGACTACTGGTGGTGTACCATGGCAAAGATGGAACGCTATCTGGAAGAAAAGAAATTTTCAAGCATTTCCTTTCTTCACAATAATTGTGTGCAGAGCGAAGGGATTGCTTTGTGTGGCACTCGCAGCTGGTTATTTGATCAGGGAAAGCCGCATGATGAAAAAATTATGCAGAGGGAGTGCGGCCGTCTGATTGCGTCTCTGGAAGCAGCCAAAGACGCGGAGAAAGTGGTCTTCTTGCATTATCCGCCTATTTACCCGCGAGCAGATGCACAGCAAGTCGTCGAAATTTTGAAAACATATCATGTAAAGCGCTGCTTTTACGGACATCTGCACGGAGGTTATATCCCGCACGCGGTGCAGGGGAATGTGGACGGAATTGAATATCGTTTGATCAGCGCGGACGCACTTAGATTTTGTCCGTATAAAATTTGATTTTGATGGTAGCAATTTGCAGAAATATGTGATATAATCATCAATTGAAAGTTTTCTTTTATTGGAGGAACCAGAATGAATCTCGTAAAAAATGAAAAATTGGAAAATAACAGCCACGAACTGCAGTTCTCCATTGATGCGGTTACTTTCAGCGCCGCAGTCGATAAAGCGTTTAAAAAAGAAGTCGCAAAGTACAATATTCCGGGCTTCCGTAAAGGAAAGGCTCCCCGTCACATGATCGAAAAAATGTATGGTGCGGATGTTTTCTATTATCCCGCAATCAACGATCTGTTCCCTGAGGCCTATGATGAGGCTGTCAAAGAGAGCGGTATCGAGCCGGTGGACCGTCCGGAAGTAGAAGTTGTTTCTGCCAACCTGAATGACGGTGTTGTTTTGAAAGCGGTCGTGACCGTAAAGCCCGAGATGAAAATCGGCACCTACAAAGGTTTAAAAGCAACCAAAAAGGTCCACACTGTGGAAGACAGTGCTGTGGACGCTGAAATCGCACGTATGCAGGACCGTAACAGCCGCATCATCACCCGTGAGGGGGCTGCCGAGAACGGTGATATCACTGATATTGATTTTGAAGGTTTTGTAGACGGTGTTGCATTTGAGGGCGGCAAGGGCGAACACTTCCCGCTGACCCTGGGCTCTGGCCAGTTTATCCCCGGCTTTGAGGATCAGATTGTTGGCCATTCCGCAGGTGAAGAGTTCGACGTGAATGTGACGTTCCCCGAGCAGTATCAGGCGGAAGCGCTGGCCGGCAAGGCTGCTGTGTTCAAGGTGAAATTGAACGAGGTTAAGCATAAAGAGCTGCCGACTTTGGACGATGAGTTTGCGAAAGACGTTTCTGAGTACGACACGCTGGATGAGCTGAAAGCCAGCATTCGCAAAGGCATGGAAGAGCAGGCTGAAAAAGAAGCCGAGCTGGAAGTGGAGAATGATCTGGTGGATCAGGTCATTGCCACGATGGGGGGCGAAATTCCTCCTGTTATGATCGAGACCCGCATCGATGAAATGGTTCGCGATTTTGAGTACCGTCTCCAGCAGCAGGGCCTGCGTCTGCAGGATTACCTGAAGTATATGGGCGGTGACGTTCAGAAGTTCCGCGACGGTTTCAAAGAGCAGGCTGAGAAACAGGTGAAGATTCGCCTTGCTCTGGAAGCGGTGGCAAAGGCCGAGAACATCGAAGCATCTCAGGAAGATTTTGACAACGAAGTAAAGCGCATTGCCGAAGCCTATAAGATGGAAGAGGAAAAAGTGCGCGGCATCGTTCCGGAAGCGGAAGTAAAGAAAGACCTGGCTGTCAATAAGGCGATTGACTTTGTGAAGTCCAACGCAGAGATTACCACGGAGACAGTCAGCGAGGAAAAAGCTGAGTAAAAAGCGGATTCCTGTCGAATGAATGCGATGGTTGACCGATATGCGCAGCGAATGCGCGTATCGGTCAACTTCATACATAGGACAAAGGAGGCAAAAGAATGAGTTTAGTTCCTTATGTAGTTGAGCAAACTGCGCGCGGTGAGCGTTCGTATGATATTTTTTCCCGCCTGTTAAACGACCGCATCATTGTGCTTTCCGACGAGGTGAATTCTGCGACCGCCAGTTTGGTTGTGGCGCAGCTTTTGTATCTGGAAGGTCAGGATCAGGAAAAGGATATCAGCCTTTATATCAACAGCCCCGGCGGTTCCATCACCGATGGCTTTGCAATCTATGATACGATGAATTATATCAAGTGCGATGTTTCAACCATTTGCATGGGCATGGCTGCATCCATGGGGGCTTTTCTGCTGGCGGCCGGCGCAAAGGGGAAACGTTTGGCGCTGCCCAACAGTGAAATTATGATTCATCAACCCTTGATCGGCGGACAGGTCGGACTCACTGGCCAGGCCACAGACATCAAGATCCATGCAGATCATCTGGTGCGCATCCGCAGCCGTTTGAATCATATTTTGGCTGAGCGCACGGGCAAGCCTCTGTCTCAGATTGAACTGGATACGGAACGCGATAATTATATGAGTGCACAGGAAGCACTTGATTACGGCCTGATTGACGCTGTAATTGAGAAACGATAATTTCGGCGGTGTTATATGGCAAATCAAAATAATAAAGAAAAGCATCTCATCTGTAACTTCTGCGGAAAGTCGCAGGATGAGGTGGAGCGCATGTTCATTGGCCCCGGTGTGAATATCTGCAGCGAGTGTATTGAACTGTGCCATTCCATGATGGGTGATGAAGAAGAGGCAGCCCCCCGGCGGCGTTCCGCCCGTCATTCGGACACAAATGCCGGAGTTCGCATTCTCACTCCGGCACAGATCAAAGCCGGACTGGATCAATATGTAATCGGACAGGATGCAGCAAAAACGGTTTTGTCTGTTTCGGTTTATAACCATTATAAGAGAATTCTCAGCAAAGATTCTCTGGATGTGGATCTTCAGAAGAGCAATGTGCTTCTGCTTGGCCCTTCCGGCGTAGGCAAAACGTTGCTGGCGCAGACGTTGGCACGGATGCTGAATGTTCCGTTCGCAATTGCGGACGCTACCACCTTGACAGAAGCCGGCTATGTGGGCGAAGACGTGGAGAATATCCTTCTGAAGTTGATTCAGGCGGCGGATTTTGACATTGAGCGCGCAGAAAAAGGAATTATCTACATCGATGAGATTGACAAGATCACTCGAAAGAGTGAGAATCCTTCCATCACGCGTGACGTTGGCGGAGAAGGCGTGCAGCAGGCGCTTTTGAAGATTCTGGAGGGGACTGTGAGCAATGTGCCGCCGCAGGGCGGACGCAAACATCCTCAGCAGGAATTTATTCAAATAAACACCAAAAACATTTTGTTTATTTGCGGCGGCGCTTTTGAGGGGCTGGAAAAACATATTCAAAAACGCACGGATACCTCTTCATTGGGATTTGGCGGCAAACTGAAAGTTGATGCGGAAAAAGAACGTCAAAATCTTCTTCGTTTGGTGGAACCGCACGACTTGGTGCGCTATGGCCTGATTCCGGAACTGATTGGACGTATTCCAGTTGTTACAGTTCTGGATCCCTTGGATGAAGATGCACTGGTGCGGGTTTTGAAAGAGCCAAAAAACAGCTTGGTAAAACAATATGAAGCGCTGCTCAAACTGGATAATACAGAATTGGTGATTACCGATGAGGCGCTTCATGCCATTGCGAAGAAAGCCATTGCTTTGAAAAGTGGCGCGCGCAGCCTTCGCAGTGTGATGGAGCAAGCCTTGATCGGGATCATGTACGATATCCCCAGCGATCCTACCATCACCAGGGTGACGGTAACAGCGGCGACGATTGAAGGCGAAAAGCCGGAAATTGAGCACGGAATGGCACGCGTTCGTTATCAGGACACAAATCCGGGAAGCAACGAATAAAAAAAGCGGGTGGAATCACCCGCTTTTTTGCATATTGATTGAAAAATTCACATTTATAAGATATAATAGTAACTCAATTGGTATAGTAACCCCATCGCTTGTTGCACGATTCAAAATCTGGCGATAAGTTGAACGATACATACCTTTATCATCACAACATTGGATTTAGGAGGCTCCGTGATGTCAGAAAAGGTAAAAATTATTTTGGATAAAAATGCAGATATCCTTCGGCTCCCGGCGATTGCGCTGCGTGGACTGGTTGTATTTCCGGGAAACGTCATTCACTTTGAAGTGGGACGCCCCAAGTCCATCGCAGCGATCGAGTGGGCGATGAATAACAACAATGCGGTGTTTTTGACGGCGCAGCAGGACATGGATGTGGAGGACCCCGGCTTCAAGGACGTGTATCCTTATGGCGTTGTGGCTGAAATCAAGCAGGTCCTTCGTGTTTCCGATGACTTGGTCAAAGTTTTGGTTGAGGGAAAATATCGTGCAAAGCTTTTGACGCTGGATTCCAGCGGGCGCTTTTTGTTGGCATCCACCAAAGCATCTGCCATGCGCGGTGGAAAAAGCAGTGATCCCGCGCGCATAGAGGCTTTGCTCCGCAGCATCAAAACAGCCTTTGAAGAATATATCGGCCTGAATACCCGGATGCCGAAAGATGTGGTATATACCATTATCACCAGCGACAGCGCCGCCTTTTTGTGCGACTATATTCCGGGCAATCTGCTTCTGAAATATACCGATAAACAG
This sequence comes from Owariibacterium komagatae, assembly GCF_045865535.1. GTDB lineage: Bacteria > Bacillota > Clostridia > Oscillospirales > Ruminococcaceae > Ruthenibacterium > Ruthenibacterium komagatae. The sequence continues at coordinate 111,321 of NZ_AP031406.1, forward strand.
CTTTTGCTGAATGAGGGCACGTTGCTTGGCCGGTTGGAAAAAATTCTTGAGGTTTTGCGCCGGGAAACAAAGATCCTGCGCATTGAAAAGGATATTCAGACAAAAGTAAATGAGCAGATGGATAAAAATCAGAGAGATTACTATCTGCGTGAACAAATGCGTGTGATTTCAGATGAACTGGATGACTCGGAAGATACGCGCAAAGAGGCTGAGGAGTACCGGGCAAGAATTGATGCTCTCCAACTGCCGGAAGAAGCGTCGGAAAAGCTGCGCAAAGAGGCCGACCGTCTGTATAAAATGCAGGGGAACACGCAAGAGGCCTCTGTCATTCGCACCTATTTGGACACATGCCTTGATTTGCCCTGGCACGTTTTTACACCGGATAATCTGGATATTCAGAAGGCGCAGGCGCTTTTGGATAAAGAACATTACGGCCTGAAAAAGGTGAAGGAGAGAATCCTTGAAATTCTGGCGGTGCGTAAGCTTGCGCCGGATGTAAAAGGGCAGATCATCTGTCTGGTCGGGCCTCCGGGTGTGGGTAAAACGTCGATTGCGCGTTCCATTGCCCAGTGCTTGGGACGCAAATACGCCCGGATGTCCTTGGGCGGTGTTCGGGATGAAGCTGAAATCCGGGGACATCGGCGCACCTATATCGGAGCAATGCCGGGAAAGATTATCAATGCCATCCTCACGGCTAAAAGTTCCAATCCCTTGTTGTTGCTGGACGAGGTAGATAAACTGGCCAGTGATTTCCGCGGGGATCCTGCGGCAGCGCTGCTTGAGGCTTTGGATCCGGAACAAAATGTTTCTTTCAAAGACCATTATTTGGATATCCCGTTCGATTTGAGCGATGTTTTGTTTATTACGACAGCCAATACGCTGGATACCATTCCCAGACCTTTGCTGGATCGTATGGATGTAATCGAGCTTTCCAGCTACACTCGTGTAGAAAAATTTGAAATTGCCAAAAGACACCTTGTGCCAAAACAGCTTGCCGCTACTGGTCTGAAAGGCAAAGTCAAGTTGAATCAAAGCGCGATTTACGGTATCATCGATGGTTACACCCAGGAGGCAGGTGTTCGGAATCTGGAGCGCACCATCACACAGCTTTTGCGCAAATGTGCAAAACAAATCGCTGCGGGGACAACAGAGTCCATGACGATCGGCGCTTCCCAGTTGGAAGAACTTCTTGGACCCAAGCGGGTCAAACCTGCGTTTCACAGTCGAAAAGATTCGGTTGGCGTGGCAAATGGATTGGCCTGGACCAGTGTGGGCGGTGAGATCCTTCCCATTGAAGTGCAGGTGGTGCCGGGCGGAAGCGGCCGACTGGAACTGACGGGTTCTTTGGGCGAAGTCATGAAAGAAAGCGCCAAACTGGCAATTACCTATGCAAAAGTTCATGCAAGCGAATATGGATACGCTGCCGATGTCTTCAAAAACGCGGATATTCATATTCATGCACCGGAAGGCGCAATCCCAAAGGACGGCCCTTCGGCGGGTGTAACTCTGACAACCGCGTTGATTTCCTGCCTGTCGGGCCGTGCGGTTCGTTCCGATGTGGCAATGACAGGTGAGATTACCTTGCATGGGCAGGTTCTGCCCATCGGCGGGTTAAAAGAGAAGAGCATGGCGGCTTATCGGGAACATATGTCGATGGTGTTGATTCCAAAGGACAATGAACCGGATTTGTACGAAGTGGATCCGGTGGTCAAACAGGCTCTGGAATTCCATCCGGTCTCCAGTTTGGAGGAAGTTTTGAGCCTTGCTCTTCTGAAAGATAAAAAAAAAGCGAAACATCCGGAAAAAGCGGAGAAAAAGGTACAACATCCTGTTCCTGAAATAAAGACGGAGCAGCCCCTTGCAATTCCGCAATAAAGGAGCATTTATGAATTACGCAAAAGCAGCTTTTAAGGCTTCCTACGGCCTTTCTGCACAGCTGCCGGAAAGTGACCGCCCGGAAATTATCTTTTCCGGGCGGTCCAATGTCGGAAAATCATCGCTGATTAACAAGCTGTGCAATCGAAAAAGTCTGGCGCGGGTCAGCGCCACGCCGGGCAAAACGGCGACAATCAATTTCTATACGGTGGATTCTGTCTATTTTGTGGATTTGCCCGGGTACGGATATGCCAAAGTGGCCCAGGCTGAACGGCAGCGCTGGGATCGTTTGATCAACACCTATTTTGAACAGGCACGGAAAAATGCGCTGCTGATTCAGCTGCTGGACAGTCGGCATGCTCCATCCGCCGATGACCGAATGATGCTGGAATATCTGGCGCACCATCAAATTCCGTTTGTAGCTGCCCTTACGAAAGCGGACAAGCTGAAGAAAAGTGAGTATGAAAAGGTGACAGCCTATTTTGCAGATGAGTGTTTCCCGTTTGGCTGCAGAGACGTCGTGCTCACAAGCGCAAGTACCGGATTGGGTATTGAAAGGCTCCAGAACTTACTGGAAAGTGCAGTGGAAGAGGTGCGCGGCTAATGGCGTATGGCGTTTTTGCGGACGTTTATGATGCGTTCAATGAAGATGCAGATTATTATGCGCTGCACAAGGCTGTTAAAAGCCGCTTAAAGGCCCACGGCGTAAATGACGGCATTGTTGTCGACCTTGGGTGTGGAACGGGCGATTTGACCCTTCTCCTTGCGCAGGATGGCTATGATATGATCGGAGTGGATCTCTCCGATGAAATGCTCTGTATTCTCCGGGAAAAAGCAGAGGAGCAGAATGTTTCCAATTTGCTTTTGTTGTGCCAGAATTTGTTGGATTTGGATTTGTATGGGACAGTGCGCGCAGCTGTTTCCACTTTTGATACCTTGAATCATATCGGGCCATATGCAGATTTTTGCAAAGCGATTCAGCGAGCAGCTCTTTTTATTGAGCCAAACGGCCTGATGCTGTTTGATATGAATACACCCTACAAACATGAACACGTGCTGGAGAATCAAGTCTTTGAACTGGAAGCGGAAGATGTTTATTGCACCTGGAGCAACCAGTTGGACGAAAAAGCGCGCCTGACACAAATCACCATTGATCTTCTGGACAAGGACACCGGTGTTCGTGAAAGTGAGTCTTTTCAGGAATATTACTACACAATGGACGAAATTCGGAACGCCTGTGAAGCTGCCGGCTTGAAGATTCTCGAAATCTGTGATGGAGAACGTTTTGGACCATTGCGGAATGACAGCGAACGGTATTTGATTACCGCAATAAAAAGGGAGAAGTAATTTTATGTCAAGATTGCTGCGTGCCATTTCTGAGAATGGTGGCATAATTTTTTATGCGGTGGATTCCACCGAAATTGTACGAGAGGCGGAGCGTATTCACAAAACCAGTGCAGTCACCTCTGCGGCGCTGGGCCGTCTCTTGACCGCATCCAGTTTGATGAGCGCCACTTTAAAACAAGCCTCGGATTCCATTACTTTGCGCATGAAAGGGGACGGTCCGGCCGGTTTGGTATTGGCTGTTGCAAACGGAGCCGGCGAGGTAAAAGGATACATACAAAACCCCATTGTAGAATTGCCGCTTCGGGCGGATGGCAAATTGGACGTGGGCGGTGCGATCGGGCACGATGGAATGCTGAGCGTTGTAAAAGACCTTGGCTTGAAAGAACCGTATGTAGGGCAGGTTCCTTTCGTCAGCGGAGAGGTTGCGGAAGACATTACCTCTTACTACGCGGTAAGTGAGCAAATTCCAACAGTTTGTGCTCTTGGTGTACTTGTAGACCGTGATTTGTCCATTTTGCATGCGGGCGGCTACTTGCTTCAGCTTCTGCCCGGAGCGACCGAAGAAGAGATCACGCAGTTGGAAAAGAACGTACAGCAGATGAGCAGCGTTACATCGATGCTTCAGCAAGGGATGACCCTGGAAGATATGATGGAGCGTGCACTTTTTGGATTTGCACCCCAGGTGTTGGATGTGCATAATACACGCTATCATTGTGATTGTACGCGAGAGCGGGTGGAGCGCGCTTTGATTTCCATTGGTAAAGCTGAATTGGAGAAAATGGCACAAGAGCAGTCCACAGCGGAAGTATCTTGTCAATTCTGCGATAAGACGTACAAAATCGACCTGAAAGTGCTTCTTTCGTCGCTGGAGAAAAAAGCTGAAAAATAATTGGAAAAAAGTGTTGACAAAACGAAGAAAATCAGGTAAAATAAATCTCGCCGCTTGAGAAGGCGGCGAGAAAAATGCGGCTTTAGCTCATCTGGTAGAGCGCCACCTTGCCAAGGTGGAGGTAGCGAGTTCGAGCCTCGTAAGCCGCTCCATTTTCTCTTGTTTGTAAAGCCAGATCAAGAGAATATCAAGTAGTGCTTGACAAAGAGAGCCGAGTTTGATATAATAGAAAAGCTGGTTTTAGTTTGGAAGTTTAGCTCAGCTGGGAGAGCATCTGCCTTACAAGCAGAGGGTCAGCGGTTCGAGCCCGTTAACTTCCACCATTGTGGCCCGGTAGTTCAGTTGGTTAGAACGCTAGCCTGTCACGCTAGAGGTCGTGAGTTCGAGCCTCATCCGGGTCGCCATTTTTGCCTCTGTAGCTCAGTTGGTAGAGCAGGGGACTGAAAATCCCCGTGTCGATGGTTCGATTCCGTCCGGAGGCACCAAAGTAAAAAGTGTCGAGAAATGCTGTGTTTATCAGTGTTTCTCGACACTTTTTCTTTTTTTCCGTGCATTTTACGAACGTCGTAAGCCGGAAAACAAAAACATCTATCTGTACTCATTTGTACTAAGATGTACGCTATTTTTGGGAGATAGCAACACTGTAAGACATACTCGTTTTTCAAAATTCCATCAATGTAGCTGATTTTTCGTTCGAAAAGGCCTATTTCGGGTGATTTTTTTGCAGATTCTCCTTATTGCACAAAGCGAGACCCTGTTTCCAACGAATTTTTTGACAACGATAGCGTTAATGGATTTTTGGAAAACTTAAAAACGAAATTTATTGTTGCTATTTTGGACAGAGTCTGGAAAGGAGAAAAAAGAAAATGGCGAGAAAGAAGGCGAATCGAGGAGTAAAGGGAGAAGGCTATTTTTCCCAAGTAGGAGGCAAATATCTATACAAAATCCCCGCTGGTACATACGAGAATGGCCGGACGAAATACAAGGCGTTTACAGGAAACACTAAAAAGGAAGCCTACGAGCGAGGAATGGAATACCGTCGCCGGGTCGGTGATGCATCTGCCTTTGGAAATGACCCTTATCTGAAAGACTACATTATGTGGTGGGCCAAGGTCTACAAGAGAGATGCCAAGAGCGTACGCCAATCTACCTACACACGCCTATGTAGAACCATTACGAATCAAATTATTCCAACCATCGGAAACCTGCGTCTGAGTGAGCTGACCGTAAGTGTCATCCAGACCAGAATGGTGAATGCGCTGTTGAATAACGACAGCCCATGGACAGGCAAACCGCTGGCGCCAAGGACGGTCGAAAAAACGGTAATTCACCTGAAGGATTGCCTTGAGCAGGCCGTGGAAGACCGATTGATTCGAACGAATCCGTGTGCCAAGGTGAAAAAGCCGACGGCGGTTCAAAGCCCGACACAGAATGAGATGCGTTTTTTTACAGATGATGAGATTATCCGTTTTGAGAAAGCTGCTTACGCTCAGACCAAGAATGGATTTCCCGTGTACAAACATGCCGATGCGTTTGTCCTTGTTCTCTTCACGGGGATGCGTATTGGTGAAGCGGCCGCACTGACAGCGGCAGACGTTGACCTTGAGAAGCGTCGTATCCATATTCATCGCACATCCGTTGCGTATTATGATATGGATGACGAAAGCCCGACGTTCCGGTCGATGGTCCAGTACAACTCGGAAAAAACGAAAACTGACAGTGGCGACCGATATGTTCCCCTTGGGGAGGATACAGCATACAGGGCCGCTTCCAGTTTGGTACGTCGCTGCAAAAAGAATCCAAATGCAAATCTTATCAGTGGTGAAGAGAACGTAACTATCCCATATAGCTCCTTGCTGACATCTTATAAGGCCATCTGCCGGCGTGCTGAAATCGAAAATCCAAACGGGCCGCACACGCTGAGGCACAGCTTTGCGAGCATGATGATTCGGAATGGGGCAGACATTAAAGTCCTCTCAAAAATCCTCGGCCACAAGAGTGCGAGCTTCACCTATGACACTTATGTACATATTATTGCAGAGCAGATGACTGGCGCCGTGCAGGGGATTTCGCCGAAACGGCAGAAGGAAAGTAAAAAAGTATACCGTCAAATTGTGCAAAAGGCCGTTGCAGAGGGAATTACGCAGGAATCATTGAAAACGCTTTTCGGAGTAATGGACCCGGAGCTTGTGGGCAAATTCCTTGCAGAGGCACTCTGAGGGGATTGTCTCGCCCCGAAAAACGATATATAATGTTCCTATCAAAGAATTGAATGCGGATGCTGTGCCACGAAAATGGTGCGGCATCCGCATTTTTCTTTGTATTACATATAAATCTGGAGGTAAAGGATGGAAGAAAAACGCTGCGGCGGATGTGGATGGTTTGACCCAAACGACCACACCTGCGGAAACGCTCAGACTGGTATCTTTATAACCGGCGAGAGCAATACCTGCCCACACTGGGCGGATTTTTACGATATTCTGAAAGATTTGGAGGAAGCAGAAAATGCGGAGAACTAAAAAGGAATCACCGGAAAAGCTGCGGGAAAAAGATGAAGCCAAGAAAAAGAGCGACATCAAGGACGCACTGACACAGGCCAAGTTCGCCGGTAAGCCTACATACTATTTCCCTGTTGGCGCCACAGTGGTTCATGGGGCCTGGCCGGAAACGACTGTGCTGGAAGTCATTGAAGACGGTCTTGTATATGTCGTAAGGGATGTAGACATGACCCAGAAAAAGCCGGATATTCGGGAACAGGTTGTTGCCTGGATTTCTCTTCGCCCGAAGATGCCGGGCAGCACATCGTTTTCAAGTAACGAGGACATCCGGCTCTCGTATAGTAATCTGACCATTGAATCACTGATTTACCGGCACATTTTTGCCGGGGTAGATTTTGAACCGGATTATCAGCGAGAGCGCGTCTGGACACAAGAAGACAAGGAGAGCCTGCTGGATTCGATTTTCATGGGCGCCGATATCGGACGGTTTGTTTTCCGGCAGCGCACCGATGAAGAGTGGCATAAAGATGGCTTGAGCTACGAAATCGTGGACGGAAAACAGCGGCTGCTGACTCTTCTGGATTTCTACGAGAACCGACTCGAATATCGGGGGGTCATGTATAACGAGCTGAGCGGACGGGACCGTCGTCGTTTCCTGGATGCCAACACAGCGTTGGCGGAATTGCGAAACGCGGACCGGGAAATGGTCTTGCGTGTGTTCCTGATGCTGAACCGTGGTGGCCGGCCGGTATCCGAAAAAGTCATTGAAAAGGCAGAGCACCTACTGGCGGAATGTATCGCATCGAAGAAGAATTGATTTTGAGGGCCGGATTAACTTCCGGCCTTCTTCTATTCATCAAATTGCGTTTTCCCGAAAAGCGTCTACCATTTGTATTAGAATATTCTCTTTCGAAAGGGGGTTCTGCCATGCAGAACATTATCAATTATATTTCAGACAATCAAAGCACCATTCTGGTTATCATCATTGCGCTTCTGGCAGGTTCTTTGCTCTGGCGTATGACTAAGCGGGTGGCAAGTATCATCCTATCTGTTGCCGTCCTTCTGTTTACCCTATCGTTGTTCGGTGTGACCGGGAATGATATCCGATATGTTGTCCAGACCGGATGGAGTATCGGACAGAATATGTTCCAGGAAACAAAAGATTTCTTTAACGGAATGCAAGATGGAGATGGAGCGATTCATAGCGAATTGGATTTATCCGCTTCGAGCAAACCGATTGAAATTAGCACCGAGCCGGGAAGCGAAGCTGTCGTACACTTCATCAACGTAGGCCAAGCTGATAGCACGCTGATTCAAAACGGAGAAGATACCATCCTGGTGGACTGCGGAAACAGAGATGATGCGGCATTGGTTATCGAGTATCTTAACGGACTCGGCATTGAACAAATCGACTATTTTGTGGCTACGCACCCTCATGAAGACCATATCGGGTGTGCTGGAGAGATTTTAACGAATTTCGAGGTCGATACATTGCTGAAACCCGATGTTGAAAATGACACGGCCTGTTATCGCAATATGATGGAGGCGGCCGAGAAAAACAATGTAAACATAGTGTATCCCGAAGCAGGGGAGACGTTCCAGCTTACCCAATCATCCTTTCAAGTGCTCGGCCCAATCGAAATCGACAAAGAGGACCTTAATAACGACTCGATTGTCTTGCGTTATGATTTTGGAGAGACATCTTTCCTGCTGGCAGGCGATGCTGAGCGGGAATCGGAACACGCTATTTTGGATGCTGGGTTCAATGTGGCGGCGGATGTACTGAAAGTCGGCCATCACGGCTCAAGCACCAGTACAAGCTATCCTTGGTTGCGGGAAATCATGCCCCAGTATGCGGTCATCATGTGCGGGAAAGACAACAGCTACGGTCATCCGCACGATGAGACGACTTCGAAGCTCCGTGATGCGGAAGTTGAACTGTATCGAACAGATGAAAACGGGACAATCGTTTTCATCTCTGATGGCGAAGACTTGCGCGTGGAAACGGAATTTTAATCAGAAAGGATTCCTTTTCCCCGAAAAGCCCGTACAATGAAAGCAGCGAGGAGTTTGATAGATTTTTCCCTCACTGTTTGACGTGTATGGTTGGTTGTCCTACACTTATCTCCTTTCTCCCTCCCGTCGTTTTTGCGGGAGGGCTTTTTTGGGGGAGAATGAATAGCTAACGTTTCCCCCGAAAAGTTCATATAATAAAAATCGCGGAAAGTTTCCGAATTACCTTTCCGCTGAGCGACGCTTTTGACTGCGCGCCGACGCTCCCTTTGGCCCTCTCGTTTTTTCATTTTTCCGAGAGGGCCTTTCTTTTTTTTGAAATGTTCTAACACCCGCCCCGAAAAGTCGGTACAATAAGAAACATCAAAGAATTAAATGCAGATGCTGTGCCACGAAAGTGATGCGGTATCTGCATTTTTCTTTGTGTACATAAAAATTCATGTCAGAAAAGGAGACCTGAAAAATGGAAAATCGTAACCCTCTCGAAAAGCTGCTTCCCCAGTATCGCGTAGACGGTTTTGACCCGAATGAGGCACTTACGGAGTTCACCGGAATCGGCGCCAATGGTCAGCCCGAGACCTTCCGTGCGATGCGCTGGAGAGTCGCCGCAGCTTGGTTCCGCACCGTGTTCCCCAAAGGCCGTATCACTCACACCATCGTAGCGATGGATGCCATGAAAGCGACCGCGACCGCCTTTGTTTACCGTGGTCCTGAAGATACTGAGCCGTGTGCTACCGGTATCGCCACCAAATGGTACAGCGATGACCCGACTGGCCGCGATTACGTATCCAATGCGGTTATTGCCGCCAAAAAGCGCGCACTGAGCGACCTGGGCTTTGATATGCCCATCAACCTTGAGGCGGAAGGGGAGGCTGTTTCCGCTGAGGAAGAAGGCGTGAGTATCCCTCGTCCGGCAATCCCGGCACCGGCGGCTCCCGCTGTGCCTGCCGAGCCTGAGAAGGGCCGCAAGAAGAAGGCTGCTGCAAAGAAGCCCGTAGCGGACGAACCGGCCGAGGCTGAGCCTGTGCCCGAACCTGAAGCGCCTGTCGCGCCCGCGCCGGCAATCGCAAAGCCCCCCGTTGCGGAAGCTCCCGCGCCTACCCAGGAATCCCCTGCTGTTTCCGAACAGGAGCATAAGGAGGAGCCTGGGAACAGTGCAGACCTGTCCGACGGTGAGGCCGAACAGCTTTCGATGCGGCCTGCACTCGAGAACGTAACCGAAGCTCCTGCTGCCGAAGTGGCCGCTGAGCCGGAAAAGCCCGCCAATGAACCGGCCGCTGCCTCTGATGCATCGGCTCAGACTCAGGCTCAGGAAGCGCCCCAGGAGGCCGCTCCCGCTGAATCCACCGCACCCGTTGCGGCTGACAATGCGGAAGCAAATCCCGTCCAGGAGCACAATCCCGATGCGTATTTGAACGACAAGATGCCCACGACCGTGGAAGAGGCGTATACCTGTCACTTCCCGTACGGGGCTACCGCCGGTCAGACGATTCGTGAAGTCGCAGAAAACAAGAAGCGCGGGCCCAAGTTCCTGCGTTGGCATCTGAACAAAATCAACGAGCGGCCCGGTATGGCAAACGAAATCTTCGCAACTGCTTTGCAGATGGTTTGCGAAGAGCTGCGCTGTTAAGCCACTGAGCTAATCAAAATCAAATCAGGCGGCAGGGGGGAACAGCCTCTGCCGCCTGTACATAGGAGGTAAACGGGATGTCGCAATTTCCGTTCTCAATGAATTTCGTCTTATACGATTTGTGCCATCCTGCGTTTGAAAAAGGTCGAGACAAGCCCAACGGTAAAGGCGAGGTATTGGTAAAATGCCCCCATACCGGAAAGGAATTTGAGGTAAACCTCAATAAGGAAACATGGAACTGTTTCCGTGAATGTGCGTGCTGTCCGGCAAAAGGGATGTCCGCTGAGAAAAACGGCGGCATCTTGGGTCTGTACAAGGTGTTCTTCGGTTCCATGTCAAACAGCGATGCATACCGCTGTATCATGGATGCCATGCAGGGAAACCCCGGGCTCGCTAAGATGCGGATGGACACAAAGCCGAAACCGAAAGAAACCGTTCCCCGTCTGCCGGATGAAGAACTCGATAAGACCTATCGGGCGTTCCTCAATAATCTTACCTTGTCAAAAGAACATCGTGCCGATTTGCTGGCGCGTGGCTTTGATGATAAGGATATTAAGAAAATGGGGTTCCGCTCTCTGCCGCAGTCCGGGCTGAATGTTATCGGCCAGAGCTTGCAGGCACAGGGGTGCAAAATCGAAGGTGTACCAGGTTTTTATACCAGATACGGCAAGCCGGAAATCAACTGCGCAGGAAGTGGATATTTCATCCCGTATCGGAATGAGACCGGCCTCATTGTCGGCCTTCAGGTCCGCTATGACGTGAAAATCACGCCGGAAATGGATGAGGATGAAGTGAAGCAGGCAAAGATGTCCCGCTATCGTTGGTTCTCCTCTTCTTCAAAAACGCATGGCGCTGCCGCAAAAAATGTCCCATTCTATGGGGTTCCCGGGATGGAACGCAAAGACGCTGTGTATGTGACCGAGGGCGGTTTGAAAGCCGCCGCCGCGTCTGTACTGAGTGACGGCTGGTTTATCGCCATCCCCGGCGTACTTTGCTACGATTCGTGGCGGGAACTTCTCGAATTCCTGAAAACGCAGAATATCAAACACCTGATTGACGCATTCGATTCCGACCGCGAGACAAATCCGCAGGTCGCCCGAGCAATCAGTAAACTTCATGCCATCGCCCGCTCTTATGGATTCGAAATGGTCCATTGGGATTGGGGCACTGAGCAAAAGGGTGTGGACGACTATCTCCTCGCCCTCAAAAAGAAACGCGCGGAGCAGGAGAATATTCCTCTTCCGCCTATTCCGAAAAAATGAAAGCAAAACAATGGAGGTAATTCTCATGTTGAAAAGTTTCATTCGCACTCTGGCCGACGCTCTCAGCTATCACGCCATGAACGAAAGCACCGAACTGCATGTCTATTCCGAAGACGGAATCCTTAAAATCGTCCTCGCGCAGGACGATTGCGAGAATACCGGAGTCGTGATGAATGCGGCGGAACTGGAAGATGCTGTCAGCTCGTTCGTTCAGGACGATGCCGGCGGATACTCCCGCCGGGTACTTGCGAACGAGATTGAACTCGAGGACGACGGAGGCGCCTTGCTGTACGGCATTCCTGCCGATTGCATCCTCTAAGTTTTCGCATTGCCGCCCTCATCCCGAGGGCGGCTTTTTCTTTTGGAATAATCTGGAAATTTGCAATATAGGCAAAAATGTGATATAATTAGGGGTATAAAGATGAAACAAAAAGGTTTTGCAAAAGCGCGTAAAGGGGGCCAAGAAGTGCATATTACTGATTTTACGCATATCCCTGACCTCAAGCGCAAGCAACTTCTGAAGGCAGGAATTGAAACAGTAGAACAGTTGGCTTCTACCCAGCCGAAAAAATATTATGATTTCAGAAAAATCACCAGAATGTCGGAAATTCAAGGTGATACCGACGGCCCTGTGGCTATCGTGGGCAAAATCCAAGGGTTCCGAAGCGGGCCAAAGTACGTAACCGCAATCGTGGATGATGGTTCTGGTACACTCTTGAACGTTACCTGGTTCCACCAGCCGTACATCGAACGGACACTATACCTGTACGTTCCTTATATCTTCTGCGGAAAAATCTCGTATAGTCCCACATTCAACAATTTCTCTATGGCCGCACCTGTTTTTTACAGCTGTCACAAATCGGATTTTGGCCGAATCATTCCAGTGTATCGGAAGATTCCCGGGATGAGCGTCGAATATTTCCGAGATACGGTCAAACTGGCAGCGTCGATGCTGATTGCTGACCCTGATTTTGAGGATTCTTTGGATGCTGATATCCGTTCGGCTCTGGAAATCCCCGAAATCAAAGAGTATTTTCGAATGCTGCATGCGCCCATGTCTGATACAGACCTGGAAAAAGCGACGCAGCGCAACATTGCAGACAAGCTGTTCCCATTTGCCTTGAAAATGGCCTGGCGGGCCAAAGGGCTTTCCGATACAACTCCGTACCGGATGCAATCTTTCCAAAAGACGGTACAGTTTATGGAGAGCCTTCCGTTCTCCATGACAAAAGACCAGAGACAAGCTGTCGAAACTATCCTCGCTGGCCTGAAGAGCGGAAAGCGGCTTGACGCACTCGTTCAGGGCGACGTCGGCTGCGGCAAAACGGTCGTTGCAGTTGCAGCATGTGTCGCCGCCGCTGAGAATGGATATCAGTCGGTTATCATGGTGCCCACCACTGTGCTGGCAGAACAGCACTACCGCAAGTTCTCGGAGGATTTGCAGGGAAGCAACATCAAAACCGTCTATCTCGCCAGCGGGATGAAGGCTGCCGAACGCCGAAACGTATTGAAGCAAATCGAAAACGGCGAGGCACAGGTCATCGTCGGCACACACGCTGTCATTTCTGAGTCGGTCGTCTTTAAGAATCTCGCATTGGCCGTGATTGATGAGGAGCATCGCTTTGGCGTGAAGCAACGAACCGCATTCCGGGAAAAGACTGGAACCGGCGTGCATTCCATCAGCATGACGGCAACACCTATTCCGCGTACACTGGCAAACGCTTTTTATGGCGGAGACACAAAGGTCATCAATATTCACACAATGCCTGCTGGTCGTAAGCCGGTCCAAACCGTTGTCTTCGGGAACGAAGAAAAAGTGTACGAGGCGATGTATCGTCAGATTCAGGCTGGACATCAATGTTATGTTGTCTGCCCTCTGATTGAGGATTCGGACAGCGATGCGCTTGCCGAAGTGGAATCCGCAAATCAGACGGCCAAAAAGATGAAGGACTGGTTTGCACAGTATCCCGAAGTCCATATCGCCAAAGTCACCGGAGACCTGGAGAAAAACACAATACAGAAGCGGATTGAGGAGTTTGCCGCCGGAAAGGCTCAAATCCTCATCTCGACCACGATTGTTGAGGTTGGGGTAAACGTTCCGAATGCAACTGTTATGGTCATTAAGAATGCCGAACGATTCGGCCTGGCTCAGCTTCATCAGCTGCGAGGCCGTGTGGGACGCGGAGACGCACAGAGCTTCTGCGTTCTGCTCTCCAAGGATAGAAATAACCCGCGTTTGCGGACAATGGTGGCAACCAACGATGGCTTTGAAATTGCACAGGAAGATATGGCGCTTCGCGGTACTGGCAACCTCGTGGGTATTGAACAGCACGGATTCGACCAGTGCGTTACGCTGATGCTTCAGCATCCGGATATGTATGCGAAGTGTGTCGAACAGGCCAAAGTCCTGATTGGCTCGGATAAAATTCAGGGCGCTACGTATCAGCAGATGCTGGTGGACAGCGCTGACATATAATTTTTGCAAAGAGGGAAAGACGATGAGGGCAAAAACAATCACAATCAACGAGCCCAAGCTCAAAAAAGCAATGATTCTGTGCGGCGCGTGGCCGTTCTTTTACCTCGTGGCTACGTCAATCACATGGGCAGCCGTGACCAGCGCTATGACGCTCTCTGATATGACGCAGAAACGCCTTGGGGAAGTTTTGTTCGTGCTAACGGAGGGGGTGTCTCTGATTATAACATGTTATGCTATGTCCCAGTTTCTATTTGGGCCACTGGTGAAACTGTTTCGGATGTCTCTGCCGAATGGGCATTATCTTGTCGGACAGATTTTTGAAAGTCCGGCGGATTGTCTTGAGCAGAACGAGAAGGATACGGCGAAGTTCCGTACGGCGCAGGCGCTGGCAGAGCTCCTCTCCTGCGGTATAATCGGAGATTTCCTGAATTCCGTGGGGCCTGCCTATGAAATCTCCATGATGCTCTGCGGCTTCCTTTTGGCAACCGTTTTCCCGACGGGGAGCATCGCGGAGGCTCTGATTATCTTCTCGGCGTTCGCCCTCTGCGGCCTGACCGCTGGGTTTGGCCGAAGAATGGTCATTTCGTACATTTCTGAGGCGGGGCAGATTGTCACCGCGCAAGACAAAAAGTGAGGAGTGTTCGTGTGAAACGGAAATTGGCTCTTGCGGCCGCCGGCCTGATGTTACTGGCCGCTCTCTGCGGGTGTTCCGGGAACGATTCCGGGATACCCGAGGAAGTTCGGAAATCCGGCCTGAATAAGACGGAAATGCTGGAGACCGTCGAGGTGTACTTCGATATCTTCAACGAGTTTTTCGAGGCGAACGGACAGGATATCCATGCAGAGGTTCTGTCGGACGATACTGGCATCCGTGTGGATGTGACTCAGCCCTATGTGGACGATTCCGGCCAGGAAACAGGAGAAATGATTACCCGTAATGGAGTATATTCCTGGACTACGGCCGAGGAAGCGTATGCATACCTCTGGGAACAGGGGCAGGTGGATTTGGAAGGTAATGTTCTGTTTAGCGCAGATGATATCGAGACAAAGGAGAATTGATATGGACTTGAAAGCTGAATTCGTATCCCAGCTGCCGCCCGATGACCGTTACGAGCTCGCGTGGCTGAAGGGAGAAATCCTGACGATGGCGAGCGGCTACAAAGCACTCGCTCTGACCCGTGTACGTATGCCGAGCGAACTGGCCGCAACCGAGGCGAGCAAGCAGGCTGCCAAGGAAATCGTGGAAGATTTGTACCGCAAGAGAACCGGCGGTGACATGTGCATCCTCGATTGGGTCAGCGATGAAGAGTATTTCAAGAGCGCGGGCCCTCTGGGCTATTTGCCGGGCGGAGTGCTCATTTCTTACGCATAATACAATTAGCCGTCTCCTTCGGGAGGCGGCTTTCTTGTTTTTCCCCGAAATATGCGTACAATGGGGCCATGAATCCAGCGGAAATAGAATGGTTTCAGATAAAGCCGAAAGGGGATAATTTCAGTGAGCAAAGGCAATCGCAAGAAAAAGCGCCGTAGGCAACAGGCAGCCGCACGAGCGGCGGCACAGAAGAAACACGCCCAGGCGGCAGCCAAGCCATCGGAACCGGAACAAGGACTGGCTGAAAATAGTTTCAGTACCCTTGAGCGGGATATTGAGCCTGTTGAGCAGAGTGTAAAAAGCCAGGAATCTGAGGCAAAAGCTGAGGCTTCCAGCAAAGATGCTTCCGTAGAACCAGTTGAAGAACAGGCTGTCGATGAGACGGACCCTGAGTCCAGACAGGAAAATATGGTGCAATCCGAAGAAAAAGACTGCGAATGGGACCGGTTTCCGTTCGGTGAAGAAGATGAGGACGAATCTGCCGAGAATAGGGATGGCGAGGAAAATTTCGCACAAAATCTTTGGCAGGGTGGCGATGATGATAACGAGCTGACCGGAGCAGGCACTTATGGGGATGACCTGGAGAACGAACTGCCGGGAAAAGCCTCGTGGCCCCGTGTGGCAGGGATTGCTGCACTCGTAACAGCTATTGTCTGGGCTGTTATTATTGGCGCATGGATGCTCTTTTCCGGGAACGGTGGTGTCGGCGTCAAATCTGTTTCTTTTGAGAATTCAGAGCTAAGCGTTATGGTTGGGCAGAACGAGACGGTTGTCGCTGTGTTCGAATCAGACAAGGACCAGAATATAGAGGCTCTCGAGAAAGCGATTGCCAAGTTGGATGTGGAATGGTCCAGCACCGACGCAAGCGTCGTGAGTGTAGAAGAAGCCGAGTGGGAAAGCCCTGGCGAACGGGCTGCCACACTGACCGCCAAAAAGGAGGGCGTCGCTGAAATTACCGTGTCTGCCGGAGATTTTTCCGACGTAATTACCGTGACCGTTGTGCCGTCTGACAGACTTGAAGGCATCAATGCAGAACCGATGACTCTACCGGTAAGTGATACATGGCAGAACATCCCTTACACTCTGGTGCCCGAACAGGCAAAGGCTGACGGCCTGACATTCAGTATTGCAGACTCCAGTGTTGCGGAAGTCGATTCTGCGGCTGGAAAAATCCGTGGCTTGACCCCGGGCGAAACAACTCTGACTATCCAGGCTGGGGAAATTAACGAGACGGTCAAGGTAACTGTACAGCGCACTCCACACTCTATTTCTGCCGAAAACATTGCCTTGTGGGTGTCTGAAACGTCCACAATCGAAGTAACGACCGATATCAATAACCCCGAATGCGGCACCAACTACACTTTTACCTCTGAAGATGAAAACATCGCTGTTGTGAGCGAGAATGGTGTGGTAACAGGCGTTTCAGGCGGATTTACAGAAATCTTAGTGACTAATGAGCTTGGTCAAAAATGCACCGTTGAGGTTGAGGTCCTGGATTATCCTCTTCACCGCACTGATTCCACCAGCGACATCACCATCACCAAGGAATGGGTTGGTGGAGACACTGGAGCCAACTGCTATGCCGCGCATATCGTATTTTCCGACTACACTCGCTTTGGTACTGCCAACGGCAACGGCGGCTATGGGCTTGGCGCAGAAACGACCCTCTCAGCACATGAGCGCCTCGGCAACATCCTGACAGTAAGCGGAGACGGTGCAACAGCAGCCAGCGATTATCCTGTCGCTCGCGAAGGCTCCCTGCGTAATCAGGGTCCTCTCCATTCGGACGGCGTTTACAGTCGAACAAACGGTATTCTTAATAGTACCGTAAGCCTTGACCTGGATGGGTATTTCCTCAGTGACCTCGTAGACCGTGGAGATGTGTCCGATACTTTCCAGTATAAGCCTGCGTTCCTTGTGAACGGCGCCCTTGTTCCGACTGGAGATTCGACCCGTACTCAACGGACCTTCATCGGTTCTAATGGCACCCCTGGCGATATCTGGATTGTAGTTGCAGAGGGTGGTATGGTTGACGGTGTGTCTGCGGGTCTGACTCCCGATGAGTGCGCAAGTTTCCTCGCAAGTAAAGGCTGTCTGTTCGGAATGCAGCTGAACGAGGGCGGCACGGCCGCTATGGTGTACCGTGATTGGACCCTCACTGCAAACGGAGCGGGCCAGGCACACGAAAACTTTGTATATTTCCGTTGATTTTTGAGATTTTTCGGAAAAAATAGACTCCCTGGGCACTTTTCTTTCCCCGAAAAGTGCGTATACTAAGAAACATCAAAGATATCAAACACGAATTCTGTGCTACGAAAGTAACACGGAGTTCGTGTTTTTTCTTTGTTTACATAGATTTCCGGGCCAGGTTCTATCCTCCCGGCAAACAGCACTTAATGGCGCTGATGATTATATTTAAACACCCACTTCACTGGGAGAATATCCTGCGTAAGACCGCACCATTTGGGCGGCAGCAGGGGAGGTACATACTATGTTTATTCAGATTTTCGCTTTCTCTATCATCGCGCTGCTGCTCGCCAACATCGTTATCCCTAATCGTGAACGCACTTGGGTCAAGGTGCTCAATGTCGTTCTTGGGATTGTGGTAGTTGCCAGTGCTGTTGCGGTAATCGCTGGTTTTTTTGTAGATGTGGAGGCTGTCTTGGGCAATCTGCTTTCCGACATGGGGTTCGTTACTCCAGCGGATGCGGCTCAGAGGATTGTAGATTCCGTTATGGACGGGATTTAACAGTCAGCCACAAAGTACACGGGTCGGGTTTGTCCTCCCGGTAACAGCGCTTAATGGCGCTGATGATATAGATTCAAGCACCCGTATAATCGGGAAATAAAACTTGCGTAAGACCGCACCAATATGGGCGGCAGCAAATGGAGGTACATAATTATGTCTGCTATCTATGAGAACATCGCCCTGGCCGCCCACAAAGCCAAGAAGAAGTGCGGCAAAGCCGAAAACATCACGAAACGGGTTTTCTCCATTGCGGAAAAAGTCGTCAACACTGTCCTGGTGGCATGTGTTTTCGCCTTCTATTTTGCCGCCTGGGCCGCTGAGATGCTGTTGATTTCCACCTTCCGCTTCATTCAGAAAGCCCGTGAGGCTGCGAAGGAGCTGGAGGAGAAAAGCCAGGCGAGTGCTCAGGAAACGACACCGGCAACTTCGGTTGATGGTGAGGCTGCGAAAGCATAATCAAGAATCGAAAGCGGGGGATGCGATGCGTCCCCCGCTTTTGTTTGCAGAAAAGGAGATTTTGTCATGGGAAAAAATATTGCAGAACAGGTTTTTGCAGAAGAACTGGCGCTTATCGAGAATGAAGCGCTGAAGGTCGCCGTTACTCGATATCTCAATGAGGCTGCTCCGTCGTATTTCTGGACGGCACCATCCAGCTCATCCGGAAAACATCATTCCCGCTTTGATGCTGGAGAAGGCGGGCTTGTGCGGCACACGAAAATGACCATCGCTGTCTGTATGGAGCTTTTACGGCTGTCCGGGATGGAACAGGTTGTTCAGGGAGAGGCTATCGCCGCTCTGCTCATCCACGATTCTGTGAAAAACGGCATGAACGGCGCGCACTACCGAGCAGACCATCCGCGCCTTGCTGCTGAACGTTGGTATACTTTCGTTGAAAAGGAGTTTGGCCCGGAGGTAACGTATCTGCGTCCAGTATTTTATTATGCTTTGTGGCATTCTGGACAATGGAGCGGGCCATCCATTAGGGATAATTTTGAGCGGCCGCAAGACCTTTTGGCTGGCATCAAGGTCGTACATCTGAGTGACTACATTGCAAGCCGAAATTTCTTTAACAAAGCGGTCGATTTTGCAAACGAGTTCATCTGATTCTTTTTGCCGGGCCGAGGCTCTGCCGGATTTTTCTTTTTACCCTAAGAACATTTGTGAGTCAGAAATATGGACGTGGCGGGAAAATGCTATTATAATAAACAGTGTTGGGAATTTTAAGAAAAATGTTGAGCCGCTGAGAAATCAGCGGCTTTTTTTTGCGAAAAAAAGAAAGGGGACGTCACACATGAGTTATTCAATGGAAACACAAAAAAATTCGGGAAAAATGGCTTGCGCTGGTATCACGCGGGCAGACGAGAACAGGCTTTTTTGGCGCATCCAGACCGGGCAGGTAAAAATGAGTATTTTCGCTAAAGACGATGAGAACGGGGATGGAGAAGAAGACGGTCAGAGGTTTGTCGCCGTGGCCGGCGGCTTGGAGGAAAACGGGTTCACTGTGAATCTTGTGAACGACCAAAACCACCGGGTTCAGACGATTAGTGTCGATTTCGACCTGATTGAGACCATTAGACAATTTTCCCTCCTGGTGGCAGCATTTGCCGATGCTGAGCATAACATCCGTATCTGGTTTTTTGACAACGAAGACCCCGATGGCGATTTTATTTGCGATATCCTTTGGGGTGAAGATGGAAACCGTTATGCTAAAGTGAGCGCTGCGCCTCGGTTAATGTTTCCGGCCCAGTCTAAAGAAAGCAAGGCGAGTAACAACTGATAGATGGTATTGCCTGCGCCCCGAAAAGTCCGTATACTGAGATGCATAAAAGAAATCAAACGCGAATCATGTGGCACGAAAGCTACGCATGATTCGCGTATTTTTGTGTT
Organism: Owariibacterium komagatae; assembly: GCF_045865535.1. Taxonomy (GTDB): domain Bacteria; phylum Bacillota; class Clostridia; order Oscillospirales; family Ruminococcaceae; genus Ruthenibacterium; species Ruthenibacterium komagatae. Next base: position 131,319 of record NZ_AP031406.1, read on the forward strand.
TGGAAGGGAGTCTTTAGTAATGGGAAAACTGCTTGAACATTTGCATTCGGAAGACATTCTCTGTCACGCCTACATCGGCGACGCGGAAAACGTTTCTCTGAATGAGAAGTCGGTTGAAATCCGCAAAGAAAAAAGTGGAAACAACACCTACACAGATGTCTATGTGAACGGGACTCTGGCGTATATGGCCGGCGAAGTCTGTATCGTTGTCGATGTGTCTGCGACAAAAGTCACGCTTTTCAACGAAAACAACGAGCCTGGCTTCGAAGAGTTCAGTGTCTCGCTCGAACATTTCCGGAAAGCCTTCACCCCTGCACGATGCAGCGGCTGAATCCCGTCCGGAACCGAATAACCATCAAATCAAGCGCGAATCGTGTGCCATAAAACAGCATGCGGTTCGCGCTTTTTTTGTACATACTTTCTCGAAGAAGAAAAGGAGAATTATTATGAAAATCAAATTTGCTATCCAGTATCAGGATGCCCAGAACAATTCCCAGACCCGCGAGATTCCACTGGCGCTTCTGGCAAAACTCGCCGGGCTCGACCACTGCGGTGCTCTTGGCGCTCAGCTCATCGTGGAACGCGGGGATGAATCCTTGGTCGCTTCTACATATCAGAGCCATGACTTTCCCTCGATTACCGTGGACGGCAAAAAAGGTGACAGCCTGCTCTGGCTGTCCGAGAACGAATTGCCAAACAGCGACTATCCTGGGAAGTTCACGTCTCGTCTGTATGCCGGTGATTGCGATACTGAGACAGATTGCCCGATTGCGGCCGTAGTAAGCGGTCTCGGCAACAAAGAAGGCGCTGGCCCTGAAATTGCCCGCAAAATCATTCATGTTGATTACGATTACGCCGTCGCCCGTCAATGGGGCGAAGCGGCCGATGAACATGGAAATCTGAAAGAACACGAAAACGATTAAGGGAGGAATAAACATGGCATATTGGAACACCGAATACGCAGAAAGCGGCAGGTATCTCCTGCTCTCACGGAATGGCGGCGACCTGCTGGCATCTTTGCATATCGAGGATGGCGGGTATCGTTTTTGCGGCCGAATCGGGAATACGACATATTTCAACGAGCTCATGGACGCAAGCTCTTTGCCTGACGCTCAAGCAGAGTTGGAGGATATTGTCCGGACTGGGCTGGAATCTGCGCTCAAATCTGCCTGCGAAGTTGTCGCCAGATATAAGCGGCAGCTGACCGAGTTAAACGACAGCAACTGAACTAATGGGGGCCTGAAAAAACGGGCCCCCTTATTTTGTGGAGGATTATTATGTTTGCACATCTCGTCATGGTAACAGCACTGAATAACAATAAATTTTACGATATGGAAATCGTAGGGGACAGACTGAATGTCCGGTATGGTCGTATCGGTCAGGCCAGCGTCAGCGCGTCGTACCCTGCGTCTGCATGGAACCAGAAATACAATGAAAAAATACGAAAGGGATATAAGGATATGACGGAGTTGGTCGAGGCCTCTCGAACCCCGTCTGCGCCGGAGTTTAAACCCGTTGAAGACAACGGAATCAACGAACTGTTTCAGTTCCTTCTGAATTGTTCCCGGCAAATTGTCCGAACCAACTATACCGTATCCACGGACAAGGTGACGATACAGATGGTCGATTCGGCCCAGCGACAGCTTATTTTGCTCGGCCAATCCAAAAACACGTTCGAGTTCAATGCGTTGCTTCTGGAGCTGTTCTCGATTCTGCCGCGCAATATGTCCCGGGTCCAGAATTACATGGCAAAGTCCGTGTCCGACATGGGCGAAATTATTCAGCGAGAACAAAATTTGCTGGATGTGATGCGCGGCCAGGTCGTTATCCGTCCCTCTGTGCCGGCCATTGAAGGGCAAACCGCCGACAAAACGATTCTGGAAGCACTTGGAATCACTGTTTCCAACGTGACCAGCGAAGAAGAGCAAAACATCCTGCGCCACCTGGGGCAGCAAGCCGGAAAATACCATGCCGCATGGCGTATTGACACGAAGGCCACACGCGGGAACTTTGAGGACTACATGTCATCTCATCCAGATTGCAAGAAAAAGTTTCTCTGGCATGGGTCGAAAAATGAAAACTGGCTCAACATCCTCAGCACGGGCCTCAAGTTGAATCCCAATGCCGCCATCACCGGCAAAATGTTCGGCCACGGAATTTATTTTGCGCCCAGCGCATCGAAATCCGCCGGCTACACCAGTTTGAGCGGCAGTTACTGGGCAAATGGTCATAGTAGTCGTGCTTTCATGGGCGTTATGGAAGTCGCCTGCGGGAAAGCGTTTGATGTGTACGACCACCAATCCCGGTACAGCTCTATCACGGGGAAGAACTTGAGCTCGTTCTGCAACGGGGCGAACTATGTTTTTGCACATAAAGACAAAGGGATGCTTCGGAATGACGAACTCATCGTATACGACGAGGCTCAGGTCACTATCCGCTATCTGGTTGAGCTGAAAGCCTGATGTTAAGCGGCCGTTCCTATCTGGGTAACGGCCGCTTTTTGAAAGGAGAGAATATGAACGATAAATACACTCGGAATTCATCGTACCGAAACGAGTTTTTAAGCGCCGTTCAGCCGGTGCGAGGTAAATACCGATGCGTTTACTGCGGCCGCCGCGTGAAACCGGAGAAAATGCAGGTGGACCATGTAGTCGCTGTTCATTTGGCGCAACGGGGATTTTTGGCAAAGCTGCTCGTCCCCAAGGGCGTGAACGACATCTCGAATCTCGTTCCGGCCTGCCGACGCTGCAACCGCCAGAAGGGGAGCAAAGGCGGCCTCTGGATATTCCGGGGACGATTCTGGCGGGTCTGCCTGCCTATTTACACCGTCCTGCGCCTTGCCTGTCTGGTGGGAATTGCCTTCGTTGCCCTTGCGGCATTCGGTTGGCCTCCTGCGGCTGACGCGCTGTCGGGCCTGCTGTCCGGGCTGATGGGGAATTTGCCGCAAATCGCATAAAGGAGATGATTTTTATGTTTGAGAAGCAAAGAAAGCTGTTCGTCGATATCGACGGGACCCTGGCCGTCTGGCAGGTGGGGACGCCGTATGAAGAACTGCTGAAGCGCGGATATTTTCGGAACCTTCCTGCGCACGAATCCGTTGTGCAGGCGGTCCGCATGCTCATTGCCGAGGAAAAGGAGCTCGGTTTCGAGACCTACGCCTTGAGTGCCCTAATGCCCGGGAATCCCTGGGCGGAAGAGGACAAGCGCGTCTGGCTCGCCGAGCACCTGCCTGAGCTGGCTGCGTCCCGCATGATTTTCTGCGAACCGGGCGCCAACAAGGCCGGAATCGTTTCCGAAAAGTTTGGGCGAATCCATCGCGGATTTGTCCTGCTGGATGATTATTCTGAAAACCTCCATGCCTGGGAACAGGCTGGCGGAAAAGGAATCAAACTGAGGAACGGCATCAACGGGACCAAAGGGACCTGGAACGGGCTCATTGCGTCCAGATTCGCAAGCCCGGAACACACGGAAATCCAAATCCTGCGTGCGCTGGGCCTCTGGCTGGTGAAATCGGGGGCTCTCTGAGCCATTCGGATTACCGCTTGCCCCGAAAAGTGACGTATAATATCCTCATCAAAGAATAAAACGCGAATCCTGTGCTACGAAAGTGGCGCGGGGTTCGCGTTTTTCTTTGTTTATATAGATTCCCGGACCAGGTCATCCTCCCGGTAACGGTGCTCAATGGCGCCGATTTCATATTTTTTACCCCCGGATGCTGGGGGAATTCAGAGATGCGTTCAATACGCAAATTCATACATAATCGAGGCAATTAACATGAGAGAGAAAGAATACACGGGAACATGGTCGCTTCATTTCCAGGCACCCTATGTCCGCCACGGAAGAATCGTCTACCGGCCCGTCTTCCACGAAACTGTGGGCAGGCTCGGGGCAAAACGCTTTTTTTCGTATTTTGCGGATGATATGCCCTATCAGCCCAAAGAGACCCCGGTCCTCACCGGGATGCTCGAAAACAATTTGGCCGTTTTTGATAACCTTGAGGATGGAAAGCTCTCAAAGAATATCGTCCTTCAGTACAATGTGTGCCGCCAGTGCTCCCGGATATTCACGGCCGAGAAAGCCAATAAGCTCTACTGCCCGGAGTGCGCGAAAGAACGCAAGCGGGAAGCAGACCGATACGCCTGGGAAAAGCGCAAGCGGAACATGAAAAAAGGCAGCAAAAAACAGAACGTAATCATAGAGCGGCCGTCTCGAATCGAGCTGTTCGGAAAGAAAATCGGGAACTTGACCGTCACCGGCATTGCGAGAGAGCAGGGAGATTCGTCTCTCTGGTTCTGCGAATGCGAGTGCGGGCAGAGTTTCACTGCGTATGAATCCGCCCTGGTGACAGGGATGATTCAGGAATGCCCGTTCTGCACGAACAAAAAGGCCGGCGTCGGGTATGTCAATGAGTCCATCCTTGACATCGACCTGTACAGCGAGGAAATCGACCTGCGCGAACAGGTGATGATGCGGAGGTTCGGATTCATCGAGGCAAAAGCCAAGCTGAACAACGAAATCGTTCTCTGCAACTGCGGTTGTGGGGCCCGGTTCTTTGCTCCACTCCGACACCTTCTTTCGGGAGAACTGAAAAGCTGCGGATGTCTCAGCACTATTCCGGGGCTCAGCTGTGAACGAAAGAGCCGGTACGTCGGCATGAAAGCCGGCGGAGTCGTTGTGCTGAAAGCAACGGGCGCTTATCGCGGCGAAAACAAAAGACGGATTACCGAACAATGGTTCCTCTGCCGGTGCCTTTACTGCGGAAATGAGTTTTACTGCACACGCGGGAAACTCTGCTCTGCGTTTAGCCACGGGACCGAGACGTCGTTCACCTGCGGCTGCCATAAGCCGCTGGCAAAGATGCCGTCAAGTATTCTGACATACAAGGACGAAACACGGGAATTCGACCCGTTCGGCCTGATTGAAAAATAAAATTTGGAGGTACATAGTATGAGTTACGAAATCCTGTACGATACCCAGTTCATCCGCTCCAAGAGTGGCATCACCCCTGCTATCCTCAGCGGAAGCAATAACTGTACCGAGGTCAACTGGACTCTTTCCGGGCGCCGCTATGAGCGCGGAGAAAGGGGCTGGTGGGTCCTGTTCAACCGCGTCGGCGTTTCTGAGGAAGATTTCATGGCAAATATCCAGAAAATGACCGGCGGCGCCTATCAGGAACACTGGAAGAGCCGTGGAAAGTGGGTTGATGATGCAGGACTGGTTCGGTGGGCAAAAAACGCCATCCGGCGTGCGGCCACGGTCGAGGCTATCCTGCTGGACAACCGGCCTCACACCAGCATCCAGTGTTATGTGAGCGTCTGGGAAAACCATGAGCACCACACGGCGCTGAACACCTATGTCAGCTCGACCGAGGAGTATGACGAGTGGGCCCAGAGGGTGGAACGACTGCGGGTGAGCTTGCCGGAGAAATCGTCCTTTTATCCCGTCGTCAACCTTTGGGAAGGGATGAATCATCCCGATACGCGAAGTTTTGACCCCGACGAAAAGGTGGTACTGAAGCACAAAAATTCGTTCCTGCAAGAGTATTCCGCTGTTCACAGTTCGTGGTCAACCAACGCGAAAGACGCGATGATTTTGACCTATGAGCATGCAGTGACTATCCTGCGGAACCCGAGTATTCCCGGCATGAACGGGGCAAAGGTGCATCGCGCCAGTGCGCTCGATTTTTCGCCTGCCGTCTACATCAAGGTGACGGACCTGCGTACCGGCAGCGCGAACTACTATCGCAGCGCAAGGCGGTACAGCATCGTCACCACGCCCTTTCCCAAGCTCGCAAAGCGGTTCTCTCCCAAGAACGCACAGCAGGCGGTCAAACGGATGCAGCCGAAATACCAGAAGCTCTCGTTCGAAATCGTTCCCGCTGAGGAATGATTCTGGTCTTCCTTTGCGGGCCAGCAAAAATCTGATATAATACAATATAAAATAAGGAGGCGAGTGCGCGGTTCCGCCTGGCATTGTCTGGGCGGATTCTGCGCTTTTCACGATGAAACACTATTTTGAAGATAAAATCCTGACCTTTAGGGGCCAGTTCGGCACAGCAATCCTTTCCCTGGGCGACGTGACGAATTTCCTCGTCCGCAAAGGCTCTTCGGGCGACGTCAAATGGGTCGTTCAGGCTAAGGTCCTGGAGTTTCGCAGTAACACTATGGTCATCCAATGTGAAAATGAAACGCGAAAGCGCATCCTGGCGTATGAGGACGTTGTGGAGGTGAGTGACAAATGCCCGGCGTAAGTGTTCCTAACACGGCCCCGTCCATTCATCGCGGCGATATTTTCTATGCTGAGTTGGAGCCGTCTGTTGGCTCTGTACAGAGCGGTGTACGGCCTGTTCTGATTGTTCAGAATGACACGGGAAACCGATTCAGCCAAACCGTTATCGCGGTGGCTATCACTTCTCAGTTCGAAAAAAAGAAGTCTCTGCCGACGCATCTGCCTGTCTTGCCGGGCAAAAGTAACGGGCTGAACCGTCCGTCCGTCATTATTGCAGAGCAAATCCTCACACTGGATAAAAACCAGCTGAAACGTAAAATCGGCGCACTATCCGCTGAGTATATGCTTGGCGTGGATGCTGCTATCTGTGTAAGCCTTGGCCTGACCAATAGGTCTCCGGCTCGTCGCAAGCTCTACGACTATCAACAAGACAATTTCTAACTTTATCCCTTCCGAAAGGCTCTCGAGATTTTCTCGGGGCCTTTTTTGTTTTGTCTCAAAAATCCATAATTGGCAATATATTTGATAAAAATATAGATTTATGATATAATTAAGGAAAATACAACACAGGAGGCGAGACGCGGCATAGCCTGGTGAGCGATGATAAGCCTGCCAAAAGCTGGCCGCCAACTGGTTTATGGATTTGGTCATTGCTGAGAAGCCTGATATTGCGAAAGCGGTATCCAAGGTTATTCCGGGAACTCCCTCGTGGAAAAACGGATACATCGAACAGGGAAACTACTGCATTACATGGTGCTACGGGCATTTGCTTACACTCAAAGACCCAGAGGACTATGGCGACGAATACGCCCGTGAGAACACGCCGAACGAAAAATTACCGATTTTCTTCGACAACTGGGGGACGAAAGTGGCCGACAAAGGCCCGGCTCTCCTGAAAAATGGCTCAAAGGCGCCGGATAAAGGCGAGCAGGTGAAGACGATTGGCGAGCTTCTGAAAAAAGCCAGCCTCGTCATTGTCGCGGGCGATATTGACGATGAAGGCCAGCTGCTGGTGGAAGAGCTGCTGGAATGGCATCGCTATTCCGGCCCCATTAAACGTCTCGATACTGGCGCATTGAATGAGGCGAGTCTGAAAAAGGCGATGGCAAACCTAATGGACAATGCCCCGTGGCACATGAAAGCTGTTTCTGCAAGAGCAAGAAGCGTTGCAGATTTCGCACTGGGTATCAACGGGTCACGCTTTTTCAGTAATACCTATGGGGCCAACCTGTCAGTCGGCCGTGTCCAGACGGCAGCACTTGGCCTCGTTGTCGCCCGAGACGCTCAAATTGAAGGCCACACGAGTCAGAAATACTTCTTACTCGATATTGAAGCAGCTCTGGAAGGGAACGGAACGCATCAGGTGCGGTTTTCCCCCAGCAAAGATGACCCGCATCTGGTGGATGGGAAAATTCTTGACCGTGGCTATCTGGAAAAATTGGGTCAGGCCGTATCTGGCCGTAAGTTCGAAGCCGAAGTAACAAAGGAACCCTGTGAGGAAGCCCCGCCGCTTCCGTTCAGCATCAGCGCCTTGAAATCGTACTGTTCTGAGAAATTCAATATTCCACCGGAAGAAACGTTGCGAATTACTCAATCGCTTCGCATGAACTACGGTGGCCTGATTACCTACAACCGTTCAGAGTGTCGCTACCTCCCTGAGAATATGCATGCTGAAGCCCCTGGCATTATTGCAGCTGTGCAGGCGAATCTCGGCGCTGGCTGGGCGTTCCCTGGCCTCAACTCTTCCATTAAATCCAAAGCATTTAACGACAAAAATGTGGGCGTTCACCACGCCATCATTCCAACCGCACAAAAAGCTGATATCAGCAAGCTGTCCGAAAAGGAGCAAATCGTTTATCGGGCCGTATGCGGCTTTTACATGGTTCAATTTATGCCGAACGCCAAGAAGGAACGGACCAGGCTCACAATCCCTGGCAAAGGCGGCAGCGAATTTTCCGCAGTTTCCACGCGCTTGGTATCCAAGGGATTCAAACAGGTGTTACGTACACAGGACGATGAAGTGAGCGCACTTTCCAATGTGCCGGCCGGCAAGTATCCGTGCGTGTTGTCCAATCCAAGCATACAGGAAAAGGAGACGAAGCCTCCCAAACGATACACGGATTCCTCTCTCGAAGAGGATATGAAAAATGTTGCAAAGTACGTCACAGACCCCGAAGCAAAACGGCTTCTGCTGCTAAAAGATAAGGAAAGCCGGGAGGAACATGGCTCCATTGGTACGGCAGCAACCCGTTCCGCAATTATCCAAACGCTGAAAAAGCGGGGATTCCTCTGTAATGAGGGAAAAAACGTAATTTCGACCCCACTGGGACGCGAGTTCTACAAAATACTCCCGGATGAAATTCGCAAGCCGGACCTGACTGCAAAGTGGTGGGCTATCCAGCAGGAAATTCAGGACGGAAACGCAAAGCCAGAAGACCTCTACCAGGAAGTCCTGGCTGCATTCCATCGGGTCGCCTCCATCCAATACCCCAAAATCCAGCTTTCAAATCTGGCTGGAGCCGCCGGGCGGAAATCTATCGGAACGTGTCCCCGGTGCGGTAAGCCCATCGTGGAAGGGAAGAAGGGGTATGGTTGTTCAGGATATCGTGAAGGCTGCACATTTACTATTTGGAAAGAGGGCCAGCATGGTGTGTACAAGGTGCTGGCCGCCAGCAAAAAGAAACTGACCGAGGCGATGGTGAAAAAGTTGCTGAGCGAAGGAAAGGTTCTTGTGCGAGGCCTTATGTCAGAGCGCACTGGGAAAACCTATGACGCCTACATTACGATGGAGAACACGGAAAAAGGCGTACTACTGAATTTGAGCTTTGATAACATCCCTGCGAAAAAAACGACAGGGAAGAAAAAGGGGGGGAAATAATATGGGCGAAGAAGAAAGTCGGAACCGCCAGCATCAATCCACATCTACCGGCGAGCGGCTCAAGGCAGTTGGAAAGAACCTTCTGAAAGGATTCTGGGATTTCTTTGTCTATGCAGCGGGAACGGCGTTGATTGTGCTGTTCATTACAAAGGTGTTTGTCCTTGTCAGCTTTGTCCCCACTGGGTCGATGAATCCAACCATTCCGACCGGCAGTATTGTGATTTGCCTGCGGACGGACTACTGGAACAACGACCCGCAAAGGGGCGACGTTGTGATGTTCCGCCGCGATGTAGAAGACGATGACCGAGTGTACGCAAAACGCATTGTGGGCGAGCCCGGGGACGTCATTGAGATTCGCGACGGACAGACCTACATCAACGGGGAAGTCTACGAGGAGACATGGCTCAACGAGGACCCGGATGACCTTGATTTCGGCCCGTTCGAAGTCCCAGAAGGAAAGTATTTCTGCATGGGTGATAACCGAAATAAGTCCACCGATTGCCGTTACTGGGAAGAACACTATATCGAGCGGGACGATATTATCGCCCGGGGACGAATCGTTCTTTCCCCGGAAAAAATCGGGTTCTTACCCAATGTGGCTGAGAAAGCGTGAGGGAACTGCAATGGCAACCGTGAAATGCGCGCTTAAAAAACGAGGGGAGCCAACCCACGAATGGAATGATGGCGTAAAAGACCGGATTTATTGCCGGGGCTGGCTTGACCCCATGACCGACGCTCCCTTGCCTGAGTGTTTGGCCTGTCCAGACCATGTAGACAAGGCGCAGGATGACCTGGAGGCATTTTACCGAAAGCGGCCAGAGCCGGCCAAAAAGGAGTGATTTGATTGAAAAATCAGAACCAAAACGGCGGGAAAAAGATTCTCTGGGAGAGTCCCGGATTTTCTCCACTGTTCGGACTCAAGCTGGACATGTACCATTATGTCCTTTATGAGAACAGTATCAGCGTGACGCAAGGAATCGCGCAAAAAACAACGCAATCCATCCCGCTTCACTGGATTGCCGCAATGGAAACTCAGGTCGGCATTCTCGGCCGCATCTTTCATTGCGGACGACTGCGCCTGATTACCCGCCAATACAAACTTCCGAATCTGGAAATGCTCGTGAAGAATCCCGAGCAGGTGCAGGCTCTTATCGAGGAGGCAAAAGACCAGGAACATAAAAAATATCTCAACCGGCAAAATCACCGGCTGGCGCGCCAGGGGGGCGATGAAAAATGAGGTTGACAGAGGAAGAATTCGCTTCTCTGTGCGCTTCCCGGAACCTTCATGTAGTTGTGCAGGGCGGTAAGCCGTCGAAACTGCCTACGGGCCCTGGGCCGATGATGGCAGAAGAAAAAGAAAAGAAATCGCCGAAGTATCGGAATCAAAAAGTCTACTTGTACAAATCGGGCGTTGCAGTGAACGAAAAAGACGACCGGCTCGGACAAATCATAGCCGTTTTTGATTCCGAACGGGAATACAAACGGTGCCTTGAGCTTCAAATGCTCGAAAGGGCCGGACTGATTCACGAGCTGAAACGGCAAGTCCCGCTCGTAATTCAGGAGGAATTCGAATATCGAGGCAGCCAAGTGAACCCTATCGTCTATCTTGCGGATTTTTGTTACATGGAAAACGGCGAGAGTGTTGTAGAGGATGTAAAGGGGTTCGACCAGAAGACTGGTAAGCACATTACAACCGAGGGGTTCAACCTCAAGTGGAAGTTGCTCAAGGCCCGGTATCCCGACCGGCTATTCCGCATCTATTGACCCTACCCCGAAAAACGACTATACTGGACTTATCAAAGAATAAAACACGGATTCCGAGTTACGAAAGTGGCGCGGAGTCCGTGTTTTTCTTTGAAAATACGATTTAATGGAAGGGGTGTATATAACATTGCTGGATGGTGGTTCCATAACGCTCACGCAACATAGATGTGCTGAAGCTGTCCTACGCTGGCCGTGAGGCGATGAATGCTCATTTTGCTGAACAACCACCGGAAAATTAGAAACGAAATAAAAACGCGAATCTTGTGCTTTTTGAAAAAGTACGAGGCTCGCGTTTTTATTGTTGGAAGATTTGAAACGCTGGAAGGAACAACAAAAATGCGAAACGAATTCGAAAGTATTCCATGCCTATTCGCAGGAACGGAACCGGTCGTGCTTACCGTTTACGCTCCTCATCTTCTGCAACGCTGGGTCGAGCGATTAGGCCACAGCTTTCAGAACGGGAAACAATGCGCTGAGGTTATCGGCTCATATCTCGCGGATGAAAGGTTAATTACGGTTTTTGAGCGCGTACCAGTATACGGTTCAGTCGCTCTTTACATCGAATCACTCAAAACCCTCTTCTTCATGGATATGGGGACGAGGAAAGACCCAAATGAAATTAAAGTGTCTACGGTTTTGTACAGAGCAAATGAGTCCCAAAGATTTCTCGTAGACGCTGAGGATTACTGTTACATACTCCCGAAGGAGGGGAAGCTGCGCTTCGGAAAAGAGCGCAAGTATTTTGAATTGAAAAAGCGGGCTCCCAAATGGCGCCCTTCCCATCAGACCTGATTTGTGGGTCTCGCCTCCGTCTGGTTTTCTACCGGACGGAGGTTTTTTATACAACAAAACAGCGCCCTCCAGGAATAGGAGGACGCTGCTCTGTTTGTTTGGGAATTGCGCGGGGGGAAAAGGGTATTTATTTTACAGCCGCCTTTTGACGGGAGCTGACACGGAAGGTGTTTTTCGGCAGACCAGACAGGTCTTCCTTGGGACGCTCAACGACGATGACGCCGTTCTCAACGGTGTAGGGACGATTGGAGATGATGTCGTTCTGGGTGTTCATAGTAGTCTTATTCATATCTGTAATAGCAACGAACTCTCTGGTTCGCGCTTAGCCTCCTTCTTTTTCTTCTTTATATTGTCCTGCATCTCATTAAGTACAGGGAGTTCTCTTCTTTATATTATAATTATACCATATTTAGCCCCATCAAGTCAAATTTGGCACCAGATGTAGGCGGCTCCCGAAGGCTGTTTTCTCATCTCCGGCCTCTTGCTGAAATTGCTGGCTCAAACAACTAACGCTCACCCCGAAAAGTAGCATATAATATCTTCATCAAAGAATAAAACACGAACTTCGAGCCATCGGAAATGGACGCGGAGTTCGTGTTTTTCTTTGTTTACATACCTAATCTTATTTTGAGAGCCGCTTTGTAACGCGGCGGAAAGGACACTACCATGATGAATTTTGTACTTGACGATGCTGAATTCTGCACCAAAAGCCTCAACGAAATCGCTCAATTTCTGAAAGACCGAGAAAACACAGCTATCTGGTACACGGATGATTGTGGGCTTGCAGACATCCGCTTCTCTCCCATTGACAGCGAGCCTCTGCTGGCTGCTGGAAAACTGGCGTCCCTGCGCTCTGCGCCGGCGATGAAGTTCTCGGCCAGTGATGAAGCCTATTCGGACTCTATTTTTGCACCCTCTTGCGGATACTTCGGCAGCTCTCAGCTGCTTCGTGTGAAGGGGAACATCTATCCGGTCGGTGATAGCGCCATCCGGGGAATCACGAGAAAGCTGGGTTTGTATGACGTCCATTGGAACCGGATGAGGGAATTTTCTCCGGCCAAACTCTCTGAGAACCTCAACAATGCTCTCGATGCGTTTGGAAATAACGGCTCGAAATGCACAATTCTTGTGGAAGACGAGAAGGTGCGTGCCTTCAACGGCCCCAATTATGCCATCTGTCCTATGACGGACGTGATGGATATGATGCAGGCGTGGATTCGGCGCCAATGCCCTGACGCTAAGTTCGTCATCGCATATGCCAACCACAACATCGTCAAATGGACTGTTGACCTCTCGGCCTATACCAAGCAAATCCTGAAGGGATTCCCGGAGCTGATTGCAAACAACTTTACCCCGGCCTTCTCTATGCGCCTGTCTCATACGGGAGATTCCAGCGTTGCTATCATTCCTTCCTTGGTTGCCGGCAACGTCTATTTCCCGATTTCCAAGGGACTCAACGTAGAGCATACCAAGCGTGGCGGTTCCGCTGCCGAACGCTCGGATGCCATGAAGGAAGCTGTGCAGAAGAGTTTTGACGGAATCTTCCCGGATATCGAGAAAGCGGCTCAGGAAATCGAGAACCTGCACAAAATCACGGTGGAGAATTCTCACACCGCCGTGCTGCGCGGGATGAAGTCCCTCGGCATGCCCAAGGCACAGTGCATTGAGGCAGCTGAACTCTTCGCTTCGATTTTCCCGGAAAAGGCGACCGCCTACGATTGCTATATGGCCGTCGTAGATGCGTACACCTTCGTGACCCGCGACTTCCCGGACGACTACCGCCGGCAGTTCGCTGCGGCAGATGCCGTAGGACGCGCGATTGTTGTCATCGACTGGGAAAAGCTCGGCAAGGATGTCAGCCCGTTCAACTGGTAACAGAAACCGAATCCCCCGGCCGCTTTTGAAAGTGGCCGGGCTTTTCAGGAAAAGGAGATAATTATGGGAAGTTTTGATGGCTCCAGCAAAGGTTTCGCTGGAATCGGACAGAACATCAACTATCACGAGGCAATCGAAACGCCTCACATGAAGCATGTGATTGAACAGGCAATGCGCAATGCATCTCCCGAGGCAATCGCATTCCTTGACCCGCTTCATCCGAAAAAGCCCGACCGTATTGATGCGAGTGGGCTGACGGAAGAAGAGTGGAAAAGAAGACGAGTTCGGTCCATCGGTTCGAGTGCTGCGTCGCATGTGTTCGGCGAATGCCCGTATCCGGGGACAACAAACCTGGACTTGTATTATGAAAAGACCGGACAGGTGCCTCCGCCCACAAAACTGGAAGCCGAGCTCGCAGAGCTGTGCGACAAATACGGGATTGACCCCAGTATGCCGGACAGCAAAAAGCGCCAGTGGTATTTTGATTTCGGCCATATCGCCGAAGATATCATGCACCGTTATTGCGAGTATCTTTGGCCGGGCCATGAGCTGATTGTTGACACCAATATTTACAGTTCTCCGGCTCGCCCGTTCCTGACGGCAAACCTCGACCGAATGATGAAGCTGCGAGATGGCAGTTATATCCACGTCGAGTTCAAAACAGCTTCTGCCGAAAACAAGGATGGGTGGCGTAAACCGGTGCTCGACCCGAATACGGGCGAGTATTTCGAGGAATGGGCTATCCCGCAGCACTATAAAAGGCAGCTGATTCAGTGCCAGCACATCATGGGCGTATGGGAAAGTGTCCTTGTGGTCATGTTCGACCGGGACAATATTATTCCCATTACTTATTATCGGGACCTTGACGAGGAGATGTATCAGGTCAAGGTCTGTGAAGATTTCTGGATGAATCATGTTCTGACCAGGGTTCCGCCCGACCTGCTGCTTGGCGACCCCAAAAATCTCGCGTCCTGCATACGCCGATACAGCGGTGAGGCCGATGCCGCGCTGCAAACGGTTTCCCTCCCGAGGGAATTTCTGGAGGACGTCAAAAAAATCGAGGGTATCAACAGTCTGTTGTCTCAGGAACGGTCTCTGGTACGAGAACTTGAAGAAGAGCAGGCGGAGGCAATGCTCCCGCTTATCGAAGCGATTGGTCGGCATTACACTGCCCGCGTCACGGATGGAAAGGAGGCTTACAGCCTATCCTACAAACCGAGGCGCGGCCAGCGGAAGATTGACTTTGAGCAACTCAGGCTCAATCATCCGGAAATCTATGCCGAATACGTTTCTTATCCGACAGAGGCCAGTCGGTCGATGCGGATAAAAAAGGAAAAAATAGGCTAAATTCAGGCGGCGCCGCAGTGATTTTCACCCGGCGCCGCAACTGGAGGGTTTTATGGTCCAACTTGGTGAGGAAGTTCGGATTTGCAGTGTCTTCAAAAAGATGCTGTATGAATCTGACAACTTCCATATTATGAAGGTAAGCGCCAAATACGCTCCCGACCTTTTCCCATTTAGCGAGAAGGACATGCCGGATGAATTTACGGCAAAGGGTTCCTTCTCCGCTCCCAACTATGAGGGGCAGGAGATTGAACTTGGAGGGGATTGGCGATTCGATGCAAAGTACAAAGAGCACATTTTCAACGCACAATATGTTGTTGCCGTACTGCCTACGACGGAGCAGGGAACACTCAAGTTCCTGCAATCTATCGAAGGTATCGGCAAAAAGATGTCTGCACGAATTTGCAGCGTTCTGAATGGCGATATTCGGAATCTGGTCCTTGACGAAGATTGGCTGCTGGCGAATATTAAAGGAATGAACCGTTCCCGAGCAGACAAAGTGTGCAATGCAATCCGGCGTGCAAATGCCACCGCAGAACTCACAAAGGCCCTGCGTGGCGCTGTCACCGGCGAAATTATACAGAAAGTTGTCGTAAAATACGGGAGTAATGCTCTCGACGTCATCAATTCGACACCATATCGAATGGTCTACGACCACACCCTGCCGTTTAAAGATGCGGATACTATTGCTCTTTCGCTTGGTGTGTGCCAAAAAGACAGTTCAGAACGGGTGCAGTGCGGCATCTTGAGCGCCCTCCGCGCTATCGAAGGTCGGCACGCCTCTATCATTGCACTGAAAGAGGATGTCCAGAGAGCGGCCCTGACGCTACTCGGTGTTGACCAGACAATCTATGATGTTGAGGTTAAAAAGATGTACGAAAACCGAACGCTGGTATCTGCGGCTCGGTACTGCTATCGTTTTGCGGACTTCGTCGCCGAAAAAACGTTGGCAAGCTACATCGTGAATTTTACCCGGTCGAAAATTCCACCGTCGGAATCTCAAAAGTTTCTCAAAGAGTTTGAAAAATGGGAAGCAAAACATCCGGAAGTCAAATTGGCAGACCAGCAAGAAGAAGCTGTGAAGGCTGTGGCATCCCATCACCTGAGCGTTCTTACGGGCGGCCCAGGCACTGGCAAAACCACTGTTCTGAAGGCAATTCTGGATGCCTACCGGGCAACATTCCCCGATGCGAACGTTACGCTGTTGGCTCCCACCGGACTTGCAGCAAAGCGCATGAGCGAGGCATGTGGGTTCCCGGCATCAACTGTTCACAAGGCTCTCGGCCTGACACCAAGCGAATCGGCGGAAGGATTTGACGACAGCAACAGTGTGGGAATCGACGGCGGACTCGTTATCGTAGACGAATCGTCTATGCTGGGCATCCATTTGATGCGCTTCCTGTTTGATTCCATCCTGTTTTCGTCCAATACGCGCATTGTAATTGTTGGTGATATTGACCAGCTTCCGTCTGTTTCTCCGGGCGCAGTGTTGGATGCGATGATTTCATCTCAAAAAATTAAGACTACTCGTCTCAACCGGAATTTCCGGCAAGAGGCTGGCAGCGCCATTGTTGACGCAGCCTACGCCATCAATGCGGGGAATACGAATCTGCAATTCGGCGGAAATTTCCAATACAAGGAGATTTCTAACGCCGATATCGCTGTGGAGACTCAGAGGATTCTTGATGAGGTTAAGCGGGCGTTCGTGTGGAGCATCAAATACTTTGGGCTCGACCAAACCTATGTCTTGACGCCGCGAAAAAAGATGGCATCGAAAAATGGGCAGACTACCGTAGAGACGTTGCTCTCCACTCAATCCCTGAATCCGATTCTCCGTGACATCGCAAACCCACCGTCCGCCGATAAAGCGTTCTTAAAGGCCGGCGGAAAGACCTGGCGCGTGGGAGACCGTGTGATGAATCTCAAAAACACCAGTGAGGCAATGAATGGCGAAATCGGCATTATATGCGAAATCCGAAAGGAGGACGTGCCGGTTGTCGTTGTTGACTTTGATGGCACTGAAGTGGAGTATACGCCGGACAAGTTGAAAAACTTGGATTGGGCGTATGCCATTACAGTACATAAAAGTCAAGGAGGAGAATACAAGTCCATCATTTATCCCACTTCCATGACGCAAGCGGCCATGCTCCAGAGAAATCTGTTGTATACCGCTGTGACCCGGGCCCGAGAGAATGTTCTCATCATTGGCAGCCGAAGCTCTATCAACCGAGCCGTGCTGACCGTGAAGAGCAAAGAAAAGCGAGACCTGCTCGCGGCGCGCATTGTGCGCTACGCCGAGTCTGGGAAATAATCATTTTTATGCGGCCGCCATCCCTTTAATGGGTGGCGGCTTTTTCTTTTTTGGCTAATTACAATGCGATTTGAAAATAAGGAAATTTATCATCCGAATGGCCTGCGAGAAGATTGTCTCACCCCGAAAAGTCCGTATCATATTTATCATGGACATCGGTATGAGCTGATTCCGTGAGTACATATGCGTTTGTGTTCCGGAAAAGCGCATCCACTTCCACAAAGTCCAAATCGTAGCGAAGGCTAAGAAAGGAGAGCGATACCAATGAATAAACTTTCTGCCGTTTCTGGCATCCGTAACAAGGCTGTCGGCGTAATGGCGGGCATGAACGCCCTGATTCTCACCACGATGATGTCGTATGCGAACTATGGCGTTTGGAGCAATGTTACCTCGACCATGAGCAACATCTTCGCCACTTTGGAAAGCGCGTTGAAGTCCATCGTGGTGCCCATCGCCGGCTGTGCGCTGGTATTCTGCTTCATTATGATGCTGGTCAGCCAGTCTCAGAAGAAGGTAGAAACCTACCGCGCCTGGGTGGTAACTATTGTTATCAGCATTGTTGCCATCTATGCTGTGCCCTTCATCATCAACTTGGCAAGCACCATCGGCTCTCAGTTCTAAGCCTGCAAGCGACAAGGCGCCGTCCCTCAGCGGGGCGGCGCTTTTTTCTGGCTATAATGTCGGGAGCTGAAAGGAGGCTTAATAATGCCGACATTACTTGAAGAAAAAACAAGACAATTCAAGAAAAGGTCCATCATCATCACCTGCTGCCTTGTCGCGTTGTTCGTCGGCGTAGTGCCCGCCTATGCAGGCATCGGCGATATTCTCATGTCGATTTTTGGATGGCTCATCAGTACGATTTGCCAATTTGTCCTCGGCATCCTCGAAACGATTGCGGCTGTGTTCCTCACAGCCATGTCTATCGACTACGATGAGCTTCAGCAGATGCACGTCCTGAGTGCGTTCGCCAATTTTGCCCCGGTCATTCAAATCCTTTCGACAACGATTGCTGGGGTCATTTTGCTGTGGCAGCTTTTGACCGTGTTTTTCGGACCATATCTTGGAACCAAGCAAAACACTTCTACGGGCAGCATTGTTGCAAGAGCGCTTATTTTCATTCCGCTTACATTCGTTGTTCAACCTCTCGCCGAGGGTGCGCTGAGAATGTTTCAGGATGTTTATGCAAGTTTGCTGAACGATTGGTACGCTCAATCCGGTACGACGACCATTCCATCCCTTTCCGAGGCGTTTACAAACGCCTTTGGCGGGTTTGGAAACTTTTTCTCTCAAGTGGGTGCGCCTATTCCGGGCATTCTCGCAAATGAACTTGCAGAAATTGCGTCCATTCTCGTGAGCTGCGTGCTGCTTATTCTGATTATGTGGAACTACCTGAAGTTCCTTCTCGAGATGACACAGCGCTTTGTGGTAATGATTGTCTATGTGTATCTGTCCCCGTTGGCGGTAGCCTGCGGTGTCAGTCCAAGCGGCATCGAAATCGCGAAGAAGAGTCTTTCGGTATTTATTTCTTCCGGTGTATTGTGGTTACTGAACGTCTGGTGCATCGGGATTGCGTCTGGCTTGTTTGGCTCTCTGGATTATGCAACGGGCAATGCCACCAATTTCCTTGTGTGGGCACTCGTCACATATGGTTTCCTCAAAATTATCCAGCAGTTGGATGACATTTTCAATGCCGTCGGCGCCACAAACGTTAAGTTGAGCGGCGACCCGCTGTCTGACTTGCTCGGTATGGGGGCCGCGTTCCATACACTGGGAGGCGTGATTAAAAGCGGTAGGGCCGGTTTGGAAAACTTCGGCGAAAACGGCTTTTTCTCCGGAAAAGGTTCTTCTCCCAACAGCCCAGTTACTCCGAATGCGACCAGTGGCATAAAGAAACCGCCCATTGGCGATGCGCTGGTGAAAGGCGCGACTCAGGCTGCGGCCGGCGTCAAGGGCGCAATCAAAGGCGAGGTATCTCCCACAGTCGCAGCACAGATGCTCAAAAGCGGCACCAAGACAGCGGCCGGAGGCGTTGCTGGAGCCGTTACTGGAGCCGTTACTGGAAACAACATTGTTCGCGGTATCCGCAAGACGGGCGAGAACATCAGAACTCGCGTGGGCGGCGCCGTATCGGAAGCCCACACCATGCAGGACAATATGATGAAAGCGTCCATGAATGGTGCTTTGTCCCGTTCGACGGCTCAGGAACGAGCAGAGGCGATGAAAGCATTGGCGGCAGACCAGCCGCAGGTACTGAACAGCGATGCTGTAAAGGCGCATATGGGTGAAGCGATGGGCCTTGCCGAAAACCAGAAAGTCACTGGTTTGTCGGTAGATAAAGACGGTAATCTTTCCGCTACTGTGGCAACACAGACAGCTAATGGTGTCACCCTGAGCAAGGTCTCCGGGCTAAACGACATGGACACCAATGCTCCGGCACAGAATGGTCCTGCTCAGCCTACGTCGGCAACTTACTCCGCATCTCAAATTTCTGACCCCACCAGAAGCGTTGCGACAGCAACATACACTGGCGTGGATGGAAAGACCCATCAGGCCGAAGTTACACGCACGAGCGGCGAGAGCCTCGACGGCAAAACAGCGATGTTTACCGTAACATCGGATGATGGCAAAGACTCCGCTTTCAATGCTCCCGCCAATATGACGGCGGAAGAGGTTGGCGCCGTATTTACCGGCTCTGCGAGCCCTGAGACTATGGCAAAGTATCAGGCCGGAACTGACGCTTCTGACCCGAAACAATCCATGTCGGGCGCGCACACCACTCTCGGCGTGAACACTGATATCAGCGGTTCGTCCGTTGCCGGTACTCCTATCGAGAATAGCCCGGATTCGAAATTCTCTGTTGGCGGTATCACGATGGCCCGTACCGACGTTGGCGGCATGAACCAGGGCAAAGATGTCTGGACCGGTTACGATTCTCAAGGCAATTCCGTTGGCACTGTCGAAGTTCCGCAAGGGACTTCTGCACGTCAGGTGGCCGATATGGTTGTCAATGGTGGTCAAGATAAAGGTGGCCTTCGTGAATTCACAGAGGCTGCCGGAATCAGTGGCTATACCAGTTCGGATGTTTCGTTCTCTGCCCAACCGGCAAGAGTTGCCGATGCAAACAGCCCCGATACGAGCTTCTCTGTCGGCGGCGTGACAATGGCCCGTACCGATGCTGGCAGCAATGGCAGCGATGTATGGACCGGCTACAACGCGAAGGGCGAGTCCATTGGCACTGTTGAAGTTCCCCAAGGCGCTTCTGCACAGCAGGTGGCCGATATGGTGGTTAGCGGCGGTGGTAACAATGACAGCGTCCGCGAGTTTACTCAGGCCGCCGGAGTCACTGGATTTAGTCGCTCCGATGTTTCTTTCGAGGCGGCAACCCCGGCTCCTGCCGATGCAAGCAGCCCCGATACCAGCTTCTCTGTCGGCGGCGTAACAATGGCCCGTACCGATGCTGGCAGCAATGGCAGCGATGTATGGACCGGCTACAACGCGCAGGGTGAGTCCATTGGCACTGTTGAAGTTCCCCAGGGCGCTTCTGCACAGCAGGTGGCCGATATGGTCGTCAGCGGCGGCGGCGACAATGACAGTGTCCGCGAGTTTACCCAAACTGCTGGAGTTACTGGATTCAGTCGTTCCGACGTTTCTTTCGAGGCAGCAAGCCCGGCTCCTGCCGATGCAAGCAGCCCCGATACCAACTTCTCTGTTGGCGGCGTGACAATGGCCCGTACCGATGCTGGCGTCAATGGCAGCGATGTATGGACTGGTTACAATGCGCAGGGTGAGTCCGTCGGCACTATCGAAGTGCCGCAAGGGGCTTCTGCACAGCAGGTGGCCGATATGGTCGTCCACAGCCACGACAATGACAGCAGCGGGGCCCGAGAATTTGCTCAGAGCACTGGCATCAGCGCAATGGATAACCCGGACGTCACCTTCGCTCCCAATCCAGAAGTGAAGAGTGTATCCTTTGCCGGAGAGCACGACAATGGTACAAACTGGAGCCCGGAATTCAAAATGGGCTTCAGTGGAACCGGCGAGGACGCTTCTCCCGATTTCCGGTACAGCTACCAGAACGAGAACGGAGAAACTGTTGTGGCGCGAGCCGTGGTTTCCCGTCTCGACGACCTCGAAATGCCGCCTGAAAACGGAAAGGTCGGGTACATGTACACTAATAATCACGGCAACACCGGACGGATTTATCTGGACGCTAACATCACTCCTGAACAGCTCGCGGCTGCACTCGCAACCGAGAACGGCGGAGGGATTGAGGGTATCGAGGAAATTCGGAAAGAACTCGGAATCCGTGAATCCTACACTGCTGATGAGGGCAAGCAGTTCCGTAAAGCCCTTGAACTGGCTCGCAGAACCAAAAAGGGCCCGCTCAACAGTGCGGACAACCCTGTTGGTAAAGGCGAGAAAAACTAACAAAAGCGCTCCCGCTTCAGCGGGGGCGCCAAGCCGCACAAGCCTGGCAACTTCCGCGTAGTGTGCGGCGGGCACTGGACAGCACTCCTATCCAGCAATGTCAGGCAAGAATCCAACGAGAGGGGAAATGTGCTTTGCAATTCAATAAAAAGACTCAGGCAGACCAGATGCTTGAGTCAGCCGCTAAAAAAAAGGCAAAGAAAATCGGAGCAAAAGCTGGGAAGGCCGCAGGAAAAGCTGCTGGTAAAGCGGCAAAAATGGCCGCGTCAAAAATCTGGTTTGCTCTTGCAAGCGCCTTGGGTGGCCCCGTTGCCATTATCGTCATCGTCGTCGTTGCGCTTCTGTTCTGCCTCCCCTCAATGATATTCAGTTCCGCTGTTGGCATGGACAGCCAGCACCCGGATAATGAAAGTGTTATTGTTCAACAGGATGCGGCCGAATGGGAAACAAACGCTGAAGC
Source organism: Owariibacterium komagatae (assembly GCF_045865535.1). Lineage (GTDB taxonomy): Bacteria > Bacillota > Clostridia > Oscillospirales > Ruminococcaceae > Ruthenibacterium > Ruthenibacterium komagatae. The sequence goes on from NZ_AP031406.1 coordinate 153,399, forward strand.
GGCATTGACAGCAAGATACAATGATTTGTCTTCCGGGCTTTTTTGGCAGGACCTCGCGACGTTTTTCACTACTGGTAAGTGGGGAACCGCAGGGGAGACCTTTAAAACCGAATACGCCAATGCGGATGAGCTCGACGAAAATGGCAACAGCATTTCTGAAATCTATTTCAGTTCCTCGAATCGGCTCGTGGCAGTAATCAATGAGGCCTTTCGGGCATCGTTGAGAGACGATAAACAAGCCATGAAGCAGGCCAAGGCGATGGCTGAGGCGAGCAAACCGACATATGAAGACTATGTTCGCAATTCTCCAGAATATTCCCGGCCATCCGATGTTGCCGAAGGAGATTATCATATCGAATTCACGGTTCAGAAAGACCCCAACATCGAGGACCAGCAGTTTATTTATGAGAGCTGCTTACTGATTGCTGCATCGTCTGCACAAACATCGTTCGACGATGCGGCAGTGGATAAGGGCTATACTGGAGGCGAAGACAATACTGTTGGATATGCGACCAGCGTCAAGGATGCTCTGGATACTGCATTTCTCATTACGGGCCTTGATTGGTTCGGACTCGGACAGAAAATTGTCTGGCAGCCATCGGTAACACCGTCTTATTCGGTTGAAGATGAGTACGAAACCATTGGATACCGGTATTACGATGGCGATGGCTACGAAATGACAGAAGCCGAAGTCGAAGAGCATCCTGAAAACGTCGCCCGCATTGAGCCGATTGAAAAGAGGGTCCGCACGGTTTCTATTGAAATCAATTATTCTGTCGCACTCAAAAGTGATTATAAGGACATCATCTTTGAGAATTGCGGAATTGAGGACAAACCGGCTGACGCCCCTTCGTATGAGATTTCTGATAAGGATTTGGTACAGGAAAACGCAATCCAGCTCACCAAGTTTTACTCTTTTGCCGGCGGTGGCGGCGGCAGCGCTTCCATTGGCGATGTCGGGTTGCCTTTGCCGTCCGGGTCCTACACGATTGGCAGCCTGTTCGGCTGGCGCACTCTGTATGGAAGACCAGACTTCCATCAGGGACTCGACCTACCTGCGGCCGCAGGGACAAGCATCTATGCCGTTAAAGATGGTGTGTGTAGCGTAAAACCATATAGCTCAAGTTACGGCAATTACGTTACCATCGACCATGGGAACGGCTTGCAAACCCGATACGCGCACATGAGTGCAATTTTAGTCGCGGATGGACAAGAAGTAAAAGCTGGAGACTGCATCGGCCTTGTCGGCACAACGGGTAACTCTACCGGCAACCATCTGCATCTGGAAGTAATCCAGAATGGCACTCGAGTGGACCCACTTTTGACAGAACTTGGTCCCAAAATCCGTGAAGGTGCCCGTGGGTAAGCCTTTTGAGGACGTCCTCTTTCTGGGGGACGTCCTTTTTTGTGCCCAAAAGAAGGTTCGTAAGACGAATTTTTGCTTTCCTCTTATGGGTCCATAAAAAACGCAAGTCTTTTCAAGGAGATGATTCTGTGACAAATTCCAATAAACGATTGATTTTGTACGGGCTGACGGCTGTCATCATCATCATCGGCGTTATTGCCATGCTGGTTGTCGGGGGCAGAGGGGCCAAGGATGTTCCTGCACCAAGCACTTCATCCAGTTCGCAATCAGAACCTACATCTGGTTCTATGGATACGGGGCCATCCGATGAGAACGGCACATTCCATGAAATCGAATTTGGCGACGCTGAAACCATGTTAGGGCATTCCGAATATGCGAGCCTCAACATCAAGGAAGACCAGCTGAGTGTCGTTGACAGTAAGCAGCTCGTTCCTGTGCAAGGTGATAGCGGGCCCATAAAAACAGAAACCGGCCACCAGCTGTATCGCAGCCCGGTCGAAGAGGAGTTCTATGCGGGTGCTGAGGAAGGAACTGATGAACCGGCAAACTACATCATTTCCGGCTATTCACTTATGCTGGTCCAAAACGGCGTCATCGAGGACCGTGGATTTCTGCGGGAAGAGGGGACCGGTGAGCGCATTCATGTTGTGCAGAATAGTACCGCGAAGGATAACTTTCTCAAGGCTTGGAACGACGGGCAGGCCATTCTGAATGGAGACACTCAGGGCGAAAAGGGAAGCATCATCATCGACGGATGCCTAACATCATATCAGTACACTGAGAAAAACGGAGAAATCTACTTTAACCTCGCGGAAGTCGCAAATGAAATCTGTTCGATTGCTCCGTACAATGAAGAATCCGGATATGTCACTGTGTATCCCAACGAATTCTTCTCCATTCAGATTCCCACTACCGCTGCTGCGGGCATCAATCCGGAAGCCTTTAACATTGTAGGTGACACTTTCCTGTTCCGAGGCTGGAACGGTAACAATTTTGAATACCGGGCCCCGGTTCTTGACTATCTGCATCCTGAAATCAGTGCCCATAACGCAAGCCGGATGTTTGGCTGGCGATTCTACACAGATGGCGAGGTGCTCAGCATCGTTTCCGACCCATTGAATGTAAACGACAATGTGGTGATTTACGCAAACGGTGGTTCGATGGGATATCAGACTGTGCTGGAACAGGACGCCGATGGCCGGATGTGGATGCGAACCTATGCGGACGGTGTGCTGGTTGACGAGATGGAACTGACTCAGGAAATGGTAGACGCCGCTATCACGGACACCGAGCAAAGTGAGGCTCCCACCGAAACCCCGGGCGAGCCCCCCGCCGAAATCCCGAGCGAGGCCGCCACTGAATAAGAAAGGAGCGTTTTAAATATGCGATTTGGAAAAAATTTTGATTCCGACGCAGCAATGGACGATATGCGCCAGAGTATGCTGTCGAAATTTCTTGCGCGGAAGAGCGACTGGAACGATGACGATGAATCTCCTGGACGGAAAAAGATTGCGTTCATTGTCGGCGGAATTGCTCTGGCGCTGTTCTCTCTATATCTTGCCGGGTTCATTGTGATGATTCAGAAGGAATCGTTACCCTACACCATGATGCAATCGCCTCTGATGCATTTTGTGGCCGGCATTACCTCCATCCGAGGCTGGCTGTATGCTTTGGTATTCGGCGGGGTGGTGTCTGGGATTGCTTTCATCGTGCTTCGAAAAAACGGAGAACTGGACGTTATCAAGGGCAGCGACTCCCGTGGTGTTGACTATTCCAGCAAAGGCACATATGGCACAGCCGAATGGATGTCCCGCAAAGAAGCGAAAGAGGAGTACGAAATCTGCCACATCGACGACGCTCGTGGCGTTATCCTCGGTCAGTATACCGAAGGAGGCAAAGAGGTTGTTTGTTTGCCTGAGAACACCAAAGGAAACCGAAACATCCTCGTTCTCGGTTCTCCCGGTACAGGCAAATCTTTCTGCTATGTTCGTAACGCCATCTTTCAAGCGATTGTGCGTGGGGAAAGCGTAGTAATTACCGACCCAAAAGGAGAGCTGTACGAAAGCACATCTGAAAAACTCCGGCTGGAAGGCTACAAAGTGCAGGTGTTCAACCTGGTGTCTCCGCAACGGAGCGACGCATGGAACTGCATTTCCGAGATTTACGACCCCGAGACTGGAGACATTAGCGAGGTCCGCACGATGGAATTCGTGGACGCTTTGATGAAGAATACTGCTGAAGGCGGCAAGGATGACCATTTCTGGGGCACAGCGGAATCCAACCTGCTGAAAGCGGTTGTCATGTTCTGTGCGTGGCGCCGGGAAATGGCTCTGAAGGGTATCTATGAAGCTGCCGGAAAGGAAATCGCAGGCAGGGTTACTGGAAAGCTCTCGGATGAAGATATGGCTCAAGTCCTCCAGGTACTTGAATCTGACAATCCCGATTCCACAATGCGTGAGAGAGAACGCGCCATGCGAATTTTGATTCAGCTGGATACCGGAATTGAGACTGTGACAGAAACCATGAAGGGGCTGAAAGATGAGGCCCCGGATTGCGATATTGCTACGATTTGCTTTATGCTCATCACCAACGATTTGGCGGCTATGGAAGAAAAATTTAAAGCCGTCCCCCTGACACATCCCGCCGGACTCGCGTGGAGCATTTTCAAAAACGGTGGTGATAACGTCCGCCCCAACATCATCCAGGGCCTTGCCCAGCGCCTCCAGCTGTTCCAGATGCCGGACATCCAGCGCATTACAGCGAACGACGAAATCGTTCTGGAAGAGCTCGGTTCCACTAAAACGGCTCTTTTTTGTATTATCAGCGACAAGAGCACGGCCATGCGAGTCCTGACCTCTTTGTTCTTCACATTCCTTTTCAAGGACGTTTCGGATGCGGCAGACCGATTCGGTCCGCAAAACCGTCTACCGGTGAACGTGATTTGTGATGAGTTCGCCAACCTTGGCACCATCCCATCGTTTGATGTCACGATTTCTACTGTTCGGTCTCGAAAAATCAACATCTCCATCATCCTGCAATCGGTTATGCAGCTTGAAAAGAACTACATGGAGGCCCGCGAAACCATCATCAGTTGTTGTGACACAATTTTGTTCCTGGGCTGCAACGATATCGAGACGGCAAACTTCATGTCTGACTTGTCGGGCGTTGCTTCTATCCGCGTATTCTCTACCAAGGATTCCCGAAGCACTTCCCTGGGCAACCGCACTATGATGCAGGGCTATCAGATTGGTGAAGGCGACGGTAAGCGAAACCTTATGAACCCCGATGAAATCCGTCGTCTCAGCCGTGATGATGTTCTGATTTACCACAATGGACGGAACCTTCTGGAAGTCCATCGGTGTGGCTACATCGAGCACCGCTTTTATCGGGAAGGGCTACCGCCTGACGTACATCTGCGGGATTACCCGCTGGCAAGCAAACGATACAAACTCCCGAAGGATTTCCGTGATATCCGGCATGGAGATGTATCCAGTATGACAGAACGCAACCGGGACATTTCCGCAGCGATGTCGCAAAAAATCGAGCTGGAGACTGTCTCAAGTGACTCCGGTGCATTCAGTTTCTAACCACAAAGCCGTGCGTTTTTCGCACGGCTTTTTTCTTGCCGTTTCCACGTGTGACGGTGAGAGTTAGCCCTTTGTGGCATGGTGTCATGATGGCACAGACCGGTGCAACAATGCACCGTACATAGCGCATATTTGAGCGCTGTGAATAACAATTAAGGAGACAATCAAAATGGAAGAAATGAACAGAATCCCCGAAGAGGTAGTCGCTGGCAATGGTGCGATTACCGCCAATGAGGAACCTATCGAGGCCGTCGCTCAGGAGACTGACGTGGCTGTGGAGGTCCCCGAAGTTGAGCCTGTGGCTGCCGAACAGGCGGAAGAGCCGGCCGAGGAAGCTGTCGGTGATGCGGACGGCGCAGAGGGGAAATCGACTCAGACTCCCCAGCGCACTCGGACCGTGCCCCCGCAGATTCGCTTGGACCGCCGCCATATCCTGGACGATGGCAACGACCTCGTTATGGCGAACATGCCCGTTGATACCCAGCGCCGGGAAATCCGCCAGATGGAAATGGCTATCGCCGCTGGCACTGTATGCTATGGCCGTATCATCGCTGTCGAGGAAGTGGACCACAAGTATGTCCGCATTATCGTGAAGCGCGACACCCTTCGCATTGTCATCCCCGCTGAGGACTTCTTCTATCACTCCGACATGAAGGATATCGAGAAGGCCACCGATGATGAACGCTTCATCCGATATCGCCGGAAAGCGTCCCACATGCTTGAGGCGGCCGTATCCTTCCTGCCCAAGGGTATCGGCTATGATGAGGACGGTATCCCGTTCGTCATTGCCTCCCGCAAGCAGGCGATGGACAAATTGCAGGAACTGCACTTCTTCGGCCCTCGTGCGGATGTGCATGTTGGCAGCGTGGCAAAAGCCAGCATCGTATCCACTGGCCCCCGTTACGTCACTGTTGAGTGCCTGGGCATCGAATCCGTCATCGGCACCGGCGGTCTGTCCGCTTTCGCTTACATTGAGGACGCCTCGCAGGAGTTCCGTGTAGGCGAAGGCCTGATGGTCGCTGTGGAGAAGCTGGATGTTGACAAAGAGAACCGCACCATCGACATCTCTCTCTCTCACGCTCTCATCGAACGCAGCGAGGCCAAGGTGGAAATGGCAAACGAAAAGATGATGAACGGTCGTTACATCGCTTCTGTGGTAGCCGTTCTGCCGAAATACTACGTCGTCATCATCAAGGGCCTGAAGGTGCGCGGGCTCATTCCGCTGGAAAACTACAACGGCGTGGACCCGCTGCTGGTGGGCGATGACGTTGTGATGCTCGTTACGGGCATCAACAAAGAGCGCAACATGGCGATTGGCCGCTGCATCAAAGCCTGAGCGGAATCGAATCTTTTTATGCCGGCGGGACAACCCGCCGGCATATTTTTTCGCTCACTTTGTGGGAGCGCGAATCATGGCGGAAACCGTAGCCTCTTGCTACGGAGATACAAATATCAGAAAAAAGGAGGCGGGTGGGCAGAATTTCGCTTATCTGGTTCAGCGCAACCAGACGGATTCTTGCCCCTCAGTTTTTATGGAAATGCAAAAGAAATCTCTACTGGAAAAATTCCTGTCCCCGGCCAGAAATGGGGCAGAACCCCGTCTGTTCATCCTTAATGATGAAATGCTCACCGGCATCTCCTACATCCACAACGAGGAACAGAACCAGGTCGCATTTGCCGTGGTGGTAAGCGACAAAGCCGCACGGGCTCGCGCTGGAAAGACGATTTCTTCTTATTCTGGCGTATTCGAGTCTTGGGACACCGGCGATGAGGTTGTGTGCATGTATGTGCAAAACATCAGCCCTATCTATGGCTACCGGCACAGAAAAGAAAATCTCGAAAAACTCCTGCGAGATGGCATTCGGGCCGTTCACAGTTACGCAGGCGTGGAAAAGGAGGACTAAAATACGATGGCAACTCAAAAATCGTCCGGCGATGTGCCTCAGCAGACACGGATTATCCCGGAGAACTTTGTGGATACTGGCCGATGCTTCAATGGCTTGTTCCGTACCCGAAACCTGATTGAGGGCGCGGTGATGGCTTCCCCCGTTGCATATGTCACCACACACCTGGAACTCCCCATGAATCAAAAAATCGTTGTCACGGCAGTTGTGGCCGGCGGCCTGCTCTTGTTCGGCGCAACAGGTATCAACGGAGATAGTGTGGTCGAGTTTTTTTGCCACCTGTTTTCCTACCGCAAGAAAAAGCGAACGGCAAAATATAACCCCCGTGTGAAGATGGAAGCCACGCCCGGATATTTGACCCGCGAAAACGGCGAGCTGCCCCGCGACAAAATCCTCCGCCTAATTGGAGTCATCAACAGCAACGCTCAGAAGAACCGCGAGGACGTATCTTCCGACATCTACGACCCCAAGTACCAAGAGTTCTTTGCGGACGACCTCGGCTATGTCGAAACGCCTGACGCTCTCAAATCCAAAAAGGAGCTTAAACGCGAGGCCAAGGAGCGTAAACGCAAGGAAAAGCAGGCAAAAAAAGAGGCTGCTCTGGCGGCCAAGGAAGAACGGAAACGCGCAAAGGCTGAGGCGAAAAAAGAGCGCCAGGCCAATCGGCGATAAGGAGCACACATAATTATGGCTAAGAAAAAGAATATTGATAAGCAACTTTTGAACGAGCTTGAGGAAAAACAGCGAGAACTCAAGCGCGTAAAAAAGCAGCGGTCCAAAAAGGCTGAGCGAGCTCGTCGGAAGGCCGAGGAAGAGGCTCGCAAGAGACAGGAATACAAGCTGATTCAATCCACTCAGATGTCGGTTCCCATCCGGGACGTGCTCCATAGCGTTATCGTCACCAAGGATGGCCGGTATCTCAAAATCATGGAGTTCGCCCCACAGAATTTCCTGATGCTGTCGCATGCGGAACAAAACCGCATCGGTCAGGCATTTGAAGGAATGCTGCATACTATTCCCGCTAAGGTTCAATTCAAGGTATTCTCCCGCAAAGCAAAAACTGAGTCTTTGCTCGAAGTTATGCGTAAGAGCCATGAGAGCGAGAAAAATGCGCTTTGCCGCCGTATGCAGGAAGAATATATTCAGCAGGTAGAGGACACCGCTCTCCGCGAGGGCGTGACTCGGCGTTTTTTCGTTATCATCGAGTACGCCGATGAAATCGCTTCGGACGGCTCGAACTTCCGCGCAATCGTTGCATCCCTGAACCAATCCGCCGCCCGTATCCGCATGTTCCTTGACCAGGCTGGTGTCGTATTCTTGAACACCTGCGAAAATGACCACGGCGTAAACGAGCTGCTCTATGAAGTTCTGAACCGCCGGGCGTCCGAAACAGAGGTCTTCGCAAAACGCGCCGAGCGGGTCTATACCCACTATATCACCGATAGCGTACGGAGCGGGGAAGAGGCTATTCCGCCCATTCCTGCGACTGAGTTTATCGCTCCAGCGTGGATTGACTACACCCATCCCCAACACCTTGTTGTGGACAACAAATTCTACACCTTTGGGTATTTTTCCAGCGAGCGATTTCCGAACTACGTCGTTGCCGGCTGGCTGGCCGGGTTTATCAACGCCTCCGAGGGCATCGACCTGGATATCTTCATGGAGCGCGTGCCCAAACACAAAGTTGAAAATTCCATCGGTCGGCGCATCCGCAATAACCGTGCAAAGCTGAAAGAGACCAGCGATACCACCACCGAGGCGGCAAGTGTGGCAAGTCTTATCCAGTCTGGCTTCTATCTGCTGAACGGTCTGGCATCCGGCGAGGATTTCTTCTACACGGGTGTCCTCATTACTGTTACGGCCGACACTCTTACAGAGCTGGAGCGTCGCTACGATATGCTGGAACAGATGGCTCAATCGGTTGGCATCAAGCTGCGCCGTACAACCTTCCAGATGGAAGAAGCCTTTGAAAGCTCTCTGCCTTTGTGCAAGATGAGCAGAAGCATCTGGGGCAAGGCCCGCCGGAATATGTTGTCCAGTGGGGCTGCGTCGTTCTTCCCGTTTATCAGCAGCGAATTGCAGGACCCCAACGGCATCGCTCTGGGTGTCAGCCACGAGAACAACTCTATCGTAGCTGTGGATGTATTCAACACCAAAAAACACTCCAATGCTAACGGCTGTATCGTCGGCAAGTCCGGGTACGGCAAGACCTTTACTGCACAGCTGCTTGCCATCCGTATGCGTTTGCAGGACATCCAGACATTCATCATTACCCCGATGAAAGGCAAAGAGGACTATAAGCGTGCCTGCGACCAAATCGACGGCCAGTATATCGCCCTCGGCCCCGGCACCCCGTACTCCATCAATGTGTTCGATATCCATGTTCCTGACACCGAGGGGCTTGTGGACCTGGATGGGTACGGCGAGGAAACGTCTCTGCTTGCCAAAAAAGTTCAAGACCTGCATACATTTTTCCATTTGGTCGTCCGTGACCTGACGCAGGAAGAGGAACAGATGCTGGACGGCTACATCTACAAGGTGTACGAACAATTCGGTATCACCGAAGACAATGATTCTGTGTTTGTTCCCGGAACGCGCAAGTATAAGGAATTCCCCCTGCTGGGAGACCTATTCGACGCCATCAAAGATGAGCCGGTCTTGCGCAAGGTCTACAACATCCTCGTACCCCTTGTCAACGGCTCTCTTTCTGTGTACAACCGTAAGACCAATGTGAACCTGGACAACAAGTACATCGTCTTCGACATGAACGGAACCAAGGGACAGAACCTGGCCCTGTCCATGTTCGTCACGCTGGATTTCGTTTGGTCGAAAATCAAGGAGAACCGACTGGCGAAAAAGGCCGTGTTCGTGGATGAGGCATGGCAGCTTATCGGCACACAGGGCAACGAGATGGCAGCTGAATACGTCAAGGAGATTTTTAAGACCATCCGTGCGTTTGGCGGTTCCGCCTTTGTAATGACGCAGGAAATTACCGACTTCTTTGCCCTGAAAAATGGTGAATACGGCAAGGCCATCATCAGCAACTCCGACACCAAAATCTGCCTGCATCTGGATAATGTGGAGGCCGATATGATGTCCGAGATTATGAACCTGAGTGATGATGAGTACAAGAAAATCACCACTCTCCAGCGCGGCAATGGCATGGTGGCTACCGGCAACACAAAGCTGTTCGTAGATTTCAAGGCCTCGCCGTTTGAAAAGGACGTCATCACGACCGACCCCGAATACCTGCGTCGTAAGATGCGGGACGAGGCCGCTATCCGGCAGGCCGAAATGCAGACGAGCGGTTTGCTCCCCGATGCACCCGAGACTGACCCGGCAAAGCCTGAAGAGAACCGGCAGGTCGTAGACCTGGACGACTTCGAGGACGCCGACGAGATATCGCTGGCATCCGATGACATTCTCGATTTCCAGCAGGAGACCGAACCCAAACCCGAACCCGTCGTCCAAAACAGTCCCTGATTCTGCATTCCTGACGATACGAACGCCGCAAATACGCGAAACGCCCGCCACACATTGGCTTTTCCTTTCGCTGAACGAACGTGAAAAAAGAATTAGAAAATTCTAAAATCGGACACAAAGTTCCGAGAAAATATCTCGTTCGTTTAAGTGGAAGTTTTTTGCACATCGAACGCTGATATGTGGCGGGCCAGCGCGTATTCTCTGGGATTTCCGTACGAAAACTTTTTACGAACCGATTGGAGGTTTCACGATGTATAACGAAGTAATCAAAAAGCTCTTGCAGAAAATTGAAGCTCTGCCTGAAAAGCTGGTGGTCATGTACCTGATGAAGGTCTATAAACTCTCTCAGCCTATGGCTTTGCAAGCTGTATATGCGGCATACAAAAGCCGCGTCGCATACCAGAAAGGCGGGTACGCCGTCCGCAACCCTCATGTGGAAATCAACAGTGCCCTGCGCCATAAGGGCACCGCTTTCCGCGTGCTGCTGGAATTTCTCCCGGAAAGCCAGGAGTTTATTTGTACCCCCAGCCCCTGGATTCTCAGCTTTATGAAGGGGAACCTTTATATTCAGGTTTGCCGCATTGAGAACGGGATGGAGCTGTCTACCAGCATGATGATTGCTGCAAAGCCTGTGCCCCTGGAAGACCGTCCATCCATTAAGCGTATTGCCATTGTCGAGCCGGGCTGCCGTCTGGAGCAAATCAAGGCGGCCGGAATCTCCCATTTTTGTACGGTTGATGAGGATTTCAAGCTGCAAATCGTCAAAAAAACCAATCCTGAAGAGGCATGGAACGATGTCCCGGAGAAGGCGTAACGAGTGGGAAAACAGCGACTATGAGGGGATTTTCGAGGGCCTTTCATCCGCAAGGGTGGAAGCCCCTCCCCTCGAACCGCCGTCCCCAAATCGCAAAAACAGCCATATCCTGCCCGGATGGCAGTACCTCGACAGCACTGATTTTCTGAAAAAACGAGCTTGTAGGCTGGTCCAGCTCACAGAAGATTTACCGCAGAGTCAGCCATTGGAAAACATTCCGGACAAGAAATTATATGCCCTGCTTGAACAGATAACACAGGCCGACATGGCCGTCCGAAATGCCATCCTTGGCGCCCTGGATTCCAAGCGACCAGAACGGCGAAAACGCTATGTGGAGCGGCTGAATATCCATGTTTCTCAGCCGAAAAATTGCATTCTAAGGCTGACTTTGCCCCCACTGGCATCCGCCAAATTTGCTGGAAGTTACGATATCTACCAGAACACAAAACTGGCTCTTGAGGAGTATTTTTCAACTCGGAATGTACCTGATTTGACCGGACAAAAACTTACCCTTATTTATAAGCGGGTTGTCAAAAATATCCGTTCAAACGCCGTCTGCGATAACGACAACTGGGAGATGAAACGGGTCACAAATGCGATTACGGAGACCTTGTTTTACTCAGATAACGCAGCGCATTTTTCTTTTTTTTACACGACCGTGGAAGGACCTATTGCCGGCACTGAGGCGACCGTAATTCGGGAGACGAACCTGATGGATTTTGCCGGTTATCTGACCGAGCCCGGCCTGCAAATTGGTCTCGATTCATAGCTGCGCAGCATAAACGACAGGTATACTTTTTCACGTTAAATTTCAGAACGGGAAAAATTATACCTGTTTTTAAAGAAAAACCCAGATTTTATGCGAGTTTTCGGGCGCAAAAATGCTCAGCTTTGCCGAATTAGGGTTTGAACTTGCCGCTCGGCACGTCCAATAACACTCGGAAAGAACAAATTACCGACCGGTCTCCGTTCATAAAAACGACGCAGGAACTTCTTCCAAAAGCAGTGGTTTATAGTAGAGCGGACCAGCCCGCCAAGGGGAATTATTAGAGAAAAATTGATTCCGTACAACGGCCAATATATATTGCCGCAAAAGCGCGAAAGCGCCAAAAGAAGCGTTCTCTAATAACATCCCTTAGTCCGAATCCAGAAATCCGCGTCCAAATAAAGAATCAACCGGGGAAGGGAAGAGCTCCACATGAATATTCGAACAAAAACACTGGCGAGCGACATTCTCTCGTATCTGAACGAGAATGGCGAAGTGGTGCGAAAGAATCTGTATGTGCCATTTTCTGAATACGCATATCAGTATTATGCACGCACACTGAGACGGCTCATTGACGAGGGATACGTTGAAACAAAAAGAGTGAGTTTAAACAGCGTAACGACCACCCGTGTATCCCTCACAAAAAAGGGACAAGAGTTTTTGAGAGACTCCGCAGGAGACACGCCGAACAAGAAAAAGGACTCCAAAACAAGACCCCGGAGGCAGCAGCTCGTTGTGCCTGTTACAGGGTTGTGTGCGGCAAACGGGTTCCTCGTTTCTCCTGATGAAAAGCCGAGACTTGAATCGCTGTTTCCGCCCCAAAGAGCCGCCGGGGAGACACGGGGAAGTTTGAGAGGGCCAAACGAGAGACACCCCGAGGTTCAAGAGGGACAAGTAGAGGCCCAAAAGGATTTTTTTGATGCCTGTCTCGAAACCGGCATCTTTTATTCTTCTACTGAACTCAGAAAAGCCTACCTCGCGATTTTCGCCAAAAACGAAGTGATGAATCTGTCGCGCTTGGTTGGCATCCTCCTGTTCAGAGGAAGCCTCAAGTATGTGTACAGCGTGGGCGAAGTTCTCATCGAGTGGCGTTCCTCGTGCGAAGAGAAAACGGTGAAGGCAATTCAGCGGTTCCTGTTCGCATCCCCTATCATTCGCGATTCTCTCAACATCGAAGAAAAAGATACGCCGGAATGTATCGTGGTGGGGAAAGGAATGACGATGATTCCGAAACTTGTGTACGGTAGACGTTGGGGAAGAACTCAGGAACAAGACGTGCATGAAAAACTGAAATCCGTTCTTGCGGTGAACCATGCAAACGCCCACAACTTCGCCAAGGTGTTCAGCGCAGCGTACTATGTCTCGAATGACAAAAGAGGAATCGAGAGTTTTCGCCTTGCCGCCATGATGACAAGAGAACGTTCAGAGGAACTTTGTGATAAGTGGTACGGTGAAGTCCCCAGCGTCACCCGGGTGCGAGCGTTTGGCTATCATCTGGGATTGACCAGTAAGCGGGAGCGGGTAACGTACATGCCCAACATCGACCTAATTGAACTGGAGTATTACAAGAAACAGGGAGAGCCAATGCATTTTGTCATCCCAATGGGCACCCAGGAAGCAATCTCTCGCGTAATGGGTCCCCTGTTGCTCTCGGCGCAAAGCCTGAAAGGGAACCGGTTAAAATACAATCCCTATGACAAACACGGAGCACCGGTAAAAGCGCAGCCGGAGGCTAATGGAGAATAAGCCCAGCTGGCGCATCACAAAAGGGCACCGGAGAAAATTCAGGGATTCGCGGAGACAACAGGAGTTTCTTCTGAGGATAATTGGGCACCCGGCGGAAGGCCAAGAGGCATCAAGAGAATCCCAAAGGTTCTTTTTGGGGAACCCGAGAAAACAGGCCCTTGAATTCCTCTGGAAGATTTTGGGCACCCAGATGTCTTAAAGAGATTTTCAAAATACCTCCTGCACTTTCAAAATCTTCCATCAAAAATCGAAACTACACTTTCAATATTTACACCATTTTTTGCAAGTTTGCCCATTTTTGCAAAAACACTTTTAAAATCGAAGCAAAAATGAAATCGTTGTAGCAAAGGAGAACTACCCATGTTTGATGAAAGCGAGTACCCCAAATATCTGCGGCCAGAAGTAACCGCCGAATTGAAGCGCCGGAGTGTTCAGTGTTATCCGAGCTTGGCACCCCTGTTTTGTCCTGAAAACCCTCACGCCGCCTTCGCTTATGTGGACAGCAGTCGGTTGGAATATGGCGTATGCGGAATCGAGATGCCACTGGAAACGCCACTGGATGAGTTTACGGCCAATGTGGCCGTGCTCCATGAGATAGGACACATTGTATCCGAGCAAAAGAGAATCCCGCGTTCTGTATGGCACAAGGAAATCGCCGCATGGAAGTGCGCAGAAAAAATCCGGGATTCCATCGGTTTTCCTCAAGGCGACCCGAGGACAGGGAACACCTGGGATGAAGCGAAGCGATTCGCCCTTTCTACCTACGAGCCACTCAGAATCCGCTTTGTCACAGATGTGCTGCCGTTCATTCGCAATTTTATTGTGGGCGCTGCGGTAACATTTCTGCTTCACAGCCTTGTGTTCAATCTGGTATTTCTTGCGTATGGACATCCGGCCACTATTCTACCGGACTTGATGCGGGCATCTTGGCGCTCCTTCGCCATTGCAGCAACAGGAGTCGGCCTATCCATAGCTGTTGTATCCCGAGCGGCCTGGCGAATTTATGAAAAATGGACGGGACGGAAACTTGAAGTGCAGAATTCGCAAAGCGAATCCGAGAATTAGCCTGTTGGAGAAAGGGGAAAGCGTGTATGCTTGCAATCAGAAAGTGTCGAATGTGCGGTGAGCCATTTGATGCTGTGGTGGGCCAAGATAAGGCCTTTATGTGCCCTACATGCAGGGACCTGGCAGCCGGCATAATCACCGTAGAGAGTGAGCTTGCCGCATACAGAGACTTTGAGAGTGATTTCGATTTGGGGCGAAGCAGGGAACCCGATGGCATAGGAAACAGTGCCGAGCCTACCACCCTTGGAGACCGGATAGAGAAGACCTCCGATGATAGCTGGGCACCCCGCCAACGAGAGGAGATGCTGCGAGCGGCATTCGAAAGTCTTGGCGGTACATATGAGGAGACCGGAAGGAAGACCTCGGGGAGCGGAAGGGTTGCCGAAAATAAGCGCCGCGAGAGCGCAGCCGCGCGTTCTGCTGCGAAGCCGGCTATCAGGGGTGACGATAGAGCTGCGTGCATCTCCATGGAGACAGATGCTGCCGCCTATGCAGACGCTCACAAGGAGGGCCGTAATAAAGAGGCTGATTTCTTCCTCTCTGTGGACAAAAGTGTAGTCCATGCGCTTATTCACGCGAAGGTTGGCGAAAGCGCCAGAAAGCCCAACAGGCCCAACAGGCCCAATAAATCCCAAAGCGGCCCCGACGAGTCACACGATGTTCTGATGCAGCTTATCGGCAATACGGGTGACACGAAACAGACAGATGAAAGGGGGATGGCCTCAGATAGCCAGAGCGGCGTATCGCCAGAATCTGGGCGCGGCTCGAAGAAACCACGAAAGCTATCTTGTACCAGTACGGATTCCAGGGCTCCAACATGGGCAAAAAAGCGCCAAGCAGACATCGACGCGGCGTTCAGCACACTAAGGGGGTCAGAGACACTATCTTTGCTTCGTGACCACCAACGCGGAACGCTGGTGAAATCTGGAAGCATGATTTACGCCGGCGGGAAAGGAATTCTGCCACCGGATGAAATTGACCCAGACGTTCTGGATTTTGCCAGCACAATCCCTATCCCGGACGAAAAAGGTGAGCCCGGGCCCGGGCCTTTTCTTCCACAAGAAGAAATTAACAGGATATTCGATGAAGTCTTCGCAAACGACTCCGAAACCATCGAATTCTTAGACGAAACTTTATACGACACAGACGAAGTTGATTAAAACCACCAAATCCGATTTTAATTATGGAAAATTTACCTATAAACCAGAAACAACTTAATTAAAAACGTAAAGTTTGATTTTAACAGTCTGTCTTTGTGCTGATGTTTCGGTACAAGAATACTGAAAAAATCAGTACAAAAACGCGGGCGAATCAGTACAAGCACAATATCCAGAAGCTATCATTTACCCGGCCAGGCAAAGAGAGAATGCAAAGAATAGAAAGGAGTCAACCTGATAATGTGCTCTAACCCAATTAGCCCATACGACAACGCATACCCTCCATACCTCTGGCCTCAAGTCGCTGCCGTGCTTGAAGCGCAAGGATTACCATACCTCCCCAGCATGGCCCCAATTTTTGTCCCAAACGACCCCTTCGCAGCCTTCCATTATTCCGACGGCCGGCATAGCCTGAATGGACAAAGAGGTATCGAGATGCCTTGGCAAACAGGGCTTGATAGCTACACAGCCAATGTACTCATCCTACATGAGATTTGCATGGCAGCACTTGGTCGGAAGAAACGCTTCTGCTCTGCATGGAAAAGGGAAGTGGACGCATGGGAACAAGCGCGGGAAATTCGAGACAACATCGAGTTCCCGAAGACCGACCCGGCTACCGGGGAGACCTGGAGTACCGTGGAAGATTTGTTCCTTATTTCTCACGCTTCCTTGAAAATTCTCCGGGAAGATTTGACGCCGATTGCCGACCAGTGCAAAACGTCGGCGAAATCCGCAGCAACCATACAGCCGGCTGTCTTCCTCCTGATGCTGATTGCAGCAAAAGAGATTTCACTCTCGCTGGTCTTGGTTTTCTTAGGCCTTTTTGCCGGTCTGGAAATAGTCGCCCTTTTGGGCACGATTGCTTTTTCCGAGCAAGCAAACAAGGTCCTCTCAAAATGGCATGGCCGACGTTTTTGGGATGAAATCCAAACAGCTAACACCCACCCCGAAAAGTAACATATAATGTTCCCATCAAAGAATAGAACGCGAATCCTGAGCTACGAAAATAGCGCGGGGCTCGCGTTTTTTCTTTGTAATTACATACAAAGGAGATTTTTCACTATGGAAAAAACAGACATCTATGCAATCGCCCTCCGGTCGGAACAGACTGCCATCGGGCTGGAAAAGGAAGTAAGCGCTTCTCTGAATCAGCATCCTTCCGTCAGCGAAAACACCGTATTCGATGAGAACATGAGTGTCAAATGGAACCGGGAAGAGGCCCGTTTGCGCAACGAGCTTAATGCGCACCGAATCGCCGGGATGCATGAGAAAATCCGTGCGCTCAAGGAAAACCTGGACCGCGCCATGAAAGCCTGGCTTATCCCCAAGTTCCTCCTGTCGGAGAAGGAAGTGAATCTGGCCCTGCGGTACGCTAAGGACTGCACTTCGCCCCTGACCAAGGAATATGTGGACATGGCCGAGCGTTTCTGTGCTATGCTGAACGACGCTCACAGCCTGGCATCCTGAGTACATAACAGAGGAGATGATTTTTACTATGAATCAGAATTTTGAACCTTACAAATCCCTGACTCCCGGCAAAAAGGTCGTTGAATTGCGGAAACTGGCAAACGACTTCGGCAAACAGCCGAGCGATGTGGACACCTTCCTGGCAGGCCTCGTAGATTCCTGCGATTGCCAGAGCGGGTTTGCCGATGCCGTCCTCAAGATTTTCGAAAAGGCGTGGAAGCAGGCTGACCTGAAAGGCATGGAGATGTACATGAACCTGTTTCGGGCGTTCACCGGCCTCGAATTCAGCGATTTCCTCAATTCCGCCTACATAATGGCTACGATAAGAGCTCAAGAACGTGCTGCGGAGGACCCGAAAGAATGGGCCCGTGTCGGCAAGAGTCGCGCAATAGACCAGAAAGATGGCTGGTTTTCCTCCCATTGGAAATCCGGCTTCACTACGACATCTCCTTGCCGAGTGGATGTTCGGACCCGACAGGTCATTGCCATCGTGCCCTTCGACAGTTCCTGTGAAAAGGACCTGCGCGGCCTGTGGTGGACCGCAGACTATGAGACGGTAGAGGCAAACGGCGAACAGCATGCCGTCCAGAATATCGACATCATTACCAGCCAGAACGCCCCTGCCGATGTATACCGGGAACTCCTGGCGATGGAGAAAGCCAAGGCGTATTGGTATTCCGCATCCGGCCTCGACTTCTACGAAGAGCTCATTAAGGCCCATGAGACTATACAAATTGTGCCTGAAAGCGAGGAGTCGGATGAAGCTCCCGCCGGGACGACCACATGGTATATTCCTGCCACATGGTCAATGTCTGGATATGTCCAGGTACAGGCTGAGAGCGCCAAAGAAGCTGTCCGTACTGCTCAGGAGCATGTGGACGAATTTGATTTGCCCCAAAATGCTCAATATGTCGAGGATTCCTTCGACATTGACGAAGTTGCCCAGCCGATTCCCGAAATTGTTCTGAAGGATGCAGGAGAAAACAATCGCCCCATTCTGCCCAGAGATTCCGGTGATATCGTCACTGGCCTATTCGTCAGCCACTGGAACTCTGGAACTCAAGTTGTAGCCCCCTGTGACGTAAACCTGAAGAGCCGTGAAATCAACAACATTTGTGCATGGTTTGGGCCTGCTGAAGATGAAAGTGACCAGTTCATTCGCGAAACCGTAACAGTCAACGGACAGGAGTATCCCGTCCAAAACATCGACGACCTTGTGGTCGGTCTTGAGCCAGCAGAGGCCTACGAAAGTCTGGTTCGTATCAAAGAAAACCCCTCTCCCCAATTTTGGTACTCTCTTAATGGCCGGAGTCTGGAGGGGGAAATCGCCAAAACGAAAAACGCCGCTGAGGCAGATTCCGAAGACGATTCAGACACTGAAATCGTCCATGGACTGTTTACATCCCGTTGGGACGATGGCTCCGTGATTGTCACAGGTTGTAAGGTGGACATCCAGAGCCGACGGATAGTCGAAATCGAGCCTTCCAGCGATTCTTGCGAGGACGGTTCTCTGCTTTACGAGACTGTGACTATACACGGCGAAGAAAATCCGGCGCGAAATCTCGATGATATAGTAGGAATAGAGGGCGCGAAAGAGGTATACAATGAGCTTCTGCGCATGAAGGGAAACTTGGAGTTTTGGTATTCCTGGTCCGGCCTCAATTTCTACGAGGAATTGGTCAAGGCCCACATTGCTGCTTGCCCGCTGTATCTTTGTGACGGATACTGCGACGAAGTAACCGTGTCCGTTAAGGATTCCGAGTCTCGATTCTTCGAGTACCGTACAGATGAAGACGAGGTTTACTCACTTCACCGTCCAGATGATGACTGGGGCGAACGGGTCAGCGGCATCCTTGCGGATTCGGTTCGGCTTTTCGCCAAAAATCAAATGCAACTGAACCCGGGCCGCTGGACAAGCCCTGTGAATCCCGAAAACTGACCAATTTCATCCCGAAAACAAGCCCCACAGGGATTTCTCTCTGTGGGGCATTTTGCCAAAATCTGATTTTGAAAGGAAAAATATCATGGAGACCAAGAACTACAAATATGTCGGCAAACCTCTTCCTGCATACTGTCCCATCAAAACCGAGCGGACTCTGGAAGCTGCACGCGATGGAGTCGCATTCCCGCACCGCTGGGGTCTTGTTGTCGGAGAAAAAACCGACAAACACGGCCTCGCATCTTATCTGATTGCGGACAAAGACAAAACCGGCAAAACGATTCTGGAACAGATGTTGGAGGACGACCTCTTGTTCGAAAACAAGCGCAATATCCTGCGTGAAGTTTCGGACGGCGGGTACGAAGAACTGCGACTCACGGAGTATTATCTGCCGTTCATCTCCGAGGATGCCACTTACCAGCTTCCGACTGTGGACGAATACATTGATTGTGCAGTCAACGTCAAAACAGATGCCCTCATCGAAATCCGTATGGTCGCTGATGACGGGGACCTCGAGAGATACCTGCATATCCCGGTCAAAACCTCCTGGCCCAGCGTGTCTTTCATGGATGTTCTGGGAGACCTGGAAGACGATATCAGAGACATGGCGAAAAATGGTGCCAATGGTTTTTCGTACAGTCGGGAGAACGACTACCCGGCCTGGAACGCGGCATTCTTCGACAAGCTGGGGCGAGGCACCGAACTGGAGTTCGAGAGCCTGCATGAGCTGCTGCGTACCATTGTGAGTATCCGGCTGGTGAAAGTCGATAATCGAATCGTCGAAAAGGACGGCACGGAGGCCCACACATGAGAATTACAATCGGCGACATCCTGAGTGTCCATCGGGGCATCATCGTTCACCAGGTCAACTGCCAGCGAGTCATGGGCGCCGGCCTGGCGCTGAAAATCCGCCGCAAATACTATCGGCACTACCTGGATTATATGGGCCGTCAGCCACGGTTGGGAAAGGCTTTCTTTACCCAGATGGCTGAGGATTTCTACATCGCCGGCATTTATGGTCAAGAACGGGTCGGCCGAGGAGAAACCCAGACGGACTATGATGCCCTGGCGAATGGTTTCCGCACAGTGGCTCACTTTTCCTATGTTCATCATTTACCGGTATACTTACCATACGGAATCGGCTGTGGATTGGCTGGAGGCGACTGGGCTATGGTCAGCGCTCTCATTGAGCAATACCTGCCCAACGCTGTGGTCATCAAATTGCCTGAAGAATAATACACGAATCGGCGCCCGGGATTTTTCCTGGGCGCTATTCTTTTTGAGAAGGAGTTTTTTCATGGACAAGAAAATTATTCAGAGCGCTTTGGTACTGGCCGAGCCTGACCCGTTCATCCGAGATGAAACAGAAGCTCCGAAGAACATCGACCTCGGAATGAGCCGCTACCTCCTCACGCTCGTTTCCGATGTCGAAAAAGTATCGACAACCAGCGGAATGCCAAATGAGGATGCGGCGATGCACTTTGTTCGCTTTTACATCGGCCATTTTTGGCGATTCGCAAAAACGATTTACGATTTTTCCCCCAGATTTCTCTCCGTGCTGGAACAGACAGAAGATGCTCCAGTATATGCGGACGTCCTGAAACGCCTGCCATACCGGGACTTCGTGATGGCTCTTCCAGCCGGCCTTGGCTACGACGGAATGTTCGTCCACGTCGAGTTCGATGAGAGCTATGGGGAAAATGATACGGACACTCTGTTTCTCCTGTGTCCCTTCAAATCTGCCAAACGAGCAGAAGATATCCTTCTGAAAATCGAGATGCAATGGTGCCTCAATGGGAAAATGTTTCTGAAATCGTTCCGTGACGCCCGGACCGCATTGGCTGAGGCAGATATAACCGGAGAGGGAAAAGCAGGGGATATCACAGTCACAACGACCCCTGGTCGGCATAGGAATCTGAACGACGAAACTGCACAGACAGACCGCCAGCAAATGGCCCGCTGTCTGCGCATCGCTGTATCTGCCTGTTATTACCTGGCTTCGAGAAACGCCGAAATCCGGGAAGTCCGTATTCCCAAATCCGAACGGCCGCTTATTCCTTCTTCGCATGGCGGAAAACCAAAACGAGTGGCGGTGAAAGCCTATCGAGTGGGATACGCTCTCGGCAAAAGTTTCGAGCAGCAGCTGAAGGAACAGTCCTCTGCATCCTGCCAAACGACCGGCCCAACCGGCGGGCATACTGTCCGGCCTCATGTCCGGCGTGCCCATTGGCATCACTACTGGACGGGGGCTGGCAGAACCACCCTCGAAGTCCGTTGGATTGAGCCTACTTTGGTTCTTCCTGGCAGAAACGGGGAGACCGAGTTGCCGACCATCCGAAAGGTACATGGCCCTGAGAGCCAATCTGGGACCGCTCAGAGCTGATTTCATATAATGAGTATCCCGACATTACTGAGAGCCAAAAGCGTTCCAGACGGCTGCGGCAGGCTTGTCTCTTCCCCGAAAAACGATTAAAATAATCCTATCAAAGTATCAAACACGGATATCGAGTCACGAAAGTGACGCGGTATCCGTGTTTTTCTTTGCGTACATAAAAACGAAGAGGTGAACAAAAAAATGAAGAATAATGAGCGTATCGTGGTCGTTTTCAATGGGTCCTCTGTTCCGCTGCGACATATCATTTCGACGCAGATAAGCGGCCCCAACGATATCGCTGAATTCAAACAGTGGTATTACGAGAATTTCCATGAGTTTCCCAGTGACCAATTCGTTTTCTGCCACAACAGGGCTGAACGAGATGCGGTTGTAACGGCCTTGACTAACGGAGCGCTTTACCGCATAGCGGCACCGGTTTGGGGCGAAATCGAAGACGACGATAACATCACCGATGTGTCGGACCACCAGCTCAAGCGGTATACCGAAGAGCTTCAGAAGGTTCTCCAGACATACGCGGAGAATTCGGATTTTTCCGCATTTCTGAACGAAGAGCATCTTGCTGACATCAAGGAGCGGGTCCGTTTCATTTGGCCTTGCATCGAAACCAATGCATCTGGCCTGCCGGAGATGGCTGTGTATGCGCTGCTGGTTGGCGCAGACATTGAGGAACGGCAATGGAATCGTTTGCTTGATGCACTTCAGAAATGGCTGCTTGAAGGTTGGGGTGAGGAACTCTCTGGGCGGCCGGCATCAGCTGAAGGTAAAAACGTTTACCTCCACATCGGCCGACTGAGCTATGATGAGATTGAGTTCCATGTTAAGAAGGTCGCCGGCAAAAGCAATTAAAAGGAGAGATGTAATATGTATATCATTCTGAACCATTATTCCAATGAAAACACCAACGAGTTCGACATCATCACCGTACAGGAAAAGTCTTTCGCGTTACTTTCCGATGCGATTGCTTTTGCCGACAAACTGTTCCTGTCCGACAAGGACGCTTACGGCCAGGAGGGCTGTGTTGCCGCTACCGCTGCCGATTGCCCGTTCTGCGTGCAGATGAAAATTCCCTATTCGGTCGGTGAGCGCGAACCGGGAAATTTCGAATGTTACCATAATGTATACGCTGTGGTACAGGTAGAGGAGGGGTAAATCATGTTGAGCTTTGAAGATTTCCTTACAGAACGCAACGACGCTATCGACGACCTCTTCTTCAGGCTGCTCAAAACGGTCAACACCGAAGACGACCAGGAAAAGCGTATTTGTGCCGCGAAAGAGGCCCTCGAAAATCTGAAAGCCAGCGAGGAAGGATTCCCCATCGACAACGTCCTGGCGAAAAAGGCAATCCGTCTGGCAGAGGATGTCCTAAAAGAGCATAAGGTTCTTTCCGGCAAGCCCCTTGAATGGGATATGTCCATTATAGGCGACATCACGGAAACGGCTGAGAAAATCCTCAATGACGCCGGCATCCAAACTTGCTTCCCATTCTTTGCTGACGATGAGGTTCCGTGCGTCAATGCCAACGAATGTCATGCAAAAGCAGCTGGTAAATGCCCGTTCTGCACGCGAGACTCCAAGGATTGTGCTGGTGGGGAATGCACCATGCAGCAAAATCCAGACCAGGGAAAGTTCGATTCGTATGACCTCGAATACCGGGGAGTGCGCTGCCTTGCGGTCAACTGGGAACAGCGACTTTTCATCTTCGAGGTCGATGGCGAGCGGATTCCTTTCCGCCAGCTCCAATATGTTGAGGCATCTGCTGATACAGACCATATCCGGCTGGTTATCGGTCAGTTCCTAGAGCTGCGTGAGCAGGAAAAGCTCCGAAACGCAAATGCCTGCCAGAGACTCCTTCAGAAATATCAAAAAGTCTTTGGCGAAATCATTTTCCCGGATGAATCGGGGGAAGGCCAATCGGATGCACGGCGAAAGGTTTATGCAAATCCGGCTGGCTGGATGTACTCCTATGACGGTTTGCGCTGGAGAACGGCACCTATGGATATCGGGAAAATCGCCTACGAGAACGCTATGTTCCGGCGAATCCCCGAGGGCATCATCGTTGGCGTGAACGAGGATGTAAAAAAAGCTCCAAAGGATTTTCTGTTCAGCACGAACAACGGCCTCAGCTGGACGCCTCTGCAAGAGGAAGGGCGCCCCTCTTCCTCTGTTTGGGTCTTCCACGGCCGACATGATTGGGTATGGTTCCGGCAGAAAAACTAAGTGCCGGAACAAATGCTTGCATTTCCCCGAAAAGTAGATACACTTAGAGTATCAAAGAAATCAAACGCGGATGCTGTGCTACGAAAACAACACGGCATCCGTGTTTTGTTGTTCTCTGGAAAGAGGACAGTCGCAAATCCCCCATTACGAATACGCTGCGGATATTCCGGCAGCGTACAGATGCATCGAAAATCCAGTGGTTTTGTTGGCCGCTGGACTCCATCCCCAAAGGGGCTGGATGCCGCATTATCGCTGTAAAAGGCGACGGTAGAAAGGGTATGACATATGTCTAACTCTATCAACAACCGCAATTCCTCCATCCGCATCGGCGGCGCTGGAAGCTACTCCAGAAGTTTTTGGGAAACCGCTCCGTCTGGGGCTGTTCCTGAAAATTTTCTGCGAGCAGGCTTTCGGTGCCAAGCTGCGGCCATTCTCACGCATGTCGCAGAGCATGATGACGCAGGGCGCGTCACCAAAGCTCATGGCGGTGCGGAGAATGTCGTTATCGGGGTCGATGACGCGAAACGCCTTTGGGTGTTTCGTGTTATCCCCGGTGACGAAGGCGTGAGCTGGTTCTACCAGTCCACGCCGGTTGTCCGGGCTCGGGCGTGCTTTGGGCACGTCGGACCTGATGACGACCGCCTCGGCATCCTGCTGAAAACCGCTTCCGGGTCAACACATTGGGTGTTGCCTGGAGCGGTCAGCTGGGATGACAACGAAAACTGGTGGTAACGCCAGTTTTCACAGAGCGGCTTCCTCACGGGGGCCGCTCTTGTTTTTCCCCGAAAAACCCGTAAAATAAAATCATCAAAGAATCATACGCGGATATCGTACTACGAAAGTGGTGCGGTATCCGCGTTTTTCTTTGTGTACATAAAATCGGTAATTTTTGAAAAAAGGAGAAGTGAATTATGGCAAACTTGGGTTTAATTCCCACACACGATTGCGTACAGCGAATCTGCGAGGCGTTTCCGGAAGGCTGCGAAGTCGAACTCATCTGGATGGATGACGTCTATCACAAAATCCCCAGGGGGACACGAGGAAAAGTGGTTCGAGTGGATGCTATCGGAACGATTTTCGTCCACTGGGAAAACGGCTCAGGCCTGGGAGTTGTCTGGAATTCAGACATTGTTCGAAATGTGCAAACCGGTGTGGTCTCGAACACGCTCTGGGACGACGGAAATCCACCGAAGAATCTCTGAAGGTCGAAAAATGAGGAGGCGAAAAAAGTGAATAAACAAAGAACGGTTTTACCGGAAAAAATCATTATGAAAGATTCTGGCTGCATTAAGCAGTTTGAGATGTGGCAACAGGAGGAATGGTGCATCGAAGGTGACGGAGAAGGGACTTATCTGAACTTCTATATTCCGACCGTATTCGATGTAGACAAAGCCTTCGGCCTGCATGTCAACACAGACGAAAACGATGATTACATCAATGTGTACCTGAACTGGTATCCGTATGCCGACAGGGTGGAGCTGGTGGTATGCTATATGGCTCCCGATGCTGATGAAGCATACAGTGTGGAAATGGACGATGAGCAAATCGCCGAGCTGAAAGCAGTTCTCCCTGAAATCTGCAAAGCGGCCTATGGGGCAACGCCCTGCGAGCTCTGGTCCAAAGAAAACGAACATCTGTCGGAGGGCTGAAAGTGAAAAACAAAAACATGAGTGATGTAGCCTTGACTCTTGAACAACTGAGAGAGAAGAATGGGCAGCCGGTATACTGGAGAACGGCAAAGCAATGGTTTATTGTGCAGCTCGCTCATCCGGATTTTGGAGATTGTGTAATCAATGCTGCGGGCTATTATTTGCCGCTTGAAAAAGCTGCATCGAAAAGATTTTATGCCCAGCAACCCCTGTGCATCAGCCAGGAGAAGTGGGAAGCGTGCAAACTGTGTGGGCGGCGGGAAGAAGTAGACCCATGTTATCAAAACGGATGCTTTAAGAAAAACGCTCCGCAGTGCGGCTATTCCTGTGACAAATTCTTGGAATGGCGGAAGGTTCAGGAGAGGCTACGCGACGCAAAATTTTGCCCTGAATGTGGTCGGCCCCTCACGGACGAAGCCTGGGTGGAACTGCAAAAGAGATTGGAGGATTAAAAGTGAAATATCAGGACCTGAATCTGCGAAAAATCCGAGAAGACAATGGGCTGGATTTCGCCCACTTCACCTATCTGAGAGGAATGTGCTCCTGCTGCTTTTCGCCGTTGGAACTTCCGGCACGATATTGGCACAAGGGCATTAAACCGGCCAGCATGGATAACGTTCAGTACCTGCTTTTTAAAAATGCAGACAATGGCTCCGGCTGGGTTAAAAAGACTGATGAACTCAAAGATTATCAGTGCGTTTCTTGGGAGTTCCCGGAAACAAAGCTGGTACAGATTTGCAAAGACCTTCAGGAGCAGCTGGGAGATGAGTATGTTGTACTCGTTCCCGAAAGCAAAGACTTCTGCATCGTCATCATCAAGGCTTCTGAGAGCGACCTGCTCGCCACGGAGCTGAAGCGTGGTCATCATCATATCTTGGAAGAGTAAGATATGAATACGATTGAGGAGTCTATTACTGAACTGATTGAAGAGGGTGCAAAAAATTATGAAACTGTTTAGAGACCTGTCATGTGAAGAAGAATTCTATGCGCGCCAGCTCGCTGCGCTCCATTTCCCGGGCAGCCGGGAAAACTCCGGAACGCGCAATCCTGTTTTTCTCCTGCAACAAATGCGGGAGGCCTATTCGACCGAATCCCTCGAAGAGGCATATCCTCCCGAAGAGGGCGACCAGTTCGAATATGGAGACCTCTGCGGTAACTACCTTACCTTTGAATCCCTGGATGAATTGGTAAAGCATCATCTGGAGCTCGAAAAGCGGGAAGCGGAATTCGTTCCGCTGAAAGATGCGATGGAAAGCAAGGGGCTGAACGGGCAGCCTGTGTATGATGCTCTCGATTATGTCGAGAAATATGGTATCGACCCGGACGACATCACTTTCCGACGTCTGGATGGAAGCTGGGAAACCATGTCTATTCATTTCAGCCGGAAAGAAGCGACCCGCATGCGGCAGTCCCTGGATAACCACATTTTCCGTCCGGTAACGACCTACGCTATCGCCTCTGAGCCGTTTGGCCGAGAAAATAAGGAATACACTGCCCTGACCGGTCTGATTCGAAAAATCGGTGAGCAGTTGCTTCTGGAGGACGGGAAAAACATCGGTTGGCAGAGCGGATTCATCCTGTCGGAAAACCGTGTGTTGGACGAGTACCGAAATCGACCGGACCGACCTTTCCTGCTTGCCAATTTTGAGGCTTATGTACCTGCTGAACTGAGCCGAGACGGGAAAGGCGCTGTATGGCAAATCGACGTGTGGGCTGAAGGGCGTATTCACACGAGCGGGGACAAGTCGTTCCCGGTCGCAAAATTGTCCGTGAAAGCCTACATGGGCAACAACACGCCGGTCGAATTCCTGTATCCGTTCGAATGCGACGGCAGCGGGGAAGCCCTGAGAGCAGAAAAGGGCGAATCCGGGTTTAGCGGCAAGGAACGGCTGCTGCACTATTTGCGGTTTGCCGAAAAAATTGCCGTGGACTGATGTCGAAAAGAAACAGGAGGCAAGGCAAATGAACAGCATTCAGAAAAATTCGTTACTCAATATTCTCGCGGCCGCGCAGAACAGTGCGAAGCCTTTGAACGAAGATGATAAAAAGGCTCTTAAAGAGCTGGAGCGTCTTTGCGCTGAAGGGGCTGATAAAATGCGGTTGGTCGATTGTGCTGCCTACGAAGCTGCAAATATGTGGGGCATCTCGGATGTCTGGATTAGCGCGATGAGCGGTATGTACCAGACGGATTTTCAGACGTTGGCCCCGAATGAAGCAGAACAGGTCGTAGACCAGGCATTCGAGGCAATCGACTGGGATGAAGTCGAAAATGCCGCATGGAAGGCCGGCAGCGATGTTATCAACAACGCGGTAAATAATATCATGGCCGAAAAAAATTGAAAGAATGAACATATAAAAAGAGTAAAACCCTATGAGTACACATGCAACAATCGCTGTCACTGATGGCACAAAATGCCGTGCGATATACTTGCACTGGGACGGATATCTGTCCGGTGCTGGTGCCATTCTGCACGACTACTATGACACAAAAGAAAAAGCCAGACAGCTTATCCAACTGGGCGGTCTATCCGTCCTCAAGGAACTTGTCGCTCCTAACCCGGGGATGTCCCATAGCTTCGATATGCCGAACGAGCTCGTAACGGTCGCATATCATCGAGACCGAAACGAACCCTTGGAAATTAACGAGCTGTCCGACCTCTCCATTTCGGGAGACAAAAAATTTATCCAACATCTGGCCGATATCTCCAATGCCGAATATGTTTATTTGTTCGATGAGAGGAAAGAGCAGTGGCTCGTTGGGAAAACGAGCGACTTCGTGGGTTCAGAACGAACGGATTGTTTGAAGGCAAACCCATTCACATGGTATCCGTTGAGCAACTGGTTCTGATATTCTGTAACCAATCTTCAACAATCCTGCCGGAGTACAGCCCACCATATGGGCTATAATCTGCGGTCTCCTTTTTGGGAGACCGCTTTTTTGTTTGTTGTCGGTAAATACTGTTCCGAAAATTGAGCACGAATTGAAATTTTCTCTTCTGTATGCTATAATAAGAACGAAAAGGAGGCGATTATCGTGGTCGAACGGAAAGAATATCTGAAATCGCTGATTCGCTGGAAAGACGAGCAGGTCATCAAAGTCGTAACAGGAATCCGGCGATGCGGAAAATCGACCCTGCTATCCCAATATCGCACATGGCTTTCCAAGAATGGGGTCGCCGAGGAGCAGATTGTGTCTATCAATTTCGAAGAGCTGGAATACGAAGCGCTGTTGGACTACAAAAAACTCTATGCCCATTTGAAGGAGCGGCTCGTTCCCGGAAAGACCACATACATTTTTCTTGACGAAATCCAGAAAGTTCCAGATTTCGAAAAAGCTGTCGATAGTCTGTATGTGAAGCCTGGGGTGGATTTGTACATCACAGGCTCCAACGCCTATATGCTATCCGGTGACTTAGCGACCTTGCTCACTGGGCGGTACGTTGAAATCAAAATGCTGCCGTTATCTTTTCGAGAGTTTCTCGAAATCACCGGGCAGGAAAAAATGCAGGGCTTTGCTGAATACCTGCGATACGGCGGAATGCCATATGTTGCGGCGATGAGCCGGACGGCTGAGAAGGTGGAAACATATCTGGAAGGCATCTACAACACGGTCATTGTGAAGGACATCGAGGACCGACAAGCCCGGAAGGAAAGCAGCCCGGATAAAAGAAGAATTACCGATATTGCGCTCCTAAAAACCATCGCCAGATACCTTTCCAGTGTTGTTGGGAGTCCGGTATCCATTCGAAATGTGGCGAGCTATCTCACATCGGCTGGCAGAAAGGTCTCGCCCAATACTGTGAGCAATTATGTGGAAGCCCTTACAGAATCCTACGTTTTTTATCCAGCCGAGAGAATCGACGTTGCGGGTAAGCAACTTCTGAAGGCCAGCCGCAAACTGTATATCGTAGACCTTGGGCTTCGGAATCACATACTTCCCCGTAAAGCCTATGATTTCGGATTCTCTCTGGAAAACATCGTCTTTTTTGAGCTTGTTCGTCGCGGATACAAGGTCAACATTGGCAGGCAAGGAAATGCTGAGGTCGATTTCGTGGCCGAAAAAAACGGCGAGTACAAGTATTTTCAAGTAACAGCCGATATGTCTGCGAAGGAGACTTTTGAGCGGGAAATGCGGCCGCTTGAAAGCATTCGGGACAATTACGAAAAGATGGTGCTTACCACCGATGTTCTCGTTTTGGGGAACTACAACGGAATCCGAGTGAAAAACTTGGTGGATTGGCTTCTGGAAAGCGAGGCATGATGGGCTCATCCAATTGTGTAGGTAATAGGGGAGAATGGGCTCTCGTTTTCTGTCCGCTAACGCTTGCCCCGAAAAGTAGCATATAATATTTCCATCAAAGAATAGAACGCAGATACTGTGTCACGGAAGTGATGCAGTATCTGCGTTTTTCTTTGTGTACATATCATCTGGAAATTTTGAAAAAAGGAGAAAAGACATGACTATCAAATCTTTTGTCAAAAAATGGAACGGGCAGAGTGTTCAGGACGACGGCGGCGTTGTAAGCCAGCAGTTCAGAATGTTTGCTCGCGATTTCCGCTCCACCGCCAAAACGGTTGCCAAAGAGTTGGGCGCCGAACTCGTTTCCTTTTCGGCTGGTCACTATGATGTGTCCGGATTCATCGAAAAAGGTGGAAAATATGCGTATTTCAGCTTTTCGGTTCCTCGCGGCGAGCGCCCGATGGACCTCTGTGAAGGCGGCTTTATGGGCAATGTTCTCGTCCGCACTGCTGCTGGACCGAGAGACTTCACCGGCGGCTGGAATCAGTTCTGCCCGATGATGGAATACGCCAATCTGGTCGAAAAAACGCTGAGAAGCTGAAGGCGACCATCTCGCATTCTTTCCGTAACCCTGGAAGACTTGCCGCACAGCCATCAGCTGACCATCAAGTTCTGACATTTCATTACCAAAAAATAAGGAGGCTATTCGTGATGGAGAATTCTCGGAAAAATTTCGCAAAAGAGCAGGCTGAGAGCTTGCTCGAATTTGTAAACGCATTCGGCGTGGACGAAAAAACATTTGCTGTAACCATCTGCCGTGGGCACAAGACCCTGCAGCAGTCGGTGATGCGCCTGTTCGTGGCTATGGCCCGCGAGATGGCGGAAGTCACTCCGGACGCCCGCAACGAAGCTGCTGTACAACTGGCAAAGGAAATCGCAGCGATTGCCGACAAGCATCCGCTGCCCTTCATCTGAGGAGCGCCCCTATGATGAAATACCGAGTATATATCCAGTTTATAAAAAAGGAGAGATAAAAATGGTTTCCAATTTCAAAGACGAATTTCTGAAAATCTTCCGTGAAAACATCACCCGCGCTGGCTCCGATGAGCTGCTGTGGTGGATTGAGGATACGGACTTCTTTGCTGCTCCGGCCTCTACCCGCTTTCACGGCTCCTATGCCGGCGGCCTGTGTGAGCACAGCGTCCGTGTGTTTCACCGTCTGAAGCTGATGGCGAACGCCTTGGCGACGGAAATCCCTGGGTATTCCGATGAGACCCTGGCTATTGTGGCCCTGTGCCATGACCTGTGCAAATGTCAGTTTTACAAGCCGGGCTATCGTAATGTCAAGGATGATGCTACCGGCCGCTGGGAGCGCGTACCGACCTTCACGGTCGAGGAAGCATTCCCCTTTGGCGGGCATGGCTCTAAAAGCGTATACCTGGTTCAGAAATTCCTGAAGCTGACCGATGAGGAGGCTGTGGCCATCAACTGCCACATGGGTTTCGCCGACCAGAAGGATATGTCGTCTGTCTCCAAGGCATACGAAACCTATCCGCTCGCTTGGATGCTCCATGCGGCCGACGAGATGGCGACCTATATCGACAAAGTTTGAGATGTGGTCAAAATCATCAATAAAGATTTCGAAAACTGTGGAAGACTCTCACAAGAGTCTTCCACAGTTTTTAAGGAGGGCTTTATGTCCCAAACAAATAAATCCCCTGATGGGTTGAATTTTTATAACTGCTTTCGGCTACTGCACAAGTGTGTGCAGGCTGGTTTAATTCAGCTATCTCCTCGTGACCCAAACTGCATATTAGTGTATCGTGAAGCTGGAATAAAAGCGCCGGAAGGTTGGTACGAAGAAAATATGCACGATTGTGCAAAAGAACTGATGTCGGACCTTGAGGGGCAAAAATTTCTTGTTGAAACATTGAAGTGTAAAAAGGGAATCGACTTTAGTGAAGAGGCGCTGCCGCTGGCTGAGTGGGTTCGCCAGTAAAAAGTTACATAAGGAAGGAAAATATTTATGAGAAATCAATCTTCGGTTTGCCCGCGCAATTCCTGCGCTGGCGGATATGGGAATTGCTTAGATGTCAAAATCACGAACCTGTGTAATGGAAATTGTGCATTTTGCATCGAGCGTGGCGGCTATTCTCCAGAGAATCAAAAGGGGCCAGTGGAACTGGCTCTTGCCACAGTCAGCCAGGCGGAATACCAGAACGATGTGGGCGTGTAAACCCGCTTCGGGCAGCCGTCAATGATACTCCTCAACGCACTGGTATGACGCGCGTTCTATATCCGAACGCACAAATCACCAGCGGATGGATTGGAAATACGGATGGTTGTCACAACGTAAGTGGTGGATGCCACTAAAATGAAATGGGAGAAAAAGAATATGTACAGTATCAATCGAAAAGACGCTCTGTCCCTTCTGTCCCGACTGGATTTTGACGTTCTTCCTGAGAATGAGCAGAATGCTCTTCTCGACCTGGAACGGCTTTTCCAGGAACGGCAAGAACCCATTGAGACCCATCTGGCCGACCTGAACGGCTTTGATGCGTGTTCGGTATGGAAGGGGAAACAAGATGTACTGGAATTACTCCAGAACACCTGCTCGCAGGATATTTCCGGCCTCTCCGAAGAAAAGCTCAATACGATTGTGGAGAAAATCACTAAGATGGTTCCCTGGCTCGATGTGAAACGTGAAAGTGATATTGCAGGCAACAACGCAATTTTGAAGAAAATTGGCGAATATATCTGCAATCACCGTAACGAGCTGCTGCTCGACCGGGTGATTTCCGTATGCGAGACTGCCGGCTGGAAATGCGAACCCGATGAAGATATGGATGTTTTTGTTTCGCGCAATGACCTGGATGGCGACGAGTTTGGCCTGTACCTGGTCTGCCCCGACTACATCGACAATATCAACGAGTCTGCAAATGAATTTGACATCGCGAACTATCTCGAAAAGCGCCTGTCGGCAAAAAGCCCGGCCTATGCTGGAAAGAGTCCTGTCGAAATGGTGCGCCAGGCCCAAAAAGTCCAGTGTGCGCTGGCTGAGCTGGCAACCGAACTGAACAAGCTGCGCGACACAGAAGAATCTTAATTACGAACTGCGGCGGGTCTCAAACAAGGCCCGCCGCGATACATACCAGAGAATATGGAGGATTAACCATGAAAAATATCAATCGAAAAAATGCACTGTCCCTTTTGTCCAAACTGGATTCCGCCTCACTTTCTTCCGAGGAACGCCAAGTTCTCATCGACCTGAAGATGCTGCTCCTGGAACGCCAGGATTTGGAAGATGCCTGCATGGCGGACCTGAATTCCTATGAGGCGTGGACGGTATGGGATGCCAAACAAGATGTTTTGGACCGGATGCGCATGGATTTCGAGGATGAGATTTCTTGTCTGAGCGATGCTGACCTCGAAAAGACAGCGGAAACCATTGCGCATGACTGTGTAGATTGGCGTATGGTAGACGATTCCTGCTGTGAAGCCGGAAATCAACGGATTGCGTCCGCGATTCAAGAATTCCTTGATGAAGACTCATCTCTGCTGCGGAAGCGTGTAGAAAATGTTGCCGAAGAGCTCTGTTGGAATATCGAAGACGAAGGCGATGGCTCTCTGCGCTTCTCTCAGGAAAGTCCCGCCGGGGAAGACTTCTCGTTCAGCGTATCGTCTGACGACCTGATTCGTCAGGTGCAGGAATACGCCAACGATTTCGATATTTCCGAGCATGTTGCCATGTGGTTGGAAGCCCGTGGGCGCGTTTCTGGCGTTCCCGATGCAGTAACCCTGGTGGACGATGCCAAGGAAATTCAGGCCATGCTGGATGCGCTCGCTGAAAAGCTCAGTGAACTCTAAGCCGCAAAGCAGGAGGGAAATATGGTAAATATCGGAGATACCGTCCGTGTCCGGTTCGATTTGAGTAAAATCGGCGGTATGGATGCGTTTCAGAAAAAGCTGCGGACTGCAAATCGGCCCGAATCGGTCGAGAAATACCCGATTGGACATGCTGTTGGTGTTGTTGTTGGAAAAGGATACACCTATCCTTCTCCCGGGCGCCGAGAGTCATTTGCCATCGTTCGGTTTTCAGCGGGTCAGGTCGTCTGTGGGATATATGATGTCTCACGGATGTCTATCGCCGTTTCAATGGATGATGGACCAGATTTTTATGGAAAGAGAATTGTGGATATCAAAACTATCTGATAACAAAAAGGAGAGAATTGAATGGCTACACTGAAGATTGTTCCGAAGGAACATTGGGAAATTTTAAGAGAGTATCTTTGCGATGACGATGGGGAGTCGCCTGTTTTGCTCCCCGAAGACAATCTGAAGAAATTCTCCGAAGAAAATGCCGCGATTCTGCGGGAACATGACGGAAAGTATATTGAATATGATTTCGGGGGAGAGCCCGATGTCGTACTCGATATCATAAGAACTCCAGACTGTTATGCTGGAAGAGCCATTATGGCCCTTCTTGCAGGGGAGGAAGATGAACTGTGAAATACCAAGAGCTTAAAAAAATTCTGCGCAAAGCAGCAAAAGAAAAGCGAGTCGTCGATGCGTTTGTGACGTTCACCCCGGGCAGCTTCTTAAAAGCCTATACCCAGCTCGAACGCACATATCTGTTCACATCAAACAATAAGGCGTTCGCTTCGCCATCATGTAGCGGGTACTCCATTTTTGGAGACTGTATGGACGGCCAGGATTCGGGTGTTCGCCTGGAGCGGTATATGGCTGACGAAAAAGGCGGCAAGGACGGCTGGAAAATCGAGAACTGCGGTATCATCAAATACCAGCTTCTTTCGGCCCATGAGCGTGAGATGAGCGTTGTGGGGTATTACGATACTCTGAAGGATGCAAACCGCGCTATGTGGCTCAAAATGGCCGACGCCGTACACTGCACATCCGAAGAGCTGTATGCGTTCATCAACGAGAATGAGCCGGCCGGTGAGTGCGGGTTTGGAAAAATGTCCGCGTGGGCAAATAATGCCGGCCCGGAAAATAGCAATGTGGATTGGAAAATTGTCCCCATCTATATGGATGGGTCTGACGCCGTCATTTTTGAGGAGGCATGACAGCTGCGCGGGAAGCAGGAATACGGCACGCTCAACGAGTTTGTCGAAATTGGATAGCGGGAACTCATTGACACTATCGAAAAAATCTGCCCTCATTCCTTCGGGAATGGGGGCTTTTTTGCGCTCTTGATTTTACCCGAAAAGTTCATACACTGAAAACATCAAAAACTTTATACAAGGAGAAATTCTGTATGGCCCCGGCGGATACTGGTGTGGAAGATGAACTGGCCGCTTTGAAAGCCGACATCAGCTAACAAAAAAACGAGGAGGAAAAATCATGAATTACTACACATCTACTGAAATTCTTTCTACGATTCTCGGTGCTTATATCAGCATTATCATGGTGGTGCTCATCGCATCCTTGCTGTTCGGAATCCTCTCCATCATCGGACACTGGCGGGTGTTTTCAAAAGCTGGGGAGCCTGCTTGGGGAGCAATCATTCCGTTCTTCAACTCGTATCTGTTGCACAAAATCACCTGGGGCAACGGTTGGGTTTTCCTCGCACCATTGCTGCTGAGCTTCTTCGGCGCCCTGACAATCGGGGATTGGTTCGGCGGATTCCTCAGCCTGCTGTCGCTTGTGTTCTCCTGCATCACCAGCTACAAACTGTCCGTAGCATTTGGAAAAGGGCTCGGCTTTGCGGTCGGCCTTATTCTACTGCCCTGGCTGTTTATCTGCATTCTGGCCTTTTCTGGCGCCCGATATCTGGGTGTGCCTCGGGACGGATTCTCCTATCAGGAGGTCCGCGAAAAGGTCCAGGGTCGCATGGACAACACCCATTTTGACAACTGAATCACGCAAAGAAAGCCCTCGGCCACTGGCCGGGGGCTTGTTTTTTGATTGTTTTGATTATTTGGTAAGGAACCGGAACCGGCACATATGGACAATAGAGGTCGCCAACGATGCAAAATAAGTCATTGCGGCAGCAGCCAATACGCGCTTGATGCCTTTCCGCTCTTTCTCATTCGCAATACAACCGCTCGACTCCAACGCGCCAATAGCGCGCCGGCTCGCATCCAGCTCCACGGGCAGGGTGATAAGCTGGAAAAAGGCCCAAAGACCGAACAGAACAGTGCCGGCAAGCACAAGCTGCTCCATACCCAAAGCGTGCCCGGTGACAACGGCAGGGACAGCAAGGCGCGTGCCCAAATTCGTAATGGGAACAGCGGCCTTTCGCAGAACCATGGGAAAATATTTCCGAACATGTTGTATGGCGTGACCGGCCTCATGAGCGGCAATTCCGGCCGCAGCGACCGAACAGGTATAGTAGGTCGCCTCGGACAGACAAAGCGTCATGTTCAGAGGGTCATAATAATCGGTCATTTCACCCTTTACGACCCCAATTCGAACGTAATACAGGTTGTTCTCGTCGAGGATTTTTCTGGCGATTTCTGCGCCAGACATCCCAGTAGACGTGATTTTCTTATCATATTTCCGATATGCCAGCTTGAGACGAATTTTTGACCAGGCAGACAAAATCAGAGCAGGAATAAGAATATATGCAAAGGCGGGTTCAACGGCCATCGCCAAAAGTGTCGTAAACATAGCAGTCTCCTTTATTGACCGGGATTTTATTCGGCTTTTTTCAGGGTTCCAATGTGAGTAAGCGCACCAGCTCCATGGCCGATATCATCGCTTCCCCG
The DNA here is from genome assembly GCF_045865535.1 of Owariibacterium komagatae. Lineage (GTDB taxonomy): Bacteria > Bacillota > Clostridia > Oscillospirales > Ruminococcaceae > Ruthenibacterium > Ruthenibacterium komagatae. Next base: position 189,922 of record NZ_AP031406.1, read on the forward strand.
GGCTGGTTTCAGAGCAGGGAAACCAGGCTCTGTCACGGGCTTGGGCGCACGCATCAGGTAGCTGATATTGTCATTTGCACGCAAACGACCAGAAACACGGCCCAATTTGCGCAGGAAAGAGACCCGGCGGCTCCGCACAGACTTCCGAATGCGGATATGCTTGCGAGCCAGACGGGCGCGGCGGCGTGAGCTGAGAATCTTCTCAGCGTTTTTTCGATAATAGTATACAGTGCTCAGAGGAATCCCAAGAATTTCGGAAATCTTTTTTGCGGATTTGCCAGCTTTATGCAGGCGAGCACACTCCATGTACAGCTTCTCTTTTTCATTTCGACGCTCAGCTGCTTTACACTTGCGGGTACGATTAGAAATACGAGTATCTTTGCCGGTCGCTTGGGCCAGATAATAGGCATGGGCAGGCTTTATCGTGCTTTTTCCGACGCGGATAAAAACCCTGCTTTCCTCTGCCGTCATGCTCAAACGCTCCATGATTGTATCGTTTTTCCAACGATAAGCGGTCTTTTGGCAAGCGCGGGCACAAGCAGCGACCTCAGACTTACGCAGAGGCTCGGCAAACTGGCTGTTGATTGCCGTAGCCTCCGCTAAAAGGTCGCACCCGTCTCCACGGCTCGTCTGAATGGTGCTCAAAATAATATTCAGAAAAGTGTTGCGGTATCCTCGAATATCCCCTTGGCGGCCATGCAGCCAGCCCATCAGGGCTCTAATGCGGGATGATGCTACATACGAAGTACGTTTTTTTTGTTTCTCACCTTTCTTGACCGGGACATAGGGTTTGATAGCGAAATATTCCATCAGCTCATCAAGAGTTGTCCGTTCAGTGGTAGTCTCAATCACACAGGTTTTTTTGGCATTTTTGTTGTAGCTGCTGGGCATACGAAGCATACGAGCGGCGTCCACAGCCCGCCGGTCGGGCTCCCAACCGGCAAGTTCGTCTTCATATTCCAGGATTTCCTCAATATAGTCCAGCAGAGCTTGCTGAACACTATTCCAATCCTGAAGACGACTCTTATCCTCATGCTCGATAGGCCATACGAAATGAAACCCGGAGCCAGAATCCACAACAAAGGGCAGAGGAAGCCCATCATGCTTCATACGGGCCAAAATTAGCCCCCAAACCTTGCCCCGACAGATGCCATCATACAAACCTTTTTCACGGTCCAGGTCTACCCAGCAAGCACGAAGAGTGTGCAGAGTCTCAATGGAGCGATTCTTCCCCCAAAAGAGATTAGGGGTGTAAAAGAGCTCTTTAAGCCCAAAAGCATTCTGGGCAATGACGATATTCCACTTGTTGTACACAGCCTCTTCGCCAGGACAGTCCTTGCTTGCGATACCACGAGATGTTAAGCGAATAGAACTCTGCGGAGTGTCACAACGATACATGACCGGATAACCATTTTCCATCGCATATAACATCTGACGACCGCACTGGGACTCAGGTTTGCCGCCTGGATAAGCAATGAACTGCTTCAAAAAGAACTCCATCTCTACGCTACCCAAAGCCTGCCAGATATGACGCTGAACGTCAGCACCTTTTTTCTCATTAAGGCCAGCTCCCGCATCGAAAAGGGCCGGGCGAACTGCAACCATTTGCCAGTAGCTCATACGACAATCAAAATTGTGTGAGGTTCTCAGCTTCTGAGCCAATCTACGTTCTGTCTCAAAACTGCGAAAACCAGCCTTGACTCGCATGCGCGTATGAGGCCGCGCAGAAGCCGTTTGGCATTCAGCCACACGATTTTTCATTCCAATTTTGAGTTTCTTTTTCGTCATGGCTGCGTGCCTCCCGTTTGCTTGTTACCCTAATTATACCATAAAAATGAAAAATATTCAACAATGCTGCGGTTTCTGGCGTCTTCCCGGGAGCTTAACCATAAAGGCCTGGAATTTTCTAAAAAATGGCCGATATGTAAATATCTTTGCTCCACGCTTATCAGGCGCTGTTCGTCAACCCCACCCGCGAGGAAGAGCTACACAAGGGACGACACATTCCATCAAAGCATTAAAAACATGGAATAAATTGAAAAAATGTTAGTTATGTGGTATAATTAAGGAAAATATAGAGTAAAGGAGAAGACACTTTGTCACCAATTCGATACAGTTCGTGGGATAAGCTCCCGGAAGAATTCCGCGAGCGATATGCGGGTCAAAAAGACTCGGTCGAAGAATTGTACGCGCTTGGGTGTGAAATCTGCCAGAGACGCAAAGGGGATACTCCCTGGCGCCTGAAATTAAATCCGACAAAAGAGACATGGAAGATAGGAGAATCAACGAATTTCAAGGAAATCCTGAGCAAAAATCGACGGAGGCTCCAGATGGCGCGGCTGGACAACGGCGTATATGCCGGCAATCGCGCAGATACGGAATTGGCTCGGTCACGAGAGGAGGACGCCAACCGATTCGTCGAAAAACTCACGAATTCACTCCTGTTTATCCAACCGGAAGACATTCGTGTCGTTTGGCTTGATAACGGCGAACAACCCTACATTCGGTCAAAACTTCTGTTCGGAAAGAAGTGCAGGCAATATTCTCATGATATAGAGGAGAATCTCTTTGCTGAGGCCATGCGTTCAGATGCCCTGGGGAGCAGAATTGCCCATAAAATGGAATCTGCGTTGAACGAACCACCCATCATTCAGCTGATTCACGAGCTATATGAAAGCGCAAAATCCCGGGTCGAAACGCCGGATATCGTTTGCCCAAACATTACTGAAGAAATTAAGCTGACCGTTTCGATGAAAAAGATGCCTTCGTTGGAGATGACGGTCAAGCTCATTGTCGGTCTATCAGTCGGCCGGGCGGAAACCATGCAGGTGCCGTTCTGTTTTGACCAAACGCAAAGCCTTGGCGAATTGTCCGAAAGCATCGTGCGGACCTTCGATTTTTCGCCATGTTTCAAGAGAGCTCTCGCTGCCCCTGGTTCAAAACTCGAGGGGCGGATTTATGGGTGCTTATCCGATGTCCAAATCGGTAACAAAATGGCAGAAGTATGCTTTCTGAAGCCCGAGACGCAGATGGTCGATGGGCGCTATGTCGTTGAACAAAAGAACGGTTCTGTGAGCGGCCTGGTTCTTGAAACTGGGATAGTGCTTGAAGTATTGGACTCTTCCGAAGAATCGTTTTTGAGCGCATGGAAAAAGCAAGTGAGAACAGACTCGGAAAGCGTCCTTACGATGCTGCAAGAGTCTGTTGCCGTTGCTCGTTATGGTCTGCATCTCAAAGCCACTCTCCGCTATTGCCCCAAAGTCTACCCATGGCAAAATGAGCCTGGATTCGAATGCAGAATATCGGTCTTTGACGGTGCAAAGGAATTTTTGCTCACAACCGATATAATGCCAGACAATTCCTATACAGAGGCAAAGAGCTGCATCAGAGCCGCCCAAGACGCATTGAAAACGGCAGAAGCGGGGGTGTTGAAATACGCCGTCCAGAACAATTTTTCCCAGATATATCTTGTAGGAGGTAAAGAAAAACTGAAAGCGGCATTGCTTAGTGTTATTCTGAGGCCAGATAAACGCCGGCGGAAGGACGAATTTACCCGAAAAGAAATCCTCGGGATGTTCGGATGTCGGTTCCCTGGAAAATATTCAGCACAAACAGTAAGCGGGGCCCTGACGGAGCTACTGACTGCCTATGGAAAGCAAAATGCATCGGAAGAATTTGCTGTCTTCGCGGGCCATCTGATGAAGGGAGACCATTTCGACTGCGCTCGCTATCACGTTATAGACGAAAAACTGGCGAAGGGGCTTCTTCGGGCTCTGGATAATTCGAGTTTTCAGTGGAGTGACATCGGCGACCTGAAAGCTTCCGCCCGATTCCCGAAGTTTCGGAAACTGGCACTGGCAGTCAAATCATCCGAGGACGCTTTCTGGGTCATCGAGAACCTCTCGCTGCTTACCCGGGGCGATGCTGCGAACTTTCTGAAATCCGATGCATTCACTCATATGGCCGAGCAACTGGATGGAACAGACCGCCTGCTGGCCTCTGTTATTGTCCGGGACTATCCTGGCTGCATTGAAATCGCAAAGAATCTCGAAAACGATGAGGAGGGAGAAGATTTTGCACATCAATCATTATTCGGCTGACGAAATCATCCAGCGTCTTGAGGCGCAGGGATATTTTGCAAACAAGAAAATCGCATATAGTGTCCTGAATGCCATCCGGCCGGGCGGAGCACCGCTGTTGGTCGAGGGAGACCCGGGCGTGGGTAAAACGAGCCTCGCAAAAGCGGTAGCCCAGATGCTGGACATTCCTCTGGTGAGAATCTCCTGCTATGAGGACATTACGGCGGACAAAATCCTTTATGACTACGATTACCAGCGCCAGTTGCTCGTTGTCTCCGCCTTGCGCGAGAAACTCAATGAGCAGGTAAAAAACATGGACCTCGGGGAAAGTATCCAGAAAATCGCTGGGCAGGCAGAGTTTTATGGCCGCGATTTCCTGCTTGACCGGCCCGTTCTGAAGGCTCTGACGATGCCGGGTCGGAAGGTGTTGCTTATCGACGAAATCGACAAGGCGGATACCGAAATTGAACATGCACTGTTGGAACTTCTTTCGGATTTCGCCATAACGATTCCCGAATATGGTGTCATCCAGTGCCAAGAAAAAGACCGGCCCATCGTGTTCCTGACCTCAAACAATTACCGCGAGCTGTCTCAGCCGATGCTGCGTCGGTGCTGCTACTTATACATCGAACACAAAAGCTACGAAGAAATCCTCGCCATCATTACTGCACGAGTGGATGCCTCCGATGAATTCCGCCAGCGGGTGGCAGCAGGCCTTGAGGCGTTGCAAAAGACGAACTTGAAGCACATGGTCTCCATTAGCGAGGGCATCGAGTGGGCCAGGAGCCTGCGTACCGTATTCGGTTGCGAGACGGCAGCGGATATTGAGGGCGCACTCCCATATGCCGTAGGAGCCCTGGCAAAAGACCGGGCGGATGAGAAGAAGATTCTCCACACTCTCAAGTCCGTCCCGGCTGCGGGGGTGTGATGCGGTGGGCAAAGCAGATTTGAAAATCCCAAGAGAATCCAACCCCGCCGGGGCTTATGTACAAGGACTGCTTCCTTTTGTCTGGGGACTCCGGGAATATGGGTTTACTCCGACTGCACAAGAAATCGAACAGGCGCTTTCTTCCGTTCGAGACATCACCGATGTGGAAGATGTGCTATACACGGCTCAATCTGCGTTGTGCCATAATAAAGAGCAGGCCGATGCGTTCGAAACACTATTCTGCCAGAAGTTCCTCGGATATAAGCAGGAGTATATTGGTGCAGAAACCCCGAAACGGCCCACCATGAGCGATGAGGCATTGGAGAGCCTGAAAAAGAACGCAGAACGCATCCGGCAGGACCTTTCCCGTGCAGAAGCGGATGAGGCAGACGCTGACGTTCTGAAGGCTGAATGGGAAGCGGCCCAGGAAAAGGCTGACCAGGCGAAGGTCGCTGTGGAACAGGCCAAGCATGCCATCCAAACAGCCATTGCCAACACAATCCGTTCCAGCGACCGCAAATTTCTTGAAGTCCTTCAGCAAGGCCTTTCCGGTATCCAGAATGAAGAGGAGCGTACACAGATACGCAATGCCGTAGAAATGGCTATCGCACAGGCCAACGGCGCGGCGCTGGAAGAACTCAAAGTCCAGATGCTCAATAAGGCTTTGGATGCCCGGCGCCGGAAAGACAATCGGATGTACCGCACATACGCTCTGCTCTCGGCCGAAATGCAGAAAATTTCCTATCTACTCAAAAAGCTCTCCGCTGCATTGGAAAAAACGGAGGAGTTTGAACAGCTGGAAGGAGAGGTAAAAAGAGCAAAAGAAGAGTGGAAACCGCTACGCGCTGCGGCCGAACGGGCTTGGAAAGCATACGATTTGGCATTGGAACGGGAGAAAATGCGGCGCTCGGCGAAGGCTGAACTCAAGTCCATTGAGGGCAGAATTCGTAGTGCGATGCAGGAAAAAGAACGATATGAGGCATACCGGTCCAGCTTGATTCGGGGCGGCCCTTCTGTCAATCATCGCGAAATGTTCATCGGCGGGCACAACGCGGTACAACGAGAAGATGCGGTAGAGAGCCTCCTGAACAGCGATATCGCTATGCTCACGGCCGATGAAATTCAGACAATCTCCCTGTACATCCGAACCAATGCGAGAAAATTTCAGCAGACGTTACGGAAAAATATGGCAGCTCATCAGAGGAAACGGCTTGACATCAAAAAGACCGTGGAAAAGTCTATGCGAACCGACGGAGATATTGCCCGGCTGTATTACAGAAAGCCCCGAGCTTCCAAAGCTCGCATTATCCTTTTGGCGGATATTTCCGGGTCCTGCCGGGCGAGTGCCAGCCTGACTTTGCATTTCATGGGATTGATGGGCCAGGTCTTCCCGGGTGGTTGCCATCCGTTTGTTTTCGTGAACCATCTTGTGCCGGTCGGACAGTTCTTCCGGGACGATAATGTGGAAACAGCCGTGCAGGCCATCAATGCATCCGTTCCTTCGCGGGGAATCTACTCGAATTATGGTACGCCTTTACACCAGCTGGTGACGGAGCACAGGGGTCTCATATCGAAAGACGCAACGGTCATTCTGCTCGGAGATTGCCGCAATAACCTTTATGATACGGCCCAAAATCAGATGCGCTGGATGTGTGAGCACGCGCACCAGGTATCCGTGCTGGTGCCGGAAGAACAGGCCAAGTGGGGGACGGGCGACTCGATTGTGCCGGTGTATCAGGCGGCGGGAGCCGAGGCTGTGTGCGTACAGACGGCCCAACAACTGATTGAATTTTTGTTGAGCAAGTCAATAACCCACGACTGAAGCCGCGGGCTTGCCGAATGCGGCGAGGCCAAGGCTTCGGTCGTGCCCGCAAGGGTGTGTTGACTACCCTGTGCGCGTTAAGTCGCGCCCCGTTGCAGGCGAATCTTTTCCTTTGCAGAGCTGCCAATGCAAGAAACCGACACACAGACTTGGTTGGATAAAAACTTCCCGGAGTCCGCCGGCTCAAACTCAAAAGGCCGCTATAATCAAAGCGCAATTATCAAGGCCGCGACTTTGGACTTGGTAAATGCCTTTGTTAAAGATGAGCAAGAGAAAAACGGAGGAGATAGTCAATGTTAAACAATGTGCTTTCGCGCTGCATCCTTTGGATTATGGGGTGTCTACTGCTTAAAGAAACGTTCCGCAACATTCAAAAACGAATGGACGGCAAGTGGGCGTCATTTTTCAGAATCCTGGCTGCGGTGATGACTCTACTGGTTATCACAGGGCCATTTGGAATTCTCATCAAAGCCAGCACAACGGTAGTATCAGAAACACAGTATTTTATTGTGGATGTTCAACTGGCAGAAAATAATTCCGGGCTGGAACTGGTAATAATAAACGACGAAGGGACCGAGGCAAACATTACTCTGCGCACCCCGGGTATCCAACATAGCAGCGACGGTCACGACTGCCTCATGATACGCGAGTACATGTTGGGCGAAAAAAAGTACGCCATCGAATATTCACCGCAAAGCCAATTTGCAAAGTTGTTCAAAACATACCAGTTCCAAAACGAAATAAGGAGTAGTTTATGATAAAGTACAGGTGTTTGTTCCTGGGGGATTTTTACCGAAATCGACTGATTGATGGAAAATTGTATGATGACCATAATTTTTATAATTTTCAGATAGAAGTCATAATCCCAATAGACTATGACACGGAAGAGGAAGCCACACATTGTCCATGTTCTTTGCGGTTTGAACTTGATGATGATGGCCATGCCGTGCTGCGAATATATAGCGACTGGAAGCAAGGGATAGACAAAAACGGTGAATGGTTTGAACACGTTGACGGTAACATTATTGACACCATCAAATGGGAAGAACATTGGAAGTATAAAATATCAAAGAGCAAAGTTATCTCCAAAAATATGAAACTCGTTTGCGATGGCCTTACTGATTACGTGCCAGATGCAACACCTTGGGATGAACTTTTTGACATAGAAAATCAGCCCAAAGGATGGGTAAACACCGTTGAACCTTTGGCTTACGGTATTAGCATTGTTCAACAGAAACAAGAACAAGGCTGCGAGCCGGCATGAGAGGAGTAAAAAATGGGAGCAAAAAAGCACTATGGCTCTTCCGAAGAATACGAACAAAAACTGAAGCGGGTCATGGACCGGCTTGGGGTATCCGAATACCGTTACGATTGGAACCGGACAGAAACATATGTTGAGTTCTGCTATAAAGGCCAGTGGTATCACTTCGAAAACAATTTTGAAAAGTCTGCCAAGGCCTATGAGAAAACCCACAAAAAAATCTCCTACGTCTCTGACCTGTTTGCCCAAATCGTATTGGCGCTTGAAAGCCTCGCTCGTCTCACGGAGCAGGGGCTGTATGAGCTTTCCTACTGGATTGAAGGCATGAAGATGCTGCCGCCAGCTTCCTCTGTACCGGCCTGCTTTGTCGTGCTGGGATTCGACCATATTCCCAACACGGATGAAGAACTGAAACAGCGATTCCGTCAGCTTGTTAAAGTTGCACACCCGGATGGCGGTGGGAGCGAGGAACAATTCCAGGTCCTCAAGCGAAACTATCTGGAGTGTCAGGCATACATGCTGGAAAAAAGCTGAGCGAAATAGTTAGCAACTGAGCCAAAATAACTAATACGAAAAAAGGGAGTGTGAGCAAAAATGTTTCCGTTCGCAAACATGGAAATTCGATTTGTACTTAATGGACACGACCACGTTGTCCCGCTATCCGATATTCAGACGACCGCTGTGATTGGAATACTCGGTCTGCAAGGCAGTGGCGACGGCAGCGCGTTGCGTTTCTCGGAGGAGCTGCGAAGGCGGTTTCGAGACGGGCTGCTTGAAGACGCACAAAGCGATGAGCCTGACGGGCTGGAGGAAATTTCGGTTATGAACCTTGAGGACAAAATCAGAAGCTGGCGGGAAAATGGCGTTGTTCATATCGACACAAGATTCAATCCTGAAGTTCAGGACATGCTCAGCATTATCATGGCAGCCAACCATGTCGATTGCGCTGTGGCGGCGGCTTCGGCAATTAACGAGAAGAACTGCCGGGCTATCGAAGAGACCGGCTGGAGCGTTATCGCCGTCCATCAGTGGGGACATGCGGAACCAAACCGGGTCTGGAACAAACTGGAAACCCCTGTATTCGACATATTCCTCTCCCAGGAACAGGTCGATTTTTTGATAAGCGCCTGCCGCGAGAGTATCCGCTGCGGCGGGGAAGGTGCGGAGGCAGACGGACTTGCGTTGCTCCTCATTTTCGAAATGTCGCGGCGTGGACGTCATATTTAAACCAATGCAAAGCCAGAGGGGAACGAAAAAAATGGCAAACATGCTTAACATAGGGTTCGGCAACACCGTCAACGTCAATCGGGTAATCGCTGTCGTCGGCCCGGAATCTGCACCAATCAAGCGTATTTTGCAAAAGGCGCAGGACAACGGAGTTCTGATTGATGCGACGTATGGCCGGCGTACCCGAGCCGTCATCATCATGGATTCGGACCATGTGGTGTTATCCGCTATCCAGCCCGAAACGATTACCGCCAGAACGAGCAACTGAAGGGACAAGCTACCACCTGCCCCGAAAAACACCGTATAATATTCCCATCAAAGAGTCAAATGCGGATATCGTGTCACGAAAGCGGTGCGGTGTCCGCATTTCTCTTTGCTTACATAGATAATTTTTGAGACCCGGCCAACTGCCGGGAGAAGGGAGTGTATTATGCTCGATGCTTATTTTGAACGCATCAGGCCGCAGTATTCCGGCTATCAGGAACTGCACGTTCATACGGAAGGCTCATTCCGTGATGCGGTCAACACCGTTGCGGATGTCTTCGACACCGCAGAAGAACTGGGTCGCAAGGCAGTGGCTATCACGGACCACGGGAACTGGACCCGCCTGTTCGCCGCCCTGAAAGAGCGGACGAAACGGGAAAAGAAAATCCTCGAAACAGAACTTGCGGTTGCAGGCGCTGGGCAGGAGGATATCAAGCAGGCCCTCAAGGCTATGGGGCCCTTTGATTCCGTCCGGGAGCCGAACGAGAAAATGGTTCCGTTCGTGGAGAAATACGAGGACGCCTATGTGAACACCGCTCATAAGGCGGTTCAGTTCATCCCGGGCGTCGAGATGTACGAAGCGGCGCCGGTGGAAGGGGATGCCCACCGCTGGCACATCATCTTTTATGCAAAGGATTGGCAGGGAGCGAAGGCTCTGTTTCTTCTGTGCAATCTCGCTCAGCTGAACAAGCACAACGACCTGCCTCGCTGCACGACCGAAACCATGCGGCTTTTCCTTGGAGAAGGCGCACCGGGACACGGTCATGTTATCGCGACATCTGCCTGTATTGGTGGCAAAATTCCGGCTACCCTGCTGAAACCCTATTACAATTCGCAGGCCCAGCAGGAGCTGTGTGAGAAAAAGGAGTCACTGACGCAGATTCCGGAGGAAACTCTCTGGGATGTCGAGGATTCTATCCTTGCGCTCACCGATAGTATCGCAGAGAAAAAAGCGGCGTATGCGCAGAAAAAGAAGCAGGCCAATCGGAAGTTCACCGCAACCCTGAAGCGTGCCCAGACCGCAATCGACAAGGCACTCACCAAATCCGGCGGCGTGGAAACAGATGCGGTGGCAGCTGCCCGGGCGAACCTTGCCAGCTTGCAGGTGGAAATCGCTCTTGCGGACCAGTGCCGCGCAGAACTTCCTGCACTTGAACGAGAAATCGCTGCTTTGAAAGAATCTCTGAAGGAAAAGAAGACTGCGCTGGAGGAGCTGGAGAAGCAGAACCGGCCGGCAGAACGAATCCAGGAGAAAATCGACGAACTGGCAGAAGAGGCAAAAGGGTTTGGCGATGTATTCGCACAGGCCAAGGCATTTGCGCTGGAGTACGAAACGATTCTGGGCAAGGGCAACTTTTTTCTTGAGCTTCAGGACCACGGCCTGATGACCGAATTCCTGACCCGTCAGCAAATCATTCGGATTTCCAAGGAAACTGGCATTCCACTCACTGCCGCAAACGATGTCCACTATAAGAATCCGGAAATGAAGCGCCGACGCGATATTGCTGCCGCACTCCGCTTCCCAAATCTGACAGTGGATGACGTAGCAAACCAGCAGGGGAACGACCAACTGTATTTCAAGTCCAATGCCCAGATGGAAGAGATGTTTCGGGACGTACCGGAGGCCCTGGAAGGGCCGGCCAGAATCGCCGCTATGTGCAATGTAGTCTACCACAAGGCGATGCACTTGCCGGAGTTCAAGGACGAAGGCGGGCTTGCCCCAGATGTCTACCTGCGGAAGATGGCAATAGGGAATATCTCCCGTCGTTACCCTGATTATGATTCCTGGGAGGATTCCCGAAAGAAATCCTTCATGGACCGTATCGAGTACGAGCTGGGCGTCATCGACAAAATGGGGTATTCCAGTTATATCGACATCGTGGAGGATTTCATCAATTATTCCAAACGGAATTTTGGCGATGAATCCATTGGGCCTGGCCGTGGCTCCGGTGCCGGCAGCCTCGTCTGCTATCTGGTCGGCATCACCAACATCGACCCTCTTCGATACGACCTTATTTTTGAGCGATTCCTAAATCCAGAGCGTGTTTCTATGCCTGATATCGACACCGACCTATCACCAGAACATCGAGATAAGGTCATCGAGTATGTCGCTCAGCGATACGCTTACAAAGGCGATTATCCGGTTGAAGAGCTTCGCGGAACCGTGTGCTCCATCGTCACCGAGGGTGTCCTGGCCGCCAAAAGCGCCATCCGCCAGGTCGGTAAGGTAACTGGAGTATCACTGTTTGATTGCGACCGAATTGCCAAATTGGTTCCGGCCGTACCAAACATGACTCTGAAAAAGGCAATGGAAGAAAACGACAGGCTGAAAGCACTTTACGACACCGACCCGCAGGCGAAACGCCTTCTCGATGACGCGATGCTTGCTGAGGGCTTGCCTGTTCAGACTGGCGTGCATGCCGCCGGCGTCATCATCGCTGACAAACCGGTTTCCGAATACGCCCCGCTGTTCTGGAATGAATCCAAGAATGTATGGGTCATTCAATATGATATGGTAGCGTGTGAGTCAGATATCGGACTTCTCAAAATGGACTTCCTCGGTCTAAAAAACATTGACATTGCGATGCGGGCCAAGAAATTCATCCGCCAAACCAAAGGCGTGAATATCGACTTCGCCAGCATCAACAAAGCTGATGACCCCGAGGTTATCAGCGCCATTTATGCCAAGGGCGACACCGATGGAGTATTCCAGTTTGAGTCTGGGGGCATGAAAAAGACCCTCAAGTCTTTTGCCCCTAAAACCATCGACGACGTGATTCTGCTTAACGCGGCATACCGGCCGGGTCCTATGCAATATATCCCCCAGGTAACGGACGTAAAGTTCGGCCGTAAGAAAGCAAATTACATTGTTCCGCAGATGGAATCCATTTTGGGTAACACCTACGGCTCGCCTATCTACCAGGAACAAATCCAAAAAATCTTTCACGAAATCGCCGGTTTTTCTCTCGGCGAGGCGGATATAATTCGTCGAGCAATGAGCAAAAAGCATCTTGATGAACTCGTTGCTGCCAAAGACAAATTCGCGGAAGGAATCCGCAAGCGCGGCGCCAAAGAAAACGACATCGCTGCATTCTGGGACCAACTGCTGGAATTTGCTTCTTATGCATTTAACAAATCTCACGCAGCAGCTTATTCGGTGATGTCCTACTACACCGCATGGCTGAAACACTACTATCCGGCTGAATTCATGGCATCTCTGCTGTCCTATTCCATCAAAGACGACATCGCAAAGTATGTTGCTGATGCGAAGGGATACGGAATTACCGTGCTGGCGCCGGACGTCAACCGCTCCATCGTCTACACTGCTCCGACGAAAAACGGAGAAATCCGAATCGGTCTTGAGGGACTGAAGGATGTCAGTGTGGCAGCGGACAAGCTGGTAAAGGAGCGCAAGGCACGCGGCCCTTATAAAGACCTGCGCGACCTCATCCTGCGTTGCACGCTTATCGGCGTCGGTAAGAGCCCGTTGGAGAGTCTTGCAAAATCCGGCGCGCTTGATGGCATCCTGAAAGCGGAATCCCGTTCCCGCCGGCAGATGGTAGAGAACCTGCCGGAATATATCAGTGAGTGCCGGAAACGAATCAAGGCTGAACTGAAAGCCGATGAGGCAGTCGCTTCGCTTCTCGAAAAGAACGCCGAACAGGCCAATGCTCGTCTGTATACCGTGATTTCGTCCGACACAGCATTCGTTCTCACGGATGAAGTGAAACTCGACGAATATGATGACAACGAACTGCTGAAACTCGAAAAGGACTACGCCGGATACTATGTGTCTGGTAGCCCGGTCGAAAAGTACGCAGACCTGATTGCGAATCAGGGGGCTAAACCGATTGCCGAAATCAGCGAGGCTGCTGAAGCCGTTGTTCTGGCCGGGTACATCTCGGATTTCAAAGAACTTCAGACGAAGAAGGACAAAAAAGCCATGTGCCGCTTCCTCCTTGAGGACACAACCGGGACGATTGAGGTCATCTGCTTTGCTTATGCGTATGCGCGTTTTGCCCCTCAGATGGGTGAAGGCGCTCTCGTCTGTCTGAAAGGCAGTGTGAAGCAGAAAAACTCTGATGAAAGCCCGGATTCCGAACTGGAATTTGAGTTCGTTGTCAGCTCCGCGCGCAAACTGATGGCGTAAAATGTTGCCCTCCCCCGTGTTGGGGAGGGCTTTTTGTTACCAAAAGGATAAGGCTTGTTTCTCCCCGAAAAATGCATACAATATTTTCCATCAAAGAATAAAAGCACGGATATCGTATTACGAAAGTGACGCGATATTCGTACTTTTCTTTTGCTTGTTTATAATACTGAAAATCAAAAAGGACGGAGATAAAATGAAAAATCACAAACAAATCTTTCTGCTCTATTCGTGCGATGCATGGAAAAGCAACGACAGTATGAAGCTGCTCACAGCTACTACCTCGACGACCCGGCTGCGCCGCTTCATCGAGTCCAAAATCATGAGCGGCGACATGCGCTACGCTGACAGTGGAGAAACTTACTGCGAAAAGAAGGCTGTCCAGCAGTTCCGCGCTGATTGGAAAACCATCACCAGAGCTGGAATCAACAGCCAGCTTGACGAAGGCTTCATCGACTATGTGTATGATGGCGAGGAAATCTGAGGAGTTCGTTCTCGAAGTCATCCACACAAATCAAGAAGGCTAACGCTTGCCCCGAAAAGTACGTACAATAAATCACATCAAAGAATCGAATGCGGATGCTGTGTCACGAAAGTGATGCAGTATCCGCATTTTCTTTGTTTATATAGATTCCCGGGTCAGGAATTCCTCCCGGCAACAGTGCTTAATGGCACTGAGAAAATATTTCGTACATACCAAAATCAGAAAAAGGAGTGTAAGAGATGAGTGAAATCATCAATTTTGTTCGTCATAAAACTGCTGGTTGGGCCGGTGTCATTTACCTGGACAAGAAAGGCCAAAAGCGCGTTAATAATGGCTGTTTTGATTGGCCGTTGACCCAAGAACGAGAAGAAAAACTGAGCGTCATCGAAAAGAACAGCGATGGCGTAAAGAATTTTCTCGACCGGCTGGACGTTAGCTGCGCTAATTTGTTTACCAACATGAACTACGTGCGCGGTTTGATTCGCGTCGATGCTATCAAACGAGGAGGAGATGCCTGTGACCCGCGATGATTTTCAAATTCGTTTTTTTGACCGACCGGATGGTCTTGTGTGCCGCATTCTGTATCACGGTCATCTTGTCGCTATGGCAGGTGGCCGGACGGAGGATATGCTGCGGCTGCGGACCCGAATGACGGTAAAAGCAGAAAAGTGCATCTTGGATATCCTGTCCGGGCAAAACAAAGCGTCTCTCGCCGTGATTCAGCGGCTGGGGACTAACTGACAAAAAGAGGTGAAAATTATGGGTTGTTTTGATTTTACATATGCCGACAATGGCATGAACACGAGAGGCGGCAAAGGCTTTCTGTATCTGTCGAACTGCTTCGCAAAAGCCGCACGCCTGCAAAATCCGCTGCGCTATTCTGAGACAGATTGGTACGGCAGGCTCAGCACCCCGATTGGAGCGGAGAAATCCCTGGTTGAACTGGATATCTATGCCATTTACGGTGCCATGTTGAATATGGCTGATGATGCGTCTGCTCCTTTGAGCGGGCACTCGGATGAAGCCGCGCGCTATGCGCAACTTATCCGCGAACGCAATTTTAACAACGGGGAATTTGAAGGGCTTGAGGACATCCTCCGCAACGATGGAATCGACTACTTTTTCTCCATGCAGATGGCTTGCCCGTCGGCTGAGAAGGTGTCTGTTAAGGCTCTGGGCGGTCAGAACGCAAAAAAGGTTGTACCCAAGTGTATGTTTGTCGGGACCATGCCGCTTCTCCTCAGCCGCAAGAAATTGCCTGCTGAAAAGGGCGACGACATTTCCGACATTGCCCAGAATTGGGGATTCATGACCGATTCCGACCCGAACCAGGGTTGCGGTATCACACGGAATCACTATATGGTGTACCGACCGGGTGCAGAAAAGGGGCAGAAAAATGGCTGATAAATACTACTATTCTCTTGGCCTGGCCGGATACGAAATCCGGCCTATCCCGGACGATAACGACCATCTTCTGGCCCGCTTTCTCGTTATGGGGGAGGAGACAGAACATAAGGTACGCAAATACAAAATCCAGTACACCCCCGGCGGTCGAGCTTTTATTCGACCGGATAGACGGCGGGTATATCTGGATGAAGCCTACCGGGCTGGGTAACACCTACTACGGCATCCGCGTGAATAAATGAAAGGAAGACTGGAGGGGACATAATGAAAAACAAAACCAAAGAAACTGTGCGACAGTTTGTTGGAGTAAGCCCTGAATGGGAAGCGGCCGTTGTAAAAACGGCCACCGGATACGATGCTGTTTGCAAGCGAACCCAAGGTAACGAAGTCCAGTATGGGCATACCCTGTGTTCTTTCAAATACAAAAAAAATGCTGAAAAGGCCGCCAAACAGGCTATGGACATTCGAAATCAAATGCTTGCAAAGGCGTATCCTTAACGGCTGAGGTATTGAAACTTGATGTACTTCCATGGTGTTACCACCGTGGAAGCACAAACAAGAATGAAAAGGAGAGAACTATGAAATTCAGCGACCTTTCAGAAAAGGACCTGATGATGGCCTATAAAGGCTACAAAATGCTGAAAGAAACCGGGGCGGTTGGAAATAACGACTTCGGTGGAATTTTCCGTAAGGCAATCGACGAATACGGAATTCAAAATCCTGGCTTCGGGGTCATCAATGCAACCAATGAGCTGATGCTTGCCATCGCAGAAAAATGGGTGGCCGAACGGGAACTGGCAAATAGCATGCTGTCTCCCGGCGACACACTTTGGTATACCGATGAAGATACCGGTGGAATTGAACGAGCAGTTGTCTGTACAGTTCAGTATAAAGACGGAAAACTGTACAGTTTCTCCGCTGAGTTCCCGGACAGTGACGATTTCGACGAATTTGTTGGTTCGGCGCTGGGAAGATGTTTCTTCCGTTCTGAAACACAGGCCAAACTGCGCATAAGCCACCAGGAATAAGGTGAAGCCCATCTGATGGCTGAAAGCCGGAAAAGCTAACGCTTTCCCCGAAAAGTGCCCTATAATATTTTTATCAAAGAATTGAATGCGGATACTGTGTCACGGAAGTGATGCGGTATCCGCATTTTCTTTGTTTACATAGATTCCCGGGTCAGGAATTCCTCCCGGCAACAGTGCTTAATGGCACTGATGAAATATTTCGTACATACTACCATCAAAAAGGAGAGAAAACCATGGGTCATAATATTCAACATTATGATTATCCGGAAAATGTTGACCAGAAAAAGGTCTTTAGAGACTTAGCCAACTATGTCCAGCACGAGGCCTGGCAGGAAGGCGGGCATCTTAACGAAATCCGATGGCTTGATGCCAAGCCATTGCCGAGCCGCGATGATGCGGAGGAGTTCCTCAATAGGCACGACAAAGGCTGGTACGACTGCTTAGCTGTTCGGTATCTGGAGGCGGACCGTCACAATCCAACTCGGGCATACATCGCGCTTCTGGACCGACGTCGTAAGGCGTACGGGCGTTTTGCCACACTGAATGGAGAGCTCTATATTTCCACCATCAGTTCTGGGTATGTCGGATGCAAGAACTGCGGTTCCAAAATGAACCGTGCTGCCATGCTGAAGGGAAGGTCTGCGCCAAACCGGTGCCCGGTCTGTGGCGCTGAATTACGCCCGGCATCTAAGCTGGAGCGCATTGAAAACGCAAGAAAGGCCGTTGATGAGATTGACCGAAAGCTGGCTGAAGAGGAACGTCGCATGGCGAAACGCAATGGGGCAGTGCGCTGGCTCGTGAAAATCGAATTCCACACCTAAAACCCGCAGAACATGAATGAAAATTTCTGAGAAAGAGGAGAATGTAATTATGTATTATTATGTAACCACTTACAGCTTCGATAACGACCGTCCGGTGCAAGGCCCCTTCGGCGACTTTGACGCTTGCTGGGATGCCATGCTCAAAGATGCAAAAAATGAATATCGCATTGATGTGGAAGAAGACGGATTCACCGCTGAGCTGCGCAAGGACCATGATGCGGGCGTTATCAATTTGGTAAGACTGGTTGATGACACCGATGATGATACCACTACCTGGTCAGCCATCGAGATTCCGGCCCATGGCCCGGCAAAGGTCTACAATGTGGTAGGCGCAACCATGGACTGCAAAAACGGAGCAATCTGCCCGACCCTTCACGGCGTATCTCTGAGTCTTTGTGATGCGCGGGATGTGATGCGTAAGGTGTATGAGAACGCTCTGCGGGAGCGGGGGCTTGAGGATAATGGCACATCTGATGAAGATGGCAATGCCATCCCCGGCGGCTACTACACAGACCGCGAGGCCGGCATTTATGACTATGCCGAGTTCGCAAACAACCAGTTGCTGGAGCTGGAAACTTTCGTTATCATCGAAGGCGTTCTTCAGGGCGATGGGTTGAGCCAGGTTCCAAATGTTATCGGATGCAATGTGTATGTTGTTGGCCGCAAGCTGGCAAAAAACTCGCTCGGTCGTGTTCACGAAAAGAAGAAATTGGAAATCTTTGAGGCTTCCGTGTACGGTGTCACTCTTAACGCTGATGACGATTTCGTTTTGGCTGTTACCGAGGACCGTATGCTCGATGGCGAAGAAAGAAATCACTTTGGCCGTTGCGCAGAATATGTGTACGGCAAAGAGGCATTTCTGACGCTGCGTGAGGCGATGGCCCGCCGGGAAGAAGTCGCGCACAGCGAACACAAAATTTAATTGGGAGGAAATTATGTTTATTCTGAAATACCTCGAAAACAGCGATGCTGCCTGCACTTCGGAGGTCGAGCTTTTTGCCACTGAAGCAGAGGCGCATTCCAAAATGGAAACTCAATATGAGGCAACAGTCCGCTTGTTGGGCGGGAACTTCCTTTCGGAAGAACCCGCTGACGCTGACGAAGCCTCCCGCTGGTCTACCATCGGCAAAGAATATGCCTGTGTACAGGATGGAATCGACTCGTATCGTTGGGAAATCATCGAGGACGACCGCTTTGTCCCTCGAAGCGAAAACTAACAAACAGCTTCGGATAGAATATGGTCATTGTTGCCGCTTTCAGAATCTTTCTGAGAGCGGCTTCTTGGTTTGTTATGAAGGATATGGTATAATTAAGGGAAAAATCGAAGTTGTCAATCAAAGAAAGGAACGAGCCTCAAGTTGTGCATTTGCTGCACATCGAAATGCTCCAGTTTTAAAAATATGAACCAAAATTGTTTTAATAACATTGGCGACATTATTGCCGACGCAAATTACATTACAGAGAAAGCTCTTTTGCCACTCTCAGCAATTCGCACTGAAAGCGACAAGACCCGTTACGAGAAAAAAGGTTATCTCATTGGTTATACCTACGATGAGTGGCCCGAAAAATATCCGCAAATCCCCCGGGACAATGTGTATTATGTTTGTGGCCTGAATGTGGGAACGGTATACTACGACAAGAAAAATGTCGTGTATCTGGACCTCCGCATTTATGGGCGCGAGATGTTATCCCTGGGCGGAAAAGAGAACTACGAGGAAACTATGCTTCGTGCAATCCATAAACAGGAAGAGCACAGCAGAAAAGGCGAATACGGCCATTTGTTTCTGACAATGCCGGACGGCATTCGTATGGACGCCATGAACCATTTGCTTGACCTTGAGGGCCCAACTGAAAGGTTTTACGGAAATTTCATGGCTCAGTACGCCACTTCAAATTTCCTTTGTAAAAACATTTCCAAACGAGTGCTGAACGCCTTGGGAAAGAGTAAGTCGGATAAACAGAAGGCTGCCACACAGGAGCGGTTGGAATTACTGTACAGCGACAAGCCCGTCATCACCGTATACCGTGGCGAGGCCGACGGCTCTACCGATTACCAGAAAGCAATGTCTTGGACTCCGGACATCAATGTGGCGTATTTCTTTGCAACTCGGCTGGGGAAAAACGCTAAAATCCGAATTGGCAAACTGTATCGTAAGGATGTCCTTGAGTATTTCCCGGCAGACGGAGATGAAGGAGCCGAGGAAGAAATCATCACTATGCCTGGGAAGGTAAAGAACGTTCGCACTGAGTATCTGTTGGATGCGGACAGCGAAGATGTTCTGCGGCTGGCAGTTGGATTCATGGAACGGTATACCTTTTGGCGCGATGAGACCGCCCGACTGCATGAGGATGCAGATAATTCTCTCAATGCCCATGATGCACTGCATGCGGTTCGGGTGCTATTTCTGAGTATGGTTCTGGGCGCCCATGAAAAACTTCGCCCGGAGGAGATGGAAGCTCTCTGTGCCGCTGCTGTGTACCATGATATCGGGCGCACACATGATGGTGATGAACTGGACCACGGCCGGGCCGGTGCGGAATACTACCACAACGAGGCGACGGACGTCAGCCCCATTGCTGAGGCCGTAATCGAGCTGCACTGTGCCGAGAAAGAGGCCGTAGAGCAGGAGCTGGCGCGTCGTTTTTCTGGACGTGACCTCGAGTCAGCTCAGAAAATCCTCCGCGTTCTGGAGGACGCCGATGCTCTTGACCGAGTGCGGTTTGGACTTTTCGGCATGGGCTCTCGTGACGGACTTGATGTTCGTCGGTTGCAATGCGACTTCGCTCGGAAACTGGTTCCGCTGGCAATGCAGTGCCTGCGCGGATTGTCGCTGGGGGACTGAGGCTACCATCTGCCCCGAAAAGCAAATATAATATTCTTATCAAAGAATCAAACACGGATGTTGTGTTACGAAAGTGGCATGGCATCCGTGTTTTTCTTTGCGTACATAAAATCTGAGATAAGGAGAGATTTACAATGGATTATGCTGTAACTTATGAGGAACTGACGGATTTCATCGCAAAAAAGAAAGAGGAAATTGCGAACATCTGGACCGAGCGTGCAGTGTTCATCCGTTCGGAGCCTGAATTGCCTGCCGGGACCGTCATCGACCGTGAAAAATCCGTTCGTTGGAACGAGGAAGAGGTCTGGCACCGAAATAATTCCCGAAAAGGAAAGCTGGCTTCGTTCCAGGCAAAAATTAACGCCTGCAACAAAGCCATCAGCGAAAAAATCATCGAGTATATCCGTTCGGAGTACGAGTTTACCGAACCTGTCGCCCACATCGTCTTTAACGCTGCGTACGAACGTGGGCATTCGTGCGGATATGATGAGGTTATCCATTATGCACGGGAATATGCCGAGTTCACCGAACGACTTTTCACGGCAATGGACTTGCGCTAAAACAGAGGGGAGAAAAATTATGAGCAAAGAAAAATCTTTTGAGACGACCATCCGTGTGCCGCTGGAGACGTTGCGACGGGCACATCGGGAAACCAGGATGACTGGTGATGAGCTGTACACAAAATCCGGTCTGAAGAGAAACGAGAAGCTGCTGTCGCTCGATGTGAAGTTCGAAAACGACTACTCGGCCGAAATCAACGCCTATCCGGGAGAGGATGAACATACGGGCTTTGTCGAAATGATTCTCACAGATGCCGAAAGCGACGACCGCATTGGGGATACGGACGGCGAGAATATCCTGAGTCGGTTCGAGTTTTTGGATGGCAATATGGCCTTCATCGTTAATGTGACACCCAAGGAGAAATATGTGCTGGTGAACCGGTCGGTATACGATGCTAAAGCCGACACCAACATTGTGGAGACAATAGCGGTGGACGCTGATTGGTTGGCATACTATCTTCGGCAGAACGAGGACGCGCCAAAGGATACTCTCTGGGGCTTTCTGGAAGAGTATACGACCGAAGACGTGAATGCTTGGTATGACGCGGCTCTGCTGGAGGGCGCGGTTGCGTTTTCCTTCTCGATGCCTGGCCCTGCGCTCCGATTCGAATGGGCGATGGACGATGACTGGAAAGCTGAGGCCCTTTTGGAGACAATGGACAAGTTCGATTTCACCCCCCGGCAGATGCTGAATTATCTCCGAGGGAAAAAGGAGAGTGCGGAATGAAATTCTTCTGCAATGGCCGCGAATGGGATACTGATGCGCCGGTTTATGTACTGGGATTCTGCATTAAAAACTGGTTTGCGGTTGACACACGGCACAAAGATAATCTCCACAGCCCCAAAATGTTCGGCGTCGTCTGTCGAAAAGAGCGGATTTCAAATCTGAAAATTGCTCACGAGGCGGGCCGCAGCTGGGTCGAAGACTTTTTTGTGACTTCGAAAGATGGCTATGGACATCTGAACTGCTGTGACCATATTTTCGGAAAAAGCCCCAAGGAGGCCAAAAGACTGTACGAGGAGCTGTTCCAAAAAATGTTGTCTGAGGCCAACGAATAATTGAGCCAAGGTCGCTCTCAGAGTTTTTCTGAGGGCGACTTCTTGGTTTCAGAAGCATGATATGGTATAATAGTGGGAAAGGCTGGTGAACAAAATAATGGCAGATAAAGACCCGTTTGAGGAATACTTGAGAGAATCTGAACCGGACAAAGCGATTAAAGGGTACGCCTGGAGTACGGCGATTGGTCTTCAAGCTGTGGATGGATTGAAACCGTCTAAATATCTGATTGACACCGCTATTCAAAATATTGAAGGCAAAATCACAATAAAAGAAGCCCAAAGTCTCATAGAAGATTATTATAGGGAACGGCCAACGCATTGGTCCGATGCAGACCGCACAGAAGAGGCCGATAAGGTATCTTCCCGTATTGCAGAGATACTTTCCGAAACGGCATTTTCGTTTTCGCCGAATGAGTATGTCTCCATTCACCGCAAACTGTTCCAGGGAATTTACAAACACGCAGGAAAAATCAGGGACTACAACATCACCAAAAAAGAGTGGGTGCTTGATGGCGAGACTGTGATGTATGGCAGCGCTTCGGAGTTAAAAGCTACCCTTGAATATGATTTTTCGCAGGAAAAAGACTTCAGTTACAAAGGATTGTCTATGGATGAGATAATCCACCACCTTGCAGTTTTTGTGTCACGCCTTTGGCAGATTCATATTTTCGGCGAAGGCAATACGAGGACGACTGCTGTATTTCTCATTAAATATCTTCGCACACTGGGCTTTTCGGCAACGAATGATATTTTTGCAGCGAATGCCTGGTATTTCAGGAACGCGCTCGTACGCGCCAACTATACGAATTTGCAAAAAAACGTCCATGAAACAACAGAGTATCTGGAGCTGTTTCTGAGAAACCTGCTTTTGGATGAGCAGAACGAACTTCATAATCGTAATCTGCATATAAGCCGGCTGCTGGAAAATGAAAAAGTGGACATTAGAGAGCAAAAAGTGGACATTGGAACCGCAAAAGTAGACATTGGAGCCCAAAAAGTGGACATTGAAAGAGTTCTTTCCGAAAAAGGTAAAGAGTTTTCCGTGAAAACAACGGTTCATGTGTACAGACTTTTCGAAAAATTCGGTGATGGTGGGATATTTGGTCGAAGCGCAACCATGGAGCTTCTTGGGCTGAAAAGTTCGAGCGCATCCAAGTTTCTTTCCAATTTGCTGCAAGCCGATATCATTGAGGCGGTTTCTGGACAGGGAAAGGGGAAATATCGCTTCAAAACATGATGCGGGGGTGATACAAAATGGCAGGCAAGATTGTTGGCCGTCC
This sequence comes from Owariibacterium komagatae, assembly GCF_045865535.1. Taxonomy (GTDB): domain Bacteria; phylum Bacillota; class Clostridia; order Oscillospirales; family Ruminococcaceae; genus Ruthenibacterium; species Ruthenibacterium komagatae. The sequence continues at coordinate 213,129 of NZ_AP031406.1, forward strand.
ACCTGAAAACATTCAGGAGGAATACTGGGAAGGACAGAGAAACAGCGAGTTGTGGTATAACACTTTCTTTGAAATCTGCCGCAAATACAATATCCAGTGGTCAAAGGCGACCGAAAAAGACCGCGATTTCGTAACCGAAATGACTCGCGTGACCTATCAGAACCGCATTGGCGTGCCGAAAGAACAGATTCATTTCTTTGGACCAAGAATTTGAGCCAAGGCCACTCTCAGAATTCTCTGAGGGTGGCTTTTTTGATTTGTAGGCCGGTTTTGTGGTATAATTGAGAAAAGTACGAAGGGAGCAATAAACATGATTTTTGCTGAATTACTGCCCGTCTTGCACACGGGAACACTCGTGGAGATTGGCGGCCAAGGTGTACCTGATGACGGCAACCCCAATGTGTTCTCCGACAACATCGAGCGGCTTCCAGAGGAGTTGCTGAGCATCATCAAGGGATACGAGGTCGTTGCCATCGACACCTCCGGCGTCGATGCCTATACGGTTCGTATCGAGTTGGCTGAGCTGCATCTCAACGAGTTGCCCGAGCATTTGCAGCACCTGCTGGACGAGTAACACGCCATCATTCTGGAGTCACTTGGCTACCACTCGCCCCGAAAAACAAAGTATAATACTCCTGTAAAAGATTAAATGCAGATGTCGTGTCACGGAAGTGATGCGGCATCTGCATTTTTCTTTGTAATCAAAGTACATAGGAGGAAGAAAAATGGAATTTCTGAGCAAAATTTACGACCAGGATGAGTTGTTCTACTGGTGCAACTGTCTCGGTGAAATCAATATGCCGGGAGAAAATGGGCATTTCATTATCCACAAACCGGAAGAACTTCCGCCCAAGTGCGCGGAGCTGTATGAGAAGTGTCAGAAAGAAGTCGGCCCCTGCCATCGGTATGTCGTTACGTTCCGTGGCCGTCCCGGTATGCTACTGACTGCGCTGCATGATGAAAGCTACTACTGTGATGCTGTGGACATCGAAGACAAACCTACTTCGGCAGATGATGTCCTCGTACACAAGTGCGTCATGGACTTGGCGGCTTTGCTGGTCCAGAGACGGTGCGAAAGCATGACGACCGATTTCCGGTTGGAAAACTGTTGTGTACCCATTTTTGGCGAAAATACTGACCCGGCTGGGCATGAGTTGTGTTTGTTTATTCCGGCCGAGGTTGCTCTTCGTGACATCGACAGAATCCAGGATGTTTTCCTGGAATATTGCTGGCGACATGAGGATGAGACGTACCTTCGCAATTTGACTATTGGCTTCACCCGCTGAAGGAGCTGTTTGGAAAGGAGAGGATTGATGTGTTCGAAAAATTGTTAAACCTTGCGCGGGTAGGCAAACGTTTGTCTGCTGCTGGTAACAACCATGAAACTGCAATCAAAGACGAATTGGCTCTGCTGCTGAAATCTGACCCAAGTATCCGGGAGCAGTTTGAGACCGCATATCGAAAACATGCATTGGAAAAAGTTTCGGACAATCTGTTTGAGGTCAGCGCACAGCAAGCAATGGCTGCAAGGCAGAACCCGCCTATCGACAGCCCGGAAACCGAAGAAATTATCGACCGTATCGTTGGGGAACTGTTGATACAGACGCCCTGGTTTCGGTATGACGGGAAGACGGTCTCTCAGGGCGATACGTTGGCCCGGCCCAAGGATAAAGGCCTGCCATCCGTAACCCTTGATGAGTTGAAAAGAATCCCGCCTGAAATCCGGCCGCAACTGACTGGTCGGTATACTAAGTGCGATATTCCCGGCGAATCATATAAGATTTTGCTTGATGAATATGCCAGATACCTTCGCGCTCCAAATACGGCGCAGGGACGCCGGCTGTACAATATGTTCCGGCAGGGACTGGATATTCTCGATTTGGATGGCGTTACCTACGAAATGATTCGAATGAACCCGAATTCGATTGGACGCTGGCTGCCGGCACTGGTGGATGCGGTGATGAAACAGGATTTCTTTCATGTTCCCGCGACAACCATCATCGAAGTTCCGATAACGCTCCTTCAGCTGACCCGCTGCGACTACAACGAGCTGACCACTTCCACGTTGGCCGTCCTGGACCGCTACTGCCAGGAAGCGTTTAGCTTGGATACCCAAAAAGAATATTTTGTGAAAACCGGAACGTATTCATCCAAATTCGATTTTCGCAATGCTCATGTTCATGGAGAGAAAGAGGTCCAGGAGCTGGGCGAATATCTGCTGTTTATCCACTTCCTGGCCTGCCAGATGGCGTCCCCATTGAACAATAAGTCGATATACGGGGTATCCACAACAACCGAATGGGCCGTTCGTGAATTCATCCCCGATAAGGAAAACAATCCGACTATCTATATGGGTATGCCCCTGCATACGGAATATCGGGTGTTCGTCGATTTCGACGCGCAGAAGGTCATCGGCGTCAGCCCCTACTGGGAGTCCGAGACGATGAAAAAGCGTTTCGGGCATGAAGACGATGCGGATTCTCCCCACAAAATCCATGACTATGTAGTGTATAAAGCACACGAAGAGACTCTGATGCGGCGGTATCAAGAGAATGTGGATGCCGTATGCGTCCACATCGAAGCTATGCTGCCGGACATCCGGCTCTGCGGACAATGGAGTATCGACGTGATGCAGAACGGAGAAGATTTTTGGATTATCGACATGGCGTTGGCTCAAAACTCTGCGCTCATCGAGTGTGTCCCGAAGAACCTTCTCCGGCCGGCCCAAGAACGCTGGGTTCCCGCATTGGAAAATGCAGTGAAGGCGAACAGCTGATACCTGCCAAAACAGCACATTATATCTTGTAGAAGAACAAAACACGGATGTCGAGTTACGAAGCGGCACGGCATCCGTGTTTCCCTTTGTTTAAATCAATCGAGTACATAATTTCGATAATTAAGGAGTGACAAAAATGGCAAAAACTCGTTGTATTATTCTTACGAACGGTGACGCTGCGCGAATCCAGGAATACCTCTCGTTGGACATGAATAAAAAGCATGTGCAAAAAAACGGGAGTATGATTTCCCGTTCCGTACAATTCCCGGACGGGTTCTCCGTACGTCTGACCTGCTGCGGCGTACCGTCGGGAGTATCCTATGCAGAAGCAATTCTGTGTGACCCGAATGGGGAAGAAGTCACCAGCTCCGGTCCACAGAATAAAATCCTTGGCTACTGGCTGCTGCCGTTCGATGGCCGGGAGTATGCGCTTTCCGTTAGTGCAGAGTCTGTTCGAGAAGAACCCAGCCGGGATACCCAAATGAGGTTGCAAAGGCTGCGAGCGTACAGCCGGAAGACGTATCAAGACCTGAGCAAGCGGACCGAACGGCTGAAGCAGATACGCTTTGTATGATGGCTATAACAACGGAACGCGGTTGCGCTCCTCTACAAGACAAAGTATAATTAAAAAATAACTGACAAAAAGATGGGAGATGGCGCCATGAAAGCAAAAATCCTTTTTGAGGACGACAAATATCGCTATTTTGACAAGAATGGCGTTGAACTGCACGATGAAGATGTCATCGTGTGGGACAGTGGTAAAGAAGAAAAGATATATTTGACCAAACAAGGTCAGCTTGGAACCGACGCTACCAACCCGTATTGGATTGAATCGGAAATGGCTGCGGTCGGTGAATTCGGCATTTATCCGCTGAGCGAGAACGACCTGAAGGAAATCGCGAAAAAAATCTGACACAAAACGGCCCTCCACCTACACGGTGGAGGGCTCTTTTGTTGCTGTGTGTGGGGCAAATGGCGTATAATAGGAAGAAAATGGAGAAGGGAGCGAACTTATGTCAAATTCATACGATAATCCGAACAACCCATATGACCCTCGCACAATTCGTGGTCGCCAACGTCTGGAGGAGAAGGAAAAAACAAAACAAATGTACATGGACGAACTAAATCGCGGCCAAAACAGCGGAGGCAACGGTGGAGGCGGCTGCGGCGGTTGTCTGAGCATATGTGGTGTGATTGCCGTTTTGGTGGTTATTGGAGCTATAATTGATATCATTGGCTCCATACTGCCGTACATTGCGGTTGCCGCTGCGGTAGTGGGCATATGGTTTCTCGTACGATACGTCCGGAAAAAGAAGGACGGCGAGAGGTCGGCCACTGTTGGAACTGAGAATGCGGAGCGTAATGGGACCGATACAAACAAAAATAGTTGATTTTGGCGCTGGGGTTCTCCTCGGCGCCTTTTTAAGGTCAATGAAACTCGACAAAAATGATAAAATGTGGTATAATTAGGGTAAAATTGAACACATAGAGAGGAGCGTGATGGAGTGAAGCAGGGAACAGTTAAGGCGAAAAATATGGACTCCTATTATGAGTGGTTGAGTGAACTATCGTTTGATGATGGGAAAAAGGTGAGCAGTAAGATGGAAGAAGCCATTAAGGCCCATCACCCGGAAAAGCTGACGTCAGCAAGGCACAGCATGATTTTAGCAGAAAAGCGAGCCAGCCATCTTTTCGACATGGAAGGCGGTTGGGCATCGCATCCCGAAACGGAAACGCCGGGGTATAAATGGCCCCGGCATATCGCCAAAAGAATCGAAGAATTTCAACAGCTGTTTGGCTTCGCTCAGACATTCGGCCAGGAGGTGCAAGCTGCTGAATGGCAGGAAGAGTATGCCATCATATATATCGGCAACCCGCAGGCAAGCCTCTTTGTCGTTGACCCGGGTAAATATCTGGAGTTTCTGCCGGCTCGCTCGTATGAGGATATCAGTCCAGCAGAACTGAAGGCACAACTGCTGCCAGATGCACAAGCAAATAACCCTACTGCTGGCATCATTTCTGTTGATGGTAACATGACCACCACCGCCGGCCAGGCAAAGAATCAGCTTACAAAGACGGAAAAAGAGATGCAGGCGCTGGAGCACGAGATGGAAGATGTGCGAGGTGCAAAATCCGGCGAGCTGGCAGCCATGAGAGCGGAAATCGAGGCCATGAAATCTAAAATGGAAGCTCGCAAAGAGGAACTAATGGCAATTCTCCGGCAGAAGATGGATGAAATGGAAGCGCAAAAAGAAAAGCTGGAAGACCAAATTTACCTGCTCGATTCTCAAATCTTCGCTATTCGCTGCTATGCCGGTGAGACTGTCAACTTTGCAACCATTCGCACCGGCAAGCCGGCACCGGTCAGTGAACCGGTTGTGGTTCACCAGAAACTGCGCTTTCTGGATGAAGAACTCGGCAAGCTGGCGTCCTTGTATACCATCCAGTGGGAAGACCTGCATCTGTTTGAGGAGTTTCTGAAACACAGTCCTATCGCATTGGATACCTTTGCACCCAACCAACGGTGTATCGTCCTGGTAAGACTGAGCCGCACCGGAAAAGAGCTGGGACGTGATAACAGCGAGAATGGCACGTACCAGAACCTGCTGAAAGCATACGACTACTACCACGGCCGGACCATCGGTATTTTGATTCGTAATGGCGAAAATCTTTATCTTGGTTGGACGGATGATAATTATGTCAAAATCGACGACGATTTTGTCAACAACGTCGTTGATGCAACGACTGATGTGCCGTCAGACCGAGAGTTTGTATTTGAAAGCGAAAAGAAGCGCTACAAAGAGAATCAGCGGGCGAAAAAGAAAAAGGCTATGTCCGATATCCTATCGCGGCTGTTTGTCGCCAATATCCTGCAAGGTATTGTGGACCACTCAGACCTCATGCCGTTGCCGGAAGGAACCCGTTTTGACCAGGAAAGTCCTTACATTCGCTATGCATTGGCGGATACCTGGCTTGATGACGGCCGTTTCGGCAACTTTACCAAAATCATCGAACGCTGCAACGCATTCGTGACCGCCGGGGATATGCTCCTGACTGTCCAGAAGCTGGTGCCGGAACATGATAGAGGATGGGGAAGCAATTCCTGGGCAAGGGCCGACCGGCCGTGGGAAAATTCTCGAGGAAGAGGAGAGGCAAACCGGACGCACGATTGCAGCGTGAGCGATTGCACCCTGTACCCGGTTAATCTGGTGGAATTTGATGAACCGGTAGAATATGCCGAATTCGAACAGAAGCATGGCACCCAGGGGTGGGTCGCTATGAGGGATGTCCGGGCCAGCTTTGAACGCAGAGCTGCCCGAAATCCTGATTATATGTCCGAGGTTCGCAATGTAGAATATCATACTGAGCCCGGACGTCGCCATGTTTTTGTGTCGGTCGAGAAAGAGGAGAACTGGCGTCGAAATGGCGTGCCGTATGAGCGACAGCCGCGCTCCAATTTTGAGCTGTATGAAGACGAATACATCAATCTGACCTACATGAATTCTGTATGGCTGAGCTGGGTCATCACACAGAAGAAGCTGGGTGGCTGGTGTATCGGCGGTAAAGAAGTGGATTATGCCTATGCCATCAAGTACCTCAAAACAGCGATGGATTTTATCCGCGACCGGGAAAAGGGGGAAAAGACTTTAATTGATGCGGTAGACCCTACTGTTTGCAGGGACCCCGAGTGGCCGTTGAAGCTGTCTGAATGGAAGCTGGAAAAGGGTGTGCGTTCTGTGACACCCTATCAGGCAAAGCGTTTTGCAAAGGCATATCAGAATAAAGTTTCCGAATAACCGCCCATTTCGCGCAATGATTTATAAAAACGGAGGAAAAAACAATGCCTGACAACGAACACCTTTTCCCACAGGAATCGTTCCAGCCAATTCTGGAACGGTCTATGGCACTGGATGGATTGCTCCCGACCGAAGAGGTTTGCCTTGCCTTCAAAGATATCAAAAAGGGTGACATGAAAATCCTAACGTGTTATGGCGACATCTACAAAATCGTGAATGCGATGCGTGATTATTCGAGGCTCTTGCTGCTGACCTGTGATGCATGGGAACTGACGGGGTTCCACCGTGCGTTGTACGAATACCACGCCCAAAAGGCCAGGGAAATTGCCGATAAGTACCAGGCAGCTATCGGTTATGACTACGACAAAGCTCTGGAAAAATGCCGGAAGAAAAGAGCAAAGAACAAGGATGGCAGAGATAGCGATATAGGCGGTGAAGCCCTCGAGCTTTTGCTGCGCTGAAAGGAGGGGCAGTTTGTGAGATGTACTGACTGCTCCCACGACTTATCTGTGAAAGAGGACGGCTATGTCTACGTTCCTGCTCGGCGCCGCGTCCGGCGCAGAATTTCCGCCAACAAAACATTATACCCCGCCTGTCGGTGGGTAAGTTAGGGTGGCGGTTCCTGGCCCCGATTGCTCGCTCTGTTCTGTTTTGTTCTGAGCGCCGCCCGAGCTACCGTGTTGCGTGTTGCGGTTGTCTTCCGACGGGGCGGCTGTTGTTCCGAGGGAGGGAGCGGAGCGAGCAATCCCCCCCCTGGCACAGGCTCCCACACACGCGGGAATCTGTACCAGGGGGTTCATGCTCAGTCTAACGACACTTCGTTCGTCGGTCGGTCGCTATCGCTTCGCACGGCATTAAAGCCGATAGCTGGCAATTCAGGCGCTTGCCAGCACTGGGAACTTACGGCCGAGGTCTCGCATCAGACGCCGCCAGTGGCATTACCCACGCCCCAGCACCCCCCACGCAGCCGGCGCACCGATAACAACCATCAGGACTACGGTCGGCAACACCGTAGCCGTCAGAACAGTCATTGGTACAACCGACACTCACGAGGACGGTCACACCACCGGCGATGGAACCGCCGGCTTCTTCTCTAAAACAAAGAAATGCGGCTCTAACCCGCGACACATGGACAATGACCTCCACGCTCGGTTGACTGGTCCGAGGCCAGTTTAGGGGCGCAAAAAAACGCTCCCCAGATGCAAAACCTGGGGAGCGGAACTTGACTTTTCCTCTCGTCCTCTGTATAATATACACAAGGACTTTGGTCCATTCGACAGTTTGGTCTTGCATCTGTCGGGTGCTGTTCGGTGCGCTAACACTGAGCAGCTTTTTTTATTCTTTTCTGGTCCCGAGAAAAGGGGACGTGGGGTCTCCTCTCTTATGTTGTAGACCAGTATACGGACTTTTCGGGGAAAGAGAAGTCTTTCGAGACAGGGGGGGGTGTTTTCTTTGACAGTGCTTCTGACTTTAAAACAATATAATTTGGTGCAAAAAATGCTGCCACCTATGGAAAAGCTGCATCAGAATGATTTTATTCCACTGTTCAGGCTAATTGCTGATGATTACCATATTGAAGACAAAGCCGCCGAAAGAGCAGCCGCAATCATAAGCAATATAAGTGTCATTGTTTCGTCTCCTCGCAAGGCAGCTCGGCTTTGCAGCTTGGCTTCAACGTGGTCATCGAAGGCCACAGTTGTTCAAGACGAGCCTTTTACGTACGAGGTGAAGCTGGAAGAGCCGGAAAGATGTTTGCTGGCACAAACACTGGATGCGTTTTCCCGCATTGTAATGGGGCAGATGCACATTCTGTTCGAAATCATGGATATTCCTGAAAGCGCTCAAGAAAACCAACACGCTTTGGATATGTACCATGATGTCTACTGGTATGGGCAATATGGTGCAAAAGAGGCCCGTGACCTGTTGTTCCCGGCAATCAGAGACTTTGGGTGGAACGGGGGATATGGTATTGCAAGCAAAGAGGTGGCTGAAGACGCCCGGCTGGCATACCAGCTGGTCAAAGCTCTTCGCAGAGAATATGTCCTCCCTGTAACGAATGAACCGATTGCTCAGATAATTGAGAATCCCCAGCTCATGTGAGCAGGGGATTCTTTCTGTTGGCCCAAACGATTTGTTGTGGTATAATAAGGGTAAAGAAAAAGGGGAAAAGCTAACTATTGCGCTAATCGTATTCGCGGAAGGGAGGTTGTCGCATGGATTTTGTGTTGAAACAATATGATGATGTTCTGCTTGCCTTCACGGCCACTCGAAGCCTTGACGGCACGGATATTTTTATTACATCTGTGAACGATGAAAAAGTCGCTCATCTTCCCTTGGGTATGGAGCCGACCAACGAATCCTTATCTCGCTGGCTGCGGCATCGAACTATCCCAGCCAATCGAGCCTATGCTCGGAACTTCCTATCGAAAAATGGATTGAGCGAGAATGACTTCATCGGAATACTGCAAATCTGTAAAGGCCTTTCTCTGACTGATTGCTACTGGGTTACATCTCCGCAGGATACGAAAACCTTTGCACAAGTAAATTTGTTCGATAATCGGTTTAGCCAAGTCCTGTCGCAAATCGCATTTACCGGTTACGGAAGCTCCCCTGCATCAAAATTCCGGTCTTCTCCCGAGTTCACTACAAATGGGATGTTACCGAAAGCCTGGCGCCGAAAAGAAGGGAAGGTCTTTCTCTATAAAGGCGGAACCAGTGGTTTTGCCAATACCGGCAAGGAACCTTATTCGGAGTTTTATGCGGCGCAGGTTGCGGAGGCCATGAAGATTGCCCATATTACCTACGGCCTTGCCAAATGGAAAAAACAACTTTGCTCCACCTGTGAATTGTTTACGAGCAAATCAGTTTCTTTCGTCCCGGCATCTTCTCTGATAAACAATTCGAAAATTACTCATATCATAGAGTGGTATGACCGTCATGGCTGGAAAGATGAGCTGGCCGACATGCTCGTTTTTGATGCTGTAATACGCAATACGGACCGGCATCTTGGAAATTTTGGATTCCTGGTCGATAATCAAACTAATGAATTACTTGGCCCTGCCCCGATTTTCGATAATGGGTTGTCTCTCTATTGTTATGTGATGGATGACGACTTAGACAACATGGATGAACAGGAACGGAATCTGTCTCCAGCTTTATATGAGGATTTCGATGCGGTAGCGCGCTATGTCATCGGAACAAGACAGAGAGAGAAACTTCGACACCTCTTAACATTCAGTTTCAAAAAGCATAGTCGTTACAATCTTCAAGATGCACGGCTGAGGATGCTGGAATCTATAATTCGAGGAAAAGCCAGAAGCCTGTTAGATTAAAGACAAGCAAAAAAGAAAACTGCTCGCAGCTCATGTAGCTTCGGGCAGTTTTTGTGTTCAATTCAAAAAGCAGCTCACGCGCACTCAGTTGAAAAAATGGAGCAAAAATGGTATAATTATTGTTATGTGGATTGACGAACGGTCGTTTTTCACTCGTTCTGTTCTCCGTTGCATCTTTCGTTCTCAAATCTGGTTTATTTCGGAGAACGACCGCTTTTATCCCCGTTCGTTTGTCCGTTCTGAGCAAAGAACGGACGCCTAAAAATCTCCTTTGAGAGAGGAAAATGATAAATTTTGAGGGTGCGCCCTTTTAAAATTTGCGTTTTTGCAAATTATGTGGTATAATTAGGGTAAAGGGAGCGATAAGAGAGGCTCCTGAAGCCTATTGCAATATCTAAGGAGGATTTTTCTATGAAACTGAAGAAGTTCGCAGCATCCGTTGTGGCTGCTGCGATGGCCGTAAGCCTGACCGCTTGCGGCGTCAATGTGACCGGCGTTGACCTGCCGGAGAATATCGAGCTGGCGGTTGGTGAGACTGCAAAGCTGGATGTGAGCTTCCTCGGGGACGAGGGTGCTGCACAGGATAAGCTGGATGAGGCCGGCGGCAAGCTGGAACTGGTCTGGGCGTCCAGCGATGAGGAAGTCGTCACCGTTACTGACGGTGAGCTGAAAGCGGTGGCTGCTGGTGAGGCAGAGGTTACTGTAAGCGCAAACGACGGCGCAATCACCGATGTGTGCAAGGTCGTTGTTACCATCCCCGTTGAGGGTATCGAGGTTCCCGAAACCCTGGAGCTGGTTCTGGGCGAAAAGGACTCCGCCGAGATTGGCGCAAAGCTCCTGCCCGAAGGTGCAACTGGTGCGACTCTGACCTACATCTCCAGCGACGAAACGGTCGCTACCGTTGATGAAAACGGTAAGGTGACTGCTGTGGGCGCCGGCGAGTGCATCATCACTACTACCGGCACTCTGGAGAAGTCTGGTGATACCATCAAAGAGGATACCTCTACTGCTGTTTCTGAGCCTGTGAGCGAGGAAAGCTCTTCGGATGCGGCGAGCACCCCGAAAGCTACCGCACAGCCTGCCAGCAACTCTCAGACCGTAACCGGTGATACCAAAGTCACTGTGACTCAGCCTGAACAGTCTGCTGGCAACAGCAACTCCGGTAATACCAACTCCGACAAGAACAACGGTTCTACCGCTACTGGCGGTAGCAGCGTAAGCGGTGGCAACGGTGGCGGAAGTGCAACTTCGTCCACCAACAATGGTGGCGGCACTACCACTCCTCCGGCAAACAACGGTGGCACTACCACTACTCCGACTCAGCCGAACCCCACTCCGGCTCCCCAGCCTGAGCCCACCCCGGCGCCGGCTCCCGACCCCACTCCCGCACCTCAGCCTCCTCAGCCTGAGACTCCTCCGGAGGGCGGCGCCGCAGGTAACACGGGTGATACAATCATTCCCGGCGGTGGTTCTGATGAGAACAATGGCGGGGATGCGACAGCTGGTGAGCGCCCTTTGCCTCCGGCATAAAGACATTTGGTTGTACACTGGGTTGTACACTAAATAGCAAAAACCTCGGCACAATAGCTGTGTCGAGGTTTTTAATGATACGGATGCATCCTTTTTTGAAGGAGCGCATCCGTATTTTTCTTTTTTTCGATGGCTTGTTTTTCCCCGAAAAGTCCGTAAAATATGGGCAAATAATGCGTTTAATAACGTAAAAGAAGGGGAGAGTGTTATGCCTCGAAATAAACAAAGTCTGGCAAAGCGTGCGGTAACGCTTGCTCTGGCTCTCTGCATGGTGTTCACCACCGCAGCGCAGAGCTTGGGTGCCATCGCGTATGCGGACAGCACGAGTACGGCCATCAGCAGCTCCATGTCTGTTGACCCGGGCGCACCGGAATCCGCACCAGAATCCGAATCTACGTCTGTGGATACAAAAACGGATGATTCGGCAAGCGTACCGCCTGCTGAATCCAATGCGGACAGCTCCAGCGAAACGGACGCAAGTTCTCTGCCGCCTGAATCGGAAAGCAACTCGGATTCTGACAGCAGTTCGTCCTCTCAGGATGCTGATTCTTCGACAAGTTCGTCTGAGCCGGTTGATTCCAGCAGTCAGCCTGAAAACGGCGATGAGTCTGCTGCAAATAGTGAGCCGGAGTCTGACAGCAGTTCTTCCAGTGATGTAACTTCGGAAGATGAATCTGATGCAACGGTCGATGAGGACGCTGATGCCGAAGAGTTCGTCGGCCTGGTTGTTCTTGACCCCGAAAACGGCGATGTTGTCGAAGCTGAACTTGGCGATGAAGTCACCTTCAACTTTGGCCTGAATCGTGACGATGTAGAGGTAAGCTACCAGTGGCAAAAATTCATTGAGCCCAAGGCTGTAACCGAAACCGTTATCGAGCCTCTGTATGAGTACACTGAAGGCGTTGATACCGGTTACAACTATCCCATTGAGGGAACGACTGAGGCTGAAACTCTGGCTGCCAATCCAAATGCTACTTGGTCTGGCATCGAAACCTATTTTGCTGTGGTCGATGCTCTGGATGCGATTGGCGCGGATAGCAACAATGTTTCCCTTGAGTGGAATACTCGGAACTTTGCTTTGGATGGTTACACTATCACTGCCGCCGATGTCAATGGCACCATCGAACTGTATGCTGAAAAAGATGGTGAGCGTTATGTCGGCACTCTGAACGAGGAAGGCAAATGGGCTTTCGGGGACGCTATTGCTGCCCCTGAGCAGCTGGATGCTGTTCCTGAAGGCGAGTGGCTCGACATTGAAGGTGCAAACGCCCCCAGCTATACTTTCATTGTGGCTGAGGATGATTACCGTACCACCTATCGTCTGAAAGTCATCATTACCGATGAGGAATATCTTGTTCAGTGCCAGGAAATCCTGGCGGAACAAGGCGTTGAATTGACAGAGGAACAGAAAGCTGCCGAGCAAGCAATTTACTCTGTTGCCATGAGCGTTCATTCTGACGCTTGGGAGGCTGACCAGGTGGATGGAGCAGCGATGGCGAAACTCAACCTGAACGCTGTTGCAGATACGCTGGCAAGCGTCGGCACTCCCAAGTTGTCTTCTGATGCTCAGTGGATTGAGGGTCTGAATGGTAACTACGAGTATATCACCAAGGACACTTATGACCGTGTAACTGAGTGGTACAAAAAAGGTGAAATTACCCCTACCCAGTATGCTTTGTATTGGACTTATCTTGGCCCTTCTGGGTTTGGTAAATATTATGAAGCTAATGTGTTGGATGAAGAGGGACGTCCAACTGGTGAAACTCGTATCTACAATGGTTTCAATTTAACCGATGGAAAACTTGAAATTGCTTCTGAATGGTACGGTAAAACCGTATACTTCCGTCCCGCCGGCACATCCGGTACTGGTACAGCCATCGACATTCCTGCTTACACCAGCGTGTCTGTGGATGGTGACGGCAACTATGTCGAGGCTGCGGCTGGCACGAAGTACAAAAAGGCTATTACTTTCTTGAATGCCTATGTAAAAGATGCCAAGCCCATGTATGAGGCGTTCCTGAACTATATTTCCAGTGATGGTTGGTTCTTGAAAAAAGATGGAGATAGGTTTACAAATGAACGCTCCGATATGCACGTTGAGACTTATGTCGTAGATGCAGAGAGTTTCAACAAGGACCCCCAGCGATATATGGTGGACGCCGAAGGCAACTACCGCATGGACAGTGTCGGTTGGGGCGTATGTGTAGCTGCCGAGCCCGATATTTCCGGTAAAGCCTATTGGGTTCTCAAAGACTACATCGCCAATGGCTATGGTTTCCTGACCGGCCACGATACCATGTATGCTTATGCTGGTTCCTATTATGATGCTTTTGGCGTCGATTTGGATGAGAGCACTATTGACCCGAATGATGGTACGACTTGGTACTACGATATCAACTCGTGGATGCCAGGCACAACCGCTACCGACCCCAATGGTAATAAAAGTACAACCCGTGGCGGTCATTTCTATGTGAATGAGCTGATGGGTTCTAATGCCGGTAATGTGGATTCCGGCACAACCGTTCCTTCGGACGCTCCCAGCCTGATTCTTTCGGCCGGCGGTTCTCACGGCAAATACGGCAAGGATATTCAGTTTGGCACTAAGGAACTGCACATCGTTCAGAACGGTTACACGGCCGAACAGGCTCAGCAGGACCCGAAATACCGCACTCCCACGAATTACCCCTATATTTTTAATGAGGGCGGTATTTATAAAGCCAGTCACACTCACACAAACTCTCAGGTTGCTTTTGGTCCCATCTGGGTAAATTACCATGGTGATAACCTGGGTTATGAAATGTATGGTTATGAGAAAGACCCTCGAACCTGGTCCGTTGACGGAATGACCGGCACCAACAACTTCTATTTGTCTGGTAACGGAAACTTCCTCATGAATCAGATTGGTCATTTGCCTACCAATGCGGCATCCGCAGATGAGGCAGCTCTGTTCGGTAACACTATCGCCTATGTTTCTCAGCGTAAGCAGTGCGAAATCTGCGCTGCAAACCAAAACGGCCAGCAGACTGTGCATTATGTAAAGCGTATCAACTCCGCCAACGCGGAAGAAGTGCTGAGCGCTTTGCAGGCCGGCGGTACGTACTGGTATCCGATTGATGGATGCTACATGCTGACCGACGATATCACCCTGCCGGAAGATTGGACTCCCATTAAGGGATTCAAGGGCCACTGGAACAGCGATGTTTACGAGGTCAACCTGAATTCCAAGGGTACTCCGCTGCTGGCAAACGACGAAGCTGAAGGCCACGACGGCTGGAACCTGGGCACTGACCAGACCAAGGGCGTCGAGTACGTCTTCAATAACAGTAACGATATGGTGCGCACCACCGGTGTTGCCCGTGTTCTGGGCGATTTGAACGATTTGTTCGGCACGAACGACAAGAACTATGCCGGATACACCGTAAAAATCCTTGGCTCCGACAACCCCCGGTACATGAGCGCGAACGAGAAGTACACCTGTACTGTCAACAGCGACTCCAAGTACGTTATTTCCAACCTGCCCTGTATTTACGACAGCTCTACCAAGAGCGGCATTCTGAATGTTCGTGTTTATGATACAAGTGGCAGGGAAGTCACCGAGTACGGCAGCATCAAGGTGAACGTTGCAAAAGAGTTCTGGGACAACGACGAAACCATTCCTCTGTATCTCGGCTCTTTCGCTGCTGAGCCCCTCAACAACGATGCCACTTATGAGGCTGCACAGGCTCAGTTCTACGCCAACGCATCTTCTTCTGAGGATTTCGACCTGGCCCGCTGGGAATACAAAAAGCCCGGCGAAACCACTTGGAACACCCTGAATGCCAGTGACGATATCGTCATCGACACTCAGAAGCTGGTTCCTGGGCAGCCCGGTTCTGAAAGCGACCTGTATCACATCTCTTCCACTCTGCATCTGAACAACACCGACCCGGCATGGAACGATTATCAGTATCGTGCGGTATTTACCAGTGATACGCACGGTGAGTGGAACACCTACGAATATTACTGGCAAGGCAGCAAGGCTTCTAATGAGCCGTTCGATGGCGCACAGCTCAAGACTATCTGGACCCCCAACAACGAAGGTAAACTGAGTGTCAGCCTCTGGCCGGCGTATGCAGAACAGGATGCCAACAAGACCGTCAATGAAGGCGGCGTGACTCAGTTCCGTGCTTTCGGTTACGCTTTGGCGGACGGAACAAAGATTTCTGCTGAGTGGGAATATGCTCTGCCGTCTACGGAAAATGTTGGTGGCGAAGCAATCTACAATTTCCAGCCGGTTGCCGGCACAAACGAGTTCGGTGGCATTGAAGAAGTGACCACCAAGACCGTTTCGGCAACCAATGAGCTGAAAAATGCAATCGAGTTCGGCATTCATGCACTCGCTTCCGACAATGACCTTGACCTTCTGTGGGAGAACGCAGGATTTGAGGCCGTTGAAAGCACTCTGACCATCAACAAGCCTGACGTAGCTCAGGATGGCTACCGCTTCCGTGTACACTTTACCGCTACCTCTGAGTTCGGCACACAGTACGATTGGTACAGCGATATTGCCAACGAGTGGAACGGCTCTTGGAATACCCAGGATGGAGCATTCGGCAACTTCTCTCGTTCGAAGAAATCCGAGTGGAGCAGCCAGATGAATGTCATTCCTCCTGACCTTGACCTCATTACTGCCAAGTCCGCAGATTTCGCGCAAGGCGCTGTCAATCAGGACCTGATGACTCCCGACGAGTACGGTCAGACTCTTCTGCTGAAGAACATCAACTCTGTTACAACTGAGGGCACGGCAGCTTACCGTGCGACCATCTATTACCGTCCTGACACCGCAGTGCCCACGCCGACATGGCAGTACATGACCTACGGCGACCGCACTCCGAAAACGTGGAATCAGGACGTGGCCCGCAGCTTGGGCTACTCTTCCATCCGTGTCTGGTTCGAAAACAGCGACCCGGTTCCGACCACCTATAATGGTGAGTCCGGCTGGATGGTGATTACCAGCACCATGTACATTGCAGATGCTCCGATTGCCATGTACAACCCTGAGAGCTGGCTCAAATATTTCTTCCGCTGTGTAGGTACAACTACCGTTGAGACTGTACGGCGGACCAAGGAATTTGCCGCTACGGATAAATGGGGCGGTTTGTCTATGGACTATGCTATCGCCCTTCAGCATAATGGTGTGCTTGGTTATGGCGGCGTGAACAAAATCAACAATCAGACTGTTAATGACGCTGCGGGCATCCAGTCCGCAACTCAGGGCAAGGGATACTCTGATTGGTATTTCCCCAACATCAAAGCAAAAGTTCCCGCAGGGCATCACATCAATACTGTTATTATCTCTTTGGATAAAACTGGACGTGATTCCCGCGATACCATCACCATCAATCAGGATGCCATTAACTACAATGGTATTTATGTCCCGCAAAAATCTTCCGACTTCGTTGTGCTGACATCTGCAACGATGAACAGCGTTGAGCTGAGTACATGGAACAATGTGTTGGCGAACTATGTTGGATTCCGCACATACGATAAGGCGGATTACAGCGCAGAGTCCGTTGCTAACGGTACTACTGGTGGTCTGCCTATCAAATGGATTGTTGATGAAGCTCGTCTTGATGGTTCCACATTTGACCCCGCAACGGGTCATATGTACAAAGTCATTGACTTTGGCGGCCCTGTTGATTGGAATACTGCCAAGGCAAAGGCTCAGGAATACAACAGCGAGTACATGATGTCCGGCCAGCTGGCGAAAGTAGAGACCAGCGCAGAAAATACTGTTATCCACAACCTTGTCGGCAACCGTAACGCATGGTTGGGCGGCCAGAATGTTGGCGGTACATGGAAATGGACCGACGGCTCTAACATCAGCTGGATTCCTTGGATTAGCGGTGCTCAGACAGGGAACTCCTATATGTATATTACCGGCAACGGTGGCTGGAATTCCGGCCCGGTCAACACAAGCTACTGGGAGAACCGTAACTGGAAATCTGGTTGGTCTTCTCAGCCTGATGGCCGTATCCAGAGGTCCGGCCTGAAAACCAGCACTATCATGTTTGATATTCCTGGAGCCGGCAACACGAATGTCACCAAAATTACCGGAGCAACCGTCAACTTTGAGTACAATGTGTACGACGGTAATGCGATGTCTTCTGGTGACGTATTCTTTGGCGCTAACCAAACAGAAGGCGCCATGAATGGCGACGGCGTAACCTGGGTTGGCTATGGTACTGGTAAAGTAACGTCTCCTGGCTGGCATAGCGCATCCATTCGTTATTATCCCAGCAGCGATGCAACCGGCATTTATGGCTGGATTTGGAACAATGCCGTTGCAAAATGGGCAAGTGCTAATGTTCGCATCAGCGTGTCTGTTGATTATCAGACTTTGGTGCAGACCACCAACAATCCCGTTACCTGCGCGGTTGTTGAATATGTACCGCAGTCTCTGGGCATTGCCGTTACCGACCACTCCGCCACGGACAATACTGTCATTGGCACTAATGCTACCGTCACTCCGCCGCAGGGTGAGAAGGTTGTTTCCGCCATCATTAAGGGCAACACCAAAGTGTATGACGGTAAACCGATTGCTCCCGAATCTTTTGAGGTAAGCGGTTCTGATGGTGCATCCCGCGATTTGTTCAACATCACCTACACCACCAGCGGCGAGTTCGCCGATTATTCCGACCACACAGTAAGCGGTGGTAATTACACCGACACTGGTGCCAAAAACGCAGCTGTATACCATGCAACGGTTACGCTGACCGATGCGGCTAAGCAGGCGGGCTGGAGCCTCGATGAGCGGTACAGCCAGCTCGAATGTGACCTCATCATCACTCAGCGTCCTGTCAATGTGTACAGCCACAACAACGATAAGACCTATGATGGAACCGGCGCAGGCATTATCCGGAACATTCAGAAAGAAGCTCTTGCTGAAAACAGCGGTGTGATTTCTGGAGATACGGTCAACCTGAACACCACTTCTGTTACCGGCTCTTATGTCAAGGATGGCGCCGTCACCATTCACAACAGCAAAACCAACAATGGCGGCAATGAGTATGAGATGCATCGGAATGACCAGCTTAGCAAGCTGTATATCGTCCACGACGATGTCTCCGACCCGCATCACAACTACGTCCTCGGAACAGAGACCTATTCCGGCGACATCAACCAGCGTCCGGTGGATGTACACAGTATCTACCTGGAGGACCCCGATTTCCCGCGCAACGTGAAAACGTATGATGGAACCACCAAGGCGACTATCCGTGACATCCTTATCGACAATGTTGTTGATGGCGATGAAATCGGTTTGAAGGAGCCTGTGATGACTGGTACTTACACCACCCATGAGGCAGGGGAGACTCTGACCGAGGATGGCAAGGTACAGCCGGACCGGGATAAGAAACTGGTTGAGAACGCTATTACTGCTGATAAGGGTGCCGAACTGACCGGCAACGACTTCAACGACTACTACATCAACAGCGAACGCTACACTGGCGCTATCCGCCGTGCGGGCCTTGAACTGGTGGTGAAGAACAAGTCCGAGATGTATGGCTCTGAAAAAGTGCTCGGCCAGCCGACCTTCGATGCCGATTACGGCGCGACGACCACCAGTGAGAGCTGGCTGAATATCGTTGGTCTGCTTGGCAACGACACCATCCACCTGGATAAGAGCTTCTTTGACCTGAACGCGCATGATAGTGCTGATAAGGTCATTGTGTTCTCCAAAACAACCCCTGTTGGCACGTACCCGGTGGAAGCACGGGGTCTGAATGAAACCAACAACCCTGTTCTGAAAAACTACATTGTTGCTCAGACTGGTGGCGCTGTGGATATCTACGAGCGCGAAATCGTAGTTACGCCCAACGACATCGACGTCTACGAGCTCGACCCGACCACCCCGATGCCTTCGGTATCCTTCGAGATGCTGAATGACGACGAGGAAACCTACACCAAGGTTGGTTCCGATGACGCCCAGAACTATTCCGATATGCCCCTGATTGAGAGCGATACAGTGGCAAACACTATCTTCCTGAATGATGGCACGGAGACCCTCATCGCCCTTGCCAAGGGCGGCGAAGCGGTCGTGAACGATGCCGGTGAGGACAGTGAGCTCGAGTATCGTACTCTGTTCAGCAACGGCAGCAACATCGACTACGCAACTCGGTGGTATCCCGGTGCTGCCCCCATCTATGTCGGCCTCAATGGCGGTGAGACTCTTGAGACTTACCCCTGCGAGTGGTGCGAAAAGTACCACGGCACGAAGGAAGGCACCGACCACTGGCACATTGACGGCTACGCTCTCCGCGTAAACCAGAACCCTGAACAGGGCAAGGTCATGGAAGTGAAGACCGTCAAGAACCTGCTGGACGAGGATGTTCAGAACTACAAGCTCGTGTTCCAAGACGCTCAGCTTCGTGTTCATCCGAAAATCCGCTTCCAGCTGGAAGCCACCGTTCCCATGTACGTCTGCATGTACGGCTACGCCGGTGACGGCGAAGTCGTCGAGCCCACCACCTATGGCATTACCAACTATTCCAACGGCGCTCTCGAGGTCAAGGACATCGACGTGTCGGCAGATGGCTGGAACATTGTGGATAAGGCTCGCAACGACCTGCTTCGTGGAGAAATCTCGATGCAGCTGAATGGCACCCAGCTCGTTATGGGTAACAACACTCCGGCGGGCCGCGAGAACTGGATTATTGCTCCTGACGAGAGTGAGGACAAGTCCGGTGTCGAGCGCATCCTGCCTCTGGAATGCTTCATTGCCGGCGGCAATGTCAACGAGCGCTCCGAAGTATACCTGACCAGTGTGACCTACACGGTTGGCGAATACGGTATCACTCTTCCCTATGTAGAGGGCGTTGAGTATCCTGAGTTCGTCAACGGCGAGCCCGTTTTCGTCTCCGGCGCACCCAAGGCTTAACTTTCCCCCTATGCCATTGAGGCATTTCTCTTCTTTTCTCTTCCTCGTCCACCCTTGTGGGTGGGCGAGGGTACATAGCCCAAATGGGCACATAAAAAATTGGCCGGGCCCTTGTGGCCCGGCTTTTTCTGTTTAATTATGCTCCAAGACTGTCAAAAGCATTTTCTAAAAAACGGTCGATATACAAATATCTTCTTCTTGCTCTACGAAATCCGCCACCAAATAAAGGAGTCGCAGAAAACGAGTAAAGGGCAAATCTGACCGAAATTATGCTGGAAAAGTATCAAATCTGACCTTGACAAAAGTGCCAGTGAGAGAGTTGCAGTCCGGCCGGATATTATTTTTCCATTCAAGAAAGATTGGAAAACGAGAGAACATCCAGTTCATTTGGCAAATGTCTGGCTGCCGTGCTTTGCTCGCCAACTCACCATCCCCAGACTCTGGAATTATTTCACGGTCTAATTCTTTTGTCCTTGACAATGCTGTAACCTTGCAAAAAATCAAACAAAATTGACGCAAATGAAATTATGTGGTATAATTAAGGAAAGTGAAAGGGAATAAAACGGATTTTTTGCGGATGGCTGCTGCGAAAAATCTGTGTGCGATAGAAGTTTTCGGGAGATAAAAATGAGTGAAATTATGATGATATTTGAAAAATTCCTCCAGCATTACCGGCTGAACCATCTGGACCCGCAGCAGCGAACAGCAGCGAGTACCACTGATGGTCCGGTTCTTCTGCTCGCCGTTCCGGGAAGCGGCAAAACCACGACCCTGATTGCTCGGCTTGGCTATCTGGTACTTGGATGCGGAGTAAGACCCGAGGACATTCTGACCATGACTTATACGGTTGCCGCTACACAGGAAATGCGTCAGCGGTTTATTGACCGATTTGGAAAAGATGTCGGCAACCGGATGGAATTTCGGACTATCAACAGCGTGTGCTACAAAATCATTGCTTTGTACGGCCAGATGGGCAACTGGATTCCTCGTATGGCAACAGAGGGGGAGTCTGATGCAGTTGTGCGTGATATCTACAAGACCCTCGCGCAATCGTATCCAACGGATGCGGATATCAAGACGATGCGCATGGTGATTTCAAACATTAAGAACCGGATGATGGATAAAGTACAGACCGAGGCGGCCGGTTTTGACCTTCCGTTTTCTGCATGGACACTTTACAACGATTATCAGGCTGCAATGAACGAAAGACAGCTGATGGATTTTGACGACCAGCTTGTAATGGCGTATCAAATCCTTATCAGTGAGCCGCAAATTCTCAATGCGTATCAAGAGAAGTATAAGCATATCTGCGTGGATGAGGCGCAGGATACGAGCAAAATCCAGCACGAAATCATCGCCCTCTTGGCACAGAAAAATCGAAACCTTTTCATGGTCGGCGATGAAGACCAGTCGATTTACGGATTCCGTGCTGCTTGCCCGCAGGAATTGATGGAGTTTGAGAAAAAATGGCCGGGAGCGAAAATCCTGCTCATCGAAACGAACTATCGTTCCACAGATGAAATCGTAGATGCGTCTGCAAAATTCATTCGGCAAAACAAAGCGCGTCGAGACAAGAAAATGCACGGTGTAAACGGGCATGGAGAAGCTATCCGGGCAATTCCGGTCGCCAATCGACTGGAACAGTACCGATTGCTCGCTGGCATGGGGCAGACCGCAATGGAGACCAATTCGCCGCTCACAGTTCTGTACCGGAATAACGATTCGGCTTTGCCGGTCATCGACGCCCTCGAAAAGCGAGGGATTCCTTATCAGGCAAAAGGAAATGATGGTCTGTTTTTCAAAGGCCGTGTTTATCTTGGCGTTATGGATTTCGTCCGACTGGCCTTAAATCCTCGCGATAAGGATGCGTTCATGTCCTTGTATTATAAGCTGGGATTGTTCGTCCGGCGCCAGCAGGCGCAAGCGGCCGTCTCGCGATACAGTAAGAAGCCACTGCTGGATGTTCTTGGGGAAGTAACCGGCAATGACAAGTGCCATGACCTGAGCCGAATCTTTGCTTCGCTGCTGACCATGAAAGCGGTGGACGCCTTAAAGACCATCCGGTATCAGTTGAAATTCGCGGACTACCTGAAATCCTGTAAAGTCGGAACGGCCCGTTTGGATACGTTGGAGTTTCTGGCACAGGAAGATGCTTCGTTGACAGATTTTGTTACTCACATGGAGCGGCTGCAGAAAATCATTCGAGACGGCCGTAAGGAGCCTGCGTCGTTCGTTCTGTCCACGATTCATTCTGCAAAAGGCCTTGAATATGACCATGTTATCCTTGCAGATGTCTACGATGGGGAGTTCCCGGTAGACCCGTATCAAACCGAAACGCCTCTCGTTGGCGAAACAGACCTGGAGGAAGAGAGGCGTCTGTTTTATGTTGGTATGACTCGTGCCCGAAAAACGCTTGGTATTATTCGAGTTGCCGGACAGACTTCGGATTTTGCGGATTTTGTGTTCGGAACTGGAAATCAGGGCAAGAAGAACTCCCAGCCGAAAGCAAGTGCTTCGTCCTCGAAGACGGTCGCCAGGGAGAAAACGCAGAAATGGCAAAAAGAGAAGAGCCGCCGTCCCCGGGACAATGATTGGTCCAAATGGGATGATGCTCTCTGGGATGAAGGGCACAATAACGCCCCACAGTGGCCGGTACGCCCTTCCGCTGCACAATCGTCTGCAAAAAGAATCAGTAGTTTCTCCGGCTCAAGTGTACATCAAGTTACTTCCAACTTTGACGAAACGGTCGAGTTCCGTGTCGGAGACAAAGTGAAGCACGCCGTTTTCGGTGAAGGCACGGTTGTGGAGCTGATGAAGAACGGAATCCTTCGGATTCGGTTTGCCAAGGAAGAGAAGAAAATTGCGCCGGGGTACGCTGTGAACGCGGGGCTTATGAAAAAAATTAGCGGGTCATAAGCCCGCGAACTTTGGAGGATTTTGCCGTGAAAAATTTCGAGTATAAAACCATTCTCTGTACGCCGGAAATGGCGACGGAAATGTTGACGCACAATATTCGTAACAGGTCCATCAATAAGTCGGACGTGAAACGAATCGCCGAACGAATCCAGAGCGGCCAGTGGGAATTCGATGGCTCTCCCATCAAATTCAACTCTGACGGGATTCTGGTAGACGGCCAGCATCGTCTGGCTGCTATTGTGAAGGCCGGCATCCCGGTTGAACTCGCTGTGGTCTATGGCGTGGATAGCCAGTGGACGGACACCGGCCGCAAGCGTTCTTCCCGAGATTCCATCTTTATTAACTACCCGGACCTGGATTGGGTAGACACCAATGCAACGTCCTCGCTGGAATTCCTGAATCAGTTTTGCCCGGAACTCCAGTGCGCAGAGCATCCCGAGAAAGCAGCGTTTTTCCGGCAACATGCAGAAAAACTTCGAGACATCCTGCCGAAGCTGTGCAAGACGCGGGGCGTGACCGGTTCCATGCGCTGCGCCGGATTCCGGGCAGCGTTTATGGTGGCCGCTATGGACGACGTGCCCATGAGCGTACTGGACAGAGCCCTGCATATCCTGTTCAGCGGGGCTGGGGACGGTGGCGTAGACCACACCATTGACTATCTGCGTGAGAATCTGCGCAAGATGGATGGTTCTTATAAAAAGAAGAGCTTTCCTGTGAACCGGGAGATTTTTCTGAAAAGCTGCTATGCTCTCAAGAAGTTTTCGGAAGGGGTGGAGCTCAGCTCGGCCCGGACGCCCAATGAGTGCCCATTCTATATCTACAATGCCTACGGCGAGCCTGTCTATACACCTTCCAAGAAGCGCCAGAGAAAACCGACCGCTTCTGTACGCACGACGCTGAACGGTCAGCTGGAGCTTCCTGAACTGAAGCGGGAAAAGAAACCGCACGACAACCTTGTTGTGGGAAGTATCATCCAGCACCGCTCTTTTGGGCGCGGCGTTGTGACGAGCACGAGCCTGACGAGCCGGGGCGGAGAAGTGGTGAATGTTCGATTCCCCGATAAAGACTGCACCATTGGCGTAAAATACTGCCTGGAGCACGGTATCATCCAAATTTTGTAATCTGAGAACAAGTCGAATCAAAGTGAGTGAGAAGTTTTGATTGAAGAATCTGTTGTCCAGGGCGTTGAAATCGCCATCCCGTCTCCCGCTCAGTGGGTGCTGGACAAATTGAACGGCGCCGGACATTCAGCCTATGTGGTCGGTGGATGCGTCCGCGATTCTCTTCTCGGCCTTGAGCCGCATGATTGGGACATCTGCACTTCCGCCCGGCCTGAGCAGGTCATTGATGTGTTCGGTGCAGAACGGGTTATCCCGACCGGCCTGAAGCACGGGACTGTAACCGTGCGGGAGAATGGAGAATCATTCGAGGTCACGACGTTCCGTGTGGATGGCCCTTATTCCGACGGACGGCGGCCTGATTCGGTTCGATTCAGCGACGATTTGATAGAAGACCTGATGCGGCGCGATTTCACGGTGAATGCAATGGCTTACCATCCGGCTGAAGGACTCATTGACCCGTTTGGTGGTCGGGAAGATATCAAGGGTCGGCTGCTACGATGTGTAGGCGACGCATATGCTCGCTTCTCCGAGGATGCTCTGCGAATTCTCCGGGCTGTTCGATTCAGTGCAGTGTACGGATTTCGCATTGGGTCATATACTCGGTACGCCATGGCGACTGAGGCAAGAATGTTAGGCGGAATCGCAAAAGAGCGCGTGGGAGCAGAGGTCAGAAAGCTGCTGGCAGGCCGGTATGCAGCTGTGGTTGTACGGGAAAACATAGCCGTATTGAACGTCATCATCCCATATTTGCAGGACATCCTGAACTGCTCCCAGAACAACAGCTATCACTACGCCAATGTATTCGAACACACGATGGATGCTATGGCGGCATCGTGGAGGGAAGAGGTGTTCCCCGCCGAGTGGGCGGACGAATATGCTCGGGCGGCTTTGTTTTTCCATGATTTTGGGAAAGCGGCCGTGAAGACATGCGATGAGCAGGGATATGAACACTTTTATGGACACCCAAAAGTCAGCGCTGAACGAGTTGACGAAATCTTGCGTGGCCTGCGAATGCCGAACGAGTACCGGCGCGCGGTCGTTCAGCTCGTAGAGAATCACGATGCGACCCTGTACCCGTCTTTGCCATCCGCCCGCCGATGGCTCCTGCGTTTAGGCGAAGAACAGCTGCGGCGGTTGATGAAGATGCAGGAATGTGACGCGGCCGCTCATGTGGCATCTGTTCACAAAAAGCGATTTGCGGACCTGAAAACTTTTTCGGATTGCGTGGATATGGTTCTCACTGAAGCATCTGCATTCTCGCTGAAGCAACTGGCGATTTCAGGGAAAGACCTCTTGACAATCGGATATACGCAGGGACCGGAAATCGGAAAAACTCTGCGCAGTTTGCTGGAAGATGTCGTTGAGGGGAAATTAAAGAACGAGAAAGAGGCGCTGCTGAGTGCGGCCGCCGGAATGAGGTAATTTCAATGGCAGAAGAAAGAAAAAAGCGCTATCGCCGTTGGTATGCAACCGACGGCAAAACTGTGTATGTATGTTTGTCTCCCCGCGTTCGGGACGAATTCCTCGCTCGCAATGCTGGGATGCGTCCTTTGTATAAAAGAGAGGTCGGCCGGATGGTTCGTTCAGACCAGCAAGCAAAAATCGTTGGCATTCGCGCCAATTTCAGTCATTGGGACCCGATTGACGGTGTGGATTACTAACTTTCCAAAAAGGAGCGAAACAATGGTAATCAGATTCGAAACGGAAAGAATCCTGGATATTGCCAGGATGATTGACCGAAGCGCAGGAGCGCCCAAAATGTATTCCGACCTTGTTGGCGTGGAGTTTTCCGCAGATTACGCGCTGTTTTCCCGACCGGAGTTTCAGGTGGACAAAGGTTCGTATCCTGCGCCTACTTTCGCTGCACTGCGAAATGCCATTCAGAGCATTTACTGGCATCCGGGGTTCAATATCATCCCTCTTGCCTGTCTGTGTCGAAATCCTGTTGTGGAAGAGAATATCGCCACCAACGGACTTAACATTCGCAAAAAAGCCGAAGTGGGCACATATGTATATGCCGGTCTGAACCGTATGCAGCGGACTCAGCGTTTTTTGCGAAACGTCAAGTACGATGTTGTGGTCGCACTGGTGAGTCGGCCTGATGCGATGCCGGGTGATAAATGTCTGAAAAGCTACTATGAACAGCTGACCCGGCATATCCATGATGGGACCAGCTACCGGGCCCCGTATCTGGGAGTGGGTGAGTGTCTGGCTTCGTTTCGTCCTGTCGATTTCAGCAAATTGGATATTAGCGACGGGAACGGCATGACTCGGGATATCGGTTGGATGGCCTTCGACTACGATTATACGCAGATGAATCGTGGTGAAGCCAAAGGCCCTATCGCCATGTTCCAAAAGACTCGAATTGAACAGGGTCTGATTGATTATACGAAAGGAGAAATCCGACGTGATTCGAGCGCTCCTTGATTTTTATGAGTATCTGCTTGATACCGGACTGGTCGAGGAACAGTTCGGTTGGGCAGAAATGGCTGTGCCTATGACCCTCGATGTGGATTCGGAAGGCAAGGTTCTTTCTCTCAAGTCCAATGTGTATACCGAGAAGAACGAGAAGGGGAAAGAGCAGCAAATCGTTCCTCGGATGCTTCTGCCTTATCACCCTGTACGGTCGAACAACATCCTGCCCTGTATTTTTGCGGATAAGGCGGAATACCTGCTGGGCATCGGCCCACGCGGAAACAAGGCATTCGCTGCCATGAAGAGTCTCCAAGAAAAACTTTTGGAAGACGTGGATTCTCCCGTCGCCAAAGGAATCCTTCGATTTTTTGGAACGTGGGACCTTTCTTCGGCGTCTGATAAATTTTCCGAATCCCAAAAGGAGTTGCTTGCAGAATATGCAACCGGCAACATCCTTATTACAGTGAACGGCGTGCCCCCTACCGAAGACCGGGCCTGTGTATCTGCTTACAATGCCTATATTAAGGAAGTGGGCATCAGCGGCAGCACACTTCACGGCATTGATTGTATCACAGGAGAGTACGGGACGATTTGTCGTGTTCATCCGAAAATCAAAGGTATTCGGGCGGCATCCACCGGGGCTCCTCTGTGTACCATCAATAACAATTCCTGTGTACACGCCACTGGCAGGGAACAGGGGTACGGCACACCGATGACCGAGCTGAATGTGTACCGGTATTCGACTGCGCTGGAGTATCTGACCCACAGCCCGCTTCACAATTTTTATGATAAGTATTCCGGCATGAACATCCTGTGCTGGTCTACGGAATGCGACGAGGCGCAACAGGCCGCGCTGCTGTTCGCCATGACCGGCGCACTGGGCAAGGACGAATCCGGAAATCGGACGACCGAATATCTGAAACGGATTTACATGGGGCTCGATATTCCGCCGGAAGGCTTCAACCCCAATGCCTATATGCATATCGTTGGGCTTGATTCCCGGGATGGGTACATTATTCGAACTGTGTTCTGCTATGAAGGTTCGTTTCAGGAGCTGACAGAGAATATTCGCCGTCACTACTGGAACACACGCATCTGCGGCAGAGGCGGTGTCCCGTTCTATCGTATCTACGAAATGATTTGTAAAAAGAAAGCTGACGGCGGTGTGATTGCCGATAAGAGCAGGATTACCGCCGACATCATCAACAGCATCATGACGAACGGGAAGTACCCCGAGCAAATCCTGGACCTGCTCCTCCGGCAGATTCAAAATGAGGCGCAGGGAACAGAGGACTATTTGCTGAACGCTTCGCAGGCTGGGTTCTTGCGGGCGTATCTGATACAGAATAAAAAGGAGAGTGTTACAGAAATGTTGGACACAGAAAACCGTGACCCTGGGTATCTCTGCGGACGAATTTTCGCCGCCGCCGTGAATATCGAACGGGCATCGAAAGCCGGAGAACAGACCCGGCGGACTATGGCGCAGAAGCTGGGTGAGGCGATGCGGCATCCTGCGGATTTCTTTCCGCTGATGTTTGCTGACCTGAATGGTGCGTACCTGCGGAAGCTGTACACCAGAGAAAAAACCGCCGGGCTTGCATCCATTCTCGAAAAAGAGCTTGGCGAACTGGTGGACCTGCTCCCCAATGGAGGGTATCCCCGGAAGCTGTCCCGCGCTCAGCAGGCACAGTTCTGCACCGGGTACTACCAGCAGAGGAATAAGTACATCCAGGATGCGGCCGCAAAGAAGGCCGAAAAGGAAAAGAAGAACGAAAACAATGAGGAGGCTGCATAACTATGTCTGAGAAAACCGTTCTGAACCCCATTACCAATAAATGCGATATTCTGTTCCTGTTCGATGTGGTGGACGGCAACCCCAATGGCGACCCGGATGCGGGCAACCGTCCCCGCCAGCATCGTGTGGATGGTGATATGCGTGGCTTTGTCACCGGCGAGTGCATCAAGCGGAAAATCCGCGACTACGTGCTCCGCAAAGTCGAGGCGGGCGAGCTGCCGGCCGATAAGTACGATATCTACATTCGGCCTGGTAAGCCCCTGGATTTCAAGTGCCAGGAGATGGCGAAGTCCATCGGCATTGAGAAGCTGGACAAGAAGGGGCAGAAAGAGATTTCCGGCAAAGAGAAGGACAAAGAGCTGCATGATGCCATGTGCGCCCGGTATTTCGATGTCCGCACTTTTGGCGCCGTCAACACCCTGTTCTCTGATACCGCATACTCTGCTGCGATTCGCGGACCCGTTCAGGTCACGTTCTGCGATAGCGTACACGATATCGAACCTGAGCGTCTGACCCTGACCCGCTGTGTTGCCACCAAGGACAACGAGGATGAGAAGAATCGCACGATGGGCGACCGTTGGATTGTGCCGTATGGTCTGTACAAGGGTGTTATTCGGGTTTCCGCTGAGGTCGCAAAGAAGACTGGGGTCTCTGCGGATGACATGAGTTTGCTGATTGAAGCCCTGGAGTGGATGTTTGAGGAAGACCAGAGTGCTGCCCGTGGTCTGATGACCATGCGAAAGCTGGTCGTGTTCGAGCATTCCACTGCTCGCGGAAAAGCGCACTTGTCCTCGCTGATGGACACTGTGGATGTAAAGCTCTGCAATGGGATGGATGCACCGAGCCGGTATGAGGATTACGAGGTCGGGGTGCGCGGTGAATTGCTGCCCCCGAACGTAAAAATGCATGTTGTCGTTTGAGTTATCGCACCTTATGCGGGTGCGCGAATTGAAATCCGGACGTGAAAGCGCATATCATTGTTTGAGATGTCGCGCCCTGTATGGGCGCGGGAATCGAAATGTCCCGATGGGTCTGTCGATTAGGCGCATCTTGGTATAAAATCGGACCCCACGCAGGTGCGTGAATCAAAATATAATCATCACCACCTTAGTTCTGAGTGCGAAGGGACAGCGAACCGAAAAGCGCTGGTCTCTTCGCACTTATCTTGACTTGTGTCAATGCAATCCAAAAGTAAAATCGTGTTGTCAAAACATACATGTTGTGCTTTGAGTTGTCGGGTTGCGCGATATATGGAGTCGCACCCTGCACGGGTGCGCGAATCAAAACGCCTATATGGCACCAGAAACACATCGTAGACATCGGGTCGCACCCTGCACGGGTGCGCGAATCAAAACGCGCCAAGCTGACCTGTAACACGCAAGTAGTCGCGCCCACACGGGTGCGTGAATCGAAATATACCATTCGCCGCTGGTGTCTTTGTCGCACCTCACGCGGGTGCGCGAATCAAAACAATACTTTCTTCTTTCTGGCTGCTACTGGAATACGTCGCACTCTGCACGGGTGCGCGAATCGAAATATAGACCCCGCAATTACCCCGGCTTTCCCGGAGAAGGCCGCACCCTTCGCGGGTGCGCGAATAGAAACCAGCAGAGCTCGTGTTAGGCGCGGATGATTTGGGTCGCACCCTACGCGGGTGCGCGAATCGAAATGCAACCAAGGACGGGGCAGAGGTCAAGGGTTACAGGTCGCACCTTACGCGGGTGCGTGAATCAAAACTTAGCGATAGGAGGCTTGACAACAGCGTCGCACCCCACTTGGGTGCGCGAATCGAAATCCGAACCCGTCCCGTAGAAGAAAGCGGCCCGGAATGTCGCACCCTGCGCGGGTGCGCGAATCAAAACCGAAAAAGAGCCATCTGCGTATGATACGTCCCGGGTCGCACCCTGTACGGGTGCGCGAATCGAAATTTGGCAAATGCGATTATCTTGGCAATCCAAATGTCGCACCTCACGCGGGTGCGCGAATCGAAATCCAACCGCGCACATCGAAAAAGCATACGGAAGTGTCGCACCCTGCACGGGTGCGCGAATCGAAATGTGGCAAATGCGATTATCTTGGCAATCCAAATGTCGTACCTCACGCGGATGCGCGAATCGAAATGACTCAAAATCACAAGCCAGCCGACAGCCCATCCGTCGCACCTCACGCGGGTGCGCGAATCGAAATTGGACAACGGCGCTGCCGCAGATATCCCCGCCATGTCGCACCCTGCGCGGGTGCGCGAATCGAAATGACACTCCCACATTTCAAACTGTTGAGTATGAGGGTCGCACCTCACGCGGGTGCGTGAATCAAAATTATTGCCGGAGAATGAATTTTCCGCAATACCGCCGCGTCGCACCCTTCGCGAGTGCGCGAATCGAAATAGTAACACTCGCCCCGAAAAGTAGTTATACTTGACGTCGCACCTCACACGGGTACGTGAATCAAAACACGCCAAGCTGACCTGTAACACGCAAGTAGTCGCGCCCACACGGGTGCGCGAATCGAAATGCCCTGCGCCAGAAAACGCAAAGGGCTTACTACCGTCGCACCCTGCGCGGGTGCGCGAATCGAAATCTGGCAAATGCGATTATCTTGGCAATCCAAATGTCGCACCTCACGCGGGTGCGAGAATCGAAATCACCATAAAAATGCCTCTGTGGCAAAAATCGCACCCAAACATGGGTGTGGGAATTGAAATCCCGGAAAGTAGGTTATAATAGCTCCTCTGGTCTTAGCGCACCTCACACGAGTGCGCGGTGCGCGAATCGAAATACAACCATACCGCAGCATATGTTGGTGCCGTACTGCATCGCACCCCACACGGGTGCGCAAATCGAAATAAATGGAAATACACTGGAACGATGTGAGAAAATCTGTCCTTTGCGACATGATTTGTCCACCATAGCAGTCGCGCCCACATGGGTGCGCGAATTAAAATGATGTTGCGGCAGTTTTCATCATGGAGACATTCCAGGTCGCCCCCTGTACGGGTGCGTGAAACTAAAAATAAAGTAAGAAATCAAGCCGCTGCGCCCTCTTTTCTTTCCCCGAAAAGTGCATACAATATTGTTCGAAAGCTGATGCGCGACAAAACGGCAGGTTTATGCCGCGTATTGCATTTCGAACAATAAAAACCGGTAGCATGCCGGGCACAGAAGGGAAGAAAACAAAATGAAGAATTTCAAACGCGCCGTGTCGTGCGCAATGGCTGTGGCTATGGCTCTGAGCTGCGCCGCCGTCCCCGCCTTCGCGGCCGAGGACATGACTGAGCCCAATCCGGTTATCGAGGCTCACCCTGATGATGGTATGAGCCCCACCAAGGTCGTTACCCCCATCGGCCAGAAGACCTTCTACAAAATCAGCGGCGACCGCGTGATTTACACCGACCGTGATGATGGCACCGGCTGGGAGGCCGTTCCGTCTCAGTACATCAAGGACAGTGAGTACAACGTGGGCAACGTTGATTACGGCATTTATGCGACTTCCGATGGCGAAGTGCATTTCGTTGCCCTGAGCGACTGCCACGACGAAGGCGATGGTACTTACACTTGGTATCACGGCACTTCCGACAGCGCCACCGTATCCGAGGACGTGGATAAGGCCACCAACACCGACCCCACTATGGGGACTCAGTTCTACCTGAACATCGAGAACGGTATCGACCCCGACGGCACCACCGAAGAGGATAAGGTGGAGGCCGGCACCGCCGATGAGCGCGTGGACTACGAAATCACGGTGGGCACCAAAACCACCTATCAGCTGAACGCCACTGTCCCCATGTACGTGTGTATGTATGGCTTTCGAGGAACCGGCAACGTCGTGACCCCTGATTCCGACGCTTACCGGCTGAAGAACATGTCCACCATCAACCGGGCCTCCAGCGCTTCCATTCTGGACATCGTGAAAGTCACCCATATGGCGAAGATTTACGATGAGAACCACAGCGACGAGACCCTGTACTCCATCGCTTACGATGAGGAGACCGGTTCCTACACCTACTGGTACAGCAACCCCGCATTCACCGCTACCGGCGAGCCCAATGTGAATTGGCAGGAGCCGGAGAACTATCTGGTCATCGAAGATAAGAACATCAACGCTTCCGGCGAGTGCTACGTTATCTTCATCGACGGCGAATGGACCTTCAAGGCTGCCGGCGTTCTGGACGACGATGCGTTCCGCGAAACTGTGGACGCCATCGACCCGAGCCATCCTCTGAGTGAGGACTTCATCCACAACGGCTTCAACTTCGGCAAAGAGTTCAGCGTTGGTGCTGTTTCCAACGAAAGCGAGCAGTCTGTGGACGAGGGCCTGGCCCTGAAAGTTACCGAGCTCCAGGCTGAGCCCGCTACCTGGCGCCTGAAGCCCGTAAGCACCAGTGTTTCCGCTTTGAAGCGCGGTGAGCTGGCAATGAGCATCGCCCCCAAGACCGCTATCTCCAATGCTTCCGCTATCGACCTGTCTCAGTGCAGCGGCAAAATGGACATCACCGAGAACGGCTGGTTCCTGGATGCCCCCAAGACTGTTGAGAAAGACGGTTCTGTGAAACCCGAGAACGCCACCACCCTTCCCGTAATCACCAAGGCTCAGATGGCCGGCGGTAACGTTAACGATGCTGGCTGCACCAGTGTTGTTAAGGTGAACTACACTCTGACCCCGGTGTTCCAGACTGGCGACGGCGAGACTTCTACCGATATTGGCAACGTTGTGGAAAGCAACCGCGAAGTAGCCAAGTAATCGGCGGTCCGCTCGTCAGGACGTCGCGCCCAATATAGGGCACCAAATCAAAACCCAATAAACGAAACAGCAGGCGCCGCCGGAATCCTGCCGCCGGTGGCGCTTTCTGTTACAGATAAGGGTTTCACGCTCGGAAATTTTTCTGAGCGTGTACATAGCGCGTATGCGTTGTGAGGCAGTTCTTATTTTTAAGGGCGGCCAATTTAGAAAAGGAGAGATGTGCGATTATGGACGAACAGAATCAGAACACCCTGGTTGTGGAAACCGAGAACGGGACCGCACCGAAACCCAAGAAGAAGCGCAAGAAAATTCTGATTATCATTTCAGTCATCGTTTTGGCGCTGATGGTGGGAATCGGCGGTGTTTATGTGTATCAGTACACGCACCCGAGCGATGCGGTCCAGTTTGAGGAGCAAATCAAAGCAAAACTGGGACAGCTGGAGGACAAGAGCAACGAGGAAAAGCTGGCGGCCTTAAACGAAATCGTTCAGGAGGGCGAGCTGAAAATCTCTATCAATGCGAGTCCTGTGTTTGCGACCGGAGATTCCGAGGGCGACCTCAGAATCGAAAACCATCCCAACAACCTGTACGAGCAGCGTGTTGTAATTACATTGGATGATACCGGCGAGGAGATTTACCATTCTGGCCCCATGCCAATCAATTCCAACATCTACTCGGACAAACTCGAAGTTGACCTCGATGCGGGCGAGTATAAAGCGACCGCACTGTTTACGGCATATGACCCTGAAACTGGCATCGAGGTCGGACAGGCATCCGCTAACATCACGATTACTGTCCTTGGCTAATTTTTCGATGTAGACAGGGGGTGAAAACTATGGCATTGCGAAAAAAACGGCTTGCCGGCATCGTCCTTGCGGTCGCACTGACCGTCTCTTGCGCAGTGGTCCCTGCATTTGCAGAAGAACTGCCGATTGACAAAGCGACACCTGACGAGGCTACTGTGTCGGAAGAGGTGGACCAGGCCACCAACACGGACCCGGAAATCGGGACCCAGTTCTTTATGTACATCCCACCGGATATCGTAGAACAGGATATTCCCAAGATGGGCGACGAGGGAGTTCCCACTTCCACTCTGGTTCTCGCTGCGCTTGCAACTGGGGCTGGATTCCTCACCGTCTCCAAATACGCTTTTGCGGACCGGCGTGGACATGCAAAAGCTGTTTCGTAACGTATGCAGAGTCCTCAGCGTTTTTCTGCTCATTGTGTTCCTCGGTTTCAGTGCGGCAGCCGGGACAAGGCTCTATGATACATGGAAAACGCGCCACACAGTAAACCAGCTGTCGGAACTTCGGTTGATGGCCCAGGAAGAAAAGGACTGGTCAAAGGGCATGCTCGCCATCAATCCGGACTACGTCGGCTGGCTTACTGTATATGGAACAACAGCGGATGGGCCTGTGGTACAGGGCGAAGATAATAACGAATATCTTCGAACCAATATCTACGGAGAACACGCTACGGCTGGGACATTGTTTATGGATTCCATCGTGAATATGGACTCTGGCGGCAATTTGATTATCTATGGACATCATATGCGGGACGACACTATGTTTGGTGAATTCGATAAGTACCGCAATAAGGAGTTCATGGAGGAAAACAATATTGTTCGGTGGGAGGACAAGACCGGAACACACATTTTCCGCCTGTTTGGCGCGATGATTATTTCCGGCTCATCCACGGACACGGATTATGTCAATCTCCAGCAATGGGCAAATAAGCCTGGGGCGCAAGAGACCCGTTCGATGCTGCAAATTTTAAAAGAGAAGTGCTTTCTTTATCAAGATGATTTGTTTCGGGACCCGAACGGACGGTATCTTTTCCTCGTTACCTGTGACGAACGTTTTTGGAACGGACGAATCGTTCTAATCGGCGAAGAACTGGACGGTGACAGCACCACCCTCGTCCCCAAAGATACCGCCAGAGATACCGAAACACATGAGACAACCCAGTCTTCTCAACCCTCTGAGTCCGCCGAGAAAGCAAAATAATTGAAAACATAAAACGACGGCCTCAGCTTTCGCTGGGGCCGTTGCTGGGGCCGTTTCTTAAAACGAAAGGTTAGGTTTTATTGTCAATAACCCACGACTGAAGTCGCGGGCTTGTCGAATGCGGTGAGCCCAAGGCTTCTGGCGTGCCCGAAAGGGTGTGTTGACTACCCTGTGCGCGTTAAGTCGCGCCCCGTTGTAAGCGAATGTATAGGCACCGGTGGACGTTAATCCTAATCTGCTGCTCTGCGGCAGCACATCATGGAGGCCGAGGTAAGCCGACAGGTGTGTTGTGAAAACCGTTTGCAACTTTGGGGAAGGATTCCAACTCTCCGCAAGGAGAGGGTGGCTTCTTTTTAGCCGCCAAATTTTGAGAAGGAGTATGGCATCATGCAATATGTGTATGTCCTTAATATGCACGGCGAGCCTTTGATGCCGTGTTCCCCACGGAAGGCTCGCTTGCTTTTGAAAGAAGGAAAGGCTCGCGTTGTAAAACGCACGCCGTTCGCAATCAAACTTCTGCACGGAAGTGCGGGATACAAGCAACCCGTTGTCCTGGGCGTGGATGCAGGCTCCAAGCATGTGGGACTTTCTGCCTGTACTGAAAGCAGGGAACTCTACAAAGAAGAGCTGACACCCCGCAACGATGTGGTGGAGTTGCTCTCGGCGAGGCGGCAATACCGCCGTAGCCGTCGGAACCGCAAAACCAGATACAGGGCACCGCGTTTCAACAACCGGGTACACAGCAAGCACAAAGGCTGGCTGGCGCCGTCGGTGGAAGTCAAAATCCAGGAACACACCACCGTCATCAAGCGCGTTTGCAGGATTCTTCCCATCGTGCTGGTGCGTGTGGAAACCGCCGAATTTGACACCCAGCGGCTAAAAGCCATGCTGGAAGGCAAGCCTCTGCCAGTGGGCAAAGACTACCAGCTCGGCGAGATGTACGACGAATACAATGTGCGCCAGTATGTCCTGAAACGGGACAGATACACTTGTCAGCACTGCGGCGCACATCCGACGTCTGAAAAAACGATTCGTTTGCATGTTCATCATCTGGAGAGCCGGAAAACCGGCGGGAACGCTCCCAACAATCTGATTGTCCTGTGCGAGCATTGCCACAAGGCACTGCACAAAGGGAAAATCAAACTGCGAAAGGGTAAAAAGCGCGGCAAGCCGTTGCGTGACGCTGCCTTCATGGGCATCATGCGCAACACGCTGCTGGCCCGCCTGTGGGATGAGCTGAACGTCCCCGTCGAACAGACCTACGGGTACATCACCAAGCTGTTGCGGGAGAAGAACAAAATTCCGAAAAGTCATGTGAACGATGCTCGCTGTATTGCCGGATTCCCAACCGCAGAGTCATGCGATACGATGTTCCGCACGCGGGCACTCCGCCACCACAACCGGCAAATCCACAAGGCAAAAATCCTTAAAGGCGGCATCCGCAAAAAGAACCAGGCCCCGTACCTGGTGAAGGGATTCCGCCTCTGGGACAAGGTCCGGTATAACAGCGAAGAGTGCTTCATTACCGGCAGGCGTTCAAGCGGGTACTTTGCCCTTAAAAAGCACGACGGAACCGCTGTCTCAAACAGCGCGAGCTACAAAAAACTGACGCTGCTGGAGGCAGCGACAAATTATATCACAGAGAGGAGTTGAAGGCGCATTCCTCCCACGACTGAAGTCGCGGGTCTCCTGCGCCAAATTTATGAAAAAGAACATCGTAGTCGCTGCTGTGGCTCTGTGTGCCATTGTGGTTGTTTGTGGCGTCGCGTATATGGGCGGCAGTTTCTTCTCCAACCCGAACGGTGTCAAATCTGAGTCCTCTTCTGTGGACCCGATGGATGGAGCAAACCCTGGTGCCTCTATGAAGAATGTGTCTCTGGACGAAAGCGAGATGCAGAAAGCGTTGGAAAATCTGGCGACTGAGCTGGATAAGTCCAATGGAGCTGATGGCGTAGAGCTTCGTGTAAATGAAAACGGGTGCTCTATGGTAACGGTTTCCGCAGAAGATGGCACCGAAAACGAACTG
Source organism: Owariibacterium komagatae (assembly GCF_045865535.1). Classification (GTDB taxonomy): domain Bacteria; phylum Bacillota; class Clostridia; order Oscillospirales; family Ruminococcaceae; genus Ruthenibacterium; species Ruthenibacterium komagatae. Next base: position 250,500 of record NZ_AP031406.1, read on the forward strand.
AATGCCGCTGATTCGGTCAAGGCTCTGTTCGAACTGTATTTGAACGGCGGGTTCTTGGACGAAAAGGGGAACGTAACGGGGGCCATCGTAGTCCCCGAAGACGAAACCGCTGAACCGACTCCCACTCCCAACCCCAATAGTGCATCCGCCGAGGACATCATTGCTCGAAACGAGTTGGATGGCGAAGACACCATGATTGCCGGTTTCCCTGGCGAGGGAATGCTGGACGCAGGAGCACATGAGCCGTCCAGTGAGGGTGCATCGTCTGATGCGACGGAGACAACCAACAGCGCTGCTCAGAGCGAGAACGCTGCGGACAACGCGGAGACTTCGGCGCCTGAGAACGGAGGTTAATTGATGGAGGATATTCTGATTTTCTTTCTCGGTGCCGGGTTCGGTGTCGCAATGGGCATCTTTATGCTTGCTTTGGTTTCCGTGAACAACGCCCGCCAGCCGACTCCTCACAAGAAGGCGGAGGATACTGGTGACTAAGCTGAGATTCTCTCAGGCAGAACTAAAATTCGCTGCCGTCGTGGGCATGACTTTGAATCATGCCGCAGGAATTCTTCTGACGGACGGAATTATTCGGGAAATCATGCTGCTGGCAGGGGGTATCTCGATGCCCCTTTTTGCCCGCTTCCTTGCAGACGGATTCGAGTATACAAAGGACAGAGGAAAATACGTATTCCGACTTGGGGTCTCGGCGGTCATTTCCCATTTTGCCTTTTCGTTCGCTTTTGGAACGCCATATCTGGTGTCGAGTGCAGTTTTTACGCTTCTTCTTGCGTTCTTTGCCCTTTGTACGATTCATATGGACAACGTGCCCAGTTCGATAAGAGGGCTTATGCTTTTTTGTATTCTCATCTGTTCTTTGATAGGCGATTGGGGATGGTGCGCAATCCTATGGACGATTCTTTTCGACCTTCTCAAGAATTGCCCTAAGCGTCGATTTTTGATGATAACGGCATTCGTTCTGATAGGCGTAGCGTACGCCATTTTTATGTTCGGATTAACGGGAACGATAGCTATTCGAAATTTTGGATTCCTTTTGGCGATTCCGCTGCTGCTGGCATACAGCGGGAAACAGGGAAGGCAGCCGAAGGCCCTCCGGTCCTGCTTATATCTTTATTATCCGGCACACTTATTTGTGCTGGGAATCATCAAGGATGTGATTGTGTGAAAAAGTTTGTGTCGTGGTTTAACGGTTTGCCCCGAAAAACTCAGGCCATATCTGGATTCATCGTCATCCTGGCCCTCTGCGGACTATCTATTGGGACGGCGATTTTGCAAATCCAGCGGACGAAAAACGACGAATATCCTCCTGCGCCCGCTATCTCGCAAAGTGCCGATTCGGAACAGTTCGTTCCGACGCCAGAGAGTGCCGCGAATGCTGATGAGAGCCAACACTTTGAGTCGGCTCTGTCCGAAACTGCTGTGCCGGATGGAATCGAAGACCGAATGGCCGAATGGTTGGCCGAAGCGGATGAGCCAAACGACCTGATGGAAAACGAGGATTTTGTGGACTTTATGCTAAATGACGTCGGTATGTCTGAAGAGGAGCTGCGGGAGAATATAGCCGAAGCGCAGTCCGAGGTCGAAGCTGCCCGGGCAGAAGCTGCGAAGAGCTAACGCTCGCCCCGAAAAACAGGGTATAATGTCATCATCAAAGAATCAAATGCGGATGCTGTGTCACGAAAGTGGTGCGCATCCGCATTTTTCTTTGAAAGTACATAATTTTAGGAGGATTTGTAAAATGCCTACGCTGTATGTTATGGTGGGGATTCCCGCTTCGGGAAAATCGACCTGGGCGAGTCATCAGAAAAACGCTGTTGTTGTAAGTTCCGATGCAATTCGGGAAGAGTTCTTTGGTTCTGCAAAGGTGCAGAAATCCCCGAAAATGGTTTTTGCTGAGTTTCATCAGAGAATCCGTTTGGCTTTGGCCGCCGGCCGAGATGTTATCGCGGATGCTACCCATGTATCTTTGAATAGCCGGCTGGAGACTCTTCGCAACGCACCGACCGGGACGACAAAAGTCGCCGTCCTTGCTGATGTACCGCTGGAAAAAGCTCTGCAAAACAATCTGAAACGGGAACGCCATGTTCCTGAGCACGTCATTCGACGGATGGCAAATCGCTTGCATTTTGAGCCGCTGTCTTCGGATGAAGGATTCGACGAAATCATTTGCTTAAAATTCTGAGATTGGGCCCATTAACTTTACGTGTGGTTAATCCCTCGGACGGTTAAGGGGCGCAGGCAAGGATACCCGCCATCTGTGCGTTGGTCGCATGGATGGCAGGTACTCCAAAAGCGGACGTTCATGCTGCGGTCTCCGCAGCGAGCACTGCGGTGGTTATCCCAGCTCCGCACGAGTCTTCGGACTCATACTGCTTAGTGAACGTCCAGCCAGGGGAAACATCACCCGTGACGGGAGCAATCCCGGACGCGGAGTCTTAACGAAAGGAGTGGCTCACATGGCCGCAGTATATGTGTTATCGAAAGCTGGTAAACCTTTGATGCCCACGACCCGCTGCGGCCATGTGCGCCATCTTCTCAAACAGAAGAAAGCGAAGGTCGTGGCAACAAAGCCGTTTACCATCCAACTGCTGTATGAATGCCCCGAAGAAAAGCAGCCTCTGGTCCTGGGTATCGACCCCGGGCGCACGAACATCGGCGTCGCTGTTGTCAAAGAGGACGGCGAACCTGTGTTTAGCGCCGAGGTCAGAACTCGGAATAAGGAAATCCCGAAGCTGATGACAAGCCGCAGGGCGTTCCGGCAGGCACACCGCCGCCTGGGCCGCCGCAAGGTTCGTCAGCGCAGGGCAAAGAAAGCTGGGACGGTTATTCCCGGCGGCTCCATCAAGCGAGTTCTGCCCGGATGTGAGGAACCCATCGAGTGCAAGCTCATCCGTAATAAAGAAGTGCGGTTCAACAACCGCAAACGTCCCGCTGGATGGCTGACTCCGACGGCGAATCAGCTGCTGCTGACCCATCTGAACGTTGTGAAGAAAATCCAGAAGTTCATTCCCCTCAGCGACGTTGTTCTGGAGTTGAACAAATTTGCCTTCATGGCAATAGACAATCCGAACATCAGGCGCTGGGAATACCAAAAGGGGTCGCTTCATGGCTTTAGCTCGGTGGAGGATGTGGTATTCCGCTTACAAGAGGGTCATTGCATCTTCTGCAAAAAGCCCATCGCGCATTATCACCATGTCGTGCCCGTCAGCAAAGGTGGTTCCAACACGCTGGAAAACCGTGTAGGCGTGTGTAAAAAACATCATGGGCTCGTGCATACGGACGCCGCATGGCGCGAAAAACTCACCAGAAAGAAAGCCGGCGCCAACAAAAAGTATCATGCGCTGAGTGTGTTGAACCAAATCATCCCTCGTCTGGAGCGCGAGTTGGCAACGGCCTTCCCCGGGCACTGTTTCGTGACCGAAGGCCAAAGCACGAAAGCGTTCCGCGATGCCAATGGCGTGGAGAAAACGCACCACAGCGATGCGTACTGCATTGCATGCTCGATTTTGCCGACGGCGAAGGTCTCTGTCCCTGAACAGATGTTTGAGATTCGACAGTTCCGACGCCACGACCGGCAGGCTGTCCATCAGGCTATGCTCGACAGGAAATATTACCTCGACGGCAAACTGGTGGCGAAAAACCGGCACAAGGCTACCGAGCAATTTTCCGATAGCCTGGAAGAATTTGTCGCCAAAGGCGGCGACGTTTCCCAGCTCGTCGTGAAGGAGCATAAGCCCGTCTACAAGCGGCAGGACCGCTGGATGCCGGGCAGCATTATTTTGTTCGACGGTACAGTCGGTGTACTGGACCATTCAGCGGGCTTTCATAACGGCAAAGTTGATTATTACTTTGATACAAAAGGAAACCGCTCCCATTCAAATAAGTGTATCTTGCTGGCTCGCTCCACAGGTCTTGTGGTGGTGTGAATCGCAAAAAACACACAGAAAGTTTGGAAGCCCTGAATTAGGAGGAAAAGTTATGACTATTAAAGGCTGGGCTATTTTCGGTATCGTCACCGCATGCGTAATTGTATTTACTGCTGTGGCGTTTCTCTTTGTGAACGAAAATATGGCTCGCAGTAAAAAGCGGATTTTTACAAGTCTGGGAGTAGTTTTGGTCGCCGGGTCGCTCATTATAGGTGCGTTTGCTGGCTTGCATTGGTATTATACTGAAACGGCTGAGGGTCGCAGAGCAGTTATCGACCAGCAGAGTAATATCAACAATGGGCTTGAACGAACCATCAATATTCTCAATGCGGATGGGGAAGTCATCCGCACCTATACAGGCGTTATTGATATTGAGGGAAACGACGGCGGGTATGTAGTCTTTGATTACAACGGAAGGCGTTACACCTACTATAACTGCTACCTGGAGTCGATTGCAGATATCGAATGAGCAAAAACTTTGGTGCATTCCTCCTCAGCCTTCAGGCGGGGGGAGAGAGCGCCAGAAAAATGAAAGGACATACGCTATGGAAAAAGTAAAGCCTTGTACGGCTCAGTACGACCGCACGGTTTACAGTTCGTTTCGCACCAGGGATATTTTGACCCGGGGTTTTGATGAAATCCAAATCCTGCTTCGATATCTGTATATGAACGAAGACCATGCCATCATTTTCGATAACGGCCTCTGTAAACTTGAAATCAAAATGACGCCCAGTATGGATTTAACGGCGCGTAATCTGAATTTTCCCGATTTCCCCGCGACTCATCGGCCGATTGAACTGCCGGAACTTTTGGGAATCATCGAGCAGCTGGAAGAAACTCCGGCGGTCGAATACCCCGACAGTTTCGCGAATCGTTGGGAAGAAGTGAAAACCATCTGTGCAAGCACGATGGTCCAGAACTATATCAAAAAATAACGGAGGAAACAGCTATGAATATCCATGAACTGCGTAAGAAAATCAAAGAATATGCCGATGCGTACTACAACGAAGACGCTCCGCTCGTTACCGATGAGGAGTATGATGCTCTGATGCACGAACTGCGCCGTCTGGAAGCTGAAAATCCGGAAGCGGTCGCTCCTGACAGCCCCACACAGGTTGTGGGCGGTAAACGGGTACTTGGTATCCCGGTCGAACACAAGGTCCCCATGCTGTCTCTGCTGGATGTTTTCTCGGATAAGGAGGTAAAAGACTTCCTAAATGACGTCTGGGCAAGTTTCCCGGATGCTGCGTTCTCTGTGGAGCGGAAAATCGACGGTTTGAGCTTGTCCCTCGTATATGAGGATGGCGTACTCATTCAGGCGAGTACGCGCGGCGATGGGCATATGGGCGAAGATGTGACCGAAAATGTCCTTGCTTTAAACAGTGTGCCGAAACGAATCGAAACGGATGTTCACCATCTGGAACTGCGTGGCGAGTGCTTCATGTCCGAGGCCGATTTTGAGCGCACTAATGAGGAGCAGCTGGCTGCCGGAAAGAAGTTGTTCGCCAATCCCCGCAACTGCGCGGCCGGCACTCTGCGCCAATCTGACCCTATGCTTGCTGCCAAACGCAATTTGCAGGTTATCATTTTCAATGTACAGGATTCAGATGCTGATGCCGGTCATACCATGGACATGAATGGTTCTCACTGGTTTCAGATGGACTATTTGAAACAGCGTGGCTTCGTAACAGCAAATGCTTTCTGGGCTCACGAGGAACGTGAGGTGTTGGCCGGAATCGAGTACATTGGAAACGGTCGAGCCGATTTGGGCTATCCCATTGACGGTGCTGTTGTGAAGGTGGATAGCTTGCGTCAGCGTCGCGAGCTGGGAGAACGCACTAAGAGTCCCAAATGGGCTATTGCGTTCAAATATCCTGCCGAAGAAAAATCGACAGTCCTGCGGAATATCGCTTTGCAGACTGGCCGAACTGGCCGTATCACGCCGGTGGCCGAGTTTGACCCGGTGCGCCTTGCAGGCACAACGGTCGTTCGAGCAACACTTCACAATCAGGCATTTATCGACTCTTTGGACGTACGTATCGGCGACACGATTGTCGTTCACAAGAGCGGCGATATCATCCCGAAAATCACTATGGTTGAAAAGGAGAAACGTCCGGCTAAAACGGTCCCGTTCCGTATTAAATTCTGTCCTGTCTGCGGTGCCCCGGTGGAACGCCGGATGCAGAAAGACGGGGAAAGCGTAGACCTGTATTGCTCCAATGCAGAGTGTCCCGCCAAGGTTGTGAACCGTATCATCCATTTTGCATCCCGCGAATGCATGGACATCAAAGGCCTTGGGCCGTCTATCATTGAGGCTCTGTGCGCTGAAACTGAAGAAGGGGAATACAGGGAAGTCCTGATGGACGATTTCCACCCCGGCTGGTTCCAGGGCGAATATACCGCCAAGCAGCGAGCGAATGCCGCACGGATTTTCGAGCGATATCTGGATACGACCGTTTATCTGTTGTGCAGTGATTTTGATGGCAAGGTTGATTATCTCAGTGGCGTCAAGGTCTCTGAAACTGATATTCGGGATATGCAGAAAACGGGCCTGCTCTGTGTGAAGGAAGGGAACGGCAATGTTCGTGAAATCCCCATTGAAAGCGTTGTCCGAATCGACACGACCCGGACGGCGGTGCGTACACCGGCCGACCTGTATTATCTGTCCCGGTGGGAATTGGTATGTGCCTGCGGTGACAGCGAGAAAATCGCGAATACTCTGATGGCTGCTTTGGAAAAATCCAAAGGCAAGCCGGCTGAGCGCCTCCTAAAAGGACTTGGCTGGGAAAATGTTGGCGGCCATGTGGCTCGTATCCTTCTGGAAGCCTATGGAAGTCTTGAGGAGCTGTTCCGTGCCCGCCGGGCCTATGAAGAAATTTCCCAATTAGATGGCATTGGCCCTGGCATTGCACAGGATATCGCGAATATGCTGAATGATGAGGGAATGCGCCAGGAGATTCGGCGGCTGGGCAGTGCTGGTTTGCGCATGGACCACGAAACGATTCAGGTGCAAGATGCGAAACTGACCGGAAAAACTTTTGTTATCACTGGCACACTTCCGGGGATGTCCCGGGATGAGGCAAAGTCTTTCATCGAGAAAAATGGTGGTAAGGTCTCCAGCAGCGTAAGCAAAAAGACGAACTATCTGTTGGCCGGTGAAGCCGCTGGCAGCAAGTTGGAGAAAGCCATTTCGCTGGGAATCACGGTGATTTCCGAGGAAGACCTTCGCAGAATGATTGGCTGATGCCAAAGATGGGGAGGATAAGTGGGCTTTTCCAACTTCAGCGTGGTTTGGGACTTTAATGAACCCGAAAAATGTGTAGTATCAATTACAGGAAACTAATTTTCAGGAGGTGAGCAAAATGACCGCATACAAAGCGTTTAAGTTTCGTCTGTATCCAACCAAAGAACAGGCAAAACAAATCAACAGAACGCTTGGCTGCTGCCGGTATGTGTACAACCACATGCTGGAGCGCAGAATCAAGGCATACAAACGCCGGCAGGAGAGTTTCAGCTATATCAAAATGCAGAATCTGCTCCCTCGAATGAAGGAGTACCTGCAATGGCTTGCCGAAGTGGATAGCCAGGCACTCAAGTACGCCTGCCGCTGTTTGGACGATGCCTACAAAGGTTTTTTCAAAAACGGTCGTGGTTTCCCGCAATTCAAAAGCAAGCATAATCATAACCAGAGCTATACGACGACCAATGCAAAAAGCATCCATGTTTCCGACAAGGCTATCAAGCTGCCCTGCCTGGGCTGGGTGCCATACCGCAAGAGCCGTGATATCGAAGGCGAGATTTGCAATGCTACGATTCGCCGTTCGGCGAGTGGAAAGTATTTCGTATCCATCCTCTGCAAAATTGAGGTCGAACCCAGACCCGTCATCGACACGGTAATTGGTTTGGATGTTGGCCTCAAGTCCTTTGCGGTTGACAGCAACGGATGCGAATATCCGAATCCCAAGTATCTGCGGAAGGTGGAAGCCAAACTCCGGCGCGAGCAACGCAGGCTGTCCCGTAAGCAGAAAGGTTCTGCAAACAGGGAAAAGCAACGCATCAAGGTCGTTCGCCGCCATGAAGCTGTGGCGAACTGCCGCAGCGATATGCTTCACAAGTTGTCTACCAAACTGGTGAATGAGAACCAAATCATCTGCGTGGAAGACCTCAATGTGAAGGGGATGCTTCGTAACCACTATTTGGCGAAAAGTATTTCAGATGCTGCTTGGAGCGAATTCTTCCGGCAGCTGGAGTACAAATCCGCATGGGCCGGCAGAGTTGTGGTGAAGATACCGACTTTCTTTCCCAGCAGCCAGACCTGTGGAAATTGTGGCTATCAAAACAAAGAGGTAAAAAACCTCAGCGTAAGGTGTTGGACCTGCCCTGCGTGCGGCTGCACGCATGACAGGGACATCAATGCCGCAAACAATATTTTAAAGAAAGGAATGGGTTTGCTGGCTACGCCAGCTGCTTCATAACCACGGATATGCGGTACGGCCAGGGTGGTCGGAACCTAACGTCTGTGGAGAGCACGGCCTCTGCTATTACTGCGGTGATGGTAAGTTGGCTCGATGAAGCAGAAATCCAATTTTGGCAACAATCACGCTGAAGTTGGAATACCCGAATTCAGATGTTTATGTTATCGAATGGAGCCCATACGATGGCTTTGCTTGCGAATATGAAGTGAGTGAGGAGGAGCTGAAAAAGCTCCTCCAAGGTAATTAAATCTTATAGAATGAGCTGCGGATTATGCTCGGGGACGCTCTGGCTCGATTCTTTTTGCACATCGCTTGTTTTTGGCAAGCGATAAAAACAAGCGATTGAAACCAAGGCTAACGCTTGCCCCGAAAAGTAGCATATAATACATTTATCAAAGAATAGAACGCGGATACTGTGTCACGGAAGTGATGCGGTATCCGCGTTTTTTTCTTTGTTTACATACATAATTTCGAAAAAACATGAGGAAAGGTACAGGTGTTTTATGGATTTTGAAACTTTGAAAAACGATTTTTTGCTCGCAGATGGAGCGTCTGCGAAAATTCGCTTTGCCACAAAAAATTGGGTCATCTGGGCAACCTTGTTCACGCTGACCGAGGATGTCGCTGTCGTCTACTATGTCGATGCCTCCAAGAACCGCGATGATGTACAGAAGTACGGATTCTCGTTTGAGGAAAAGGCAGATTTGGCGGCATTTGTCAATCGGAAGACCGGCCGAATTATCCTGCCGAACTATCACTTCCGAAACATTTTGGATGGTGTGCCCGAAGAAGTTGAAACCGATTTTACGACGCTGACCCGTGAGGCCGCTCGGAAAATCCTGGAAACCGCAGAAAAAATGGTTGAAGCGGACCCGATTCCGCCGCTGTCTCTCAGCTACGCGAATAGTGTGGAGCGCGAGGCCCAGTACCGCTATATTGATGGCGGGCGTCGGAAAGAAGCGCAGTTCGATGAGCTGTGTTCCGAGATGCCGGCTGACATCTTGCTCGATTGCTTTTGCGAGGCGCCGGGCTGGGAAGAGAAGGCTGCTGCCGAATGGCTGGCCGCTCCGGTTCGGTATTCGGAACGCACCAATCGCGATGACATGTTGTGGAAGAAGTCCTATGAAATCGCGGTCAATTCGCGTATTAAAAGCTACGAGATGGACGAGAACTGCGTGGAACATATCCGCAAGGATGTGATGGATGCTATTCGCAAAATGAATGCGAAGAATGTCAGCGTTGAGTTTCTGTGTGCAGATGGCTCTGTGTCGAATACCAAAATCGAAGGCAGGGCTTTTTCAAGCTACGATTCCGGCGCTTCTGTAAGCATGCTTTCGCTCTGGCGTATTTCGCCGGAGTCTGAGCGGCGCTGGGTAGCCCAGGCCGTAGGCAATGAGCACAGCGATATGCCGTTCAGTTCGATTCTGAGAATTTCCTATAAGGGAAAAACCCTTTGGAAAAAGAAATAAACCCAGGAGGGTTGACGATGAAAAATACCATCATGGAATATCTTTACCGGGACGGTAGCAACTATAAAATATGGACCCGGGTCGTTCTGGAGGGAGAAATCTCTCAGGAGCAAAAAGATACCATCCGGGATTGCCTGGATTGTAACGATAACTTTATCCCCAGCCAGGTCGGCCTACCCGAACGTCGTTTCGAAAATGTGAACGAGGATGATGGTCCTTGGTTCGAGCTGTATCCTGACACCGCATTCACCGAGACCGACGAAGAAGCCGATGGTTTGACCGTCGATGAGTTGGTGGCTCGCTTTAAGGAATGCAAAGGTTCTTGGGATGCCACTTGGCCGCAGGAGGAATGAGTTATGGAAAAGCTGATTTGGGGTGAATATCAGTTCACCGTCGTGGATTTTGTGCCTCTCGGATATGAAGTCTGGAACGTTCGGGGATTCGTTGAAGGCTATCTGCCTCTCTGCCGAATCGCTGCACGCCAGCCTTTCCCGGGTGGCCGCAACATCGAAACCGACACGCTCAAGGCGATAAAGGCTGAGGGCGCTGAGGAGATTCTGGCGGCAGCCGGATACGGGTTCAACACTCTTCAGAAGATGGAGCAGTGTCTGAAACGGCACAAGAATCCGAAACCGGGTACGGGAGCTTATCTGGATTGCAAAAAAGTCCGGGCCGCGATTCCGTATGCGCGGAAACTCAAGTGGAGCTGATTGGGGCTCAATAAAATATCGTTATCGGAACAGAATGCAAGTCGTGCGCTGAGTGATGTGCGGCTTGCATTCTGTTTTTCCGTTTACATAGACAATCTTGGGAGGAAGAAATGCAGATAATCACGAAAAAGTTTTTGGACCAGTTCAATGTGGCCGTGGGAGCAGAAATTGTTCTTTACGATGTCGCCGGCCGGAAAATTTATTTTTTCCACAAAGGCCCGGACGACTATCGTCTCAAGATGGTTCGAGGCAAACGACGGCTTCCCATTAAGGTCCGTAAATCAGATTTTCGGGTTCGGCTCAACGCCGACGGCAGCTTGACTTTCGGAGACGAAATTAAGGAGCTGCAAACCTGAATAATAAATTAGCCCGCTTTATGGGCAGGAGGGTACAAGTATGTATCAAAAGTATTCAATGTATCGTAACGACGAAACGGTTTTTTCTCCATACGTTCTTAAAAAACTCTGTGCAGAGGCAAAGGCAAACGCCGATGCCGGGATGCTTACGCTTTTTGGCGCAATGAGCGAAGACGCCGTGCCTGTGGCTTTTACGGCCGATGTCCACCTGATGCGTCGAGCAAAAGAACGCCTTGGCACGAGCTATGCCGAAATTGTGATGGCAGATGTCATTCGCGCCGCAGAACACAGTGAAACGCTTGGTCAAGCGATTCTGGATGCGATGGATGACGCTGGCGACAACGGAAAAAAGTTCAATATACTGGCGATTTGGATTGAGGAACAGGACCTTTTTGCCTATCTTTTCTGCTATGAGTCGCGAGTGCATATCACTACTGTATTGAGTTTTAAGCGCGTGTACTTTGTAAATCCATATGTGGTTTTTCTCCGTGTTTTGAAATGCGGAAAGACCTTGAGTGGGTATGGGGAGTCTGGGCGTTTTGCTCCGTCAGCAATGCGGAAATTTAAAAATGCCATGGTCTAACCGAGTTCTATTTGGCAACCTGGGCCGGCAACAATCGTTGCCGGCTTTTTATGCATTTGGAGAAGCCCTCTATTTATGTGCAAATTTGCTTTTTGTTGTAAAATATGGTATAATTGAGGTAATATGAAAGGCGGTCAAAATTATGGAGAACGCAAAGAAAAAATATTATGCAGTGCGGATTGGCCGCAAACCGGGTATCTATGATACTTGGGATGAGTGCAACGATAATGTCTACGGATATTCTGGCGCAGTTTATAAGAGCTTTTTCTCGTTGGAAGAAGCCCGCGCTTTTCTGAATCCTGCGCAAAAGAAAAATGCAAAGAAGCATCATTGTGTGGTCGAGGCGTATGTTGACGGCAGCTATGTTGATGGCCGAGCAGGTTGGGGATACCTCCTTCTGCGTAATGGCTTTGGCCTTGTAAAAGGCTACGGCCCCTGCACAAAAGCACGTGACATTCGTAACATTGGCGGAGAAATCGAGAGTGCAGAACGTGCAGTGATGAAAGCGGTCGAGTATGGCGCCGACCTTGTTCGTATCTATCATGACTACGAAGGCATTGGGCGTTGGGGCAACCGTGAATGGTCCCGAAACAAACCCGATACGAAAGCATACGCCGACTTTATCGCCGAGATGCGCAAAAAAATTGATATCGAATTCGTGAAAGTTAAAGGACATACCGGTGTTGTCTTCAACGAGATGGCCGACCGACTGGCCGCCAAGGGCGTAACTGCCACGGAAGTGGTGGAACAGCTGCTGGATGCTTGGAAAGACACATTCCCTGACGACGATGAGGAGGAAGCTGAAATGGAAGATATGGAAAGCAAAATGGTCGAAGAAGTGGCTGAGAGCGGCGAAGAATTTAAGGATGTCCTTCCGGAAGGACCCGAAAACGCAAATACTCCTGCGCCCGGTCCCGAGGATGCGGATAAGAGTAGCGAGGAGATTTCCGCTGAGCCGGCTCCGGCAGCCTTGGTTCCCAAGTGCGCTCCCTGCAAATACTCCAGCCTGGCAGAGTTCATCAAGACCTGGCGTAAGGCACAGGGCCTCACTCAGTATGAAATGGGCGTCCGGCTTAACGCGAACTGCATGAAAAGCTATGAGCGTGGCGAGCAAGTCGCGGTTTCCGCCGAAAAACTGCGTGAAATCTACAACGCTATGGCACCGGATGACCTGAGCTTTGCTCAGTTCGTGCTGTTGTGGGCGGATGCGCTTCCTGCAGCCGTCCCTGAAGAAAAGCCGGATGTTTTTTCGCCCAATCCGAGCGATGCATCCACTCCGGAATGTTTTGTTCCCGAAGAGGACAATCCGTATCCTCTGTGTGTCGGGGGAAAAGAAAAATGCAAGGACTGCTGTGTGTATGCACACTACGAAGAGCACCATGACCCTTACGCGACTCCGGCGCTTACCTCGGAAGAGGACGCGCACGGCAATTTGACTGAGGGCGAGGAGCCGGATGCGTCTGTTGATGATTGGGATGCTTGGTGCTCCCAAAACGCCGATATGCTCTATGAGCTGGAGTTTTCCGCAGAGAACGGCGAAATCACTGAGGATATCCTGAAGGACGCCTGTGAGGCGAATGGTCTGGCTCTGCCGGCGGATGCAGGTAAGTGCCTTGCTGCTGTGAAAGACTTTTTGTCCGATTAACCAATACGCGGCCCCCGTTTATCGGGGCCGTACTTATATAAGGAGAAGAGCATGGAAATCAAATGGGTGAAACGCGGGAATGCGAAGACTTTGGAAGATGCAATAACTGCCCGCTCTGGGATGTCTGCTCAGGAGCTGAAAACTCCTGCGGACTCTTGTCCCGAAGATATCGAGAATATGGTTGAGGCAGCCATCCGAATAAAGGAGGCCATCGACAATAAAGAAATCATCAATGTGTTTGGCGATTATGACGCAGACGGTGTGTGCTCGGTAGCAATCCTATATTTGATGTTCGACTACTTTGGTGTGCATCCTGTGACCCGGTTGCCGAAGCGCATGAGTGAAGGGTATGGCCTGTCTGTGGACGCGGTAAACGCTATGACCGACGATGGCCTGCTTATCACGGTTGATAACGGAATTTCTGCACATGAGGCAATCCAACGGGCGAAAGGAAAGAATATGACGGTCATCGTTTTGGACCATCACTTGCCTTCCGAAACACTGCCTTGTGCGGACTACATTGTGAATCCGCATGTACATCCGGAGCAGAACGGATTTGAGGACTTCTGCGGTGGTGGGCTGGCATATAAGCTGGCTCAGGCGCTGATTCCGGAATCCGAAATCGAGCTGCTGCGGAAGCTGGCGGCTATCGCGGCCATCGCAACCGTAGGTGATGTGATGCCGCTCACCGGAGCGAACCGGGTTATCGTTCGTGACGGTTTGAATGCAATGAACGAGCGCTTTGTGACCAGCGGCCTGAAATCCCTGATGGATGTCTGCGGGTTCACGGTGGTGGACGAGGACAGCCTCGCATTCAAACTCGTTCCTGTACTGAATGCGGCCGGTCGGCTGCATGATGATGGGGCTCGGCTTTCGAGCGGATGTCTCGCACAGGATAAGAAGGATATGACGGCACTGGCTGAGCGGTTGGTAAAAATCAACGAAGAGCGAAAGGCTCTGGTAAACTCAACCTATCAGTCTATTGCGGAACAAGTCGGCGAATATCCCGAGGCGCCGATTGTGGTGTATTCTCCCGATGTTCCGGGCGGTATTGCCGGAATCATCGCTGGTCGAATCGCAGAAAGCTATCATATGCCTGCATTCGTGTTTGCAGGAGATGGACCCGAAATCCATGGGTCCGGCCGGAACGGCGGTACTGTTCATTTGCAAGAATTGGTGTCTAAGGCGGCTGACCTGCTCGTAACCTTTGGCGGCCATGAAGGCGCAGTGGGCATTACGATTCTCGCGGACAATCTTGATGCATTCCGCAAGCGGCTGCACGAAGAAATCGGTCAAATGGAATTCTCTGCTCAGGACAAACTGGTCTATGATGTGGAGATTACACCTGAAGAAGTCATCAAAACGATTTGCAACATGAAAGCATACGCTCCTTTTGGAGCACACAATCCCAAGCCGGTATTCCTGCTGAAGAATGTTTCTCTGATTCCCCGTTACGGAATGCACATGAAGTATATGGGTAAGAATGGGGAGCATGTGAAGCTCAACGCAAAAGGTTACTCTCTGGTTGGTTTTGGCTTGTCTGAGAGATACCGGGAGATTGGTGAGCCTGCTCGGGTGGATGTCATTGGGTGTCTGGGAATGAACGAGAGTGTCTACGGGTCTTTCCCTCAAGTAGAAATCATTGATATGCGCCCCGCTGGGCAGAACTAAGTATTCGCGCCCTGTCTGGCTTTTTGCCAGACGGGGCTTTTTAGGTGTTGGGGAAACTCAAGTTGAATTTTATTTCGCAGCTTATGTTTTCGGCTGCTGCTGACGAAGCGCCGCAGCCTTTTCCAAACCTGGATGGTTAAAGTAGTAGTGTCACTAACATTATCCCCGAAAAGTTCGTAGAATATAAGCAAATAATGTATTCTCAAAACATACTAAATCCAAACGGAGGACAAAACATGAAAAATAAAATCCGCCTCGAAGGTAAATACGCTATTCTGCGTAACGACGCCATCACTCCGGTTCCCTTCGAAGGCATTATCTATAAAAATGTTGAGGCCGCTTATCAGGCTCAGAAGTGTCCTGAGCGCGCCCACGAGTTCGAGGACCTTATGCCCTATGACGCCATTGAGCTGGGCCGGACTGTCGAGCTGCGCCCCGACTGGGACGAGGTCAAAGATATCCTGCTCCAGCATATCGTGACGACCAAAGTGCTGTGCAATGAGGCTGTGCGCAAAGTTCTGCTGGAATCTGGTGATGCCGATTTTGACGCCGGCCGTCTGGGTATTCTGCTGAAACTGCTGCGCGAGGATATGATGAGCGTTGCGGCGGCATGTGAAGACGACTCTGATGAGTGTGATGAGATGGACTGTGAGAACTGCCCGGCGGCAGACGAGTGTCCGTTTGCCGCTTTCGATGATGAAGAAGATGAATACAGCGGCGAAGATTGCGAGAATTGTCCGGTAGCGGATAAATGTCCCTTGGCGGGTTCCAGCTACAATCCGGATGAGCGTAATAACGACATCTTTCGCAGCGTCGGCTTAATTCTCGAAGTAGATGCCGACAACGTAGAGCCTCTGGCGATTGAGCTGGATGATATCCAGAAGCAAATTGTCCTGAATGCGTTGCAGATTTCTGCCCACGTTAGTGGGCTGGCAGTGCGTGTACCCAGTGGCAAGCTCCGGCTCGATTGGGCAATGGCTCACGACCTGCTGGACGACTGTGCGGACAAAGCAAAAGAGTAAAGGAGAGGTTGTCATGGCTACCAGAACCAAACAGAAAACCGCAATTCACATCGAGATGCCCGGCGCCACTGTGTTGCTGAGCGACCTGGAAAAGCGGGTCAGTAAGGCCCACGGGGTTTCCGAGGCATACCTGAATACCACGGAAGCCAAAGTCTACTGCGTGATGGAGAACGGTCTCAATAAGGTCATCGACCTCAAAAGCGGGGCAGAGACTGAGACCTGCTGAATTCTTGGTATACCGGGGCGTATCCCCGTATACAATATAGGCCCCTGAGCTCGCTGAGAGCGGACAAAGCGTCGGGGTGATGGCCGGAGCTTTTCGAAGCAGGATGCGTGACAAAGTCGTGCCGCTGCGGGTTCATCGCCGCAGTTAGTATGAGAGAGCGCGTAGTAGCCAGTAGGGACCAGCTGCCATGCCGGGGCGTTGTGGCAGAGGAAGATGCCGTCGAGGAAGGCTTGGGCTTTCTGAGGCGAAAAGTTCGTCGCGGAGGTAAGCGCTTGCCAAAGCGAAGAACCGCGTGGGTGTGAAACCCGCGCCAACAAACCGACATGAGAAAGTCCGCTCGGCTTATCCAAGCGGACTTTCTTTTTTGCAAATTGCCAGAGAAAGGAGCTGAAGGCGCATTCTTCCCGTGATAAAAGTCGCGGGTCTCCTGCGCCATATTTATGGTACTTTTGGAAAATTGTCAATATGACCGATTCAGGATGTTGGAACATCTGTATCGAATTTGGCAAAAGCCAGAGTTTCAATACCATAGCATACGCGGATTATCTTCGGAGGACCCTTGGGAAAGTAATGGGTATTGTATTCCTTTTGGGATGGAGGAGATTCCATTCCGGCTTCTGTTCGGCGACGCGGAAATCTCAGCGCTGGAAATCCAGGGAGAGGAAATTCTACTTCGTGCCGAATTACCGTCAGGAAGAATTTTCGCATCCTGCGATATGCAGCATGGTGTCGAAACTGCATTGGCACTGCGGGCAGAAATAGCAACATACCCTGTGCAGGTTGCTCCATTGCGGCCTTCTCTGCGGATAAGGCAACCTGGTGTACGATTGGGTCTGTGGGACCCGCTCCATGAATTGTCTATTCAGGCGTTGAGGCTCTCTGACCCCAAAGAGGGTATCATGGTGGCCGTTGAGGATGCAATAACATTTTCCAGATGTGTCCAGCCGGTGCCTGAGAATTGTTCCGGAATGTTTTATTCGTTTTGCGCGAGAACACAGAGTTTCATGTTCTACGATACATTTAGTGATGAATTACTCTGCCTCGACCCCGTTAAGCATTGATGCCGGCCGAAGGCTGGAAACGCCCCGAAAAGTCCGTATACTAAAGAGTGTACAAAAGTCGAATGCAAATCACGTGGTAACGAAAGTGACCCGGATTTGCATTTTTTGCAGATAGATGCAAGGGAGTCTGGTTGAAGATGCGAAATACGCAGCAAATAGTTAAAAAGTATTTATACAATTCTATGCCCTCGTATGCAGACCATTCCGTCCGCGTCGCAGAGTATATGTTGAGAATGCAGGAAATTCTCGTTGGGAACGGTGATTTGCGATTTAAAGCATGGCAGCCAGATGTTTTGTGGCTTGCTGGCGCATTTCACGATATCGGCAAAATCTTTGTTCCCCGGGAACTGCTTGAAAAGAATGTTGCGCTGACCGAGGATGAATGGGCTCAGATGCGAGCGCATACCACACTCAGCGCAGGGTTTCTTCACAAGAAAGTTCGGGATGTATCAGAATCGTCTCAGTACGATGAAGCACTTGAAGCCTGCATCCATACCGCTATGTTTCATCATGAGCGCATGGATGGTTCAGGATACCCCAATGGGGCCTCCGGTGAAGACATCCCGTTGATTGCCCGGTTATGCGCTGTGTCGGACGTGTATGACGCACTTACGGCAGACCGTCCATATCGGAAAGCTGTCTCTGTTGAATGTGCGGCTCAGAAACTCCTGGAACAGGCAGGGATTACCCTCGATGCCTCCATTGTGGAGCCTGTGTTTGGGAACGAAGCGAATCTTGCGAGACTGAGCGTGGCATAAACTTGTGTCAGCAGAAAAATCAAAATAAATGGGCTCATGCCCAGAAAGGAGAGAGCGGCGCCTGCCGGCTTGTAAAAGCTGTGTAGACGCCGCATTTTTTTATGAAAAAATATGTGCCCATCGAAAAAATGCAGAAAAAAGCGAAGAAAGCGCTTGCTCAGAAACAGCGCGGGTCATGGCTCGGTGTCAATCCGACAACGCGGGTCATCCGGTCAAAGAAAAGAGAGAAAATGATGCGGGCGGTTGAACGAGACGCCCGGCGGGAAGGAGACTAAACCATGAAATTCTATCACGGAACTTCGGCGGAAGCCGCTGAGAAAATTCTCGTTGACGGTTTCGGCTGCAATGAGGAAACAGTCTGGAATTGTTCAGACAATGGCAGTACATATTTTTGGGCGCATGCAGTGGACCGTATAGAGGGGGAAGGAGTCTCCCGAGCTTTTGAATCTGGCCTTGTTACTGCTGCTATGCGTGGCTCATTGGACAAACGGGTCATTGTTTTCGAACTCGACATCCCGGACGAATTCGTGGGGAACTGGGTTTTGGAAGACCATTCATGCGAGGGGATGGCCGGCGCATGGGTTGTAAGCAGCAACTGGCTGAATGCCAGGCTCAATGAGAGCGCCGTAACTTTGCGTGTGTTCGTTCGGGAAATTTATCGCCCGGATTTCCGCTGGTTTTATCTGACCGGTGCGGCGGAAGAGCTGCTCAACCTTACAGACGAGGAAGCCGCTTCGCTACATCTGGCAAAGCGACTATCCAACGATGGAATCCTGTGCAGTGAGCTGTTCGAGGAAACTCGCCTGAATGCTAACTGCGCCTAACAAAAAGCATAAAAAAGAAGGAGAAAAGACTAATGTTTCAGCAAACTTTTGAACTCGAACTGAATTTCTGCCCCAACCTCCAGCGCATCCGCGTTATGCAGGAGAACGCACCCCGCCGGGAAAAGCCCTACGATTGGGCGAAAGACCCTGGCCTCGATTGGGGAACTTCTGAGTCGAAGAACGAGTGATACCCAGTTCCGCGCCCCGCTTTTTGCGGGGCGCTTTTTGTGTTTAAAACAGATTTCATGGCGGCCTGCATTTGACTTTGAACCTAAGATATGCTATAATCCAATTATATCCTGATAGTAGGGTATTTTGTTTGGCAGATGAATAATTTTTGGACGGCAGGCGAGCCGTCTTTTTTTCTGCCGTGGTAATTTGCTAATAATACATATTTGTGGTATAATTAGGGAAACAAATTGATATTATTGAGGGAGGGAATGCTATGAGTGAAAGGCGAAAGCCAACGCGGGGGCTTGGCGTCCCGAAGGATTTGGGCTACGGTCCGTCCAACATCGAGATGAACGAACTGTTTGCAAACATCGGCCGGGCGAAAGAGAGCGTGGCACAGAGCATCACTGAGCAGCAGAAGAAAGAGGATGAGCGGAAGCGCAGTGTCCTGAATAAGCTCTTCGCAAAAAAAGATGATGCGATGCCCGGTGTGGCTGATACGGCAGTGGATGATGAGCTGGCAGAAATCGAACGGAAACTGGCGCTTGTCAGGGCAGGCGAGCTCCACGAGTATGACCAGGCTTCGAACGATTCTGACGCTCCTGACGTCATTGACGAACGGACAGAACCGGCAGCAGATGAATCTGCGGTTACGAACGAGCCGGACATCCTTATGGATGATGCAGATATGGAAAGCACCGATGTTGCAATGGAATCGGGACCCGTACCCGAAGACGTTCCGGCTGCGGCTGAGGAACGTACAGAAGAAACCTCTGAAACATCGGAGGAAGAAACCGAACGCGATTCTGAGTGGGACGAAATCGTTCTTGCCGAGGATGATTTTTCCGCAGAGCAGGAGGCTGAGCTGGAAGAGGAACTTCCGGATACGAACGATGTGGACCTCAAGGAGCCTGTTGAGATGGCAGGAGAGTCCACTAAGGTTGTGCCGGAACCCGGGCCCGAGGATGAGCTGGAGCTGCAAATCGAACCGGACATGAATGCGAACGAAGCCCCTGGGCAGGATGTGCAGGAAGCCGCTAAGCAGACCGACGAAATTCTCGAAGGGCTCAATGCAGACGACACGGTTCCTTCTGTTAGGGCCGATGTAGTTGGCTACTTTGCCGTAGCTGAAGGGAAAAGCGGCCGGGCTGGATACCTGTATATGCTGAACCGTGCCCACGATTCCCACGGATGCGCTCCCAAGGTCGTCGTCACGGACGGAAAATCTTTCCAGGACATTGTGCTTGAAGGGGCAATTCTTATGATGAATGATATCGCGGCAATGGGATGTAAAACGGCCGTCATTCATATGGATGAGACCCTTCGGGAACTGCTGGTAAACAGCGTGTCTGTTTTCGGCAACGGCGAGCGGCGTAGCGCTAAAAACGCTGAGTTTGCGCGGGTTGCTGTTCGAGTTTCCGAGCACTGTGAAGTCAACCTGTGTGATGGGCGCCAAATGGTCGCCCGCAAGGCAACGCAAATCAACTGCGAGTCCTGGATTCGCTCCCTGGTAGACGATGACGGTCTGTGGGGTGGCGATACCCAGCTCACATAAATACCAACATCGGGCCCGGTTCGGGTCGAAAAAAGAAAAGAGGAGAATTAAAAAATGACCGTAGTAGCTGTGGATACTGGCAACCGTTTAATCAAGACCGCCCACGCTGAGCCTTTCAGTGCCGGGCTGAACCGGCATCTGGATGTTCCGCCCATTGTCGCCACCGACACTCTGTTCTTTGAGGGGAACTACTATTCCTTCTCTGAGTCTCAGGGATTCCACCGCCAGGACAAGACTGTGGACGACTACTATTTCATTCTGACCCTGGCCGCGATTGCCCGGGAGCTGGTAATGAAGGATGCCATTCGCCGTGCCGGAAACGCTTCGGTGGATTTCAAGACCGCCATGCGCAGTGCCGAGCGCGAGAAAATCTCCTTCAATGAAGATATCTTCCTGTCCATCGGCCTGCCGCCCAGCGATATGAAGATTCTGAGCGAGAAGTTCAAACGCTATTTTATGCGAGACGGTTCCGCCCTCTCCTATACCTACAACAACATCCGCTTCAACGTCAGCATCAAGGATGTGTGCGTGTCGGCGCAGGGCTTTGCGGCGATTTTCCCCAATGACATCTTCAACGAGGTCACGAAGGCTCCGCAGACCTACATCATCGACATTGGCGGTTACACCCTTGATATTGCCCGTATTGTGAATCGCCGTCCCGACCCGGGCTTTTTCAAGAGCCTTGACTATGGTGTGATTCACCTGTACAACGAAGTCGCCGCCATCATCCGCGAGGAGTTCTCCGTCAACATCAACGGTATCCAGATTGAAGCGGCGCTTCGGCACGAGTCCATCGGTAACGCGGATATCGAAAAGATGGTACGGAAAGTCGCGGACACTTACGCTCGGCGTATCGTTGCCGCATTGCAGGATAATGGCATCGACCTGAAGCTGAGCTTGCCTGTTCTGATGGGTGGCGGTGCGAAACTGATGCAGGATTCGCTGGAGAAGGCCATCAACCGCTCGGAAATCATCGTCCTTCCGGACATTCGTGCGAATGCGGTTGGATACGAAGTGTTTGCGAACCGCCTGCTGAAAGAACGCCGCCGCGCCGCCCGCTAAGGGGGGTGTGAGCAATGACCGAGAAACGCATCAACCTGTGTTTCAATGTTGATGACAAACGGCAGGAAATCGTTTACGACTTCCTGATGGAAAAAGGCAAGAAAAAGACGGCGACTGTAATCGACCTCGTGATGGCGTATCTCTCGGGCCAATCGGACAGAAAAAATCCCGCCCCGAATATTGGAGCGGATATTGCCGAACAGGTCGAACGCGCTATCAAAGAGAACTCGAACCGGACAGAGACGGAAAAAATCCAAAGAAGTCTCGACAAAATCCTCACCCTTCTGGAATCCGGTGTCATCATAAACTCGAGTCAGGGCGATGAAAAAATCGAACCCGAAAATGAACAGGACAGCCTGGCTGATTCGGAAATGAGCGATGACGCTTTTTCCGCTATGGTGTCTATTTTCGGAGTGTAAAAAAAGCCCTCACGCGGAGACTCTCCGCTGAGGGCTTTTTCGATTAAAGATTTCGTTATCATTCTTCTTCGGTCGTAAAATCTCGCCGGAACAGACGGATAGGTGGCTTGGCCTTCTGTGTTTCAGATTCGCGCAAACGTTCGAAAAGCCGGACGCCACGCCGAATTTGTGGGCTCGTTTCATTAGAGGCTTCAATGGCAGTCTGAATCGAGTCCAGAGTGTCATCTGAAAGCTCTGCGAGATAGACAGCGAGTTCACGAAGAACGGCATCGGCTTTCCGAAGATAGCTCTCCTCAACGACCGTAGTAATGTCCAAATTGAACACCCGGCAAAATGTCAACAGATTGTCGGCGTTCATCCTCCGGTTATCCTGCATAATGTGGCTGTATGTGGTATTGCTGCAGCCGAGAATTTGAGAGAACTCTTTCTGGGTGAAGTTGTATTTTCGGCGCGTGTAATCCATATGCTCGTAAATCATTCGTTTGATTTCAGGATTCGTTTCCTGAATTTTCTTCGCATCTTCGAGAAGATGAGCAAAATCCTCATCGGAGATATACCTGTTTAAGGATGGCATGAGAGAAGCCTTCTTTCGTTGCAAAAACTTTAATGGACCACAATGAACCTTATATAATAAGTGATGCGGCTGCCGAGGCAAGGAACTAACTGAATCATAACACCAAAATCACATAAAAGTCAACAAAATTGCCAAAAATTGCTTTTTAAGGAGTTTTTTCGATGAAGCTGATTTACTTGAGTGCCGTTGACGGCCGCCCGTTCGGATATAAAGGAAGCGCCGTCCGCGCAGAAATTCATGAGGGTCGAATGGGTGTTCGAGAGTGGAGCCACAAGTTTGCCGGGTTCGGGAAAGACCGGGCCAAGCTGGTCGCGGCCACGACTATCGTTCAAGAGTACGTCAAAAAAGACGACTCTGTGACAATCTTTTTCGATAGCACACGTCTTGCGTGTGATTATCAGCTCGCGTTTAACGGCGATTGGAAGGGCGTCCGATTCCGCAGGGAATGGCAGGCGCTGCTGAAAGCGCTGCTTGTATGCGATACTGTCCCTGATATCCGGGCAATGGGCACGCTCTCCCGGATTATCCGGGAAGATACGCAGGCTGTCGCAGACAGCTTGTTTAAATAATTTTTGAGGGGAGGCGAGCCACATGGCAGGTTGTGCAGTATCGAATGTTGGGCTCAAAGATGTAATCAAGAATATTATGGAGATGGATGTGCCGGAGCTCGTGTTCTTGCGCTCATTTACGCAGCATCCATCGTCCGTCCTCATCATGCGACGGTATAACGAGCTGGTCGCAAGCAATCCCGATTTGCAGGATATCGTTACAGCTTTTGCCGTATATCCTGCGCTCAAGTGGGCACAAAAGGCGGAGGACATCGACGCAGTGATGGCTCGAGTCTGTTCCGGTGACGCTAACGCACAGCGACTCATCAATGTGCAGAAAGCCCTGTCTGATGTAACCGGGTATGAACCGAAGCTCATGCTGAACAACCGCAAGCGGTATTTCGAGGCGAGCCGGAAGCTGACTTGGAGACTGGAGCATCTGGTGGAGCAGATTCGGGACTTTCCCGGGGAAGGTGAAATCTATGCGAACATCCTCGGAATTATGCTCGGCGACACGACTGCCGATGTTTCCAAGTATATGACCAATCAATACGCTAAGGCTGCTATGGAGCTTGCATACGATTGCGCGGGGAAAGAAATCGACGGTCTTGTGGACGATGTGCTGACTGGAATCGTTCAATCGGACGATGAAATGTCGCTCATTTACCACAACATCGACATTCTGCTTCGCGAGTACAATCGTATCCTTTGGCACACGCAGAACTCTGATGACCGTGCCATGCGGCTGCTCGCCTGCGAATCTGAGGAGGAAATGCTCAAAATCACTGAGCACGACGAAAAGTACCGGCAGGCATATTTGATTGTCGAGTACATTAAGCTGATTAACGGCGCCATCGAAATGGTGAAGACCTTCCCGGTCAACGGCCAGGAATATTACGACATCATTCGCACGGTTATTGAACTGAAGCCGAAGCGAATTTCTGACGAGGCTGCCGCAGAGCGGGTCGGGATGTCTACTTATTCTTTTTCGGTGAAAAAGCGCCGGGCGCTGTCTGTGCTCAGCACCATTCTGTGGGGCTGTGATGGCGATACCTTTGTTCGATTTCTAACCGATAAGGCCTAATTTCGGTTCCGCTCCGCCGATATTTGGTCTTGCCCCGAAAAGTTCGTATACTAAAAACATCAAAACATCAAAGGCCCAATGTCGTATCCCGAAAACGGATTCGCATTGGGTCTTTTTCTGTTTTGAAATAAACATTGGGAGTCGATAGTATGCGGAAATTTGACCATCGCGGGCACCAGTATGAAATTTGCTGGGTCAACGGTTGGGGATTCATTCTCATGGACGGCTTACGCATTTCTTTGCAAGGGCTGGCCGATACGCTGGGCGTGGATAATCAAGACGTTCTCCGGTTCCTGACCGGGGATGGTGAGGACGAATACAGGCAACGCAATTTCCTTTCTGTGTCCGCCTGTGAAAC
This sequence comes from Owariibacterium komagatae, assembly GCF_045865535.1. Classification (GTDB taxonomy): domain Bacteria; phylum Bacillota; class Clostridia; order Oscillospirales; family Ruminococcaceae; genus Ruthenibacterium; species Ruthenibacterium komagatae. The sequence continues at coordinate 275,012 of NZ_AP031406.1, forward strand.
GCTACTGCAAATTCGGTTGGTATGCCTGCTGGGGTTTGCGGGAGCAACGCGGCGGTGAATCTGGGTACATAAGAAATCGAATATCGAATAAAGGAGCAAGAACATGAAAGAACATCTTTGGGAAGTACAGGCTGCGAAATCCTTCTGTAAAATGAAAAAAGACTGGCTGAGCCATGAGCGCATCCACCTGAGCTTCGTTAAGCATTCCGGCAAACCCGAGTGTAAGCAGGAGCTTGTCATTGAGGGTGCCATTAAGCTGGCGGGCACAGATGGCGCTGTGAATCTGAGCTACCTCATTCTGACCGGTCGGCTGAGAAAGATTGCCGAAATGAAGAAGAAGGAAGCTGCGGAGAAACAGCAGAGATACGTGGACCCGCTCTTTACCTCTATGGGCGGTACAGTTGCTTCCCGGTCGGCCGATGGAGCGAGCTGTACGTTCCGTGAATTTGCTGTGCTCTGTGGTACGGCATCGGAATACGTCCTGCGTATGCTCACCTGTGCAGGCGAGCAGACCTCGACCGGCGGCATTCAGCCTGTTTCTGGAGCCAAACGCGAATCCATTTTTGTCCCTATCAGCGCGGGCGACCTCGTATGCTTTGCAAAAGCGATTGAGTTCGCTTATCAGGAGTACATGACGATGGTTTGCAGTGCTCCCGGTTACACGGGCGAAAACAAGGATGCCCCGCAGGACCAGGCTCCGGCAGGTGAGACTGAACCGCAGGCTCCCGCTCCAGCAGAACACCCCCGGATGTCCTGTATCGTGTGGGAAACGGGCGGTATCACGGACGGACTGCCCCAGGCAATCAAACATGACCCGCAGCATATCGTGGGGGTTATACAGAATATGACGCGAACTCTTTTGAAGGAGAAGCGCCTTGTAGCGAATGCGGACGATTACAATGCCACGGTGGCATTCATCAACTCGCAGACGCCTGGCGCCGTGACTATCCATTACGCGGGCAAGGAAAACCCGCAGACGCAGGCTGCGCTGTGCATCAAAATCGCAGAGTTCATCTGAGGCGAGGCCCTCCCTTTCTTGGGGAGGGCTTTTCTTTTTGTCTGTGCCGGCAGGATGTCCTGTCGGCATCTTTTTTGCTCTCTTCATGGGAGTGCGAATCGGAATGGAAGGTAGTGAGTCGGTTTGGTAAAACGATGCAAAGCCTGTGGACGGGAAATCGAAACAGATTCTCCCAACACAATGTACTGCCCGGATTGCGCAAAACAAAGAAAACGACAGGCAGACGCAGAAGCATGGCAGCGGAGAAAGGCAAAAAACGAGCGGCGGAAAACGATGACGTCGATTTTCGAAAGAGAACACGCAAAGATGCTTGGTATTGATTACCGTGCTTATTATCCTACATGGAAAAAGACCCATGTAAAGGCACATCGACAATACCTCAAGGAGCGCATGGCGCAGTGGGAAACTGAACAGCAAAAGATGTGCAAGTGCCGCAAAAGTGGCACCGAACGAAAGGAGTAAATATTATGGAAATCATCGGTAAGGTCAAAATCAAATGGAACGATGCCCCAGTATCGGTCCCTGTAACTGCGGACGGGTATATCCAGATGCCGGATGGGACGATGCGCCGCCTGCGAGAAGAAACTTTTCAGGGAATTAAGGAAAAGCTCTTGGCGACGACTCCCGCACAACAAACCGAGAGCGAGAGCGAGGGACCTGCTGAGCCCACTGAGGTCGCTGAGCCCGCTGGCCCCACTGAGCCTGAGACATCGCCGGCTGTGTCTGAACCGGTATCTGAAGCGCCTGTCGCGTCGGCGCAAGATACTGCTGAGGAGTTAGACAAAACGGATGAGCCTGCTGTTCCGAGCGAGCCTGAATTGAAAGAGTCCACTGTTCCGGGCGAACCCGAACCGAAAAGCGGTGCGCCTGCCCAAGATGCGGTGGAGGCAACCTCGAGAGCCAACAGAAAGAAAGAGCGTCAGGAACGTAAAGCCCAGAAAAAGCAAAAAAAGCTGGACGAAAAGCAGAAGCGAAAAGAAGAAAAGCTGAATGCTCAGAAGGAAGACCCTGAGTCCACGACGAAGACTCCCATGTCGCCCGGGAAAGCAGCAGCTATTGCAGTCGCTGCGGTGCTCCTGGCGGAAGCTGTCCTTGTGGCTGGGTATCAGACGGCCCAGAAAAACGATGTATCGTTCTCTGGCCCGGAAGTAACCGCCTCTGTGAGTGGGGTCGGTGACATCCCCGATGACGCAGAATCCGTCTTGATTATTGCCCGGGTGAAGGGTGATGACGGTGTTGAACGGGATATTGCTCTGGGCGAGTTCAGCCCGAGTGTTTGAGTTGGAGGGCCAGAGTATGGAAGAAAGTATTCTCCTCCGATTTTATTTGAAGGTGGGGTTCTGCGCGTTGGCAGCCCTCATCCTCAGCATCGTCATGATGATGTTCCTGAATGCACCGCAAATGATTCTGTTTGGACTGGCAATCGCTCTTTGGTATGGGTACACGGCCTATTCCGTCTATGCCAAAGCGAAAAGGGGCGAAATTATTTCAGTGTATGCCAAGTGTGTAGATGTTGAGGAGCAAACCTGGGTCGAAAAACGAGCTAAGCGAAATCCTCTGTATCGTTTTATTGCTATGAGCTCCGGGGCAGATACAGAAAGTAGCGTAAACGCACTGCTGAATGACGATGAAAATGAGGGCGAGGTCAGCCTGTTCATCCGGGCCCCGCTCAGGAAATTTCGACCGGGTGAGTTGTACTGTATGTTGTTCCGCAAAACGGATGATGGACAATACACGGAACAAATGCTTATTGCGTCTGGAGTGGTTCCGCCTAACCCTATGCAGTTTGCGGCCTCGGAAGAGAAAATGGAAAGCGCGTCGGCAAAAATGACAGACGACTTTGAGGACGAACTTGAAATTGAACCAGATAAACTGGAATCCCCAAAGACAATCCGAGTTGATTTTCGAAATAAATAAACTGGAGGAATGGTCTATGGTGTTTAACATTTTGACAGCAGCTATCCTCCTGCTGGCGCTCGGAGCGACTATTTGGAACACAGCAAATCGCTCATATCTGTACTCTATTGTCAACGGAACTGTGTACATTCGAAAAAGCGCTCTGGTAAAGGCGGCCGTCAGGGACGTTGTCTGGGCGGAAACTGGCGGCTATCTGGCAATGTGCGTTGTTCCTGGGGAGGAAAAGGATGTTGAAATCCACGTTCCGGATTTTGTCCCTCCAGTGCCCGTGGAGATTCTTCTGCTTCGGGTAGAGAACGGAAAGGAGCACGGCTATATGCTCGCTCCCAAGGAAAATGCCGTTCCTTCGCTGGATTTACCAGCATTAAAATTGCCGTTACGCATTAGTCAGGAACAGTGGGCGACATTGGCTCCCGTCATCGAAATCGCGCTTGCGTGTCTGTCTCTTATGTTTTTGTCCGCAGCTGGCTTCCTCAGCCTTATCTTGTCTTTGCTGGCCTTTGCTCTGGCCGCTTTGAACCGCCCATATAAAAAATGGACAAACTCTCGTTTTTTTGTTATAATTAAGGGAAAGGAATTCGGCAAGAAGCAGGGAAGTCCTGTTGCTCAGGACGGAATCCAGCTTCCCGCAGGGTACGAGACATGGAGTGATACGGAAAAAAACTTGTTTCGTATTTCTCTCGAAATCTCACAGGAGGCGGAACCGGCCAAGCCAGTTGATGAGGACCCTACCGCTCTCTTTCGGGCCGAGGACCTTAGCGCTAATTTCTCGGATGTAGTACGGGATACCGACGCGAACACCGCTGTGGCACAGGATGCAGAAGCGGAACCAGCGAGCGAAGGAGCGCTTGAAACAGATATTTTTGAACAGGATTCCTTCTCGCAGAGAATGCCTTCCGAGGCCCAGCTCACGCCCCCGGAGAAACTGCACGCGGTCGAAAATGCCGAAAAGGCCGGAAAGAAAAAAGACGCTTCTCAACCGGCGTCGAACCCTGTTACACCTTCCGACGACAGCCGCAAAAAACGGGCAGATGTGCCGAAAGACGCACCTGACACGACCGAGGCTGACCCTCTGTTTGGAGACTTGAATCCTTCTCGCTCCAAGAAGGAGCCAAAGGCCAAGCGTACCGACAAGGATACGCAGGGGGAAAATCAGAAACCTGCCGAAGCGGACCCACTAATGGGGGAGCTGAATCCTTCCCAAAACGGGACAAAACCAAAGAATTTTAATCACAGGACCCCGCCGGGAAAGGCCAGCGCGAACAGGGGGAAGAGACGGAGGAATACCGGCTCTGAGCTGGAAGAACTGATGGGTTCCATGAAAAAACAATGAGGCGATATTTATGCTTTATAAACTCGACGACAAGTTGCCGGGATGCCGGCTTTCTCAGGAGGAATGGGAAGAACTGCGTGAAATGACCATTCCGTACGAAGGCCATCTCAAAGAAATGGACCTTGCTCCAGTAAAACAGCGGTTTTCAGAACTGCGTGAGAAATACGGAAGCGGCGAAAACGAAGGAACATGCTGGCTGTGCGGAACCTCTCCTGTGCTTGTGCGCGGGATGGGCCTGTGCCGGGCGTGTTACCGCTACTTCTTTGAATACGGGAAAGGGCTGCGACGTTGTGGCCGAGTTCAAGGCAACAAATATTCCAATACTCTTTGTACTGTGTGCGGGGAACGCCCCGCCATTACGCTTGGAATGTGCCGAAGGTGCTATCATCTCCGGCAGAAAAACGGGCTGAAGGATGCTCAAGAAGTTTCCGATTTTCTGAATCGTGGGAACGGCGTTCTCAAGAACGCCCGTGAGTAATTTTTAGGACGCTGCTATTTTGCGGCGTCCTTTTCTTTTTCTGGAGGATTTTTATAGTGTTTTTTTCAGATTCAGCGGTGGCAATTTACAGGCGTTGGCTGAAAAGCCAGACGGCACTCGCCTGTTTGGCTGTGCTGCTTTTTGCTTTATCAGCTGCTTTCTGCGGACTTCAACTCGAACCGGATTACTTTTGGCATGTAAAACTTGGAGAATGGATAGTTCAGCATCAATCCATCATGGAAGCGGATACGTTCTCTTGGACGGCGCAGGAGTATCCGGTCACAGAATTCGCTCATTCGTGGCTCGGTAGCGTAGTGATTTATCTGTTCTCACTGCTTGGCAGGTATTTTTCGTATCAGCATGCAGGAGCGATTCTGTATGAACTCTGCTTTTACGCTATCCTATTTGGCGTTTTGCTCTTTGTTCAGCGCCAAGATATTTCGGACCTCGGGAGTAACCTTACGGTCTCATCTCTGCTTGCCATATTCCCTGCGCTGTGTACAGTCACTGTTTCTCCGCGCCCGCAGGCCATGGGGTATATTCTGTTTGCACTGACGCTTTACCTTTTACGTTCATGGGAGAAACGAAAGGGGAATGTGTTGCGGGTCTATTTCTTGCCGCTGATTGCTTTGCTCTGGGCGAATCTGCATGGCGGTACGGCACCCATGATGCTGGCGTTTTGTGCTGGAACTCTACTGGTGTCTTTTGTCCGCGTTGAAGCGGGTCAGTTCACGTTCAATGAGACACCGAGAAAGCGGCAAATTCATCTTGCGGCAGCAACAGGGCTTTCGGGAATAACGATGCTGATAAATCCGTATGGATTCAAGCTATTCCTTTATTCGTTCCTATATAACAACAGTGCATGCAAAGAAGGAATTCAGGAGTGGATGCCCGCCACGATTTATTCTGGGTTTGGCTTGGTGTTCCTCGCTTTGTTCGCAGTCATCATCGCTTTTTCCAACCGGAAATTCACACTTGTCTCGATTGTCCCGGTTATTCTCAGCGGTGGGCTTACGCTACTGTATGTGCGCGGAACACCCTATCTTGGAATCGCTATGTCGTTTTTCCTCACAGACAGCCTTGCCAGGTATACCGGCGACATCGGCCGGCCGGTAAAAAAAGGAATACTGTGGGGTGTCCTTCTTTGCATTTCCGGACTGCTCCTTCTGTACGGCGGCGTTCATTTCCCGGAAACGAGAGACACATGGGAGAAAGCATCTTGGCATGTCAGCGACACAATGGCAAACGAAATCAAATCCGGTCATTATAAGCGTTTGTATAACGACTATAATACGGGCGGGATGCTGATATATTACGGTATCCCTGTTTTTATTGACAGCCGAGCTGACTTGTATCCAGAGGAAGTCCTCCGGGATGGAAAAGAGCTTTCTACTCTTACGGGAAACCCCGAAGAAATCCTCATCCGGTATGATTTCGACGCAATTCTTGTGGACACCAGTTCGCCGCTGTACGATTATTTGTCCATCAATTCCAAATACCATTTGGAATATGAAGAAACAAATCTGGCTCTATTCGAGCCAAACAATAGAATGTGAGGCGTTTTTTATGGATAACAAAACCATCGACCGGTCGCTTGAGGCCCAACTCGCGTCCATCCATGAAGCACAAACCCAATCCGGAACGGTAAATGCGGATGATGTGCAGCAGTTTATTGTGCAGGCAAAATCTCTTCCGAACTGGTATTTTCTTTCCTGTCGCGGATTCAACATTCCTTTCATCCACGAAGGTAAAGCGTATGCTTTTACGAACGAACAGTTTGCCGAAAGAGCGAGGTTGCACTATGCTCGACGCGCATTTCCGGTGGAAGTGCAAAAACATCCGATTTACAACGGGTCTGTGTTTGAAATGTTCGTCCGGTATGGAGCCAAAACCGTTTCTATCAATAAGGGCGCGTCTGGCATTTCGATGAAAGCGGAGATGTTCGCTGCTCCCGAAGATACGGATGGCGCCGCGTTGAATCGCCTTGTTGCCGAAATGACTATGAAAATGCTCCAAGGAGATGAGAGGGGGTATGAGGAAGCTGCAGACGGATTTTCTCGTGCCTTCTGTGCTGCCAGCGTACTCTATTTCCCGTCTCCGAATGATTCGGATATGCCCAAGATGGAAAAAGGCTATATTGATGGAGCGGAGAAAGATGTTTTTTACATTTTCTCCGATTCAGTTGAGGCAAGGATGTTTTATCCCAGTCTCCGCGCCCGTTTTGTGCGAGTGTATACAAAGGAGCTGCTTACCCGGATGCCCGGTGCAGAGTTTGTAATGAATCCGGCGTCTTCTTCCATTCTCATTGGCAATGACATCCGAGATGAAATCGAAGAATACCGTTCTTATCGTCGCCGTGTCCAGGAAGAAGTGGAAAAGATGGTTGGTCCCACTGGCGACGTCCATGCCCTTTCTGAGGCTATTCTGAAATATAACGATATCCGCAGCGAATTCGTCGCCGGTCTTAACGGAGATGAATTCGAGCTGCCCAAATCAAACTGCGTCGTCGTAAACGGCTACACTGCAAGCATGTTGATGCGCACTGTGGCTCCCAATCACGTGGAGGCGTACGCAAAATTGTCGAAGATGCGAGATGCTCTAACGGCCGGAGAACAAAGAAGCTGATTGGCGGCGCCTTTGCGCCCTTTTGCCCGCAGCGCTCTCGAAAAATCGGGAGCCTGCGGGCTTTTTTGTTTTGGGGGAATCCAGAGGCTTGTTTCGCCCCGAAAAGTCCGTATACTAAGAGACATCAAAGAATAAAACCGGAATTGGGTGTTTGGGAAATACAGAAAGGCTGTCTCCCAACGCCCTTTTCTTGTTTATTCTGGATACATATTTTAATAGCCCGTAAGACACGGGAGAAAGAGGTATTTATTATGGCTAACAACAATGCGAACAACACTTCCAACGCTTATATGCTGAAGCTGACAAAGGGCATCGCCAAGGGTAAGGGCGGCGCAATCGTCGATGTCGTTCATGGCGGTCTGAAGCTCTTTGTGCGTAAGCCCTACGGCAGCCAGAACACCCTCACCATGCGTGAAGTGGATGGCCGCGACAGAGACGGCAATCCCACCAAACGCAAGGTGGTCAATGTGGAAGGTTTCTACCACACCGATGAGACTTTTGTCAAAGCAATCCAGTATTTCTTTGGCAAGGATGTGAGCTCCGAGACCCGTGGGCTGACCGTCCGCATCGCTTTGTGGGACAAGGCGAGCGAGCGTCTGATGAAGTTCGACCCGCAGGAGAAGGACCTTTACATGTTCTTCATCCGTGAGGCTCATCTGGAGGAGTTCCAGCGTCGCGACAATTCCGTCGGCTATTCTCTGACCGCAACTGCGTTCGATTTTGAACCCATTCGTACCCAGAAGCGTGAAAACGCCGCTCCTGCTCAGAATGCGGCCCCCGCTCAGAATGCTGCTCCTGCTCAGGCCACTGCGCCCGCTCAGAGCGCGAATGTGCCCGCATACGATGATTATGCGGCAATCGACGACAGCGAGGACCTGCCCTTCTAAATTTGCATAACGAACCAAGAATGGGGATGGATTTTATCCGTCCCCATTCTTTTGTTTTTTGTTTGGGGGTGTTTTTATGAGCGCGCAGGAAACGGTAGATTGGTATGTGAAAATTGGATGGAGTGCCATCAACGAATGGCTCTGTCAGCTGGCTGCCAAGAACTACAACCGGGCATATCTGGGGAATCTCGAAATAATCCCCCCCAATGCCGATAAACAAGCGCTGATTTCGATTTTTAACGAGGGGTCCCTGTGGCACCTGGAACTGGACGAGGATGGCGATTTTCTCTGCACACGCAAAGAATATGCCACTCATTAACTATTAAAACTCACCCGCTTTGCGCGGGTGTACATACTGGAGGAAAACAGAATGCCTACTAAGAAAATCTTCTTTTTTGATTGGAATTCCAATTTTGACGCTGACCTTCCTGCTTGGGCGCAGGATTCGAAAATGTTCATCGGACAATATGTATCGCTCCGTGGCTTACCTACATCCTGGAGGAACACAAAACAGGCAATCGCTTCAAATCGTTCCGGCAAAGTTACGAATGGCTTTATGAAAGCCCTGATTCGTGCCGCTATGATTGATTCCGGCGCCAATGCCGATGGGTTTGGCCTGAACGACCGCTATGCAATGGGCGAGATGACACTGGATGGAACCTTCACTGGAACAACCATCAATGCGAACGGGCTTGTGGCTTGTGTGCTTTATGACCGCACTACCGGTAAGTTCCTGAAAAGCTCCGGGTACGACCACAAGACGAATGGCTCCGCTCCATACTTCCTTGCTCTTTGGAATTATTTTATGGAAAGCATGCCGGATTTCGCCCCCACATTCAACAATTTCTGTACCGAATGGAAGCAGTCTCCGATGAACGAGGATGTTTGCCGTTCTATGGCATGCGTTTTGGCCGATATGGTCTATGAGCACGTTCAATCCGATAAATTTCTTTGCTGTGACAAAGATGAAATCCGTGATTTGACGGAAACCCGGATGCGCTCATCGACTACCAAGCCGGCACAATACACCGGCATCCTGGCCCATTTCGGTCAGGTAACGAGAGGCCGGAATAAAAGCGCAAATCCTGATGGCCGTGTTATGAGTACAGCGGACTTCTGTGGAAAATTCTCTTTCCGCACCGAGCCTCTTTCCGCTGAACAGGAAAAACTCGTTCCGAAGCTCACTGAGAGCTATATCGTGGATGAGTGGCTGGTCCTGGTTTGCAAGCACATTCAGAAAACGACTGGCCGCCCCCGTCCGGTTCGTAACATCCTGCTGCGCGGCGCTCCGGGCGTAGGTAAGAGTGAGATGTACACCGGCATTGCCGCCGGGTGCCATCTGCCGCTTTACACCTTCGCCGCCAACGCTATGACAGAGCCGTTTGACCTTTTTGGTCAATTTGTCCCGGTGGACGAAAATGGCGAGCAGTGCGGAGGAAAGATGAGCCTGCGGCAAATCCTGAAGGATATGCCGTCCGTAGAGGATTTCAGTATGGACCCGGTCTACACCTATGAGGAGCTGACAGGCGAAAAAAAGTCTGACGCTACATCGCTTGATTGCATGGCTGCCGCGTTTACCAAAGCGTCTCAGCAGACGGCAACGCCTTCCGGCCAGCAACGATTCAAATTTGTGCCTGGTCAACTGATTACAGCAATGAAATTCGGAGGGGTGTGGGGATTCGATGAAGTTACGCTTCCCCAGAATCCCGGCGTAGTTCCGGCGCTGAATCCCGCTATGGATGCAACGCAGAGTATCACGCTGCCGACCGGCGAAATTGTTCGGCGTCACCCGGATTGCATTTTTGTTGGCACGACCAACCTCGACCTCGAAGGTTGTCGCAATCTTAATCAGGCATGGCAGGACAGGTGCCAGCTCATCATTGACCTGCCGGAACCGACCGAAGAGGTCCTGAAGGCCCGCGTGAAATCTATGGTGAACTGGGACGAGACCAACGATAGCAAAATCGTTGATTTGGACCGCTTTATTTCCGTCTATCGGAGTTTGCAGGAAATCGCCCGCAAGCATCGTCTGGAGGACGGGGTTATCGGCCCTCGTAAGCTGGCCGATTGGGTGCTCAGCACGCTGGTGACGGAGAACCCGAATCAGTCTGCCCAAATTACCATTATCCCGGGCGCAACCTCGGATGCACGCGGTATCGCAGAAATGAAGGAAAAATTGGAGGATAGCTTCCCGGCTTAACTCCTCTTGAGCGCTTCTTTAACGGCGGTGGTTTTCCACCGCCGTTTTCTTTTTACTGCCTTTCGTTGTTGTTGCCCCGAAAAGCCTTTATAATAAAAGGTATCAAAGAATTAAATGCGAATCCTGTGTTTCGGAAACGAATGCGGGGTTCGCATTTTTCTTTGAGTACATATTTACATCGCCCAACAAAACGGGCAGAAAGGACTTTTTATGGATATTTACAGCCGTGTCCGCGAACTCGTCGAGGACAAAAAGGAAAAGCTCACGATGGAGCAAATTTTTACTTCCTCTGAATATGCACGATTCATCTGGAACAAAACAGTGAACATCATCAGCGGCGCTTTCTATTCTTTGCGCCGGCATGGGTTCAACGTATCCCAAAGTGAAGAAAACAAGTTGCTTCAGAGTCTGGAAATCGAAATTTTTTGCGACCCGAAAAATGGGCTCACTGCTTGTGCCGGAGTTGATAAGCTGCACAGGAAAACAATGATTCGGTTGAATGCCGGGTGCGGTTTCGTAACGTACCAGGAAACCAGAGCTGGGCAGCACGCCGCTCTCCTGGGCCTCTTGTACCATGAAGTCGGCCATCTGTTGTTCTCTGATTATCCTTCCTTAGCTGCTTGGCAACAACAGCTGAGAAAAGGCGTTTGGTTCCCGAACTCTCCGCAGCGAATCACAACCGGTGATGGAGTCCTCCTGGGCAAAAATATGGAAGATGGTGGATTCTGCAATGTACTCAGTTATTTGGCCGGCGAGGTAAATAACTGCATTGAAGACGGATATATCGAACGGGAAATCGGAGAGATGTGCCCGGGGAATGGCCGGGCCTACATTGCTACGATGAATTTGGAGCTCATCGAGAATGCACTCACTATTGAAGAAGACATCGCAGCAAAAAAAGAGGATTTCGACATCCTTCTTAATCAGATTCTGTATTACGCTGAATTTGGACAGTGCTTTTACGGAGATTATGATGGAGCCCTTATTCCGGTTCTGGAAGAGGCTATCGAAATCATTGATGATGTGGGATTTCAGCGCTCTCCCTTTAAGCGCATCGAAGGCGTAAATGAACTGCTTTGCCTGCTGGCCCCGTATCTCAATGATGCAATTCAGAAGGAGCAGAAACGCCAGGAGTCTCAGAAAGACCAGGGCCAACAGAATGGTCAAGGAGCCCCCGGCGGCAGCGGTCAAGCTGGACAGGGAAACTCTTCTCCGAACGGCAACGGTTCGGGCTCTCAGTCCGGACAAGGAAACCAAGCTCAAAGTGGAGTGTCCGATGCTGTTATGGATGCTCTCCGTAACCGTATTGGTCAAATCGCCCAATCTGTCAACGGAGAGAGCGACCATTCCAATATGGATACGAGAGCTTATAACAATCCGACGAAGAGCCAGAATATGAACGGCGAATCGCAACAGCCCGGCGGGAAGTCCGACGGCCAAGACCCTGCTGGCGCCCCCAGCGGCAGTTCTTCTCGCGGCAGCATGGCTGCCAATGCCATTCATGGCGCAGCTGAACAGAGCTTGTCGAACATCATCAACCAGATTGCTGAAGCGGCTGCCAATCGGCAGGCCGAAGCTGAACGCACACAGGAGTTGAATCAGGAAGGTAAGGGCATCAGCCTCAGCGACTATGGTCTTGACTCGAATATTTCCGTTTCCGTTTCGCGTGCAGAGGATGTATCGGGAGAAAACATCAAGGTCTATGAGGGCCTTGAGAATGATGTAATCGGTGCAAGCAGGGACTTACAGCGAGACATCCGCAGAGTCTTGAAAGACCGGAGAGCGGGCGGAAAGCTCAAAAATCTGCCTTTCGGCCGGCGGCTCGAGGTCACATCGGTCATTCATGGGGATGGGAAATACTTTTCCAAAACCAAGCTCCCGACCGAAAAGCCGCGCCTTGGCGTCGGACTACTGGTTGATGAAAGCGGGTCCACAAAAGGGCCGCTGATTGCTGCAGCAATGCGTACCAGCCTCGTCATCGAGGATTTCTGTCGGTCTCTCGATATTCCGCATCTTATTTACGGCTATACGACTGGGAATTACCAGAACTCGGCCAGTATTATTTCTTATGCCGAGCCGCATGAAATCGACGGAGGAAACCGGTATCGAATTACTGGTATGGCGGGTCGAGGCGGTACGCCTACGGCGTCTGCTATGGCTTACATGCTGAAGCGGATGCAAACCCTCCCGGCAGATATTCGTCTGCTTATCGTTGTCACTGATGGTCAGAGCGGAGATAATCGTATGCTCAGTGACGGAGAGCATTTGCTGAGTAACATCGTTCGAGAAGCGCGACGGAGAAACTATATTGTTTGCGCGGCAGGTATTGGCCGGAACAAAGAATCGGTAGAGAAAGAGTTTGGCGATTGCTTCATCGACATTTCTGACCTGGAGCAGATGTCTGATGAGCTCATTGGAGTTATCAAATCGAATTTGTGGGTATAATGAAAGGGGACAGCAAAACTATGTGGAAACTGGTTTTAGAAGATGGGGCTGTTATTCGGGATGGCTGCGCTACCCAGTGGGATGCTCTGCGGACCGCTCGAACAAAGGACGGAAAGGCTTTCAAGAAGGCCGATGCAATGAGTGTCCAATCTGGAACAATAGTGTTCCGTCCGTGGTATCAGAATCAGACGATTGATTCCGCTATTCTGGACAAGGAAGGAAATATCATGGGATACGCCCCGAAGAAAATCCGTGCTCCGCGCATGGAAAAATGTTTGTTGATTCAATACTAAATGCCGGTTCAGAGAATGAACGGAACAAGGAGGTGTTCCAAATGATTAACGGAGTTACAGAAATGCGCGTCAAGGTTGAGGGCGGCTACATTATCGCAACGGCCAGTTGCGACCCCGAATATCCTGGTATTGATGTGGAGTTCGAGCCGGATAATAGCGATAAGGAGAGTGAAAGGCTCTCTAACCCGCGTGTACTCCTGGAAAAACCCATCGGTGAGGATATTCGAGCCATTTTGTGGACGGATTCTCAGACGGAAGATTACACACAGGAAGTTCGTTTCGAGTAAGGAATTCAGAATATTGAATGCTGCGAAGTCAATGCAGCACCGCCATTAAAAGCACGAAAACCAGCCGTGGTTCACCACGGCTGGTTTTTTTTGAACTAAACCATTTGGGAGGTTTTTATGGAAAACGAAAAAGGAAAAGTTCTTTTATCGGCAAAAGAGCTCAAGGAGATTTTGGGATGCAACAATAACACATTGTATGAGCTTCTGGCCCGACCGGATTTCCCCTCGTTTCGTATCAAAAGCCGGCACTATGTTTTGTATGAGGATTTCCTCGCGTGGGCGAGAGAGCAGGCAAAACAGAAAGCGATTGGCGATAGCGGCCCACGATTCAGCGTAAGCAAAAGGACCAAAAAAATATAAAACTCGCGGTCGATTTTATGCCAGATAAATAATTTTAATAAAATGCTCTGAAAGGGGTTTACAAGAATGCTTCCAAATGCTATTATAGTAACACCGAGAGGGCCTTATGCTGAAAAGCAAATGAGCCTTTGAAGTAAGTCAAATAATCCATTGGACGTTATCATTCCCAATTTTGATTGTCCAGGATTTATTGACAGAGGGTTATCCTCAATCAAACGTCAAAAGCGTTAAAATAGCAGCAATTTTTCGGATTTACCGCACGGGAATCCTTAGTTCCTTGCGGCTATTTTTCTGCCTCTGGTCCGGTTCTGAAAATCCCCGTGTCGATGGTTCGATTCCGTCCGGAGGCACCATTTGCGGCTTTAGCTCATCTGGTAGAGCGCCACCTTGCCAAGGTGGAGGTAGCGAGTTCGAGCCTCGTAAGCCGCTCCATATGGCGCTGTGGTAAATACTGCAGCGCCAAAATATTATGGTGCCGTAGCCAAGTGGTAAGGCAACGGTCTGCAAAACCGTTATGCACCAGTTCAAATCTGGTCGGCACCTCCAAAAAGGCATTGGTCTTCTAAAGGATCAATGCCTTTTCCTTTGTAAACAATCGATGGTTTTAACCGGTAATTTTCCGCCCGATGTGGAAGAGAGGAATATGAATGTATCATTTAATTAAAACGGAACATACCGCTCGAAGGGGAAGTTTTGAGACTGTGCATGGCACGGTGCAAACCCCCGCATTTATGAACGTTGCAACTGCAGGTGCAATTAAAGGCGGCTTATCTGCTTTTGACTTGAAAAACAATGATTGTCAGGTGATGCTGTGCAATACTTACCATTTGCATCTGCGGCCGGGCGACAAGAAAATTGCACAGTTGGGCGGCCTTCATCGATTTACCCGTTGGGACGGCCCTATTTTGACAGACAGTGGTGGATTTCAGGTGTTCAGCCTGGCCAAATTGCGTAAAATAACAGAAGAAGGCGTCACATTTGCCTCTCATCTGGACGGACATCGGATCTTTATGGGGCCCGAGCAAAGTATGCAGATTCAGGCTAATTTAGGGTCTACTATTGCGATGGCTTTTGATGAATGCATGGAAAATCCCGCAGAGTATAACTATGCGAAAAATTCCTGCGATCGAACGGTGCGCTGGCTGAAACGCTGCAAAGAGGAAATGGCCCGTTTGAAACAAAACGAGCTGGCCGTAAATCCGCATCAGCTTTTGTTTGGTATCAATCAGGGTTGCTGCTATGACGATTTGCGCATTGAGCATATGAAGCAGATCGCAGACTTGGATTTGGATGGATATGCTATTGGCGGATTGGCCGTCGGGGAACCCAAGGAAGAGATGTACCGGGTTATTTCCGTTGTAGAAGAGCACATGCCCAAAGATAAGATTCGCTATTTGATGGGCGTGGGCACACCGGGAAATATTCTGGAAGCGGTACGTCGGGGCGTAGATTTGTTCGATTGCGTAATGCCCAGCCGAAATGCCCGGCACGGTCATTTGAATACCTGGAACGGAATTATCAATATAAAAAATGCGAAATATGAGCTGGATGAAAGTCCGTTGGACCCGGAATGCTCCTGCGAGTGCTGCAAAAACTTCTCCAGAGCGTATCTCCGCCATCTGTTTAAGGCAGATGAAATGCTGGGAATGCGCTTGGCTGTTATGCACAATCTTCATTTTTACAATCATTTGATGATTCGCATTCGTCAGGCACTTGATGAAGGCAATTTTGAAGAGTTTTACCGTCAATACATTGATGTATTGGACAAGCGCATATAATCCGTGAATTTTTTGAAAAAAGCTTGCAACAGAACACTTTTTCCGATATACTGTTTTATAATGTCACGTTATTGAGGAGGATAAACAATGGACGAATCACTGGGACTGCTTGGCACTTTTATCCCTCTGGTTTTGATGGTCGCTTTGATGTATTTTCTTCTGATCCGGCCGCAGAACAAAAAAGAGAAAAAAGCTGCTGAAATGCGCAATTCAATCGAAGTGGGCGATACCGTCACCACGATCGGTGGTATCGTGGGTCACGTCCAGAGCATCAAAGAAGATACATTTGTTCTGGAGACGGGCTCAGATCGCGTGAAACTTCGGTTTAAACGCTGGGCCATTCAGGAAGTTGAGAAATTGAATCTGGAAGGCAATTCTGCTTCTTCGGATGCTTCCAAAAAAGAGCCTGCCAAAAAATAAAATTTCATAAAAAATCCTCTCTGTGCATAAGCTTTTAGCAGTTGAGTGCACAGGGAGGATTTTTTATGCCGTCGAAAAGAAAAAGAACAAATCCATCGGAACAAAAAAGTCAGATCATAAGGGGAATTCTTCCATTTGTATTCAGTTTGGTTCTGACTGTGGGGCTTTCAGGCGGGTTATGTGCAATTGCAGCCAACGCCATGTGTACAACAGATCTGGCTCCTGCTTTATTGATTCCGCTTACGACCGTGCTCATTTGCATTGCGCTTCTGATTGCAAGTTTGTTTCTCTCCGCCATCTTTAAAGGCGGAATTCTGGCAGGGACTCTTTTAGCTTCGGTCCTCATTTTATTGTTGAGCCTGCTGTCTTTTTTATTATATCAATCTTCATTTACCTCTCTCTGGGCGACAAAAACGCTGGCTTTTCTGGCCTCAGGTGCACTGGGCGGATATTTAGGAAGTGTTCTGCGAGAACGTCGCCGCAAAATCAGGCGTTAAAATCCAGCGCAAGAACGGAGAGAATAAAGGTTATGATATCATCAGCACGAGTAAAAAAGTTGCGGGCACACCGTCTGCCATATAAAAAATCAGGTTCCTGGATCTATACCATTTTCGCATGCATCACTCTGTCGGGCGTATTACTCGGCAGTCTTTGGGAAGGCTACGCGCGCGCTTCTTCAAATGAATACGCCGGTTATTTTGTTCTTCAATACCTCGCTCGATACGAGGCATCTGTTTCATTTAGAACCTTGTTAGGATCGATTGTTTGGCCGTCAATGTTCCCACTGCTGTTCTTGATCTATAACGGATTCAGCTGCATTGGAATTCCATTTGTTTTATTCGTGCCATTGTTAAAGGGTTTTTCGATCGGGAGTATCTCCGGTTACTTATATTCTACGTATGGCCTTCAGGGAATGGCGACAGTTCTTATTTTGTTCTTTTTGCCTCAAATGATACAGCTGTGGGCGGTATTGCTTTTATCGCAAGCATCAGCTCACGCATCTATCGGGCTGTTGATGCACCATTTTACCGGGGATGTCATCAATGTGACGGATCGTTTGGCTCGCATGCTGCGTATGTCGGCGAAGGCGCTTCTGCTGACTCTGACAGCCTGCGTGCTGGAAAGCATATTGACCGTTGTTTTTGCACCGGTACTATTCAAATAAAAAGGGAAGAAGGGACTGACGAAAATCATCAGTCCTTTCTTTTGTCTTTAGAAACAGTCTGTTCCAAGTCAAGGTCGGCAAAAGGGGAAGCTTGCGCCGCCTGCTTGAGTTGAGCATTTCCAAGATGCGTATAAATTTCAGTGGTAGACACATGTGCATGCCCCAAAATTTCTTTTAATGCCAGCATATCCACATGACCTTCCTGATACATCATTGTGGCAGCTGTATGGCGCAATTTATGGGCAGAATAACCTTTTCCGGATAATCCCGCCTGTTGCAGGCAAGCGTCTACGATTTGCT
Source organism: Owariibacterium komagatae (assembly GCF_045865535.1). GTDB lineage: Bacteria > Bacillota > Clostridia > Oscillospirales > Ruminococcaceae > Ruthenibacterium > Ruthenibacterium komagatae. Next base: position 292,518 of record NZ_AP031406.1, read on the forward strand.
GTACTCTGCGGGCAGAAAGACGTCTTCCTGTGCGTTTGGATACAAACAGTGCCTGGCGATCTTGAAGATTCGGCAATTTGGCGCGTTCTTCGCAAAGGCGATGCAAAGCATTTTTGCAAGCGTTATTCAGATATACAAGACGCTCTTTGTCACCCTTGCCAAGAATACGAATTGTACCATCATCCTGAAGATCGGTAATGTTGATATTGACCAGTTCGCTCAAACGCATTCCACAATTCAGGAACAATGTAATGATGCAATAATCTCGTTCATAAAAATCGGATTGTATATTTTTTAACAATTCAATTCCTTCGGGCAGCGACAAATACTTTGGAAGGCGTTTCTTTAAAGCCGGTGTATCTACGTCATCGGTAGGATTATTCTGCAAAACCTTTTTCTTGTTACAAAGATACTTAAAAAAACCTTTGAGACAGGAGAGTTTTCGCGCACGCGTTGCGGCGCTGTTTTCGCGTTCGCGTGTTACATAATGCAGAAATTCATAAATTTCTGATGTTGTGACAGCTGCAATAAATGTCAGATCCAATTCCAAAATCGGGATTTCTTCCAAAGGCGTATCGGCCGGAACCAGTCCACGGTGCAATTTCAGAAAGCGAAAAAAGGTCCGCAAGTCAATGTAATAGCCATTCACTGTTCGTGGTGACAAGCCCCGAATGGTTTCGCTATTATAAAGAAATTCGACGACCAAAGGCGGACAATCTTTATAATCGCCGTGTTTGGAAGGCTTTCTGGAATCAATGTAACTGCTCAAGGTAAAACGCCTCCCCTATATTTCGCTAAATTTTTATTTAGTGAAATTCCCATAATCGCAAAAACGCCCCCACTAGCTACAGCATACCCGAAGTTTCGGAGCATTTCAAGCGAATGAGATAATAGTGCAAAATGGTGCAACGTATGTGCAAAGCCGAAGATAGACACCCACCCCCCGCCCGCCCTCAAGGGCGGGAGCGTGGCTCGGAACGGCAGCGGCAGCGGCCTAGGGCGGCAGAGCGCGGGCGGGCAGCGCCTGGCGCTTGACAGGCCGGGACAATCGTGGTAAAGTGGAGACGTGGCGAAGGACGGCGCGAGAGCGACCCCCTTTTTGGAAAAGAGCGGAACCCCGTGGGGTTCCGCTCTTTTCGTTTAGGAAGCCGAAAGAGCGGCCAATCTGGGGCCCCCAGCCTTCGGCCCCCGGCCCCAGCCCCCACCCCGCCCGATGCGGCCCTAGGGGCCGCAGGTACCGGGCAAGACATCCACCTGTTACAATTCGATGTCTTGCCCGGCATCGGTGGCGCGCGGCCATCCACACGCCAGGCAGGCCCCCGGTGCACGATCGGGGTCGTGCACCGGGCCGCCTACCCATGCAGGCGCGGCCCGCATGGGCGGCGGTTCGGCCACCCGGGCGGCGGGGCCGTGCTGATGCTCCCGCAAGGCCCTGCGGGGCTAAGGTCTGCGCGGCTTGCGCCGCCCAGAAAAAAGGCAAGGCCAAGCCCTGCGGGCGCGTTGCGGCCTTGCCTTTTTTCTGGCGCGTCTGCCGCACTATCTTTCCGGCCAAGGTGCACGGGGCCGAAAAGCGGCCCTGTAGAGTGGTGGCCGTGTTTCGGCCCCGTGGCCCGCCGCCCCCACCCGGTACAAACCGGGGCGGCGGCGTAGTGGCCCCCCGGCCCTGCGTGGGCACCACGCCGAGCCGGGCCGGGGGCTTCGCGCCCTGCGGGCGCTTCGGGTTGCGACCGCCACAATCTCAAACGGCCCGCACCGAGCAGAAAGGCGCCCCCCTGGGGCGCCTTTCTGCTTTGTGCCGATATGGCGGGCCGTGGTATTTACTTGCCCCGCTTACCGCTCTTTTTTCGGCCCTTCTTCCCGGCTGTGATAGCGTCAGCCATGGCATAAAGCATAGTCGTTTCCCTATGCCGCCCATCATGGTTCAGCGCACGACCAACAGACTGCAGGTCTCCCGTGCGGCGGTACTCATCGACAGCCCACATTTTCCGGCCCGTATGCGTAGACACCTGAACCCCCTTGGCAATGATACCGGACACGCGGAAGACCCGAGCAACGCGGCACAAATCCTTATAGACAGCTGACCGCGTCCGATGTTTGCGCCAGTCGTTGCGGCCCTCAAAAACCCATACACGCCCGGCCTGTTCAAGCATGCGAGCGTACAACCGAGCGGGCCAATATATACGCCGCGTCTTTCCTGTCTTCTGTTCACGGACCGTCATTCGCTGTCCACGTGCCAGAGCATCGGTTTTCAGCGCCAGAACGTCACTTACACGCAGACCGGACGCAATACAGCACTCCATAACAAGCCGATTCGCGGGCATCATTGCCGCCAGTATGTAATCCATGGATGAGCGGTCAAGCCAGTCAGCACGCCCCATATCAGCACCGTTCTTCCTTCCGGCTTTTGGTGATTGCGTCAACGACCTCGCCGGAGAAGGCCGCCGAAGAACAGGCCCCGCGCCCATTCTTCCGGCTTGCCGCACGAGAAGCCCACTGTGCAAAAGACGCTTCCGCTTCTGCCACATGAACAAGCATACGGCGGACAACATCAGGCCCACAATTGCTCTCCGCGTAGTCGTGCAAATAGTGCCAGCCGCAGGCTTCAAAGACAAGCCGGACACCATCCACAAAGACAGGGCTTCCGGGTTCAGCCAAATCATACACCCGAGAAACTGCGTTCGTCACGTCAAAGTCCATCATTCTGCATTCTCCCATCTCCCGCCATATCCGGGCGGGTCACATTCTCGGCGGCGCTTCATCCAGCCGCCCAACTCTTCCAAACAGCGCAAGAACGCCGCATCATCGAACTCCACTACCCCACCAGCGGCCACCAGAGGTGCAAGCTTGTCACGCTTGCGCCGCCCCAACTCTTCCAGCCTCTCCGGCTGTTGCCACAGGGTGCGCAGAATAAAGCGGTCTGTATCATTCAGCCCAAACCACTCCGCGCCCATTTGCACCACACGCGGCACTCTAAGAACCTTGGGCCAAAGCGAACGCACATCATCAGCGCCGCACGCTACGCCGTCCAGTGTCAGTTCCAGCCGAGTGACAGGGATCGAAAGATTGCTCTCAAGCGTCTTGTTATACAGCTTGCAACGACCGGGGGAGTTCCGTTTCCCGAGATATTGCGTACGATCTGACGCAGACCGCCGCAGTTCCTCGTACAACCGCCCATCCTTGAGAAGCTCAAACTCACCGCGCTCACCCGGCAAGTCGACGGCCAAGTCCCAGCGGCGAAGAGAAACCGGAAAAGGTTTCGCGCCGCAAGCATCAAAGCAAAGGTTATACACCCAGCGCAATTCCCGGCACTGCCCTACCTTGTTGGGGTTAAATTCAAGCCGTGCCCGCCCAGTATTCAGACCGCCGGGGCCATTAAGGCCAACCCCCAGCCAAAAGGAACGGCCACCAGAAAGGGCGAAGGTGAACTGGTCACGAAAAGTTCCCATCTTGTGGGTAGTCCAGTGCGAGAACTCCACCCAGGCCAGAGCCGCCACCCCATCCAGCACGGACTGGCTGCTCCGATAGGCTAAAGCAAAGTCTATCAGGAGTTTGTCTATGCTGTATGTACTGCCGTCTCTGGCCTCTGTCTTCCATGTGTACAACAAGCCGCCTTGTACATTTGTACACATGATAAGCCCTATTAGATATAGGGCTTATCATGCCCAGATAATGCACGGCAATAAACGCCCGTCACGCTCTTGCAAGTCAACGCTGACTACTTCGCCGGGCCTGACCTCTCGGGAACTGTACAAACTGCCAACGCGCCCCCGGTGGTCAGCCAGATAAACACGCCACATCTCCCTGTCACGTTCCCCGGGGTTCTTTGCCTTGAACACTTCACGGCACACACTCAACACTGTCTTCTCCATCTCTGAAATCCTTTCCGGAGCGAAAAACAACGCCCCCACGTTTTTGTCCGTGGAGGCGCGGAAGGATATGGGAATATCACCAAATAACCTTTTAGCGAAATATAAAATTTCGCTAAAATCCATATATTTAGCGAAATATGATCCATTTTCCTCCCAATCGGGCACACAATGAATTCCTTGGCAATGGCTGCCCCCAAACGTTTTTGTTCATCAATTTTAAAGCAGCGAAATAGCTTGTTTGACATAAGTTACTCCTAATAGTTCCATATTGGAAAACTCTTCGTAATCCAACTGACGCATACTGTGTTTTGGAATTACTGCCCGCGTAAATCCCATGCGCTGCGCTTCACGCAGACGAATCTCAAGATTTACTACGTTGCGGACCTCACCGCCAAGGCCAACTTCTCCAATCGCGATCATATCATCCGGGACCGGTTTATCCAGCAGGCTTGAAACGACTGCCATGCAAACAGACAAATCGCAGGCTGTTTCGTCCAAATCCAGTCCGCCGACAATATTGATATAAACATCCAGATTACCCATAAAAAAGCCTGCACGCTTTTCCAAAACGGCCAGCAGAAGATTCATGCGATTGAAATCAAAACCGGACGCCGCTCGCCGAGGAGTTCCGAACCCACTTTTGGTCGCCAATGCCTGTACTTCTGACAAGATCGGCCGTGATCCTTCCATTGTGCATGCAACGCAATTGCCACTGACCCCAATCGGACGGCCTTCCAGCAACAGCTTGGAAGGATTCTCAATGACTTTCAGACCGGCACTTGTCATGTCAAACATGCCGATTTCATTGGTAGAGCCATAACGGTTCTTCACCGCACGCAAAACCCGGTAAGGCAACATTTTGTCCCCTTCAAAGTACAAAACCGTATCCACGATGTGTTCCATGACTTTCGGACCGGCAATTGCGCCATCTTTATTTACATGGCCTACAATGAATGTGGGAATTTCGTTGCTTTTAGCCACTGTCAGCAAACGCGCGGTACACTCTTTGACCTGAGAAACACTTCCGGATGACGAAGAAATATCCGCACAATTCATCGTTTGAATCGAATCGATAATGACCAGGCCCGGTTTCATATGCTGGATGAGATCACAAATTGCATCAATATCTGTTTCCGCCGCCAAAGAAATGTCTTCCTGGGCAACCTTTAACCGTAATGCGCGCAATTTAATTTGACGCGTGGATTCTTCACCTGTAATGTAAAGCACATCCACCTTTTTGGCCACTGCACCACACAATTGAAGGAGCAACGTGGATTTTCCCGCTCCGGGTTCTCCGCCCAAGAGAACGACACTTCCAATGACAATTCCCCCACCCAACACACGGTCCAGTTCGCTGATTCCTGTAATAATGCGGCTGCGCTCTTCCGTTGTGCTGATATCTTTCAGTTTACTGGCAGCAATCACCGGCCCGCTGGCCGAATTGCCGCGTGTTGCTTTGGAAGAAAGACCCTTGCTTTTCTGCTCACGTACAATATCTTCTACCAGTGTATTCCATTCTCCGCAGGAAGGGCAGCGTCCCATCCAGCGGCTGGAAACCTCTCCGCAGCTGGTACATACATAAACCGTCTTTAATTTATCTTTTGGCATAAATGGACTCCTTTGGTTGCGGTTTTTATTAGTATAGCACAAAATATCCTTTCAAAAAAGCAAAAGAGGCAGGTTCGCTGTATGCAAACCCGCCTCTTTTCAGGAGCGTTCCACAGATTGCAAAAAAGTTTGCAGTCTTGTGTTTTCAGGATGATTAAACAATTCTTCTGGCGTGTTTTCTTCGATAATACGTCCTTCGTCCATAAAAATGACTCTGGTTGCGGAGCTTTTGGCAAAACGCATATCATGCGTGACAATCAGCATTGTAATTTTTTGATCTACCAGTTTTTGAATCGTTGCGATTACTTCGTTGGTCGTTTCCGGATCCAGTGCACTGGTAGGTTCATCAAACAACATAATTTGCGGATGCATTGCAAGGGCACGGGCAATGGCGATGCGCTGTTTCTGCCCGCCAGAAAGCTGTGCCGGAAATTGTGTTGCCTTGGAAGAAAGCCCCACAATTTCCAGAAGTTCCATGGCCTCTTTCCTCACCTGTTCGGAATCTCGTTTTAAAATTTTCAAAGGCGCAACCATAATATTATCCAGACACGTCAAATGCGGAAACAAATTGAAGTGCTGAAATACCATACCGGTTTTGGTACAGATCCGGCGTATCTCTTTTTCAGAAGGATACCGCGCAACGCCATCTACCGTTTCAACCAACACATCCTGATCGACAACGATTTTACCGGAAGTGACTGTTTCAAGATTATTGATACAGCGAAGCAAAGTGCTTTTTCCGCTTCCGGAAGAGCCTATGATCGCGACGGCTTCCCCTTTTTCCACCTGAAGAGAAACGTCTTTCAACGCTTCAAATTTTCCAAACTTCTTGCAGACATGTTCTATGGAAAGAATTGACATAATTACGCCTCCTTTTGTTCGTGGCGCGAAAAGCGCTTTTCACACCATTGGGACAGCAACGTCAACACAAACGTCAAAATCAGATAAATAACCGCAGCCAGGAAAAACGCCGTTGGATTTACATCACGATTGTTTGCGTCTTTGGCGGCCTTTAAAAGTTCGGCCACACCGATAGCTGTCACCAGAGCGGTATCTTTGACAAGCGTAATTACTTCATTGCTGATAGGCGGAATGACCCGGGCAATTGTCTGCGGAATAATAATGATCCGCATGGTCTGCCAGCGGGAAAAACCGAGTGTTTTGGCTGCTTCATGCTGTCCCGGATCAATAGACTGAATTCCCGCGCGGTAAATTTCGGCAAAATAGGCAGCATAGTTGAGAACGAATGTCACCACTGCAGCCGTAACATTCTCCATACGGAAGAAATCCGCCCATGCGGCATTGATTTGCTGCATCATAATCGGCAAGCCGTAATAAACAAAAAACAACTGCAACATCAGCGGCGTGCCGCGAAACAGCCAAATATAAACTTTACAAATAGCTCGGATGGGCGAAAACCGCGAAATAGATCCCAATGCAAACGGAAGGCCCAAAGGAAGAGACAGTACCAATGTTACAAAGAAGATGTACAGTGTTTGCACCGTCCCTTTTAAAAGAGACGGCAAGATCAATTGTATATATTGAAAATCCATTTCGTTCTCCTCGCTTATGTCCTGTTTTCCATAAAAAACGGGCGGCTTTCAGCACCGCCCGTTCAATGCGTGGCTTTTATTCCGGTTTGACAACGATGTCTTCTCCAAACCATTCCTTACTGATTTCAGCGGCTGTTCCCTCTTCAATCAGCACGTTGAGTGCATCGTTGACGGCCTGCGTCAGTTCCGTATCACTTTTACGGAATCCGATTGCATAAAGGTCATCGCCAAAATCCACATCGGACACAGAGAATACCTGACCCATTTTAGCATTTTTATATCCGCCGTAAACCTCATCGATAATCATGCAGTCCAAACGCCCGGCCTGAACATCCAGGATTACTTCATCGTATGTAGGATATTCGGTCAGATTGCCCTGAATGGAACTATAAATTTCGTCTGCTTTTACGGCCTCCAGCGCAGCACTGCCAGCCTGAATTCCGATCTGGTAATTGGCTAAGTCTTCTTTGCTGTTTACCGTAACGCCCTCTTTGGTCATAATAACGATTTTGTTATTCAGATAAGCTTGGGAAAGGCTCATCTGCTCTTCACGTTCCGGCGTAATAGACATTCCGTTCCATACGCAGTCGATGGTACCGGAACTGAGTGCCAGCTCCTTGGAATCCCAGTCAATGGGCTTGAAGGTAGCCTGCACGCCCAACTGCTCGCATACCGCATTTGCAAGATCGATATCAAAGCCCACTAAGTCGCCGGCTTCATCCCGAAATCCCATGGGAGCAAACGTATCATCCAAGCCGATGACCAGTTCGCCTTTTTCCTGAATATCCGCCAATGTAGTGCTGTAGGTACCGGAAGCAGACGCATTTTGTATAGAAGAAGCATCCGCTGACGTGGAAGCGGCTTCGCCGGAACAAGAAACCAAAAACATTCCCATAAGTACTGCGCTCATGGCGACTGCAAAAATCCTTTTCACTCTGAATCCCTCTTTCAGCCAAGTTTTAAAGACGAGTTCATTATACTACATCACGTTATCATAGTAAAGTGATAAATTGATTTTTTTTAAAAAAAGAGAAGCACTTAAAAACAAGCGCCTCTCTTTTTCTGTCTTAAACAATCAGCATGGCATCTCCAAAACTGAAGAAGCGATATTTCTCTGCAACGGCAACCCGATATGCATTCATTGTGTTCTCGTAACCGCAAAAGGCGGAAACCAACATGATCAGTGTACTCTCCGGCAAATGAAAATTGGTAATCAAGCCGTCGATGGCACGGAAAGCAAAGCCCGGATAAATAAAGATGTCCGTGTCTCCGCTGCACGCGCAAACTTCGCCATGAACGGCCGCTGCCGCTTCCAATGTGCGGCAGCTGGTTGTCCCCACCGCAATGACGCGATGTCCTTCTTTTTTGGTACGCTGAATCTTTTCCGCTGTTTCGGCACTGATGCTGTACCATTCGCTATGCATCTTATGGTCCAGAATATCATCTTCTTTTACCGGACGGAAAGTTCCCAGCCCCACATGGAGCGTTACTTCAGCAAATTGGATTCCGCGTTCCTTCAACGTTTGCATCAGCTCAGGCGTAAAATGCAAACCGGCTGTCGGCGCAGCGGCACTCCCCAGCTCTTTTGCATAAACGGTCTGATACAGAGAACCATCGTCCAGCTGTTTTTGAATATACGGCGGTAGTGGCATTTTTCCAAAAGCATCCAACTTTTCATACAGTGTTTGCGTGTCATATGAAAAGCGGACCAGCTTGTTTCCGTCATCTCTTGTTTCCAGAATTTCTGCAGTCAGGGTTCCGTCACCAAATTCAACGGTATTCCCAACATGCAACCGTTTTCCGGGCTTGGCCAGGCACTCCCAAACATCGCGTTCGGCTTCCCTGAGCAAAAGCAGCTCGCACACCGCCCCTGTTGCTGATTTATGGCCAATCAAACGTGCAGGGAGGACTTTGGAATTGTTAATGACAAGCAGGTCGCCAGGTTCCAACAGCTCCGGCAGATCGTGAAAAATCCGATGTGAAATACAGCCATCGTTCCGTCCGAGGCAAAGGAGGCGCGCAGCATCTCGTGGAATACACGGTTCCTGTGCGATCAGCTCCTGGGGAAGCTCATAATAAAAATCACTTTTCAGCATGGATCTCACCCTTTTTTCGTTGACAAGGTTTTATCGGAATGTTATATTTAGGAAGAAAAAGCAGTAAAAACACAAGCGTGTGTAAAAAACTGGTCGGACAAGCAATCCAGTATATTATATTGCATTTTTTACCGGTTTTCAAGCCGGTTTTTTTGTTATCTTGGGTTGAGCCATAAGGGCCGGTTTCTCCTGTTTTTTCAAAAAGAGCATTTTCCGTCGCGTAACAGCGAACGGATATTTTGCATAGAATAAAACGCGGTGAGGAAAGGATGAATGAAGATGAGACGGTTTAAGGTTGGTGTGGTAGGTGCCACAGGAATGGTTGGACAGAGATTTGTCACTCTGCTCGAAAAGCATCCGTGGTTTGAATTGACAACGGTAGCGGCCTCTCCCCGTTCTGCTGGGAAAACCTATGAGCAGGCGGTAGGTGCAAAATGGGCAATGAGCACACCTATTCCGGAAAAGGCAAAAAATCTGGTTGTCATGGATGCTTCTGATGTATCTGCTGTATCATCGCAGGTGGATTTTGTTTTCTGTGCGGTTGACATGAAGAAGGATGAAATCCGCGCTCTGGAAGAGGCTTATGCCAAGGCGGAATGCCCCGTTGTTTCCAACAACAGCGCCCACCGCTTTACGCCGGATGTTCCCATGATTGTTCCGGAAATCAATGCACAGCATGTTGAAATTATTGACGCACAGCGAAAACGCCTTGGCACCAAACGCGGTTTTATTGCAGTAAAATCCAATTGTTCGCTGCAAAGTTATGTTCCCGCCTTGCATCCTCTTATGGCGGATTTTGGAGTGAAAGAGTGTTTGGTATGCACTTACCAGGCGATTTCCGGCGCAGGAAAAACATTTGAAACCTGGCCTGAAATGGTGGATAACTGCATTCCTTTCATCAGCGGCGAAGAAGAAAAAAGCGAACAGGAGCCTCTGAAGTTGTGGGGACACATTGAGAACGGTCAAATCGTTCCGGCGACAGAACCTTCCATCACAGCGCAATGCCTTCGTGTGGCATGCTCTGATGGCCATATGGCTGCCGTGTTTGTCCGTTTCAAACAGAAACCTACCATGGAGCAAATAAAAGAAAAATGGGCGTCTTTTTCCGGCCCTGCGCAGGAGTTGAATCTTCCCAGCGCACCGAAGCAATTTCTGCATTATTTTGAGCAGGCCGATCGTCCGCAAACACGTTTGGACCGCAATCTGGAAAACGGAATGGCAATTTCTATCGGCCGGCTTCGTCCGGATACGCAGTACGATTATAAGTTTGTTTGCCTGTCTCACAATACGTTGCGCGGCGCAGCCGGCGGCGGTGTTCTTTTAGCTGAATTGCTGGCAGCAAAAGGATATTTCGACTGAGCATTTCTCTCTTTTCAGAAAGTGAGGGGATCCTTGTGAAACCAGTTCTTTTCAAAGGATCCGGCGTTGCATTGGTCACGCCAATGCGCGAGGATGGAAGTGTAAATTTCCCTCTTCTGGAGAAACTTGTTCAATATCAGATTGCACATCACACTGATGCAATTATCGTGTGCGGAACAACCGGTGAAGCACCTACGCTGGATGATGAAGAACATTTGGCGGCAATCGCATGCGTTGTGCAGGCGGCAGAAAAACAGGTGCCTGTCATTGCAGGAACAGGTTCCAACAATACAAAGCATGCAATTGAGCTTTCCCGGGAAGCAGAAAAGCTCGGGGTGGATGGTTTTTTGCTAGTCACACCCTACTACAACAAAACGAATCAGCGTGGTCTGATCGAGCACTTTTTTACCATCGCGGACCATGTGAATCTGCCTTGCATCGTGTACAACGTTCCTTCCCGCACGGGAGTGACCATCCAACCAGAAACCTATCTGGCATTATCCAAGCATCCGGGAATCGCAGGCGCCAAAGAGGCAAGTGGAAATTTTAGTGCCATTGCGCAAACAATGATGCTTTGCGGGGATGAGCTTCCGATTTATTCCGGAAATGATGATCAGATTGTTCCTTTACTTTCCTTGGGCGGCGCGGGCGTAATTTCCGTACTCGCCAATATCGTCCCTGAGGCAGTCCATGAAATTTGCCAGACCTATTTTGAAGGAGAATGTGAACTCAGTGCGCAATTGCAAAAGCAATATCTGGAGCTGGCACAGGCTTTGTTCTGCGATGTAAACCCGATTCCTGTAAAAGCGGCATTGTCGCTTATGGGAATTCATGCGGGGCGCTGCCGCCTTCCCCTGCCCGCTCCCAATGGGAAAGATTTGGCGCGCATACGAGATGCACTTTTAAAAGCAGGTCTGCCTGTGATGCAGTGTTGTTGAAAACAGATATTCAAAAAACAGCTCTCTCTGATAACTTTACAGAGAGAGCTGTTGTGTTTTATAATTAAGAAAGGAGATTTCGACAATGCTTGACATTCTTCTGCTTGGATGCGCCGGAAAGATGGGTTCCGCTGTGGCTCAGTTGGCGCGTGAAGAAGACGCCCGTTTTTGTATCCGTGCGGGGGTAGATTGCAGACACGACGAGTATACCGGTCTTTTTCCTGTCTTTTCAAAAATAGAAGAAATTAATATCCCTGTGGACGTTGTAGTGGATTTCTCTGTTCCGGAGATATTAACGGATACAATCGCTTGGTGCAGCGAATCCGGCACGCCCTATGTTGTCGGCACGACAGGGATTTCTTCCGCGCAATGCAAAGTTCTGGAAAGCGCCTCTCGTCAAATCCCCATTTTTCAAAGTTCCAATATGTCCTTGGGAATTTATGTTTTGAATGAATTAGCTTTGTATGCGCAAAAGTTGCTGGGCGAAGAATTTGACATCGAAATCATCGAAAAGCATCACAGCCGAAAAGTAGACGCTCCCAGCGGGACCGCTCTCTCCATTGCCCGCAGTCTGCGAGAAGCCGACAGAGCCTTGTTCTTTACATACGGACGCAACGGCAAGAAGCCGCGCGCAAAAGATGAAATTGGGATTCATGCTGTCCGGGGTGGAACAATTGCCGGAGAACATGATCTTTTGTTCGCTGGTGCGGACGAAACTTTAACTCTATCACACGCAGCCACTTCCCGGATGGTATTTGCCCGAGGAGCTTTGCGTGCAGCTGAATGGCTTGTTCGCCAGCCAGCCGGAAAATACACAATGAAGGATTTGATTGGTGCATGAAAAGAAAAAAAAGCGGACGTGGACACAGTCGTCCCCTGGGAATTGCCTTTTTCGTTGCGGGCCTGCTTTTATTGACAGCATTTATTTTGTTGTACGCCTGGGAATGGATGCGGGCACCGGAAACCCAAGAGACTGCAGCCGACATGTCGGAGACGGTTGAATCAGCTGTATCATCCTCCAGTGAGCCGCCACAGCCGACGGTCACAACACTTCATGTTTCCGCTACAGGAGATAACCTGATTCATGATGGAATTTATCTCCAGGCGCGGCAGCGAGCAGGCGGCAATGGATATGACTTTGGATTGCTGTACGAGAATGTGGCATATTTTTACCAAAACTTTGATATTAACTGGATCAACCAGGAAACATTGGTGACCGATGAACTTCCCCCCTCCTCGTATCCCTGCTTCTGTACGCCGGGGGCGTTGGCTCAGGAGGCGTATGATATTGGGTTCCGTGTGTTCTCTCTTTCCAATAATCACTCTTATGATCAGGGCGCGGAAGGAATTGCTGCAACACGGCGTTTTTGGGCATCCATGCCGGATGATGTGGTAACAACCGGTTTATTTGCCGGAGAAAGTGATTACAGCAATATTCCCATTCAGGAAAAAGATGGCGTTAAAATCGCCTATCTTGCTTATACCGATTCGACCAATGGCATTCCTACTCCACAAAATGCAGAAGCAAACGTGATTTACACCAGCCAGGAAGACGTGATTCAAATGCAAATCGAACTGGCACAGACAATGGCAGATGTGGTAGTGGTTGGTGTGCATTGGGGAACGGAAAACAGCCACGTGGTCAATGATGCACAGCGGACACTTGCACAAAAAATTGCGGATTGGGGCGCTGACATCATCATTGGAACGCATCCGCATGTGGTGCAGACCATTGAAATGCTGACCAGTGCAAAAGACGGGACGCAAGTCCCTGTTGCCTACTCTCTTGGCAACTTTGTCTCTACACAAATTCAGGCCGACAATCTGATTGGTATCCTGTTGACGTTTGATATTACAAAAACGACACAACCGGATGGGACAGTATCCAGCTGTGTCATCGAAAATGTGAAGGCCATTCCGGAAGTAATGCACTACGATGCAAACTTTCAAAACGCGCGCGCTTATCTGTTCCGGGATTATACCGATGAACTTGCTGCAAGTCATGGAAACGGGTCGATGAGCCGGGCATATATTCAATCTGTTCTGGAAGAAAACATTCCGGCAGAATATCTGGTGTTGGATTAAGCTAAAAAACGGCGGAGCATGCAAGATGCTCCGCCGTTTTTTCATTACAGACTGATTTTGTGATAAACTTTTTTCCCTTTTTTGACAACAACGCCTTCAGACAACTTTTCCGCTGAGAACAGATACATTGGATCCGAAATTTTTTCTCCATCGACGGAGATTCCGCCCTGCTGTACCAAACGGCGCGCCTCTCCTTTACTTGCAGTCAGGTTTGCTGCGACCATTGCGTCCAGCAGGCTGACTTTCCCGTCCACAACGAGGCTGCTCTCCAAAACAGTGGAAGGCATATGTTCCGCATCCACTTCCCCGCCAAACAAACTGCGCGCAGTATCAAGCGCTTTTTGCGCCTCTTCTTGGCTGTGAACCAAGCTGGTCAGCTCAAAGGCCAGCCGTTCTTTGGCTCGGTTGATAGAAGGTCCATCGGTCATATCGATCGCATCGATTTCAGCAACCGGCACATCTGTCAACAGCTTCAGGCAGTTTTGAACTTCGCAGTCATCGATGTTGCGCCAGTATTGAAAGAACTCATACGGGGAAGTTTTTTCCGGATCCAGCCAGACGGCGCCCTTTTCCGTTTTACCCATTTTTTTGCCTTCACGGGTCGTCAGCAGCGTAAATGTCATGCCGTAGACGTCGCGGGCATCGCAGCGACGATTCAGCTCTACGCCGCCAATGATATTGGACCACTGGTCGTTGCCGCCAAATTCCATTTTACAATCATAATTGCGGGCCAGCTGCAAAAAGTCATAACTCTGCATCAGCATATAGTTGAACTCAATAAAAGACAACCCACGTTCCAGACGCGTTTTAAAGCATTCATAGGTGAGCATTTTATTCACAGAGAAGTGGACGCCAATTTCCCGCAGGAAATCAATGTAATTCAGATTCAAAAGCCAATCTGCATTGTTCAAAAACAGCGCTTTTCCCTCAGAAACATCAATGAATTTGCTCATCTGCTTTTTAAAGCACTCAACATTATGCTGAATCTGCTCTTTCGAAAGCATTTTACGCATATCTGTTTTTCCGGTCGGATCTCCCACCATGGTGGTACCGCCGCCCAACAGAATGATGGGGCGGTGCCCGGCCTGCTGCATATGCCGCATAACAATCAGCTGCATAAAATGGCCTACGTGCAAGCTGTCGGCCGTCGCATCAAAACCCGTGTAAAACGTGATTTTTTCCCGGCCCAGCAAATCGCGGACGGCCTCTTCATCCGTGACCTGAGCGATCAAACCGCGCTCCCGAAACAAATCAAATACATTTTCCATTCAAAATTTCCTCCTTGTCCTATGCGGCAAAGAACGAAAAAACGCCCTCTGCCAATCGAAATTGGCAGAGGGCGAAAACTCGCGGTACCACCTCTGTTTACCAGCTTTTCACAAAACTGGCCTCTGCGTGTCCCATGAACACGACCACGCTTTAACGGGCGCACCCGTCAGCATTTACTCCTGTTTGTTTCAATGCCGCTGCTCGGAGATGTATTCGCTGTGCTTCCCGCTTCCCTTTGCACCAACCAGGGCTTCTCTTGACCGTTTCACACAGGTACTCTTTCCCGTCATCGCATTTTACAACATTTAGTCTACCATGAAAAAACTTTTTTGTCAATGAATTGCAGAACTCATCCCTGATGCAGATGGAGCATTTCACGCGCATTTGCCAAAGCAAGTTCTGTCAGGTTGTCACCGGAAATAATCCTGGCCAGTTCGCGCACCCGCTGTTCCTCATCCAGCGACTGAATTTCGGTAAACGTCCGATTATCATGAACTTTTTTTTGAATCAGAAGATGCTCATCGGCCAACGCGGCAATCTGCGCAGTATGCGTGATGCAGATAACCTGCCGGCCTTTGGATGTCTGTTTCAGTTTTTCGCCGATCCTTCCGGCTGCAAGACCGGAAACGCCGGTATCAATTTCATCATAAATGACCGTGCCAATTTCATCTTTATCCGCAAGAGCGCTTTTGACCGCCAGAAGAATACGGGAAAGCTCTCCGCCAGAAGCAATTTTGGCCAGCGGCTTTGGATCTTCGCCGGCATTGGTAGAGATGTAAAATTCGATTTGGTCTTGGCCCAGAGACGCCAGAGGGCCTTTTTTGTAGTTGAGGGCAAACCGAATGCCCGGCATATTCAAAAACGTAAGGGCCTGTGTGATTTGCTCATTAAAACGCTGAAAAGCATCCTGACGTGTTTGTGTGAGAAGGTCAGCCAAACGTTTCGCCTCTTCATACAAGTCTGACTGCTGCTGATAAAGCTCGTCCAATTGCTGTGTACTTGTCTCCATGGAAGAAAGTTCTGCCCGAGCCTGTTCTCCATAGTCGAGAATTTCTTCAATGCTCTGGCCATATTTTTGCTTGAGTCGGTAAATCAGGTCCAAACGATCTTCCACTTCGTCCAGTTCACGCGGATCAAAATCCATCCGTCCCAGCAAATCTGCAATATCGCTGGCAGCATCCTTGGCCATATAATACAGCTCATTCAGTTTTTCACCGACAGATGACAGCTCTGCACCAATATTCTGGATACTGTCAACTGCTACCGAAGCACTTCCAAGCATTTCCGTAGCGCCCGGTTCTTCTTCTGCACCGTCCAGCGCGTGGTAAGCCAATGTGAGCTGTTCTGTAATTTTTTGCGCATGCCGAATCAAATCACGCCGCTGCTGCAGTTCTTCTTCCTCCCCTGGCAGCAACTGGGCCATTTCTATCTCATCACATTGAAAGCGAAGAAGTTCCATTCGTTTTTCTTTTTCTTCTTCGTTCATCGTCAATGCGTCAATTTTCTTCTTGACTTTGCATAACTGCCGATAGACCTGATAATATGCCTCATGTTGTTTCTGATTTTGAGCAAATGCATCCAAAACGCCTAAGTGCGTCGAGGGGTCCATCAGGCTTTGGTTGTCGTGCTGTCCGTGAATGGCGATCAAACCAGAACACAGAGAACGTACAACAGCCGCTGTTGCAGACATTCCGTTTACGCGACATACACTTTTTCCGTCCGCGCTGATCTCTCGATATAAAAGCAGTTCGTCCTCTATCTCATAGCCGGCCTGCTCAATCTGATGCTGCACTTTTTCAGGAATCTGACGAAAAGTGGCCCAAATCCTGGCCTTTGGCGTATGGGTACGAACCAATTCACGGGAGGTTCGATTTCCCAGAATCGCATTGATGGAGTCGATCAGAATGGATTTACCTGCGCCGGTTTCGCCGGACAACACGTTCAGACCGCTGCCAAAATGCACAGCGGCCTTTTCAATGACTGCGACATTCTCAATTTTCAGTTCACACAGCATAATGTTCTCCGTTGGTTATCAGTGCGGAATGTATTTGGCAAGTTCTTCGCAAAGCTGCGCCGCCGTTTTTTCCTCCCGCATCAAAACAATAAATGTGTCGTCACCGGAAAGTGTCCCTACTACCCCATTCCATACCATGGCGTCAAACACTTCACAGGCGGCATTGGCCATTCCAGTATAACATTTAACCATCACAATATGGCCGGCATAATCTACCCGCAGAACGGACTCCCGGAAAATCGTCTCGAACCGGCTGGGAGAATGCGCCGACCGCCCTGCGCCGGAAGCAGCTACATAGCGATAGCCGCCATTGCCGGTTGCTATTTTGACAAGACCCAACTCGCGAATATCCCGTGAAACCGTAGCTTGTGTTACATCAAAGCCGCTCTCACGCAGATGGCTCAGCAGCTGTTCCTGCTTATCGATAGGATGCTGCTCGATCAGTTCTAAAATTTTGCTGTGGCGCGCATTTTTCATTCCATTACCGTCCTTTCAATTTTTTATCGATCGCCTCGAACTGGTCGGCTTCATTGAAGCAAATCAAAGAAATCGAACGGTCAGAGAGCGAAACTGACACGATATCGTCGTGAAAAATCGCTTCCTCCTGTAACCCGTCACAACTCAAAAGTGCCAGTTCCTGCGTAGGAGACATCACCTGAATCCGCAATTTGCGTTCCGCCGAAAAGACCATCGGCGGACTATGCATGCTGTGAGCACAGATGGGCGTAACCACAAGGCCGGAAATTCTCGCATCCAATACAGGCCCACCGGCCGAGAGAGAATACGCCGTTGAACCGGTGGGAGTCGCAACTACAACGCCATCTCCCTGATAGTGGTTTACCAAAATTTCATCACACCAGATCCGCACATCCACGGTTTGGGCAATTCCTTTTTTGAAAACCACCAAGTCGTTCAATGCGTACTGGCAAAAAGAATTTTTTCCCTGCACATCTACAGCCAGAAGTCTTCTTTTATCCAGCGTATAATCTCCGCGCACAAGGCGCTCCAACTTGTCTGCAAGTTCGTTTTCTTCCACAGTGGCCAAAAAGCCCATCCGACCTAAATTGATTCCGAAGAGAGGCTTTTCAAACCCAAGGCTTTGCCGTGCAATATGTAGAATTGTTCCGTCGCCGCCAATGGTAATAATAACGTCGCAAGCGGAAATCGCCTCATCCTGCTGTAAAAAAGAAAGGTCTGTTGTCTGCGTAAAAAACGGCTGCGCTTTTTTATCCAAAATTACCGAGACACCCAGCTTTTGAAACACCTCAATTGCACTGCATGCCACCGGAACAGATTGGGACTTACCCAAATTCAGCGCCAGAAAAACCGTCATATTGCTCACCTTACAAAGCTTGATGTGCCTGCTGGACCACTGCATCGATCCTTGCCGCGGAAAGCTCTACAGGCTGAGCGGATTTTTCCACGTACATTAAAAATTCAATGTTTCCTTCGGGACCTTTGATGGGTGAATAGTCGAGTCCCAGCGCAGAGAATCCATTCTCTGCCGCATAATGGCTGGCCGCTTCAATCACTTCCCGATGGGTCTGTGCTTCGCGGACGACACCTTTTTTGCCGACCTTTTCACGCCCCGCCTCGAACTGCGGTTTTACAAGGCAAATCCCCTGTGCATTCTCCGAAGTGATTTCTTTTGCAACCGGAAAGATATGTTTGAGCGAAATAAAGGAAACATCCACGCTGAAAAACTCAATAGAATCATCCAATTGTTCCCGCGTGACATGACGGATATTGGTCCGTTCCATATTAACGACCCGTTCATCGCACCGAAGAGACCACGCCAGCTGACCATAGCCCACATCTACCGCATATACTTTGATTGCGCCATTTTGAAGCATGCAATCTGTAAATCCGCCTGTAGAAGCTCCGATATCCATACAAATTTTCCCGTTTGGACTGATTGGAAAAACTTCCATTCCTTTTTCCAGCTTCAACCCGCCCCGGCTTACATATCCAATATCGTGTCCGCGCACTTCAACATGCGCGTTTTCATCGATCATATTCCCGGGCTTGTCGCTTTTTTCCTCACCCACATAAACAATCCCGGCCATGATCAACGCCTTGGCTCTTTCCCGGCTTTGCGCCAGCCCATGCTGGCACAAATATTGGTCCAATCGTATTTTCACAACATACCTCTTTCCAAATCCAACAATGATTGCGCATCCAGTCCAAACTGTCGACGCAGCTGATCAACACTGGCATGAGAAATACCAAGACTGGGCAATCCAACATGACGAAACATTCCCTGAAAGCCTTTTTCTTCAAGAGCGGAGCGCAAATGTTCACCGATGCCGCCGCTGGCAATGCCTTCTTCCACAAAGAGAATGTGGGAATAATTTATCAAAGCTTCTGCCAGCCCAATTGGTAACGGATGAATTACACACAGCTTAAACACATCCACAGCAATTCCATCTTTCTGCGCCACCATTTGAGCTGCTTTCAGAACCTGCGCAGATTCGCCACCATAACACACAAAGGCATTATGGGCAGTGCCATCTCCGAAATGGTACAGATCATATTCATTACCACTGCAGAGCAGTTCTGCAAGCGATTCATCTTCCGCACCGCGAGGATAGCGAAGTGCGCGCGGCCCCGTTTCCTGAAGCAGCTGCTTCAACCAGTGGCGCGTCTCTGCATAGTTACAGGGAGATACCACTTTAAAATTGTCGAGCTGGCTGAGAAACGCCGCATCAAAAATTCCCTGATGTGTAGCGCCGTCGCCTGGAACAAGTCCGGCTCTGTCCACTGCCACCAGCACATTGGCGTTTTGCAGAGACACATCATGGATCAGCTGATCATAGGCTCTCTGCAAAAAAGTAGAATATAAAGCTACGACCGGTTTCAGACCAGTCTTCGCCAATCCTGCTGAAAACGTAACGGCATGCTCTTCCGCCATTCCAACATCAAAGAACCGATCTTTGTGCTGTTTGTAGAAAAATTGAAGCCCGGTTCCATATTTCATCGCAGCAGTCACTGCGCAGATAGAAGCATCCTTTTCCCCGAGAGACGCAAGTTCTTCTCCGAACACCGTGGAAAAGCTGCTGGGCGGAGCCACATCCGGATCCGTCACATGATCCAAATCAAAGGCCGATACTCCATGAAATTCTCCGGGGTTTTGTTCTGCAGGCGCAAATCCTTTTCCTTTGACTGTCAAGATATGCAGAAAAACCGGTGCGCTCTGTTCATACTGATAAGCTGAAAAAAGATCGCACAATTCGCCAATATCATGTCCGTTGATTGGGCCGGCATATTGAAAGCCCATCTCTTCGAACATGGTAGAATGGTACAAAGAACGCCGAAAAGCAGATTTAACGGCCTGAATTCCCATGCGTATCGGTGGCCCGACAACCGGGACGGCATCCAAAACAGACTGAACGTCACGTTTGGCTTTAAAATATCCCGGACTGGTACGAAGCTGTGTCAAATACTGTGCCACAGAGCCTACGTTTTTGGAGATGGACATTTTATTATCATTCAGAATCACGATCAGGTTAGAAAGGGTTCGAATGTTGTTCATTCCTTCGTAAACCATTCCGCCGGTAAAAGCCCCATCTCCGATAATGGCAATTACCTTTCCTTTTTCACCGCGAAGCCTTTTCCCTTGCGCCAAGCCGATTGCGGCAGACAGCGCGGTACTTCCATGCCCCGCAATGAAGGCATCGTGTTCGCTTTCCGATGGATTGGGGAATCCGCTCAGGCCGTTTTCCTGACGCAAATGCGCAAAGCCGTCTTTCCGTCCGGTCAAAAGTTTGTGAGTATAACACTGGTGACCAACGTCCCAAACGATCTGATCGGTTGGCGTCGAAAAAATCTTATGCAATGCGACCGTTAATTCTACAGTACCAAGATTGGAAGAAAGGTGTCCACCGGTTTTTGAGACATTTTCAATCAGAAAAGAGCGGATTTCTTCGCACAAAATTTTCAGCTGCGGCTGCGTGAGCTTCTTTACATCGACCGGACTGCCGATCTGTTCTAAGTAACCCGTCTCTGTCACCTCACTATGCAAATTTTTCAAGGAACGGGAATCAGTACTGCAATTAAAATTCCCAAAAGTGCACCAGATAATACTTCAAACGGAGTATGGCCCACTTTTTCTTTCAGCATTTTTCCGTTTTTAGGAAGAATATTTTCAATGTTTCCGTCCATCCATCCCTGCATCATGCGGTTCAGGACCTTGGCCTGTTCTCCCGTTTCGTGCCGAACACCCATGGCGTCGTACATAACGATGGCTGCCAAAATAAAAGCGAAAGCAAAAAATGGCGAGTTAACGCCTTCCAGTTTCGCGGTCGCCATAAACAGAGAACAAACAAGTGCCGAATGAGCGCTTGGCATTCCGCCTGCGCCCCAGAGGCGCTCAGCCTCAAATTTTCCGCTCAGAAAGAAATTGATGGCGGTTTTGCTAACTTGCGCTGCCAGCCAGGAAATCAACGCAACCGATAAAATATAGTTTCCGAAAAAAATTCGTTCGATTACCTGCATCCTTCCCTCTCCCCGACTTATTTTTTGCGTTGCAGTAACGATTTTGCCAAGTCCTGAAGGAAAGCCGCTCGCATTCCAAAGTTGCGGCTCAACTCTTCACATGCCTGCTGCGTAATTTTCTCAGCCATCTCCATGGAACGGGAAACACCGTAGAGAGTCACAAAGGTGGTTTTTCCATTTTCCGCATCACTGCCAACAGGCTTTCCAAGCGTTTCCTGCACAGCGGTAACATCTAAAACATCATCTACGATTTGAAACACCAATCCAATGGAAAAAGCATACTGTGAAATCGCACGTTGAGTGGCTTCATCCGCCAAAGCAGCAATTGCTCCCAAGCAGGCTGCTGCATCAATCAACATCCCTGTTTTATTTTTGTGAATTTCCTGAAGCTGCTGCTCTGTTGCAGACTGATTTTCAAAACGAAGATCCAGTTCCTGTCCCCAAATCATCCCACGTGTTCCTGCTGCATGGCTAAGACACTTCACAGCATCTACATTCTGCTGCGGATTAAAAGCAGGCGCTCCGGCCAAAACCTCAAAAGCCTGGGTCAGCAAAGCATCTCCAGCTAATAGTGCTTCCGCTTCGCCAAAGGCCTTATGACACGACGGCTTTCCACGACGGAAATCGTCGTTATCCATGCAAGGCAAATCGTCATGGATCAGTGAGTAACAGTGAAGCATTTCGACTGCCGCGGCATACTCACATGCCAGCTGTTCGTTTCCATTCAGCATGTCACACACAGCCATGCACAGCACCGCACGGACACGCTTTCCACCTGCCAGAAGGCTGTAGAAAGATGCATCCGCAATTTTCGACTCAGTGTTCCAGTAATCTTGACGCAGCGTATTCAATCGTTGTTCTACACATACAAGATAATGCTGGTACTGTTCCTGATAGTTCATAATGCGCCTCTCATTCCTTGGGCGATATGGCCGTTTCCAACCGATCGGTAATTTCATCGATCTTCATCTGCGCATTGGCAAGTGTTTCATTGCAAAATGCGACCAACTCCGCAGCCTGTGCATACAGTTCCAAGCTGCGGTCTAATGTCGTTTCTTCCTGCGAAAGTTCACGCAGGATTTGATCCAGCTCTTCGCTCGCCGTTTCAAACGTGATTTTTTTCTTCATGAACATACCTCATCGGAATATACTTGCTCAACTATGCAATCAGTACTTCCCTTTTCCAAACGAATATGGAGCTTGTCCCCTTTGTTCAGTTTCTGCGAATCTTTTATCATTTCCCCCTGCTTTTCCACCACAGCGTATCCTCTGGCCAAAACACTGTATGGATTCAGGGAATGACACAGCTCCGCCCAATGTGCAAGCTTCTGTCGTCGCTGTTTTTGAAGAGATGAAACATGCTGATGCAACACAGACTTTTTCTCAATCAAAGAAGTTCTTTTCTGCTCCGGCAGCAAGCGTACTGCAGAAAAGGCCGGTGCTTGAACCGCACTATCGAGTCTATTATAGCACAAATGAATCTTCTGGTGCATTTCTTGGCGAATATTCGTATATATTTTGTATAAATTCTCCCACTCCGCACGCATGTCCGGCATCACCAGTTCGGCTGCTGCACTGGGAGTAGGCGCACGGAGATCAGCCACAAAGTCCAAAATCGAAAAATCGATTTCGTGACCAATTGCAGAAACCAGCGGTGTTTGGCAGGCATAGGCCGCCCGGGCAATCCGCTCATCATTAAATACCCAAAGGTCTTCACGCGAACCACCACCGCGTGCCACAATGATGACATCCGCCTTCCCACTGGCATCCAAGCGGCGAATCGCATCGACGATTCCAGGCGCAGCCTCGCTTCCCTGTACATTCACTGGAGCCAGCAGGAAATGTGCCATTGGATAACGCCGTCTGGTAACGTTAAAAATGTCCTGAATTGCTGCACCTGTTTTGGACGTAACCAGACCAATGCAATGGGGCATCTGCGGCAGCGCTTTTTTGTGCTCCGGTGCAAAAAGCCCTTCTTTTTCCAGCTTTTCCTTCAGCTGATCGAACGCAAGTTGCATCGCACCAATGCCATCCGGGAACAAATCCTCTACATATATCTGGAATGCGCCGTCCCGCTCAAACAGCGAAATCCTGCCACGAACAATCACGCGCATTCCGTTTTGCGGCAGGAATGACAGCTGCTGTGCATAACTGCGGAACATGACTGCCTTGACGGAACACTGCTCATCGCGTAAGGAAAAATAAAAATGCCCTGTTTTAAAATGATTGGTAAAGTTGGAAATTTCCCCACGCAATGCGATATCTGTCAGAACCGCATCGTGCTCCAAAAGTGTTTTTACATACCGGTTCAGAGCGGTTACAGTGATGACGTTTGCCATGACCCCACCTCAAAAGACGCAATCACGGAGACCCCGATCGCGTTGTCACTGGAATATTTGCCCGGCACAAAATAAGTGCCCGGTACCGCAGCCTGCACTTCCTGGCGAATAATGTCGCTGCTCATCACTCCGCCGGCGCAAACAACCGGCAAAGACGGATATTCTACATGCGCCGCTTCAATCATTTTGATGATTGTGCGTGCAATTGCGACCAAGCAATATTTTGCAGTATAGTCCAGAGTATATCCTTGTTCCAAAAGACGCATACATTGATTTTCAAGTCCCGAAAGGCTGCACTGCGTTCCCTTCACACTCACTTTTGGCTTAATCGTAGCAGTACATTCAGCTGCTTTTTCTGAAAGAAAGGAACCGGCCGGAAACGGAAAGCCCAGTCTCACGCCAATTCGATCCACAGCCTGTCCCGCATACAGGTCTGTCGTACCGCCTACCTTCTTTAAAATCTGATACCCTCGGCACAAAAGAAGCTCCGTTGTCCCACCTGAAATATGAAAAACCAAAAGCTCTTTTTCGAACAGATCCGAATTTCCGCAGGCGAGGAGCGCAGCGGCAACATGCCCCTGCTGATGAGTGGTCTCCACAAGAGGAATGCCACGACTCAAAGCGATGCTTTCGGCAACAGCCTTTCCCACCAAAAAACAAGGCATATAGGACCCCTCAACCGGGCGCGGCTTGCAGGAGACACCCACAGCTTCAATCTGCGTCAGCGGAGCGCAGGCATGGAGCTGCTTCAAAAGATTCGGCAGTGCGACCGTATGATGAAATACGGCATCGCTCTGGCGCAGGCCAAGCGCGCCCTGTTTCACGGGCAAAAATTCTTTTTTATCACAAACAACCTCTTTGGCGTTTGAATCATAGATTGCCAAAGAGGTTGCATAATTGCTGGTATCAATTCCTAAAACAAACATTTTTAACCTTCTGCAGTTACAGCTTTATCCCGCGAGATCGCGCCCAACACACCGTTGATGAACTGATAATCCTCATCGCCGGCCGCATATTTTTTAGCCAGTTCCACAGCTTCGTTGATCACGATGCTGTCCATATCGTCCTGGCCGGAAAAACGCATTTCTGCAACAGCCAACCGCAAAATAGTGCGATTCACCCGCGGAAGTCGTTCCAACGTCCAGTCCTTCAGTTTTGAACGGATCAGCTCGTCGATCTCCGAAAGATGTGCCGTATAATTGGCGAGCAGCGCACTGCCAAAATCATCCACGGCATATTCGCCGCATTCCCGAGAGTAACGAATAATTTCGTCTAATTCACAGGAATGAAATGAAGTCTCAAAAGCGGCAATAAAAGCATTTTCACGAGCGGTTCTTCTTTTCATAATTTCCCTCACAAAGACAAACCCTCCTGCGTCGGCGGGAGGGTTTGGTCAGATTACTCCTCTTCCTCAACGGATGCAGATGTTTCCTGAACAACACCATTCACAATCACGTTGACTTTGGAAACAGTGATACAGGTCATATTCTGCACAGCGCTTTTTACATTTTCCTGAATCTGCTCGGAGAGCTGCGGAATTTTGCATCCGTATGTCACCACGACATTGACAGTAATTTCCGCCACATCATCGCTCAGCTCCACAACAATCGGTTTTTGAATCGGCATTTTCCGAACAAAAGCAAACCCTTTTCCTGACAGAACACCGCCGGAAACATAGCGTACGCCCTCCACTTCCAATGTGGCCAGTTTGGCAATTTTAGCAATGACATCCGTCGAAATCTGTAAGCTGCCCTTCATCGCACCGGAATTCGTAACTTCCATTCTATAAGCCTCCTGCCTTCCCGGCATACGCGGCAGACACCGCACACTTTTAGAATATTATAGCATTACTTCCGGTATTTAACAACCTATTTTACTTCTACAATGCTGATATTTTTCGCTTCCGTCTCCATTTTGCTCAAAATAATATCCCGTAGCTGTGCAACTTCTGTCTTATCCAGGCCTTCTGCACCTGTTTTTACAGCTAAATTGATCTTATCGCCCTCAATAAAAGCAACACAGTCCGCAAAACCTTTGGCTTTCACCATGTTTTCGATGTCGCTTTCAATCGTGATGCTCTCTAAAGTATTGCTGAGCGTCGCTGTAAGCGATTCCTTTTCTTCAGTGCTTAAACTTGCATCCTTCAAACTTTTCTGCAGCGTATCAAGCGCTTCATCACGGGTTTTGGTCCTGGTCAGACGCGCCTGTTCAAAATACTTTTCATTGCTGTCTTCATCGGCACTGACCAGTTGTGCTTCTCCGTAATTTTTATCCGGCAGTGCTTCCAAAACCGGCTGCGTTTCCTGCTCTTCATCCACCTCGGCGTTGACGGCGGTTGTCTGCTGCAGTGTATACGGAGTATCTCCTTTCGCGTATTCCCAGTTCAGGTAAACCGCCACCCCAAGAGCAATCACCAAGGTAAGAAGAGTCAGTTTCCGTTTGCTTTTTGCGCTTTTCATATGCAATCCTCCGTCTAAATCTTTTTTGTAACGCAGATCCGGTTGCTGGGCAGATCAAGTACGACTGACACCAGCTCGGTAATGCGCTCAATCACTGCAATATCATCTCCGCCGGAACAAACCACTGCAACCCCTTTGATATCAGGGACGAGCTGCTCTTCCACCAGTGCCTGTTTGCCGGCGCCGCTATCAAAAAGAATATGTTCATTTTGAAAAGAAGAATCCCGTTGAACCGTCCCCTCCTCATCTTCCCGCGTGCTGGTCTGGCTTTGCTCATTTTGCGCATACACCGTTTCCGGTCCGCTTTCCAATGTGAGCATCACGGTAACTTCTCCGGCTCCCTGCACCTGGCCAATTACTTCTGTCAACTGTTCTTCAATCTTCTTTTGATAATCACTCTCTGTCTGATACGAAGAGTCTGCAGCTGGCTCGGTATTGCTGTCCGTTGAAAAGAATCCCGAAAAGCCGATCAGAAGAATTCCTGCAATTCCCAAAAGGAAGAGCCCGTTTTTTCTGTGAACGATCTTTGACCACTTTTCCTTGAATGTATCCATCGTTTCGACAATCCCTTTCATGAAATACATGTAACCTCGACATCTGTTTCCCATAGAGCCTGGATATAAGAGCGCACCGTATCAGGATCTGCAGATGTCTTCACGATAAGCTGACCGACCTCTACTTCGCCAGACTCAGAACACTTCAATTGAATTTCCACTTCAGCCTGAATTCCCTTTGCCAGAAGCTCTTTTTCCAGCTGCCTGCTCAAATTCTGTTCGGAAGCGCTCAAAATCTCCTGCTGTGTATCCAAAGAACCTGTATCGGCGACAACCGAAACTTCTTCCATCTGCCAGTCCCAGGAGGAATCAACCACCGGAGAAAGTGCAGTTACTAAAATATATAATGTCAACACAAGCTTTATGCCCGAAATCTGTTTTTTCGCGCTGATAAACTGCTGCAGAATTCCCGTCGTGATACACGCCAGGCTTACCGTTAAAACCCACTGGCGCATCTGTTCCATTTTATGCACTTCCGTTTCCCAAAAGAATCATAAGCACGGTGGTAGATACTACAACAAAGGAAAAAAATACAACTATCGCAAGTTGAAGCTGCAGATAATCGGTCATCCCCCGAAGGAGTTTTCCGCAAGTTGCGTTTCCTGTTGCGCCGGCAATGATTTCACCGATAAAAAAGAGAAACTGACTTACAACGCATTTTATAATCAAAGGCAAAAACGTCAGCGCGATAATCAGAATAGCGGCAAATCCAACGGAACCTTTCAAAAGCTTGACACCTGCCAAAACGCTTCCCATGGCGTCAGAGACCGCTTTCCCCACCACCGGAATACTGCTGCTGAGCAAAAACTTTCCGGTTTTTAGTGCCAATGTATCTGTGCTTTGAGCAAAGACACTTTGAAGCGTTAAAAGTGTGCCAAAAACAGTTGCGCAAAACGTGAGCAACCAACGACCCCATTTAGCGATTCCTCTGGTGAGAGCCGAAAAATCAACAGGTGTTTCCATAATTCCGCAAGCATTCAAGACAAGCAGCAGTTGAAGGATTGGTACACCGAAATTGCACAAAAGCGCGGCAATCAGATTGGCAAACCCTAAAAACAAACCGCCATAAACCGCTGCCGTGCCCGCTTGGCCGCAGCTGACCATTACCGATGTAAACACGGGAATGAAAACCGCAAGATATGTTCTGCAATTCTCCAGACTTGCTTTTAAATCCTGAATCATCTGCAGCAAAAGCGGGCTGCATAGGAGAAAAACCGAAACAGCTACGATCATGTCAAAACTGGTTCCAAGCCCGCTCAACGCTTTTTCACTGCACAAACTTTTGACGACTCCTGCGAGAACCAGAATCCCTGCCAAACGAGCAGCCAGACGAATCGGTGCCTGCACAGTTCCTTTTAATTGTGAAGAAAAGAAATCCCACAAATCACGCAAGGACATTGAGCGAAACTCCTGGGCGGTAAGAGGCGCCTCATCCATGGTCTGCTGCCAGGCCGGTGGAATTTCAAACAAACCCGTTTCGGCGTCAGGTTGTGCCGCAAAGGCCGCCGAACAAAGCAAAAAAGCAAAAAGCAAAATAAAACATCCTTTTTTCATCGAAGCAGCTCCTGAAGAGTGGCAGTAAACGTTCTCAGCAGTGGCAAAGCGGTAATCAAGACAGCGGCTTTTCCCGCAACATCTACTTGTCCTGCCAGTGCTTGCTGTCCTGCGTCGCTGCATAAATCTCTAAGATTTTGAGTCAGCAGAACAATGGCGGCAGCCTTCAGCACACAGGACAAATTCTCGAAATCAGACAGCCGGATCAATCCCAACAGCCATTCAAGAACCGGCGAAAAAAGTTCCAACGCCCAGGACAGCAGCACAGCGCATGCAGCCAGTGCAAACAGCAAAGCATATCCTTGTCCATATTGTTTTAAAAGGCTCAGCATCACAACTGCGAGAAGCGCAAACACCAGAATTCGTAAAAGATCCGTCATAATGAAAACAAGTCCTTGATTGTTTCGAACAGCGTACTGATCTGCTCGATAATCATCATCAAGACAACGATCAGACCTGCCAAAGTTGTCATCATCGCCTGTTCTTCGCGGCCAGAACGGATGAGCAGTTGATTCAAAACCGCTACAATGATGCCGATGGCTGCTATTTTAAAGACAAAATCAATATTCACAGTCCTTTTTCTCCTTTACCGCGAATTTTAAAGCAGCAAAAGCGCCGCCATCCCGCCGAAAGAAAAACCCATCACTCGGTAGAGTTTTTTCTGCTGATCGCATTCTTCTCTTGCGTTGCGTACAAGCAAGGAAAGCTGCGATGCAGAATATTCCAAAAGCTTTTCTTCCTGTCCGGTCGGAAGATTTGTTAAACCAGATAAGCAACTGACAAAATATTGAAATTCGTGCTCATGTATAAGAACTTTATACCGTTCGTAAAGTTCTTCCAGAACACGGCTCAAATCCGCGCGTAAGGATGGCCCATCCGACAAACCGCCAAAAGGCAGTCGCAACTCCCGTAAAAGAAGGTTCTGCGAAGCCTTTTGAAGAATTTCATAAGTAGAACCAATTTCAAACCGAAGCGAATCGTGTAAATGGTTCAAAACGATAATCATATCTTCCAGAAGCCGCACACGTCGTGTCAGCTGCTCTCCCTTTTGCCAGCCTGCTGCTCCGCAAGCAAAAAAAATCAACACCGCTCCCGCCAGTTTAAATCCCACTTGAAACATTGCAGACCTCCCGAATTCTACCCGGCGCAAGATGACCTTCCAAAAAAACAACCGAATCGAATGCCCCTGTTTTAAGCAGCGCCTGATATTGGGGGCGCCTCATCAAACCGATCATATCTTTTGCATGGATGGATACTAAAAGCCTTACACCCGCATTTGCCGCCTGTTCAATCGCCGTCACGTCATTCAGGTCTCCCACTTCATCGCAAACAATAACATCCGGTCCCAGACCGCGCAGTGCATGCTGCATGCCGATATGCTTGGGATAACCTGATAAAACATCGCAACGACCTGGCGGCAAAAATGCAAAGCCAGTACTGCCAACAGGGAATAATTCGCCTCGTTCATCCACGACTGCTGTCTGCCAGTTTACATCCGACAGCACCTGTACCGCCGCCCTCAGCAAAGTGGTTTTTCCGCTTCCCGGCTCCCCTGCCACAATCATGCCGCTTTTCATATCACGCAGAGTCCGACAGAATTGCGGAGATAGTCTCAAAACTTCTTTGCGGGCAATCCGAATATTGAGACTTGTGATATTTTGAACAGTCAACCGCCCGGTTTCGGGATAAAAGGCACTTCCGCCAACACCGACACGGTGCCCGCCCGGCAGTGTAAGGTATCCGTTTTCCAACGCACGCGCCTGACTGTGTACAGAGTATCGACAGAGCGCTAAAAAGCATCTGTTTATCATTTCATGCGAAAGAGTCCAGCTGTCCTGTGTACTGGCCGTTACCGGGCCGCGGGAAGAAAACAAAATGTCTGTTCGCCCTGCGCCAATGCAGCAAAGCGGACGATTGGATCGCAGCCGGACTTCCGTAACAGTCTGTGCCTTTTCTTCTTCCAGGCGCTGCATTGGCGCTGAAAGTTCCGGTGGAAGCCATCGAATCACATCATAATAGGCATCCATTTTTTCACCATCCTTCAATCTTGTTTCAAATATATGAAAGCAGGACAGGCATTAGAACAAAAAACGGGAAAGCTCCATCAAGGAAGCTTTCCCGTAAAAGAGAAACAATCTTTACTTTTCAAGCATCGCCAGCAGTTCCGCTTCATTCAAAATTGGAATTCCAAGCGATTGTGCTTTGGTCAGTTTTGAACCAGCAGCCTCGCCTGCTACCACATAACTGGTCTTCCGGGAGACGGAAGATGCCGCTTTTCCACCGTTCCGGGTAATCAGCTCTTCTGCCTGCGTTCTGGACAAAGTGGGAAGAGTTCCTGTTACGACAAAGGTCAAACCTTTCCACGTCTCGCCTTTTTTCTCTCCATGATAAACCATGTTTACGCCCGCTTGGCGAAGACGGTCAATCAGGTCCCGTGTCCCCTCTTTTGCAAAAAAGTCAAGAACGCTGTCTGTCATAACACCGCCAAAGCCATCGATTGCGTCCATCTGTTCTGCGGTAGCCTGCATAACCGCATCCATGGAGCCAAAAGCTTCTGCCAGCAAAGCCGCCGCTTTACTGCCAATGTTACGAATGCCCAAAGCAAACAAAAGCTTATCCAAATTGTTCTGCTTGGACGCTTCAATGGCAGTAAGAAGATTGGAAACAGACTTTTGCTTAAACTTCTCCAGCTGAAACAGCTGATCGGCCGTCAGGTCATAGATGTCAGCCGCATTGCGAACGTATCCCTTATCCACAAGCTGGGCCGCCACAGCGCTTCCCAACCCATCGATATCCATTGCGGTACGGCTGGCAAAATGAATAATGTTTCGCAGCGTCTGAGCCGGACATTCCGGATTGGTGCAGCGCAAAGCCGCCTCTTCCTTCAGGTGCGAAACCGGTTCTCCGCAGGACGGACATACCCGCGGCATCTCAAAAGCAGCCGCATTGGGACCATGCTTTACAACAGTTACTACTTCTGGAATGATGTCGCCAGCTTTTCGGACACGAATGGTGTCCCCAAGGCGAATGTCCAAATCCCGAATAAATGCTTCATTGTGAAGAATTGCACGGGAAACAGTTGTTCCCGCCAAAAGAATTGGATCAAATACTGCCGTGGGCGTCAGAACGCCGGTTCGTCCTACAGACACTTCAATGTCCTGCAGAACAGTTTCCTTTTCCTCGGGCGGGTACTTGAATGCAATCGCCCAACGCGGATATTTGGCGGTACTGCCAAACATTTCACGCTGCGCAAAAGAATCCACTTTTACAACAGCGCCATCGATATCGTATGGAAGCGTCCCCCGTAATTCTCCGATTTTTTGAATCTCTTCCAGAACCGGTTCGATGGAATCGAAGCGGGTACGGCGAGGAGACACCGGAAATCCCAGAGAAGCAAGATACTCCAAACTTTCTTTATGCGAAGTAAGTTCTTTTCCCTCAATTTGCTGCAAATTAAAAATAAACAGCGATAATCCGCGGCTTGCAGTAATGCTGCTGTCTTTCTGACGCAACGATCCTGCGGCTGCGTTGCGTGGATTTTTAAATGGCTTTTTGTCGCTTAATTCTTGTTCTTCCACCAGTTTCAGGAATGCTTCTTTGGGCATATAAACTTCGCCGCGAACTTCCAAAAATGCCGGCGCATTTTCAAGTTTCTTTGGAATATCACGAATTGTCGCAAGGTTTTCTGTTACATCTTCGCCCACTTCGCCGCCACCACGAGTGGAGCCCCGCACAAAAACACCGTCGCGATATTCCAGGCTGATGGAAAGGCCATCAATCTTGGCCTCCACCACATACTGCGGCTGAATCCCGGACTCTCGAATTCGGCGGTCAAATTCCACAACCTCTTCCAACGAAAACACGTCCTGAAGACTTTCCATTTTAACAGTGTGAACCACTTTTTCAAATTTGGAAGAAACGCTTCCGCCAACATGCTGCGTATAAGATTCCTGCGTCACAAAATCCGGATGATCGGCCTCAATCGCCTTTAAACGCTGTGTAAGCTGATCAAATTCATAGTCATCCAGCTCAGGTGCATCCAAATCATAATATAGATGACTGTGGTATTCAATTTTCTTTTTCAGTGCTTCGTATTCTTCACGAAGATGTTGATTTTCCAATTTTTTCACCTCATTGGACGTCATGTTTTCTCAAACGCTTCTATTGTGCGGTTATTATACCACAAAACACGGAGAAAACGCCACTGCCCTTTACGAACTGGCGTAAAATTGCGGCACTTCTCCCACAATCAAAGTCTGGGCAACACAAATTTTATTTTCTACCGTAACACTGGTCGAATAGCCGGGTAAAATAGCGCTCATCTCAACTTTAAAATCGATAAAAATTCGATGCTGCGTTTGATTAATCCCGGCAGTTTCCAAAGAATCCTGAATATCGCTTTCCACAAATGATGTCGGCAAGATTTGGAGATGGATATTGGGGCCTCGCCCGGCCAGGAGCTGCCATCCGGTTAAAGTACCCAGAGGAATGCCAATATCCTGCTTCTGAATTCCAAGGAGGCGATTGGTAACCGCATCTGTCAATCTCGCCTGAAGGCGGTTCATCTCAACAGAATCAATGTCAACCGATACCACAGAGCCATCTTCTCGGGTCACAACACGAACCAGGCGCTCATCAATATCAGGGTCTTCCTCCAGTTCATCCATCACCGCTTCGTTCATAGCTAAAATGGAAATAACACGGCATTGGTACTCTGCCATTGTCGTAATCACAGGACGCAGCTGCATATCGATTTCAATCAAAATCAGAAACAAAATACTCAGAAACAATAATAGTTTTGTCCAGCCCCTTAATCGAAAAACAGTCCTGCGGTACCTTGGTTTTCGCACAGAGCCATCCTCCTTCCGTGCGGGTTTCGTAACAGTATATTCCGTCGGAAGGAAAATTGTGCGAAAAAAGGCCTCGTTTTACGAGGCCTTTTGTCAAAATCTTTTAGATGGAAATTGCATGAGAAATATCCAGCAAAGCTGTGTCAATCGTTTTGTACATCGACAATGCAACAGAAATATCATAATCGACGATGGACTCCGCACGGGTAGCCACAACGCGGTTGAAAATTCCTTTGTTGATCAACTCAATGGCATGATAACCCATACGGCTGGCGGTAACACGATCGCGCAAAGTCGGAGAGCCACCACGCTGCACATGTCCCAGCACCGTCGCGCGGGAATCGATTCCTGTACGTGCCTGAATCTCATTGGCAATATCAGAAGCCTTACCGGCACCCTCAGCTACAACAATGATGAAATGCTTTTTACCGGTTTTCTGAGTTTCCTTCATTTTGGAGATGACATCACGATCCAGATCGAAGGGGACCTCCGGAATCAAAGTGACCAGAGCGCCTACCGCAATGCCGGTGTTCAGAGCAATGTAGCCGGCATTACGACCCATTACCTCAACGACAGAACAACGGTCATGGCTCTGCGTGGTATCACGCAGTTTGTCGATCATTTCAACTGCGGTGTTCATCGCCGTATCATAACCAATGGTATAGTCGCTGCACGCGATATCGTTGTCGATCGTACCGGGGATGCCGATGCAGGGAATGCCCTGCGCCGCCATGTCTTTAGCGCCGCGGAAAGAACCGTCACCGCCAATGACCACCAGTGCGTCAATTCCCGCCTCACGGCAGGCCTGTGCAGCTTTTTGCTGACCTTCCAGCGTTTTAAACTCCAGGCAGCGGGCCGTATACAGAATGGTACCGCCGCGGTGGATGATTTCAGACACGCTGCGAAGATTCATATCGACAATATCTCCCGTCAGCAGACCATTGTAGCCATGGCGAACACCCTTCACCTTATAACCCTTAAAAAGCGCAGCGCGCACAACAGCACGAATCGCAGCATTCATGCCAGGAGCATCACCGCCGCTAGTCAGCACACCAATTGTTTTGATCTCGCTTGACATAGATGTTATCCTCCTTCAAATATCCTCTCTTCTGCTGCCTCTTATTATAAACATTTGTTGCGTCAAATTCAACCGGTTTTGTTATAAAATTATCGGACTTTCACATTTCCCTTACCTAAAATGCGCTCCAGTTCCGAGAAAAGAAGGTCATTTTTAACACACCAGAGCGAACGCGGTGCACGCATACGCTTGTTGGTATCCTCAAAATACATGTATACCGGGCAGTCACCCTCAAAAATGCTCAGCAGATTTTTGACTTCTTCAAAAGAACGGCTGTTCATGGACGAAAGTTTCAGCCAAAGCTCATTTTTTGTATTTTTATTGCCACTATCTACAGTCAAATCCTTTTGGTAACGACTGATATCCGTGATTTTTTCTGCAATGATTTTGCTGGCCTCATCCTCTTTGTAGGAAACACGGCCGGAGATCACAACTACTGCATTCTCCCGTACTGCCTCAGAACACTGTAAAAGGATTTTCGGGAAAGCAAGAACTTCAATCGTACCACTGAGGTCTTCCACTGTAATGAACGCCATTACTCCGCCTGATTTTGTATTGATGGTCTTGCTTCGGACAATGGTACATACAACGCATACACTCTGATTGTCGTATTGATGCGCATCCTCGCCGTTTAAATCGGAAATTTTACAAGTGGAATACTGTTCGATGGCATCCCGGTGCTGATTCAACGGATGGCCGGAAAGATACAAACCGCTTACTTCCTTCTCCATCTGCAGGAGAGCATCATAAGGATATTCCTCGCAATCCGGAATTTTGTAATCGCTGATTGCAGCTTGCTTTGCATCGCCAAAGCTGCCGAACAGATCCATCTGCCCATCCAGATTTTTGCGGGAATCGTTCTCCACACTCTTCAAAATGCCTTCGACAGCTTCCATCATTCCGCGCCGCTTGGTCTCGATGTTGTCAAAAGCCCCTGCTTTGATCATGCTCTCAACCGCACGCCGATTGATTTCTGTCCCATGCATCCGGCGGCAAAAATCATACAGGCTTCGATAAGGTCCGCCCTCCTGACGCTGCTTTACAACCGTGGCAATCAAATTGCGGCCGACATTTTTCAGCGCCAGCAGCCCGAACCGAATGTCTTTTCCCTGTACGGTAAAGCCAATATCACTTGCATTGACGTCCGGCGGCAAAACCCGGATCCCCATGCGCTGGCACTCTGCAGTGTATTCAATCACCTTATCCGTATTATCCAGCACGCTTGTGAGCAATGCTGCGAAGAACTGCCGTTTGTAGTGCCGCTTCAAATAAGCGGTTTGATAAGCAACCACTGCATACGCCGCAGCATGGGACTTGTTAAAGGCATATGAAGCGAAACTGGACATCTCGTCAAAAATCGCATTTGCAACATCCGCGGGAATTCCATTGGCAACACATCCTGCGCATTCGTGGCCCGGTTCCTGATTCCCATAAACAAAATGCTGCCGTTCTTTTTCCATGACGTCGTGCTTTTTCTTGCTCATGGCACGGCGCACCAGATCCGCCTGTCCGTAAGAGAAACCCGCGAGTTCACGGCAAATCTGCATAACCTGTTCCTGATATACAATACAGCCGTTGGTCACGTCAAGGATATGTGCAAGCTGCGGTGTTTTATACCGAATGTTTCCCGGATTATGTCGATTGGCAATGTACGTCGGAATGGACTCCATGGGGCCGGGACGATACAGCGAAATAATAGCGATGATATCCTCAAGGCTACGAGCTTTCAAGCCCATAATTGCCTGCGTCATTCCGCCGGATTCCATCTGAAAAATTCCCAGAGTCTCCCCGGCATTCAGCATGTCATAAACCTTGGGATCATCATAAGGGATTTTCTCCATTGAAAAATCCGGATCTGTTTCACGAACCATTTTTTCCGCGTCGCTGATCACAGTCAACGTCCGCAGCCCCAAAAAGTCCATCTTGAGCAGGCCGAGTTCCTCGATGGTTGTCATGGTAAACTGCGTGACCGGATTGCCATCGTTGGTTGCAAGGGGAACATACTCGTCAGCAGCCTCCCGGGTAATGACCACGCCAGCAGCATGGGTGGAAGCATGCCGGGGTATCCCTTCCAGCTTCAAAGCTGTATCGATCAGTTCGCGGACCTCTGGTTCCGCTTCATAACGAGCTGCCAACTCTCTGGAAGTTTTCATCGCTTTTTGAAGCGTCATTTTCGGCTCCATGGGAACCAACTTCGCAATGGTGTCAACTGCCTGATAAGGCATGTCCAAAACACGCCCTACATCTCGGATGGCGGCCCGCGCAGCCATTGTTCCAAATGTGACGATTTGCGCGACGTGATCGGCGCCGTATTTGCGAATTACATAATCAATAACTTCCTGCCGCCGTTCATAGCAAAAATCCACATCAAAGTCAGGCATCGAAACACGTTCCGGATTCAGGAAACGCTCGAAAAGCAGGTTGTACTGAATCGGATCAATATTTGTAATTCCAATACAGTAAGCCGCAAGGCTGCCAGCGCCGGAACCACGTCCCGGTCCCACAGGAATCCCCTGGCTTTTGGCATAATTGATGAAATCAAATACAATCAAGTAATAATTGATGTATCCCATTCGATCAATAATTCCGATTTCATAATCAAGGCGCTGACGGATCTCCGGCGAAACCTGCGGTCCGTAGTGTTTATGCAGGCCCGCCTCACACAGCTGAACAAAGTAATCTTTGTTATCCATGCCATCCGGCGCTTCGAAGTACGGCAGCTTTGTCACGCCGAATTCGAAATCAAAATTGCACATTTCAGCAATCTTGTTGGTATTTTCGCAAGCTTCCGGCCAGGCAGAAAAAAGGTCGTACATCTCCTGTGTGCTTTTCACATAAAACTCATCTGTACCAAATTCCAGCACATCGTCATCGTGTACGGTCTTGTTCGTTTGGATACAAATTAAAACATGCTGCATCTTGGAATCTTCCTGGCGCAGATAATGCGAATCGTTTGTTGCCACCAACGGAATACCAGTTTCCCGGGACAAACGAACCAACAGCGGCAACACGCGCCGCTGCTCCTCGATTCCATGATCCTGAATTTCAATATAATAGTTTCCTTTTCCAAACAGGTTCTCGTAGTAAAGCGCCAACTGCTTGGCTCTTTCGTAGTCGCCCGCCAACAGCGCCTGTGGCACTTCACCTGCCAAACAGGCCGACAAGCAGATCAGGCCCTCATGATGACGTTCCAGCAGTTCATGGTCGATCCGCGGCTTATTGTAAAATCCTTCGATAAAACCGGCGGAAACCATTTTGATCAGATTCTTGTAGCCAATTTCATTTTTACACAAAAGAACCAAATGGTAAGATCCGTCAATCCGATTCACTTTGTCGAACCGGGTTCTGGAAGCCACATATACTTCGCAGCCAATGATCGGTTTGATCCCTGCTTTTTTGGCAGCCTTGTAAAAATCCACGCAACCGTACATCGCACCGTGATCCGTAATCGCCACGGCCGTTTGGCCCAATTCCTGGATTCGTTCCATGAGACGATCAATTCGGCATGCGCCGTCCAAAAGGCTGTATTCTGTATGCAAATGCAGGTGCGTAAATTGTTTCGTGAGATCAGGCATTGCAATTCCTTTCCATCAATGTGGCAGCAATTTGCTCAATTTTTTTCATTCTGTGAGACAACCCGGATTTGCTCAACGGCGGGTCAAATTGAAGCGCCAATTCTTTCAAGGGAAGATCCGGATACTTTTCGCGGCAGTCCGCCGCCACCCTCAATGTTTCCGGCAATGTTTCCAATGCGCCATTTTCTCGCAGATACTGGATAGCCTCAATGGTCTTGCCGCTTGCGGAAACAATTTTATCGATATTGGCCGTCTCGCAATTCGTGATACGGTTGGCTTTGTTTCGAAGGTCTTTATACACTTTCAGATTCATCAGCTGAAGCGAAGACCCCGATGCTCCCATATAAGTAAGCA
The DNA here is from genome assembly GCF_045865535.1 of Owariibacterium komagatae. GTDB lineage: Bacteria > Bacillota > Clostridia > Oscillospirales > Ruminococcaceae > Ruthenibacterium > Ruthenibacterium komagatae. The sequence continues at coordinate 330,566 of NZ_AP031406.1, forward strand.
TATCCTCAATTTGCTCGCTGGCCTTAAAATAAAGCACGTTTCCCCCGCGTCTTCGGGTCGTCTTCGGTAAAAAGCCGTGACCCATCAAAAGCGCGCTGAAATCCTGAATCAGGCCATACCGGTTGGATAAAAATTCAAGGTTGTACTCTTTGCTTGGGTCCGTAATGGTTCCGCTGCATAAAAAGGCCGCTGAAATAAACGCCTGCACGCAGTGTTCGCATTGAAAAATTTTACTGTTAATGCGAAGGGAAGGCTCTGTGCCGGTGCCCCCAAACAAAGAAAACATCTTCTCGATCTGCTCGCTGTCTTTCACTGCGAACTCGTACATTCTGCTGTCTTCTTTACCGCGCGCATAAATTTTCCCTTCAACACCTGCCAGCGAAAACACCTTTTTCGCATATTGCGCAATACCGGTCCGCTCTGTATGCAGCACCATTCCTTTTGAATCAAAATATTTTCCAAAACAAGCCACTCCATAAGCAGCTGCAACTGCGCAGCAGCCTTCAGGGGGAATATGGCTCATGATTTCCTGCTTTACATCCTGGGAAAAACTCACGGGCAATCCTCCACTCGTCAGTTGTATCTTTGCTCATCCCGATGTTCCAAAACAGGATGATATCCTTTTTGCTTGAAATGCTCTGCCAAAAGATTGGCAAACGTAATAGACCGATGTTTTCCACCAGTACAGCCAATGGCAATCGTCAACTGACTTTTACCCTCTTTCACATACAGGGGGAGGGAATAATCCAGCAATGCCTGAAGGTGCTCCAGCAATTTTTGGGACTCTTCAAATTGCATCACATAATCAGAAACTTCATGATCGTTGCCGGTTTTCCCCTTGAGCTCCGGAATATAAAACGGATTCGGCAGACAGCGCACATCATAAACAATATCCGCCTCCCTGGGAACACCGTATTTAAAACCGAAAGACATGATATTCAATGTCATTGCGTCCGAGCTTTTATCTACAAACAATGAGACAATGCGATCTTTCAGCTGAGCTGTAGACAACAGCGAAGTATCAATTTTATAATCCGCCATCGCGTACAGCGGTTCCAGGATAAGGCGTTCCTGCCTGAGCGCTTCGTCAATGGAAACCTGCGAAGCGATGGATATGGGATGCCTTCGCCTGGTTTCTTTATACCGCCGTTCCAGCACATGCACTTGTGCGTCCAGGAACAGAATTTTGAAACTCACATCCTGCCGGCGCAGCTGCTGCAAAGCGTTAAGGATCTCCTCCGAGGACTTGCCGCCACGGATATCCAGAACAACCGCAATTTTCTGCATGGAGTTTTCGCTTTGAAGCGACAACTCTACCAACTTTGCCAGCAAGCTCGCCGGGATGTTATCCATGCAAAAAAATCCGATATCTTCCAGCGCGTTCATTGCCAACGACTTTCCTGCGCCAGATAGTCCTGTCACAATTAAAAGATCCATAGCCTTTCCCTTCCCGCTTTATTCCACAACGCGAATCTCTTTCTCCAGAGTGAACCCCGTCTGCTCTTTTACAATTTTAGCCACAACGTCCGTGAGACACAATACGTCAGCACAAGTGGCATTTCCTTTATTCACTACAAAACCGCAATGTTTCTCACTGATTGCCGCATCGCCTACTGCGTAACCCCTCAAACCGCACTGATCAATCAGCGCGCTTGCATAGGCACCTTCCGGACGTTTGAATGTGCTGCCGGCACTGGGCATATCCAGCGGCTGTTTTTCCGTTCTTCTGCGAGCATAATCAGCCATTTGTTCCCGGATAGAGTCCTTTTCACCTGGTGTTAGAGAAAAAGTAGCCGATAAAATACACCACGGCATATAGGCAAACGCGGAAGTCCGGTATCCGAGGGAAAGTGCCCCGGCCTCCAGCGTGATCTCATGTCCTTTGTCATCCAAAAACGTAACATCACGCAAAATGTCTTTAATCTCCCCGCCATAGGCGCCGGCATTCATATAGACGGCGCCGCCCACGCATCCGGGAATCCCGAAAGCAAATTCCATTCCTGCCAAGCCGGCTTCCGCCGCTGCCAGGCAAACTTTGGAAAGAGATGCGCCTGCACCCGCTTTCAAAACCGTTCCCTGTACCTCGATGGCTGAAAATGCATCTCCAATACGAACTACAACACCATCATAACCTTTATCCGAAAACAGCACATTGGTTCCCTTTCCCAGCAAATAGGTCCGGACACCCTCTTGTGCACAGTAATCGCGGATATCCTGCAGCTGCTTCGGATTTTTCGGCGTACAATAAATTTCAGCCGGCCCGCCGATTTTAAAAGATGTATGACGCGACATTGGCTCTTTTCTCGCGCAGGGAATCTCCTGCTGAATCATCCAATTAAATACAGAATCCAGTTTTTCCATTAATATTACACGCCCTATTATTCATTATTTTGACTGCCGAGGCTCGCGGCGCCGATGATGCCCGCATCGTTGTGCAGCTGCGCAACCACAATTTTGGTGCGGTGCTCGCTGTTCCGCGCGTAGTCCTCTTCATCTACAAGTTTACGCAACGGAGCAAGCAAAGTTTCCCCTTCCCGCGAAACACCACCGCCAATGCAGATAATTTCCGGCTGGAAGACATTGATAACATTGGTCAGGCCGCACGCCACATACTCAATAAAACGATCGACTAACTCTTTGGCAAGCGCATCGCCGGCCCGCATCCCATCAAAAGCAGTTTTTGCGTTCACTTTACGCAAATCGCCGCCAATATACTGCCACATGATATTGTCCTTATGTTCCTGCAATGCTGCGCGGGTGTCTTCTTCCAAAGCACGGGCAGAAGCGTATTTTTCCCAGCATCCCTTTCGACCGCACATACACGGCCGCCCACCTTTTTCAATAACTGTGTGCCCGATTTCTGCACCCGCCGAGTTAAAGCCCGAAAAAATTCGTCCATCAATGATAATGCCGCTTCCGATTCCGGTTCCCAGCGTGATCACAACAGCGTTTTTGCTTCCTTTCGCGCCACCTGCAATATATTCTCCATAAGCAGCCGCATTCGCATCATTCTCAATATAAACCTTACCCGGCAGCAATTTTTCCATATCGGCCGTCAAATGCCAATCATGATATCCAAAATTGGCATTAAATTCAATAATACCGGTTTTAGGGTTGACGCTTCCGGGCGTACCAATGCCAATCCAGCGAATATCCTGTTCAAAGGAGAGGTCGTTCCGGGCAACCAGCTCGCGGCAGATCTCAGCGATAGATTGCTCCACCTCTTCCTCCGGTCGGGGCAGATTGGTCTTGCGGGAAAGATGATCCACAATGTGGTGATCTTCATCCACAAGTCCCACGGCAATATTGGTTCCACCCAAATCTACACCAAGCGCGTAACGTTTCATTCCATTCCCTCCATCAAATTTACAATCGTCTTATGATGATCGCGGAGCATTGCGACAAAGGCTTCTCTGCTTCCGTTCACAATCAATTCCGGTGGAAAGTCGATTTCCCGCAGCATTTCGAAAATTGATTCAACTCCACCCAAATGATACTGCGAGTGTGCGTCGGAATTGACCGCAACCGGCACATCATTTCGCTTACAGGCAAGCGCCAAGGCCAGCATATTCTTTTCATTGCCCGGCCGCGCCACCCGTGAATTTGCATTTAACTCAACCACCTTGTGGTTCTGCGCAAAAACTTTTGTGACAGCGTCGTAATCATAAGGATAGAAACGGCTTTCCGAATGCCCGATCATATCCACATAAGGGTTTTGAGCCACATTCAGCCAAAGCTTTGTTGTCTCATCCTCCTGCAACGGTCCAGGGAGGACTTCCGGGTGAATCGACGCAACGATCCAGTCCATATCCAATTCCTGCAGCGTGTCATTATCAAAATCCAACGCGCCGTCCAGATTGCGCACATTCGCTTCCATCCCTTTTAAAACCCAAACACCTTCCATCTTGTGCGGAAGTGTTGTGACATTATAGAAATACCACGGATGCGCACTGTCTTTCATGAGGGGAGCATGATCCGTAATCGCCAAGGCCCAGTGTCCTAACTCGTTGGCCCGCCGAGCCATTTCGGTAATTGTATTAAAGGCATGGTTTGACACCATTGTGTGCGTGTGTAAATCAGCAATAATCTTCATAAAATATTTCCTGCTTTTCTCAACCATTCACATCATTTTCCAGGCCCAGGCGTGCCAGAAGGTCTTGTGCCGCATTGTAACCCATTTTTTTCTGCCGGTTATTGATGGCTGCCGCCTCAAGAATGACAGCGAGGTTTCTGCCGGGCATGACCGGAATGACCGTGCTCGGAAGCGGCAATCCCAGTATATCTGTCGTATCCGTTTCCAGCCCGGTACGGCTGTAATTTTTGGTTTTATCCCATGGCTCCAAATGAACCACCAAATCAATTTTCTCGCTCATTTTGATGGCACCGGAACCGAATACGCGCGCCACATTGATGATACCAACACCGCGCAGTTCAATAAAGTGTCGAATGTTCTCCGGCGCAGTTCCCAAAATGGTTCGATCAGAGACGCGGCGCAGTTCCACCGCGTCATCCGCAATTAATCGGTGACCGCGTTTCACAAGTTCGATTGCGGTTTCGCTTTTTCCGACACCACTTTCGCCAAGGATCAGCAAGCCTTCGCCATACACTTCCACCAATACGCCATGTCGGGTGATGCGGGGCGCAAGGTCCACGCTGAGGATTGAAATCAGGCCGCTCATCATACTGGAAGTACTCTCGGAACTGCTCAAGACCGGCACTTGGTACTGCTGTGCAAATTCAAAAATAGCGTCGCAAATATTCAGATCCCGCGTAACGATGACCGCCGGTGGTTTCATTGAGAAAAGTGTATGAACATGGCTCCGACGCTCATTTTCCGGCAACGTATGCAGATAGCCCATTTCAGCATTTCCCAAAATCTGAATACGTGTGCGATCAAAATACTCATCATACCCTGTCAACAAGAGCCCCGGGCGGTTGACGTCCGCAGACTGAATCGGAATATCCTTTAAATCTTTCGGAGTATATGCAACACGAAGATTCATCTGTTTTACGATTTTTTCCAAAGAAATGCTGAAATTCATCATTTTTCACAACCTCACTTTTCCAAGCTCAGACGTCAGGAAGGCTTAAGCATCTGCTTTTATTATATAATAACGTACGTAAGATATCAATTTGGTTTTGCTTTGAAAAAGAATTTGTATCGAAAAGTTTTCAAAATAGCGTAAAAAATCCAGCATCTGGTTCGTTTACTTTAATAAAATAATAAAATGGAAAAAGAACATTTAATGAAATTCTCTTCTCAAACGCCTTGATTTCTGATATAATAAATTGTAATTGTGCGTTTTCGAATGAGAACTGCAATAAGGAGATGCAATGATGAGAATTGCCATTTTTGCCGAAACTTATTTTCCCTTTATCAGCGGAATCGTTACACATATTCAAACGCTGAAAGAATCTTTGGAAGAAAGCGGACATGAAGTGCTGATTGTAACTGCCAGCCCTAAAACCAACCGTCATTATGTGAAAGATGGCGTGCTTTATTGTCCGGCCATTCCCATGAAGCGTATTTACGGATACGGCTTTTCCAATCCGCTGAACCTCGAGCGTTTGAACATTATTCGAGAGTTTAACCCGGACGTACTTCATATCCACACGGAGTTCAGCATGGGTATTTTTGCACAGTTTGCCGCGCGGAAATTGAAAAAGCCCATTGTTTACACGCTTCATACCATGTATGATGACTATTTGTTCTATGTCGCTCCCCACAAATTTGGGCAGAAAATGGTAAAACCGGCTGCGCATCTCTATTTCCGCAGCACTGCCAACAAAGCGACTGAAATCATAGGACCTTCTTTGAAAGTCGTGGAGTTTTTGCGCCGCTGCGGTGTGGAACGCCATATTAATATTATCCCCAACACGGTGGATCTGTCCGATTTTCTGCCGCAGAATGTCTCTCCCGATGATATCTCTTCGGTGCGCAAAACGCTTGGTATTCGTGAAGGTGACACGGCCATCTGCTTTGTGGGACGGCTTGGGAAGGAAAAGAGCATTGATACACTGATTGAGTTTTTCGCACAAAATTGCAAAGGAAACGAGCAGTACAAACTTTTCATTATCGGAGACGGGCCCGAAAAGAACAACCTCGCCAAGCAGATTCAGGATTTGGATGTCACCTCACAGGTTAAATTGCTGGGACGAATTGAGCACGCCAGCTTGCCGCCCTACTATCATGCATGTGACCTGTTTGCTACTGCTTCCCTTTCTGAGATGAATTCAATCTCAATGCTGGAAGCTATGGCCAGCGGCCTGTATGTTCTGCAGCGGTTGGATATTTATAACAAGAATCAGATTGAAGCTGGAGAAAACGGTGAAACGTTCACTTCATCCAAGGAGTTCGGTGCCCTTGTCTCTGCCCAGGCTGCAATGACAGCAGAACAAAAGGCAGAACGGAGAGAACGCGTAACTGCTTTCACCAATCGATACGGAAAAAAAGAATTTGTCGCTCAGGTGCTGAATGTATACGAGCGAGCAATTGCAGAATACAAAAAATAAAAGGAGCATCTTCATTATGCAAAAATACGATGTAGCAATTATCGGCGGCGGCATTGGCGGATTGATGAACGCCTATGAACTGTGCACCAAAGCACCTCAGCTGAAAGTGATTTTGTTTGAAAAGGGTCATGATATCGAAAAACGGCTGTGCCCCATTGTGGCCGGAAAAGTGTCCACCTGCATTAAGTGCCCTTCCTGTGCTATCATGGAGGGTCTCGCTGGCGCCGGTGCTTTCTCTGACGGGAAATACGTTATCTCTACCGAATACGGCGGATGGCTGCCTGAATTTCTGGAACCGAAAACGGTTCTTGACTATATTGAGCAGGCCGATGCAATTCTCCAGTCTTTTGGCGCCCCCGCTGAGCGTTTTATGCCAAACAATGAGCTGAAGAAAAAATGTCTGGAATATGATCTGCACATGTCTCAGGCCCAGCTGAAACATTTGGGGACCGATGCGAACTTTGCGACAATGTGCAAAATGGCCGCATTTCTGAAAGAACGCGTCACCATTCTCACGGATACCGATGTAACAGATGTAGATAAAAGCACCCACACCGTTTACTTTACCAACAAAAATGGTTCAGACACGGTAACGGCAGAACACATTGTTTTTGCCGTTGGCCGCGTCGGCAGCCGTTTCTTTGCAAAGTGGTGTGCCCAAAATGCCATTCCCCTGAAAAATAACCAGGTCGACATCGGTGTCCGGGTGGAGTTGCCCAGTGTCGTGTGGGAGGACTTTTCCAAGAAAATCTACGAGCCCAAAATTTGGTACCGCTCCAAGCAGTACGGTGATGTAACGCGCATGTTCTGCTTTAATGAGCGCGGACAAGTTGTTATGGAGAACACTTCCGGTGTCCTGACTGTCAATGGACATGCCTATGTAGATGAAGCTAAGAAGAGTGAAAACTCCAACTTTGCCCTTCTCTCTACCATTCGGTTTACGGAGCCCTTCAAGGAGCCAATTGAATACGCGCGCAGCGTTGCCAGCCTGGCCAATCTGATCAGCGGCGGAAGCGTTCTGGTACAGCGTCTCGGCGATTTGATTGCAGGACGCCGGACAGATGCACGCCGCCTGGCTCAGAGCACCGTGCGTCCCACATTGAATGCTGTGCCTGGCGACTTGAGTCTTTGCCTGCCCAAACGTCAATTGGATAACATTGTGGAAACACTGGGTGCACTGGACAAGGTTGCTCCCGGCACAATGAACTACGACACATTGCTTTACGGTGTTGAGTGCAAATATTATTCTGCCCGTCCGGATTGCACAGACTTTGAATTGGACGGCTGTGAAAAAATTTATGCGGTCGGTGACGGAACCGGATTTACTCGTTCGCTCTCCCAGGCGGCTGCACACGGTTTGTATGTAGCAGACAAAATTTTGAAAAAGTAAATCACATGCAAAGAGGCCTGTTTCAAACAGGCCTCTCTTTTTATTCTCTGTACAAATTGCTTTTGATACAGATTTGAACGTTCTTTTCCAGTTCATTCTGATTTTTCCATTTTTCTACTTGCTGCGCATCATACATCCGAAGCCACCATTCCCATTGAAAAATATCATTTTGACGATAAAACGTATCTTTCACAATATTCATTGCTTCGCTTGCAAGCCAACGGTTGACCAAAACGGTTTCGTCCAATGAATCTGAGGCAGAAACCGTTTTCCCTTTTATGCTCAAATGTTCAATTTTCCCTGAGATCTGAATTTCGAGTATCCATTTTCCGTTTTCCGGCTTCACATTTTTTTCAATGGAAAGAGCGGATGTTTCCAATGAAATCAGGGTCTGCTCAAAACTTGTCTGCACCGAAAGATTTCGACATTTTCCATCCAGCAGCAAAGCGACCTGAAGTTCTGTTGCATCCCAAAAAGAGTAACAAATGCCATCCTTGAAAAGCGCTGCCCGTTTCACCCCAATAAATGCATCGCTTTTATCTGAAAAATCCAAAATCGGAAGCCAGCCGCTTTCCCCATGCTTCCCGGGAATTGCTTCAAAAATGCTTTGAGAAGGGTTAGCTTGAAGGGCATTGCGCTCCGTCAGCCGCTCGCCTTCCTGAATAACCGTTTGCAGAACCTCTTCGCATTCAGAAAACTCTTTTCCGTCTAAAGTAGTCAGATACACCGATAAGTTGAGACGGCCTACGTCTTCCTGTCCAAAATAGCGCAGATAGCTGGATACCCCCTGCTCAATTGCACCTGGCCCCAAAAACAAAAGCTGATTTTGTGCGTAAAAAGCCGATTTGTTTTGCTGGCGTTCCGCCTGATAGAGCGCTTGCTCCAGATTATCTCCCTGTCCCATATAAATTTGGGCTTTTTCGGTGACAGAGCCTGTGTCGGAGCTCGGTTGACATTGTAACACCACCAACGCTGCCTCCACCTGTCCATCATCCAGCGTATTCACATAAACCGCTTTTACAATCGCCCGTTCACCCAGACTTTTCCCTTGCGCGCATCCGCACAAAAAAATGAGCGGAACGACCAAAGCGAACAGCCTAAACAGCGTTCTGTGCACCGTGGTGCCTCCTTTCCCGCATCGCAGCAGCCACAAGGCAAACCATCAATCCTGCTGTTCCAGCACTTTGAATTACCTGCTGCCAACCCTCCGAGCACAAATTTGCCAGAATCACACCGAGTAAAACACCTCCGACGGCCCAAATTTCCGGGTGTTTGCAATCCACTCGAATCAAGAGAATACTTTTCTGCGCTGTACAGGCATAAAGAGCTGCTTTTGAGAATTCCACCATGGACCAGATCCAAACATGAAGAGCATCCATGCGCTTGAAAACCGAAAGTCTTCCCAAGCGCGACAAAGAATGAAAAACAAGTGTCTGCTGTGCCGCCTGTTCTCCCAAAACCATCTCTCCAAGCAAACTGAGTATTGTTCCCAGAATTACAATCACTCCAAAAATTTTTGAAAAAGAACGCATTTTTCTCCGTCTGTCACCTTTTGCGAAAACGAGCGGGATCAATAGAACCGGGGAAAGGCAAAAGCCAGCCTGTGCGCTTTGTATAATTTCGCACATGGAAAACGGCCTTACAATCAAATTTTCCGGCTGCATTTGCACCAGATTTGCTGCTATAAGCAATCCGATTGAAAACAAAAAAGGTACAAGCATCAGATTGACCAATCGCAGTGTTGTCTCCATGCCGCTCCGCAGGAGATAAAACAATACAGCTAAAAAGATTCCATAAATAAGCATTGACGAATACATTGCATTGCTTGTGAACCGCCAAAACTGTTCCGTGCGTGTAATTGTGCATCCTGCACTGAATGCCATCAATGAAGCCAGTATCACATGACACCACTTGGCAAGCAGCCCCGACTGACTCAACCGCAAAAGCAGCCATAGAATTCCAAGTGTCAGCGCAGAATTTAAAATGGTCGCCGGAATCGTTACCTGAGCACGAAAATATTCTTTTTCAGTAAAGGCTGTAATAATCAAGTCAATGGCTAACATCAAAAAAACCGCTGGAAACAAGGCACGGGCGTTCAACTTGCTCCTTCTCATTCGCTCTCCTCCGCTTCCTGCAATTTGTCTACATAGAAATCAGACTTTGCAAGCCTTTTCCAGCTGCTGCGGATCATTCCATCACGCAAGAAATCTTTGCGCGCAGGAGCGATGGGGGCAAGATACGGAATTCCGAACGGGTTCATGCTGCACAGATTACTCAGCATCCACACCGTTAAAGCCGAAATCCCCAATGGTCCCAAAATGCCGCCAGCTAAAATGAACAGAATTCTCAATACTGTCACCGGTTCATACAGTGATGGAACCACATAGGTGCAAATGGCGGTTAACGCTGTAACAATGACCACTGGTGTGCCCAAGACGCCCGCGCTAACCGCAGCATCTCCTACGATCAGCGCAGCTACCAAACTGACAGAATGGCCAATCGGTTTTGGAAGCCGCAGTCCTGCTTCCCGTACAATTTCCAGAAGGAAATTCACAAAAAGCGCTTCCAGAAACAACGGCAGCGGTGTGGCCATTTCGGCTGCCGCAACCTTATACAAAAGTTGCGGCGGAAGCAGTTCCGGAGTAAAGTTGGCAATGGACACAAATACCCCCGGCAGCATAACCGCAAGAAAAAACGCCACATATTTCACAATGCGAATCAACGATGCAAAATACGCTTTTTCCGAATAATCGTCCATACTTTGGAAATTCTCATTGAAAAAGTATGGAACAATCATTGCAAACGGGCTTCCATTGGCCAAAACAATGATTTTGCCTTCGCAAATTTTTGCGCTGGACGTATCGGGTCGCTCTGTATACCCGACTGCTTGAAAAAATGAAAAGCGGCTTCTCTGCAAAAAAGCCGCCAGATAACCACTGTCAAACACAAACGGAAGCTGTGTATTTTCTAAACGTTCACGAACCAATCGAAGAAGCTTTTGAGAAACAAGCTTTCGATTATAGAGCAATGCGATCTCCGTCTGTGTCCGCTCTCCTAAGCTCATGGTTTCCACCATGAGCTCATCGGTTCGAATCAACCGTCGAATCAGACTGATGTTCACGCGAAGAAGTTCCGTAAATCCTTCCCGGGAACCACGTATATTATTCTCCCCACTCGGTTCCTGAACCGAACGAAACTGCATGCTCTGCGTGGAAATCACAAGCGCACGGTCTACGCCATCGATCAAAATCACACTGGTACCCGCAGTCAACTGGGCACGGGCATCGTCCACACACAAAACGCACTTGGACTCCATAGGGACAGCGGTTTTCCTCCAGATGTAATCAAATAATTCCTCCGGGTCGGAAATCGTACGTTCAGGACGGCTGAGAATGTCCAGCATCATAATCCAAAGGCGTTCAATACTGGAAAGTCCCTCAAACATGCAGATGCAACAAGGAATTCCAAACAATTCAATATCCTTTGTATAAAAATCGGTGGCATTTCCAAACAGCCCCTTTAAAAGCAGTTTATTTTCCAGTAAGTCTTTTTTCAAAAGCTGCTGTTCCATCACTGCTTCCCCCTTTCCTGTTTAGTATGCCCGGACCTTGTATGGTTTTAATCAGATAAGACCATATTGAAAGGGAGGTGTTACGGTATGTTATTGTTGGTTCTGCGCACGCTTCTGATCTATGTTCTAATTATTTTTGCAATGCGCCTCATGGGGAAAAAACAACTGGGCGAACTCCAACCATCTGAACTGGTCTCTACCATTCTGATTTCCAATCTGGCCTCAATTTCCATCGAATCCCCGGAGCTGCCATTGGTCAGCAGTGTGGTGCCCGTTTTTCTGATCGTCGCCCTGGAAATTTTGATTTCTTCACTTTGCGCTCATTCTCATACTGCGTCTCGATTGGTTGCCGGTTCACCCAAAATCATTATCAGAAATGGGCAGATCGACCAGAAAACATTGAAGGAACTTCGCTTTTCGGCAGAAGACTTGTTGGAGGCTCTTCGCGGAAAAGATATTTTTGAACTGGAACAGGTGGAGTTTGCCATCGTCGAAACCAACGGTAGCATCAGTGTGCAAAAAAAGTTTGAATATCAAAGTCCTACCAATGAGATGACGCAGCAAGCTGCTCCGCCAGCCAGACAACCATCTCTGCCTTTGATTGCAGACGGGACAATTCTGAATGAAAATCTTCATTTTCTGGGAGTCGACCTTCCTTGGGTGGAAGAACAATGCCGTATGCGTGGATTTACTATTCGAGACATTCTGCTGTTTTTATGCAATGATGCAGGACAGATTCTTGTGATTCCGAGGGAGGGGCTTTGATGAACCGTCGCGTATATGCTGCACTTCTGATTCTTCTGAGCACATTTTCACTGACCTGGTTCAGCCATATTCAAATACACCGGATTACTGAATATACCTGCGCGGGGCTCTCAGAAATACGTCAGGCGGCATCCGAGAAAAAATACGACCTCGCCAGCCAAATTCTTGATGAAACATTATCCTATTACAAGCATAATCAACATTTCCTGGAATTTTTCATCAAGCGTGAAACAGTGATTACCACCACGGTCAACCTTCAGGGACTGAAAGCTTATATCAACCGCACTTCAATAGCAGACCTTTTCAGCGAAATTGCCAAAGCGCAAGAACAACTTCAAATGATGGAGCACTTATTTACCGCAATTGTATAAAAAAGGACTTTTCCTGACGGAAAAGTCCTTGCTTTTATTTCTGAGAGCGCTTGTTCAGCAAATCCTTTAATTCATCCATAAATGTATTGATGTCACTGAACTGCCGATAAACCGAAGCAAATCGCACATAAGCCACTTCATCGATTCTCTTCAATTCCTGCATGGCCAGTTCGCCGATATGGATGGATGTCACTTCGCGGTCATAGGAATTCAATAATTCCTGTTCAATGTTATCCACGGCAGTTTCCAGCATTTTATATGTCACCGGACGCTTTTCGCAGGCGCGCATCAAACCATTCAATAACTTTTGACGGTTAAATGCTTCGCGCGATTTATCCTTCTTAATCACCATCAGCGGAACAGTTTCCACAATTTCGTATGTAGTAAAACGTTTCGAGCATGATAAACATTCCCGGCGGCGGCGAATACGCTCTCCATCATCCGCAGGGCGGGAGTCAATTACCTTTGATTCAATTTCACCACAATACGGACATCTCATAACTCTTGATTACCCCTTCCTCATTTTGCCTTTAATAACTCTCTATAAAGGAAACCGCATTTACCAGCTGCTGTTTCGTTTGAAACCCATCTCGATACAATTCTACTACCATACTGCAAGCTTCCCGCTTTAAACGGGGCAACAGAAGTGCCCACGCTTCTTGCCCCTCACCTGGTGGTAAACAGTCACAATCCAGGTCAAAATCACTCAGGTGGGCATGGCGGATTTTCCCTTTCATCGCATCCAAAAGAGCATCCACATGATTCTCTGCTCGGCGGGCCTGCTTCAAATCCAGAATAAATTCCGCCCGATCATCTGTCAGCTCTCTCATGCGTCGAATCTGCTCCAAAAAACCGCATTTGCACCGTACCACGTTTTCCTGGCAAAGCGCCACACCATATTCTTTTCCAACACACTGCAACGCACTGTAGTTTTTGCAATAAGCCTCAAAGGGATAGGCCGTGTTCTTATAATCACCGTGGAAAACTAAAATTGGAGCTTCTAAAATTCGGCACGCTTCAAAATACCGTCGATATAAAGCAACCCCATCCTCAAATCGAGTTCCATAAGAAGAGGCAAAAAAGAAAGATTCCATCATCGACGTAAATGGATGTACAGCCAGTACATGCATTTCGCTTTGCTTCACGATCGACTTCAAACGGGATAAATACTCCGGCTCCAATTCCCGGAATGTGTTTAAAAACACTTCAACACCTTTTACCTCGCTTAACGAAATTTCAAGCAGTGCCTGTTCCGTTTCCATCGGAAAAAAGCAAGCTGTCGATATTCCACACTCCATAAAGCAGCCTCGCTTTTCTTTACAACTAGTATTAGTATTACACAAAGTACATTTTTTTGCAATAGAAAAAAGCGGGCATATTGCCCGCTTTTTTCAGAACTTATTTTGCTTTTTTCTTCTTTACCGTCTTTTTGCGGCGAGATTCCCACTCGACCCACAGAGGTCCTGCGATACAAATCGAACTATACACGCCGGAAACCATACCAATCATCAGGGGGAACGCAAATGTGAAGATGCTATCAAGTCCAAAGACAATCGAAATCACGCACACGCTGCCCAATGCAAGCAGAGTGGAAAGTGTTGTATTGATTGTTCGACGGAGACTTTCGTTGATGCCCGAGTTGACCAACGCAGCAAAGTCGACATGTTTGGAACCGCTCAAACTTCTGTCTTCCCGGATGCGGTCATAAATAACAACCGTATCATTGATCGAATAACCCAAAATGGTCAACATCGCAGCAATAAAGTTTCCGTTGAGAGGAATTCTCAGAATGACAAAAACACCGAAAATAACGATCATGTCATTCAGAAGCGCAACAATGGCCATTGTTGCTCCGCGCCAACCGCCCAGCTTTTTAAAGCGAATGGAAATATAAATCAAAATCAAAACAGCCGCTGCAGCGATTCCAACAAGGCTCTTTGCAAAGAACTCTCCGCCAATTGTCGGATCCACATTGTTCATGGACAACTGTTCAAAGGAATTGTCGGGATAGTTACTGGCAAGCATCTCTCCCAAAGCCTCAACTGTTTCAGTTTCGACTGTTTCCGTACCCGGTAAAGTAATCGTCAGGGTCTGCGAATCAGACGCAATGCTGCTACCGCTCTGCAGTGTGACCGAAGATCCCAGGATTTCCTGGACATCTGCTTTGACGGAATTCATGTCCATTTCACCAGTATAGCTGTAGGTCAGCATTGCACCGCCTTTGAACTGAATGTCCATCTTAACGCCAAACACCAGGCTGAACACGACAATGACAATCAGCAGTGCACTGGAAAAAGCAAAGAATTTTTTGCGATTTCCGACAATGTTGATTTCCTTTTTCGGCTTTGCCTCAGTACCGGGGCGCAGTGCACCATACAATACCGGATTGCGCATGCATTTCAGCTTCGAAATCCCTTTCAGCATGATGCGGGTCGAAATAACGCCAAATACAAAGTTCAGCAGAACGCCCACCAGCAAAGTATAGCCGAAGGAATAAATCGTTCCTGCCGTCGACGGTCCGAACGCAAAGAAAATCGGACGCAGAAGTTTGGCAAAGAAACTATCCGTCGGTCCAAAGGCGCCCATCAACATAACCGCCACAATGATAACAGTTACGTTGCCGTCGATAATCGGTGTCAAGCCACGATCAAAGCCGGCTCGCAAAGCACCTTCGATGGTCTTCCCTCTTCGAATTTCCTCTTTAATACGTTCCGCCGTAATTACGTTCGCGTCTACGCCCATGCCGATTGCAAGAATAATACCTGCAATACCGGGCAAAGTCAGCGTAAAGCTGTTCAACACAGAGAAATAACCGGACACGAATGCCAATGTCATTGCCGTTTGACCCAACAGAGCAATCGATGCAATGAAACCGGGCAGCCGATAATTAAAGATCATGAACAGGACAACCAGCACAAACGCGATCACACCCGCGAGCACCATTGCATCCAGGGAGTTTGCACCCAAGCTGGGGCTGATTGTGCTGTACGTCTCTGCCTCCAATGCAAACGGAAGCGAACCCGAATTGATTTGGTTAGCCAGCGTAATAGCTTCCTGGCGTGTTTCATCATCCGAACCATTCAGCGTGATCTGTGCATGGCCATCGGTAATAGCCGACTGCACCTGAGGATACGAAATCATCGTATCGTCCATCCAGATGGAAATGGTTCCTTTGGGGCTTTCCTCAGACAAACGCTTTGTGGCCTCTGCGAACTTATCCTTACCGGACTCGTTCAGTTCCAGCGCAACGTAGTACTCGCCATAAGTAGAGCTTTCCCGGTTTGTGTCAACACCCGGCGTTGCACTCTTGATATCTGTCCCTTCCAGGATGATATTTTCCGCAGTTACACCCGTCGGCTTTCCCTCGGAATCCACTTCATTTCCTTCACGGAACGTAAGTCTTGCTGTCGCTCCGATTTCCTGGATCGCGCTCTCCGGATTAAATTCCGTCTCATCCTCTTTCCAGGGGAAACGAACAATGATGCGGTCTTTATCATAGTCCGCATACACTTCGTTATCCGTAATGTTCAGGTTGACCAAACGTTGTTCGACAATCGCCTTTGCCGCATCCATTTGCTCATCCGTAGCATCATAGCCGTCTGCAGGCATAAAAGTGACGTCTACGCCGCCACGGATATCAATACCAAAGCGAATGTTCTGTGCACCTTTGATCCAAATTTTTGTTGTATCGCCATACTGTGTACTGACGCCAAAGAAAGCCGTAAAGGCAAAAAGGACGATCAGAACAGCCACAACAAAAAATTGCCAAGGTCTGCCTTTTGTTTTCATGGTGTTCCTCCAGAAAAGATTTTATCAGAAAGTGCTGGTTTTCATTATGCCAGCAGCTTTTCTACCGTCGCTAATTTTACTGCCACACACAAAAGGTGCGTTGCCGTCTCCAACTCCTCCAACGGTGGATATGTCGGAGCAATACGAATATTGGTGTCATCCGGATCGATTCCATAGGGGTAAGCTGCACCGGCTCCCGTCAAAACGACTCCCGCCTCTTTGCATAACTGCACGGTGCGCTTGGCAACGCCCTGTGTGTACAAACTGATGAAGTAGCCGCCGTTAGGCTTTGTCCAATGGGCAAGCTTCTCATAGTCTCCCAGTTCTTTATCAAAAATCGAAAGTACTGTTTTGAACTTCGGCTCCACAATCTGACGGTGCTTTTCCATGTGTGCTGCAACGCCATTTGCATCTTTCAAAAACTTCACATGACGAAGCTGGTTAAACTTATCATAACTGATAATCATGGAAAACATATTCTTTAAAATATATTCTACATTTTTCAAGCTTGCCGCCATCGCTGCGACGCTTGCGCCGGGGAATGTTACTTTGCTCAAAGAGCAGAACATCAACGGACGATCTTCACAGCCCACCTTGCGGCACTCGTCCAGAATATTCAGGACATGGTCCGGTGTGTCTGTCAAATGATGAACACAATAAGCGTTGTCCCAAAAAATTTTGAAATCAGGTGCAGCAGTTTTCATGGCCGCCAGGCGTCGAACCGTCTCATCGCTGTAGGAGTACCCATCCGGATTCGAGTACAAAGGTACGCACCAGATTCCCTTCACCTCTTCATCCTGTACAAGTTTTTCAACTTGATCCATATCCGGACCGGTGGGAAGCATCGGCACAGTAACCAGATCAAAACCAAAATACTCCGTCACTCGAAAATGGCGATCATAACCGGGAGCCGGGCAGAGAAATTTTGGTTTTCCTGCACTCCAGGGGCGCGGGCTATCAGCAAATCCGCTGCGCCAGCCCAACTCAACCAGATAGTACATCATGTTCAGGCTGGAGTTTCCGCCTACAATCACTTCTTCCGGTTTTGCCCCCAAAATTTGGGCAAAAAATGTCCGCGCTTCCGGCATACCTTCCAAATTGCCGTAATTTCTGGAATCAATTCCCGTCTCCCCGATGTAGTCACGAATAGACAACATATCCATCGACAGATCCAACTGTTCCGGCGAAGGTTTGCCGCGGGACATATCCAATTTTAATCCCTTGTCACAGTACCCCTTATAAATGCGCTTTAAAGACTGGTACTCTTCTTCCAGATCTTCCCGATTCATGGCAAAATAATTTGTCACAATCCTTACCCCTCTCTGAATCACCATTTTTGCTGTGCCCCTTTCCCCTCAGACACAGCACAATCCCATCGGACTTACACAAGTTTATATTATAATATAATTACAGCAAAGTTACAAGTTCCGTAAGTGCTTTTCTCCGTGCAAAAGATGAAATTCATTGTTTTCTGCTTTTTATCTGTCAACCAGTCGATAAAGATTCCCCTGTTAAAAGCACCCCGCACGGAACGTGCGGGGTGCTTTCTGAAAACTCATTTATACTTTGAAAGTTACGGAAGTATCGCCTTCCAAATCTTTTCCGAATTCGTAATCATTGCCCGGCAAAATTGCGTTCAAAAGAATTCCCGCAATAGCAGCAATGGCAAGACCAGAAAGATTGATGACCAGGCCAAACACCGGAATGTTGATGCCGCCCACAGAATTGAAGCCAAGCGCGCTGACCAAAATCACTGCAGCGATAATCAGATTGCGCGAATTGGTAAAGTCGACCTGATTTTCCACGATATTTCTTACACCTACCGCAGAAATCATTCCATACAACACGAAAGAAATGCCACCAATAATCGCAGTCGGAATGGTCTGAATCGCAGCACCGACCTTCGGGAAGAACGAAAGTGCAATCGCAAATACAGCAGCAATGCGCATAACTTTCGGATCGTACACCTTTGTCAAGGCCAGAACACCCGTGTTTTCGCCATAGGTCGTATTGGCCGGGCCGCCAAAAATACCCGCTAAACTGGTCGCTAGGCCATCACCGAGAAGCGTCCGATGCAAGCCAGGATCTGCCAGGTAGTTTTTTTGGGCAGTAGCACTGATCGCCGCAATGTCACCAATGTGCTCCATCATCGTTGCCAGAGCGATCGGTGCAATGGTAATGCAGGCACTGATGCTGAACTTGGAAAAGGTGGAAGGATGCAGGGCCACACCCACCACAGAGGCTTCATTGATCGCAGTGAAATCCACTTCGCCCATAAGCAATGCCACAATATAAGAGCCAATGACACCAATCAGAATCGGAAGGATCTTGACCATCCCACGGCCCCAGATATTGCACACAATGATAATCACCAATGCTACAAACGCGAGGAGCCAGTTTTCGGCACAGTTCGAAATTGCAGTAGGAGCCAAAATCAGACCGATGGAAATAATGATCGGGCCCGTTACCACCGGCGGGAAGAAGCGCATGATTTTTCTGACCCCAAAAACTTTAATCAGCGCAGCCAAAACGACATAAATCAGGCCGGACACTACTACACCGCCACAGGCATACGGCAGCAACTCCGTATTGGCACTGCCATCAGCCAGACGAGGCGCAACTGCTGAAAAGCCGCCCAAAAACGCAAAACTGGACCCCAAAAAAGCCGGAACTTTGCCCTTTGTGATTAAATGGAACAGCAACGTGCCAAGTCCTGCCATCAAAAGCGTAGTCGACACATCCAGCCCGGTAATAATCGGCACGAGCACCGTTGCACCAAACATGGCAAACGTATGTTGGATTCCTAAAATCAGCATCTTGGGAATTCCAAGCTGGCGTGCGTCGTAAATTCCTTCCGTGCCCAACGCCAGGTTCTTTTGTTCATTTCCCATTTCTTTTTCCTCCTCAAAATATGTTCCTCTATAAATAGAAAAACGGCCACCTCATTGTCAATTGACAACAAGATTGCCGTTTACATAAAGGTCAAAAACACATCACGTTCAAAATTCCAATCTCCGCATACCAGTGTGCGCATGTTAACGACCTCTTTTTCCACATTTTCATTAATAATACCAGAAGAAGTCCGGTTGCGCAAGTCCTTACGAATAAAAGTTTATGGAAGTTTTGCCTGTAACATCTGACGACGCATTTGCAAAATCGCCTTTTTTTCGATGCGTGATACATAGCTTCGGCTGATCTTCAAAATATCTGCTACCTGTTGTTGTGTTAAGGCTTGATTTCCGTTCAGTCCATACCTCAAAACAACAATTTGTCTCTCCCGGCCAGACAGCAATTGCACCACTTTATAAAGTTCTGCTATTTCTTCTTTTTTTTCGTATTCTTCACGAATATCCAAAGTATCTGCCATTACATCATTGAGAGTTAAACTGTTCCCTTCCCGGTCACTTTCAATCGGCTCCTGAATCGAAACATCATTCTGGCATTTTCGGGACGCTCTGAACTGCATAAGAATTTCATTTTCAATGCAGCGCGCAGCATAAGTGGCAAAGCGAGCGCCTTTCTGATTATCGAAGCTATTTACCGCCTTAATTAAGCCGATTGTGCCAATGCTGATCAGGTCTTCCTGCTCAGCTGTCGCTCCTGCATAATATTTTTTAGCGATATGCGCCACCAGGCGAAGATTGTGCCGAATCAGTTTTTCACGCGCCTCATCGCTTCCATTTTTGAATGCTTCAAAAGCCTCAATTTCTTCCCGGGCACTCAGCGGCTTTGGGAAGCTGCTGCTTTCCAAATGAAGCGCAAAATAAAGAATATGGCTTGCGATAAAGCTCAAAATCATTCCAAACAATTGCTCATCCCCTCCCTTTAATGTATTGTATGGTAAATCATGGTACACAAATGCAAAGAGCTGCGAATTTTATTCCGCAGCTCTTTTTTGATAAATGGTGCGTCCCTCTTTTATGGTTTCAAGCACCTCTATATTTTTTAATGCTTCCGCTGGGACATCCAAAGGATTTTGGGACAAAATCACCATGTCTGCCAATTTCCCCGGTTTTAAACTTCCCTTACGGTTCTCTTCAAAATATTGATATGCGCCATGAATTGTGATTGCCTTTAAAGCAGCCAGCGTATCAATGCGCTCCTCTTCTCCCAGAATCCTGCCTGTTTTGGTTTTCCGATTTACTGCACACCACACTGTTTCCATCATATCCGGCTCAATGACTGGTGCGTCCTGATGAAAAGTAAACGGAAGCCCCAAACGCATCGCTGTCTGAGCAGGACTGATTTTACTTGCGCGTAAGTCCCCAAAATTTTGCACATGAACCTCTCCCCAATGATACACATGCGCTATAAAAAAGGATGGCAAAACACCAAGCTCCCGCATCAACGGAAGCTGGTCAGTTCCCACAAGCTGTGCATGGATCATAACGGGCCGGATATCCGGTGCATCATCTAACTCTCCCATCGCACGAGCAACTGCCTGAAGATATTGCTGCGCCGCTGCATCACCGTTGCAGTGTGCTAAAATCTGACGTCCTTCTCGCATGGCACGACGCACGGCATTTAAAACGTCTTTATCCATCATGGAAGGATAACCAAAATTCTCCTCTTGCCCCACATATGCAGTGCGCATCCAGGCAGTTCTGCTCTGTGGAGAGCCATCTAAAAAGATTTTGTATCCGCCGATTTTCAGATGGTCCGAATATTGATCAACATGTTTGGCCATTTGGGTGGCGATGGTCCCATAGTCCTCAACACCTGCATATGCGACAACATCCAGTTCTAATGCATGTGATGTGCAGAGCATCTGATAGAGACCCACCATCTCTTTCATAAGATATCCATCCTGAACGGTCGTAATGCCATAAGACGCATAACGCTTCTGCGCCTGCTTTAATGCATTAAGAATCTCTTCCGACTGTGGCATGGGAATTTGCTTCAAGTATGAAAGAAAGGCATTTTCTTCCATATAACCCGTTGGCTCTCCCGCTTCATCCTTTTCAATTTTTCCGCCTGCTGGCGCCATGCTGCTTCTGGTAATCCCCAGAAAATTCAGCGCAGCTGTATTAAATACACCATTGTGACCCGAACGATGCTGTAAAACAATCGGGTGACCAGAAGAGGCCTCATCCAGTATTTCACGTGTAGGGTGGGTTTGTTCATCCAGCGCATTATGGTCGTATCCTTTGACGATAACCCACTGGTTGTCCGGCAGATGTCTGTTCTCAATAAACGCAGCAATTCTTTTTTGAATATCTGAAAACGTGTGAGCCCCCTCTACGGACACCTGAAGCAGCGACATTGCATATCCCATAAAATGGCTGTGCGCATCAATAAAAGAGGGCATCAGCGTGTGGCCTTGCAAGTCCACACATTCAAAATGCGTTCCAGCTGCCTGCCTGACTTCGTCCAGCGCTCCAACAGCTACAATCTTGCCATCCTGTTCCAGCAGCGCTTGGGCACAGGAAGGCGTTTCCATGGTTAGAATCGTACCGTTCCAATAAAGTTTTTGCCGCAAACCCTTGCCCTCCTTTTTTCCTGCATATACATTCGTCTGAATCCACCGTGTTAAACAAAAAACCGGAAGCAAAGCTTCCGGTTTTTTCTGGCGGAGAGTTAGGGATTTGAACCCTAGGTACCTTTAAAGGGTACACACGATTTCCAGTCGTGCGCCTTAGACCACTCAGCCAACTCTCCATGGCACAAAGTGCTTTATTATATTACCCGATTTCATTACAAAAGTCAAGCAAAAAATTAAAAAAGATCAAATTAATTCTCTGGGTTTTCTCCTATTGACCCGGTCCTTTTTCCTTTATATAATTAAAAATGAACAATTTTTGTTAAAAAGATAACGTTTCAGAAAGGCTCGGTGGACATACTATGAATATTTGCGTTTGTGTCGGATCTTCTTGTCATTTAAAAGGTTCTTACGATGTGATTCAGATGATGAAAGAGAATCTGGAAAAGAACAATTTAACAGACAAGGTGAATCTTTCTGCCGCCTTTTGTCTCGGAAAGTGTACACATGGCGTTTCTGTGAAAATCGATGATGAAATCATTACCGGTTGGAACAAAGATAGCTTCGATTCTCTTTTCCAAGAAAAGGTCCTCGGAGGGCTTTCAAAATGAATAGGTTTCTACAGCTCAAAAAATCGAACTGCAAAAACTGTTATAAATGCATCCGGAGCTGTCCGGTAAAAAGTATTAAATTTGCAGATGGACAGGCAAACATCATTGCGGATGACTGCATTCTTTGTGGCAATTGTTTTGTCAACTGCCCGCAGGATGCGAAACAAGTGCGCCTTGATACGCCTCATGTTAAAGAGCTGATTGCTTCCGGTCGTCCTGTCATCGCAAGTGTAGCCCCTTCTTTCATTGCGGAATTTCCCGTGAAAGATTTTGCCGCCATGCGTACCGCGCTTCTTTCTCTGGGCTTTTCTGATGCCGAGGAAACCGCAATTGGCGCTACTGTGGTCAAACAGGAGTACGAACGAATGATTGCCAGTGGAGAGCACGATGTCATTATCTCTTCCTGCTGCCACAGCATCAACTCTTTAATTCAAAAGTACCACCCTCTTGCCCTGCCCATGCTCGCACCCGTCCTGTCTCCCATGCTGGCCCACGGCAAGCTGATCAAAGAAGCGCAGGCCAATGCAGCCGTTGTCTTTATTGGCCCCTGCATTTCCAAAAAGGAAGAAGCGGAACTTTACTCCGAATATTGCGATGCGGTGCTGACCTTTGAAGAACTTGAGGCGTGGTTTGAGGAAAAAGGCATCTCCTTTTTCCTTTCAGAGGAAGACATCGGAAATAAACGTGCGCGCTTCTTCCCGATCAAGGGCGGCGTCATTAAAAGCATGCACACTGAACAAAGTGATTTTACATACCTCGCAGTAGACGGTGTGGAAAATTGCATTGCTGCTCTTCAGGAAATTGAAGCGGGCAATCTGCATCATTGCTTTATAGAGATGAACGCCTGCGAAGGCGCTTGTGTCAATGGGCCCGGAATCCGCCATCACCATGCTTCCCCTTTGAGCGGTGAGATCAAAGTGCTTGATTTTGCCGGAGAAGGCGAATTTACTTCCGCCGACCCGGGCGATTTGTCTAAAAACATGCCTTATGTCGGCACACACAGTCAAATTCCCGGCGAAAATACGATTCGGGAAATTCTTGCCAAGATGGGCAAAACAAGCCCGGAGCAGGAGCTGAACTGTGGCAGCTGCGGCTACAATACCTGCCGAGAAAAAGCCATCGCTGTGTATCAGGGCAAAGCGGATTTAAGCATGTGCCTGCCCTATTTAAAGGAACGTGCCGAAACGTTTTCCGGTTATGTAATCAATACGACGCCCAATGCCATTTTGATCCTGGACGAAGATCTGTGCGTACAGCAAATCAACCGTGCCGGCTGCAGTCTCTTCAATTTGAAAAATCCTGCTGATATTATTGGTTCGCCGATTGTCCGTCTTGTAAACCCGGCGGAATATCTGAACGTTATGACTACCGGCATTCCCGTAAAAGAGAAAAAGGTCTATCTGGCAGAATACAGCAAATACGTTTCCCAGACCATTGTGTACGATCGGGAGTATCACATCATTTTCATTATTATGCGCGATATTACTTCTGAGGAGGTTCAGGCCGGTCAGCATGCCGAGCTTTGCAATCGCACAGCTGAAATCACCAACGAAGTAATTGAAAAACAGATGCGCGTAGTACAGGAAATTGCAAGTCTTTTGGGTGAGACAACGGCAGAAACCAAAATTGCATTGACACAGCTTCGAGATGCCATCCAGAAATAAGTAAGAGAAAGGCAGAGCCAAACGATGAACCATTTGTGGACTGATACCGGTTACGTGAGCATCAATCACGTAGGAGAACAGCTTTGTGGCGATCGGGTGGAAATCATTGGAGACAACGAAAATTCTGTCACACTTGTTTTGGCGGACGGTTTGGGAAGCGGTGTAAAAGCCAATATTCTTTCTACACTGACCAGTAAAATTATCTGCACCATGATGGCCAACAATATGCCCATTGAAGAATGTGTGGATACCATTGTAAAAACACTGCCGGTCTGCCAGGTCAGGCAAGTTGCCTATTCCACGTTTACGATCATTCGTGTAACAGACAATTCCGTCGCTGAAATCATTCAGTTTGACAATCCAAACGTCATTCTTCTTCGGGACGGAAAAAGTGTGGATTATCCCATCACCAGCCGCGTCATTGAGGGCAAAACCATTCTGGAAAGCAAAATCCCGCTGCAGCTTCACGATGTATTCATTGCCATGAGCGATGGTGCCATCTATGCCGGCGTCGGAAAAAACATGAATTTTGGATGGCAGCGGGACAACATTATCGAATATGTTGAGCGCCTATATGAGGATTCTCTTTCTGCCAAGATGATTGCGTCTCTGATTGTTGACGAGTGCAATCGTCTGTACGAAGGCGAACCTGGAGATGATACAACGGCTGCCGCAATCCGCATCCGTGAGCGCGCACCAGTCAACTTGCTTTTCGGCCCCCCTGCTGACCCCAAAGACTGCACCAAAATGATGACGTTGTTTTTCTCCAAAGAAGGAAAGCGAATCGTTTGCGGTGGCACAACTTCCAAAATTGCCGCGGATTATCTTCACGAAACCATTGAGACCTCAATCGAATACGGAACGGATCCGGATATCCCGCCAATCGCGCATTTAAAAGGGGTCGACCTTGTGACAGAAGGCGTTATCACCATGAGCAAGGTTGTACAATACGCCAAAAGTTTTGTCGAGGGCTCCGACCTTTCCAACCTGTGGAGTTTGCAGACAGACGGTGCTTCTCTGATTGCGCAAATGCTGTTTGAGTACGCCACGGACATTAACTTTTTTGTGGGCAAAGCAATTAACCCTGCTCATCAAAACCCTGATCTTCCCATCACCTTTGGAATCAAAATCCACCTTGTGGAAGAGTTGACCGAATATCTGAAAAAGATGGGCAAACAAATCAAAGTCAGTTATTTTTAAAAAAGAAAGGCACTCGAGCGTCGTCTCGGGTGCTTTTTCACATTTTCCCACCTTCTTCATATACTGTTATTGTCAAGCGTTCGACGCCAATGAAGGAGGGAGTATTCTTATGTCCATGCCGATTATCACAACTTCACCCAATCCAATTTCCATGAGTCAGGCCGTCACAGATCTTCTGGAATCCATCGCAATGGAAGAAACCGCGCTCAGTCACATTCTAAATGCCGAAGGCGAAAAAATCCAGAAAGCACTCGCCTGGGATGATATTTCTCTGGAACAAATCATGGAAGTCAATTCGACTGTCATGGAAATGGTTTCCACCGTCAACGAATTGGAACATACGCTACGGGACAAATTGGAATTTATCTCCAACAATCTTTATTACCCTTCTCGTGATCCGCAATAATAAAAAGGAGCCGTTGAACGGCTCCTTTTTATTGTTTAGATTCCGCCAAGATAAGCAGCTTTCACCTTCGGATCTTTTGCAAGCTCTGAAGCATTTCCTGACATTGCAATTACACCTGTTTCCAAAACATAAGCTCGGTTTGCAATTTCAAGCGCCATTTTAGCGTTCTGTTCCACCAGAAGGATGGTAACACCCGATTGATTGACGTCATGGATAATTTTAAAAATCTCCTGCACCAGCAACGGCGACAATCCCATAGAAGGCTCATCCAAAAGCAGCATCTTCGGGCTACACATCAGTGCACGGCCAATGGCCAGCATCTGCTGTTCTCCGCCCGACAAAGTACCTGCAAGCTGCCGGCGCCGTTCTTTCAAGCGAGGCAGACGCTCAAAAACCATTTCGTAATCCGCTGCAATCGCGTCCGCGCCATCCGTTCGCGTGAACGCCCCCAACTCCAAATTCTGCTGAACGGTCAAATTAGCAAAGACACGCCGACCTTCCGGGACCTGGGTCAAGCCCAATTTGATAATTTGATGCGGCTCCATGTTACTGATGGGGTTTCCGCAGAATGTAATCTCGCCGGCCGATGGCTTTAAAAGCTTGGAGATGGCGTGCAGTGTGGTTGTCTTGCCCGCACCGTTGGCACCAATCAGAGTCACAATTTCCCCCTGATTCACGGAAAACGAAATTCCTTTGATGGCGTGAATGGCACCATAAGATACTTCCAAATCTTTTACACAAAGCATCTCGTCCATTTTACTCACCTCCCAGGTAGGCAGCAATTACCTTCGGATTGTTTCGAACCTGCTGCGGATTTCCCTGTGCAATGATTCTGCCATAGTCAAGCACCACGATTTCTTCGCATAAACCCATTACAAAACTCATGTCATGCTCGATTAGCAAAATCGCCACATTGAAATGCTCTCTTACAAACTTGATTGTTTCCATCAGCTCTGCGGTTTCATTGGGATTCATTCCGGCCGCCGGTTCATCCAGAAGCAGCAATTTCGGATTCGTGGCAAGCGCACGTGCAATTTCCAACTTGCGCTGTTTGCCGTAAGGCAAACTGGATGCCAACTGATTCGCTTCATCTTCCAAATTAAAAATCTTCAGAAGCGACATTGCTTTGCCACGCATTTCCCGCTCTTTTTCATAATACGCCGGCAGCCGAAAAATACCTGCCAAAGAAGAATATTTTATCTGGTTATGCAGGCCAACCTTAACATTATCCAGAACCGTCATATCTTTAAACAAACGGATATTCTGAAAGGTTCTTGCAATGCCGGCTTTTGAAATGGCTGCAGGCGGTTGGCCGGTAATATTCACACCGTCCAAAATAATATCGCCTTCCGTCGGCTTATAAACGCCCGTCAGCATATTGAAAACCGTTGTTTTTCCTGCACCATTCGGGCCAATTAAGCCATACAAACCGCCTTTTTCCAGACGAAGGTCTACTTTGTCAACAGCCTGCAAGCCACCAAATGCAATGCCCAAGTTGGATACTTCCAAAAGCGCCATGACACTACACCTCCCCGTCATTGGAATCCTTCGCCTTTACTTTTAACAGCTGAGGCAAACGATTTTTCAAGTTCAAACGCCACTCCTTGCCTTTTTCGCTCTGATTGAACAACATCAGCGCAATCAAAACAATCGCGTAAATCAGCATCCGATAATCGTTCAAACTGCGCAGCAGTTCTGGAAGAACTGTCAGAACAGCCGCGGCGATAATCGAACCACGGATATTTCCGATCCCGCCCAAAACAACAAATACCAGGATCAGGATGGATGTGTTGTAGTCAAACTTTCGAGCTACGAGCGAAGAAAAGTTATGGGCATACAGAACACCGGCAATGCCCGCTAAAGCCGCGCTCAACGAAAATGCAATCATTTTATACTTGGTCACATTTACGCCCACAGATTCCGCCGCAATGCGGTTATCTCGAATCGCCATAATTGCCCGGCCCGTTCTGGAATGAATCAGATTGAGCACCACAAACAGCGTAAACATTACCAGCAAAAATCCCCAGATAAAATTGGAATCCCTGGGGGTCCCGGTAATTCCCTGCGCACCGTTAATCAAAATCAAGCCATCGGCATCCATGTCCAAGGCAGTCGCATCCGTCATGGAAAAATGCAGTCCATTGGCATCAAAGCCTAAATAGATGGAATTCAGCAGATTTTTGATGATCTCGCCAAAGGCCAACGTCACAATTGCAAGATAGTCCCCCTGCAAACGTAAAACCGGCACACCAATCAAAATGCCGAAAATGCCGGCCAACACGCCGCCAACGATCAACGCCAGCAAAAAGCGCCCCCACGCAACGGGAATAATATCTTCCATCAGCAACGTGAACATGGCTCCGGAAAATGCACCGATACTCATAAACCCGGCATGACCCAGGCTCAATTCACCCAAAATTCCTACCGTCAGGTTCAGAGAAACAGCTAAAATCACATACGTGCAAATCGGGACCAACTGTCCCTCCAGCGAGTTGGACAATACGCCTGTCACTGATAAGAGCTCGATGACAACAAAAGCGACCACGAC
Organism: Owariibacterium komagatae; assembly: GCF_045865535.1. GTDB lineage: Bacteria > Bacillota > Clostridia > Oscillospirales > Ruminococcaceae > Ruthenibacterium > Ruthenibacterium komagatae. Next base: position 358,873 of record NZ_AP031406.1, read on the forward strand.
GATTGCATATGTAACAAGGTTTTTTCTTGTATTTTTACTCATATTCTTCAATCCCATGGCACTTCACCTTACACTTTCTCGCTGATTTTCTTACCCATAATTCCCGTGGGTTTCACCAGCAATACAACAATCAGAACTCCGAACACAATCGCATCCGCCAACTGCGCAGAAATGTAAGCCTTGCTCAAATTCTCAATCACTCCCAACAAAATACCGCCGATCATAGCACCGGGAATGGAACCAATTCCGCCAAATACAGCCGCCACAAAAGCTTTGATGCCGGGCATTGCTCCTGTCGTGGGTTGAAGAATCGGATAGGCCGAGCACAAAAGCGCTCCCGCAATGGCAGCCAAAGCACTGCCAATTGCAAATGTAAGAGAAATGGTCGCGTTCACGTTGATTCCCATCAATTGCGCCGCGCCTCTATCCTCTGAAACCGCCAGCATGGAACGCCCCATCCGCGTACGGTTGATAAACAGCGTAAGTGCAATCATAATGACAACGGACACCAAAATGGTGACCAACGCCTCACCCGTAATCGTGAGTGCCCCTCCCATCAGTTTGAGAGGCTGAATCGAAACTACGGATGTAAAAGATTTCGGTGCGGATCCCCAAATCAGCAACGCCAGGTTTTGCAGCAAATAGCTGACGCCAATCGCTGTGATCAATACCGCCAGACTGGGTGCATTCCGCAACGGCTTATAGGCAATCCTCTCAATGACGATTCCGAGAATCGTGCATACCACCATTGAGATCATCACGGAAACAACTGCGGGAAGGCCCAGATTGTTCATGGCAATAAACACAATGTAGCCACCCACCATAATTACATCGCCATGTGCAAAGTTCAACATTTTAGCAATTCCGTACACCATGGTATATCCCAGTGCAATGATGGCGTAAACGCTTCCGAGACTCAAGCCGTTGATCAGATAAGATAAAAACTGCATAAAATCTGCCCCTTCTCTCACTCTACTTGAATCCAAAAAGGCCGCCGGCCCTACGTAGGCCGGCAGCCTTGACTCTACGTCAAAAATTACATAGCCGTATAAACACCGTTCTCGATTTTTACTGCCTTCGGCTCTTTGTTGGGCTCACCACTGGCAGACCACGTAATTCCTGCACTGGTAACGCCGTCAATAGAAATCTCAGTAAACGCCGTTTTCAGCTTATCACAAATATCCGACGCGCTCATATCGGCAGTAATACCCGCCTTTTCGCAGGCAGCTGCGATTGCGTAAACACCGTCGTAAGCATCGGCTGCAAACTGGTTCGGTTCAATTCCAAAAGTCTCTTTGTATTTCTCCGTGAAATTGGTCGTAATTTCATCAGAGCCGGGGACATACGGAGTCAGCAGCATTACGCCTTCCGCCAGAGAAAGATCGAATTTATCTACGTTCAAAATGCCGTCCAAGCCATCACAGCCAAAGAACAGAGGCTCATATCCCTGAGCCGCCGCAGTGGTCAGGATCTGGGTTGCCTCGGTATAATAAATCGGCAAAAAGACAAGTTCGGCGCCAGCAGCCTGGCATTTCTGAACCTGAACGCTCATATCGGTTTTGTTATCTGCCGTGAACGGCTCTGCCGCTACAATTTCAATTCCCTGGTTTTCGCACTCTTCCTTGAAGTTGGCATAAATGCCAGAAGAATAAGAAGTAGAGCTGTCATAGATAACGCCTACTTTGGTAGCCAGCTTGTTCTCGCCAATGTATTTTGCAGACGCCGTCCCCTGGTTGGGGTCAGAGAAGCAAACACGAAATGCGTTGTCATACTGTACGCATTTTTCAGCTGTGCCGGAGGGAGTCAGCTGGAAAATATTGTCGTTATAACTCTCTTCGCCAATCGCAATAGTGGGATCGCTGGTCGTTGCGCCAACCAGAATCTGCATTCCCCAGTCTTTTAAGCTGTTATAAGCGTTAACGCCTTTTTCGATGTCGTTTTCGTCATCTTCAAACTGATAGGCAAACTGGATGCCACCTTTTGCATTGATCTCATCCACAGCCAACTGGATTCCGTTCTTCACAGCTTCACCATACTGGGCTGCAGAACCAGTAATCGGGCCAATTCCGCCGATCTTGATAGCCGCAGGATCTGCAGCACTTTCTGTATCGCCTGAACCGCCGCAAGCAACCAGCGATGCGGCCAGACACAGAGCTATTGCAACACTGAGAAACTTTTTCATACTTTTTCCTCCAAACTAAAATCCGCAAACGGATATGTATTGATACTAATTTTACCCATAAACTGAGCGCGGTGCAATTCGCCATTTTTACATACTTTTGTCCGCTAAAGCACGTTTTTGGTGTATTTTGCATAAAAACAGATGTTTTTATATTAAACTCTTCTTAGAAACACATTTTTTGCAGATATGCAAATCATTGTAAAATCAAAGGTTTCGAACCAATAGGCTCAAAAACAAAATGTTTTATTCTAAAACATCAGAAGATTTTTCTTCTGCAGATACCCGACCGAGAATTGTTCGGTAACCGCCGTTTCCATATTGAATGCAGCGATTGATACGGCTGATTGTCGCAGTGCTGATTTCAACCTCTTTGACAATTTGCTCATATGTTTTTCCATCCAAAAGCATATTAGCTGTCTCCACTCGCTGAGCCATATCCGACAATTCTTTCATTGTGCACAGATCCTCAAAAAAATCCTGGCATTCTTCAATTGTCTGCAGCTCAAGAATTGCCCGAAACAAAACTTCGGTCTGCCTGGACATTTTCTCTTTTCGTGACAATCTACCCATCTCCTTCAAGCAAAATGCTGCATTAATACTTTAATACTTTACCATACGAAAACAAAAAATACAACTGTTTCGCTGAAAGAATTTTAAAACACAAGTTAAAGAAAGTCCCCGGCTAGATCCACTCCAAATAAAAACGAGAGTCCCGCCTAAAACAGAACTCTCGTTTTCATTACTGATTATTCAAATAAATGTGTTGTTAAACACACAAACTTATTTGATCATGCCGGCCACTTCAGATGCGAAATCATCCGTACGTTTCTCCAGGCCTTCGCCTTTTTCAAAACGAACATATTTCACAACCTGAATGTCACCACCCAGCTCTTTGGCGGTATTCTCAATGTACTTGGCCACCGTCAAATCCGGATCTTTGACATACTGCTGATCAACCAGGCAGTTTTCTTTGTAGTATTTGCCGATTTTGCCCTCGACCATTTTTACTTTAACCTGCTCCGGTTTGCTGGCCAGCTTCGGGTCATTGCTGATCTGCGCCAGCAAAATCTCCTTCTCCTTCGCCAGAACCTCAGCGGGAACAGACGCCTCGTTCAAATAAGAGGGATTTACAGCGGCAATCTGCATTGCAATGTCTTTGCCGAAAGCAACAAACTCCGGTTTGGCAGCAACCTCGTCAGAAGTCTCAAACTGAACCAAAACGCCGTGAGTACCGCCGCCATGCACATAAGCCGCGCAGATTCCCTCGTAACGCTCGAAACGACGAATCTTAATATTCTCGCCGATTACGAGAATTTTCTCCTGCAGAGCGCCCTCAACGGTGCCATCGCCCATTTTGCAGGCCAGCAGAGCCGTGACATCCGCAGGATTCTCATTCATGATCACTTCTGCTACGTCCTTAACAAAGCCTTTAAACAGATCGTTTTTGGCAACGAAATCCGTCTCGGCATTGACCTCTACCACAACGCCCAGCTTACGGGAAATATCAGAAACAGCATAAACCATGCCTTCTGCAGCAATGCGGCCAGCCTTTTTCGCAGCAGCAGCCAAACCTTTTTCACGCAGATATTCGATTGCTTTATCAAAATCGCCGCCGGACTCGGTCAGCGCTTTCTTGCAATCCATCATACCGCAACCGGTCTGCTCACGCAGATTTTTTACGTCTTGTGCAGTGAAAGCCATTTTTCTTTCCCCTTTCTATTATTCAGCAGCCTCTTCCTGAACCTCTTCCTCAGCGGGAGCATCCTGCGTGCCCTGACGGCCTTCCAGAACGGCATCCGCCATAGCGCCAGCAATCAGTTTAACAGCACGAATCGCGTCGTCATTGCCAGGGATCACATAATCAATCTCATCCGGATCGCAGTTGGTATCCACAATCGCAACGATGGGGATGTTCAGTTTTCTTGCTTCGGAAACAGCGATGCGCTCTTTGCGCGGGTCAACAATAAACATAGCTTTCGGCAATTTGTCCATCGTTTTCACGCCGCCCAGGAATTTCTCCAATTTCTCCAGTTCCAGTTCCAGCTTGGCAACTTCTTTTTTCGGCAGCATCTCAAACGTGCCGTCCTCACGCATTTTGTTGATCTGCTCCATGCGATCGATCCGGCGACGAATGGTGCGGAAGTTCGTCATCATGCCGCCCAGCCAACGAGCATTGACATAACGCATGCCGCAGCGCAGAGCCTCTTCACGCACAGACTCCTGAGCCTGTTTTTTCGTACCAACAAACAGAATGTCGCCGCCCTCAGCTGCAACGTCGCGCACAAAGTTGTAAGCCTCGTCCAGCTTTTTAACGGTTTTCTGCAGGTCGATGATATAGATGCCATTGCGCTCGGTGAAGATGTACTTCGCCATTTTGGGGTTCCAGCGGCGGGTCTGATGACCGAAGTGCACGCCAGCTTCGAGAAGTTGTTTCATAGATACGACTGCCATAAAATTATCCTCCTAAAATTGTTTTTCCTCCGCATTGCCGTCCTGCCCCTTCACCTGTTTTCAGGCACAAAAAAGCAAAGCAATGCGTGCGTATTGCCGAATTAGTATAGCATACTCAACAAAAGAATGCAAGTGTTTCTTATTAAGTTATCCCTCATCCGTTACATAATCTTCCTGATAAGGCTCACCGAACATATAGTCGTACTGCAACATCCAGTGATCATTATACCACTGTTCCTGCTCCTGGGTCATTTCTTCGCTGAAAGATCCGTCTGGTTCTACTGTAATTCCCCGTGTACGTGCCCGCATAACGGACAATTCCTGAATTAAGAAATCATACCAGGTCGGCGTTTCAAGCCCATACAAATTCATGACAACAGGGCTTATTTCGTATGCAGCAACCGTTCCCAAATCAATCGGTTCTTTATAATAGTTACTCCAAATCAGCAAATCGGTCTGACGAAGATTCGGACTGGTAGTATCCCCCTGATCGATATAACCGGTTTTTTCAAACACTTCGTATCCTGTACCCAAAGGATTGTAATGATCGCCCCAAAATACAATGATCGTCGGCTCGTCCACATCGCTAAAATAATCCACCAATTCTCCCAGTGCCTGATCCGCTTCGTATACTCCTGTAGCAAAATCCTGAAGCTGAGAAACGGTATTATCAGAGAAGCCCGGATCTTCGAGCACTTTTACAAGCTCTTCTTCCGGATAACGATTCGAGTCATAGGTTGTATGGTTTTGCATGGTCACCGCATGGACAAAAAACGGCGCATCCGAATCCGCTTCATGGTTTTCATATTCCTCAATGATTCGCTGGGTCATCTGGGAATCTGAAATAAACCCTCTCTTCAGTTCCGGGTTGGAAAAATTTTCTGCCGAGATAAATGTATCGATTCCCAAATTCGGGTATGCCGTATTTCGGCTCCAGAATTTTCCGTAATAACCATGAATTGCGATGGTATCGTACCCCTGTGCCTTTAAAAACTGCGGAGTCGAAAACATCGGTTTTGTCACATATTGCTGATAGGGTTTACTACCGGCCGGCAGATGCTCCAGCGAAAATCCGGTCAACGCCTCAAATTCAACATCACATGTACCGCCGCCAAAGGACGGAGAGTAGCATCTTCCATAAGCTGCCTGTTCAGCCAGTGCCTTCAGGTTGGGTGTCAGTTCGCGGTCAAAAACAACACCTTCCAATCGGGACACATCCCAAAAAGACTCGTTCATTACGAAAATAATATTAGGCTGCTGCACCACCTCTTCTGTGCTGCTCGCATAACTGTTGGCAAAGAAAGGTTCAGAATCCGCCTTCTGCGCTTGCTCTGTGCGCTGCACAATTTGATCGACTGCTTCCTGCGAATACCCGTCCGGCGCGGAAATATCCAGAACGCGCAGATTTGTAAAAAAGCCGGTGAGGATGCCATAATTTTTGTAATAGCGATCCTGCATCCACATATCTTCATAGATTCCAAAGAACTGGCAAACCGCGGTCTGCATCCATATTCCGAAAACAATCGCCAGGGCTCCCACAAAAGATCCACCCGATAAAATCAGCCGCCAGTGCCATTTGCGTCCGGAAGTTCCCATCGGTAAACGAAGAAAGCCCGCAAACAGGATCATTACTAAAAGCAGGACACCGACCACAATCATGCTCGGCTGCACCTGAAGTTGAATATGCTCGGCCACACCGGCCAAGTCACCGATCTGTGAAAAATCCCAAGGCAAAAACGGCTCTCCGCGCATCTCCAGCTTATAATAGGTGACCACACCTGACACGTTGGTCAAAAGTCCAAGTATAAGCGTTGCCACCCAATGACGTGCCGTCAACTGACTCACAAGGACATAGAGCAGAATGAGAAATACCCATCCCCAAAAGAACCCAAAGAAGTGCGAAAAAAAGCGCGTTGTCCAAAAATCCGAAAGCAATGTTCCTCGATGGATCCATTCCATCGTAAACAGAAAAACGGTTGGAACAATGAGCGTCCAAGCCAGATTAACCCAAAAAGAGTCACGCCAAGACGCTCGCTTTTCCCCACCAGAAACTTGTTTCATGCTGAACCACCTTTATTTTAACTGTCCTTTACCATCGTTTTACCGATTCTTTCATTATATAATATTTGTCAAGTTATATCATGAAAAGGAACTTTTTCTTACGAACCGGAACAATCGTTTTCGTTTCAACTAAAATGACATCGCTTCCAATTTTTCGGATATCTTTCCACGGAATCAGCGTATCCTCTTCCCGTCCCAGAAGGCCAAACAATTTTAATCGGCCATATAAAACAAGATTTTCAATACAGGCCGTATTTTCATCAAAGGAAAGATCATCCACTTTTCCGAGATTGGCCCCCGTAGAAATGCAAATCACATCGCGCTGACAGAGTTCATACAATGTCATAACGAAACTCCTCCCTTTCTTTATTCACATTTTATTCCAGAAGAAAGGGTTTCTATGCCGCTGAAAATGTTGTATAATAAAATACATTATCGAATAAGAGCGATACGGTGGGTGATTTTTTGTATAAAAATATTGTATTTGATTTGGGCGGAGTGGTCGTTGATTTTAATCCTCGTGAATTCCTGGTTGATCACTTTCTCAATGAAAAAATTGAAAATAAACTTTATGATATCACATTCGGCAGCGCTGAATGGCTCAAGATCGATGCTGGCGTAATGACTCGCGCGCAGGCCTATGAGATTATGCGCGAAAAAGGAAAAGATTTGGGGCTTTCTTTTGAAACAGATGTCATCTTATCTGATTGGTTTGACATGTTAAATACCAAAGATGACACTGTTCAGTTGATGAAACGCTTAAAAAAGCGCGGCTATCGGCTGTTTTATCTTTCCAACATTGCCGACGATGTATTGGAAACTTTACAGCAGCGGAGATTCTGGTCTCTCTTTGACGGTGGAATCGCATCTTGTGAGGTACGGTTGCTGAAACCAGATATTCGAATCTACCAGACTTTGATTCAAAAATACCACCTGATTGCCTCTGAATGTGTTTTTGTCGACGATAATAAAATCAATGCTTCTGCAGCATTTGATGCGGATATGGTGGGCATTCATTTCCGAAATGTACGCACACTGCAACGAGCCTTAAAAAGCTACGGTATTGAAACGGAACGGAAGTCACCCCGGCATGCCAAAAAGGAGCCGGAAAAGGCCGTTACAAAATAATATTTAAAAAGACGCGGGCACAAAGCTGTCCGCGTCTTTTTACTTAAATTTGCTTTTTAATTCGCTCCAAAGCACCTTTTTCCAGCCGACTCACCTGTGCCTGGCTGATTCCGATTTCGCGAGCCACTTCCACCTGTGTCTTTCCGGCAAGATACCGAAGCGAAATAATTTTCTTTTCACGGTCCGATAAGGCGCCAATCGTATCCCGAAACAAAATAGTGGAGATCCAGCTCTCTTCGCCCTCATTTTCGCCTATTTGATCCATCACATATAGCGTATCCCCACCATCATTATACACTGGTTCATATAAGGAGAGGGGTTCCATGACAGACTCCAGAGCCAAAGTCACCACCGACTGTGGTTGCTCCATACGGGCAGAAAGTTCCTGAATGGTCGGGTCTCTTCCCAGTTCTTTCTGCAACTGCTCTCTTGTCTGCATGGCGTGATAGGCCATGTCTCGGACCGACCGACTGACACGCATACTGTTGTTGTCTCTGAGAAATCGTCGAATTTCTCCTAAAATCATTGGTTGTCCATAGGTGGAAAACCGTAATCCCAATTCCGGGTTAAAATGGTCAATCGCTTTGATCAGCCCAATGCATCCCACCTGAAAGAGATCGTCCATACTTTCTCCACGTGACGCAAATTTCTGTACCACGCTTAAAACCAACCGTAAATTCCCTTGTATCATCGCCTGTCGTGCATCTTGATCTCCCGCCTGCGCTTTGCGAATCAACTCAATTTTTTCCTTTTCTTTGAGAACCGGCAGTTTTGCGGTATTGACACCACAGATTTCCACCTTGTGATATTGCACGTGCCACACTTCCTCTGAACAAGTTCTTGTTCAGAGTATGGACGTCACGCTTAAAAATCATAAGAAGAAAACTCTTCCAGTTATTGTTCGATACGCTCCAATTCACCTCTTAATCGCTTTATAATGCGCTTTTCCAAACGAGAAATATAGCTCTGTGAGATGCCTATCATATCCGCAACTTCTTTTTGGGTATGTTCCTTTCCACCATTCAATCCGAATCGCAATTCCATAATTTGACGCTCGCGTGGATTTAAATGATCCACAGCCTGCCGAAGCATGTCACATTCGGCGCACTGCTCCAGTTCCAAGCTCACTTGATTCTGGTCGCTTCCCAGCACATCGGATAGCAACAGCTCATTTCCATCACAATCTGTATTTAATGGTTCATCAATACTGCTTTCCTGTCTTCGATTGCTGCTTTTCCGTAAATACATTAATATTTCATTTTCAATGCAACGACTTGCATAAGTTGCCAGTTTGATATTCTTGGATGGTACAAACGTATTGACTGCTTTTATCAGCCCGATGGTTCCAATAGAAATCAAATCCTCCGCACTTGTTGTCTTGCTTTCAAACTTTCGCGCGATATATACCACCAGTCGCAAGTTATGAACGATCAGCAAATCCCTCGCGTCGGTACTTCCCTGCTCTAACCCTGCAAAAACAACTCGTTCTTCTTCTTTTGATAATGGCGGTGGCAAAATTTCCGGGCCATTGATATAGTAGAGATAATCCGGCAAGCGTACCCCAATGATCCATTTGAACAACAATATTTTCCAGAAATTTTTCAGTGTTATTTTTCTTTTCATTGTTTGATCCTCCTAATGCTCCGCCGTTGCCGGATTCACCAAAGCTTCAAATGTCCCATCTCCCAGCCGTTCCGGTGTAAAAACAGCTAAGGCTGCCGTGGTTTCCCTCCAACGTTCTCTTTGCATCAACTGCAACGGTGCTTTTATTGCGGGAAGCAGCCTCATTCCGGTTGCCGTTCGGGCAGGAATCAGGCGAATTCCATCTCCTGCCTGTAAATTTCCAGTTCGAAAATAATTTGAAAGAGCCTTTTCCAACGGAATGGAAAGTTTTGATTGCACTTCCGGGAAACTGAGCAAAAATGTACTTGCTCCCGATATAGGGTCTTTAACATGATATCCTGTATCCCATAAAGCATATCCATCTAATTTGTCAGAGCCGAAAGTCGCACGGAACGGCAGGACGATTTGTTCTCTTGGCCTTCCCATCAAAAAGGCCATAATCTGCATCACAAAATATGTACCCGTGACACAACCAATCAGAAGCAGCGGAGACACATTAAAATAAAGTGTCATATTATAAATTTGAATCTCTGACGGCTCCAAATAGTACAGCGCCAAAAGAATCGTGCCGGATAAAAGCACATTTAATGCTACATACCACAATAAACACTTCAAAAATATGCGCCGACCGTTTTTAAAAAAAGCCAGGGCCACAATGGTCCCTGCGCTGATAATTTTCATCAAGCCCATGATCCAAGCTGGAAGCGGCGGCAATATTACCATTAAAGAAGATATCCCCGCCAATATACCGCCGGCAAACAAAAAAATTTTTTGTACCGCGCAACCAGTCAAACTTGCACAGCAGCGCAGCAAGCACCATCCGATCAATGCATTGGTAAAAAACAAAATATCTACATAGACAACGCCACGCATGCAATCCCCCCATTGAAAACAGCCTAACACTTCAGCCGCGCAAAATATGTCACACCTGCAGAACTTGTCCCGGAAAATGGTATACAGCGCTCTTCCCTCAAGCGCTGAAATCAACGACTTAGGCGTAGAGTATAAAAAGACCCCATCACCTCTCGGTGTGGGGTCTCATTTCTCCATATTCTACTTTGGAAATTTCATTTTGCCTTTTTGGAAAATTCGTTTTGCCCTTTTTTAAATATTGATAAGAGGCAAAGTGAAATTTCCAAAAAGGCACTATATTTTCCATTCTGGAAAGTGCAAAAAAGGGGCACGAAAGAAACAAAAGTACATAATTAGAGATAAAATAGAAGAGAAGAAGGAGGAAACTGGGATAGAGTCAGGAAAGGCTCGCTCCACTCCGTTCCGCTCGCCCCTGACACCTCCAGAACAGTTCCAATAATGCCCAATGAAAGAGGGCCTATAAGGGGCTATATAGGGTCCAGTAAGGTCCAATCATTGGCGGGATGAGAAAACGGCTCACAGGGCGAAATCCGGGGTATTGCAGGGCGAAAACAGGGATTTTCCTACGCAGATGAGCAGCCGCAGCGGTCCAGGGTGTCTCCCGATTTCCTCCCGATTCGATGCCGTACCGCCACTGGGCACCTGCTTCCTTCTTCGCCAGGGCGTCCCGTACTAATCTCTCCCTCGTTCTGGACTCTGTTTTTCCTCGTTTCCAGGGCCGGAGAGGGACAACGGGGATATAAAAAGACCCCAACGTCTTTCGACGTGGGGTCTCATTTCTCCATATTCTACTTTGGAAATTTCATTTTGCCTTTTTGGAAAATTCGTTTTGCCCTTTTTTAAATATTGACAGCTGCAAAAAATTATTTCAGTTCAACAACCGTGACACCTGACTCGCCTTCTCCGTAAGCGCCCAGCCGATAACTACGAACATTGGGGTGTCTGCGAAGGTGTTCATGGAGAGCTTTTCTCAGCGCACCTGTTCCTTTTCCGTGGATCAGATACAAAGTCGACTGACCGCTCATGACACCGTTATCAATAAACTTATCAGCCTCATGGATTGCTTCTTCTACGGTCAATCCAAGCAAGTTAATCTCCATGCTGGCGGAGCGTGTAACCCGATCCAGATTTCCGCCCGAAGAATTCCTTCGCGGCTGATATTTTTTCTGCGGCACAGGCTTTTGCTTTTGCGGCGCCGCCAATTTCGAAAGAGGCACTTTCGTCTTGATAATTCCAGCCCGGATCTCAACAAGGTTGTCTCGATCCGGATTGGACATGACAATGCCCGTCTTATCCAATTCCGGGATCCATACCTCCTGCCCCGGCTTCACACTTTTGAGCGGCGTGAAGACTTTAGCCGCCGTATGGACAACGTCCGATTGAACAAACAATTTTTCAGACTCTTTTCGAGCGATTTCTCTTGCACGAATCGCCCGCTGCCCAGCCGCCTGCTTTTGATCTTTCTCTAATTTACGAAGCTCATCCAGCAATTGATATGCATCATTCTGCACCTGCTGTGCCATGGTGCGTGCCTTCTCTCGTGCAGCTTCCAGTTCAGCCTCGCCTTGCGCGATCAACTTTGCGCGTTTCTCTTTTGCCTGCTCCAGGGCATGTTCTTCAGCATGGCGAAGACGTTCCATCTCCTCCTGCCCTTCTTTCAGCTGAATCTTCAAATCTTCCAGCTGAGAAAGTACGGTATCAAATTTTTTGTCCTCATCCGACATGTGTGCTTTGGCTCTTTCGATAACCTGTTTTTCCAGTCCTAACTTCTCACTGATGAGGAACGCATTTGACTTTCCTGGTACGCCAACACTTAATTTATAAGTCGGACGAAGTGTTTCCACATCAAATTCGCAGGAGGCATTCTGAACTCCGGGTGTCTCCAGAGCAAAAACCTTCATCTCTGAATAGTGTGTTGTTGCCATAATCTTCGCGCCGCGATCACGCAAAGCTTCGACGATCGAAACAGCCAGAGCTGCACCTTCTGCCGGGTCAGTCCCTGCGCCAAGCTCGTCCATCAACACAAGACTTCCAGTACCTGCTTGGCTCAAAATTTCTGTAATATTCTTAATATGCCCGGAAAACGTAGACAAACTTTGTTCAATGCTCTGTTCGTCACCAATATCCACCAAAATATTCTCAAACACACAGACAGTACTGGACTCGTGCGCCGGAATTAAGTAACCATATTGTGCCATCAAATTCAGCAAGCCAGCCGTTTTTAAGGTAACGGTCTTACCGCCAGTATTGGGCCCGGTAATCACCAGCGTATCATACCCGGCTCCCAGAGAAATATCTACCGGAACGACTTTTCCCGGATCAATCAACGGGTGTCGTGCCCGAACCAAAGAAAAGCATTGTTCACTTTGTACTTGAGGACACATCGCTTTCTGCTCCAAAGCCAACTCTGCCTTTGCAAAAAGCACATCCAGTTGAAGCATTGATTCATAGGCAAGCGAAAACATCGGCTCCAAGTCCGCGACCTGTGCCGAAAAAGCGGACAATATACGTTCAATTTCAGCCTGCTCCTGGTTACGCAGCTGCAAAATTTTTGCATTGGCTGCCACAACTGCCGTCGGCTCCACAAACAATGTAGAACCACTGGAAGAAACGTCATGAATCACGCCGCCTACTTCGCTTCGATATTCAGCTTTTACCGGAACAACAAAGCGTCCATTTCGCAGAGATACGACAGCATCCTGCAAGTATTTTCCCATGGTCTGCGACTTCGTGATACCGTCCAGTTTATCACGGATGGAACTTTCCACTCTTTGAATGCTCCGACGGATGTCATACAGCGTATTGCTTGCTCCATCAGCCATCTCTGTTGGTGATACAATCGCTTCTGTAATCGCTTTCTCCAACTGCGGTTGTGGGGTAATGGCATAAAAATAGTCATCCACCGGTAAATTTTCATGGTCAGTCAGCCCGTACCACTGCACCAATTCGCGAAAATTGCGCAGTGTACAAGCCACTTCCAGCAGTTCGCCCATGCTCAGCACACCGCCTTTACCGGCACGCCGAACGATCTTTTCCACATTTTCCACTTTAGAAATACGCGCTGAGCCGTTTTTAATCAAGAGTGTCGCAATTGCATCTGTCTGTGAAAGCATCATACGCACTTGTTCTGCATTTTCACCGGGTAACTGTTGCTCCAGCATCGTCTGTGCCTGCGGACAGGTTACAAAATGACACGCACGTGCAAGTATTTTATCAAACTCCAAAGATTGTAAGTATTTTTGCATGATTACCTCTTTAGTTATGAAAGAATGGTATTGAGAAAATCAGCGGTTTTCAAAGGTTTGTCCAAACAAGTATTTAAATAATCTGTAATCACCTTTCCCAACCGTTTTTCGCTTTCTTTTCCCAATGTAAAGGAAAACAACTTTTCATCACTGCTGAATACAATATGCCGCATTGCCGCCAGTGCCGAAGGGTCCAGATTACATATCTCTCCCCGTTTTCCGGCACAGTCAGAGCAAAAAATTTTAGATGTTTGCTTATCAAAGTAAAACGGACCGCCTTCATATCGAACGCAATCCGCACAAGCAACCAAATCCGGCATATAGCCAGCCAAAGAAAGCGCCCGCAGTTCAAAGACGGCTTTCAAAAAAGAAGACGAACGCTTATGCTCGCTCATCAAATAAAAGCTGTTTAAAAGCAGCCGAAGCATTTCTTTGGCCTCTTCATCCACAGGCGAAAACACACTGGTCAACTCCGAAAAATACATTGCCAGTGCCATATTTTCCATGTCATCGTGGATACCGTAAAAAACAGTCTGCACCTGTGCATCATCCACAATGTACATACTCTTCCCCTGGAAGAGCGTAAACTCGGAATAGCAAAAAAGCCCCGTGCCGCTGAACAACTTGTTTTTCAGCCGCAAAGCTCCTTTGGCCATTGCTGAGATGATTCCTTGCTCCGGTGTCAAAATAGAGAGCACGCGATCCGCCTCATTGGTCTTTGTCGCCCGCAGAACCAGTCCTTTGGTAATCGTCTGCATTCCTGTTCTCCTTGTTTTCAGCCTCCGGGCCTTTTTTGTAATGCAAATAGTCCTGAATCTGACCCGTGCTTTCAAACTGTTTCCAAAAACCATCCTGCTGTCTCATGGTGAAACACCTCCGCTTGTCAGCATTTATGATTCACCATTCTACCGCAGTTATGTGCGGAAACTTTGTCCAAATATCGTTCTTTATTGGCGGAATCCGAAATTATTCAAAAGGAAGTCGTTATCGCGCCAATCGTCTTTGATTTTGACCCAACATTGCAGATTTACTTTTGCGCCAAGGAACTCCTCGCACTCCAGACGAGCTTCACTGGCAATCTGTTTCAGCATTGCCCCGCCTTTTCCAATGATGATCCCTTTATGACTTTTCTTCTCGCAATAAATGTTAATATCAATATCAATGATATTTTTATCCGCCCGTTCTTTAAAACGCTCCACGGTCACTGCCGTGCCATGCGGAATCTCATCAAACAAATGAAGCAGCATCTTTTCCCGTACCACTTCGGCCACCAGCGCTTTCTCAGGCATGTCCGTATATGCATCATCCGGGAAATAGTGCGGACTTTCCACCGCGTATTTCTCAAGCTTATCCAATAGCGCCTGGTCACCTTTTTTGTCATACACAGAAAGCGGAAGGACCTCTTCAAACACCTTCAATGAAGACAAAAACTCTTTGCGCACTTCAAAATCAGAAGATTGCTTCAGCGTATCTGTCTTATTCACGGCAGCATATGCCGGCAGCTTTTTCGCACGCAGATCTTCAACAAGCGCACGTTCTGCTTCCGTCAACTCTCCATAGGGTTCAAAAAGCATGACCGCCACATCTACTTCGGCTACAGAATCCGTTGTCGTCTTGGTCATCCGTTCTCCCAGTTTTGTACGCGGCTTGTGTATTCCCGGAGTATCCAAAAACACAAACTGTGTCTTTCCTCTGGTCAGAATCCCCGTGATACGCGTACGGGTCGTCTGGGGCTTAGACGTTACAATCGCCACTTTTTCTCCTACCAAAAGATTTAACAGCGACGATTTTCCCACATTGGGGCGGCCCACTAACGCTACAAAAATTGATTTTGTATCAAAGCTCTGCAATTATTTCTCTCCTTTTTTTCCAAACACAAAGCGCCAAGCCACCGGCAAGGTTGCCAGCAGCAACAAAAGCAGTACCGGATGTTCTGCAAAATAGCCTAAAATTCTTTCAAAAACGGGAACGTTCCAGAATAAAAATACGCCGGCTACTGCGCATCCAATGCTAAAAATCAGAACAGCCCCGGCGGCCATGTCCTTGACCACGCCGGCCGTGCGATAACGCTCCGGCGCTGGCCGCTCCATCACTCGCTCGATGCTGGAATTTACCAGTTCCAGCGCCATTACGCCAACCACCATGATGGTAATCAGTGCATACTGCGTCGACGTAAAGTCGTAAAACAAAGAAAACAAATAGACATAAAAGGCGGCGCACAGATGAAAACGCATGTTCCGTTCCTGTTGAACGGCAGCACGTATCCCTTGCGCCGCATAAATAAAACTATCGATGAAACGGTGCTTCATCGCTTACACCTGATCGGCGCTGTATGAAACAGTCCGCGGAAGGCCCAACTGAATCAGTGTAGCTTCTTCCTTCTCACGCATTCTTACTGCCTCAAGTCCGCCGCATTCATGGTCATAGCCCAGCAGATGGAACATGGAATGAACCGTCAAAAAAGCGACCTCGCGCTGCAGAGAATGGCCGTACAACTCCGCCTGTTCCATAGCGCGTTCCATGGAAATCACAATATCACCAAGCATAGCGGCTCCCGTTTCCTGGTTGATGTCATAATTGCCGTTCTCACCCAAGGGAAAACTTAAAACATCTGTCGCCTGAGGTTTATTGCGATATTGCTCGTTCAGCTGTGCAATTTTTTCATTGTCCACAAACGTCACACTGATTTCGGCGGAGCCTTCAAAATGCTCATACTCCAAAACAGCATGACAAGCACGACGAATCAGGATACGCAGCCCAGAAGGGACTTTTACTTTGTTCTGATCGTTGGTAATGTACACTTTGTGAGACATGTTCCGCTCTTCCTTTCTTATGATCGTTTATTCCGCGCTGAACGCGCTTTATCATACGCCTTGATAATATCCTGCACCAAACGATGGCGCACCACATCTTTTTCCGAAAAGTACATCATGGCGATTCCCTGAACCTGTTTCAAAACAGCCAAGGCATCCACCAAGCCGGAACGCGCCTTGTCCGGCAGGTCGATTTGCGTTACATCGCCTGTAACAACTACTTTGGACCCGGCACCCATACGCGTTAAAAACATTTTCATCTGTTCCGGGCTGGTATTTTGTGCCTCATCCAAAATGATAAATGCATCGTCCAGCGTTCGGCCGCGCATGTAGGCCAGCGGGGCCACTTCGATCAGTTGTTTTTCCAAAAGTCCCTGATATTTTTCTGCTCCCAGCATATCGAACAGCGCATCGTACAAAGGGCGCAAATAAGGATCCACCTTATTCTGCAAGTCACCCGGCAAAAAGCCAAGTTTTTCCCCGGCTTCTACCGCCGGCCGCGTCAAAATGATTCTGCTTACCTCGTGCGCCTTAAAGGCTTTGACCGCCATTGCAACTGCCAGGTACGTTTTGCCTGTACCGGCTGGACCAACCCCAAACGTAATTGCGTTTTTAGAAATCGCCTGAATATAAGCTTTCTGCCCCAGGGTTTTGGGCCGGATCGGCCTTCCTTTGGCCGTGATGGCAATAAAATCCCCCGTCAATTCTTTTATTTTACCTTCGTCTCCGGAAGCAGCCAAAGAGATGCAATACCGAACAGTTTGTTCTTCCAAAGGCGTGCCGTTCTCCCGAAGCGTCAGCATGGAATCTACAGCCTTCGCCGCTTTCATCACGCCTTCTTCGTCTCCGGAAAACTTGATCTGCGTACCCCGGCAGACCGCCGTCACATGAAACGCCTGTTCCAACAACTTGATGTTTTCGTCGCAATTTCCAAAAATTGCGAGCGCGGTATCCATGCAATCCACTTCCAGCAGCTGCTCTGCCATTCAAACACCCCTGCCATTTGTCGAGTTTGATTTTATTATAGCATATTTATCAAAATTTTAAATAGTATTTTGTGCACAACCTCTACAAATTTTCATCATCTTTTTCTGCATTTCCTGCAAATCCGGAAAACGGTACTGTTTTTGCAATATCTGTTTCCATTGTTAAGCGCATCCGAACGGTGATGGAATCTTCACTTTTCTCTATCTGAGTCGAGCGGTCCAAAATTTTATAACTTTCGAACTGGCTTGAAACGGATTGATAAATTTTTTGTTCCGCAATCGCCTGGGCCAAATCCGGTGAAAGTTCACATTCAATATTTTGGACCTCCCGATACAATGTTGTCTCAATGGTCGCAGGAAAATGAAGCCCGCCTATAGACAAAGCAGAAAGAGACGTTTGCTGAAACCGTGTGGCCTGTGCGGAAGAAGATTTTGGCAGGCTGAATGCGTGCCCTGCAATCAAAAAACGGCTTTCACGGCCAATGATGCGCCCCGGCATTTGTGCGGAAACCTTCAGTGGCTGTGTAACCTGATATTCCTTTTCGATTTGCGCATAAATTCTTGCCGCCGCTCTCCCATACAGCAATGCGCCGGTTTTTCCAACCGTACATCCACTGACCAGAACTTCCCCTTGCGCTACCGATTGTCCCGCCTGCTTCTGTGCAAAACCGCCATCAATTTCCTGACGAAGAATAATCCCATCGCAGGCAGCTACAATTTCCGTCAGTGCTTTCTCCTGCATCTCCGGCTGTTGTGTTCGGTCTACTTTTTCCACTTCCAAGCGACCGTGAATAAAATTCAAACGGACCCAGCTCAAATCATCACGTGCAACAAATATCTGCGCTGCAACGGATTCCAGATAATTTTCATCCGCCACAGCACCTTCGTATATCCCATACCCTGCCAGTTCTTTACGCATTTCAAGCTGCTCCGCATTCGAAAAATCCACAAAAGAAATGTTCCAGATCAGCTGTCTTCCGCAAGCAAACAAAGCAGCAGCCAGAACAAGCCCGATAACAATGCTCCAGTGCCGGCGATAACCGGCAAGAAAAAAGCTCACGCCTTTACGTTTGACGACATGAATTCTGCACTTATTCGCCCGGGCTATTTTTCGCAGACGCCTATAAGTCCGCAAATGTGTTTGGGCCAGAAATCCCGTCGCGGTTGGACGAATCTTTTCCACACAAAGGCTCTGCTGTGCGCACTGGTTAAAAAAACGTTCCCCCAAACCGCCGACCAGCTCAAATTCTACGGTTCCTACGTATAGATGTTTTTTATGCATGTTTCATCTCTCCTTTTCCGAAAAGCAGAGCGAAAACAATGTTCCCCTGACAGTGATCAGCTTTTTCTGGAAAGTATCCACCTGGATTCCCTCCCCTTCGATCGTAACTGCTTGACGCCCCATATCCAATTTCAGATGATTGATATCATATTGGATGATTCCCCTGCAATTTTCGACTTCGAAGAAGCCATTGCAGTTGATATGCAAAACCGGCTGCCCGTACAATGCGTTCTGCGCTCCTCCATCTGTGACACCGAAAGCGCGCTTGAAAGAGAATTTTTCACACTTCTTGTTCTGTCTTCCCATACGCAGCCTCCCTGTTATTTTTTTGTTGCCCGTCATATATCTATATCGAACAGGAGGAGATATTTATGAATCGGAAGTCATTTTTTCATAAGACAATTGATTTTTTGTCGGCCAGTGCGATTCTGGCAATGGTAATTGTGCTTCTGGTCGAGCCGCAGCGTGCCATGAAAGGAGCACTGCAGGGGCTTTCTCTTTGCTGTCAGGTCATCATACCAAGTCTGTTTCCATTCCTTGTGCTATCCCGGCTGCTTCTGGAAAGCCCACTTGCCGGACCGCTGGGTGCTCCTCTTTCCCCTTATACAAAATGCCTGGGGATTCCATCACGAAAAGCGGCCGGAGCACTTCTGTGCGGTCTGCTGGGCGGCTTTGCCGCCGGAGCAAGCGCTGTAGAACAACTCTATGAAGCCGGAGAATTGACCAAGCAGGAAGCAGAGCGTCTGCTGGTCTGCTGCATCGGATCAAGTCCTGCATTTATCGTTGGGAGTGTAGGCGCCGTAATGCTCCACTCCGTCTTTGCTGGCTGGCTTCTTTTTCTTTCACAGGTAAGTGCTTCTTTAATCTGCGGAGCGTTTTTCCGTATATCGAAAGCATCGCGAACCGGCGTTTCTCTTTCCTCTCTATCCTTGCCCAAAACGCTTCCGAGAGGAATTCCGAACGCGATTGAAAAAGCGGTCTTTTCTACCAGCATTTTATGCGGGTATATCATTCTATTTTCTTTTCTGGCGGAAATGCTGGCTCCCGCTACGCTCCCCACTCTTCCCAGATTCTTATTAACTCTGCCTCTGGAAGTCACCAACGCCTGCCGAGCCGGAGCATCTGCCGTTGCAGCCCGCCTTACACTGTGCGATCTTGCGTTAAGCTTCATGGGATTTTCGGTTTTTCTGCAGGTGCGCTCACTTACATGCGCGCACTTTTCTTTAAAAGCGCTTTTGGTTTCCAGAATTCCTCATGCATTTCTTTCATTACTGCTTTTAAAAGCATTGCTTTACTTCTTCCCAAATGCACAGACTGCCAGTACCGCCATTCCTTCTCTGTTTGCTTTCAGAATGCCACTCGATGTGATCTGCATCTTTTTTCTTTTGTGCGTTATGATCACATGTCACCGAAAAAATTTTTCAAGTTTACCTTCCCAGTCAAATGGAGTATAATGAGATCATCTTTGAGGAACGGGGATTCAAACATGTCCATTTTTTCCAGAAATAAACCTTTGTTCGGCGCGACGATTCAGCCATCCTGTGAATACTGCGTTTTCAGCCGCCCTTCGCAAGATTCCGGAATGTTTTACTGTCAAAAAAAAGGCATTGTGGAAAATACATTTCACTGTCGTTCATTCTCATACGACCCGCTTCGGCGAATTCCCAAAAGGCGCCCTCCGATGCCAAGCTTTACTGCCGATGATTTTAAACTGTAAAACAAAAAAGACCCGGCACAAAGCCGAGTCTTTTCTGGAGCTACTGATCCGATTCGAACGGACGACCTGCTCATTACGAGTGAGCTGCTCTACCTGCTGAGCCACAGTAGCATAATCGCGTCTTTATCTATTATATGGATTTTTTCCAATTCGTCAAGAGTTTTTTTCAGAACCTGTAGACGTTTTTCTTTTTTTCATGTAAAATAGACGCGTTATTAAAAAGGATTTGAGGTGACATTTTGATAACCGAAAGCATTGCAATTCTGGCGATTATGCTGTGCCTGATCGTAGTGTTTATCCGCGCTCAGCAATCGGACTACGCTCTCGGCGTCACGCCGCTTTTTCTGGTTCCCTTTATTCACCTTTTTGCTGTGGCTGTTTTCTATTTGGGCCGTGTGCCCTTTTTCGGGTTTGCTCCTCAGGTTGCTGTTGCCTTTGCAGATATCGCCGCAGCTGCCGTATCTGGTGCGTTTATCTTTTCCTTCAGTCAGCACATCAAAAAAAGCAGAAATCGGAAATTGTATATTGCACTGATGTGTGGATACAATGCGGTACTTGCGTGCACCTACGTATACCGCATCCTGGCCCCACTTCTCCTGCACGAATAAACCACGCTCAAAGCGAAAGCCTTACCGGCTTTCGCTTTTTTATATTTCTCGGGGTTGACAAACCAGTTTTTTAGGATTAACATATGAACAGATATTCATATGAAAGGATGTATCAAATGTCTGAGTCTGCCGCTTACCCGGAAGTTGAGCGCTGCGGTTTTTTATACGTACATGAAGATACGGTTCAAAAAGTCATGTCCCTGATGCCTCCGGACGAAACTTTGTATGATCTCGCGGAGTTATTTAAAGTGTTCGGCGACTCCACTCGTATCCGTATTTTGTATGCGCTTTTTGAAGCCGAGCTTTGTGTATGCGATATTGCACAGCTTCTAGGACTGAGCCAAACCGCCGTTTCACATCAGCTGCGCGTATTAAAGAATTCAAAGCTGGTAAAGTTTCGCCGAGAAGGAAAAACTGTCTTTTATTCTCTTGCCGATGATCATGTGCGGAGAATCATTGGTCAAGGGATGGAACATATTGAAGAATAAGCAAGGAGAGTGTCACTTATGAAAAAAACATTCAAACTGGTCGATCTCGATTGCGCGCACTGTGCTCAAAAAATGGAAGATGCCATTCAAAAGCTGGACGGGGTACAATCTGCCAGCATCAGTTTTCTGGCGCAAAAACTGACTATTGAGGCAGAGGATACACGCTTTGACGAAATCATGAAGAATGTGGTCAAAGCGTGCAAACGCATAGAGCCCGATTGCGAAATTAAACTGTAACGGGAGCCGGGCTTTTGACGAAAGCCCGGCATTTTTCCAAGCTTCCGTAAAGGAGAATGCTTTATGACAAAAAATCAACGAAAACTTTTGACGCGCATTTTGATCAGTGCCATTCTTTTTGTACTTGCATTGATGCTCCCCTTATCCGGCCCTCTTCAGCTTGCGGCTTTTCTTGTCCCCTATTTTGTAATTGGATGGGACGTTTTGTGGAAAGCTATCCGAAATATTCTTCACGGTCAAATTTTTGACGAAAATTTTTTGATGGTGATCGCCACCATCGGTGCTTTGATACTGGGAGTCATCAAGACCCATGACTATGCCGAAGCGGTTGGCGTCATGCTGTTTTATCAGGTTGGTGAACTATTCCAAAGTTATGCCGTTTCCCGTTCGCGCCAATCCATTGCACAGCTCATGGATATCCGGCCGGACTATGCCAACATTGAACGGGATGGAAAACTGACCCAAGTGGACCCCGAAGAGGTACGCCCCGGCGATACAATTGTCGTGCAGCCGGGCGAGAAAATCCCTCTCGATGGAATCATTTCAGATGGTACTTCCACCATTGATACATCCGCGCTGACCGGTGAATCGGTTCCTCGCAGTGCTTCTGCCGGGAGCGAAGTAATCAGCGGCTGTGTCAATTTAAGCGGAGTTCTGCGCATTACAGTCACCAAAGAATTTGGTGAGTCGACTGTTTCCAAAATTTTGGATCTTGTGGAAAATGCAAGCAGCAAGAAAGCCAAAGCCGAACATTTCATCACCAAGTTTGCACGCTGGTACACTCCCTGTGTGGTGATTGCCGCAGCGCTGCTTGCAATTTTCCCGCCGCTTTTCTTCGGTGGTATTTGGACAGATTGGATCGAACGTGCACTGATCTTCCTGGTCATCTCTTGCCCTTGCGCTCTGGTAATTTCCATTCCGCTGAGCTTTTTCGGCGGGATTGGCGGAGCATCCCGCTGCGGTATTCTCGTAAAAGGCGGCAATTATCTGGAAGCTCTTGCTCAAACCGATGTAATGGTGTTTGACAAGACCGGCACCTTGACCAAGGGCACTTTCCAGGTAACGGAAATTCACCCGCAAAACGGCATTGCCGCTCAGGATCTGCTGGAAATGGCCGCCCTTGCAGAAATTTACTCAAAACACCCCATTTCCCTGTCTCTGCAGAACGCCTGTACAGCCCCGCTTGATTCCAGTCGTGTGGCGAATGTTCATGAAATTGCAGGGCATGGAGTGACTGCCTGTGTTGACGGTCGAACAGTAGCAGCCGGAAATGCCAAATTGATGGAAGAATGCAAAATCTCTGTTCCGCCCTGCGATTCACTTGGCACAATCGTCTATCTGGCCGTTGATGGTGTTTATTGGGGACAAATCGTGATTGCAGACGAAGTAAAGCCCGATGCCGCTGACGCGATTTGTCTGCTGAAAAAAGCCGGGATTCAAAAAACCGTGATGCTGACCGGTGACAGTCGTGCAGTGGGAGAAGCAGTAGCCCGTCAACTCGGACTGGACGAAGTTCATGCGCAGCTTTTACCGGCAGATAAAGTTGAAATTGTCGAGCGTCTTCTGGCAGAAAAAGCCCCCAATAAAAAACTCGCCTTCATAGGCGACGGTGTCAATGACGCGCCGGTTCTCTCTCGTGCGGACATCGGCATTGCCATGGGCGGTCTTGGTTCCGATGCCGCCATTGAAGCAGCAGATATTGTCCTGATGGATGACGCTCCTTCCAAAATCAGCACTGCTATTCGTATTTCCAAAAAGACCTTGCGAATTGTCCGACAAAATATTATAATCGCACTGGGAATTAAAGGCTTGTTCCTGTTGTTAGGCGCTTTCGGCATAGCCAATATGTGGGAAGCGGTATTTGCGGATGTCGGCGTTGCAGTTATTGCTATCTTAAATGCCGCACGCGCCTTGAATGTAAAGGAGTTCCAATGAGCACATCGTCTGAAATTCTAAAAATTGAACATTTGTCCTGGAGTATTCCGGACGGCGCAGAAGTAATCCGTGATCTGGACCTTTCTCTGCAAAGCGGAAAACTGATTGCTGTCACCGGCCCCAACGGCGGCGGAAAAACTTCCCTTGCCAAGTTGATTGCCGGACTCGCGCAGCCCTCCAGTGGCCGCATCCTTTTGAATGGTGCGGATATTACCGCATTGGATATTACTCAACGCGCACGTTTGGGAATTGCTTTTGCGTTCCAGCAGCCCGTTCGTTTCAAAGGCCTTACTGTCCGGGATTTACTGGAACTTGCCGCTGGCGGTCGTCTTACAGACGGTGAGCTCTGCGCACTTCTGGGGAAAGTAGGTCTTTGCGCCAATGAGTATATTCACCGCGAGATGAACGCCTCCCTGTCGGGCGGTGAGGCCAAACGAATCGAAATTGCCACGGTGCTGGCTCGTTCAGCACAGCTCTCTATCTTTGACGAGCCGGAGGCCGGCATCGATCTTTGGAGTTTCACCCGTCTCGTAGAAACATTCCAGGAGCTGCGCCGAAATCAGCGCGGAACACTCCTGATCATTTCTCATCAAGAAAGGATTTTGTCCATTGCGGATGAAATCATTGTGCTCGCAGACGGAAAGGTTCGCACGATGGGACCGCGCGAAACGGTTCTTCCTTCTCTTTTGAATGACGAGCATGCCGCTCTCTGCCCGCTTGAGAAAGAAGGTGTTTGACATGAATGAAATCACCGATCAGCTGCTGCATCTTGTGTCCGATTTTACAGGGAGCTTTCAAGGTGCTTATAATATTCGCGAAGACGGACAATGTGCCGGACGTCAGTCCACCAAAAACATTCGCATTGAATCCAAACAAGGACTTCCGGGTTTGGAGATTCACATTGCTCCAGGAACCAAAAATGAAACGGTCTATATTCCCGCTTGTGTCACCCACAGCAATGTAGATGACCTGGTTTACAATGACTTTTTCGTTGGGGAAAATGCTGACGTGACCATTGTCGCCGGATGCGGTGTTCATTCCGACGGTGAAGAAGAAGCTCGTCACAACGGAATTCATCGTTTTATCCTGGGCAAAAACGCCCGTGTTCTTTACAAAGAAAAGCACATTGGAACGGGCAAAGGAAACGGCAGCCGCACCATTGACCCGGTTACGGACGTGACTCTGGGCGAAGGTTCCTATCTGGAAATGGATACTGTGCAAATTTCCGGCGTGGATCACTCAACTCGGAAAACGACGGGAACGTTGGGACCCCGGTCTAAAATGGTTGTGCGGGAACGCATCATGACCACCGGTACCGAGACGGCTACCACCGATTTTGAGGTAACTCTTCAAGGGAAAGATTCCGGTGTGGATTTGATTTCCCGTTCCGTGGCACGCGGACAGTCACATCAAGAGTTTTCTTCCAAAATTCACGGAAAGACACGCTGTACCGGCCACTCGGAATGCGATGCGATTCTTGCGGAACAGGGTACAGTAACCGCTACGCCTTCCCTGGATGCTTCTCATGTAGACGCAGCTTTGATTCACGAGGCCGCCATCGGAAAGATTGCAGGCGAACAAATTCTGAAGCTGTGCACACTGGGTCTGACCGAAGAACAGGCTGAGGAAAAAATCATTGAAGGATTCTTAAAATAAAAAAGTAACCCACCAGCGAAGCTGGTGGTTCTTCAGAAGCGGGCAAAGCCCTAAAATACTAGCCACGCCTAAAGGCGTTGGTACGGTCTGCCACCTGCGAAAGAATATTACTTGCTACCCGTAAACGGGTCTATGTATTCTTTAAGGGTCATCTGATCCTCAATCTGATCTTCTTTGAGTTGGTTTTGGATATACTCCGCAATCTTCTTTGCGTTCTTACCTGCTGTATCGACATAGTATCCACGGCACCAAAACTGCCTGTTTCCATATTTGTACTTCAAATTGGAATGTCTCTCGAAAATGATCAGACTGCTTTTCCCCTTGAGAAAACCTACGAAACTGGATACACTCATCTTAGGCGGTATTTCCACCAGCATGTGGATATGATCCGGACACACTTCCGCCTCTACTATTTTCACTTGTTTCCAATTGCATAATTCTCTCAATATCTTCCCTATTTCCACACGGTTTTCTTTGTAAAAGATTTTTCTGCGATACTTCGGCGCAAATACTATGTGATATTTGCAGTTCCATGTTGTATGTGCTAAACTATTCTTGTCATTAGGCGTCATGCCTTTTGTCCTCCTTTTGATACTTTAGTGCAGTTGGCAGACCGCATCTTTATTGTATCAAAAGGAGTTTTTATTTCCTATGCAACGCTAAAGCTTTTTGAGAACTCCCCGGCACAGCCGGGGGTTTTCGGTAAACAAAAAGAGCCGTCACGTCAAACGTGACGGCTTTCTTTTATTTCAATACAGAATCCCACTCGGCTTCTTTAAACCCCAACAGCACCTGATGATCCGTAACCAATACAGGCCGTTTCACAAGCATTCCATATTCAGCCAAAAGTGAAATTTGCTCTTCTTCAGACATTTCCGGCAACTTTTCCTTCAGCCCCATTCCCTTATAAAGCAGGCCGCTTGTGTTAAAAAAGCGCCGGAGAGGCAAATTGCTTTTGGCATACCATTCTTTCAACTCCGCCTCAGAGGGATTTTCCTCTTTGATGTCTCGTGCTTCGTATACAAAGCCATGGTCATCGAGCCACTTCTTTGCACGTTGACAAGTCGTGCACTTGGGATACCATACAAACAGCATTTTCATTTGTCCTTTCTTCACATCCAACAGGTTATCAGCCAAAGCGCAGCGAAGGTCAGCGGCTGGTGTAGCATATAAATCAGCAAGCTGTGTCTCCCGATTGCACTGAGGGCGGGAATATCGGGCAGTCGCCTCAGAATAAGTTCACCTTTGCCGCGTAATTTTTGCCACAAAAACATTCCGGTCCAAAACAGAAAAATCCAGGGAATCAGCGGAAAGTAATCCGATGACCAAAATCCCTTGGCGGGGAAGCCCAGAAAGAACGCCCACTTCGCCTGATAAAGGCTTTGCGGAAGAAGCCAAATTTTAATATCCGCCAGACCGGCAAAACCGCGTGGAACGCCTTTTAAAAGCAGGAACAAACCAAAACACACAGCCGCAGCAATTCCGGCAGGCAACTTCTGAAGCCAGGGGCGCAGCATCGCCGTCAAAAGCATTGCTGTTCCCAATAGATGCAACACACCGAACAGAATGATCTGTTCCGGAAGAACCAGCGCGGTTACCACCGTTAAAATCATTGCGCATGCCAGCACTTGTGCACCATGCCGAGCGAGATTACGGCTATACACACTGACCATTCCCGCAAGCAAAATAAACGTCCAGCAAATCGCCTGTTCCCATAAATAGGCGGCATGCGTTCCGAACCAGTCAGCTGTTTTTCCAAACACATAGACCCAGTCATAAACCGCGTGGTAAGCTACCATGTTTACGATGGCCAAACCACGAATGGCATCCAGCGAGGCAATGCGTTTTCCCTGCTGCTTTCTCAAAGCGCGTCTGTCACCTCGACAGCCCCATAATTGCGAACATTCAAAACATAGCACGCACCTGCGCCAAATGCGGCTTCCATTGCATTGCGATATTCCGCAAGCAGATCATCCGGTACAAACGCCTGAATGGTCCCGGCAAATCCGCCGCCCTGAAGCCGCCATGCACCACGCCCTTCCAGAACATGCTGCGATAACGCCAAGCCCACGGAAACGCCTTGCTGCTTGGGATGACGGATGCTATAGGCATTCTGATTATACTCGAAAGAAGAATGTCCGCCCGTCAGAATCAGGCGCAGAAAATCCTCAAAGCGATCTTCTGCAACCGCACACCGCAGTTCCCGTGCACGACGGCACTCTGCAAAGAAATGAATGGCACGCAGGACTGCACGATCTCCCAGCGATTTCCGCAGAGGAGCAATTTGTGACCATACTTGCGCTTTATCCACCTCGCGCAAAACCTTTTTTCCAAAAAAGGCCGCAACGGCTTCCATTTCTCCGCGAATGGCTGCATAATCATCCGTCAGATCTGCATGACTTCCCTTGGTATCCGTAATGCACAGGTGGAATCCATGTTTATCCAAATCAAAATTCACTTCATCAACAACCGGCGCATTCGGATCTTTAAAATCAATCACAATCGCACTGCCGACACTGGATGCGGTCTGGTCCATCAGGCCGCTCGGCTTACCAAAATAAACATTTTCCGCATATTGGCTGAACTGCGCAATTTGAACCGGTGAAAATCGATTCTGATTGTATTCTCCATTCAGAACCGCACCAATCACCACTTCAAAGGCGGCGGAACTGGACAGGCCGGAACCACGCAGCACATCTGATGTCGTATATGCGTCAAAACCGCCAATGGAGCCGCCCTCTTCCTGAATTTTAGCCGCCATGCCGCGAATGAGCGAAGCCGAGCGTCCCTGCTCTTTGGGATTTACTTCCAAATGCTCCAGCGAAATTACATCGGTCCCCTCAAAGCCCATGGAGTGCACACGGATGACCGGCTCCGCATTGGGAGACACAATGGCAAGAATGTCCAAATTCACAGCAGCAGCCATAACCACACCATTGTTGTGGTCTGTATGGTTACCGCCGATTTCCGTCCGCCCGGGCGCAGAATAAATCCGAATCTCCCGATTTTCTCCGAACATATCCTGAAAAGCCTGAATCGCCTGGCAATAACGCGTTCTTTGCCGGCTGACGGTCTCTTCATCTCTGGCGTAAAGCTTCCGGAACGCAGCGTCGTAATCACCATTGCGAATTTGCTCCAGCAAACCCTGTGCAGTAGGCATAACAACTCCTCCTTCATCATTGACAATACTGAACTTAATTTCATTATAACAGCGCCCCCGTCGAAGTAAACACTAAAATATTCTGAAAAAATGGACTTTTGTTGATTGTTTTGCTATAATAACAACAGTTTCATTTTTTATGTATATTTATCGTATGATTCCCTGCTTATTTGTACCGTTTACCGGAGGTTATCCCCATGTCCAACACGTATAAGCAATCCTTTAAACAAAGCTATACGGACAATGTCGAATTGTCTATTTTTAATTGCGGGCTGCAAAGCTGTGAACGGGGATACACCTGGGGACCAGGCGTGCGGGACCACTATCTCATTCACTACGTGGCGAATGGAAAAGGAACTTATACGGTAAACCATACGGTTTATGAACTGCATTCCGGAGATATTTTTCTGGCTAAGCCCAGCCAATTGATCACCTACTCGGCCGATCAGGATGATCCATGGGAATACTACTGGGTTGGATTTAATGGCGCCTGCGCCAACAAACTGGTGGCACAGCTTCCCTTCCGTGATACCCGACCGGTGCATCATTGCAAAAATCCTGAAAATGTGAAAAAAGCGTTGTTCGACATTTTTTTGTCTCGCGGCCCAAACCCCCGCAACGAAGCTTTAATGGTGGGCTATCTTTATCTCTTCATCGCAGAACTGATGCAGGAAGCACAGGAATTGGAGCCTCACACTTCCAATTCCTGTTCGCAATATGTATTGAATGCCATCAAATACATTCAGTTCAATTATTCGCACGATATCAGCATTGATGATATTTCCAAAGCTGTCGGGGTAAGCCGCAGTCATCTCTATCGCGTTTTTATGAGCAATGTAGGGCAATCTCCCATTGATTATCTGACGAATTATCGTATCAATGAGGCGTGTGTATTGTTGCGTGAATCCCATCTCTCCATTGCGGAAATCGCTGTTTCCGTCGGCTTTTTTGATCAGTTTTATTTTTCGCGCGTCTTTAAGAAGAACAAAGGCGTTCCGCCCAGCAAATATCTGGGAACGCTGAACAAAGAGAAAGCGGCTGAATAAAGCCGCTTTTCCTTTCCAATGTGCTTCGGGAGGAATTTCATGTCAGTAAAAAAGAATCAAATCATCCCCTTGCAGATTACTTCTCTTTCCAGCGATGGAAACGGCGTGGGGCGGTACAATGGAATGGCAATTTTCGTTCCCTTCACCGCCGTGGGAGATGAGGCCGATGTCCGCGTTGTAAAAGTCTGCAAGCATCATGCTTTTGGCATCATTGAAACACTTCATCAACCTGGTGCCGATCGGGAAAAGCCTGTTTGTCCCATTTTTTCCAAATGCGGCGGTTGTCAGTTTCAGCATTTGACTTACCATGCGGAACTGGATGCCAAGGAACAATTTGTGCGAGATGCCATGTTACGTATTGGAGATATCGATCATCCGGTCTCTCCGATTCTTCCCTCTCCTCTTTTTGCTCGTTATCGCAACAAAGTTCAGTATCCTCTTACGCAGGATGAAAGCGGAGCGGTTATCGCCGGTTTTTACGCCGGACGGAGCCACCGGGTCATTCCTTGCACAGACTGTATTCTGCAGCCCAGGCTTTTAAATGAAATTGCCCGGACTCTTTGCGCTCTTCTCACGCAATATCACATCTCCGTCTATCGGGAAGAAACTCATGCCGGACTCGTGCGTCATCTTTATCTGCGCCACGCCATTACCACCAATCAAGTTCTTGTTTGTCTGGTGTGCAACGGCAGTCAGCTTCCTCACAGTGAAGAAATTTGCCGTGATCTGACCGCACGGCACCCCGAAGTTTGCTCTATTGTGCTGAACGTAAACCGTCAGCAAACAAACGTCATCACCGGATTGCAATGTATCTCCTTGTTTGGAAACGGATTGCTGGCAGACGAAATGGCTGGCGTTCCGGTGGAACTTGGTCCGCTTTCTTTCTATCAGGTGAATACCCGGGGAGCCAATCAACTCTATTCCGTAGTTCAAACATTTGCAGAATTGACCGGCAAGGAACTTCTGCTGGATCTCTATTGTGGTGCTGGCACCATTGGTCTTTCCATGGCCGCTCAGTGTCAAAAACTGATTGGAGTGGAAATTATTCCGCAGGCCGTAGAAAGTGCTCGCCAAAATGCTGAACGCATGGGCATTCGTCATGCTGAATTTTTCTGTGCCGATGCCGGTCAGGCCGCGCAGCGTCTGGCTGCGCAGTCCTTGCATCCTGATGTGATTGTTTTGGACCCGCCCCGCAAAGGCTGCGATTCCGCCACACTCCAAGCTGTTCTGCAAATGAATCCGCCCAAAATCGTCATGGTAAGCTGTAATGTATCCACTGCTGCACGGGATGTTCGCTTTCTCTGCGAAAACGGCTACCAGGTCCAGGCCATTCAACCTGTTGACATGTTCCCTCGTACAAAGCACGTGGAGACGGTTGTCTTGCTTTCCAAGGGTGAAATCGACTCAAAGAAGGTTCGAGTAGAGTTCTCTCTGGAAGATATGGATATGTCCGGGTTCCAGAAGGGTGCGACTTATGAACAGATTAAGGCGTATGTGCTGGAAAAGTACGGTTTGAAGGTCTCCAGCCTGTATATCTCCCAGGTTAAGCGGAAGTGCGGGTTGGATGTGGGGCAGAATTATAATCTGTCAAAGAAGGAAGATGCCAAAGTACCGCAGTGCCCGCCGGAAAAGGAAGCGGCAATTATGGAGGCACTAAAACATTTTCACATGGTATAGTGGGCAAATGTAGAAGCAAATGCCGCGCACCAGTTTTTGAACCGGTGCGCGGCATTTTGGTAACAAGATCAAAATGGCAACTCTTGATCTTGATAATGTTTATCTTTGATTGTTTGGAGCGCCTCTTGTATTCCTTTTGGACAGTTAAAAAGCAAGTTTCGTATTGATGGATACAGAGAATATTCCCGTGGATTCCCATAACTTGTCCAACTGCTTTCATGAACGAGATTATTTTGAATTAAAAACTGTAGAGAAGTCCCATAGTTGCTTGAAAGAGTAGAGTCAAGTGAATGCTTGATCTCCCATTGCTGAATATTTTTTATCTGTCCTTCCGCCATCCAACGATCGCCAAAAGACTCGATTCTTTCATCAACAATGTAGCAAATGAATAAAAGTGTTATTGTATCCAATGTATTGGCATTCCATAGTTTCATAAACATATCAGAGGCCAATCTTCTATGCTGATCTACATACTCCTTCAATCCAGTGAGCAGAGACTGTGCGTTTGCGGAATATTTTCGAAATAAATCAATCCCCAATTCCAGCGTATCATCGACCACGGAACCGCCACCAACGGAGGATAGCAGATCAAAGGCATTGTCGATATTAACTTCGAAAATCTCGTCAGTATATAGCCAAGTCCTAACCATATCTTTAGAAACCTTGCGAACGCTATTTCGGATTATATAATACAGCACAATCCGTTCATCATCAGTTGTAATTTCCAAACGATCAGAAGATAAAATAACGGGAGGTTCAAATTTCTGCGATTCCCTTGTCTTTAGAAAATCGGCATATCTTCCTTTGAGTTTAGTGCTTTCATGTGTAATAATTCCGACTTTTGTACGTGGCGCAGAAACCGCTTCGCTTACAACATCGTAAATATAAGGAATATCCGTGTCGGAATCCAATCTGCGTAATTTATACTCATTACTTAGGAAACCATACATATTGCTCGAATTGATTTCTGGCAACGCAATTGGAATTACTGGCACATCATCCTGATACCACAGAATACCTGCTTCATTCAAGCAGTAGGCACTTTGGTAGTAGTCAGTTGAAAGAATCGCAATGTTGACTACACTTTTTTTCAAGGCAGTTTTCACTTCTCCAGAAATCTTTTCATTGATGTCATTGCCGGGTAATGAGGAACAAAACACAGTTTGGCGAGGTATTCCTGTACCTGAGAAAAAATCAAGCAGCATATCAGCAATTGCTTTATCCGTTGAACGATGACTTATGAAAATAATCGGGCTCACCTTCTTTTCTTGCAAAAAATGTACTGTTTTCTGATCTTCGTATTCAGCAAGTTGTTCCTTATAAGTCCTGGCAGAATTATTTAGTGTAAGGTAGTAGGGTACATTATCTGCCCACTGCACATTGATATATCCTCTTTCGCGCAGTTCTCTAAGCATACCGCGCAATTCATCATCGTCTCGCTGAGATGCCTGTTCAAAACGAACACCTAGCATTTGGACTGGATTGTCGGCTTGAAGAAGTTCTAGCAGAAGTTTTTCCGAATTTGCTGGAAGTTTTATAAAATCCATAGTTTGTCCTCACCGCGGTCTCAATGTGTTACAACCCCTTCACAATCTCCATAAACCGTTCTAGGGAATACGCTCCCAGATAGTCCGGCTGCTTGGTCTCAAACACCATGTAATACTTGTACTGTTTTCCAGCCAGCTTCGCCCACTGGTCACCGATTTTGGCTTTCTCCTTGGACTCATCATTATCCAGGTGATCGCCCTTGGTCTCCACCATCAGTACCTTTCCACTGTGGAGCATCACGATGATATCAGGGTAAGCATGAACGGGGCCGTTAATCTGGAAGCCCAGTCTGGAGATATTGCGGTGCCACCACTTGACGTTACCCAGTTCTGACAGTGCCCACACCACCTTGAACTCGTACTCGTTCATATCTTCTTCGGCGGTATAGAGCGATTTTGGCACCATCGAGGTAAATGCCGTTGGGGAGATCACCGCTGGCAGCGCATAGTTGGGCAGGCAGGAAATCTTGTCCTGCTCCAGCCAGGTATCAAAGACGCCGGAGCGATGCTGGGCAATCAATTCCTTCACTTTCCCCTGAATCTTCACGACATAAGGATACGGCGACTGCTCCAGTTCGGAGAGCTGATCTTCGCTCATGGTGCCGATCACCCGGTCGATGTACTCATCCAGCTCCCGGTCGTTAACGCAGTTCATCTTGGACAGCTTTTGCTTGATAATGCCCTTACACAGAGAAAGCCGTTTTTCCGAGGGCTGGGTGTTGAACCACTCTCGGAAAAAGGCGCTGTCGCCACCGGACAGACGCCACGCCTTTGCGGTGCTGTCTTTGCTGTCGTCTACATCCACCCGTGCCATCTCAGCGTTGACCGTAGTGAAATCTACATGAGCATCTTTGTCCCGCAGAGAGAAGCCACCCTCCAAGTGCTCCAGTTCCAGGGTTTCGTGGGCTTCCGAAAACAGACTGGGGCCAGTCTCCAGCATAAACTGGGGGAAGCGCAAGGCAGAGGCTTCGTCTGCAAATTCCTCATTCATTCGGAACTGATTCATTTTGTCGCGCACCTCCGATGGAGCCTGGCTCAAAGCGGTATTGTCAGCCTGATTGATCTCGTCCTCATAGGTTTTGTTCTGTTGCAGAGCCTGTGACAGCATGGGGTCGGACTGCATCGTTCCATCCTGCACGGATTGCTCCGCCTCATGCGTTGCCGCTTCAAAACGCGCCTTCAAATCCGAGCCGTCTACTTCCGGCAGATCTGGTTCGTCAGCGGGAGGCGGGACAATAGGAAGTTGCTCCGGCTCCTGGGTGGGTGTAGCCGTAATGGGCACGTCCACATCCTGTGCCCGGTAGTCGCGGCTGCTGAAACCGGCGCTGTTCAGCCCGGCCACGACCTTCTCCAGCGTCTGGTGGAAGTCTGCGGAAGATGTGATGACATAGGAAAGATTCAGCACTTCACTGATGTTCTTCTGTGTGTAGGGCAGCCGAAGCACGCGCCCCAAAATCTGTTCCACATCCACGGTAGAAGTGCGGTTTGCCACCGTGGCCAGCACATAGGCAAAGGGGCAGTCCCAGCCCTCTTTCAGAGCATTGACAGTGATGATGTACCGGATGGGGCAGTCTGGGGACAGCAAGTCCACATTTTTCAGCTCGTCCTTATCGCCGGTTTTGATGGCAATTTCCTTTTCGGAAATGCCGCCATCCACCAGTGTTTTCTTAATTTTTTCGTATGTGGTGCTGTCTGCATTGTTGCGGGGCTGGGCCTGGAACAGAACGATGGGGCGAATATAGCGTCCGCTGGTTTCCTGCTCCCGCTTAGCCTGCGCCTCCAGCTTAGCACGAATGGCGATAGCATCCCCATATACATCGGCCTGGGACTTGCGGTTATAGACGATGACCGGCAGCTTGACCATGTTGGCCTTTTTCAGCCGTGCAGCATCCACAAAAGAGATGATATTGCTTTTCTTCTTGGGGGTGGCGGTCAGGTCAAACACGAAACTGGGATTGAAGTTTTGCAGCATTTCCACACTCAAATCCGAAGTAGCATGGTGGCTCTCGTCCACGATGACCACCGGATTCAGATAGCGGATCACCTGGATCAGCGCTGTCTCATCGGTATCGGCCAGCAGAACGGACGGATCATCCATCCACTTGGCAAACTCGGCCAGATAACCATTCTCCTGATAGGCTTTGCGGCCTTCCTTTTTGCTGGTTCGGAAGGAATCATAGCTGAGGACAAACAAAGAAAGCTGTTCTGTCACCGCAGAGGGGGTGAAATTCTGACCCATGAGGGCCTGTTCCTTGGAGTAGACCTGCACCCGCCCGCCAAAATCCACATCCAGCCGCTGGCGGTAGGGATGGTCGGGATTTTCCAGCGCCTTGCGGGTCTGGGTCAGAATGGCCTCGGAGGGCACCAGCCATACAACGGCCTTGGCCCGGCGCTGGGGCATGGCGTCAAAAATCGTCCGCAGAGAACTGGCGGCAATATAGGTCTTGCCGCCGCCGGTGGGCACCTTGGCACACACATGGGGCACACCGGGAAGTACATTCACATAATTCGGCATACCGCCGAAGCCCACCAGAACATTCTTTTCGTTCCAGAGGACCTGATACGCCTTTGCCGGGCTTTGCAACTCCACCACCAGCTCCAGGTAGCGTGCAAGATCGGCAATGACTTCTTTTTGATAGGATTTCAGTTCCATTTCTTCACGCTCCTTTACAGCCGGGCAATATCTCGGGGGATTTTCTTAAAGGTTATATTGTGCTTGCGCAGTGTCTCCTGCGGGATGGCGCATAGGTCGGCATAGATGGTGTAGCCCTCGGATTTTGTCTGGACGGTAGCTAAAAAGGCATGGTCCAGCGTAGTGACATGTTCCCGCTCATAGTAGAAGTAATAGGCGGTGTTGCGGCACAGGCCCATGAAGTAGGGCTCGTCCGTGGGCTGTTCGGCGGG
Organism: Owariibacterium komagatae; assembly: GCF_045865535.1. Lineage (GTDB taxonomy): Bacteria > Bacillota > Clostridia > Oscillospirales > Ruminococcaceae > Ruthenibacterium > Ruthenibacterium komagatae. The sequence continues at coordinate 394,492 of NZ_AP031406.1, forward strand.
AAGGGGCTCTTTGGTCTCCATATAGTAGACGTATTCCCGGATTTTTTGCGGGCCTACTTCTTCGTTGAGGTTGCCGTCCGGCAGCAGAAGCACAGGCCCCAGCTCATAGTAGCTGAAATTGCCGCCGGTGCCTTCCACGGCTTTTTTGCCCTCTCCATAACCGTCAATTACCCGCTTGACACGCTCAGCGGTGATGCTGTCGGCGTAGTCCATCATTTCTACAAGGATGAATTTACGGTTGCCGCCGTCGGCCTTGTTCATATTCAGCACAGCATGGGCAGTAGTGCCTGAACCTGCAAAGGAGTCGAGAATCAGAGTATCTTGATTACCTGCAATCGTGAGTACATATTCCAACAATCGGCGGGGCTTAGGTGTGTCAAAAGTTGCTTTCCCATTGAAAATTGCCAGCATCTCTTTTTTGGCTTCGTCCGTATGTCCTGTCTCAGAAAACGGCCAAAAATTAGTAGGAAGTTTTCCACCTACATTTTCAAGGTATGTTTTTCGGGCAATACCGCCTTTTCCGCCTTTAGTAAAAAAGAAACGAGGCCACTGACCGCGCTTGTATACCTCTTTTGCTCGTACAGCAGATTCTTCCAAAGATTTTGACAAAACGATAGCCTGAACCCCTTTGCGCACTTCAGATTCTGGAACACCGCATACAGCAGCACGTTCCTTTGCGTCATTCAGGTCCCGTAGTTCATAATCGCACCAGCCGCGCATTGTCTCTAACATAACATCTTGTGAATATCTCCAGTGCGCTCCATTACTTGGATAAAGTAATTCTCCGGTCATAGGGTGTTGGATAGCGTAAACCATTCCTTGATGGGTTGAAGCATCTGCTGCAAAGGCATTGTCAGATCTCCATGGGGCATAATCGTTATCTGGATTCTTATATTTAGCATTCATTTCGGCTGTTCTTGGAAGTTTGTTAGGACTCCAGCCTGGCTGTTTACTGTAAACAATCAGGTGCTCCACTTCGTTCACAATTCCTTTGGAGTCGTTTCGGGTAGAATATGTCCGCTGCCATGAAATATTTGATACAAAGCAGCTGCTTCCAAAAATCTCATCGCAAATTAGTTTCAGATTGGCATACTCGGTATCATCAATACTGATAAAAATAACTCCATCATCCGCTAACAGTCGCTGCAACAGCTTCAAGCGGGGGTACATCATGCACAGCCACTTATCGTGCCGGGAAAGGTCCTCGCCCTCTTTGCCAACCACTTCACCCAACCACTTTTTGATTTTGGGGTCATTGACGTTATCGTTGTACACCCAGCCTTCGTTGCCAGTGTTGTAAGGCGGATCGATATAGATGCACTTCACCTTGCCCTCGTACTGGGGCAGCAGGGCTTTCAGCGCCTCCAGATTGTCGCCATGGATAATCATGTTTTCGCTGCCGTTGTCCTCGGCGTGCTGCCCAGCTCCATCATAGCTGTACTGGCGCTCCAGCACCCGATAAGGCACCTCCTGGTGGTGGTTTACCACTTTATCTTTTCCAATCCATTCAAGTGTTGGCATGGGGATTATCCTCCTGTCGGTTTGGCGCTTGATTGGCTGCGTTAGTATTGATCATTTGAGCAAACGCACCAGCTACCTTTGCAAGCTCTGTCTGTCCTTTTTGGATGATCTGTTGCTGATCCATTGCCTCCATCATCCCTTTCGGAACATAAGGATTCTGAATGGTTTCCCATGTGATTTTATCCTTATATCCAAGAGAAATAGCCATTTTCTCAAGTAATTTATCTTGTGCTTGCTGCATTTGCTTTAACTGTATTTCATCTGGGTCCTTGACACAAAGAGCATGATAATATTCACTCCAAGCCTGTCGAACATTTTTATCATCCGAAAAAACAATATCAATAATGTTCATGGCTCGTGTACCTTCAACGGACCAGCCGATTCTGTTCATCATCATCGTCTTAAACACGTCCATTTTATCTTTTCGTTTTGCTGAAACATTTTGCAAATGCTGACCAATTATCACGGCTATTATGGGAATCAGGATAAGTGCAAGCAAGTTCAAAATGGCAGTTACAATTTCAAATGGAGTCATAGATCTCCCTCTCTTTCTATCTTGTTATGGAGCATCAGGAAAAATATCCACAATATCTCCGACATTGACTTTTAACACACCACAAATTTTCCCGAGTGTTTCGAGGGTCACTTCTTCATCGCGGTTTAGTTTTGTCATAGTATTGGGAGCGATTCCCGCCGCTCGGCGTAAGTCTGCCTTGCTCATTTTGCAATCAATGAGCAGTTTCCAGAGCTTATTGTAAGAGATGGCCATATGGGTACCTCCGGTCAGAAAATTCGACTGTTTTATTATACCAGATATAGGGAATTGGGACAATTAGTTTTCGCACTCCAATACGAAAATCTCCAACCAAGACCGAGGGTTCTGCAAGGCTTCCGCGTATGCTTTGCCCAGCCACCGCTGAACAAAAACAGGCACAGTAATCTGCCCGCCACCCGGGCAAATCTCTGTGCCTGTTTTACCTGTTCGGGTAGGAGCGTATCCGGCGTGCGGAAGCAGGATGGATAGCCACTGCATGGACAGGCGGGGTGTCCAGAGGGGAACAGCGTTCCCCTTGGCAGGAGGTTTCCAAAGGAGGGCAGCGCCTTCCTTGGCACACGACTTTCCCACGGAAAGTCTAGTGTGTTATACCTTTGCTTCCGGCTGTCGCCGGGAAGGGGCTGACTGCGGCATCTGCAACTTGGGCAGATGGGCAGCGGGTAGACACTTCTCGGCGGCAGTAGGGCAGGCGGATTTTGTGCGATTACGGACGAAATCGGGATTTGCTCACAGGGCAAAATCTGCCTGGACGGAAAAGGAAGCAAAGGTATATCAACTCCCGTCCCGCCGCAGCGACAGCACCCTCGTTAGTCTACTTCTCCCTTGGACTTCTCACGGCTCTTATAGACATTGTACTGGTTCTTGCACCGTGGGCTGCAAAAAGCGGCGTTGGACCGGCTGCCCAGGAACACCTTCTGACAATGCTTGCACAGGCGCAGAGGCTGGTCATCGTCCACCAGCATGAAACTGAACATCATTTGGATACCCAGCAGCAGAGAGTGAAAATCCCAGTAAATAGTGGGCTTGTCCAGCAGCTCAATGTGGTAGCTGGGGGCGATTCCGCCGAATACAGCCATGGCTTTGCGGTACAGCCCCCGGGTGTCCTCATCAATGGAGTCGTAGTCATTGTAGTACAAGATGGATGTGGTCAGGGTGAACGCCCAATCCTTGAACTGCTGGGTGACCCAGTCGTAAGGCTCTGCATATGCCCGCTGGAAGCTCATATTCTTGGCCATCGGCTCGTCCATGAAGGTCATGGTCAGGGCAATCATACTCCGGTCGCCGGACACATTCCATGTGGATTCAATGCCCTTCTTCACCACATCCAGCTGGTCGAAGGGGTAAAAGAGGGACAGATATTGGTCTGTTGCCATGGATTCTTCCTTGATGAAGTGGTTTTTCGGCAGGTACACCGCCTCGTACTCCATAAAGGTCGGCGTGGTGGGCAAGGCGGTCATCAGCCCCAGCAGGCCGTACCGGGTGACAAATTCCAGTACTGCCTTTTCCACTTCTGCTTCCGGCTTGCGCCCCATCAGCAGCATCCCCACATTCAGCGCATCCAGCACAATGTCGGGGGCTTCTTTCAAAGGATTGTAGACATCCGGCTTTGCGTTTTTGCCGGGGGTGATGTACCGCTTGCCGTCCCCGGCTGTTTTCATCTCGTAATGGTCGTACCGCACCCAATGGGAACGGGACTGCTCAAATAAATTTTTCATCATACACGCCCTCTCTGTTCCATCGTCCCTGTCATCAGGGGCGGTTTTTCTTTTTTCTGCGCTTGGTCTTGTTCTCCCGCCGGATCACGGCATCCTTGCCCTGTTTCTTTGCGATTTTTGAGTATTCCTCTAAAAACCGACGCTCCCGCAAGGTTAGGCCGTTTTCCGGCTTGCTGCACAGATGGTCATACATCTGGCGCTGCAATTTTTTATGGATGGTTTTCCGCAGCTTGCGGATGTTGCGGTCAGACTGCCCACGAATGGCGGCAAGACGGGCGGTGCTGTACAGCCGCAAAGAGAGAAAATACAGGACTTCCTTGTGTTCCTCGCTGAGATTTTCGATCATGCCGGAGATAAAAGGGTCGGCACTCAGCTGGTGCATCTCATAGGGGCAGTCAAATAGGACGTCCAAAAAATTCCCGGCCATCAGCTGCCGGTATGCAGGGGTGTTCATCCATCGGGGGATGAGCTTTGGCTCCGGCACCGCCTGATATTCCAGCGGCACATCCCCACGGAGGTTTTCGTGGTCCCGCTCCCGGCGCTCCCGGTTCCGGTCCAGCTTGTCCCATTCGTCCACGACCACCCGGAAATCGCTTTCGGTGCGGGCCGCTTCCTCCAGCCGACGCATGGCTTCCGCCCGGATCTCCCGTTTCAGTCGCTTTTCGCTGACCGGAGCCGCTTCTTCTTCCTCAGTCTCCAGCTCGGCATCATAATCAACGGGATGCTCGTCCTGCTCCAGCTCGCTTCCCAGCTCTGCCAGGCGTTCTTCCGCAAGGGCCTGTTCCAGCGTTTCCCCCGCCGATCCGGCGGCTACGTCCTCATCCCATTCGGTGAAGCCATCTTCGGTATCCAGAAGCTCGTCATCTGTGAGATACGTCATGACTCCACCCCCTTCAAAATTTTTTTATGATTTTTCAAAAAAATGGTTCCGTTTTACACCCGGGATTTCTCCTATTAGTGAAAGGATAATCTGAAAGCAGATTACTTTTTTCGGAACTGTACCAACATTATACAACAGCTGCGCCGGAAGCGCAAGAAAGAGAGGCTCTATGGTAAAGAACGGAACCCAGGATTTTCTTTCGGAAGGGAGTGAGCAGTAATGACATGGTTTGAGCTGATAAAACAAGTTGTCCGTGTTCCAGAAGCAGCGGCCTATTATGGGCTGCACGTCAGCCGAAACGGCATGGCCTGTTGTCCCTTCCACGATGACCGGCACCCCAGCATGAAGCTGAACGAGCGGTACTTTTACTGTTTTGGCTGTGGAGCTACCGGCGACGTGATCGACCTTGTGGCGAAGTTGTTTGGTCTGAGCAGCTACGAGGCGGCTAAAGAGCTGGCTCATGACTTCGGGATTGACCCGGACAAGCCACCAGCGGCAATCGCCCTGCCCAAACCGGAACGCCCCCTGCTGAGAGCATACCGTCAGGATGAGGTGCGCTGCCTGCGGGTATTGTGCGATTATCTGCATCTTCTGGAAAGCTGGAAGGTGCAGTACACACCCAAGACACCGGAAGATGTTCTGGATGACCGGTTTGTGGAAGCCTGCCAGATGCTGGACTATGTGGAGTATCTGGCAGATTTGCTCATTGCCGCCGAGCTGGAACAGCGGGTAAAAATCGTAGAAATACTGAACAAAGATGGCCTGATCGCCGGTTTGGAGGAACGATTGGAGAGATTGAAAAAGGAGGAAGTTACCCATGAAGAAAAACAAGCAGCCTGACGGGATGCCCGTCTGGTTCGATGGAAAAAACATCAACGAAGCCCTGTTTTGTGATGAGTTCTTGCAGACGCACAAGATCATCTTCACAAACGGGGCTTTTTTCACACCCGAAGGCCGCGTGACCGATGAACTGCCCCTGCGAGGAGAAATTTTTGAGGAGCTGAAATGCTGTGCGGTCAGCAATATTCCCCGCAAAATCAGCAACATTGTGGAGCTGATGAAGCTGGCGGCGCTGGTGGAGGATTTTCCACCGGAGCCGGACCGGATTCATCTTTCCAACGGGACGCTTTTTCTGGATGGGAGGTTTGTGGAGGGAAAACCTGAAATCGTCCGCAACCGCTTCCCTATGGCCTATAACCCCAACGCCCCGAAACCTGTCCTCTGGCTGCAATTTCTGGATGACCTTCTCTACCCGGAGGACATTCCCACCTTGCAGGAATACATCGGCTACTGTCTGATTCCCAGCAATAAGGGCCAGCGAATGATGGTCATCAAGGGCAATGGCGGCGAAGGGAAGTCTCAGATCGGCGCTGTGCTGGGAGTTTTGTTCGGCTCCAACATGAAGGATGGCAGCATCGGGAAAATATCCGAAAACCGGTTTGCCCGTGCCGATTTGGAACATATCCTCCTGTGCGTGGATGACGATATGCGAATGGAGGCCCTGCGCCAGACCAACTATGTGAAATCCATCGTCACTGCCCAGGGCAAGATGGATTTGGAGCGCAAGGGCAAGCAGAACTATCAGGGATGGATGTGCGCCCGGCTGCTGGCCTTCTCCAACGGAGATTTGCAGGCTCTGTTTGACCGGAGTGATGGGTTTTACCGCCGTCAGCTGGTGCTGACCACAAAGGAAAAGCCTGCTGGCCGTGTGGATGATCCCGACCTTGCGGAGAAGATGAAGGCCGAGGTGGAGGGCATACTGCTGTGGGCCTTTGAGGGTTTGCAGCGGCTGGCTGCCAACAACTTCAAGTTCACCGAAAGTGACCGCACCAGAGAAAACCGGGAGGCAGTCAAACGGGACAACAACAATGTCTATGATTTTCTGGATTCTGACGGGTATGTTCGCCTGAAAGCCGATATGTCCGCCAGTTCCAAAGAACTGTATGAAGCATACCAGATTTACTGTACCGAAAACAATCTGCCCGCCCTGAAGCCCCGCAGCTTCAGCGAAGCCCTGATCGCCTGCCAGAGCCGCTACAATCTGGAATACTGCAACAATGTGACCAACGCAGCCGGACGTCGGGTGCGTGGCTTTCTGGGGATTGAGGTATTGGTGAGAAATCATATATCAGTGTTTTCCGATGATTCGATGCGTACGTACGTACCGGAAGATGTGCCGGAGGAATGGCGGCGCTGATACCGTGTACGTACGTACGCTTTGATTGACCCTTGTTCCCCCTTTTATAGCAATTCGGCGGCTATGGCAATCAGAATCACCGGTCAAATCCCCATGTTAAATCAAGGCAAGTGGAAATCGAAAAGTATTTGCCTATTGGAAGAAATCATTTTGCGAAACCGTGCTTCTCGCCCCAGTGAACCGGATGCATGGAATTATGAGAAAATGCACGGTTTCAAGCCAAGTCACACGAAACGGAAAAGTTGGAAGGTGCGACCTATGAGCAGGACATCACACCGGCAATTCTGAACGGATTTGGTGACAAGGAGATTTTTTACCATACAGCGAAGCGGTTATGCCAGAGGGCGTACCGGCTTCGCTTTTTTATCAAGAAAATTTAGGAGGATTTTTTATGATGACGGTACGCAACGAGATTAAGGCACAGATCGTCCGGGCCGGATATACCATGCAGGAGGTAGTTGACCGGCTCCATGAGGAATACGGCTGGTCGGACAGTGTTTCCAACCTGTCCGCCAAGCTCCAGCGGGAATCCATCCGCTACAAGGAGGTTGTGGAGCTGGCCGACGTGCTGGGCTACGATCTGATCTGGCAGAAACGGAGGGACAGAGCATGAGCAAGCCGCAGTATGCCATTCTCCGCTTTGCCAAGTACAAAGGGCCGGAGATCGGGAATATTGAAGCCCACAACGAGCGCACCAAAGAGAAATACGCCAGCAATCCCGATGTGGACATCAGCAGGAGCAAGTATAATTTCCATCTGATCGAGCCGCAGCGGAAATATCGTGCGGAGGCGGAGCGGCAGATCAAGGAAGCGGGTTGCCGTACACGGTCAGACAGTGTTCGAGTCGTGGAAGCCCTGGTAACTGCCACACCGGAGTTCTTTCAGGGAAACAAGAAATCTGAGATCAGAACCTATTTTCAAGAGGCGCTGACCTTTCTCCAGCAAAATCAAGACCCTAAAACAATCATATCCGCCGTGGTGCATATGGACGAGAAAACGCCCCATATGCACCTTTCTTTTGTCCCGCTGACTGCGGATGGCAGGCTCAGCGCCAAGGAGATCGTGGGAAACAAGAAAAAGCTGACCCAGTGGCAGGACAAGTTCTGGAAACACATGGTGCGGAAATATCCCGACCTCGAGCGTGGGGAAAGTGCCAGCCAGACCGGACGTGACCACATCCCGCCTAGAGTGTTCAAAGAGATGACCCGACTGACCAAGCAAAAAGCCAAGCTGGAGGAACTGCTGGCCGGTATTGGAGCCTTTAACGCAAAAAGCAGAGCTGCCGAGATTGCAGCTCTACTGGATCAGTATATCCCGGCTGTGGAGCAGATGCACAGCACCATGAAGAAGTATCAGGTCGCATTTACGGAAACCACCGTGGAGAACAAAAAGCTGAAACAGGAGAACGCTCAGCTAGAGCAATCCCTAGAGAAAGCAACCCAAGAGAGCACTTTGAAGCAGCTGGCCGATGCCAAGCTGCGGCGGGACTATGCTGACGCTGTTGCTGTACTGGATCGAATTCCCAAAGAAGTTTTTGATGTGTATGCCCGTGATAGCCACGGGAGAAAGGAGCGGCCTATTGAGCAAAATCTATGATGATCCGAAATATAATGCGGCTTTTGACCGCTGCATTGATGTAATGACAAAGTTGATGCTGAAATATGGAAAACAGGTTTTGGAGCAGCACCAGACGGCTGCTCCTGTTTCTTTGCAAAAACAGCCAGATACGAAGCAAAGCAGTTCTTTTGCTGACGCTGCTTAAAAGTTTACAATTTACACGTTGCGTAATTGTTGGGCCGATGCTATAATAATTACGCAACGTGTGTTTTTTATTTATGGAGATGATGCGATGGACTGCAAAACCAAAATAAAAGAACTGCGGGAAATGACAGGTATGAACCGTAAGGACTTTTGCAAATTTTTTAATATCCCCTATCGAACAGTAACAGAATGGGAATTGGATAACCGCCATGCGCCAGAATATGTCCTGCGTCTTTTGGAGTATTACATCCGCAATGAAGGATTGATAAAATCACCGGCTGAACAGAAACACGCCGGAGAAAGGAGTTCCAGCCATGAAAAGACGGACTAAGTGCTATATTTACACAAGAGTTTCCACCTCCATGCAGGTGGATGGATACAGTCTGGACGCCCAGAAGGATAAGCTGCGGAAGTACGCCGAGTATGAAGATATGACCATTGTCGGAGAGTATTCTGACGAGGGCTTCTCCGGCAAGAACATCCAGGGACGGCTGGAGTTCCAGAGGATGCTGAGTGACATCCAACAGGGCAAGGACGATATCTCGTTTGTACTGGTGTTCAAACTGTCTCGCTTTGGTAGAAATGCGGCGGATGTTCTCAACTCCTTACAGCTGATGCAGGACTTTGGTGTCAACTTGATTTGTGTGGAGGATGGCATTGATTCCTCGAAGGATTCCGGCAAGCTGATGATCTCCGTCCTTTCTGCTGTGGCGGAAATTGAACGTGAAAACATTCGGACGCAGACAATGGCAGGTCGTGAGCAGAAAGCCCGTGAGGGAAAATGGAACGGCGGATTTGCCCCGTATGGCTACAAATTAGTGGATGGTAAATTGGAAATTGCCGAAGATGAAGTGGAAGTGGTACGGCTTATTTACGACAGATATATCCATACCAACGATGGGATCAACGGTGTTGCGAAGTATTTGAATGACCACGGATACAAAAAGAAAATCCGTCAGAATGGTACGATCCCCGGCTTTTCTTCCAATTTTGTGAAAGATATTCTGGACAATCCTGTTTACATGGGGAAGATCGCCTACGGCAGACGCAGAACGGAAAAGAAACTGGGAACAAGAAACGAGATGCACGTGGTCGAGCAAGACGAGTTCCCGATCTACGATGGCCAGCATGAGGCAATTATTTCGGAAGAAGATTGGAACCTGGCACAGGATAAACGGAAGGCCAACGCCTTTAGGAGAGAAAAAGTAATTGACCCGGAACACGCACATATCCTGTCCGGTATTTTGAAATGTCCCTGCTGTGGCAAAAGCCTTTATGGAAATATAGCCAAGGCACACAGTAAGGATAAGAAAACCCGCTATTACTATTACTGCAAAAATACGTTGGGCGCAACCGGACACAAATGCACATTCCGTGTGAACATTGAACAGACTGAGATGAACCGCATGGTTGCGGCAATCATTTCGGCTATGGTCAATGACCCGCAATTCTCCAAAGCAATCAAGGCGAAAATAGGGACATCTGTTGATACCGAGGATTTGGAAAAGCAGCTCGTCGCACTCCAGGCACAGCTTCGTCAGACCTTGGGCATTAAAGCAAGGCTGGAGCGTCAGATGGACACGCTGGATATTAACGATCCCTATTTCGACAGAAAAATTTTGGATTTGCAGCGGCGATATGATGAACAGTATGGTAGAATAGAAGAAATCGAGATACAGATAGATGAAGTAAAGAGCCAGATTCAGAGTATCCGGCAGGAAAAAATCTCTGGCGACAATATTTACCAACTTCTGCTGGCCTTCGATGAAGTATACGGTGCTGCCACGGAAATCGAGCAAAAAGAGTTTATGAGAGCGTTCATTGAACGAATTGACCTGTATCCAGAAAAACAGAAGGATGGAAACTGGATCAGGAACATGGTGTTCAATTTTCCGGTTCCTGTGAATGGGCAGGAAGTAACAGAACTGCCCTTGGAATCCGGGACAATGCTCGAGGCAGTGATCGGGTTAATGCGCCCGTAATTAGGAGGAAAGCAAAATGCATCATTGCTCAGCCAAAAATAAAGGATGCGGCGGTTGCCCTCTTCTCTTCTGCTCCTATTCGGAACAGTTGCAACACAAGCAAAAGACTGTTGCTTCTCTTCTTGGAGATTTCGGTCAAGTACAGCCTATTTTAGGAATGAAGGAGCCTTTCTATTATCGCAACAAGGCAATTTCCACATTTTCCAGAAAAGATGGCAAGTTGGCAAGCGGTATTTATAAACAAGGCTCTCACCAGGTCATTCCTGTAGAAAAATGTCTGTTGCACCATCCGGACCTGGACACTGCGATTGATGCCGTACGCCAGGCTGCGCGCGCCTGCCATTACGAACCTTTTGACGAAGATCGCCGCACTGGCCTCCTTCGTCATGTACTGGTCCGCCAAAGCTGCTCCACCGGACAAATATTAGTGGTACTGATTACCGCGACATCCATTCTCCCTGGCTCCAAGGCCTTTGTAAGCCGTCTTCGGGCTCTTTGCCCACAGGTAAGCAGCGTCGTTCAAAATATTAATCCAAGGTATTCCAGCGCCGTTCTCGGTCCTTCTCAAAAAGTGCTCTATGGAAAAGGGTGGATTGAAGACAGCCTTTGCGGAGTTCGCTTTCAGCTGTCTGCATCCAGCTTTTACCAAATCAACCCTGAACAAACAGAGGTTCTCTACCGTACAGCGATTCAAATGGCAAATCCGGATAAATCTCAAACCATTCTGGATGCTTACTGCGGCGTTGGGACCATTGGGTTGATTGCTTCTAAGAGCGTCGGCCACGTGATTGGAGTTGAAAGCAATCGTCAGGCAGTTTCCTGCGCTGTTCAAAACGCACGGGCAAATCAAATTAAAAACGCCCGGTTTCATTGTGCAGATGCTTCTTTTTTTCTGCAACGAATGGCGGCGCAGAAAGAACATGCGGACATTGTTTTTTTAGATCCGCCTCGCTCGGGCAGCACAGAGGAGTTTCTGGACGCGCTTTGTCGTCTCTCTCCGCAGAAAGTCGTTTATATTTCCTGCAATCCGCAAACCCAACAGCGAGATCTTGCGTTTTTATGTGAGCGCGGCTGGCATGTACAAGAGATTCAACCGGTAGACCTGTTTCCTCATACAGAGCACATTGAATGCTGCGTCCTGTTAACGCATCCAAATGATAAAAATTGATCACCTAGCAAAAAGAGGAGCTGAGTCAGCTCCTCTTTTTTATGCCACTGCTGTCAAAGAAGACTCCTCTGCTTCTTCCGACTTTGTGACTGCAATTCGCAAAACATTTTCTTCATCCACATAAGCCACAACTGTACCATTCAAATCTGTTCGGAAAACCTGTACGCCTTCCCGACGAAAAGTCTCCAGAACATCTTCATGTGGGTGACCATACGAATTGTTTTCGCCGCAGCTCACTACCGCAATGCGCGGATGAACCGCCTGAACAAACTCTTCTGTATTAGATGTAGCCGAACCATGATGCCCCGCTTTGAACAAGGTGGCGCGGAGATCTGTTCCGTTTTCCAACGCCGCTCGCTCCACTTGTTTTTCTGCATCGCCTTCCATCAGAAAACGCACGCCCGGTGCCTCAAATAAAAGAATTGGCGAAATGTTATTCACATTGTCACTTTCTACGCCGTCCAACAAAACCGTGATTGTCGCGTCCCCCAACGTATATGTGTCACCTGCCGTCATCACGATTGCCGGATTTTGTTGTTTCCCGATACAGGCCATCAATTGCTCCGTGGCAGGCCACCACTCTACCGGCGCTTTATCAAAATCCGGCAACAGCACCTGTTCCACCGGGAACTCATCAAGCACTGCACGCATTCCGCCGATATGATCAGACTGAGGATGTGTCATTATGACATAACCCAGTTCTTCTACTCCTGCTTCATGTAGATAATCCAGCAAGTCCTGCTGTGCATCCTGGGTGCCTGCATCAACAAGCGCAAACGCTCCATTCTGCTCCAAAAGTGTTGCATCTGCCTGCCCCACGTCTATGAAGTGAATTTTAGTCTGCGCGCCCTGTGCATCCGATGGAATTCCAACTGTTTCTCCAATTCCAAATTCCGCATAAATTTGTCTCCAGCTGGGTGTAGCCCAATCCTGATTTTCGCCAATCGTAATCACACCGGCGGAAACCAGCAGAACAGCTGCCAAAGCGCCCATGGCCTGTCTTATGCGGCGCTTTACTTTCGCCTTGAAGGCCGCTTTCTGTCTTTTCCAATTTCTTTTTGCCACGTCTGTACTCCTTTATGGAACCCCTGCTTTTGTTTTGCCGCAGCTCGTTCTTTTTGCCCACCCGGAACCAGGAACGGAATCAGATCTTCCCGGTGAGTCAATTGGAGAGCCTTGCGCACACGCTGTGCATTCTTCGGCTCATAATATTGCAGTAAGGCTCGCTGCATCGCCTTCTCTTCCCGGCTTTTGGCCACATACACCGGCTTAAGCGTATACGGATCCAATCCAGTGTAAAACATACAGGTGGAAACGGTCCCAGGCGTTGGGTAAAAATCCTGTACCTGCTCCGGCCGAATACGATTGCGATAAAGATATTCCGCCAGTAGCACAGCATCTTTCAGTGTGCTGCCGGGATGACTGCTCATCAAATAAGGCACCAGGTACTGCTTTTTCCCCGCCTGGCGCGTTAATTCATAAAAGCGTTTTGAAAATTTGTTATAGACCTCCACGGGCGGTTTTCCCATATAACGAAGTGTATTGGGCGCGCAATGCTCCGGTGCCACTTTTAACTGGCCGCTGACATGGTGCTGAATCAGTTCTTTAAAAAAGGTTTCATCCTTATCCAAAATCAGATAGTCATAACGAATTCCACTGCGGATAAAAACTTTTTTGACGCCAGGCAGCGCTCGCAACCGACGCAGAATTTTTAAGTATTCTTTATGGTCCACAATCAGCTTGGGGCAAGCCTGCGGAGCCAGACAATGCTTTCCGCCGTTGCACATTCCTTTTGTCATCTGCTGTGCACAGCTTGGCAGTCTAAAATTCGCCGTAGGTCCCCCCACATCGTGAATATATCCTTTAAAGTTAGGCGCTTTTGTCATGGCTTCAGCTTCTGCCACAATACTCGCTTCACTGCGGGATGTTACCCGGCGTCCCTGATGCATTGTAATCGCACAGAAATTACAGCCGCCATAGCAGCCACGATTCTGAATAATGGAAAACTCCACTTCTTCAATGGCAGGCACTCCGCCCAGCGCCTCGTAACTGGGATGATATCGCCGTGTAAAGGGCATCGCATACACTTCATCCAACTCCCGCCGTGTCAGCGGTGTGGAAGGGATATTCTGCACAAGGTATTTTTCGCTCTGTTTCTGAACAACCGGCTTGCCTGAAACACAGTCCTGCTGGTCCATCTGGATGCGGCACGCCTTCGCATAAGCGATTTTATCCGTACTGACCTTGTGGAAGCCCGCGCACTCCACATACTGCGCCGGCAAGTGCGCGAAGTCCGTCATATAGCATGTTCCCGCCACATCCGTGATGGAGTGGATATCTTCACCCTTTGCCAGGCGGCGGGCGATTTCCGCGGTTTGATGCTCGCTCATACCAAACGATACCAAATCCGCCCCGCTTGTCTCCATAATGCTGGGCAAAACCGTGCCCATCCAATAATCGTAATGGGCAAAACGGCGCAAAGAAGCTTCCAGTCCGCCCAAAATCACCGGGAGTTCCGGATATGCCTGTTTCGCCATCTGTGTATAGACCGTTGCGCTTCGATCCGGTCGCTTTCCAGGAACACCGCCCGGTGTATATTCATCGCGATCCCGGCGGATTTTGGCAACGGAATAATGCGCGACCATACTGTCTACATTGCCGCCGCCAATAAAAAAGCCATAGCGGGGCCGTCCAAATTCTTTCATGCTTTCGCAGGTCGTAAAGTCCGGCTGACTGAGAACGCCTACGCGGTACCCCTCTTTTTCCAGCAATCGAGAAATGATTGCCGCACCAAAACTGGGGTGATCCACATAAGCATCTCCCGTGACCACCACATAATCCACATATTGCCAACCGCGCGCCAGCATTTCTTCACGGGTTATGGGTAAAAAATTCTGTTCCATTCCTTCTGCTCCATTCTTTCAAAAAAGGCGAGTCACTCAGACCCGCCTTTTACAGCCCCATCAAACTGCATTGGGATCCGCGTCGGAGTCTCGCTGCATACGCATCTCGATCCATTGATCGCGCGTAATCAGCACCTGGCGCGGCTTTGCTCCTTCATAAGGCCCAATGATATTCATCTGCTCCATTTCGTCAATGATACGCGCCGCACGGGCATATCCAAGCTTGCAGCGCCGCTGAAGCAGGCTGGTAGAAGCCTGTCCCGCATCAATCACCACTTCAATGGCAGTATCCAGCATCGGGTCTCGGGAATCATTCTCCTCCGCGCCAGCCCCACTGCCGGCCTTCTCCGCAACTGCCCGTTTTTCCATTTCGGCAATCATTTCCTGATTGTAATCCGCGCTGGAATGTTTTTTGATGAAATCAATCACGCCGCGGATTTCTGCTGAACGGACAAAAGTCCCCTGCACACGCACCGGCTTATTGACGCCTACCGGCATATACAGCATGTCGCCATTCCCCAGCAGCTTTTCTGCACCGCCTGTATCCAGAATCGTCCGGCTGTCGATCTGGCTCATCACCGAAAGTCCGATGCGCGACGGGATATTTGCCTTGATCAGACCGGTAATAACATCCACAGAAGGACGCTGTGTCGCAATGATCAAATGCATTCCCGCAGCGCGCGCCTTTTGCGCAATTCGGCAGATATAGTCCTCTACCTCTTTGCCGGCAACCATCATCAAATCAGCCAGCTCATCGATTACAATGACGATATAAGGCATCTTCTCAAGGGCCGCGTTTTCCTCTGCCAAAGCATTGTACTCCTCGATGTTGGGGACGCCGTTTTCCGCAAGGAGATGGTATCGTTTTTCCATTTCGGCCACCGCACTGCCCAAAGCGCCTGCCGCTTTGCGCGGCTCCGTCACAACCGGCATCAGCAAATGCGGAATACCGTTATACTGCGCAAACTCAACCATTTTGGGGTCGATCAAAATCATACGCAGTGTCTGCGGTGAACAACGATACAGCAAACTCATGATAATCGAGTTGGTGCATACCGATTTACCGGAACCAGTTGTACCTGCGATCAAAAGGTGGGGCATTTTTGCCAGATTGCCAATTTGACTTTGTCCCGCAATATCCTTACCGATTGCAAAGGTCAGCGGCGCTTTGCTGGTAGAAAACTCAGGCGATTCCAAAATGCTGCGAAGCGTGACCATCGTGCGCGTTTTATTGGGAATTTCGATTCCAACCGCCGCCTTGCCGGGAATCGGTGCTTCAATACGAACGCCGGATGTGGCAAGATTCAGTGCAATATCATCCGCCAGACCTGTAATACGGCTGATTTTCACCCCTGTTTGCGGCTGAAGCTCATAACGTGTAACCGATGGTCCCCGGCTGATATCCAGAAGGCGCGTCTTCACCCCAAAACTCGCCAGTGTTTTTACTAAAAGGTCCGCATTGTGCGTCAGCTCTTTTTCAATGTCCTCTTCATCGGCAGGCTTTGCCTTTTGGAACAGACTGAGGGGCGGATAGGCATAGTTCTCATCCGCCTGATTCGCCGGGAGAACCGCCGCTTTTGCCTCTTCTTTGGGTTGCGCATTACCGGCAGCTTTCCGCACCAAAGATGCGATTTCTGCTTCCTGAACCGTTTCCGTCTGCTCTGTTTTTTCCAAAACAGGCTCCCTGGTTTCAACGGTGTTTTTCATGGGCGCTGCCTGCTCTATCTGCTGGGGCTTCTGCGGTTCCGACATTGTGGAAGCGGGCACAGTCGGACGTGCCACCGGCATCACAGGATGGTCCGGCTCAATGCCAAATGTTCCGCCCGGGCCTATCACCGGCCGCTTTTCCTCTTTTAAGCCAATTTGTGAAACCGGCTGATTGCCCAATTCGATATCAATGGAAGATGTGCGTTTGTGATGCTCCGCCGCGCTTTGATAAGCATTCAGATCAATGGAAAAATCCGGCTGGCGATTTTGCTGCTCCTGCTCTGCCAGACGCTGTTGCTCCCGACGCTCCTCTTCCAGCTGCCGCATGCGTTCCGCGCGCAGCTGAACTCTCTCTGCATTTTTCTCCTTCATGCGTTTTGCCTGACCGAAAAAGTAATAGTAGATATGACCCGGCGTCACACCTGTTACAATCATCAGGCCAATCAAAAGGAAAATCACCAAAAGAATATCTGCGCCCGGACGACCGCAGAGTGCCAGCAGACTCCAACCGAAAATTGCGCCTAAAACACCACCTGAAAAAGGATGCGCCGCCGCATTCTGGTGGAGTGCGATGATTCCTTCCTGAAAATTCAGTCCCGTCATGTCAGTCTTTGAAAAGACTAAAACAGCTCCGCTCACCAGTGCCATGCACAAAAGGATTTGCGCTGTTTTCTTCTTCATTGGCATGCCGATGGCAACCAAAACCGCAATGTACAGAATTGCCGGAGCTAAAAGGTATGTACTGACGCCAAACACACCGAACAGCAAATTGGAACGGATCCAGCTCCATACTGACGCCCCCTGCACATAGGTCATAGCGGCGACCAAAACGCCGATTCCGAAAATCAATATGCTCCACTGTTCCGCCATATCTTTCTTGGGCTTATGGGAGCGTGCCCGGGTCCCTGTGCGGGTCGTTGATTGTTTTTTTCTCTTTGTATTTTTTGCTGCCATGCTCTTACCCCTGTACCTGTGTATGTAACACCGCCGGGAAATCCCGAACGGTTTTCTGTTTTTTCTCCCTCAAAAGGGTGCAGTAAATTACTTTATCAGTATATCATCAAAACGCCAACTTGTAAAATGTGATTTTGGATGAATTTACAAACCATATTTATCCTTTTTGTTCGATTTCACGATAGAGATACGCCAATGCATCCCCCAGTCCACCCAATTCATCGATCAATCCTTCTTTCACTGCGGTCGCTCCATCAACCACGCTTCCCACATCCATCACAAGTTCCCCTGTCCTCATCATCAGCTGCCTAAAACGCTTTTCGCTGATCTGGGAATGCGATGCTACAAAGCCTGTAATACGCTGCTGCATCTGTTCAAAGTACCGCATGGTTTGCGGTACACCCAACACAAGACCGGAATGGCGCACCGGGTGAATTGTCATGGTGGCAGTAGGCACAATAAAGCTTCGCCGCGCTGAAACTGCCAACGGAATTCCGATGGAATGTCCACCGCCCAGGACCAGTGTAGCACTCGGTTTGGTAATCCCGCTGATCAGCTCCGCCAACGCCAGTCCCGCTTCTACATCTCCACCTACTGTGTTTAAAATTACAAGAAGGCCTTCCACATCCGGGTCTTCTTCAATGGCCACCAGCTGTGGAATTACGTGTTCGTATTTTGTGGTCTTCTGATTTTGCGGCGCAATGGAATGTCCCTCGATTTGCCCCACAACAGTCAGGCAATGAATTGCATGAGGACCTCTGGTCCTCAGCACAGAGCCCATTTCCATCATATAGTCTTTTTCCAGTATCTCACGCTGCACTTCTTCAGGGTCGTTGCTATGTTCTTTTTTTGCGCGTTCCCGCTCTTTTTCCATCCGGGCACACTTCCTTTCTTTTCCCTTATTTTTTCCGCTTTATGCAGTATTTATGCATCGGCCCCTAACACTGGTTTCATTGACAAAAAAGCCGCAAACCATTATTATAAATAAGTATATATAGATTGCCGCTTGGACTGTGGCAAAAAGGAGCGCGAACTATGGGAAAGACGATTGCACAAAAAATTATTGCGGCTCATCTCGTTGACGGCACCCCCGCAGTCGGGAACGAAATCGGACTGCGCATCGACCAAACTTTGACGCAGGATGCAACAGGCACCATGGCCTATCTGGAATACGAAGCCATGGGAATTCCGCGGGTAAAAACAGAATTGAGCGTGGCCTATATCGACCACAACACCCTGCAGAACGGCTTTATGAATGCGGATGACCATCGGTTTATCCGTACGATTGCCAAGAAAATTGGCGTTCGCTATTCCCGTCCCGGAAATGGCATCTGTCATCAAGTACACCTGGAGCGCTTTGCCAAGCCCGGGAAAACGCTCATCGGCTCTGACAGCCATACCCCCACTGCCGGTGGTATTGGTGCTTTGGCGATTGGTGCCGGCGGGCTGGACGTCGCTGTTGCCATGGGGGGCGGTGCATACTACATTCCTTATCCGAAAATGACGTTGATCAAACTTTCCGGTCATTTGCAGCCGATGGTCAGTGCCAAAGATATCATTCTGGAAGTGCTGCGTATCATGAGCGTCAAAGGCGGCGTCGGGAAAATCATTGAATACGGCGGAGAGGGTGTTAAAACACTGAGCGTTCCGCAACGTGCCACCATCACAAATATGGGTGCCGAATTGGGCGCTACCACTTCTATTTTCCCCTCGGATGAAGTAACACATGAGTTCCTGCGTGCGCAGGGGCGTGAAGATGACTTTGTGCCTCTTGCCTCGGACGAAGACGCCGTCTACGACGAAGTGATCGAGATCGATCTGAGCAAACTGGTTCCTTTGGCCGCATGCCCCCACAGCCCGGATAACGTAAAACCGGTCAAGAGCCTCTCGATGACGAAGGTAGACCAGGTCTGTATCGGCAGCTGCACCAACTCCAGCTATACCGACTTAATGACTGTTGCTGCAATGCTGAAAGGCAAAACCGTAAGTCCGGAAGTCAGTCTTGCCATTGCGCCGGGCAGCCGTCAGGTTCTGAGCATGCTCAGCGAAAACGGTGCGTTGACCGATCTTCTCAATGCCGGAGCACGTATTTTGGAAAGTGCCTGCGGCCCTTGCATCGGCATGGGACAGAGCCCCAATTCCGCCGGTGTTTCCCTTCGTACATTCAACCGAAACTTCGAAGGACGCAGCGGCACACGAGATGCCGGAGTTTACCTGGTCAGTCCGGAAACTGCCGCGGCAAGCTGCCTGACCGGATACATCACCGATCCTACCACATTGCCTGCAATTGCTCCCGTTCAGATGCCCGAAACCTTCCCCGTGAATGACAATATGGTAGATCTCCCGGCAAGCCTGGACGAATACGAAAAAGTGGAGATTCTCCGCGGCCCGAATATCAAGCCGCTTCCGCAGGCGAAACCTCTGGAAAATGTTTTTGAACTTCCCTGCCTGCTGAAGGTCGGCGATAATATCACCACAGACCACATTATGCCCGCTGGAAGCAAAATTCTTCCCTATCGTTCCAATATTCCTCATTTGGCCAATTATTGTTTTGAAGTTTGTGATCCGGAATTTCCGAAACGCGCTCTGGCATCTGCTGACGGCGGTTTTATCGTAGGCGGCTCCAACTACGGTCAGGGATCCAGCCGTGAGCACGCGGCCCTTGTACCGTTGTATCTGGGTATCCGTGCTGTCATCACCAAAAGTTTCGCGCGCATCCACAAAGCCAATCTGGTAAATGCAGGCATTCTGCCGCTGGAATTTGTAAATCCGGATGATTACGAACGAATCAACTTGAACGACACTTTGGTGCTTGACAACGTTTTTGCGGGTCTGGAAGGCGCAGAGATCCGCCTGAGTGACAAAGAGACCGGCGCTGAATTTGCACTGAAATGTGATATTTCCGCCCGTCAGGCCGAAATCATCAAAGCTGGCGGTTTGCTGAATTTCACCCGTGAAAAAACGCTGAAATAAAAGAGAGGAGCTTCTGATCATGGTATCTGTAAACGAAGCCAAAGAAAGATTTGGAGAACTGATTGAAGCACAAAAAGCCCGCGTTGCCAAGATGCGCGCCCAGGGTGACTTTGTGGATTATTCCAAGCTGGATCAAATCGTCATCGGCATCTGCGGTGGTGACGGCATTGGTCCCACCATCACACACGAGGCTGAGCGTGTTCTTCGCTTCCTTTTGAAAGATGACGTCGCCAAAGGCCGCATCGTTTTCAAAGAAATCGACGGTCTTACCATTGAAAACCGCGCCGCACATATGAAGGCGATCCCGGATGATGTGCTTGCCGAATTGAAAGCATGCCATGTCATTTTGAAAGGCCCTACAACCACCCCGCGCGCCGGAGACGAGTGGCCGAACATCGAAAGCGCCAACGTCGCTATGCGCAAAGAATTGGACCTTTTCGCCAACGTTCGCCCCGTAAAAGTACCGGAGCAGGGCATTGACTGGACGTTCTTCCGTGAAAACACAGAAGGAGCCTACACGCTCGGCAGCTGCGGTTTTGAAACCGAGGACGGTATTTCCATTGACTTCACCGTCACCACTACAGACGGAACGGAGCGAATTGCTGCACTTGCTTATGATTTTGCGCACAAAAACCACAAAAACCGTGTTTCCATCGTCACCAAGGCAAACATTGTCAAAGCGACCGACGGCAAGTTCCTGCGTCTCTGCCAGGAAATGGGTGCCAAATATCCGGAAATCGTTACCGATGACTGGTACATTGATATCATGACCGCCAAACTGGTCGACCCGAAGCGCCGTCAGGACTTCCAGGTCTTTGTTTTGCCGAATCTATATGGCGATATCATTACCGATGAAGCTGCAGAATTCCAGGGTGGTGTAGGCACCGCCGGTTCCGGAAACATTGGCAAAAGATATGCAATGTTTGAAGCGATTCACGGCTCCGCCCCCCGTATGGTCAAGGAGGGCCGCGCCAAATATGCAGATCCCTGCAGCATGCTGCGCGCAAGCGCCATGCTCCTGTCCCACATTGGATATCAAAAAGAATCCGACCAGCTGACTGCCGCGCTGGATAAATGCATGTTTGAGGAAAAAGCGCTTACCATCACCGGACGTGACACGGGCTGCACCTGTGAGGAATTCGGCGATTATGTGATGCGCACCATTGAAACGCTTTGACAGAGCGCACTTTACAGCAGCGGAAAGAAAAATTTTATTCTAAAAAGGTCGGGTGAATCCAAACCATGCAGAACAAGGTTTCTCTGCCGGTCATCAAACGGTTGCCCAAATATTATCGCTATCTTTCTGATATGCATAAAAACGGCGTTGTAAAAGTTTCTTCCAGTGAACTTGCCAAAATTATGGGAACGACCGCCTCGCAGGTGCGTCAGGACTTCAACTGTTTTGGCGGCTTCGGCCAACAGGGCATTGGTTACCACGTGGATGTATTGCTGCGGGAAATCACCAATCTCCTGTTCAGCGAAAAAAAGTTGGATACAATTTTAATTGGAACCGGTCGTCTGGGCCGCGCGATTTCCGGCTATTTGACAGCTGAAGCCAAAGGATACCAACTAATCGCTGCGTTCGATAAGAACCCGGAAGAAATCGGGCGCCAGCTTTCCGGCGTAGACATTTTGGACATTGCGGACTTGGAATCATTTTGCAAAGAGCATCATCCTGAAGTTGCGGTTCTCTGCATTCCGCGTCAAAGTGCACAGGAACTTGCCCCTTCCCTTGTCGCTCTTGGCATCAAAGGATATTGGAATTTCAGCCATTACGACTTATCAGTGGTTTACGATGGCATTACCGTAGAAAATGTCCATTTGGGCGATAGTCTGATAAGTTTGGGTTATCGCGTCCGCAATAATTGATTCTCTTACAAAATATAAAACCTTCGGGATCGAAAGACCCCGAAGGTTTTTGTTTTAGCGGCTCAATTTTTCCAAAAGCGCCGTTATCTCTTCAATCTTTTCTTCTGCGTTCCCACTTTCAAATGCATCCTTCACACACCCGTTCATGTGCGCTTTCAGAATCTCGCGATTTACTTTGGACAAAATCGACTGTGTGGCAAGGATCTGGTTGGAAATGTCCATGCAATAGCGATTTTCCTCTACCATCGCCAGTATTCCATCCAGTTGTCCGCGAGCTGTTTTTAAAAGCCGTGTGACTTTTTGAGGATCTGCCTTCATCACTTCACCTCTGTTACAGAATAACCTGCTTCCGTCACCGCATCGGTCAACTGCTGCACGGAAACATCCTGTGTCAATGTGCACACCGCTTCTTTGTTTTCCAGGCTCACCTGTGCGTCGACACCCGGAATTTTTGTCAATGCTTGTGTGACATGCGCCACACAGTGCGGGCACATCATTCCTTCGATCTGAAGTGTAACTGTTTTCATAAAATCTTCCTCCTTTATATTCTGTACCGCACCAGGGGTTTGCGTACTGTACATAACCTTAAATCGTCTGAGCCTCAACGCATTGGACACAACACATACACTGGACAAGCTCATTGCTGCCGCTGCAAACATGGGATTCAGTTTCACCTGGAACAGCGGATACAAAAGCCCTGCCGCCAAAGGAATGCCAATACTGTTGTAGAAAAAGGCCCAAAACAGATTTTCCTTGATATTGCGAATCACTGCTTTTGACAGTCGAATTGCCGTTGCTACATCCCGCAAATCGTTTTTCATCAAAACAATATCTGCACTCTCGATTGCTACGTCTGTGCCTGCACCAATCGCAATTCCCACATCGGCACGCGCCAGGGCAGGTGCGTCATTGATTCCGTCTCCTACCATTGCAACAATTTTTCCGTCTTTTTGAAGCCGTGCAATTTGCTGTTCCTTCTCCTGCGGAAGCACTTCTGCTATAATTCGTTGAATCCCCAGCTGCCGCTGAATCGCTGCCGCAGTTTTCTGGTTATCTCCTGTGAGCATCGTCACAGCAACGCCCATTTTCTCAAGCATGGAAATTGCTTCTTTGCTGGTGGGCTTGATCGTATCCGCTACTGCGATTATTCCAATCAGCCCCTTTTGTTCAGATGCAAACAGCAGCGGTGTCTTTCCCTCTTCACTCAATCTCTCCAAAGTGCTCACAGCATTTTCAGAAAGTGTAACCTTTTGTTCGCGCATCATTTTTTCGTTTCCGGCATACCATAGTTCCCCTTCAACGAAAGCAGAAACGCCCCGGCCAAAATTCGCCTTAAACTCACTGACGGGAAGCTGCGCTATATTTTTTCCTTTTGCATACTCCACAATCGCTTGAGCCAAAGGATGCTCACTGCGCCCTTCAATGCTGGCCGCAGCCGACAAAAAGTCAGTTTGCGACAGTTCTGCCAAAGGAAAGACATCCGTCACAACCGGTTTTCCCTCTGTAATCGTTCCTGTTTTATCCAAAACAACTTCCTGAATATTGTGAGCCGTTTGCAAAGCTTCTCCGGATTTAATCAGGATTCCATTCTCTGCACCTTTTCCAGTTCCCACCATAATCGCAACCGGTGTGGCAAGTCCAAGTGCGCAGGGACAGGAAACCACCAGAACTGCAATTCCAACGGAAATTGAAAACTCAGCTGTTTGCCCCATCAAAAGCCAAAAAATCGCCGCCAGTACTGCGATCGATATAACTACCGGAACAAAAATTCCTGCAATCCGATCGGCCAACTTGGCAATTGGTGCCTTGCTTGCGCTCGCATCTTCTACCAAACGAATGATCTGTGCTAAAGTGGTATCATCCCCCACCTTAGTTGCCCGGAATTTAAAGAAGCCGGTCTTATTTAAAGTCGCAGACAATACCGTGCTGCCTGCTGTCTTTTCAATCGGAATGCTCTCTCCTGTAATGGCGGCTTCATCTACGCTGGTACTCCCCTCCACAATGACGCCGTCTGCCGGAACATTCTGTCCCGGCTTTACAAGAACGATATCCCCGATCATAAGTTGCTCTACAGGAATGGTCCGTTCCACTCCGTCACGCTCAACAGTAGCGGTTTTGGGCGCAAGATCCATCAAGCGTGCAATTGCCTGTCCTGTTTTACCTTTGCTCTTCGTCTCCAGGTATTTGCCCAATGTAATCAGCGTCAAAATCATTGCAGCCGATTCAAAATACAAGTCCATATGGTAACGCTCAACCAGAGCTCTGTCATCTGTGCCAAGCCCATATCCCATGCGCATAATTGCAAAAACGCCGTATACCAACGCCGCACTCGAACCAATTGCAATCAAGCTGTCCATATTGGGAGCACCATGAAACAATGTTTTAAACCCTACCTGATAATATTTCCGGTTCACATACACAACCGGTAAGGTCAAAAGGAACTGAACCATTGCAAAGGTAATTGAATTTTCATAACCGATCAAAAAGCCAAATTGTGGCAGCCCTACCATATGTCCCATTGACACATACATCAAAGGAATCAAAAAAACAGCCGAAATGAAAAGGCGCATTTTCATTTCTTCCAGTTGCTGCTGAATTTTCCCCTGCGGCGTTTTTTCCCTTTTCTGTACATTCGTCTCTCCTACCGGGATAGCGCCATACCCTGCCGCAGATACCGCTTCTATTACCGCACTGTTTGCTATTTGTGTATCACTCTCAATGACCATGCTGTTTGTCAGCAAATTGACCGTAACATCACGTACTCCCGGAATTGCACGTGCTGCTTTTTCAACGTGCGCACTGCACGCAGAGCATGTCATACCTGTCACATCATATTTTTGTTTCATTTCATCATTCACCTCACCACCCCCACGGGGTGGGGGTATATAATTAGTATACTCTGTTTGTAGTATTTGTCAAGTCTCTCCTTTCTTTTCAACGATTTGAAAATTACACCTTATCTGTGGTATAGTAATCATCATAACGCAAGCCTAAGAAAGGAGTGACACAACATGCAGAAAAAAATTGAATTGATCGGCGTACAGATGGATCTGGGAGCCTCAAAACGAGGGGTCAGCATGGGACCTGCGGCCATACGGTACGGCGGCGTTTGTGAGGGAATTCGCGCACTTGGATATGATTTAACAGATAAAGGGGACCTCCTGTGCTTAACTTCCGGAGAAACTTCGGAAAAACTGCGCAACTATCAACAGGTCGTCGATATCAATCAGCGCCTCTATCTCTCGACCATGGAAAGCCTTCAAAACGGGGCGCTTCCCATCATTCTTGGTGGTGATCACAGTATTGCTGCGGGAAGCATTTCTGCTGTCTCCAAACACTACAAACAAATTGGAATCATTTGGATTGACGCTCACGGTGATTGGAATGACGAATTCAGCACAGAAAGTGGAAACATGCATGGAATGCCTTTTTCGGCCGTATGTGGTTGGGGTCCAAATTTGATGGTCGATTTTGGTCAAGGTCCTGTTTTTGTTGACCCCAAGCACTGCGTCCAGATCGGTGGACGCGATATTGATACGGAAGAGCGTATCCGCATGAAGAAAGCCGGCGTCACAGTGTTCCCCATCAATGTAATCGATAAGCTTGGTATGAGTGAAGTAATAGAGCAGGCTATCAATATTGCATGCCGTGATACAGTTGGCTTCCATCTCAGCTTTGACATTGACGCAATCACGCCGGAAGCTGCTCCCGGAACCGGAACGGTCGTGCACAGTGGCCTTACCGTTCGAGAAGCGTTTTTGGCCGTGGAAACAATCAGCGAAACCGGAAAAATGCTTTCGATGGACATGGTCGAAGTGAATCCCATTTTGGATATTCGTAACAAAACAGGCATCCTTGCGTCTGAATTGATCCTTTCTGCATTGGGAAAAGTGGTATTTTAAAACAAATTTCGGATCAACAAAAAAGAGGAGCGATTTCACCGCTCCTCTTTTTTAAACTGAAAAATATACAACGACTTTCCATGCGATGAACCAACTTATTTCCATCTTGTTGGCTAACTCTTGGAAAATAGAAATCCCTCTGGTATAAAAACCAGAGGGATCAAAATGCTAGTAATTATTCGCCAAAAACAGCTTTGTAGTCAGCCTGGAACTTCTCAATGCCAGCATCAGTCAGAGGATGCTTCACCATCTGCTCGATGACCTTGTAGGGAACCGTAGCGATATCCGCACCAGCCAGAGCACAATCCGTCACATGAATCGGATTACGCACAGAAGCAGCGATAATTTCGGTCTCAAAGCCATAGATATCAAAGATGTCCGCAATGGTACGAATCAAATCAATGCCCGGAGTAGAAATATCGTCCAGACGGCCCAGGAAGGGGCTAACATACGTAGCGCCTGCACGGGCTGCCAGCAAAGCCTGGTTTGCGGAGAAAATCAGAGTGCAGTTCGTTTTGATGCCTTCAGAGCTCAGAACTTTAATAGCCTTCAGACCTTCAACCGTCATAGGAATCTTAACAACCATGTTGGGATGCAGTTTTGCAATTTCACGGCCCTCAGCAATCATGCCCTCAGCATCAACCGTCGTAGCCTTGACCTCGCCAGAGATCGGTCCATCAACAATCGAAGTGATTTCTTTCAGAACCTCATTAAAATCACGGCCCTCTTTGGCAATCAGGCTGGGGTTTGTAGTCACGCCACAAATAACGCCCATGTCATTGGCTTTGCGAATATCTTCAACATTCGCGGTATCAATAAAAAACTTCATTGCTCAACGCTTCCTTTCCTGATTTCGCCAGAAAAAGTATGATTACTTTTTCTGTTTTTTCCTTCATCTAAGTTAGTATAATCAACCTAAATAAAAAAGTCAATTAATTCCTAAAAATGTAGGACAACGCACAAAATTAACAGCTGTTTTTTGGGCAATAGCGCAAAAGTTGTTTCGCATTTATAATAAAAAATATTATTCATCATATAAATATATCACATTTAGGCTATGATGTATTATTTTTTATAAAAAATCAAGATTCTTCAAAATATAAAATTTCTATTAAAGTGTTCACGATGAGCCACAATCCCCAAAGTAGCATTATGATCGAAGTAAGTTCAAACAGCCATACAAACGAGAAAGAGCCGTCCCTCAGTGAGAAAAGAAGAACTCCTGCCAGGGCCAATACACTTCCTCCACGAATCTTGGCTTCTTTCTGTGCTTTTGTATGAAAAGTTCTGTTGCTTTTAGTTCCCACTTGTATGTAAACATTATCTAAATCCAATTTAAGGCCGGGATGCAAATGCGTAATATGCATAATATCTCACCTGTCTCCATCCATTTGGATTCAGAATACCACAAATGCATTTGTGGCATCTATCATAATGAAGAAAAATTACATTCAAAATTCTGTAAAATAAACGCAGCACCTTGCCCCAGAAGCCGATCTGGCAGGTGTCTGAGGAATGAGTAAAAGCATAGATAGAAATAAAAAAGACATCCGGAACGAAAATACGTTCCGGATGTCTCCTGGCTCCCCTTGTTGGACTCGAACCAACGACCTACGGATTAACAGTCCGCCGCTCTACCGGCTGAGCTAAAGAGGAATATGATGGTGACCCGTGGGAGAATCGAACTCCCGTTTGCGGCGTGAGAGGCCGCCGTCTTGACCGCTTGACCAACGGGCCATATAAAAGAAAAGAGCCGGCACCTACCTATTTTTCCAGGTCGTCTCCAACCAAGTATCTTCGGCACAACCAAGCTTAACTACTGTGTTCGGAATGGGAACAGGTGGGACCTTGGCGTCATCGGCACCGGCTATGAATACTAAAAGCAACGCTATTAGCCTAGCCTTGTATTCTCTTTTCTCTCTTGAGGAACTCACCCTCAAAACTGAACAACAACTGCTTTTGGCAAATGCAGAACCAATCTAAGATGTGGTCAAGCCCTCGACCTATTAGTACATGCTAGCTGAACGTGTCACCACGCTTACACTTCATGCCTATCAACCTTGTAGTCTTCAAGGGGTCTTACCTGATTGACTCAGTGGGATATCTTATCTTTGGGCCGGCTTCACGCTTAGATGCTTTCAGCGTTTATCCGATCCGCACATAGCTGCCCAGCTGTGCCACTGGCGTGACAACTGGTGCACCAGAGGTGCGTCCATCCCGGTCCTCTCGTACTAGGGACAGATCCCATCAAATATCCTGCGCCCACGACAGATAGGGACCGAACTGTCTCACGACGTTCTGAACCCAGCTCGCGTACCGCTTTAATTGGCGAACAGCCAAACCCTTGGGACCGAATTCAGCCCCAGGATGCGATGAGCCGACATCGAGGTGCCAAACCTCCCCGTCGATGTGGACTCTTGGGGGAGATCAGCCTGTTATCCCCAGGGTAACTTTTATCCGTTGAGCGATGGCATTTCCACTCACATACCACCGGATCACTAACTCCAACTTTCGTTACTGCTCGACCCGTCAGTCTCGCAGTTAGGCTGGCTTTTGCGTTTGCACTCTTTGGCTTGGTTTCCGTCCAAGCTGAGCCAACCTTTGAACGCCTCCGCTACATTTTAGGAGGCGACCGCCCCAGTCAAACTGCCCACCTAACAATGTCCCCCAACCCGATTCAGGGCTGCAGGTTAGAATTCCAATATCACAAGTGTGGTATCCCAAGGTCGACTCCACAAAAGCTGACGCTCTTGCTTCCCAGTCTCCCACATATCCTGTACATGTAATACCGAAACCCAATATTAGGCTACAGTAAAGCTCCATGGGGTCTTTCCGTCTTGTCGCGGGTAACCGGCATCTTCACCGGTACTACAATTTCGCCGGGCGGGCTGTTGAGACAGTGCCCAAATCATTACACCATTCGTGCGGGTCAGAACTTACCTGACAAGGAATTTCGCTACCTTAGGACCGTTATAGTTACGGCCGCCGTTTACTGGGGCTTCGGTTCGATGCTTGCACATGTCCCCTTAACCTTCCAGCACCGGGCAGGTGTCAGCCCGTATACGTCATCTTTCGATTTAGCACAGACCTGTGTTTTTGCTAAACAGTTGCTTGGGCCTATTCTCTGCGGCTCACTTTCATGAGCACCCCTTCTCCCGAAGTTACGGGGTCAACTTGCCGAGTTCCTTAACAACCCTTCTCCCGTTGGCCTTAGAATCTTCTTCCTACCTACCTGTGTCGGTTTGCGGTACGGGCACCTTAGATATACACAGGGCTTTTCTCGCCTCTCTCCATGCACGACTTCGCTCATTCGCTCGCTTTCGACCGGGAACCAACACCCGGCTCATACACTTCAAAAGTGTCCCCCTGCTTAAATCTTTCGGTGGCTACGGAATCTCTACCGTATGTGCATCGGCTACGCCTTTCGGCCTCACCTTAGCTCCCGGCTAACTTGGAGCGGACGAACCTTCCTCCAAAAACCTGAGGCTTTCGGCCATGATGATTCTCACATCATTCGCGCTACTCATTCCGGCATTCTCACTTGTGTACAATCCACGACCGCTTGCGCTACCGCTTCTCCTCGTACACAACGCTCCCCTACCCAGCATTGCTGCTGCCTAAGCTTCGGTGCAGATTTTAGCCCCGTTGAATTTTCGGCGCAGAGCCACTCGACCAGTGAGCTATTACGCACTCTTTAAATGAGTGGCTGCTTCTAAGCCAACATCCTGGCTGTTTGTGCAGCTCCACATCCTTTTCCACTTAAACCTGCTTTGGGACCTTAGCTGTAGGTCTGGGCTGTTTCCCTTTTGACTATGAGACTTATCTCACACAGTCTGACTCCCATGCATCAATTTTCCGGCATTCTTAGTTTGATAGGCTTCGGTACCCTCTCGGGCCCTAGGCCATTCAGTGCTTTACCTCCGGAAATCTAACATGAGGCTAGTCCTAAAACTATTTCGGGGAGAACCAGCTATCTCCGAGTTCGATTGGAATTTCTCCGCTACCCACAGTTCATCCGCCGCCTTTTCAACGGAGGTCGGTTCGGCCCTCCATGGAGCTTTACCTCCACTTCAGCCTGACCATGGGTAGGTCACTCGGTTTCGGGCCCAATGCATGCAACTCAACGCCCTATTCAGACTCGCTCTCGCTGCGGCTCCAGTGCTTAACACCTTAACCTCGCTACATACATTCGCTCGCCGGACCGTTCTACAAAAAGTACCCGATCACACTTTGACGTGCTCTCGGTGCTTGTAGGCACAGGGTTTCAGGTTCTATTTCACTCCCCTCCCGGGGTGCTTTTCACCTTTCCTTCACAGTACTATACGCTATCGGTCACTGGGTAGTATTTAGGCTTGGAGGGTGGTCCCCCCGACTTCCGACCAGGTTTCACGTGTCTGGCCGTACTCTGGATCCTGCGCAGCTCTCTCCGTTTTCCCTTACATGGCTCTCACATTCTCTGGCGTGCTTTCCCACACACTTCAGGTAACAGATTAAGTCCTAAAAGCAGTCCATAACCCCGGCAGTATTTCTACCACCGGTTTGGCCTCTTCCGCGTTCGCTCGCCACTACTTACGGAATCTCGGTTGATTTCTCTTCCTCGCCCTACTTAGATGTTTCAGTTCAGGCGGTTCCCCACATACACCTATGGATTCAGTGTATGTTACATGGACATGACTCCATGTGGGTTTCCCCATTCAGAAATCTGCGGATCAAAGATTGTTTGCATCTCCCCGCAGCTTTTCGCAGCTTACCACGTCTTTCTTCGGCTCCCAGTGCCAAGGCATTCGCCCTGCGCCCTTTCTAGCTTGACCGTTTTCTCAGTCTTGATTCTTCCATTTGCCAACTAGAGTTTTCTCGAAATTGTAGATTTCTCTATCAATCTTTTGTCTTCTCTAATCTTCGCAGTTCTTGTTCAGTTTTCAAGGTGCATTCCGCTGTTTGAACTTCCTTCTCCTTCTCAGAAGAAGTGGTGGGCTCAAGTGGACTCGAACCACCGACCTCGCGCTTATCAGGCGCGCGCTCTAACCACCTGAGCTATGAGCCCATTTTTGGTGGAGATAAGGAGGCTCGAACTCCTGACCCCCTGCTTGCAAAGCAGGTGCTCTCCCAGCTGAGCTATACCCCCACGCTTTCGCGTTCGGTTACGCTCTTTATCTTGAGTTCCCTTAAGGGCCCTCAAAATTAAACAATATCTTTCCGCTTAACTTTCCCTGTTCCAGAATGCTCTTCCGAACATCCTGCCTGACTCCTTAGAAAGGAGGTGATCCAGCCGCACCTTCCGATACGGCTACCTTGTTACGACTTCACCCCAATCACCAGTTTTACCTTCGGCGGCGTCCTCCTTGCGGTTAGACTACCGACTTCGGGTCCCCCCGGCTCTCATGGTGTGACGGGCGGTGTGTACAAGGCCCGGGAACGTATTCACCGCGGCATGCTGATCCGCGATTACTAGCAATTCCGGCTTCACGCAGGCGGGTTGCAGCCTGCGATCCGAACTGAGACTATTTTTGTGAGGTTTGCTCCACCTCGCGGTATCGCTTCTCTTTGTTAATAGCCATTGTAGTACGTGTGTAGCCCAGGTCATAAAGGGCATGATGATTTGACGTCATCCCCACCTTCCTCCGTTTTGTCAACGGCAGTCTCGCTAGAGTCCTCTTGCGTAGTAACTAACGATAAGGGTTGCGCTCGTTGCGGGACTTAACCCAACATCTCACGACACGAGCTGACGACAACCATGCACCACCTGTCTCGATGTCCCGAAGGACTTCACTAATCTCTTAGCTATGCATCGGATGTCAAGACCTGGTAAGGTTCTTCGCGTTGCTTCGAATTAAACCACATACTCCACTGCTTGTGCGGGCCCCCGTCAATTCCTTTGAGTTTCAACCTTGCGGTCGTACTCCCCAGGTGGATTACTTATTGTGTTAACTGCGGCACGGATGGGGTCAATCCACCCACACCTAGTAATCATCGTTTACAGCATGGACTACCAGGGTATCTAATCCTGTTTGCTACCCATGCTTTCGAGCCTCAGCGTCAGTTAGTGCCCAGTAGGCCGCCTTCGCCACTGGTGTTCCTCCCGATATCTACGCATTCCACCGCTACACCGGGAATTCCGCCTACCTCTACACCACTCAAGATCTGCAGTTTTGAAAGCAGTTCATGGGTTGAGCCCATGAGTTTCACTTCCAACTTGCAAATCCGCCTGCGCTCCCTTTACACCCAGTAATTCCGGACAACGCTTGCCACCTACGTTTTACCGCGGCTGCTGGCACGTAGTTAGCCGTGGCTTCCTCGTCAGGTACCGTCATTATCGTCCCTGACAACAGAGGTTTACAATCCGAAGACCTTCTTCCCTCACGCGGCGTCGCTGCATCAGAGTTTCCTCCATTGTGCAATATTCCCCACTGCTGCCTCCCGTAGGAGTCTGGGCCGTGTCTCAGTCCCAATGTGGCCGATCAACCTCTCAGTCCGGCTACCGATCGTCGCCATGGTGGGCCGTTACCTCACCATCTAGCTAATCGGACGCGAGGCCATCTTTCAGCGGATTGCTCCTTTGACCTCAATACGATGCCGTATCGTGGTCTTATGCGGTATTAGCAGTCGTTTCCAACTGTTGTCCCCCTCTGAAAGGCAGGTTCCTCACGTGTTACTCACCCGTTCGCCACTAAGCTAAGCCAATGTCACTCCGAAGAGATCTATCGAAATAGCTCCGTTCGACTTGCATGTGTTAGGCGCGCCGCCAGCGTTCGTCCTGAGCCAGGATCAAACTCTTCATTAAATGGTATTTAAACCAGCTTAATGCTGAATCTAAATCTTAGCATCCAGTCCGCAATCGCTTGCGTCCTAAATTACTTAAAGGAAATGTTTTTTGTGAACGTTTTTCACGTTCTAGGGTTCCGTTAAGCTTCTTGATATTGTTTAATTTTCAAGGTCCTTAGCGTCCTCTCGGACAGCTCATTTATTATATCTCATTCAGTTCCGTTTGTCAAGAACTTTTTTCGATATTTTTTTGAGCCGTCTCTTCGGAGCAGCTTTCCTATTTTAGCACTCTCTTGCCCTTTTGTCAAGAACTTTTTTCGTGCTCTTTTCGGTCGGCTTTTCGCTCTTTCGTACCCGTCTACATCTGTGACGGTTTTTATATATTACCACCGTTGTCGAAGAATGTCAATATGAATTTTTAAATTTATTCTAAAAGTTTTTCGCGCATTCTCTGCAGAAGTTTTCGTTCTCTTCGTGAGATTTGCACCTGTGTTGTGCCAAGTACTTTTGCCGTTTCGCTTTGGGTTTTGTTTTGGAAAAAGCGAAGGTAGATCAACATTCTTTCTTCCTTTGTAAGTGTGTTTAACACACTCTTTAAACTGAGTTTGTCTGTCAGCACTTCCTCACAGCTCTCTTGCGGAATGTCAAACTCTTTATTACCGTCCTCATCTGTTACGGGTGTAAGAGAAAGCGCCGGCAGAGAGGCACTCATGGCATCTGCCACTTGTTCCGGTGTGACATCCAATCGTTTTGCAATTTCTGATACTGTCGGTTCCTGCCCGGTTTGCTTCAAACACTTTTCGCGAACGGCATTTACTTTAATCCCCAATTCTTTCAAAGAACGGCTGACTTTTACTGAACCGCCATCTCGAAACAGCTTTTTGATCTCCCCCAGAATAACTGGCACAGCATACGTAGAAAAACAAAGTCCTCTGCTCTCGTCAAAACCGTCATATGCCTTAATCAGCCCCATGCATCCGGCCGCGTACAAATCATCGTACTCAATACCGCGCCCCTTAAAACGCCCTGCACAGGAATGCACCAATCCAAGATTGTTTTCAATAAACTCCGCCCGTGTTCCAACTGTAACTGGCATAGAATCCCCGCTTTCCCTAGTTATGTACCTTTTTAGCGGGAGCCCAGTTTTTTCACCAACGTTACACGCGTTCCTCTGCCCGGTTTTGAACTCACTTTGATTTGATCCATAAAACTTTCCATAACTGCAAATCCAAGCCCGGCACGCTCCTCTCCGCCTGTGGTAAACAACGGCTGCATTGCCTGCTGCACATCTTCAATACCGCACCCTTTATCCGCAACAATAATGCGCAGTTCATTTTCTTCATAAAAAGAGACCGTCACGGTGATCAGCCCAATGGTGTCGCGATAGGCGTGAACGATACAATTGGTCACAGCCTCCGAAACAGCCGTTTTGATATCTGCCAGCTGATCCAGTGTAGGGTCGGCCTGTGCAGCAAAAGCAGCTACCGCGCTGCGCGCAAACCCCTCATTGACGCTACGGCTCGGGAAAGTAAATTTTACAGTATTGATTGGTTTCATATCCCTGTACCTCTCATTCTTTTGATTCGATTCCCGCGAGTGAAAGCATTCGCTGAATCTCTCGGGGTGCTTTTTGAACAACTACGATGCCGCCCAGAGAATTAATCAAGCGATGACGTCCTAAAATCAGACCGATTCCTGAAGAATCCATAAAAGTCACGCCCGAAAAATCCAGGGTCAAAGTCTTCGGGGATGCCGCCCGCACCCGTTCGTCGATCTGCTCACGCAAAATGGCAGCCCAGTGATGGTCAATCTCTCCAGACAGCAGCGCCGTCATGTTTTCGCCGTCTTCGCAGATGATTACCTGTGTCATAATACAAAGCTCCTTTGACAAAAGAAAAAGGCATATCGCCTATGCATTAAGCATACGCAATATGCCTTATATTTTTTGTTAAAAAGCGTCGTTCAGCGCACAAAAACTTTTCTTGCTTCCGAAGCAAGATAAAGGCTTCCGCATACCAGCAGACCATTCTCCATTTCCGACCGCGCCATCTGTAAAGCCTGCGGCACCGTAGAAACCGGCGTCACATCTGAATAGAACCTTCGAGCAATCTCTGCCAGCTGCTGCGCTGTAATCGCTCTGGGACTGTCGGGAGTAACCGTATACAGCTTTCGAATATACGGGCTCAAAATCTGCAGCATCTGATCTGCACCTTTTCCATCCAGAATGCCTATCACAGCTGTCAGATCCTGCACCTTCGCAGTATGAAGCGTATCCGCCAAAGCCTTTGCCCCGTCCACATTATGCGCGCCATCAAGAATGATCAACGGGTTTTGCGCCAGAATCTCAATTCTGGCGGGGAACCGCGCCTTTCTGATTCCCTCGATTATCGCATCATCTGGAACATCCAGCCCTTTGTCTGTAAGGGCTATTGCCGCTTCCACCACTACCGATGCATTGTAAGCCTGGTGTTTTCCCGGGAACGGTATCTGCAAGTCATATCCGCCGTAGTTAATCCGATTTTCAAAAGGACGCCCTTTGTAGAAATAAAAATCCTGCAATTCCGGCACAACCATTTGCGAGCAATTCGCCCTTTGCGCCCGGACCACAATTTCATCCATCGCCTCTTGCGGCTGAACCGGATAAACGACCACTGCGCAATGATTTTTTAAAATGCCGCACTTTTCAAAGGCAATTTTTTCGTAGGTATCTCCCAGCAATTCCGTGTGGTCTTTTCCAATTGCCGTAATGCACGCCACCAGCGTATTTTGAACCGCATTGGTGGAATCCAGACGACCGCCCAAACCTGTCTCCAGGCAGACAATATCGCACTTCTCTTCCGCATACCACAAAAGAGCTGCCGTGGTGACCGCATCAAACTCCACGATGCTGTCCCAGCCCTCTGCCTGCAGTTCTTCCATTGCTTCACGAACCCGGGTCAGATGCCGCGCCAGAACTTCTTCTGGGATCATTTCGCCATTGAGCAGAAAGCGCTCCCGAAAGTCCAAAACATAGGGACTGATATTGCAGCCCACTTTATACCCTGCTTCTTTTAAAACACTGGCCAGCATCACTGTAACACTGCCCTTCCCGTTGGTTCCTGCCACATGAATAAAGCGCAAATCTTTTTCCGGATGGCCCAGTTTTTCCAGAAGAAGTCCGGTATTTTCTACTCCGCAATGTCCTGCAATCCGCGGGAGCCCATGCACCCATTCCACCGCCTGTAAATAATCCATCTTATACCCTCCTGCGAGCGCAAAGCCGGAAAGGGCAGCCAGAGGGACTGCCCTTTCTTCTTTTTACGCCAAAGCCTTCAAAGACTCTTCAATTTTTGCCAGCTTGTCCACAGCGGCAGCATGTTTTGCACGGATGTCGTTGACCACTTTTTCAGGAGCCTTGCTGACAAATCCCTCATTGGACAGTTTCGCCTGGAGAGAAGCCAGATCTTTTTCACACTGCGCCTTTTCCTTATTCAAACGCGCCAGCTCTTTCTCGCGGTCAATCAGTTCCATCATGGGAATAAACGCACGTGCGGCATGTGTAACGACCTGAACGACACCTTTGGTCTCACCCTCATACGCAGGCGTAAAGTGGACTTCGTTTGCAAAAGCGAATTTTGCAAGATAGCTCTTTCCTGCTTCAAAAGGAGCCGCATCCGTCGTTTCGATGATCATCGTCGTACGCTTTGTGGGGTGCACGCCCATATCATTGCGCACTGCGCGAACCGCCTTGATCAAATCCATCACTTTTTCAAAGCTCTGTTCCTCAGCCGCATAGCACTGCGCCTCATCGTACACCGGCCAGCTCTCTGTCACCAGAGTTTCCCCGGTGCCAGGCAGCGCTGTATAAATCTCTTCTGTGATAAAGGGCATAAACGGATGCAGCAGCTTCAAAGCCCCTACCAGAATGCTCACGAGCAATTTGCGTGCGGAATCTGCCTCCTGCTCGTCTTCCGAGTTCAAGCGCAGCTTGGCGATCTCGATGTACCAATCGCAATAAACATCCCAAATGAAATCCTGCACTTTTTGAGCTGCGAGACCCAGTTCAAACTTATCCAGATTTTCCGACACGTTTTTGACCAGCGTATTAAAGCGGGACAAGATCCATTTGTCCGCCATGGTCAGCGTAGCGGGATCACCCGGCTGGAAATCTTCGGGCAGATTCATCATTACAAAGCGCGCAGCATTCCAAAGCTTATTGGCGAAGTTGCGGCTCGCTTTCACCTTTTCGTCCGAGAACCGCATATCGTTGCCCGGAGTGGAGCCAAGCACCAGCGTCAGACGCAATGCATCTGCGCCGTAATCTTTGATGACCTCCAGCGGATCAATGCCGTTGCCCAGACTTTTGGACATTTTTCGTCCCTGCGCATCACGAACAAGGCCGTGAATGAGGACCGTATTGAACGGAACCTGATCGGTATACGTCAATCCGGAGAAAATCATGCGGCTGACCCAGAACGTAATAATGTCGTATCCGGTGACCAGTGTATTGGTCGGATAGAAATATTTCAAATCTTCCGTTTCTTCCGGCCACCCCAGGGTGGAAAACGGCCACAGTGCGGAAGAGAACCAGGTGTCCAGCGTATCTTCATCCTGATGAACCGGCTTGCCGCACTTCGGGCAGACTGTCAGCGGTTCCGCAGAAACCGTGATTTCCCCGCAGTCATCGCAGTAGTAGGCCGGAATCCGATGGCCCCACCACAGCTGACGGCTGATGCACCAGTCACGGGTATTCTCCATCCAGAAATAATAGTTCTTGTCAAAACGCTCGGGCACAAATTTGATGCGACCATCCCGCACTGCTTCGATTGCAGGACCTGCCAGAGGCACCATCTTCACAAACCACTGCTTGGACACCATGGGCTCCACCGTGGTTCCGCAGCGATAGCACGTTCCCACGTTATGGGGATGCGGCTCAATGGACGCCAGATAACCGCCCGCTTCCAAATCGGCTACGATGGCCTTACGTGCCTCATAACGATCCATTCCGGCATATTTTCCGCAATCATCGGTCATATGCGCGTCATCCGTCAACACCTTAATGATCGGCAGATTATGCCGACGGCCCACTTCAAAGTCGTTCGGGTCGTGTGCAGGCGTAATTTTTACAACGCCTGTTCCAAATTCCATATCTACGTATTCATCGCAAACAATGGGGATTTCCTTGTTGACCAACGGCAAAATAACCTTTTTGCCATGCAGATGGCGGTAGCGTTCGTCATCGGGATGCACCGCCACCGCAGTATCACCCAGCATCGTCTCCGGGCGCGTGGTCGCCAGTTCCAAGTACTCGTCGGTTCCCACAATCGGATATTTCAGATGCCAGAAAAAGCTCTGCTGATCTTCATACTCCACCTCTGCATCCGAAATGGAGGTCTTGCAGTGCGGGCACCAGTTGATAATGCGCTCTCCGCGATAAATCAGGCCCTCGTCGTACAGCTTTTTAAAGACCTTCAGAACCGCACGTGAGCAACCTTCATCCATCGTAAAGCGTTCCCGCTTCCAGTCGCAGGAACATCCGAGTTTCTTCAACTGTTCCACAATGCGTCCGCCATACTGCTTTTTCCAGTCCCAGGCGCGCTCCAAAAACTTTTCGCGGCCGAGGTCCTGCTTGGTCAGGCCTTCTTCTTTCATTTTCGCCACGATTTTCGCTTCTGTGGCAATCGACGCATGGTCGGTACCGGGCACCCACAGCGCGGCATATCCCTGCATCCGTTTGTAACGAATCAGAATATCCTGCCAAGTCTCGTCCATCGCGTGCCCCATATGCAGCTGTCCTGTAATGTTGGGCGGCGGCATTACAATGGTATACGGTTTCTTTTCGGGATCACGCTGGGTGTGGAAATAACCGCTGTCCACCCATTTGGAATACAGACGATCTTCCACAGAACCCGGATCATAGATTTTATCAAGCTGTCTCATACTGATGTCCTCTCATCCTTCCTCTTGGTTTCAAAAGTTCCAAGCATCCACGGGAAATACCGTGATGCAGGCAAAGCAATCAGATAATACGCAGCAAGCATCATAAACACTTCCTGCAAAAGCATTGCCGCGCCGCCTGTTTCGGTAAGCGAAAAGCCCAGCGCCTCAAACGCCAGCGGAACCAGCAACTTCACGATGCTCTCCGCACCGCAGAACGCCAGAGTATGCCGTCCGGCCCGGCACAGGCCCGGCACTGCCTGAAGCACCAGCGCAACCGCCATGGCACACCAGATCCCATTGATCTCCAGTAAAAACGTCATGACCGCAGACAGATTGAAACTCATCTCTTCTATTCCGAACAGACTCGGGAAATACCCTCTTCCAAAGTAGAAATCCGTATAGAAAACATAAAAATTGACTAGTGTCAATCCGCCGAGAAGAATTTTCAGCCAAAGACGCGGACTGGTCTGCCTCCATTTTTGATAGCACACGCTGGCACAGTCGCCCAAAGAATAATAAATCAGAAAACGGCCCGCCAGTTCGATGCCCCAAGGCAGATACGGTCCTTCGTTGGTAAACTTGACCAGGCACGAAATCAAAAGGCTTGCCGCAAGCAGCAGCGGCTTTTTTCGAATCCACTTCATCAAAACCTGATAATAAATGCTCATCAGGAACAGGCACGGCAAGAACCACAAAGCCGGAAACGCCACGTCGTTTCGCATTGCGCGGAAAATCCGACGTACAATATCAATGATTTCCCCTTGGGGAAGCTCCAGCACGAAGGCTTTCAGCGCCAGTGCCAAAAAACTGAACGCAAAATAGGGAATCAAGATTCGTTTGGCTTTTTCTGCCACAAACGCGCCCAAGGGCTTGTCCTTTCTTCTGCCGGCAGAAAAGCCGGATGCAAAGAATAAAATCCCCAGTGCAGTATTCTGCGCCAATATGCCAAAACGTCCCATTCCGTCTGTGTGCGCGAGGTAAACGAAATAGACGCCGATCAGTTTCATAATGTCCAGCCAGCCAAACCGCTCCTTCTGCTGCATGCCATGCCCCCTTTTTAAAAATAAAAGCCGTCCCATGTGAAAAATCACATGGGACGGCTGAAAACCGCGGTACCACCCATTTTGGCTTTGTATAAGCCCACTCAAACCCTTTAACGCAGAGATACGAAAACGGCTGTGCAAAGTTCACCGTTTCTGCTCCAAAGCGACCATGCTTTCGCGTGTCTGCCGGTTTCCACCCGCCCGGCTCTCTTGTAAAGGCACCGATGCAAAAGCAACCTCTTTTTCACAGCATTTATGTATATAAGAATACTGTGTTCGCTTCGGTTTGTCAAGCGTCAGAGAATGATGCAGATCAGGCCCGAACAGCCTTCGTTGATCACGCGCTCCAATGTTTGCTGAATGCGCTGCCTGGCTTCCGGAGGCATGTTGAGCAGCTTGTTCTGCAACCCTTCATTGACCAGCTCATGCAGGCTTTTTCCAAAGATATTGCTCTGCCAGATTTTCAAAGGCTCGGCTTCAAAATCAGATAAAAGACTGGTCACCAGCTCTTCTGACTGCTTTTCCGTACCCACAATGGGCGCCACCTCTGTGGCGATATCCGCCCGCATCATGTGAATAGACGGTGCGCTTGCGCGCAGGCGCACGCCGTAGCGTCCCCCCTGCCGCATAATCTCTGGCTCCTCCAGCCGCAATTCATCCATGGACGGCAGTACAATCCCGTATCCCGTCGCATTGACTTCTTCCAGCGCACTTTCGATTTTTTCATACTTGCGACGAATATTCGCCAGATTGACAATACAGGGCATCAGGCTTGCTTCATCAAACACATCCAAACCGGTTTCTTCGCTAAGGATTTTGTAAAAGATATCCTCCTGCAGATTGAGCTCCATGACTACACAGCCGGTGCCCATATCCAGAGAACGCAGATGCCCGCCCTTGATGTATTCGCATTGAACCGGATTTCCCGGCTGAATCGCATCCTTCATGATAGAGATTCCCTCTGCGTACTGCTGAACCGCTTTATAGACGGAATCCTGAAGCCAATGACCCGGCTCCAACGCTGTCACCCAACGGGGCATTGCAAACGCGATCTCTTTCATGGGAAACTCAAACAGCACCTGTTTCAAAATCTCCGTGATATCTTCCACTGTCAGATCCACACAGCTCACCGGCAAAACCGGGCGCCCGTATTTAGCGCTCATGGCTGCAGCCAAATCCCTGCTTTCCGGTGATTCCGGAGC
Organism: Owariibacterium komagatae; assembly: GCF_045865535.1. GTDB lineage: Bacteria > Bacillota > Clostridia > Oscillospirales > Ruminococcaceae > Ruthenibacterium > Ruthenibacterium komagatae. Next base: position 435,506 of record NZ_AP031406.1, read on the forward strand.
CACGCAGTTCAACAGGATCACATAGGGCTTTTGAATTGCATCCAGCTCTGCAATCACCCGCTGTTCCGCTTGCTCATATTCCGCTCTGGGAATATCGCTGATCGTTCCGTCTGTAGTAATCACCAGGCCGATGGTGGAATGCTCGCAAATTACCTTTCTCGTCCCTGTCTCTGCAGCCACATCAAAAGGTACTTCCTCTTCAAACCAGGGACTTTTTACCATGCGCGGCTTCTCATCTTCCTCATGGCCCATGGCGCCTGCAACCATATATCCTACACAATCGATCAAGCGGGTTCGGAAGGTCACGCCGTTGTCAAGGTCAATAGACACCGCCTGTTCCGGAACAAATTTGGGCTCGGTCGTCATAATCGTTCGGCCGGCTGCCGACTGAGGGAGTTCGTCTCTTGCCCGCTGCGCAAACGCGTCGTTTTGAATTTCCGGCAGCACCATCAACTCCATAAACCGTTTGATGAACGTGCTTTTACCGGTGCGCACGGGCCCCACCACACCAATGTAAATGTCTCCACCCGTCCGTTGAGCGATATCCATGTAAATATCCGAATGAAACATCTCCTTTTCCCCTCCTTACAGTGATGACGGGATCAGCAATTTGCAGGCCTCTGTCAATGGGCCATCCGATACTTGATTGGCCGTTGCAATTGCCTGTGGAGAAGCCGCATATCTCTTTGCAATGTCAAAGAGATCCTCTCCCGGCTGTGCAAAATAGATACGCAATGCAATGTCCCCGTCTTTTCGCTCTCTGGGGCCCGTAGAGCGCACGTCCTGCAGCACATCTGTTTTTCGGAACCCCGTCACCAATGCTTTCACATGGACCGCAGCATGTGCTTCTGTTTCTGTTCCGGCCTGGCGTGCTGTTGTATCCTGGGCAGAAAGTTCATATTGCACCATCATATTCTGTGAGGCTTCCGGATAGATTCCCGGAAGAAGTTCCTCGCAGATTTTGTCATAACAGTCCAGTTCACCCAAGGCATTTTTACACAGTAAATGCAGCATCGCCCGGCAGCGCAGCACACTGCCCGCATCCTGCTCCACAATGTCCAGAGAGAGTGGTGTTGCCCAGGCTTCCAGAACTTGGGCATGCTCATCCGGAAGTGCACCGGATGTTCCCAATTCAAAGGCGCTGTCGATTTCATCCAGAACAAACTCCATGGAACGTTCGCCTCTGTTCATTTCAATCTCATCCTGCGTGGAAAAAGCATCACAGACAGCAATCTGTTGAATCTCCCGATACACCCGCACCTGAACCAACGCCGTAATGGAAAGCAGGTTTTGTTCGGGTGACTCTTCCGGGCCGGCAGTAATCGTACAGCCTGTGGGCTCCACTAATACGAAGGCCTTGCAGTTCTCACTTGCGCCGTCCACATCCATCACCGTATTGAAGGGGGCCTGCTTTTTCTCATGAATGAATTCCGCCCCCGGAGCGGCTCGGTACACAATCTCCGTCGATAACGTTCCTTTCACGACCGCTTTTCCCGTCAGCAGCTTCACTTCGGAAATTTCGCTTTCGCACCGTGTGGAAAGAATCATCACAGGCATTTTTTCAAAAGAAATGTCTTCTTCTGCAGTAATCAGCTTTTCCTGAATTCCCACATTGGCAATCCCGGCCAGTTCGCAGGTTTTCTGCTCAATTCCGCCGCCTGCCAGTGCGGTAATGATCTCATTCTCTTCCTGTGCGCAGGCAGTGATATTTAATGCGTACGCGCCGCGCACATCCACGCGGCGTCCGCTGACAGCGCGACAATTCAGATATTCCGGTTCTCCTGAAATCTGAATGACAGGAGCAACATTGGCAGTTTCCCGCAGCTCCACCTGTTTTGTAAAGGGGATCTTCTGCTCTGTTTGACACAGCCCCTCTTCTCCATCGCCCTGATAGTATACAATACAGCGCAAATATCCTTCTGCCGTCAACCTGCCTGCCATTACCTGTTTTTGCAAAACAACCGGATACACAAAGCACTTCACAATTTTAAAGACTTGCGGCAGATAATCCGGGATCAAGATTTCCGTTTCCACCGGAAGTTCCAGCTTTGTCTCGCATATATTCTGCGAAGTCATCACAGTGTCTTGATACGATTTCAACTCCATACGTCCTGTCGCCCCTTTCGCTGTTCTAGCTAATCTATATTCACGGACGTGCCACAATATGAAAAAAGAAATCCGGATATGCGATTTTACCCGCATACCCGGATTTCTCCATAGCAAACGATTGAATTTATTTCACTTTAAAAAGCGCCTTCAAAATACCCGCCAGACATTTGGGACTTTTCCACACAACTACTTTCATTGCCCAATTCCTCCCTCTGCAATGGATTATGCCATTCTATACAAATGCAGAGAAAAATGTTCCTCCTTTTACATATGGCAGAACATCAAATATAAAGAACCTTTTTCGAAAGAGATCATTGCTTTCTCGTCCACAAATTCGTTGCTGACTCCCACCGGAAAAGCATTGGTCAGCGTGGCATCGGTAAGTGGATACTTCAGTCCGCGCAGTGTAACACCACCGGTCTCCTTTTCCGCCGTAAAGAGCGAAACATAGACGTCCTCTCTCTTTGCAAACTCATATGTTCCCGGAAGCAGAACTGTCACCTCTGTCGTCTCATCCACCAGAAATCCTTTTACACCGGATTGGGCCAAATAGAAAAGCGTTTGCAGGTTGGCCATCGTATGGTCAAATCTCCCGCCGATTCCGCCCAGAATCACCACTTCTTCAAAGCCGATCTCCAGCGCTTTGCGCACTGCATAATAGGTATCTGTATCGTCTTTCTCCGCCGGGAGACGTACTGTGCAAGCATCCAGTTCCGGTGCTGGCGCACTGTCATAATCTCCCAAAAGCAGGTCCGTCTTGACGCCCAAAGCCCGGGCACTCTCGTATCCTGCATCTGCGGCAATCACATAATCCGCATTGTCCCACCACTCATGCAGTGCAGCGGAAACCGGCAAGGCTGCAAAAATCACACAGCGTTTCATAAACATCCTCTCCTGAAAAAGCAGAGGTGAGCACCGCTCACCTCTGCCAGTCATCCCGTTGCTTCGCTTCCTGATAAAGCGCAACGTAACTCTCATAACGGGTTTTATCCAATTCGCCCTGCTCCAATGCACGGCGTACGGCACACCCTTTTTCAACCAGATGCGAACACCCTGTAAACTGGCATTCTCCAAAATAGCGGGCAATATCCGGAAATGCAAACTGCAGATTCTCTTTCGGAATCGCGGCAGCCCGCTCCATATCCAAGCTGGCAAATCCCGGCGTATCTGCCACCAGGCCATCGCAACACTCGTAAAGCTGAACTTCCCGCGTCGTGTGACGCCCCCGACCGAGTTTCCGGCTGATTTCACCTGTTTCCAAAGAATGATCCGGCAAAAGTGCGCTGAGCAATGTAGACTTACCTACCCCGGAATTGCCGCAGAACACACTGAGCTTTCCGGAAAGCATCTCTCGCAAAGCATCCATTCCGGTTCCATCCATCGCATTGACGCACAAAACCGGAATTTGGGAATGTTCATAACAGCTTGCCAAACCGCTGGCACTCTCCAGATCCGATTTTGTAATCAAAAGGATCGGTTGCACATTCCGGTCCACTGCAATCGCAGTCAATTTGTCAATCACCAGTGTGCTCGGCACCGGCTGCACCGTGCTGGCCACAATGAAAAACTGATCCACATTGGCAATCGGCGGTCTGACAAACACGTTTTTTCGGGGCAAAATCTCTGAAATAACCCATGCGTCTGCCTGTTTTTCAAGGCGCACACAATCCCCTGCCACCGGGGTAATTTTTTTCTTGCGAAAAATTCCTTTGGGTTTGCACTCCACCACGCCTTCGCTGGTGTGAACATAATAAAAACCGCCGATGCCTTTTACAATATAATTTTCTAAAATCATTCCGGTGCCTTTCTTGTCTGCAGGCATACATAACAGAACTGATAGCCGTTTTCATCGGGCGGTGACCAGGAATGAACATGTCCGGTCTCTGTCACATCCGGCACTTCCGGCTCACCGGAAGAAACATAGAGCGTCACCGTGTCTCCAGCCTGCAAAAGAATTCCGGGCTGCGGCGACTGGCTCAGCACGGTTCCTTTCGGAGAAGAGCTGTCCCGTGTTACTACTTTGACCTTCAACTTCAGTGGAAGCAAAAGATTGTTTGCTTCCGACTGTGTTTTTCCGACGCAGTTCGGAACATTCGAACTCTTCGATTGATCCGCCTGGCTTACATAAAGGGAAACCGTTGTTCCTGTCTGCACGGTTTCGCCCGCCACCGGGTCGGTCCGTAGGACTGTATCCGGATCATCTTCTTCGCTTTCCTCATACCGAATCAAAACTTCGACGCCCAGCTCCTTCAATTTTTCCCGCGCCGTTTCCCGTTTCCATCCGGACACATCCGGAATTTCTACATATTCAGTACCCTTGCTTACACGCAAGGTAATCACCGAATTTTCTTTGACCTTTTTGGGCGGTTTCGGGGACTGATCGTAAATCACTCCCTCTTCCACCTCGGAATTATACTCTTCTTCAAACTGAAGCTTAAAACTGGCATAGGCAGGGTTGCTTTCCACTTCCTCACGTGTCATCTGCGTGAAATTGGGCAGCTCCACATCGTCGGCCGTCGTAAACAAAGGGTTGCCGGAAAACAGGAAAAGCGCCGCGATTAAAAGGATGCTGCACAGTGTAAAGACCAGCGTAAACCAGCCCATATAAAACGCAAAATGGTGTTTTTTCTTCACGGCATCTTCGTCATCTTCACCGCACACCTGTTTCGAAGCCGGCTCTTGCAGTGTCTGTGAAGTCTTTTCCGGCTCAATAGACGGCTGCGGAACTTCATCGTCCACCTGCTCATTCTGCAGGGGCACAAATTCCTGCTCTGCCTCTTCCTCTGCAGTGTCCAAAGATTCGGCCGCTGTTTCTTCTGCAACCGGCATCTGCTCAACGACCGGCTCCTCTTCCGCTGGCTCCTCCGGCGCTTCCGTCGTCACCGGTTCCTCAGCAACTACGTCTTTCTCAGCCGCCGGTTCGCTCATACTCACAGAAGTATCTTCTGCTTGCTCCGCCTCCCTGTCCGGTTCAACCGGTACTGCCGGCTCTTTCTCCACTGGTTCCGGCACAACAGATTCGTCAGAAATCTCAATCGCTGCCTGTTCCAATTTTCGGGGGCGAGGCCGCGGTGCCTGGTTGTTTTTCCGCGGCCGTCCCCCTTGTTTTCGCTGTTTCTTTCTTCTGGCTGGCGAAACAGATTTTTCCTTACCCTCTGCCGATCCGCTTTCTTCCCTGACAATTGGATCGTTGAAGATTTCCTTTTCATGTTCCATTACGAACGATATGACCTCCACTTTTCATTGATGCTTTTGGGCCGCACAATCAGCCTCCCGCACCTTCTGCCGGTGTGGATGAAGAAGACGGCACAACCGTCGAACTGGAAGACGGAACATCACCACCGGGAGTCGCACTGCCACCGTATGGGCCAACGACAACGTCGCCACCATTCTCGGTAAAGTCAACCGTGATGGTATCACTCCAGCCCGGAATGGGTCCTGTAATCACAAGCGTACGCACTCCGGAAGACGAGAACACAACGGCACTGCTGCCTGCTACGCCGCGGGTAGAATAAGCCGGCGCGCTCTGTCCGTCATCCAGCGTACATGTCCAAGTTCCGCCGTCATTGGTATCCAAGAACTGAAGCGTGATGGTACGATTGCGATTCTGAATTCCGGTAGAAACCGTATAATGCACTGCCTTGTTCTTCTTCAGTGTTGAACCGGCTTCCGGCGTCTGCGAAATAATAGTTCCGGCCGGCGCTTCATTTTCCACTTCATTGGCGGTTCCCAACGTCAGGCCCGCGGCCTCAAGCGTTTTCTGAGCCGTTTCCACATCCATATTGAGAATGCTGGGGACCAGCGCGTCTGTATCCACGTGCTCACGGCTGACCACGACTTCGACCATCTGGCCGCTCTCATATTCGGTATTGGCCACCGGATCAGTATTCAGTACAATGCCCTCCGCAACATCGGTGCTCTCCTGCTTTTTCACCCGCACGCTAAATCCGGCCTCTTTCAAAGTCTTCTGTGCCTCTTCCTGCGTCATGCCGACTACATCCGGCACGGTCAGCATCTGCACGCCTTTGCTGACGCGCAGCGTAACCACAGAGTTTTCCTTGACCTTTTTGGGCGCCTTGGGCGACTGGTCGTAAACAATCCCCGCTTCCTTTTCGCTGTTGTATTCCTCTTCCACTTCAAAACGGAAAGGATACTGACTATTATTTATGATGTCATCCACGTTCATATTCGTGAAGTTGGGCAAGTCCACATCATTATAGCGTGTAAAAAGCTGATTCGGCGCACTCTTGAAAATCACAATAACAAGAATGATCGCACCGATGGCAAATGCGGCCGCCACACCGGCCAAAATCGGAAGCGCCATCCGCCAATTTCCGCTGCCGGAAAGCGCACTGACAAAGCCGGCCTTTTTCGCCGGAGCTTTTCTCCGATTCGGTGTTCTGGCAGGTTGTTTTGAAGTCGTTTTACTCACCACTTTATCCACATAACGTGTCGGTTCCGGATCATTGAGATATTGGTATTCAAACTTCACACTCGGGTTACGCTTGAATTCTTCCAAATCCGCCAGCATGGCGCGCGCTGAAGGATACCGATCCCGCGGGTCTTTGGCCATCGCGCGATTGGTAATTGCTTCCAGCGCCTCCGGCACTGCGGCATTCAACTGGCGCAAAGGCGTAGGCGTATCGGAAATTTGTTTGATTGCCACAGAAACAGGACTGTCCGAATCGAAGGGAAGCTTTCCGGACAGCATTTCGTACATCATAATGCCGACAGAATAAATATCCGCCTTAGCATCTGTGGTATCGCCGCGTGCCTGCTCCGGACTGATATAGTGGACCGAACCAATGGCTTTGTCTGTCATGGTTTGGCTCTCGCTGCGTGAAAAGCGTGCGATTCCAAAATCCATCACTTTGATAGAGCCGTTGGAAAGGAGCATAATGTTCTGGGGCTTTACATCGCGGTGAACGATGCCCTTTTCATGGGCATGATGCAGTGCCAAAAGCACCTGCGTCACAAAATGCAGCGTTTCTTTATATGTGAGGGGCTGCGCGCGATACTCCATATATTCTTTCAGGGTGATTCCGTCGATGTACTCCATGACAATGTACTGCAAATTGCCCGTCATGTTTACATCGTACACCTTGACGATATTGGGATGATCCAACACAGAAATTGCTTTTGATTCATTTTTAAAACGACGAACAAGGTCTGTGTTCTCCAAAAATTCTTCCCGCAAAACCTTGATCGCTACTGTACGCCCTGTCTGCGTATCATGGCCTTTGTAAACATTGGCCATTCCGCCAGACCCCAACAGTTGTTCAATCAGATAACGGCCATCCAGCCGCTGGTTGATTAAATTATCCATATTATTTCTCCGCAGCCTCCACTTCTACAAGTAAAACCGTAATGTTGTCCAGTCCGCCCGCTTCCAGGGCGGCGTCCACCATACGATCTGCAGCAGTAAAGAAATCATCTTTTTCCAAGATGGACTCCATTTGATCAATCGTGACGAAATTACTCAGGCCGTCTGAGCACAGCAAAAGAATGTCACCCGGTCGAACCGGAATGGAATTACAATCCGTCAAGACCTCTGCCCCTACGCCCAGCGCCCTTGTGATCAGATTTTTGCGCGGATGGGTAGCAGCTTCCTGTTCCGTGATTGCCCCTTGCTCCACCAGCTCCTGCACCATGGAATGATCCCGCGTCAGCTGACTGAGTGTATGTCCATGATAAAGATACGCGCGTGAATCCCCGACATGTGCATAATACGCCATGCTCTTCTGGATAATGGCGCACACAGCTGTGGTACCCATTCCCCGCGTTGCAGGATTCTCCATCGCTTTTGTGTAAACAGCATCATTTGCTTCTTCCACAGCTGCGCACAAAAGCTCGTACGCGGATTCCTCATTGTGAACGCCCGGCACACCTTCCAGAAAAACCTCTTCCATTTTTGCCGTTGCCAGGTTGCTGGCCAGTCTGCCGCCACGCGCACCGCCCATCCCATCGCACACAACTGCCCACGCGGTATCATCCGGCAGGCGGCCGGCACGATAGCTGTCCTGGTTTTCCGCACGCTGGTTGCCAATATCCGTCTTCGCCACCAGCCTCATGTGGCTGTTCCCCCTTTTGCCTCACGCCGCAATTGTCCGCATGCTGCGCTGATATCTGACCCCAATCTCCGGCGAACCGTAGCATTTACACCCAGTTTTAAAAGCGTCTCCTGGAACCGTTTCACATTCGCTGCATCCGTCGCCGAATAGGGTGAGCCATCCACGGGGTTGATCGGGATCAGGTTCACATGAGCCCCCATTCCCCGAATCAGCCGTGCCAGTTCCTGCGCGGTGGCGTCGCTGTCGTTCACCCCGTGAACCATGGCATATTCAAAGCTGATTCGCCGGCCCGTCTCACGCTGGTACGAACGGCATGCATCAATCAACTGTTCCACCGGATACGCATCGTTCACCGGCATCATCGCACTTCGCATCTCATTGAGCGGGGCGTGCAAAGAAATGGAAAGCGTCAGCTGCAAATGTCTTTGCGCCAGCTTTTCAATCATCGGCACAAGGCCGCAGGTGGAAAGGCTGATGTTCCGCATTCCAATATTGACGCCTTCCGGAGATGAAATAATCGATAAAAAGTCCATGACGTTGTCAAAATTGTCGAGCGGTTCACCAATTCCCATCAGAACGATATGAGACACTCGCTGTCCCATGTCGGCCATGGCCGCATAAATTTCCCCTGCGATTTCCCCAGCTGTCAGATTTCGTACGCGTCCGCCCTGCGTAGATGCGCAAAAACGGCATCCCATACGGCATCCGACCTGTGAAGACACACAAACAGTATTGCCGTAAGAGTACTGCATCCATACCGTTTCAATGCAATTCCCGTCCGGCAGGCGAAACAGATATTTCACCGTACCATCCCGCGACTGCTGTCTCCTCTCAATGGAAAGCGTTTCGATCAGGCATTTTTCCTCAAGCTGTGCAAGAAACGTCTTGGGCTGGTCGGTCATCTCGGAAAAAGAATGCACGCCTCGCTGATGAAGCCAATGAAAAATCTGCTTTGCACGAAAAGCCGGCTGCCCTTGTTCTTTTACAAAAGAAGTTAACTGCTCCAGCGTGAATGAAGAAATCCTTATCTGACTCATTGTATCACAATCTCCATCAAGATTCTACCGAAAATCGCAAATTATCACCATTCAACGGGTTCTCTCCAAACATGCAACAAAAAAGCCGTCCGCTTCCTGCTCATATGGATAAAACGTCGTCATTCCACTATTTTCTTTCGAATACGGTACTTTTTTCACATAAAATTCAGAATTTTCCCGCAAAAACGCCTGCACTGTTTCTTCGTTTTCATCCGGATTTAAAGTGCAGGTAGAATATACAAGTCTGCCGCCGGGTTTTACATACTTTGCCGCCGTGCACAGAATCTCGCGCTGGATGCGCAAAAGTTCCGGAAGTCCTTTCAGGTCCTTGCAGCGTATATCCGGTTTTTTCGACAAAATTCCCAAACCGGAGCAAGGCACATCGCACAGCACCGCATCTGCGTCACACAGCTTTTTATCAAATACGGCTGCATCCGCGCAGCGAACCTGCCCGCAGGTCACACCGCACCGCCGGAAGGCCTCTTCAATCAAGGACAGCCGATTCTCCGCCGCATCCCGGGCACAGAGCTGTCCCCGGTTTTCCATATACTGTGCCAGAGTCACACTCTTGCCGCCCGGCGCGGCACAAAGATCCAGCACTTTCTCTCCGGGTCTTGGAGACAAAGCGGCACAGGCGATCTGCGATGCTTCTCCCTGCACATGAAACATTCCTCTTTGGAACGCCTCATCTGCGGCGAGATCCCCGTGAAAATCCACATAGAAGCATCCCGGCACCCGGCCTTCCCGCACGGAGACTCCCTTCTCCTGAAAGTACTTTCGCAAAATCTCCGGACTGGTTTTCAACGAATTCACCCGAATGCACAAATCCGGATGTGAAAAGCTGGCGCGCAGAATTTCTTCACAGCGATCAGGCAGTTTTTCCAAAAACAAAGCCGCTATTTCCGGGGAAACACTGTACACCACGCTCAACCGCTGTATTGGATCGGAAAAGGTTTCCTTCTCCAAATCAATTTCCGAAGCCCGGCGCAACACAGCATTGACCAATCCCGACGCACTGGTTTTCCGCATTCCTTTGGTCAGCAGCACCGATTCGTTAACTGCAGCATGAATCGGAACACCGTCCATCCACCGAATCTGATACAATCCTGCGCGCAAAATAGCCCGCACCACTGCGTCCAATTTGCGCAAAGGGCGGTTTAAACATTTCTGCAGTAAAAAATCAATGGTGAACTGCCGCTCTACCACACCGTAAAAGACAGCGGAAAGGAATGCTTTCTCCCGGGCAGAAAACCGGGGGTTTTTCTCCAGTACATTCTGCAGCACCAGATTGGAATAGCCCCCCTGCTCCTGCCGCAAAAGCGCGTTAACGGCTGCGTAACGAACCTTATCCATGTTTCCCTGTCCTCATTCCAAAACGTCGCCCACGCTAAAGCGGCGCCCTGCGGCCCAGGCGTTGCCCGCCATGGGTTTACTGCCTTCCGGCACAACTTCCACCAGTTCCAGCGCGCCCTCTTTGCATGCAACAATCAGCGGATTCACCGACAAAATCTGTCCGGGAGCGCCGTTCTCCGAATGCCGTTTGGTGCGGCGCACCTTAATTTTTTTGCCATCGTATACAAAATACGCAATGGGCCACGGATTCAGCCCGCGGACAAGATTATGAAGCTGCTGCGCCGGCTGCGCGAAATGGAACAAAGCCATCTCTTTGGACAGCGGTGGTGCCAAGGTTGCCTGATCGTGCTGCTGCGGAACAGGAGCGACCTCTCCCGCGGCAATGCGGCGGATTGCGGTGCACAACAGGGCAGCGCCTGCGCCGGATACTTCTTCAAACAGCTCTCCGCTGGTCATATCCTCCGGAATGGCAACCTTCTGCACAAAAAGGATGTCTCCTGTGTCCAGCCCTTCATCCAGCTGCATGATGGTGACGCCTGTTTCTTTCTCGCCGTGAATAACCGCCCATTGCACCGGAGCCGCCCCGCGATATTTGGGCAAAAGCGACACATGCAAATTGATTGCGCCGTACCGGGGAATTTTCAAAATTTCCGGCGGCAAAATACGCCCATAGGCCACCACGACAATCAAATCCGGTGCCAGCTGGCGAACCTGTTCCACAGCCTGCGGCGTGCGCAGCGTTTTAGGCTGAAAAACATCGATCCCGTGCGCCTGCGCAACCTGCTTCACCGGAGGAGCCGTCAGAATCTGCTTGCGCCCCACGGGCTTGTCCTCACGGGTAAACACCCCGCAAACCTTATACTCTTCAGGAAGAGTCTCCAGCATCGTACGCAAACTCTGCGCTGCGATGTCCGGCGTTCCCATGAACAGAATTCTCATGATTTATTCCTCTTCTTCGATCTCGTCTTCTTCCAGATCTTCATAGAAATACTCTGCGCGGTCCAAAATGGTAACCCCGTTTAAGTGGTCGTTTTCGTGGCAAATGCAGCGTGCCAGCATTCCTTCTGCCTCAATTTCAAAAGGATTGCCATTTCGGTCAAAGGCACGCGCCTTCACTTTGGCCGGCCGACGTACCGCACCGTTGCGTCCCGGGAAGGAAAGGCATCCCTCATACTGCATAATCTCGCCTTCCGTCGAAAGGATTTCCGGGTTGATAAACTCCAGATACTTTGTCTCGTAATCCTCCGGACGCTCGCCGTCTTCCGGCAAATCCCGTTCGTCAATGCTGATAAAAATCCGCCGCATGACGCCAACCTGAGGTCCTGCCAATCCATATCCGTTAGCATCCGCCAGTGTTTCCCGCATGTCATCCAGCAGCTGCGCCAAACGGTCATCAAAAGCCGTTACAGGGCGGCACTTCTTTTTCAAAATCGGATCTCCATCCTGCACAATCGTTCTCAAAGCCATCTTATAAACCTCCCAATCAAATATCCGCATCGGAATAAAAGTCAAGATAAACCGAAGCCTGCGATGCAAGTCCCTTTTCATTGTATGCGTCCAGCACTGCACGCATCAGTTTTCGAAAAGCCGTATCGTTGCGGCATTTCAACGTTAATTTATATCGATAATGGTGATTGACCATCGCCACGTTCATGGGCGCAGGCCCCAGTACCCGCAGCGGGACGTTCGTCATGCGCCGGGCATTTTTCTGTACCAGCTGCGCGAATTCGTAAGCGGCGCGCATCACCTTCTCATCCTCAGCCCCGCTGAATCCCACCATGCAAATGGCACAAAAAGGCGGGTAAAGATTCAATTTGCGAAACTGAATTTCCTGGTCATAAAACGAACGGTAATCCTGGCAGGCCGCCAGCTTCAGCACCGGATGCTGCGGATCTACTGTTTGAATCAACGCGCGGCCCGGACGATCGGACCGTCCACCGCGTCCAACCACCTGCGTGATCAGACTGAACACATTTTCGAACGCGCGAAATCCCTGCGCAAACAGCAACTGATCAATGCCGAGAACCCCGACCAGCGTTACCTTTTCAAAATCCAAGCCCTTGGCTACCATTTGCGTACCGAGCATAATGTCGTATTCGCCGTTTGCAAAACGGCGAAGCATGGTCTCGTGAGCATTCTTTCCGGACGTGGAATCCAAATCCATACGCAGGACGCGCGCCCTGGGGAAGCGTTCTTTTAACTCCTCTTCCACACGCTGTGTTCCAAACCCGGTATACTTCATTTTTCCGCCACAGGTCGGGCAGATTTCCGGCACCGGTGAAATGCTCTTTCCGCAGTAATGACACAGCAATTTATGATCTGCTTTATGATACACCATCGGGACACTGCATGCATCGCACTTGATCACTTCGCCGCATGCGGTACACATTCCCACTGTTTTATAACCGCGCCGATTCAATAGTAAAATACTTTGTTCTCCGCAATCCAGATTGCGCTGCAGCTCCTGTGCCAAGCGGTTGCTGATCGCACCGGAATTCCCCTGCGCCAGCTCTTCCCGCATGTCCACCATGGCCACATCCGGCAACGGCATTCTGTTGTACCGTTCGGTCAGTTCCACCAAATGATACCGGCCGGCACAGGCTGCATGATAACTCTCAATCGACGGTGTTGCGCTGGCAAGCAGCAACAAAGCACGATGTGTTACTGCGCGGCGCTTGGCAATGTCGTGTGCCAAAAAGCGCGGAGCATTTTCCGAATGGTATGTGTGCTCCTGCTCTTCATCGATGATAATGACACCAATCCGTGAAAGCGGTGCAAAAATCGCACTGCGGGTCCCCACCACAATATCCGCGCCGCCCGTTTGAATCTCCCGCCATTGAAGAAGGCGCTCTGTGTTGGAAAGCGCAGAATGCTGAACCGCCACCCGGCTGCCAAAGGCCGTTTTTAAGCGATAAATCATCTGCGGCGTCAGCGATATCTCCGGCACAAGCACCAATGCCTGTTTTCCCTGCGCGATTGCCTTTTCGATCAATTTCAAAAATACAAGCGTTTTTCCGCTGGAGGTGACCCCATGCAACAGAGCGGCATGAGGATTTTCGTCATCCATGAAAGAAGCCAGCTGAACAAAAGCCTTTTGCTGGGCCGGACTCAGCGCAGGCGTTTCTCCAGACGCGGTGTAATGTTCATACAGAGAAAGCGTACGGTCACGCTGGGTGCGGATCAGAGTTCCCTGCGCACACATACGATCCAAAACATTTTTGCTGATTCCGATTTCCAGCAGCTGCGTCTGCGTCAAGGGCCCTTGCTCCAAAGCATCCCACACCGCACGCTGTTTTGAAGTCCATTTGGACGGAACGGCTCCACGCTGGTATACATTTTCTGTATGCCGAACAATTTGCTTTTGAAGCCGCGGTTTTCCCCCTTCATTTACCGCTTTATACTGCGCGCCATAGGGGATCACCGCTTTTACCGCTTCGTAATATGTGCAAAAGGTCTTTTCTCTCAACTCATGCACCAGTTCCAAAAGTTCCGGAGAAAGACGCGCTTCTTCGGGGGCAACATCGTAAATTGCTTTCAGTCGCTTGTCCGGCTGTTCCTGGCAATCCACTGCCAGAACAACACCCATCCTTGCTTTGGCGCTGCCGCGTCCGAACGGAACAAGGACCATACTGCCGATCTGAACACGCTCAGACAAAACATCCGGCACCAGATAGGTATAAAGTTTGTCAAAATGAATGGTAGCTCCCGCCACCGCTACCTGTGCCGTGATTGCCAAAAGCTCCGCTCCTTATCTGTTCATTCTTCCAATCGCTTGCGCAAAATGGAATAAACTTTCTCAGCACAACGGTCCACGTCATCGTTGACGACCGAAAAATCATACTGTGCTTTGCGTTCAATCTCTTCCTGCGCTCTTGCAAGCCGCTTTTGAATGACATCTTCCGGCTCTGTTCCACGGCCGTGGAGACGTCGGCTCAACTCTTCCAGGCTGGGCGGCATAATAAACACCAGCGTGGAATCCGGATACAACTTCTTAATATTGGCTGCACCGATCACTTCAATCACCAACACCACGGGAATTCCCGCGTCCAGCCGCCGATCGACTTCGGATTTCGGCGTGCCATAATACCGATCACAGTAATGCACATACTCCAGCATTTCGCCGCGCTCGATCTTCTGTTCAAACGTCTCATTGGTCATGAAATAATAATCAATTCCCTCTTTTTCACCATTGCGAGGTGCACGGGTTGTAGCAGAAACCGACAACTCGATTTCCGGATACTTTTCCATCATGCGGCGAACGACTGTGTCTTTTCCCGCGCCCGAAGGGCCGGAGACAACCAGCAGATGACGCTCCTTATTCATCTTCCAATTCCTCCTCATCTTCGGATGTATCTGTGAAGCGATTTGCCACCGTCTCGGGCTGAATTGCCGACAAAACCACATGATCCGAATCCGTTATGATTACCGCACGAGTCCGGCGTCCATAGGTCGCATCGATCAGTGTTCCTTTATCTCGGGCCTCCTGCACAATCCGCTTAATCGGTGCAGACTCCGGACTGACGATTGCTACCAAGCGGTTCGCACTTACCATATTGCCAAATCCTATATTGATCAGCTTCATAAAAGTGTTCCCTCTCCTATCCTAAATCGTACGTCATTCAATATTTTGAATCTGTTCCCGGATCTTCTCGATTTCACCCTTCATATCGACTACCATGCGGGTAATTTCCAGTTCGTTGCATTTGGAACCAATGGTATTTGTCTCGCGGTTCAGTTCCTGTGTCAAGAAATCCAATTTTTTTCCGATGGGAGAATTCATCTCCAAAAAATCTCTGTACTGTGCAATGTGACTGTGCAAACGAACCGTTTCCTCATCCACGGCCGTCTTGTCCGCAAAAATCGCCGCCTCCGTCAAAAGACGAGCTTCATCAATGTTCCGGTCTTCCAGGATAGTCTGCAGCTTTGTATAAAGCTTTTCGGTATAGCGCGATACTCGGCCCGCGCTGTTTTCTTCAATAGCCGACACTGTTTTTTCCAGAAATGCCAAACGGCCAAGGATATCCTCTTTGAGCTTTGCTCCCTCCACGCCGCGCATCTCCACAAAGTTGGCCAGAGCTTTCTGTGCCACCGTCTGAACATCCTGCCAAATCTGTTCCTCATCCTGCGGAGCCTTCTTGGCAGTAAACACATCCGGGAGACGAATCAAAGATGATGCTTTCAAATCATTCGCAATGTTCAGTTCCGCGCACAACTCATTCAGCGCATTGGAATATTGGCGCGCCAATTCCACGTTTGGAACGATTTCCGTATCAACCGTTTCCAAATTCTGCACCGTCAGGCCCAATTCAACCTTTCCTCGGGAAATATCGGCCGAAAGAAGTTTTTTCAGCCGATCATCCAGAAAGGCATAGCTGCGCGGCATACGCGAAGAATATTCGAAAAAGCGCGAATTCACACTTTTGATTTCCACCGTGATATCGCGGCCATGCAATACTTCCTCCGCACGGCCGTATCCCGTCATGCTTAAAATCATATTCCTTTCCTCTTTCACCAAATAATAGTTAGGTTTATTGTACACTTTTTCCAGATTATTTGCAAGAAAAAGGGAGTGTGTCCACTCCCTGAATCTCCTTTATTTTATGTCTCAAAATTGTTTTAAAAAAGAAACAAGCGCACTCCTGTACAAGGGGAATCTGCTCTCCGGGCACAATTTGCCTGCTGCCCACAGCGCAAGCAATTCCTCCCAGTCTACAAGAATCGCCTGTACGGTCTCCTGTTCATCCAGCACCACCTGAGGAAGAGCAAAATTCATGCGAACCGCATACGTGTCCACAAAACGATCTTTCAGTCGGATACTGTGTATCAGATACATGTTTTCCGGATCCGCCCTCAGCCCGGTTTCTTCTCGCAGCTCCCGAACAGCACCACACAGACTGCTCTCTCCCGCCTGAATTGCGCCGCCTGTACATTCCCACATCAATCCTTTCGGCTTAGAAGGATGCCTCTGTGTCAGCAGCACTTTGTTTTCGAAGTTGACCGTCCACACATCTCCCACCAGATGATAGTCCCCCGGTGCCAGCGGCTCTCCCCGAACGTGCGTTCGACCTGTAGGAGCGCGGTTCACATCATACACATCCCAAAGCTCTGCCATACCCGTCCCTCCGTTCTGTAAAAAAAGGAGGTTCCGCGCAAACGCGCAGAACCTCCCTGATATTTACCCCCAATTTTTCAAAAAAACAAACAGCATATTTCTCCACCTCAAAACAACAGACTGCTTTTCGAATGGAACACAAATTTCACTTGTTCTTTTAACATATTTTACCATATGTAGCTGTGTTTGTAAACTCCCCGACTCATTCGTCGAAAGAATCATCTTCATCCGTCATGAACTCACGACTCGTCACGCGTTTTTCCATTCGCTCTTTTTCAATCATACCCGAAAGCATTTCTTTCACATGCATTGCGTCCCGAATCCAGCAAATATCAAATTCCGGAGTAGACTTGTCAGCCGAACAGCAATGGATTGTTCCCAAGCCGAACATTCTCTCCCATAAAGAGCGTCTTAAAGTTATATCCATAATGCGATACAGTCGAATTTCTTCTTCCTTGGTATTCAAAATTCCCGACTGGATTAAGAGTTTTTCGGGTGTTAAAGAATATTTGGTAAAAGTCCACGGCAAACCGAAAACAATTCGTTTTCGATCGCTCCAGACGATGTTTCTCTTTATATCCATGTTTGTTCCGCCTCCTTTGCCCTTATTGTATCAACCCGCACTTTTGAAATCAATAAACAAACCGTAAACATCTCTCTAAAAACCAAAAGGTCCGTGCAGAGCGAATCTCTGCACGGACCTTCTTCAACCATTTTTAAACCGGATGAGATTTACCGGCAAAATCCACATGATCGCCGTCAACACCCATCAGTTTGTTGTTGCGCTTTTCGAAGAATTTCGGCGCAACCTGCGGGAACATAGCGTAAGTCAGAACGTCCTCTTCCTGACGCACCCACTTGGCAGCTTCTGCTTTCAGCTTCTCCATCTCAGGCTCCAGCGTATCCGCGAAGCGGCAGGTGATGGGCTGCTCGTCACCCAGAATACGTTTGGTGAACTCGGGGCTGATGGGAGCCGGGGTCTTGCCGTAATCGCCATGAACCAGTCCCTTGAACTCCTTGGTGACCATCTTATAGCGCTCGCCCAGGATGACATTGAAGACAGCCTGCGTACCTACGATCTGGCTGGTCGGAGTAACCAGAGGAGGATAGCCGGAGTCCTCACGTACACGGGGAACTTCTGCCAGAACCTCTTCCAGCTTGTCCTCTTTGCCGGCGTCCTTCAGCTGTTTGAGCAGGTTGGAAAGCATACCGCCCGGAACCTGATACAGCAGCGTATTCGCGTCAACGCCCAGCATCTTCGGATTCAGCTGGCCGGAAGCCAAGTATTTCTCACGCAGTTTTGCGAAGTGCGCACGAACCACGTTCAGTTTCTTCATATCGAGACCCGTGTCGTACTCGGTTCCCTGCAGCGCAGCCACCAGGCTTTCCGTCGGCATATGAGAAGTACCCAGAGCCAGCGGGCTGATAGCGGTATCCACAATGTCAGCGCCAGCTTCAATGCCCTTCAAGATGGACATGGAAGCCAGACCGGAAGTATAGTGGGAGTGAATGTCCACAGGAATCTTAACGGTCTTTTTCAAAGCAGCAACCAGATCGCTGCACGCATACGGAGTCAGCAGGCCGGCCATGTCCTTAATGCAAATGCTGTCAGCGCCCATGCTCTCCAGAGTCTTAGCGTAATTTGCAAAGTACTCATTGTTGTGCACCGGGCTCAGCGTGTAGCTGATGCAAGCCTGAACATGTGCTTTCTCTTTTTTGGAAGCTTTGATGGCAGTCTCCAAGTTGCGGGGATCGTTCAGCGCGTCAAAGATACGCAGAATATCGATACCATTCGCAACAGACTTCTGAACAAAATACTCCACCGCGTCATCCGCATACGGGCGATAACCCAGCATGTTCTGGCCGCGGAACAGCATCTGCAGATTGGTCTTCGGGCACTCACGACGGATCGTGCGCAGGCGCTCCCAAGGATCTTCGTCCAGGAAACGAATGCAGGAGTCGAACGTCGCACCGCCCCAGCACTCCAAAGAATAGTAGCCAATCTCATCCATCGTAGACAGGATGGGAAGCATCTCATCCAGTGTCATACGGGTCGCGATCAGGCTCTGATGCGCATCACGCAGTGCGCATTCTGTTATTTTGATTTTCTTAGCCAAAATGTTTCACCCCGTTCTCAATTAGTTGAGAGATACCAGCACGTCGCCAACGTTGACAACGTCGCCCTTGCTGCAGTTGACAGAAGCAACCGTACCATCCTGCGGAGCAACGATCTCGTTCTCCATCTTCATAGCTTCCAGAATGCACAGCACGTCGCCAGCTTTCACAGAAGCGCCATTGGAAACCTTCACGTCCAGGATGTTGCCGGGCATGGGAGCGGTGACGGTGATGGCACCAGCAGCAGCGGGAGCAGCTTTCGGCGCGGGAGCAGGAGCAGCAGCGGGAGCTGCGGGTGCAGGAGCAGCGGGAGCTGCAGCGGCGGGAGCGGGCGCAGCAACAGGAGCGCCGCCGGCGGTTTCTTCGACAGTAACACTATAAGCAGTGCCGTTCACGGTTACATTAAAAGTTTTCATGTTGGAGTTCCTCCCAATTTATGATGTCTTTAGATTCTTACCGATTACAGAGACATATTGCCGTGTTTTTTCGGCATACGCTGTGTACGCTTGGTAGACAGCATGTCCAGAGCGCTGATCAACGTTGCACGCACCGAAGCGGCATCCACAGCGAAATCAGCCAGGCCGGCTTCCACCGCACAAGCAGCACTGCACTCTTCAGCAGCATATTTGGCCGCCAGTTTCTGAGTGTCGCCTGCGATGTTGTTGCCTTTTTCCAGTTCCTCTTTGTACAGAACAGTAACTGCCGTTTTCGGATCCAGCGGAGCAATAGTGCAGCCTTCAACCGCAATGGTCAAATCGGCATTTGCCAGCGCCGTATACGCAGTGCCCACTGCTTTACCAGTCACAACCGCTACCTTTGCTGTGGTCGCATCCGCATAAGTGCCGGTCAAACGCGCAGCCTCACGCAGGCCGCCCGCCTCTTCGTCAGAAGAACTGGCCACAAAGCCGTCGGTATTGACGACCGTGACAACCGGAACACTGAACGCATCGCACAGACGAACAAAACGCGCCGTTTTGGAAACGCACTCGCGGCACAGAGTTCCCTCAGTTGCCACAATGCCGACTACGCTTCCGCCGACCGTTGCCAGAGCGGTGAACACATGCTTGCCGAAGCCGGCATACAGCTCCACTGCACTGTCCGCATCAACCAATGCCTTAACGGCATCAGCAGCAGTATATTTCGCCAGGTTCAAAACACCTGCAGGCGCAGCCGCCTCGAAAACCGCAGCTCCCGCCAGGTTATTGGCCGGCAGCAAAGCCACCAGCTCAGCCGCTTTTACAGCCGCTGCTTCCGCGTTGTCAACCACGATGGTCGCAACACCCGCTTTTGCAGCGTATTCAGCGGAACCAGCATTCTCAACCTTATCTCCAGCAGCAGCACTGGTGAACGGAGCGGTCAGGAACAGTTCGCCTTCCTTGCTCATCACGCAGATGTCCGCACCGGCCGCAGCCAGCGCACTACCGGCACCGCAAACGCCGGTCACGACCGCGATCTGAGGCACGACGCCGGACAGTTTGGCAACAGCCGCAGCAACATTCGCGCTTCCCGACAAAGCTGCCAGTCCCTCTTCCAATTTTGCACCAATGGAATTGTAGAAAGTAACGACCGGATTGCCGGTTTTACCCGCCATGTCCAGAACCTTTACCACTTTCTCCGTATCTTTCGCGGACACTGCCGCACCATTTTGGCATACAGCGTACACGGGCGTGCCGTTTGCGCTGCCGAAAGCAGCCGTCACAGCGCCGTTTGCATCTGCATACAGCGTCTGATAGGCACCTTCATCAAAAAATTTAGCAAGGACTTCCTTGCCGGATGTTGCTTTTGCCATGAACAGCCCTCCTGCATAAAATTCCAAATTACTACTATTATACTATTTTGATAAAACAATAACAAGTCCTTAATGTGCCGAAAACTGCAAATTATTTGCAAAGTGAAAAAATTTTGTCGATGGGAACAGGGTCCGGCTCACCTTTGCAGAAGATGCTCCGCCATTTGCAAAGACGTTCATCTTCTTCACGGACCGAAAAACAAGTACAACCAGCATTTTGTCCCGCCGCCACACAAGCCCGAACCGCACCATCAATGCAGGCTGTATTTTCTACGCCACAGTCCAACACGCGAACCACCGGTTTTTCCAGGCGATACAAAATATATCCTAAATAGTTGCTTCCTTCCATCACAACGTATCCGTCCAGCTCGCCTTCAAATCGCCCATCGTTCAGCAGATCGATTACGTCCTGCTCCAGAATCGGCCGCATGGCAATCATTTTTCTCTTTGCCTCCTTCTCGCAGCCACAGCGCCTTTCGGTGCACGCACCCCGTGCGGCCGCATCAACTTTTTGGCGGCGTTCGCCTGTGTATTGCGGGCGATCTGCGCAGTAACTTTTCCTTTCTGCGCCGCTGCACGCAGCGCATTCACTTCTCCCGAAGTCAGTTCCCGGTACTGGCCCGGCTGAAGCATTCCCAAACGCACCGCGCCCAGTGCAGAACGTTTCAACCGGATGACATCCAGGCCGACCGCCTCACACATCCGACGAATCTGACGGTTTTTCCCTTCGCGAATGGTCATTTCCAAAACCGTCCGCTCCGGTTCGTCAGTCACCACATGGATCACCGCCGGCAACGTTTTTGTGCCGTCATCCAGTACAACGCCGTCTGTTAAAGCGATGATTTGTTCTTCCGTCGCATGAGGCCGGACCGTAACCCGGTACAGCTTCGACACGCCATGACTGGGATGCGTGAGCAGATTCGCAAAATCACCATCATTGGTAAACAGCAAAAGGCCCTCGCTGTCTTTGTCCAAGCGCCCCACCGGATAAACACGGGCCGGAACGTCTTCCATCAGTTCCATAACCGTTTTACGTCCCCGCTCGTCACTGGTGGTCGTGATATATCCACGGGGCTTGTTCAGCATGTAGTAATACTTTTCCGTGCGGCGGGGCACATATACGCGCTGCCCGTCCACACTGAGCACATCCCGCGCCGGGTCCATTTTGTCCCCCAGGGAAACAGGATGTCCGTTCACCTTCACGCGCCCCTGCTCAATCAGCTGTTCCGCAGCGCGACGCGAACACACCCCTTGCTGTGCCATTACCTTTTGAATTCGTTCACTGGCCATAAATCCAATCCTTTACTTTTTATTCTGCGCAGATGCCTGTCCAAAAAAGGGGCGCAATGCGCCCCTCTCAGCTCTGCTTTTGCTCTGAATTCTTCTCCTTTTTGGAAAACAAGTCGGAAACCTTGTCCACCATTTCCGGCATCATGCCAATGGCCCGATCCAGACTGTTGGATGTATCCGACAGCTGAAGAAGGCGCACGTTGCCCTCATGAACAACCAAAAACGCAATGGGAGAAATGGAAACACCGGCGCCACTGCCCCCTCCGAACAGTTCTTTGGATGTTTTCGTTGGAAAATCCGAACCGCCGGAAGCAAAACCAAAAGTGACTTTTGAAACCGGCAGGATCATTGTTCCGTCTGCCATATTGATCGGATTGCCAATGATGGTATTGGAATCCACCATGCTCTTTATCTTCTCCAGGGTAACGTCCATCAAACCTTGAATCGGATGTTCGCTCATAAGAAAAATGCCTCCAAATCAAATTACCTTCTCGCCCTTCAGGCGCACCAAGGCATAAAGAGCCGCTACTATCATTATAATCGGAATTGCTTGTAATTTACAATAGAAATAACGCTGATATTTGCAATTACCGTTAAAATCAGGCAAAATATCCACCTGTTTGAAATGCATGTTCAAAAAATTCTGCAACACGCCCAGCGTACTGCCCAGATAAGCATTGATGCGTCCATATTGAATCGCCGTCTGCGCCGCATCTTCCCCCTGAACGGGATACACAATCCGGATGTCCCGAATTTGAATCAGACGAAACACAATTCGCATCAGCCAGCAGGCCGTCGAAACAAGTTGCGCCAGCTGAGAAAGATCGAGTCTGCTCTTCTTCTTTTCCGAAGTAGCCTGCGCCTGCTCTTTTTCATCCGTATGCTGCTTGCTTTCGGCCGCCGGCTGGCCACTTTCCTTTCCCGGAGTCTTGGCTTCCTGTTTCTCACGCTTGGGATACAGCTGAAACGTCAGAAACAGCACTTTCAGCTTTATGACAACTTGGTCCTGCTGCAATTCAATCGGCACAGAAACCGGAAACAGCAAAAGCACGAGCAATAAAAGGAAGACAGCCAAAAGTGACCATCCCACAACAGCTAAAAAAGCACTCATTCCATCTGGTCCTCTTGCATCTTTTCATCGGGTTCCTGTGCCCCCGCGGCAATCGCTTCCAACGGATAATCATCCTCATGCAGCGGCGGCAAATCCAAAAGGCTTTTCAACCCGAATGTACGCAAAAACACATCGGTGGTACGGAACGACACCGGCCGTCCCGGAAGATCCAGTCGTCCGGCTTCCTCCACCAACCCCTTCTGAACCAGTTTTTGAATGGTGGAAGAGGAATCCACGCCGCGAACCTGTTCCACAAACGAACGCGACACAGGCTGATTATATGCGATAATCGCCAGCACTTCCAATGCTGCGGAAGACAGCGGCGTATTGCGCCGATTGTCCATCAAGGTTTTGATGGGAGCTGCATATTCATTTTTAGTTGCAAGCTGCCAGCGATCTTCCAGATGTAAAAGGCAGATTCCTCGATCCTGGGAAGCATAGTCATCTGACAGACTCAGCAAAACGCGCTCCATATCTTCCGTCTGCATTTCCAGCACCTCTGCAAGGCGCTCTGAACTGACCGGCTCGCCGTGGGCAAAAAGCATTGCCTCCACGGTTGCTTTTAATTGCCTGAGCTCCATTATCGTTCCTCCCGTTTGCGTTTGACCTTTAATGTCTCATCCTCTGCAATTTCAATGCGGCCGGCCCGCACCAGTTCCAGAACCGCCAAAAAGGTAGCGACTGTTTGGCTTCGGCTTCCATTGGCCTGAAAAAGCTGCCGAAGCCGCTTTACACGACCTGTGACCAGCCCTCTCAGCACTGCAATGATTCGTGACCCCACCGATACAAACGGTGCCGTTGTGAGCGGCTCAAACTGCTCCTGCTGCGGCGTCCGTTTCTTCACACTTCTTCCTTGCAGAGCATTGTAGGCATTTTCCAAAAGATATACATCATGGTGCAGCCGATATTCTGTATCAAACTGAATCTCTGCAGGCAAACGCACGACATGATAAATCCCTTCGCTCATCTGCTTCAGCTTTCCGGCAACTTCTTTGCACATGGAGTACTCCACCAACAGGCCCGTGAGTTCCTCTTTCATGCGCTCTGCTTCTTCACTTTTCGGCAAAAGAAAATAAGACTTCATTTGAACCAGGCGAGCTGCCATTTCGATAAATTCACTGGCGCTTTCCATTTGTTCAGGAGACAATTCATGTACTACTGAAACATATTGATCAATCAAAGAAACGATCTCTATGTCGTAAAGGTTCATTTTGTTTTTCGAAACAAGATACAGCAGAAGATCCAGCGGGCCTTCGAACTGATCTAATTTGAACGTCATTCCTTCCATGTCTCCCCCGTTCTCAAGCCATAAGAAGTTCTACAAACCCTGTGAGAAAATCCAGGCCCTGCAGCATCCAGCCATACAGAACATTCAGCGGGCCGTCAAGAACCCCCAGCCACAAAACAGCAAACAAGCAAAACAAAATCACACGCTCATAGCGCATAATTCCAAAATAAACCTTATCGGGCAGCAAAACATTGAAAATACGCGAGCCGTCCAAAGGCGGAACCGGCAGAAGATTGAACACAGCCAGTGTAATATTCACACTGATCATCGAATTCAAAACGCGCAGCACAAACAACCAAACGACGGCTGCAGTTGAATCCGCATTCGAAAAGACTGCTCCCGCGAACACATACCATAAAACCTTATACACTACCATACAGACAGCCGCCAGCAAAACATTGGCCAGCGGCCCTGCTGCAGCCGAAAGTGCCATATCACGGCGCGGATGTTTAAAATTCGTTCGTGCCGCCACCGGAACGGGCTTCGCCCATCCGAATCCAACCAAAATCATGCACAAAGCACCCAAAAGATCAAAATGCCGGACCGGGTTCAACGACATTCTTCCATACAATTTCGCTGTGGGGTCTCCAAGCTTATCCGACGCCCAGGCATGCGCAGCCTCATGAAACGGAATGGCCGTTAAAAGCGCAATTGCACGCGCCAAATAAAGTGCAAGTTTCGCATAGTCCATGGCTGAATTCCCTTCCTGTCAGATTCTTGTAGACACTCTATGATAGCACTTTTTCAACCAAATAACAACCATTTCAGTCTCCAGGCGTAGTTTTACACTGGCACACGCAAAAAATTTCTCGTATTTGAATTTATTTTAGAAAAAAACTTGCTTTTTTTTAAAATGTCTGGTATTATATTCTAGCTACTTGAAAAGAGGAGGTGCAGTACAATGGCAAAATGTGATTGCTGCGGTAAAGGTGTGGCGTTTGGTATTAAGGTTTCCCACTCTCATCGCCGCTCCAACCGTACTTGGAAACCCAACGTAAAAAGAGTGAAAGCGGTAGTCGACGGTTCTCCCCGTTATATCTACGCCTGCACCCGTTGCCTGCGTTCCGGTAAGGTTACCCGCGCTCTGTAATAAAAGAGAAAGCGCCGCCCGATCCTTTGATCGGGCGATTTTTTTATGATGAAAAAAGGCGTCCGGTCTTCCGGACGCCTTTTTTCATTTACTTTTCTTTTGAAAAAACTTGTACTCCGTGCCATTTCGAATGCGCTGAATATTGGAGCGATGCAACCAAATGACCAGTGCTCCCATAATGGCCGCGCCAATGGTCGTCGTCAAAATCACCGACAAATCGCTTTTCTGAATCAGCCAATAGTACAGAAAGGTCACCACGGGATAGGCTGCCGCACAACAGATACTGGAAAGGGAAACCATCTTTCCAGCTGCGAGAACGCCAAAAAACACAACCAAAAGCGGCAAAACCATTACAGGCGAGATTGCCACAATGGTTCCGGTTGCCACAGAAACAGCCTTACCACCTTTAAAGCCAAAGTACAACGGATAAACATGTCCCAGCACTGCGAAAAACGCTGCGAGATAGATTCCAAAAATCGCACCTAAAAAGTAAGATTGTTCCGAAGCCAACTGAGACCCGAAAAACCATTTTGCCAAAAGGACCGCCACAACCCCTTTTCCGATATCACCCACAACGGTCAGAGCGGCAGCCTTTTTTCCAAAAGTGCGCAAAACATTGGTCATTCCGGCGTTTCCGGAACCAAAATTTCGAATATCCTGATGATACAGCGTCTTGGACACAATCACAGAAAAGCTTAAAGAGCCCAATAAATACGGAATCAATACACAAAAGACAACGTACAGCAGAAAACCCTTCAAAACGATTCCTCCTTTACCTTATCCCGCCTGCTTCAGGCTTTCTCACCGCGTTCCCGAATCAAAATCCGGACAGGAGTACCCTCCAGCCCAAAGGTTTCACGAATCTGATTCTCAATGTAGCGCTGATAGGAAAAATGGAACAGCTGTTTGGAATTGCAGAAGCACACAAACGTGGGCGGCCGTGTAGAAATTTGCGTCATATAATAGATTTTCAGACGCTTACCTTTGTCGGAAGGCGGTTGAACACGTGCCGTCGCACGAGCCAAAAGATCATTCAGCACACCAGTCGTAACGCGGAGTGCATTCTGACTGTCCACATACTTGATCAGCTCAAACAGCCGGTCCACACGCTGGCCTGTTTTGGCCGAAATAAAAATGATCGGCGCATACGCCATAAAGCTAAAATCATTTTCCAGCTTTTTGCGCATCTCCTGCATGGTTTTATCATCTTTTTCAACAGCATCCCACTTATTAACTGCCACAATGCATGCTTTCCCCTGTTCATGAGCAAAGCCTGCCACCTTGGAATCCTGCTCGGTAAACCCGGTTGTCGCATCAATCATAATCACGCACACACGGGCACGCTCTACTGCGGCCAAACTGCGCAGAACACTGTAACGCTCCACACCGTCCTCTACTTTTCCACGCTTGCGAAGTCCCGCTGTATCAATGAAGACGAACTTTCCGTACTGGTTTTCCACGTCGCTGTCCACCGCATCACGAGTCGTCCCCGCTTCATTGGCTACGATCATGCGTTCCTCGCCGAGCACATAGTTGACCAGACTGGACTTACCCACATTGGGCCGGCCGATGACCGCCACTGTAATGCGATCGTCCTCTTCAACCTCTTCGCTCTGATCCGGCAGATACTCACAAATTTTTTCCAAAATATCACCGGTGCCATGACCATGCACAGAAGATACCGGATAGGGTTCCCCCAGCCCCAGGCTGTAAAAATCGTAGAGCTCCAGAGGGGGTGCTCCCAGAGAATCCACCTTATTCACAACAAGAACCACCGGTTTTCCCGAGCGCATCAGCATATTGGCAATGTCTGCATCCTGCGCCGTCACGCCCGCCCTCAAATCCGTCACGAACAAAATCGCCTGGGCGGTATCAATGGCAAGCTGCGCCTGCTGACGCATATGCAGCAAAATGCCGTCATCTACACTTGGTTCAATTCCACCTGTATCCACCAGCAAAAAGTTATGATTCTGCCATTCGCAGTTTCCATACAGGCGGTCGCGCGTAACGCCCGGCGTATCCTCTACGATTGCCAGACGCTGCCCGATCAATTTATTAAACAACGTCGATTTTCCCACATTGGGGCGACCAACGATGGCTACAATTGGTTTCGACATATGGAAATCCTTTCTTTCTCAGCGGATCAATTCCCGCAACATTTCTTCTCCGTTTTGCGGAATAATCCGCACTTTCACTTTCAAGGCCTTCTCCACCTGCTCCACGGTGATGTCATCCAAAAAGCGGTCCCGTTCCTCCCGCAGCATTACCTCCGGAATTCCCAGCACTCTGCTCTTCAGTTTTCCCTGAAGCTGTGCGATCAAATCCTGTCCTGTGACCAAACCCGCTACACTGACATTTCCGCCAAAGAAATCATTCTGAATGGGATGAACTTCCACACGAATGTGCGGCTGCCTGTCATGCAGCGCTTCCATCAGCATCCGGATCAAAGGCGCGGCCAAAGTCCCTGTCGCCACATCCACACGCCGCGGGAAGCGAGGATAGCGCTGTGTATCCAGCGCATTCATGAACTCGTCATGCAACGTGCGCCACATTCCCACACCATTTTCCAATTGGGGATATTCCCCATAATACTCATCCTGCGGAATGGGTCTTTGGGCCAGCAGGAACCATTCATCCGCCGGATAAATGATGCGTTCTCCCCGCTCCTTTTGGTACCGGTCTCCATACTCTTCCAGAATATCCAGGACCTGGCATGCCGTCTCACAGTCATACGGCTCCAGCGGATACAGCCCATCACGGTATTTGGTCAAGCCGCTGGGGACCGCAGCGATACTTTTAACTGCCGGATAAAGGCTGGCCAGTTTTTCAATACTCTTTCTGAGATGTTCCCCGTCATTGATCCCTCTGCAAAGGACCAGCTGGCAATTCATCTCAATGCCCGCTTCGGCAAATTCATCAATATAGCGCAACACTTCTCCGGCGTGCTTATTTCGCATCATTTTTACACGCAATTCCGGTTCCACCGTGTGGACAGAAATATTGATGGGTGAAATGTGCATTTTCTTGATGCGGTCGATCTCGTGAGCGCTGAGATTCGTCAGTGTCACATAATTTCCGAACAGAAACGACAAACGCTCGTCATCGTCCTTAAAATAAAGCGTTTCCCGCATTCCCTTCGGCATCTGATCAATGAAGCAGAACATGCATTTGTTTTTGCAGGAATGCTTTTTATCGATCAAATAGCTTTCAAAACTGCACCCCAGCGGCTGGTATTCCTCTTTTTCAATTTGAAGATATTCCAGCTTTGCCCCCCGCATGACAGCCAGTTCCAGATGCGCACCCGAAGAATAAAACTCATAATCAAGCATATCGTTGATCTCGTTGCCATCAATGGAAAGCAGCGTTCCGCCTGCAAGCTTTGCCGCTTCTGCTGGAGAACCTTTTTCCACATCTGTGACGCGTACAGCCAAACAGCGCACATCCTTTCAAAAGAAAAATCAGAAAACAACCGAGAATAAAAAACAAAGGGGAAGGTTTCCCTTCCCCATGTCTTTCTGCGGGAAGCCAATTACGCTTCCTTTTTCACGATTTCCTTGCCCTTGTAGTAGCCGCAATTGCCGCATACCTGATGGGGAAGTTTATACTCGCCGCACTGCGTGCATTTCGCCAGCGTGGGCGCAGTCAGCTTCCACACGGAGGAGCGCCTCTTATCGCGTCTTGCCTTGGAAACCTTTCTCTTGGGTACTGCCACTATAAGCACCTCCTCGTTGTGTGAATCATTTAAGATAGCAGTTGTTTTAATATAGAAAGCCTTTCATCTGTGGCATCGTTGGTTTCATGCGTGCAAGCACATGGTTTTTTTCTGCCACAAACGGGGCAAAGCCCTGCACAGTCATCGCTGCAAAGCAGCACTGTCGGTATTTCGAGCAAAAGCTCTGAATAAACAAGTTCCTTTGTGTCCAGCTGTCCATCTTCCGTAAACGGAAGTTCCGCATCCGGATCTGTCAGATCCGCCTGCCGAATCGGATAACTTCTCTCCACATCGAAAACCTGCTGTGATCTTTCAAGGCAACGGGCACACTCATAAACAGCCTGTGCTCGAAAACAAAGTTCCGTCTCCAATACATTTCCATGAAGGACCAAACAAAGCTCCAAGTGTATGGGATCAGGTACCTCATACCCCGGAAAATCCTCCTTGGAAAGATCCAACTCCTCGGATACTTTCACAGGCGCATCATATGTGCTGAAAATCTTTTTGATATCAAGCAGCATACGCAACACTCCTCAAAAGGTCGCTTAGCTATTATAACTGCAAAGTGTTGGTTTGTCAATACTATTTGTAGAAAAAAAGCACGCAAAACAACAGAAAACGCAGGGACCCGCACGCAGGTCCCTGCAGCAAAAGTTTTGCAGATTACAGATATTTTTTTACACCATCTGTCAGCTGATCCATATTGGCAGAAACCGTGACAACGACCTTCACCGTGTCACCAGCCAGCGCATTGACTTTATCCAGCAGAACGCCCAGGCCTTCCATGTCGTGATTGCCCAATTTCAGCACGCCATCCAGATAAACTTCCACGATGTCGTAGTTGCCGGCCAAAATACCAGCCATGAAGCCGTACAACATCTCATACCCTTCAATTTTGTACTCATCCACATCAATCAAACGGGCATTGTGGTCAATATCATAGGTGAGCTTCATCGACTTCTCAATGCAAACAATGTTGCCCGGAGTCGTCTTCGCGCTCTCATTAATCATATCAATCATTTTTTTGGTCTTGCCGGAGCCTTTGCCGCCAATAATCAGTTGAATCATAGGAATGCCTCCTTTATTTTGACACCATCCGGTGCATTTAACGAAGTTTCGCTTCCAGTTCCGCCTTGCGGTCCTCATAGCCAGGTTTTCCCAGCAGGGCAAACATATTCTTTTTGTAGCTCTCCACGCCGGGCTGATTGAAGGGATTGACTCCCATCAGATAACCGGAAATTGCGCAGGCTTTCTCAAAGAAATAAATCAGGTAGCCCAGGTTAAATTCCGTCAGACTTTCAACTTCCAACAGAACATTGGGAACCCCGCCGTCTGTATGCGCAAGAATGGTTCCTTCCATCGCCTTGCGGTTCACAACGCTCATATTCTGATCTGCCAGGAAATTGAGGCCATCGAAATTCTCGTCGCTCTTTTCAATGTACAGATCCTTCTGAGGTTTCTGAATATCCACCACTGTTTCGAACATAATGCGGGCGCCGTCCTGCACAAACTGTCCCATGGAATGCAGATCCGTGGAGAAAATCACGCTGGCGGGGAACAAACCCTTCTGATCCTTGCCCTCGGATTCACCAAACAGTTGTTTGTACCACTCGTTCATCAATGTGAAATTGGGCTCATAGCAGGCCAGCAGTTCCACAGCTTTTCCCTTGCGATACAAAATATTGCGCGTTGCCGCGTAACGATAACAGTCATTGTTTTCATCGCAAACAGCCAACGCCTCACGGGCGGCTGCCGCGCCAGCCATCAGCTGATCGATATCGCATCCCGCCGCTGCAATAGGCAGAAGACCGACTGCAGTGAGTACAGAATAGCGTCCGCCAACGTCGTCAGGAACCACAAACGTCTCATATCCCTCAGCGTCAGCCAATTCCTTCAGTGTGCCACGCGCCTTATCCGTGGTCGCATAAATGCGGCTTCTGGCGCCTTCCTTGCCATACTTTTTCTCCAGCATGTTGCGGAAAACACGGAAAGCAATCGCAGGCTCCGTCGTTGTGCCGGATTTGGAAATGATATTAACGGAAACATCCTTGCCTTCGCAAAGTGAAATCACATCCTGCAGGTATGCCGGACTGATGGAATTGCCCACATAAAAAATCTGCGGCGTTTTTTTGCAGGTATTGTTATACAGTGTTCCCTTCAGCGCTTCAATCGCCGCACGGGCGCCCAGATAACTTCCGCCGATACCGATCACGATCAGCACATCGCTGTCAGAAATGATTTTCGCCGCCGCTTTTTTGATGCGCGCAAACTCTTCCTTGTCATAATTGACGGGAAGATCCAACCAACCGAGGAAATCATTTCCCTGTCCCTGCCCGCTGTGGAGCAACTCATGCGCAAGTTTCACCTGCGGAAAAAGCGCCTTGTATTCATCTTCACTGATAAACGGAGCAAGATGCTTGCCATTCATTTTGACACTCATACAGAAACCTCCGAACATTTGATTTTTATATATTAACTATATCAGAAGGTCTGTCCGGTGTCAATTAAAGGCATGGATTTTTATAAAGTAAATATCGCGTGGGAAAGCAAAGAAAAAGCCGTTGAAAAATCCATTTTTGAAACATCGCCCGCTGCCGTCACCGGGTACGTGCCGATGACGGACTGCTCCGTTTTCAGGGTCACTTCTCCCACCTTTTCCCCCTTCTGGACCGGAGCTTCCATCTGCTGGGGAAGCGTCGTTTCAGCCGTTAATGTCTTCCCTTCTCCCTTTTTCAGCAGAATCTTCTCCGGTATCTCATAAGAGAGCGTCACCTGTTGACTGACACCACCTTTGACCGGAAGTGTCTCCACTCTTCCGGCAATCGACGGAAATTCCGCCGTTTCATAGTTGGCAAAGCCGTAATCCAGAAGCTGCGTCGCCGCTTCAAATCGCTCTCCGCTGGACGGAGAGCCCAGCACAACCGCCAGAAGACTCATTCCGTCGCGTTCGGCAGACGCGGAAATACACACGCCCGCGCCATTTGTGGTACCCGTTTTCAAGCCGGTAATTCCCGGGTAGCTTTTCAGAAGTTTATTGGTGTTTACCATCTGTGTTTCGCCGTTGCGCAAGCTGTCCATCCAAATTCCGCAGTACTCCAGAATTTTGGGGTGTTTGAGCAACTCCATCGACATGATCGACACATCTCTCGCAGAAGAATAGTGCCCCGCTTCATCCAATCCGCAGGCGTTTACAAAATGAGTGTGATTCATCCCCAATTCTTTTGCCTTGGCGTTCATCATTTCCGCAAACACGGGCTCCGATCCGCCCACAAATTCCGCCACAGCCACAGCTGCATCATTTGCCGAACATACACAGATTGCTTTGATCAATTCATCCAGCGTGAACTGCTCTCCCGGCTCCAGCCAAATCTGGCTGCCCCCCATATTATAGGCATGTTCCGAAATCGGAACAATATCCGTCATGGAAACCTTTCCCGCTTTCACTGCCTCCAGTGTCAAAAGAAGCGTCATCACTTTTGTAATGGATGCGATCGGGACTTCGTCATCCGGCCCCTGTTCATAGAGTACCGTTCCCGTATTCACATTGACCAGGATGGCGTTTCTGCAAGGCAGATTCAGTTCGGTGGAATTTTCCGCCCAGGCGTGCGGTGCCGCCAACCCCAGACAAATTGTCGCGACAAGCATAAGCGCCGTGAAATTTTTCCATATGACTGTCCTCTTCATGCGCATATCCCTCCTCGATGATTTCAATCAATCATATGAGGGTGGGTTGTGATTTTATCCGCATTTCTGTATAATAAAGTCACAAATGAACGAGGTGACATTTTGAAAATTACATTTTATACCTTGGGCTGCAAGGTCAATCAAAACGAAACCGGTGCCCTGGAACAGTTGTTCTGCGACAACGGTTTTTCGCTGGCGCAGCCGACGGAAGACGCCGATGTGTATATTGTAAACAGCTGTACGGTAACCGCCGGTGGTGACAAGAAAAGCCGGCAATGGCTGCGCCGCGCCAAGCGGCAGAATCCCGACGCCGTTACCGTATTGACCGGATGCTATCCGCAGGCATTTCCCCAGGAGGCATCGCAGGCAACGGAAGCGGACATCATTACCGGCAGCAAAAACCGCGCACACTTGCTGGACAATGTTCTCTCTTTTCTGCAAACGCGCGAGCGCATCGTGGACATCGCGCCGCATCAGCAGCGGGATTTGTTTGAGGAACTGCCGATGGAGTCACTGGCAGGCCACACCCGTGCTTTCATGAAAATTGAAGACGGATGCAACCGTCGTTGTGCCTATTGCGTTATTCCTCGCGCACGCGGAAATGTGCGAAGCCGCCAGGAGGAAAACATTTTGAAAGAACTCGCAGTGCTTGCCCGCGCAGGCTATCGCGAAGTTGTTTTTTCCGGAATCAATTTATCCAGCTACGGACAGGACACTCAAACCAATCTGGCTCAAATCGTGGAGAAAGCAGCTCAGGTAGAGGGAATCGAACGCATTCGCCTGGGAAGCCTTGAACCGGATCTTCTGGACGATGCCTGCATTCAGCAAATGGCCGCCGTCAAAGAACTGTGCCCTCAGTTCCATCTTTCGCTGCAAAGCGGCTGTACACCAACGCTTCGCCGGATGAGACGTGTGTACACAGCAGATGAATACCGCACGGTTGTCCGGAAACTGCGCGCCTCTTTTCCCGGCGCTACTTTTACCACCGACATCATTGTGGGATTCCCGGGAGAAACCGAAGAGGAATTCGCCGAAACGGTTTCTTTCGTGCGTGAGATTGGTTTTTTGAAAGTCCATGTTTTCTCCTATTCGCGCCGTGCAGGCACACCCGCTTACGACATGCCCGACCAAGTGGACGAATCCGTTAAGGCGCAGCGAAACCACCTTCTGCAGAAAGAAGCAGATGCCATCCGTAGTGAAATTATTCGCGCAAGAGAAGGTCAAACAGTCGAAGTTCTTCTGGAAAAACCGGTCGCCAAAGATCGCTATACCGGCTATACCAAAGAATACATTCCCGTTTTGATCCATGCCCCCGGACATGTGCAAGGGGAAATCGTGCCGGCCCGGTTGGGCTCGTTTGACGGCGAACGTTGTACAGCCGACCCACTTATGTAAAAAAGGACGGAACCGAGTTGGTTCCGTCCTTTTATTGTTTACCGAAAACCCCCGGCTGTGCCGGGGAGTTCTCAAAAAGCTTTAGCGTTGCATAGGAAATAAAAACTCCTTTTGATACAATAAAGATGCGGTCTGCCAACTGCACTAAAGTATCAAAAGGAGGACAAAAGGCATGACGCCTAATGACAAGAATAGTTTAGCACATACAACATGGAACTGCAAATATCACATAGTATTTGCGCCGAAGTATCGCAGAAAAATCTTTTACAAAGAAAACCGTGTGGAAATAGGGAAGATATTGAGAGAATTATGCAATTGGAAACAAGTGAAAATAGTAGAGGCGGAAGTGTGTCCGGATCATATCCACATGCTGGTGGAAATACCGCCTAAGATGAGTGTATCCAGTTTCGTAGGTTTTCTCAAGGGGAAAAGCAGTCTGATCATTTTCGAGAGACATTCCAATTTGAAGTACAAATATGGAAACAGGCAGTTTTGGTGCCGTGGATACTATGTCGATACAGCAGGTAAGAACGCAAAGAAGATTGCGGAGTATATCCAAAACCAACTCAAAGAAGATCAGATTGAGGATCAGATGACCCTTAAAGAATACATAGACCCGTTTACGGGTAGCAAGTAATATTCTTTCGCAGGTGGCAGACCGTACCAACGCCTTTAGGCGTGGCTAGTATTTTAGGGCTTTGCCCGCTTCTGAAGAACCACCAGCTTCGCTGGTGGGTTACTATTTTGAAATCACTCTCTGAATGCTTTGAACAAATTCGTTTCTTTGCAGATTTCCGCGATCGAGAAGCGTAATCCCCAAATCTCTGGCGCGCTGGGACAGCGGACGATTTTCCTCGTGTACATTCGCAGCCGTCAGCATTACGGTCCGGGTTCTCTCACCGCCGAATTTTTGACTCAGGATTTTAATCTCCGTCAACGCCAGCGGCGAAGGCACTCCCATTTTGCAGGAGATGAAAACGGGCGTAACGCCTTCGACGATCAGAATATCGATTTCATTCCTTGTGCTTGGTGTACGCCCGTGGGCATTATCCCAATCCACAATGACGCTGGTTCGAACGTCCCCGAACAAACCGCTTTGACGTGCCGCAAAATAGCCGTACAGTTCCAGCCAAATGCCATGATTCTGCAGGCACTTTTTCATTTGTTCGTCCCGATACCGAAACTGGACCTCATCCCCCTGCACTGTCAGTCTTTGAATCGCGCCGCAGGCGGCAAGACGCTCCAGAATATTTTCGTTGCACCGCGCAGTAACCTGCTTGTTGACACGAATCGTCTTCGGTGCACGAATCCACAAATCTTCTTCCTGCTTGCCCACTCCGGCCGCCTGAAAATAGCCTACTGCGCTACCCCACGCCTCGGGATTCTTCAGTACAATATTCCAGATGTCCGGCACGCTGCGCTCAAACTCCTCGTTCATCTCAGCCGGCGAAAAATGGCCATACCCTACCAGTTTGGCTCCTGCCAGAGAAAACACATCCTCTGCCGTAAACTGCGGCACACAAAAACGCTCTGCCAAATCTTCGCAACCGCACAGGTTCACCAGTTTTTTCCGCTCCAGATCAATGTAATAGGCCCGAACATTTTTCTCCTTGCAAAAAATCCCGGCCATGAGAAGCACCAGATCTTTTCCGCCTGTGCAGTCAAACGCACAATCCGGATAGTCCCTGCAAATTGCTTCCATGGTTTTCCAAATGGCGGTCACATCGGAAGTATTGATATAGTAAAACCGTGACTGTGTGCGCAGACCTCTGCTTTTGAACAGTCTTTCGACCGCAGTCTCCTTCCGAAGCGAAGAGTCACGGGCGTCGCAGATATAAACCACCATATCCGGCTCAAACACGCACGCAGACAAAATATTTTCCAGCGGTTCTTTATCATACAATTCCACAATTGTTTTCATCGTACAACGCCTTCTTTTCCCGCTTCTGGGGCGATTTTCTTTCTTTCATTTTAATGCCTGTGCGGATACAGCGCAAGCCGATGTTGTCATTTTGCGCAAATCCGGTATAATGAAAAAGAATCCCGTCTTTTCGCACACAAGGACCTGTAAAAGAAAAGACAGATTTGTGAAAGTTTTTTCCAACTTGTAACGTATCATACATAGAAAGGTTCGTGAGGCCAGTTATGGTGCCGCCACAGCTTGCGCCCTCCTGCAATGCATCGCCCGACATGGACCGGATCGTCCAGCAGTACGGCGATTCATTAATGCGGATTTGCTTTTTGTATCTGAAAGATGTTTATCTGGCGCAAGATGCTGTTCAGGATACATTTTTAAAAATCTACCGAAACTACCATAAATTCGATACCAATTCCAGCGAAAAGACCTGGATTATGCGTATCGCGATCAATGTGTGTAAAGACTATCTTCGCAGTGCATGGCATCGAAAAGTAAACGTCCAGGAAGTTTTGGACGAAATCCCCACCCACAGCGAAACGCATGAGGACGACACGATTTTGATTGAAATCATGCGTTTAAAACCGCACTACCGCGAAGTCATTCTTCTGTTCTATTATCAGGATATGAAAATCAGTGACATCGCACAAGTGCTTGGCGCGCCTGAATCCACCGTTTCCGTCCGTTTAAAAAGGGCTCGTGAGCAACTGAAAAAAAGATTGGAGGATTGGTACGAAGATGACTAACCACGAACGCATCCAGCGGGCAGTGGATCGCCGTCTGGATACATTGCATGTATCCGCTCCCGCCTTTTCTCCCGTTTCCTTCACGCCAAGGCGGAGATTCCACCCATTCCGGCGCGTCATCGCCGTGGCAGCCGTAGCCGCAGTTACTTTTGTTGGCAGCGTCAGCGTTCTCGCCGCTTCGTTTCCACCTATTCAACGGCTGGTCGAACAGGTCGGAGTTCAGCTTTCCTCAATCATGCAGACGGTGGAACTTTCCTGCGTATCCGATGACATCGAAATGCAGGTGCTGGCCGCCGTCAATGACAATCAACGTGTTACCGTTTATCTTTCCCTGCGTGACCAGGCCGGTGGCCGTGTTAACGAAAAGACCGTTCTTTCCAATCTGCAGATTGACGGAACGCTGGGCCCCTGCGACGTTCAGCTGGTCGATTATGATTCCAGCACCGGCAATTCCATCTATCGCCTGTCCGGATACAGCGTTGACGCGTTGGACGGAAAGCCGATTACCGTACAGGTTCGCACGCTGCTCAATGATGTGGAAGATTCTCATCGTCAAAACACTGGGTATTCCCTCTCTCTTTTAAAGGATCAAACACCGTCTTTGCAGGAAGGCGTGTCCATCAACGGCAGTTCAATCGTATATGACCCCAATGGTTTTTCACCTTTTGAGGATGCACCGCCTTCCATTCTGGAAGCTGCACCTCTTCCGGATGGCTGGAACCCGGAACTGCCCTGGGGAACCATTACGGCAATCGGATTTGTTCAGGACACGCTTCATGTGCAGGTGAAGGTCAGCGAACTCGGCCGCTATGCCCGTGCTGATTTGTATCTGCTGGATTCAAACGGTCAACCTCTGAACGCAGGAAGCGGCACGTATGAGTTTGGGCGCCAATATTCGGAACTGGATGCTGATTACAGCGAATACATCGAATATGTACTTCCTGTTCCGAAAAGTTACTCTCTGGACGATCTTTCTCTGTATTACGATGCCATCTCCTATGACAGCGCCGTGCGCGGAGACTGGAAAGTAACGTTCACTCTGGACAGTGTCTACAAACAGCAGTCCGCAGATTGTGACATCACGCTGGACTCGGTTCACTATACGCAGGTCACGCTTTCTCCCCTCGGCATTTCTCTGCACGGTGATGGGCAACCGGTCAACGGTGAATATCCTTCGGTGGAAGTTTACGACACCAACGGAAATAAAATTGACTTCTACACCAGTTCGACCATTTTCTCCTTTGACGAGCAGGACCAGGTCAGTATCACACTGCAGCAGGATTTCCGCGTTCCCCTTTCTCCGGAAAATATCGGCCAGGTTCTGGTCGACGGACAGGACCTTCAATTTTCCTGATCAATGAAACAAACACCTTCTGATGCCTTTATCCGCATTGGAAGGTGTTTTTCTTTTATTTTTCCATTCACCTATATTTTTTTCAAATTTTTCACTATAATAAGAGAAAAAGATTCTTTCAAGAATAGCTGCTCAAAAAGGAGAACCTCTCATGTCTACTGAAAAAATGCGCACCTTCATCATACGGTTTGTTTTTTATTGTATTATTCTTGCACTTATCTTCATTGTCTTGAAGTATGTGGTTCCAATCCTGCTGCCTTTCATGGTGGGATTTCTGATTGCCTTTTTTCTGAAGCCTCTCATCAACAAAATTTCCGAAAAAACGCATAAAAAGCGTCGGCTCGTTGCCATTTTAACACTGATCGTATTTTATATTTTACTCACTACGCTTTTAATTGTTCTGGGAAGCAGGGCTGTCATTTTTCTGCGGGAGGCCTTCAAAATGCTGCCGAACCTTTACAGCAATGTCATCGATCCGGCACTCACCTCCATTCAGAATATGCTTCTCGACTTTCTGGAGGGATTCGACGAATCCACACGTGATGTGATTGCAAGCATCGGCGAAAGCATGAATGACGGGCTTGGCAATTTGATTGCCGCAATCTCTTCGGCCGCTCTTACAATCGCAACCAACGCCGCCAGTTCTCTTCCGGCATTTCTGGTGAGTTTTCTGATCACGATCATTTCATCTTTTTTCTGCGTGGTGGACTATTACAAAATCACCGCATTCATCGTACGGCTGATTCCGCCGCGCGGCAAAGAGGTACTCTTTAAAATCAAAGAACATGGTATCGACGTTCTCCTCAAATTTGCCAAAGCATATGCCATTTTGATGTTTCTTACGTTTGTGGAAGTCAGCATCGGGTTGTCGCTTCTCGGCATCGATTACGCAATCTTGATCGCCGCCGGAACTGCCATTGTCGACATTTTGCCGGTTCTTGGCACCGGGACGATTCTGATCCCCTGGGGTGTTGTCAATCTGCTGCTTGGAAACTTCCCTCTTGGAATCGGTCTGCTTGTGTTATACGCGATCATCACTATCGTGCGCCAAACGCTGGAACCCCGTGTTGTAGGCAACCAGATCGGCCTCTATCCGCTCGTCACATTGATGTGTATGTTTGTGGGTTCTTATCTGTTTGGAATCGTCGGATTGTTCGGCGTCCCCATCGCAGTTACAATCATGGTGCAGCTTCACCGTTCAGGCGATTTGTAATAAGAAAGAAGGCCGGATTCCCGGCCTTCTTTTATTTATGATATTTTTTGCCTGCCTGAATGGAAAAAGCCCTGTACAGCTGTTCCAAAAGCATCACACGGGCAAACTGATGCGGAAATGTCATCCTGCTCATGGAAAGGCTGAAATCAGCGCTTTTTTTCACAAGCGGAGACAAGCCGTGTGAAGAGCCAATGACAAATGTAACGCTGCCTGCCCCGCCGACTGCCTGCCGTGCTAAAAAATCCGCCAGTTCTTCACTGCTGATTTGGCGCCCTTCAATGCACAGCGCCACCAAAACCCCCGGCCGCTGAACGTGGCTCAAAATCGCCTTTGCCTCTTTCTCCAAAGCTTTTTCAATCACCGCTTCGGAAGCGTTCTTTTCACGAATCGGCTCCTCCGGCAGTTCCACGACATTTAGCTTGCAGAACCCGGAAAGTCTCTTTTGATATTCAGCCGCAGCCGCGCGAAAGTAATCTGCATTCAATTTTCCAAGGGCAATCAACGTGATCGACTGCATAAGTATTTCTCTCCTTCAAAATTCGATGACCGGCGAGATCTCGTGCCTTCGAGCTGCCAAAACCCTTGTTTTTTCATCCGGCACGAATTGCTGCGCCGCAAGCACACATTGAAGCGTTGCCAGCGCCAGCTCCGGCGTATTATTTTCCTGGCTGATATGACACAGACTGAAGTTTTTGCATCCGGCTTTCATCAGACGAAGAATCGTCTGGGCACATTCATCGTTGCACAAATGGCCTCTCTCCGATGCAATGCGCATTTTTAAATAATAGGGATAACGGCCCGACATCAGCATATTGAGATCATAATTGGATTCGAGCGCCACTACATCCGCACAGTATAAGTTAGCCATCACCTCATCGCTGATGAAGCCAAGGTCCGTCGCAATGGCCACAGCCTTCCCCGAGGGTGTGAGAATGCGGTAACCGCAGCAGTCGACTGAATCATGACTTGTGGAAAAACTCTGCACAGTAAATCCGCCGATCTCCTCTTCCCGGCCATCTACCGCAATCCCGTCCACACGCTCCGGAAGGACACCTCGCTCCTCCAAAACATCCAGCGTCGCCGCGCTTGCATATACCGGCACTGGATATTTTTTTAAAAACACATTCAAACCGCTGACATGGTCCGAATGTTCATGCGTGACCAGGATTCCCTGCAGATCCAGCGGAGAAACGCCCAATGTTTTCAACGCCGCCAGCGTCGTGCGGCAGCTTTTTCCCATATCAACCAGCAGGTAACGGCCATTCTCTTCAATAAATGCACTGTTTCCGGACGAGCCGGAATAGAGCGTTGTGAATCGAGCCATAGATCTCCTTTCAGAAAGAAATCCTTCGGTCAGAAACCGAAGGATTTTTCCGCTTATCAAATTACTTTTCGCATATTGTTCGCAGGGCGTTCCACTCGTTTGATGTCCGCGCCCAGCCCTTGCAATTTTTCCACAATATCTTCATACCCGCGTTCGATATGACCGATGTCTTCGATTTCCGAAACACCGTCA
Organism: Owariibacterium komagatae; assembly: GCF_045865535.1. GTDB lineage: Bacteria > Bacillota > Clostridia > Oscillospirales > Ruminococcaceae > Ruthenibacterium > Ruthenibacterium komagatae. Next base: position 476,406 of record NZ_AP031406.1, read on the forward strand.
GCCGCCAGGGCCGCCATCACCAGTGCTGCACCTGCACGCAGATCCGGCGCACGCAAAGGCGCCGCCTGCAGCTCAGCTACACCCTCAATGACCGCCACACGGCCTGCCACCTGAATATTTGCTCCCATGCGGGCCAACTCGTCCACATAACGGAAGCGGTTTTCCCAAATGCCCTCTGTGATAATGGATGTTCCTTTGGCCAGTGTGAGGAGCACCGATACCAGAGGCTGCATATCCGTCGGGAAACCCGGATGAGGCATAGTCTTCACGTTCAGAGGCTCCAAATCGCCAGTCCGGCTGACGCGCACGGAATCGTCAAATTCCTCAATCACCGCGCCCGCCTTCTCCAGTTTGGAAGTAATGGGCTCCAGATGCTTGGGAATGACATTCTTAATCAGTACATTGCCGCCTGTGATGGCCGCGCCGACCATATAGCTTCCCGCCTCAATCTGATCGGGAATGATGGAATATGTGCATCCGTGCATTTTCTTGACGCCGCGAATTTTAATCACATCCGTACCAGCGCCGCGCACATCCGCACCCATTGTGTTTAAAAAGTTGGCCACGTCCACGATATGCGGCTCTTTTGCCACATTTTCCAGCACAGTCATACCCTCTGCCATGACCGCTGCCAACATCGCATTGATGGTAGCGCCGACAGAAACCGTGTCAAAAAAGACCTCTTCGCCCACCAGATGAGACGCTCGCACATCAATCATCCCGTTGTCCACGGCATCTTTCGCGCCCAATGCAGAAAAAGCTTTCAGATGCTGATCAATCGGGCGGGGGCCAAGATCACAGCCGCCAGGCATCGCAACCGTCGCGCGGCCGTAACGTCCCAGAAGAGCTCCCAGAAAATAGTAGGATGCACGCATGGCACGGGACAAATCATCCGGCACGCTGGTTCCGTGCAAATGAGTCGTATCAATTTCCAGAGAGTGCTTGTCCAGCATTCTCACCTGCGCACCCATCGCGCTCAAAATATCTACAGACGCCCCCACATCGCTGATGCTGGGCAGGTTCTCTATAATGCATTTATCGGCCGCCAGAATGGTCGCGGGAAGAATCGCTACAGCCGCATTCTTCGCACCGCTGATCTCCACTTCGCCCACCAGCGGTTTCCCACCGTGAATGACAAATTTCTTCACTCGTCAAGACTCTCCTTTGAGAAGCAAATTCCGGCCCAAACCGCGGGCATGTCACAACTCTTTTAGTATACACGCCTTTTGCAGAAAATAAAAGCCGATTTTCATTTTTAACGGTTTTTGCCAAAAATCATCCTCAGCGTCTCTGAAGACACGCTTTTAATATTATAGCGCACACACACTCATTTTGCAAATACAGTTTGAGTATTATACAGAAAAATCTGCGCCACAGACAGTTTCCTGCGGCGCAGATTCAAAATTTTATGGCGGTGTGACAAAACGATACGGATTCGTCAATACGCCGTTTTCTGTAAATTCAAGGTGGCAATGGTTACCCGAGGAGTTGCCGGTCGATCCCATTCGGGCAATGGGCTGTCCCTTCACCACATACTCGCCTTCCGAAACCAAAAGCTCTGAGCAGTGCGCGTACAGCGTGGTGTAACCATTTCCGTGGTCGATTTTTACGAACAAGCCGTAACTCCAGTTGGAGGTACCTGCACCATTCTCGGAAATCTCAACCAGACCGTTATCCGCAGCCACAATGGTCGTACCGTAAGCCCCCGTAATGTCCACGCCGCGATGGCCATAACCCATGCCGCGGGAAATTCCGCTGTAGCCAGGCACCGGCCAGATAAAGTTGCCGTCGCCGGGCTCGCCCACAGCGCCGCCGTACTGGTTCAGGGTGCCGTACAAAATCACCTCGGTGACCGGCTCTGAGATTACTTCCTGCGAGAGGACCACTTTCTGCAGTTCCACGCCGTTCATGTCGTAAACAACATCCGCCGTCACAATCTGCTGACCTGCGACGCCCGCCTGTTGAATCACCTCGTCACCCCATGTCAGTTCTGCCGACTGACTTGTGACGGTTTCATAGGGAATCTCTTCCTGATAGGTGATCCGCTGTACCTGCTGTACTTCCAGACAGTTCATCGTGATCGACTCCCCGCCTGCCAGCGTAAACGGAGCCGCCCCTGTCAGTCGATTGACCAGTTCCTGCCCGGAAATTAACGTATCGGTGAAGTAAAGGCCCGGAATCACCTCAACCTCATGACGGAACCGCACGCTCCAATCGGACTGATCCGGCTTTTGGTAGGGCGCCTGCGCCTGTTCCAAAGCCTCGTTCACCAGTTCGCTGTCCTGTGTCACGCCCACCAGCGTACCGTTGACCATCACGCCGGTTGCCTCCACAAATTTTTGTGAAGAAGTGGCAATGATGCGGTTGGCCAGTTCCGCCTGATCCGACAAGGCCGCTTCGCTGACTACAGAAATGGTGAAGGTCGCCTCGCCTTCCCACTCGGAACGGTCCGCGTCAGCCTGGAGACGCTGCTGCACCAGATTCTGGGCATTTTCATACACTGTTTCGTTCTCTATAAACCCGACCATCTGGCCGTTGTACTCCACCGAGAGCGCAAATGTATAACTCAGGACCGTGTATACCGTGAAAACCAGAATTGCCGTAGCTCCCAAGGGCATTAAGTAAGCCAGCGCGTTCCAGATCAAATCCCGGTATGCGCGCACGCCGCGCTTAAAATACTGCCACCCTTTCTGGGCCACATCCTGTGAGCCGGCTTCTCTCTCCTGCCGCATCATCGTGCGTAGGTTGTGCATTCCCTGGCTGATCTGTTTCCAGGGGGCGAGAACATCCTCCAGAATCGTGCCGAAAAAAGCTTTCAGCAAACTGCCCAGCAGGGTGAAAACCCAAACAAATACGCCGGCAATGCCATGTAAAATATGACGAACGCCTCTTGTGAAGCGAATAAAAAAATACTCTGTATGATAGCCTGTGTCGTAGAACAGGTTTCCCAGTAAATGCGCAACCGCGCGAGGTGAAACTTCCCCATCGCGGAAATAACGCTTCCACTGTCTCTTCAACGTCGGAGCCTCCTTTTCCGCTTTTGTCTTTCAGCTCAAACGAATCTGTAACTATTCTATTATACACGAAAAAGAGGGACACGCAACCCGAAAAAGCGATTCACCCTGTGTTTTTCACAGATCCTTTACAAGTCATGTGCATCAAAAAGCCAATTTTCCCGTCCTAAATTTGCTGTTTCAAAAAACAGGGACTGCATATCCCGGGGAAGCCGCCGACGAACATGAACCTGCCGAAACACAGAAAATGTCACCTCACCGCAGTGAAGCGCCGGGCGTCCCAAAGCTGTTTTTGCACCATAAAAATCGTCTCCAACAAGCGGATGGCCCAGCCAGGAGAAATGGACGCGAATCTGATGGGTTCTTCCCGTCACGGGAATGCAGCGCACCAGCGTAAACCGTTCGGACTCATACAAAACCGTATACTCCGTCCGGCTGAGTTTACCGCTGCCAGCCACTTCCCGTTTGACGATGGAATCCCGACATCGCGCGATTGGTGCATCAATCACACCTTCTGTGCACGAAAGATGCCCCTCAATAACTGCGTAATAGACCTTTTGGCAGCTTTCTGCCAGAATCGGCGCCGCATAGGCATTCATGGCACACAAAACCAGCCCGGATGTTCCATGGTCAATTCGATTGAACGGCCGAAATGGGATCTGGTTGCCACGCCGTTTCATCTCGCCGCAGAAAGCATTGGCAAGCGTCCCGTCCGAATACCCCAGCGTGGGATGAACCACCTGTCCTACCGGCTTATCCAGCACCATCGCCTGTTCATCCTCATAAACGATTGAAAGCGGTATATCCTGTGGAGTTACGCTGCCGGCATTCTCCGGCGGAAGACAAAAGGAAATGCAGTCATTCTGCCGAACATGTTCATTTGTATAAACAACGTTTCCGTTCCGAAAAAAGCCGCAATCGCGCTTGACTGCAGAGCGCAACCCTGCCGACACCTTTTTCAGCCGCAAAAAATCACGCAAAAGCAGTCCGTCTTCTTCCGCACGCACCTCAAATTGAAGTTTCAAACACTCACCACCTAACAGAAAAAGGCAGCCCGAAAAATCAGGCTGCCTTTGACCGCAATGAAAAATCAATACGCAATGCCCTGCGCCAGCATCGCATCCGCCACTTTGATGAAGCCGGCCACATTGGCGCCGACCATCAGATTGCCTTCCACGCCGCAGGCCTTGGAAGCGTCAAACGCATTGTGGAAAATGTTCTTCATAATGCCTTTCAGGCGCTCATCCACTTCCTCGAATGTCCAGGACAGGCGCAGGGAGTTCTGGCTCATCTCCAAACCGCTGGTCGCCACGCCGCCCGCGTTGGCAGCTTTCGCCGGTCCATACAGAACGCCATTCTCCAGATAGACATTGATCGCCTCCGGAGTAGACGGCATGTTGGCGCCCTCGCAAACCACTTTGCAGCCATTGGCTACCAGCAGTTTCGCGCTGGCTTCATCAATCTCATTCTGCGTTGCGCAGGGAAGCGCAATATCGCACGGAATGCTCCAAATGCCGGAGCAGCCTTCATGATATTCTGCGCTCGGCACCTGATTCACATACTCTTTAATGCGGCCGCGGCGCACAAGCTTGATCTCCTTGACCAGATCCAGGTTGATTCCGTCTTTATCGTAAATGTAGCCGTTGGAATCCGACAAAGCCACGACCTTGCCGCCCAGCTGCGTAGCTTTCTCCGTCGCAAAAATCGCCACGTTGCCGGAGCCGGAAATCACGACTGTCTTGCCCTGGAAGCTGTCGTTCTTCATGCAGTTCAGAGCCTCTTCGGTGAAATAGCACAAGCCGTAACCAGTGGCCTCTGTACGTGCCAGACTGCCGCCGTAAGCCAGGCCCTTGCCTGTCAGAACACCCGTAACCTCGTTGCGCAGACGTTTGTACTGTCCGAACATATAGCCGATTTCACGCGCGCCGACGCCGATGTCGCCCGCGGGCACGTCTGTGAACTGACCGATGTGTTTGCTCAGTTCTGTCATAAAGCTCTGGCAGAAACGCATGATCTCTGCATCGGATTTCCCCTTCGGGTCAAAATCAGAACCGCCTTTGCCGCCGCCCATGGGCAGACCGGTCAGGCTGTTTTTGAAGATCTGCTCAAATCCAAGAAATTTGATAACCGAGGCGTTGACGGAAGGATGCAAGCGCAGGCCGCCCTTGTAGGGACCAATGGCAGAATTGAACTGCACACGGTAACCGCGGTTTACGTGGACCTTTCCCGCATCGTCCATCCAGGACACACGGAACTGAATAAAGCGCTCCGGCTCAACCAGGCGCTCCAAAACGCCCCATTGTTCCAGTTCGGGGTGCTTTTCCACATAGACTTCAAGGCTCTCCAGCACTTCGCGCACTGCCTGCAAAAATTCTTTTTCGCCGGCATTGCGAGCCTCAACTTCTGCATAGACTTTCTGCAAATACTCGTTCTTGAACATTTCCTTTTCCCCCTTTATTCCATAGAGCAACACGCCAAATTGCGCATTTCTGCTCTTATGGAAAAAATTATAATCACTTTTTTCTGTTGATTCAAGTAAAATCACATTATTTACAAAGAAAATCCCCCAAATTGACGAAGAAGACGGAGTGTGTTATACTGAATATGTCCAAATGAGCAAAACATACGGCGGCGAGACAGTTTTGTCTTGAGGAAAGTCCGGGCTCCACAAGGGAATGGTAACTGCTAACGGCAGCCGGGGGTGACCCCAGGGATAGTGCAACAGAAATAGACCGCCTGCCTTTTTAGGCCGGTGAGGGTGGAAAGGTGTGGTAAGAGCGCACCAGCGCGCTTGGTGACTTGCGCGGCTCTGTAAACCCTACCAGGAGCAACACCCGTATGAGGACGATACGTCTCCCTGCGTGTCCTCGGAGGTGGCTTGAGCTGTGCGGCAACGTACAGTCTAGATAGATCGTCGTTTAATACAGAACCCGGCTTACGGTTTGGTCGTTTGGACATGGAAGGCGGCGGTGCCATGGCACCGCCGCCTTCCATGTCGCTGGTGAAATTCTGACGAAACAAGGTGGTAAGTAAAATGGACAAGCAGGTCAAAGGATTAATGACAGAAGGCCCTATTTGGAAAACCATTCTTTTGTTTGCGCTGCCTCTTTTGCTGGGAAATCTGTTTCAGCAGCTTTACAACGCGGTGGACTCCATTGTGGTTGGGAACTACATTGGAAGCAACGCACTGGCAGCCGTAGGTTCCAGCGCCCCTCTCATCAATCTTCTGGTCGGTTTCTTCTCCGGCCTTGCAACCGGCGCCGGCGTGGTCATCTCCCGCTGCTTTGGCGCGCGCGATCAAAACGGTGTATCCCACGCAGTCCACACATCCATGGCTCTGGCATTTGTATGCGGCATTCTTTTGAGCATCGTGGGTGTTGCGCTTTCCCCTTGGATTCTGGAACTGATGGGAACGCCGGACGAGGTCATGAGCAACGCCGTTCTTTATCTGCGCATCTATTTCATGGGGCTTCTGGCCGTACTTATTTATAATATGGGAAGCGGTATTCTACGGGCCATCGGCGACTCCAAGACCCCTTTGTATTTTCTGATCGTATCGTCCGTTTTAAACATTATTCTGGATGTTCTCTTTGTAACACAGTTTCACATGGGCATTGCCGGTGTGGGCTGGGCCACCTTGATTGCACAGGCAGTCAGCGCCGTTCTGACGCTTCTCTGGCTGATGGCAGCCAAAGGCGATCATCGGGTATACCTGCGGCGAATCCGCATTCACAAAGATGTGCTTGAACAGGTTGTCAAAATCGGTCTTCCCGGCGGTATGCAAAACGCGGTGATTTCCTTTTCCAACCTGATCATGCAAAGCTCCATCAACAGCTTCGGCGCCGTGGCAATGGCCGGCTGCAGTTCCTATACGAAAATCGACGGGTTTGCCATTCTTCCACTTATGAGCTTTTCGATGTCTCTTACGACTTTCACGGGGCAAAACATCGGCGCAGGCCGAATCGACCGCGTCCGCCGCGCCGCCAAAACCGGCACGGCCCTGACGCTCACTTCCACATTCTGCGTCAGTGTTTTTCTTCTTTTGTTTGCAGAACCGGTCATTTCCATTTTCAACAGTGAACCGGAAGTTGTCCATTATGGCGTTTCCATGATGCAGGTGCTGGTTCCCGGATACTTTTTCCTCAGTATTACACACACACTGACCGGTATCGTGCGCGGCGCCGGCGCCACCACCGTTCCCATGATCATCATGATTTTCTGCTGGTGTTTTTTACGCATGGCATGGGTACTCGGCTCCCTTTCCGTGGCGCACATCATTCAGTTTGTCTTCCTCGGCTACACGCTCACCTGGGGCATCAGCTCGATTTTGATGTTCCTGTATTTCAAAAAAGGTGATTGGCTGAGACGATACTTATAAAACCAAAACAGAGGCGGATCTGCAATCCGCCTCTGTTTTTTTATTCAATTGGAATTTGAAGACCGTTGATGGAGACCGCTTCCACTTCATCCGGAGCGATAAATTCACCGTACTCACAGCTCACCTCATAATAAGCACCATCAATGGGAGAGGTTTTTTCGTCGATACTCCCCTGCGCCGCGCGCACCTCCTCTTCGAAAGTTCCCATGGTGCATGTACTTCCATCGGATAATGTCAAAATGATTTGTGCCTCACTGAGCGTGTCACGCACACCGGCCTCCTCCGGCAGGCCGTCAAACACCACCGTCACCCGCATTGGAGTAAGACGAATCTGCGCTATCAAAACTCCCGTCACCGGCTCGGATGTTCCCGCCGAAACCATCTGCGCCTGCACCTGCTCGGCTTGGGGCACTTTAAAAGTGAAACTCCAATTCCCCTCTTTTTCCCAAGCTACCTCCGTTCCGTTCTCCATTGGGCGGGTGGCATAAAGGTATTGAATATTCCAGGTAATGGTGTCCCCGCTTTGCCAATTGCCCCCCTGAAGCGTACACATCAATTTGACGGAATGATCGCTCAGATTTTCATCTTCCAGCACGCGGGAAGCACCGCTTTCACCGCCCGCCGTCTGCCCCATTGCATAATAAGACAGAGTTGGATCCGGTGTTTCGTCTTCCATTGTCAGCGTCAACGGCAAGTACATCTGCTCCCCGTCAAACAGTACCCCTTCCAGAGTCAGCGTACACCCTCCATTTGACGCACTGAGCGCCAACCCCTCACCGGGCATGCCCAGAGAAGCAGCTTGGCTCTGCGCACCAGCACCGAAGAACGTTCCAAACACACCGTCCCAGGGAAACACTGATGTAGCCATCGCTCCCACACCAATGCACACTGCCAGCGCCGCAGCTGCCGCCAGAACCGCCACCCGGCGGAATGAAAAACGCTTTGCACGATGCGTCTGAACTGCCAAACGCTCCTGCACTCTTGCTTTTATTCTCTGCGTTGTCTGTGCATCCGATATTTCCGTTACAGCAGGCACATAGCAATCATCCATCCAATCAAACCACGTCTTCATGCGATATTCCCCTTTCCTGCAAAGCTCTGCGCAGCACATCCCGGCCTCTTGCCAGTCGACTTTTGACAGTGGACGGGTTCATGCCCAATTCTTCGGCAATCTCGGCCACCTTTTGCCGCTGGTAATAGTAGCGCAGAAAGATTTCTTTTGTAACCGGCTCCAGAAAGTCCAGTGCCTTCCGTATGATCGCACTCTGTTCTTTTCGTTCAAGGTGCTGTTGTAACTGTTCATCCGCCTGCGAGAGAAAATCTTCTTCCATAGGCAGTACCGGACGAAGGGCACGTACCCGGCTGCGCGCCTCATTCCGTGCAACTGCGCCAAGATAGGATTTCAACGACCCCTTGGCAAGGTCAATATTCGACGCTGCATTCCACAGCTTTAAAAAGGTTTCTGCGGCAGCTTCTTCCACATCCGGTGCTTCCAGAAGGCCGGCGCCAGCTGCACGAACCGTTGCTGTAACCCAACCGCCGTATTGTTCAATCAATTCTTCCAGCGCAGCTTCATCCCGTTTTTGAAGCTGTACAAGCAAAGTTTCCTTCTCCAAGGCCTCACTTCCTTTTCGCCTTCTTCGAAACATGTTTCACCTTTCTATACGCACCAAATCACCGACCGGTTTCACAAACGCAAAAAAAGAACACCCGCTTTGGCCGGGGTTCCGTAAGAAAACGACGCCGGGAAGGAGCCCCTTTTGCGCGGCTGCATCGTCAAACCGCCTCGACAACCACAAAGGGTGCCTTCGGTGTTTTTCCTTACATCCGCATCAAAAGGGACGCCTTCCCGGTGCAAGCAGTTGCGCCCCGAAATTTTGAGGAAAAGAACAAAAAAGCGGTCTTGCAAGCAAATTGCTTGCAGGACCGCTTTCTGCGTTTCATGCGTCAAAATTTCGGGGCTTAACCGCCGTTTTCTTATGTCACCCCGGCTTTGCGAGTGTTCTTTTTGTTAAACAATTGGTGTTGTACCAAAAAATGCACAAATTGCACGATAATAGCATTCGGCGGCGGCCTGGCAGCCCGCCTCACTGCCCCATGCGCTGACATCCGAAGGACTGGTCACAAAACATTGCTCTGCAAGTACGGCGGGGCAGGAAGCTTTTTCCAGCAAACCGAATGTCTCCTCTTCATGAACCGAATCATCGGAGATCTCAACCACTTGTTTTTCGTATCCGGTCTCTTCGCTTCCCTGATAATAAATATAGCGAACACCGTTCTCGCCCCGCAGACGTTGCCCTGCCTCGCCAAATTGGCTGGCGATGGCCTGCGCAAAGCTCAATGCGCTTTCATGGTGAACGCGTCCCGGCGGCTGCGGATAGCACTCAAACCCATAGGAATCTTCAGAATACGGATCAGAATTGCCATGAATGGACAAAAGAAGGCTGGCTTTTGCTTCAGCCGCTTTCAAAGCCCGCTCTCCACTGGTTGCATTTTCCCCATTCTCACGACAGCGAACCGGTGTATAATTGGGGTCCTGTTCCAGCAGGGCAAACAGGTCATCCACTGTTCTCTCTGTCAGCTCTACTTCCTGAATCACGCCTTCCGCTCCTACATCCGATCCGCCATGTCCGGCATCCAGTGCCACTACATAGGGCGGTGATGTCTGAAACTCATAAGAGGCAACCGGCTGTGTATGCCCGTCCGAGTCCTGTGCTTCCCCGTAGATCATCGTCCCATCGCTCTCCTGAGAGGTTGAATCCCAATCCGCTTGTGAAGTAGAACTCTGCAATTCCTCCTTTTGGAAAACTCCTTTCAAAAGAAACGCCGTCATCAAAACAACAAGTAAAGCGCAAGCGCTGATGAGCATTCTTCTTCGGCGACGGCGCCTTCTTGCCGCAGCCATTCGCCTGCGATGTATTGCCGCCTGTCTGGAAGCGGTCGGGCGCCTTCGTGTACTTGGTGCGCCACTGTATTGATCCCGCATTCTCTTCCCCCCGTTCTTTGCAAGTTTGATTATAACCCGAAGATGTGTCGATATTGTATCAAAAAATTCTTAAAAAAACTTAAAAAAGATTTTCCAGCGGGAGAGAAGAACGCACAAAAATCAACTCATACAAACTCTTGCAGTGTCCTGTAAACCGGTCGTACTCTAGGCCTTGCCGTACGAAAGATTTCCATACTGAAAGCCTCGCAAAGGATATTCCGAAACACATACGTAAGGCTGAAGCATCGTCAAAAGCGCCGTGTTCCCATTGTCGTAAGTAATTGATACCGAAAGATACTCATTTTTTACAGCGCCATCCGTTGTACTCACCTCAATGTCGCTCACAGCAGCGCCCTCTGCCAGAACACTTTGCGTAAGAGACGCGCGGATCTGTTCGGCAATATTTTTCCGGAATTGCGGAAAAGACGGATCCTCCACATCGTAAAAGCCATAGACTCCCTCCACATCCGGATCTTCCGCCGTGCGATAACAAGCCGGAAGATTGCTGCGCATGTCCTCATACTCTTCCGCCGACGGGTAATACTCTGCCACCACAATTTCTCCGGTTGTGGCGTCCAGCATCACACTGGCGGCGGATGAGCTGAACAACGATCCATCTGCATCTTCGTCCAAAATGGCGCGCCATTGAAGGCGTTCTGTATTGTTTACCAGGCCATTTGCACAGCTGAGGCGCAGTTCTCTCTGTGATAAATCAATCCCGTAATTTTCTTCCAAAATGCGTCCTGCCAAATTAGCCGCTTCCTGCGCACTGACCACGGGGTCCAGCAGATGCTCTTCTTCCAGCTCCTGGCGAACAAACTCCAGTTCCTCTTCCACTGCCGCTTTATAATCATCGTAACTATATTCTTCCTGCGTCACCTGTTCTCCCGACTGTGCGTCTTTGAACATTTCATCCAGTTTCTGCGTATATGCAATCCGATATTGCTCCATCGTTGCATCCACGTCTTCTGCCATCCAGACATACTGATAATTCTGGCCGCCGCCAGCTTGTTGTGCCAGTGCAGCCTCCACATTGCTGCTGGGCTGCAAATCGTCACTGGTAACGACCGCGTCCGAAGCATTGCACGCAGACAAGCCCACCACCAGTAACATACATCCCAGCACGATTCCCCTTTTTCCTTTGCTGCATTTCATCCGAAAGCAACCTCCTTTCTTTTGAATCAAGTATGTTCCCTGGGTATTACAGCGTTTTCATCAGCAGATTGCGAACTTGTAAAAAATGCGGACGCAATCGTCCCTTCTCCGGGCGTCGACTCAAATCGCAGATGGGCGCCGTGGGCCGCTGCGATGGCGCGGCAGAGGCTGATCCCCAGTCCTGCCCCGCCCTGTTCCCGGCTGCGCGCCTTATCCGGCCGAAAGAACGGATCTCCCAGGCGCTGTATGGTTTCTTGATCCATCCCACACCCTGTATCTTTCACCCAAAGGCGAATGTAATTTCCCGTATGCTCTGCCCCTAATTCCACAATGTCGCCCGGCGCGCAGGCTTTCAATGCATTGTCGGTCAGGTTGATCAGGAGGCTTTCCAGAAGGACTTTTTCTCCTTGAATGGTTCCCGTAAAAGAGGATTTAACTTGCAAATTTATTTGACGTTCCCGCGCCTTGGAGCGCATGGTGGAAAAGACAGATTCCAACAAGAGAGAAACATCCACAGGCGCACAGACAGCCCTTTCACCTCGCAAAGCCGCCATTTGCAGCAGCCGTTCGCTCATGGCTGCCAGCCGCCGCGTTTCGTCAACGATGTAAGAAGTTGCTTCGTAGCGCTCTTTCTCAGAAAGTTCCGCCCTTTGAACATATTCCGCATATCCGCCGATGGCCGTCAGCGGCGTGCGCAATTCATGCGCCATATTGTCCACCAGCTGCTGCTTGCGTTGTGCCGACTGTTCCAATTTTTCAATATTTTTCTGCACCTGATCCGCCATTTCATCCAGCGCCCGGGCCAACTGTCCTACTTCATCCTTTCCCTGCTGCTCACTGCGAGCGCTATAATCGCCCTGCGCTAAACGGCCGGCTACTGCCGCCAGCCGTTCCATGGGGCGCGAAAGCCCCCGCAAAACGAGGTACAGTGCCACCGCCAAAAAAGCCAATACGGCCAGACCCGCCAGCACTAAAGTCCGCCAGGTTTGCGCCCATTGCTCAAAAAACGGTTCCATGTCATACGCGCAAATCATCGTCATTTTCTCCGGCGGGCCGGGCAGTCGCGCCGCTACATACAGATAATGCCGTCCTTCCGAGATACGCACCGTATGAACCCGCTGCCCCTGTGCAGGCGGATCCGGCAGTTCGGCATCCGGTGCGGGAAGCGTATCCGCCCAGACATTTTCCCCTTGCTGTACTTTCAAGCCGCCTTGCTGCTGCGCTGCATAGTTGCGTGCCAACTGCGCTAGGGCCGCCGGGCGCCGCGCCTGCACCGCAGCAGCATCTGTGACAAAGCTTTGCGCGGTCGCGTGCTGCTGCACGAGCAGCTTCCCGCATTCCGACTCAAAACTTTGATTTTGGCTGATGAGCCCCAAGGCGGCAATGCTGCCGCACAAAGTCACAAAAAACAGCGCCAGCGTCAAAACATATGCCTTCTGCCAAAATTTCACGCGTCTTCCCGCTCCTTACTTTTTGTCATTCAGACGATACCCCAATTTATAGACCGTCTCGATTTGTTGTTCAAGTCCCAGCTTTTTGCGCAGGCGCTGTACATGAACATCTACTGTGCGTGTATCTCCCTCGTAGTCAAACCCCCAAGCCAATTCCAGAAGTTTTTCACGGCTGAGTGCTAAATTCCGGTTGCGAATCAACACATCCAGCAACGAGAACTCCTGCGGTTTTAATGAGATTTCTTCGTCTTTGCGCCAAACCTGTCGCGTATCCAGATCAATACGGCACTCTCCGATTTCAAAGTTTCTCTGCTGGGCGTGTGTCCTTCTTAAAACGGCTTCCACCCGGGCCAGAAGCTCCAAAATCTCAAACGGTTTTACAATATAATCATCCGCACCAAGCCCCAGCCCGGCCAGACGATCCGACAGTCCCGATTTCGCCGTTACAAAAATCACCGGAAGCGTTTCGGGCAATTCCCGCTTCAGTTGAAATCCGTCCATTTTGGGCATCATCACATCTACAAGTGCCAGATCCAAAGATTGCGTGCGACACACCTCCAATGCCTCCCATCCATCAAAGGCCTGTACACACTGATGCCCCACCAGGTTCAAGTTGCGCCGTATCAGTTCATTGATTGTTTTTTCGTCTTCCGCAATCAAAATTTTAGCCATCTCAATCCCTCCCGCACCCCATTATAATCATTTTTGTTACAGAGTTATAGCCAAAACACATTCTGCCACACGAAAGCCGTCAAAACCGGTTTCCTTTTCGCCCCCTTTGTGATACACTTAAAAATGAAATGATTTTGAAGAAAGGTGTCCTCACCGTGCAAGTAATCGCATATTTTATCATCAGTCTCCTTGCCAGTATCGCCGGAGCGATTTGCGGCATTGGCGGCGGCGTCATCATCAAACCATCCCTGGATCTGTTCCATTTGGACAGCGTTGCCACCATCAGCTTTCTGTCCGGATGTACGGTGTTGGCTATGAGTTGCTATTCCGTCACAAAATCCATGCGTGCCGGAGAAAGCAAAATTGACCTGAAGATTGGCACGCCTTTGGCCATCGGTGCGGCGATTGGCGGCGTGGCCGGAAAACAGATGTTCAGTGTCATCAGCGCATCCATGCAGGAGACGGCCGGCGCCGTCCAGGCCCTCTGTCTTTTTTTGATTACGCTGGCTACCATGCTTTACACGCTGTTCAAAGCCCGCATTCACACTCGCAAAATTTTCAATTTATGGGTGTGCCTCGCTATCGGATTGGCCTTGGGAATCATGTCCAGTTTTCTCGGCATCGGCGGCGGTCCCATCAATCTGGTCGTATTCTACTTCTTCTTTTCTATGGACACCAAAACCGCAGCGCAAAACAGTTTGTATGTGATCCTCATCAGCCAGATTACCAGCCTGGCTTCCACACTGATCACCGGCAGTGTTCCGCCCTTCTCCTGGCTGAGTTTGATTTTAATGGTTGCCGGCGGCATCGGCGGCGGCATGCTGGGGCGTGTGTTCAACAAAAAAATGGACAACAAGGCCGTGGACAAACTCTTCCTTTGCCTGATGGTCATTATTATGGGCATCAGTCTTTACAACGTATTTCAATACAGCTGAAAAACAGCCGGCAGCGCAAAAAGCGCTGCCGGCTGTTTTTATACAAAAAAGAGGCCGCGAAAGCGGCCTCTTTTTTTAGATTTCGTACCAACGAATTTCATTGGCTTCCAGATTCAACTCAAACGAAGACCCGTCACCAGTGTAAACCGTCGTGCTCTGCGGTTCATAGGTATTGTTCACAACACAATATTTGCCATTCTTTACATAAGCATGCACTTCAACATTGAAGTTGGAAGAGAACCATTTGTGCAGTTCCTGCTCGTCGTGCGTCGCCCACAAGATAGACCGGTACAGAATCCGGCTGTTCTCAAAGCTGTACGGAAGGCCGCTGATGTAAACGGAACGCCCTTTACCGAACTCATTGACTGCCATCTGCAATTCCTTGTCTCTCTGCACAAGTACCTGTGCGCCTTCCAAAGCATACATCGACTTTTTGCCTTCGCCAAAATCAACCGGCTTGGTTGTGTCTGCAAGGATAAAATGCTCAGGATGCTCTTCCCAGTTATACTTATCGTAGTTCAGTGTAAAGCCCGTTTCCTTTTCAACGCCCATCACACCCGCAAGCTGCAGGAAACGGCCTTCATACTGGTGACCGGCAGGCTCACCCACACCAATGAAACCACCGCCGCGATGAATAAATCCCTTGATGGCAGATACCACATCGGCGTCTTCCCAAATCGATCCGCCTGTGTGTGCCGTGTCCGCATCACCCACGTTGATCAACACGTCGATGGAATCCAGCAAGTTCGGATCCGCCTTAATATCATCAAAGCTGATGAATTTCACATCGAACGGAGCGCCGGACAGCGCTTCAATAACGCCCGCATAGCTGTAATTCTGCTTCTGGTACAAAGCATGATGCACCATATGGCATCCCCAGCTGCGGCTCTTACCCCAGCTGTTTAAAACGGCTACTGTTTTGATGCAGTAAGGCGTTGTACCTTTAATATTTTCATACAGAACGCGGAACTCATCACATACGCTTTCAATATAATCAATAAACTCCGGGAACTCCAATGCCAGCTTCAAATATCCGCCATAGCCAATGCGGTCAATGGGCTTACGCAGAATGGCACGGCGGGCTGTGACCCAGTTTTCTTTGCCTTCTTTTACAGGATCTCCACCCTCATGGAAGGTATCCGGGAAGAAATACGGCAGAAAACGGCCTTCCGTGTACTTGACCCCGGGAATATCACTGATCAGGCGCAATGTGGAACCATTGCCCACGCTTCCCACCACTGCATCCAGTCCAATGGACTTGAACTCATCCATAAACGGCTCCGTTCCAATCCAGTGGTCGCCCAGGAACATCATCGCCTCTTTGCCCAGTTCGTGGGTGATGTCTACCATTTCCTTGGCAAGTTTCGCCACTTCACGGCGTTGGAAGGCCTGGAAGTCTTTGAATTCCTTGGACGGGACACGGTACTGGTTGTTGTAGTATCCCTGATCGATAATGTATTCCGGGCGGAATTTGTAGCCTACTTCCTTTTCGAACTGCTCCAGGATATACGGTGACACGGAAGCAGAATAGCCATACCAGTCCACATATTTTTCTCTTTTCAGTTCATCGAACATCAATGTGAACTGATGGAAAAACGTCGTATAGCGAATCACATTCACATAGGGATGCTCAGCAATAAATTTGCGCAGGCGCTCCATCGTGAACTTGTGCGTTTTGGGCTGACGCACGTCAAATGTAATCTGATGCTCAAAATTCTGCCAATTGTTGGTCACCGCATTATACATATGAACAGGATCCCAAATCAGGTATGCCAGAAAGCTGACCGTATAATCATGGAAGGCCGCCGGTGCCGGAATTTCCACACAACCGCTTTCCTCATTGTAAGACCATGCATCTGTGGGGACTACTTCGCCCGCTGTGCGGTCGATGACTTCCCACCAACGCTTGATATCATCGCGGGTATTGACCTCCATCAACTCGCTGGAAATCCCCTTCATCAGAGGAATCTCCAGCTTGCCGCCGGTAGCGGTGTAAAAGCCTGTCATGATGTAGCACTGCTGCACTTCATCCGGATTCGCCTTTGCCCAGGCATTGTCTTTTCGTGTGGTGTAATAGGTGGAATAAATTTTTGCCCCCACCTTCGTCAGTTCTTCGGGGAACTCCGTTCCGTCGCAATCACGGATCGCATCCGCACCCCAGCGTTTCAAAATATCAATCGTCTCCGGCACAATGTCCAGGTTGGTCGGGATCGTAACACGACCAGTCAATTTTTTATCACTCATAAGTTGCCTCCTTACGGGCAGTTCTAATTTTTTATTCACCACTGTTTCCAGGGACGAATTTCCGGTGCCGCTTCTCCTGCCTGCAGCATTTTCTGCTTTAAAATCTCTGCCAACTGGGCCCGCTTTTGTGCCCAGGCCGGGTCTGCAGCCAAATTATTCTGCTGATAGGGGTCATCCTTCAGCACATAGAAGAACTCTTCATAGTAAACATCGCTGCCTGACACGGCATATCCATCGCCCTCCGCACGCACGGAATAGGTGTACTCCGGGGTGCGAATCGCACGTCCTACGCGGCTTTCACTGATCTGCATAAACGCCACGTCTTCCCACTCCATCTGAGGATTCTGGGCCAGCGGCCGCAGGCTGCGTCCCTGAAACTCATCCGGCTTTTTAATTCCGGCACAATCCAGCAATGTGGCAGGCAAATCCAGCAGGCTGACCACATGCTCAACGGTCTTTCCGCCTTCGAAACCGGGTCCTGTTACAATCAGCGGAATATGAATAGATGCATCATGACAAGTTCGTTTATACTCCGCCTCAATTCCACGCGTAATAAAATGGCTGCCATGATCCGCTGTGTACACCAAAATGGTATTTTCCCACATTCCCTGCTCTTTCAATGTATCTACCAGACGTCCTACATTATAGTCCAAACTGTGGCAGCAGCCGAGATAATCCGGATAATTTTCTTTCCAGTTACTGATATCCGTCCCATCCGCATGCGCATCGGAATATGCTTTCAAGTCTCCCGGAACTTCAAAATCCGCAAATTTCGCCTTGCTTCCATCCGGACCCTCATAACGTCGGCGGTCATTTTGATGATGCGGCTCAATCTGGCTGACAAACAGGAAAAACGGCTCGGAATTTCCTTTTCGGGTATGCAGGAAATCAATGGCGAAGTCATTGATGCAGTCTGCACGATATCCCGTAAACGGTACTCGTTCGTTGTCTGCATTAAAAACATATCCGTTGTATCCATGGCTTGTAAATTCCAAAACATCAGATGCCATCCAGTAGTCTTTGTAGCCGCCGCGGCGGTCCTGCGGGATCGCGCTCGTCTCGTAATTCAGGCCTTGGGGACGATCCGTTGCCAGATGCCACTTTCCTACATAAGCCGTTGCATATCCCGCCTCGTTAAAGCACTGTGCCAACGTTTTTACATTGCCGAACGGAAGCGCAATTCCGTTGATGTAGCATCCGGTCTGAGTAGCATATTTTCCCGTTTGCAAACAAGCTCGAGCCGGGCCACAAACCGGCTGACAGGTAAATGCATTTTCAAACCGGGTGCCTTCTTTTGCCAGCTCGTCCAAATTGGGCGTCACCGGAAGTTTTTGGCCATAGCACCCCAGCGTATCCCAACGCTGCTGGTCGGAAAAATAGAAAATAATATTGGGTCTTGCCATATTTACTCGCTCCCTGCGGCTTTAGCACAGCCGCAAAAAATGGGGCGCCCCCTCCGCCAGGAGGCAGAGCGCCCTTGTCTGTTTATTTGTAGCCTTTGTTATAGATTCCCAAAAGCACCAATACGCCAGCCAGACCGACCAGTTCAATTCCCAAACCAGCGATTCCGGTAGACAAAGTGCCAGAAGAGCCAAAATTATGTCCGAAAACGACCAAAACCAGGCAAAGAACAAGCGCTACCAAACCGACCGCAATTTTTACTTTTTTACGCGTATATTCGTTCATATCAGCGCCTCCTTAACCCTTCAAACCGCCGAGTGTCATACCCTGCGTCAATTTTTTCTGAACGCACATATACAGAATCAGCGTCGGGATCATGACCATTACCATGCCGGCATACATCTGACCATATTCCGCTTTTGCATTCTGTGCTTTCATCAGGTTCAAAAGTCCAACCGGCAGAGTACGTGCACCATTGGGGTCAGTCAGCATGGTCATGGAGATGATATATTCGTTCCAGTATGCCAGGAACTCAAACAGAATCACCGTGATAATGCTGGGTTTCGCCATCGGAAGAATGATGCGTACCATAGTCGTGAAATAGCCTGCGCCGTCCACATAAGCAGCCTCTTCATAATCCTTGGGAAGTGTTGCCAGATAGCTGCTCAGCAGATAAATGGTAAAGGGCAACGTCGTGGATGCCAGCACCACAGAAACCATAAACGGATTGTTCAAAAAGAAGCTGTGACCAAAGATGCTCTTAACAATTTTATCGCCGGAGACAAACATCAGGAAAATAGGAACAACAATGTAGCTGACGTTGATGAACAGCCCCGCCATAAAGCAGGTGTTCAGCAGCTTGCTGCCGCGGAATTTGTAACGGCTGAGGACATACGACGCCGGAAGTGCCACAATCAGCAAAATAGCCAACGCAATGGCAGTGATCATAACGGATGTGAAGAAATAATCTCCCATACGCGCCTTTGTCCAGGCATCCACAAAGTTCTGTAGATAAAATCCCTGCGGAAGTGCAAAGGGGTTGCCATAAAATTCAGAGTTCTGTTTTACAGAGGCCATGAAGACCCACGCGACAGGAATGACAATGGTGATCGTCAGAATTACCAGCATAATGTAGATCACTGTTTTGCTGACGGCGCCGGTCTTTTCGCCCACAATTTTTTCTCTCTTATTCATAGAATCGCACACTCCCTTCCCTTAGAATTCCAGCGGCTCGCGCTTGGTGACCTTATTTACAATCGCAGCCAGTGCGAAGGAGAAGCTAAAGACCACAACGCCGACCGCCATACCGTATCCGTATGTGGAGTTCGTGTAAGCCTGTTTGTACATATAACTCAGGAACACTTCCGACGCGCCATCCGGGCCGCCGCCGGTCATTGCCTTAACAAACAGGAAGCTCATATTGATATTGGAAATGATGAAAAACGTAAGCGTTGTGCGGATATTGGTCCAAATCAACGGGAGCGTAATGGAGAAAAATTGACGCGTGCGAGATGCGCCTTCCAGATTAGCACTTTCGTACAAACTTTCAGGAATGGCAGACATACTCGCCATATACATGACCATATAATAACCAATCGCCTGCCATACCATTGCAATGGCCAAGCTGTAAATAACCAGTTTCTGATCACCCAGCCAATAAATGGGATCTGCATCTCCACGGAACAGGCTCAAAAAGTTATTCAAAAGTCCGCGATTGGAATCGTAAATCGCGCTGAAAATCGCACTGATTACAACAACAGACAAAATATTCGGGATGTAAAAAATAATGCGGAAAAAGTTTTGACCCACCAGTTTTTCCCTTGTGAGCAAGGAAGCAAACAGCAACGCAAACGTAATTGTCACCACTGTGACCAGTACGATCAGCAAGATGCTGTTACGGCAGGAACGATAGAAGTTCTCATCCTGAAACAGTGTTACAAAGTTATCCAGCCCAACAAATGTTTGGTTCGGAGAATATCCGCCCCATTTGAAGAGAGACATACGGAAAACATTAAATGTGGGGATTACAAGGAAAATAAATGCCAATATGGTCGCCGGAGCCACGCAGGCTACGATAAACCGGCTGCGCGCCTTGTTCTTTTGCATTATGCCATCTCCAATCCATTCAAAAAGCGGTGAGCAAAAGGGCATTGTCCTTCTGCTCACCGCTCGGTTTACCTAATTACCTACGCGGCAGACACAAGACCGTGCCGCCTTGTTCAATTCGGTTCGCCTTAATATTTCTTTCGATTATTGCAGAGCCTCACGCAGTGCGGCGCAGGATTTCTGAACAGCCGCTTTCCAGTCGTCCACTGTCTTGGTTCCGTTTACAACGCTATCCATGGTGAAGCAAACGTCTTCCTTGATGTTGACACCCTCAACCGGAGTGGTGGTAGCAAACGTACCGATGGCTGCTTTCGCGCCATTGTCGTACACGCTGTAGTAAACCTTGTTGTCATCAGACAGTTTGTCGGTCATGCCAGTAATGGGCTGCACGGCACCAGCCTCAGCAAAGATGTCGGCCGCTTCATCGCTGTACAGGAAGGTCATAAAGACTTTTGCCAGTTCTTTATTCTCTGCACCGGCAGGAATCCAGCACTGCTCGAAGAAGGTGTAGCTGTAACGGTCGCCGCCTTCTTCCATGGCAGGCAGAGCCATGAATCCCCACTCAAAGCCTTCGGCGCGAGGAGCATCCGCCATCTCACCGATTACCCAGTTGCCGTTGGGCATAAACAGGGCCTCGTTGTCCAGGATCATCTGCTGGTTCTTGGTGAAGTTGTCGTTATTCGCATAAGAAGTGGTAGCAGGGTTAGTGTTCTCAGCCAGCTTACCCAGCACTTCGAACATCTGATCCATTTCAGCACTGCTCCACACTTCCTCGTCATACTGCAGAGCTTTGTTGAAGAACTCCTGCCCGCCGACTTCAGCCATCATCGCATAGGTGAAGGCATCCAGATAGCCAGCCACCGGATAAGTGAACAGAGGAATGTCGGTCTGATCTGCCAGAGCAAAGAACTCATCCCAAGTGGTGGGCAGTTCCAGATCGCCGCCGCCCTCAGTAAAGTTTGCTTTGTTGTAGAACAAACCGCAGGGGCTGTAGAACATGGGCATCATGTAAACTTTGTCATCGCCATAGGGGTTGGTGGTCAGGTTGCCCGTAAAGCCCGAGATAATCTTCTCGCCAACGGTCATATCCTCGCCCAGGACGTTCATGCTCAGCACGTCGGTCACTTCTTCGATGGCGTTCTCTTTCAGCATGGTTTCGGGAAGAGCTTTCTCACGGCCAGCCGCCAGATGAACGACATCATAGAACTCGCCGGCTTTCATCTGAGGATCGATGACATCCTCCAGGTTCTTGTCCATGGTCAGTTCCACGGTCGCGCCGGTTTTTTCTTCAAACGCAGCAGCAACCTTTTCCCACATCTCGGTGCCGTAAGCAGTCTCGATGGCGGCCACTTTCAAAGTCTGACCAGCATAATCGCCAGACGCGCTGGCAGTAGAACCGGAGCCCTCTGCAGTAGAAGCTGCAGTGGAAGACGACGTGCTGCCGCCACAAGCTGTAAGCATGGAAATGCTCAGGCCCAGCGCCAACGCAAGTGCAAGAAACTTTTTCATTGGTTACCTCCTTAATGTAACAAAAACATGCTCTTTCAGCAGCAGCCTAAAAAACTCTTTCTGCTGCTCATCCAGCATTTTGTCTGTCATCCAAACCGGATGAACTCTCTGTAATTCCAGCATACGGGTTTACGCAAAATGTTTCAAGACAAAAGTTGCTGGTTGTTTTATAAATATTGTCTTCTTGTATATTTTGTATTCTTTCTTATAACCCTTTTGTCATTTTTTATACATATAATCAACAAAGAAACTTGATTAAATTTGTGCACATTTGTTTTCAGGGGTTTTTGCATTCAATTTGCACAAAAAGAGCGTTTTTTTCTATTTTATCCATTCATCTTGCTCACGAGAGCATTTTACTGTATACTAGGATGCAGAGAAAAAACAATGTACAATCTTTGTTTTTTTAAAGTATGTGACTGTCCTTTTCACATATCTACGACAACATTCTACATCTTTTTCTTTCGCAACATCCATAAATCGCGTTTTATCGTTATTCCAATCTCAAAAAGGAGTGAGAAACGCCTTGAGCAGCAACTGTTACGGCCTGCAGGATCCCAGTGCGCGCTTGAACGATTCCATTGAGCTGCTGTACGTGACGCGTTCCCGCTATGGCGCAGATTGGCACAGCATCCCGCATACTCATTATTTTACAGAATTGTTTTATGTGATCAGCGGTGAAGGGAGCTTCCAAATCGAAGACATGCGTTTTAATATCCATCCCGATCAACTGATTATTGTCAACCCCACAATTGAACACACAGAACTCTCGCAGGGCAATCAGCCGCTGGAATATTTCGTGGTGGGGCTCTCCGGGCAAAATTTTGTGGCGCCCGGCTCTTCTGAGACACGCTACGTCAAACTATCCTGTGCGGCTCAGCGTGAAGAATACCTATTTTATTTTAAGGCAATGATGCGGGAGCTGACGGAAAAAGAACCTTCCTACGAAGCAGTGTGCCATAACCTTGCCGAAGTTCTGGTGGCAAAGCTGATGCGTCAAACCATCCACAGCAATCTGGGGCAGGAGTCCCGAAAGAGCAGCAAGGAATGTCTAAAAGCACAGCGCTATATGGATGAACATTTTAAAGAAAACGTCACCTTGGACATTTTGTCCGAGCTGACCCACATGAACAAATATTATCTGGTTCATGCATTTAAGCGGGAATTGGGGTGCAGCCCTATCAACTATCTCATCAACCGCCGCATCCGGGAAAGCGAATTTTTATTAAAAACCACGGACTATTCTGTATCTCAAATCAGCCAGCAGCTTGGTTTCTCCTCTCCAAGCTATTTCAGCCAGAGTTTTAAAAAGATGGTCGGAATCGGACCCTCAGAGTACCGCAACGCCGCACAGAAGGAACCGTCTGCGGAAAACTAATTCTTTCGTCGCTATACCATTTCATTGATAGAAAAATCAAAGGAGTGTTTTATTATGAAAAAACCGATCTTAGTTGTTATGGCAGCAGGCATGGGCAGCCGTTACGGCGGTCTGAAACAGATCGATCCTGTCGGCGCCAATGGAGAAGCTATTCTGGATTATTCTCTGTTTGATGCCCGCCGTGCCGGTTTTGAAACCGTGGTCTTCATCATTAAGCATGAAATTGAAGATGACTTCATTTCCATGGTCGGTAAACGCGTAGAAAAAAGCGGCATGGAAATCCGCTATGCGTTCCAGCAGCTGGACATCCTGCCCGAAGGATATTCCGTCCCGGAGGGTCGCGTAAAACCCTGGGGCACCAGCCACGCGATTCTGTCTGCCTCCAAACAGATCGATGCCCCCTTTGCAGTGATCAACGCGGACGATTACTATGGTCCGGAAGCCTTCAAAGTAATTTTCGACTATCTGTCCACTCATGAAGACGACGCACAATATGAGTATGCAATGGTCGGTTATCAGCTGCAAAATACCGTAACGGACAACGGCCATGTGGCCCGCGGAATTTGCGTGACAGATGCGGACGGATATCTGGATTCTGTCACCGAACGCACCCGCATCGAAAAATACGAAGGCGGCATCCACTTCAGCACGGACGACGGTGAGAGCTGGACGGATGTCCCCGGCGATACCACTGTTTCCATGAACCTGTGGGGCTTTACCCCCAGCTTCGTAGGTGAAGCACAGTCCCGTTTTGCTGCTTTCCTGGACAAAGCCCTTGTGGAGAATCCCCTGAAGGGCGAGTATTTCCTGCCCAGCGTTGTCAGCGAATTGATTGCGGAAAACAAAGCGCGCGTGCGTGTACTGACCAGTTCTGACAAATGGTATGGCGTCACTTATAAAGCGGACAAACCGGTTGTAATGCAGGCTATCGCAGAGAAAACCGCTGCCGGCTTGTACCCTGCCCCTCTGTGGAAATAAAGAAAGGACCGCTGAAAATGGAAAAGACTGCTGAACAGGTTTTACAGGAAGCTTTGACCGCATGGGACTGGAATGCCCTGGTAGTAGGAGCCGTCCGCTACGGCGCGGGTCATATCAATGATACATTTTGCGTATATACACAGACCGACAACGGCGACTGTGTGCGTTATATTCTGCAGCGCATCAACACCAACACATTCCGTGACCCGGACGCTTTGATGGAAAACATCTCGGGCGTCACCGGTTATCTGCGCAAAATCATTGAGAAAAACGGCGGCGACCCCATGCGCGAAACCATGAACGTGATTCCTACCCGTGAAGGGAAATCCTACTATGCGGATTCCGACGGTGGCGCTTGGCGCGTATATACCTTTGTGGAAGACACCGTCTGCCTGCAAAAGGTCGAAACTCCGGAACAATTTTACGAAAGCGCCTACGCTTTCGGTAATTTCCAGCGTCTTCTGGCTGACTACCCTGCCGACACCCTGCATGAGACCATTGCGAATTTCCATAATACCGTATGGCGTTATGAAAACTTTGAAAAAGCGCTGGCGGCCGATGCGTGCGGACGCGCCAAAGAAGTGCAGGCGGAAATTGATTTTGTAAAAGCGCATAAAGATGACTGCGCCGTTATGGTGAATCTTTTGAAGGAAGGGCGTCTGCCTCTGCGTGTTACGCACAATGACACCAAGCTCAACAACATTCTGATGGACAAAGCATCCGGCAAAGGCATCTGCGTGATCGATCTGGACACGGTAATGCCTGGTCTTGCTGCCAACGATTACGGTGACTCCATTCGATTTGGCGCCAACGATTGTGCTGAAGACGAGCGGGATCTGACCAAGGTAAACTTCAGCCTGCCTCTTTTTGAGACCTATACCGAAGGATTCCTCGCTGCCGCTGGCGATGCCCTGACCGACCTGGAAAAAGATACGCTGGTCTGGGGTGCCAAACTGATGACTCTTGAATGCGGAATTCGTTTCTTGACCGACTATCTGGAGGGAGATCACTATTTTAAAGTTCATCGCGAAGGCCACAACCTGGATCGCTGCCGCACGCAATTCAAACTGGTGAGCGATATGGAGAGCCATTGGGATGAAATGAAGGCCATTGTAAAAAAACATTCCTGAAGATTTTAAAAGCGAGGAGCGTCCGGCGTGGGCGCTCCTCCCCTTTTTTGCTTTCTGAAAGCGGCTTTCCTTGACAAAATCCGTTCTTTTATTATACAATAGAGTGTCTGCAAAATTGTAATATTTGAACAAAAAGAGGATTCGATTTTATGGAACAAAACAATTTGCGTAACATCGCGATCATTGCGCATGTTGACCACGGCAAAACCACCCTGGTGGACCAGATGCTGAAACAATCCGGCGCTTTCCGCGACAACCAGCAAGTAGCCGAGCGCGTCATGGACTCCGGCGATATCGAGCGTGAGCGCGGCATCACCATTCTTGCCAAAAACGCGGCCACCTACTACAACGGTGTAAAAATCAACATTGTCGACACCCCGGGCCACGCGGATTTTGGTGGTGAAGTGGAACGTGTTCTGAAAATGGTCAACGGCGTTTTGCTGCTGGTGGACGCGGCAGAAGGCTGCATGCCTCAGACTCGTTTCGTCCTGCAGAAAGCTTTGCAGCAGAATTTGTCGCTGGTCATTGCGGTCAACAAAATTGACCGTCCGGACGCGCGCATCAAGGAAGTTATTGATGAGATTTTGCTTCTTTTGATGGATCTCGGTGCAACTGATGAGCAGCTGGACAGCCCCATGGTGTTCTGCTCCGGCCGCGACGGCACCGCCAGCTACAGCCCGGATGTTCCCGGCAAAGACTTGGAGCCTCTTTTTAAAACCATCCTGGAATACGTCAAGCCGCCGGTCGGCGATCCCACCGCTCCGTTCAGCATGCTGTGCTCTTCCATTGACTACAACGAGTTCGTGGGCCGTATCGGAATTGGCCGTGTGGAAAACGGAACTATCAAAGTGGGCCAAGACGTTGCTGTTTGCGACTGGCACGACAAAGATCTTGCCAAACGCGGCCGCATTACCGCCCTTTACAGCTTTGAGGCCAATGGCCGCACTCCCATCCAGGAAGCTGCTGCCGGCGACATTGTTGCGTTCAGCGGCCTGACGGATATCAACATCGGCAACACGCTTTGCACACCCACGTTGGTTCAGCCCCTTCCCTTTGTAAAAATTAACGATCCGACTGTTGAAATGACGTTTGCCGTCAACGACAGTCCGTTTGCGGGACGCGAGGGAAAATTTGTCACCAGCCGCCAGATTCGTGATCGTCTGCACAAAGAGCTATTGAAGGACGTAGCCCTGAAAGTGGAAGATTCCGCTACAACCGAAAGCTTCCGCGTCATGGGCCGCGGAGAGATGCACCTCTCCATTTTGATTGAAACCATGCGTCGTGAAGGTTACGAACTTCAGGTTTCCCCGCCTAAGGTTTTGACCCACGAGGAAGACGGAAAAGTGATGGAACCCATGGAGCATGTGGTGATTGACGTTCCTGTGGATTATCAGGGCAGCGTGATGCAGAAACTGGGCGCCCGCAAAGGCGAACTGGTTCAGATGGCTCCGCTCGGAACCGACCGTATGCGCGTGGAGTTCCGGATTCCGTCCCGCGGCTTGTTCGGATATCGAAGCGAATTCCTGACTGATACCCACGGCGAAGGAATTCTGAACACCATCTTCGACGGTTATGACGAGTGGAAAGGTGAACTGCCCACCCGTTCCACCGGCAGCCTGGTCAGCTTTGAAACTGGCGTGGCAGTCACCTACGGCCTGTTCAATGCGCAGCAGCGTGGAACGCTGATTGTGGAACCCGGTGAAAAAGTGTATGAGGGCATGGTCATTGGTTACAGCCCTGCCGGCGACGATATGAGCGTAAACGTCTGCAAAACAAAACACCTGACCAATACGCGTGCATCCGGCTCGGACGATGCTCTTCGTCTGGTTCCTGTTTCCAAATTCAGTTTGGAAGAAAGTCTGGAGTTCCTGAAACCGGATGAACTTTTGGAGGTCACACCGAAAAGCATTCGCATTCGCAAACGGATTCTGAATCACGAAATGCGCATGAAAGCCATCAAAGGCGGAAAAGCCAACGCATAAAATCAAAGAGCAGCGCCTGCGGCGCTGCTCTTTTTTCATAAAATAAAAGCGGCCGCTTGAAACGGCCGCTTTTGATTTTAATGAGAATCCGATTCGGGATCCACCACAATAACCGGCGAATCCTCTTCCTCTTTTTTATCCTGAACGCTGGCGTTTTCCTCCGCCTTTTCTTTTTCCGTGTTCCGCGTATCCAGCGAACCACCGGACATCAGCGTGCGGAACTCGTCACCGGAGAGCTTTTCACGCTCAATCAGCGCCTGCGCCACAACGTGGAGCTGCTGCATATGCTGCGACAACTGCACGCGCGCAGTTTCAAAGGCCTCGTCCAGCATTTCACGAATTTCCGCGTCGATTTCAGAGGCAACCTCTTCCGAATAGTTCCTGCCAGCCCCCAGATCTCTGCCCAGGAACGTTTCGCTGGGATTTCCGCCGTAAACCACGGGGCCCAATCGCTCCGAGAAGCCATAGCGCATGACCATATTGCGCGCAATGGCCGTAGCACGTTCCAAATCGTTGGAAGCACCGGTCGAAATATCATCCAGCACCAGTTTCTCCGCCACGCGACCGCCCAGCAGTGTGACGATCTCATCTTCCATCTGCTTTTTGGTCACATAGTTCTTATCTTCCTCCGGCAGGCTCATGGTATATCCGCCTGCCATTCCGCGAGGAACGATGGAAATTTCGTGCACGGGGTCAGCTGTTTCACTGTAATAATGAGTGATGGCATGGCCCGCCTCATGATAAGCGGTCAGCTTCTTTTCCTTTTCCGTTACCACACGGCTCTTCTTCTCGGGACCTGCGATCACCTTGATGCTGGCCTCTTCAATGTCTCTTTCCGTAATGGCCTTGCGGCCGCGCTTTGCCGCCAACAACGCCGCTTCATTGACAAGGTTTTCCAAATCAGCGCCTGTGAAGCCAACCGTTGACTTTGCAATGGTCTTCAGGACCACGTCCGGAGCCAGCGGCTTGTTGCGAGTGTGAACCCGCAAAATCTCTTCGCGGCCTTTTACGTCCGGCAAGCCTACATAAACCTGACGGTCAAACCGACCCGGACGCAGAAGCGCCTTATCCAGAATATCTACCCGGTTGGTGGCCGCTACCACGATAACGCCCTCATTGGCCCCGAAGCCGTCCATTTCGACCAGCAGCTGGTTCAGCGTTTGCTCGCGTTCATCATGGCCGCCGCCCAAGCCTGTACCGCGCTGCCGGCCCACCGCATCAATTTCGTCGATGAACACAATGCACGGAGCAGTCTTTTTCGCTTTATCAAACAAATCACGCACACGGGATGCACCTACACCCACGTACATCTCAACAAAGTCAGAACCGGAAATGGAGTAAAACGGCACGCCTGCCTCACCGGCACAGGCGCGGGCCAGCAACGTTTTACCTGTGCCCGGAGGTCCGACCAGAAGGACACCATGGGGAATGCGTGCGCCCAAAGAATTGAACTTTTGCTGATTTTTCAAAAATTCAACAATCTCCTGCAGTTCTTCCTTCTCTTCGTCCGCACCTGCCACATCCTTAAACGTAGCCTTACGTCCCTGATCAGCCTGGTCTTTTACTTTTGCGCGTCCTACGTTCATGGCCTTGCCGCCGCCGGACTGCATATACATGAAATAGTAGAAAGCAGCCATTGTCAGAATAATCAGCACAATGAACGGAAGCATGGTCAGCCAAAACGGTGTTTCGGCTGCCGGCACAATATCATACGTCATCGGACGATCCGGATACTTGGCATCGTGGATCTCGCGATATTCATCCAGCTTATCCACAATCAGCGAAGCTCCTGCCAGCTTATAATCAAGCACAGCGTTCTTGGAATTCGTCTGTGTCTGGCTGGTGCTTCCGGAGAAAATCCCCTGCCATCCGGATGCATCACCGGTCGACTGAGAAAGCTTTCCTTCCTCTTTCAGTTCCTGCGTTGCACTTTCGGACAGCGTAATCTCCAATGTGCCGCTGTTCATATCCAGTGTAAAATCGTCGACTTCGCCGCTTTCAAAATAATCGACAACCTGGGAATAGGTCATGGTCTGCATATTGCTGTCCGGTCCGCTGAAGATGAAGAACATCAGCAGCAGGCCCAAAATCGCAATAATCAAAAGGCCATTCGTATTTCTGCGTTTATTCAAATTCGTTTCACTCCTAAACCGCTCAGGCAGCGGAAGTCAATCAGACGGAATACACTTCCGGCTTGAGAATGCCGATATACGGCAAATTGCGGTACTTCTCGTCGTAGTCCAAGCCATAGCCGATCACGAACTCATCCGGCACGGAGAAGCCCACATAGTCAGCCTGCAAATCCACCTTGCGGCGGCTGGGCTTATCCAGCAGAGTGGCAACCTTGATGGAGCGGGGACCGCGGCTGGCCAGCAGTTCTTTGATATAGCTCAGGGTCAAACCGGAATCCAAAATGTCTTCCACGATCAAAATGTCCTTTCCTTCCAAAGGCACATCCAGGTCTTTCACGATTTTCACTACACCGGAAGACTTCACGCCGGAGCCGTAGCTGGATACAACCATGAAATCAATCTCCGCGGGAACGTCGATCTCGCGCATGATATCCGCCAGGAATACCACTGCCCCCTTCAGGACAGTGACCAGCATCAAATTGGAATTTTTATAATCTTCCGTAATCTTCTTGCCCATCTCTTTTACTTTGGCATGAATTTCTTCTTCGCTGAGCAAAACCCGCAAAACGTCTTCTCGCATATTATCCTTCATCTCTTTGTGCCTCCATCTGCCGCAATGTAATTTTCACGGCTTTTTTTGTATCTGCCGTGATTGCAAGGCCTTCTGCAAAGCCAAAGTCTGCCGCCCACAGCACGCGGCTCCCCTGCGCCAAAACCGGAAGCACCGCTCTCATCACAGGAGAAATTTTTGCCTGAGAATATAATTTTTTCAACGGTTTCGAACACCTGCAGCCCGGCGGAGAGAACAAGTCTCCCGGCCGCCTGGTTCGGAACTGCGCTGTCCTTAATATTCTAGCACAGTCCGCATAAAAATTGAATGCTTTTTCTTCATCTTTTCCCAAAACAACCACATTTTCCACCGGAAAAAACTCAATTTTAAGAAGCAAATTTCCCGGCAGCGAGAAAGTGCCTGGTTCCAGCGGAAGCGTCCACTCTTCCTGACGGATCTTCGGCGGTTCCAGGCGCAGCCTTCCCTGAGAAACCCGAAGCACACAGTTGGTCCCGATCTGCAGTGCTCCGCCCTTGCGCAGCACATCATACGCCTGATCGGTCAGCGCAGTTTTCTCCTGTTTTTCCCTCTGCGCAATCAGTTCCGAGAGGGCTGCCCGGCACACGACCGGAGGCGCTGCCCGCATGATTTCAGCATCGTATTCTGCGCCGGAAAGCCGGGCTTCGCACAAAAGCTTTCCCGCCTGTTGAGAAAGATATTCGGACAGCTGCTCCATATTGGCTGCAAAGCGTGCTAATGCCTGGACAGCTCCGGGCCGCGCCCGTTCAAGGGCCGGCAGAACCTCCCAACGAATGGCGTTGCGCGTATAGTTGCAATCCAGATTGGTGCTGTCCGTCCGATATGGAAGTTCTTTTCTCTCCAAATAGTCCAGAACTTCCTCCCGGGATACTTCCAGCAGCGGTCTCACAAAAAAGCCGCGAACCGGCGGGATGCCCGCTGCTCCCTTTACCGCGCTGCCGCGCGCAAGATTCAGCAGCACCGTCTCCGCCTGATCGGAACGGGTATGCGCCGTAGCCACCCGGGCATGATGTTTTTTCGCACACTGTTCCAGAAACGCATAGCGCTCTGCCCGTGCCCATGCCTCATCTGCGTGATCACGCGGCGGGACCAGCACGATCTCGTCCAATTCCACATTCCAGCGGGCACAGACACTGCGCACAAAACAAGCGTCTTCTTCTGCCTCAACGCCCCGAATTCCATGGTTCACATGTACCGCGCGCAGACAGAGGTTCCACTCCTCACGCTTTGTACATAAAAAATGGAATAATGCCATTGAGTCTCCTCCACCGGAAAGAGCCACAATGACAGTATCCCCATTTTGAAACATTTGATGTCGCCTGATGGTCTCAGACACCTTTTTTTCAAGCTTCATGTGTAAAATCCATATTGGTAAAGCGCGTGTGCGCACCATCCCATGCAAGTTCGACCGTTCCTACCTCACCATGGCGGTTTTTCGCCACAATGCATTCCGCTCTGGCCGTATCTCCCTCTTCTTTGTCATAATATGCCTCGCGGTACAAGAACAGCACTTCGTCCGCGTCCTGCTCGATGGAACCGGAATCGCGCAAATCACTCAGCATCGGCCGATGATCTGTCCGGTTTTTCTCCGCACTACGGGAAAGCTGGCTCAGCGCAATAATGGGCACATTCAGCTCTTTGGCCATAATCTTCAGATTTCGTGTGATCTCGCTGATCTCCTGCACGCGCGACTCGGTCCGCTTGCCGGTGCTCATCAGCTGCAGATAGTCGATAATAATGACTCCAATATCCGGTTTGGACGGATCCTGATTGACACGCCGGATTTTTGCCTTCATCTCCGGAATGGTGATATTGGAAGTATCGTCCAGATACATATTGGACCGCGCCAGAACTTCGGAAGCACGTGCCAAAAATTCCCAGTCCGTCGTGGAAAGTTCGCCCGTGCGGAACGCCTGACTGCTGATTCCCGCCTCGCTGGACAAAATGCGGCTGACAAGCTGATCTTTTGTCATCTCAAGGCTGAACACCGCAACCGGCACTTTCTGCTTCTTTGCCACATTGGTCGCAATGTTCAGAGCAAAAGAAGTTTTACCCATACCGGGGCGTGCGGCCAAAATCATCAGGTCCGACCGTCCCAGGCCGCCGGTAAGCATCTTATCCAAATACGTGAATCCCGTTGGAATTCCCAGATATTTGTCCTTGTTTGGTCCGCTGATCTCCTGCAAATGCGCATAGGTATCAATAATAACACTGCTGATCGGCGTCAGCGCATTGGAATCTCTGCCGGAGCGAATTTCGTAAATCTTTTGCTCGGCACTTTCCAAAAGAAGGTCTGCATCCGGCTCCTCCGCAGACTGCTCCAAAATGGTTTTCGCTGCCTGCATCAGTTGCCGAATCCGATATTTCTCGCCGATGATTTTGATGTAGGTGTTGACGTGCGACAAAGACGGAACCGTCTCTGCGATTTGCGTCAGATAAACTTTGGCTTCATCTTCGGTAGGAAAGATGCCTGCATCCTGCACCGCCGCCAAAAGCGTGACGAAATCCACCGGCGCGGAGCTGGTAAACAAACGGACGATCTCGGAAAAGATCTCTCCGTTCTGGCGGGCATAAAACATCTCCGGGCGCAGATTTTCCACCATCTGCGGAATGATTTCCGCTTCCAGGATCGCAGCACCCAAAACCGCCTGCTCTGCCTCCATGTTATAAGGCAGATTCACCCCCAGCGATTCCAGCGAAAGGTCCAACCCACCGCCATATTGATTGCCTGCCACCAAAAATACCTCCTCCGGTGCAGATTACTCTTCTACACGAACGGTCAGTTTTGCCGTCACTTTCGGATAAACTTTCACCTCAACGGGATAGGAACCAAAGTTTTTGATCTCCGACTCCAGGACGATTTTGCGTTTGTCCACGTTCTCCCCGACTGCCTGGCTCAACGCAGCGGCAATATCCTTGCTGGTAACCGAACCGAACAAACGTCCGCCCTGCCCTGCACGCGCTTTCAGAACCACTGTCTGGCCCGACAATTTTGCCGCCAGCGCCTTTGCCGCCGCCAGCTCTTCCTCGGCATGATGCTGCTGCGCAGCCGCCTTGGTCTTCACCTCATTGATTGCCGTTGCATCCGCAGGGACCGCCAGATTGCGCGGGAACAGGAAGTTGCGGGCGTAGCCGTCCGACACTTCATATACGCCGTCCTTTTTTCCAATTGCCTTTACATCTTGTTTCAATACGATTTTCATGACTGATTCTTTCCCTTCCGCCTGTGCCTGAACGCAGGCCGCATTATTTTCCGTTTGTATTATTTTTCATTGCTTCCGCTTTACGCCGGTTTTCCCGGTAATCCGCGATGGCATCCAGCAACCGATGCTTAGCGTCCTCCAGCGTGCAGTTTTTCAGCTGCGCCCCCGCCATGGTCAGGTGTCCGCCACCGCCCAGAGCTTCCATAATGACCTGCACGTTGACTTCTCCCATACTGCGGGCCGATATCGTGATCTGTGTACCTGTGTCCACAGCCACAAAGCTTGCCTGAACACCGTTGATGGTGAGCAAATCGTTGGCAGCCTGCGGGATCACCACGCTCATTTCTTCCGGAAGATTATCGGCAAAGACCACTGCACATCCCATGTAGATTTCCGCATCGGTCACAAGCTGCGCTTTGTAAGCATAATCCTCAAAGGAAGAATTGAACAGCTTTTTGACTTCCTGGGTCTGCGCACCCATGCGGCGCAGGTAAGCCGCAGCTTCAAACGTACGCACACCTGTGTGAAGTGCAAAATTTCGGGTATCCAGCATAATCCCCGCCAGAAGAGCCTGCGCCTCCAGCGGCTGCAGCCGGTTTTCCTTGTCCGTATCCAGATACTGAAGCAGTTCGCTGACCAGCTCC
The DNA here is from genome assembly GCF_045865535.1 of Owariibacterium komagatae. Taxonomy (GTDB): domain Bacteria; phylum Bacillota; class Clostridia; order Oscillospirales; family Ruminococcaceae; genus Ruthenibacterium; species Ruthenibacterium komagatae. Next base: position 510,293 of record NZ_AP031406.1, read on the forward strand.
GATGCACTGGACGCATAAGGTTCATGATAGAAAATCACACTGTTGTCGATATGGCCGACACACTTTCTGTGATGGTCAATCACAACCACGTTCTTCGCCCGCTCATACAGCGGCGCGCACTCCAGAAGATATTTCACATGGGTATCTACAATGATTACCAGTGTGTTGGCGTCCATCGCATCCACCGCGTCATCCGGCGAAATAAAGTCCGTTCCCCTGCCCGCCTTACGAAACTCTTCAATCAGGTTTGCCGCGAGGCTTCTCTCCTCATTCACTACAATACAGGCAGGTTTGCGGCAAATCCGGCAGAAGCGCAGCATTCCGATCGACGCGCCAACCGCATCCAAATCGGAAGACTTGTGCCCCATAATCAAAACGTCACTGCTTTGCGCGATCAGGTCTTTAAGCGCCGCCGCAATGATGCGGCTCTTCACCTTGCTTCGTTTCTCCACACTGCGGGAAACGCCGCCGTAAAAATCAAAGCCCTCTTTGCTTTTTACCGCCGCCTGGTCACCGCCGCGTCCCAGCGCCATATCCAACGCCTGCACTGCCATTTCATAGCCTTCCTGCAGCGTGGGCGCAAGACGACCAACGCCGATGGAAAGCGTGACCGCGGCATTCTCATCTCCGATTCCGCGAACGGTGTCCAAAATGGAAAAGCGATTCTGAACAATTTCATGCATGTGCCGCTCTTCCACTACCGCCAGATAACGGGACGTGCTGACCCTGCGCAAAAAGCCCGTGGTCGTGCCGATGAATTGATCCAGCGCATTTTCTACAGCCCCGATGATGCGGGTCCGCTCGCTTTCCTTCAGCTCCTTGAGGATCTCATCGTATGTATCCAGCGCGATCATCAGAACCGACGGTCTCGTGGCCAAGTATTCTCCGGCCTGCCGTTTCAGCTGTGTATTGTCCACAAAATACGCGACAAAAAGTCCGTCGCCGATTTCCACCCCGCTGCCGTATACCGTATAGCGGCGGGAGCCGAACTCGAAGTTCTGTCCGTTCTTTTCCTTGGCCAGTTCACACATAAAGCCGGGAAGCACTTTGCCGACCGGAAGGAGCATAGTGTCCTCACCGCCCAGAAGGTCATCCCGAAACGCATCGTTATACCAGGCGATCCGCCCGCCGGAAAGCACCAGGACCGGTATTTTCAGCGCCGCATATCCTGCCTGGGTTTCTGTTGTCTGCGTCCCGTGCAAAAGCTTGGTCATCTTTCGGCGGAAAAGGCGAATGTTCAAATAAACACCCAAAAACACCAAAAGAATCAGCACGGCTACCGGAATCAAAAAGACCGGTTTTACCACCGACAACGCAATTCCCAGTGCAATGCAACTGATTGACAAAACAACCAACATGATGTCCAGCGCAACAATGCGTTTCTTCATGGAAAAGACGCTCCCTTCAGCGTCCGCCTCGCAAAAACGAGGCGGACGTTACAATCACACTTCCATTAAAATCGGCAGGATCATGGGGCTGCGCTTGGTTCTCCGGTAAAGATAGGAAGAAACCGTTTCACGAATCCGGGTCTTCACATTCCCGAAGTCACGCATATCCTGCGCACTGATTCCCGCCAGCGCATGGCAAACCTGTTCCCGAGCGCCCTCAATCAATTCCTCGCTCTCACGGACATACACAAAACCACGCGTTACAATATCCGGACCCGCCAGCACCTGTCCGCTGGCACGGTCCACCGTAGCAACCACAATGACCAGCCCATCTTCCGAAAGATGACGGCGATCCCGCATCACAATGTTACCCACATCGCCCACGCCCAGGCCATCCACCATAACCGCCCCTGCGGTCACCGGTTCGCCCAGGGCCAGCGCATCACGTGACAAAATGATGCAGTCACCGTTTTCACCAATGTAGATGTTCTTTTCCGGCATTCCCAGCGAAGCAGCCGTCATGGCGTGCTTTTTCAAATGCTTGAACTCGCCGTGAACCGGCAGGAAATACTGCGGATTCGCCAGCGTCAGCATCAGTTTTTGCTCCTCCTGGCAGGCATGGCCCGAAACGTGCACGTCATACATGGATTCGTAAATCACTTCCGCGCCCAGCCGCAAAAGGCCGTTGACCACTTTTGTCACCATTTTTTCGTTGCCCGGGATCGGAGTTGCCGAAATAATGATAAAATCGCCCGGGCCCACACGAACATTGCGATGACTTGCCGATGCCATGCGGGACAGCGCACTCAGAGGCTCGCCCTGGCTGCCCGTAGTGATAAGAACAATTTGCTCCGGCGGATATTTGTTGATCGACTCAATGTCAATCAACACATTGTCCGGCGCGTGCAGATAGCCCAGTTCCAGGGCCATCTCGGTATTGTTGACCATACTGCGGCCTGACACCGCCACCTTGCGGCCGGAGCGAACCGCCAGATCGATGATCTGCTGAATCCGATACAGATTGGACGCAAATGTGGCAATGATGATTCGCTTTTTCTCCGCGCGCCGGAACAGTGTGGCAAAAGTTTCTCCAACCTTATGCTCTGTGGCGGTAAAGCCCGGACGTTCGGCGTTTGTAGAATCCGCCAAAAGCGCCAAAACACCTTTCTTGCCATACTCCGCAATCGTGGTAAGGTCCGTCGGCCCATCGGAAATCGGCGTATAATCGACTTTGAAGTCACCCGTGTGGATTACAACGCCCGCCGGGCACTCAATGGCAAAAGCCACTGCATCCGGAATGGAATGGTTCACATGGATCGGCTCCACCGTAAAGCACCCCAGCTTAATCTTCCGGCGCGGTTCGATCTCGTGCAATTTTGCACTGGAAGCCAGCCCGTGCTCCTCCAGTTTGTTCTTGATCAGTCCCAGCGTAAGCCGTGTCGCATAGACGGGCACATTAAACTCCCGCAGAAGATACGGCAAACTTCCAATGTGGTCTTCGTGTCCATGCGTGATCACAACACCCTTGATTCGGTCTTTGTTCTGCAGCACAAACGTAAAATCAGGAATCACCAGGTCAATTCCGTACATATCGCTGTCCGGAAAGACCAGTCCACAGTCCACCAGAAGCATGTCGCCCTGGCATTCGTAGAGCGTGATGTTTTTTCCGACTTCTCCCAGACCGCCCAGCGGGTAAATCTTCACCGGAATCGCCGGCTCCCCTGCATTCTGCGCAGACTGACGGCGGCGCGAATGATGCCCGCCGGCCGGCCTTTTACGCTGCGCCGGCTCGCTTTGCTTGGCCGCCGCTTTTTTGGGCTGCTCTCTGCGTGTTTTTGTTCCCTTTGTCGTGGTTTTTACAGATGTTTTTGTTTTCTCGTTGCTTGTTTCCGTTGTACTATTCATGCATCCTCCATTCCCACACAAATTGTACAGAATCCTCGCATCATGCGTTTGACAAAACCTCCGCCGTCCCCAACCGGGCGCAGAGTCTCTTTTCTGTACAGAATCACGAAACGCTCTGCCGCTGCGCACGGCCAGATGTCGTTCTCGCATTCTCTGTGTGTATTCTTATTTTTACAAAATATCAACAGCGGCTGTCCGCCGTGCATTCCTCAGTTCGTTCATCGGCCGTTTCGTCCTGCGGCCCAGTGAAATACAGAAGTATGATTCTATTATAATACCTTTATTATGCACTTTCGTCAAGTTAAGCTGTTCTGTGTTGTAAGTATTGGATAAAAAGTATCCCTTAAACCACTCTGATACGGGTTTACATCATCTTCCCTTTTCCATATAATATAGTAAGTGCGATTTTTTGTACGCGCGAAAGGAGCATCGGATTGAAACATATCACCATTTATACGGACGGCGCCTGCAGCGGAAACCCGGGTCCCGGCGGTTGGGGTGCCATTCTGGATTATAAAGGACAGCGAAAGGAACTTTCCGGCGGAGAGGCCGAAACCACCAATAACCGCATGGAATTGACCGGCATCATTCGTGCGCTGGAATGTTTAAAAGAACCGTGCGATATCACTTTTTGCAGTGACTCCAAATACGTAATGGATGGGCTTTCCAAAGGCTGGGCCAAAAGCTGGCGTGCCCGCGGCTGGGTAAAAAGCGACAAAAAACCCGCTTTGAACAGCGACCTTTGGGCGCGCCTCCTGGACTTGTGTGAACCGCACACGTTTCATTACCAATGGATCAAAGGGCACGCCGGTCATCCGGAAAACGAAAAATGCGACCGAATGGCTGTTGCTCAGGCAGCAAAATTTAAAAAGTAGTTGCAAATTATACTATTTTAGTATATATTAATATTCAGGCAGAAACTTTCGTTTCTATTCTATATATGAATAAAGGTAAGGTGAAATTCATTGAGCCATACAATTTATCTGGATAACGCAGCCACAACGCCTGTCTCCAAACAGGTGCTGGACGCGATGATTCCTTATTACTGTGAAGAATACGGCAATCCTTCCAGCATTTTTTACTCGGTAGGCGCCCGCGCAAACGAGGCGCTGGCCAATGCCCGCAGCCGCGTGGCAGCTGCTTTGGGATGTGAACCCGCTGAAGTTTTCTTTACCAGCTGTGGCACCGAAGCAGATAACTGGGCAATCAAAGGGACTGCACACAAATTCGCCAAACTCGGCAAAAAGCATTTGATCACCAGCTGCATTGAGCATCATGCGGTGCTCCATTCCATGCAGGCCCTGGAAAAAGAAGGGTTTGAGATCACCTATCTTCCTGTGGACGCTGAAGGCTTTGTCTCGGTGGAAGATGTCAAAAACGCCATTCGTCCCGAAACAGCACTTGTCACCATCATGTACGCCAACAACGAGATCGGCACTTTGGAACCCATTGCTGAAATCGCTGAAGTTTGCCGCGAACGTGGCGTATGGTTCCACACGGACGCTGTACAGGCGGCCGGATCTGTTCCCATCAACTTCAAGGAACTCGGTGTGGATATGCTGAGTCTTTCCGCCCACAAATTCAACGGTCCCAAAGGCGTAGGCGCCCTGCTCTGCCGCCGCGGCGTGATGCCGCTGACATTCATGGACGGCGGTGCCCAGGAGCGAAACCGCCGTGCCGGAACCGAAAATCTGGCCGGCATTGTGGGACTGGCCACTGCGCTGGAATGCGCCGTGCAGAATCTGGATAAAAAAATGGCAGATGAACGCGCCATGCGTGATTATGTCCTCAAGGAAATCCAAAAAATGCCCAAGGTGAAGATCAACGGTCCCCTGGACACTTCCCGTCGGCTGCCCAACAACCTGAACGCCAGTTTTGAGGCCGCCGAAGGCGAAAGTCTGCTGTTGATGCTGGACATGAAAGGCATTTGTGCCTCCTCCGGTTCTGCCTGCGCATCGGGCAGTCTGGACCCAAGCCACGTGTTGCTTTCCATCGGTCTGCCGCATGAGATTGCCCATTGCAGCCTTCGCATCAGCTTCGGTATTCAGAATACCATGGACGATGCCCGCGCGGTTTGCCAGGCGCTGCAGGAAATTGTACCGACTGTGCGCGCACGCAGCCCGCTGTGGCATGACTGAGTTTCAGGAAGAAAAAAGAGAGGACTTGAAATATTATGTACAGTGAAAAAGTAATGGATCATTTCGCCAATCCCCGCAACGTGGGAGAAATTGAAAACGCAGACGGCGTTGGTGAAGTAGGAAACCCCAAGTGCGGCGACATCATGAAAATGTTTTTGAAGATTGACGGCAACGTCATCACCGATGTCAAATTCAAAACTTTTGGCTGCGGCGCTGCCATCGCTACTTCCAGCATCGCCACGGAAATGATCAAAGGAAAAACCATCGATGAAGCATTGAAGCTGACCAACAAAGCCGTGGTGGAAGCGCTGGATGGCCTTCCCCCTGTAAAAATTCACTGCAGCGTTCTGGCTGAACAGGCTGTAAAATCTGCTCTGGCGGATTACTACCGCCGTCAGGGAGTAGACCCGGAACCCATCGTGGGAAAAATTGAAGAAGATTGTCATGCTTGCAGCATTGAGGGGTGAAACACATGGCCGGTGAAGTAAGTCTCGGTACCAGCTTCCGCACATTTGAAGAACAGGATAAAATTCTGGTAGGTCTGTCGGGCGGTGTGGATTCCTCCGTCTGCATCCAGATTCTGAAAGATCAGGGGTTTGACGTCAGCACCGTGTTTATTCGTTTTTCCCCCGCAAGCGATTCCTCAGTGGAATCCGCGCGCGCGGTTGCAAAACAGTTTGACGTTCCCTTCTCCGTCGTAGACTGCTCGGAACTTTTTGAAAGCAAAGTCATTGAACCGTTCTGCGAAGCGTATTGCCGCGGAGAAACCCCCAGCCCCTGTGTATTGTGCAATCCCAACGTCAAATTTCAAATTCTTGCCGAAACAGCGGACCGAATGGGAATTCGTTTTATTGCCACCGGTCACTACGCACGTGTCCGCGAGGAAGACGGTTCTTTTTACGTATGCCGTGCCGCCAGCCAGGAACGGGACCAAAGCTATATGCTGTATGGCCTTTCCCAGGAGATTTTGCAACGGCTTTGCCTGCCCGTCGGCGAATTTGAAAAACCGGATATCCGTGAAATGGCTCGCGAAATGGGACTTGTCAGCGCAGATGCACCGGACAGCCAGGAAATTTGCTTCATTCCGGATGGCGATTACGCCGCTTTTATCGCCAATCGTGGCCTTGCCGATAAGCAGGGCCGTTTTATCGGCCCCAACGGAGAGGACTTTGGTCCCCATAAAGGCGTGTCGCATTATACGGTCGGTCAGCGAAAGGGTCTGAACATCGCTTACGGCCAGCCGATTTTTGTGCGGCGTATCCTTCCCAACGGAGATATTCAGCTGGCTTTGGCCGGCGATGAGTTCTATTCCGGTATTCGGCTTCGCCAGGCTGCGCGTTCCGACGGAAAAGCGCTTGTGCCCGGTGAAGAATATTTGGTAAAGATCCGCAGCCGGGCGCTTCCCGCCCCCTGTTGTGTGCAGGCTGTCGATGGAGATTGCGTAACGCTTTCTTTTGCACAGCCGCTGCGTGCCCCTGCCCCCGGTCAGTCGGCTGTTTTATACGTCGATGATCGCGTGGTCGGCGGCGGTGTAATCAGCGATATTCTGGAATAACAGAAAAGCCGGGCAAACGAGCGTTTTTGCCCGGCTTTTAAAAAAAATCATAAAACATCGAAAAAAGGGTTGACAAACTTCCTGTTCCCATGTATTATATTAAAGCGCCCTGTTGGTAAGGCCGCTTGATTTAGGGGTATAGCTCAGCTGGTAGAGCAGCGGTCTCCAAAACCGCGTGCCGAGGGTTCGAATCCTTCTGCCCCTGCCATATGGCCCGGTAGTTCAGTTGGTTAGAACGCTAGCCTGTCACGCTAGAGGTCGTGAGTTCGAGCCTCATCCGGGTCGCCATTTGCTGCTATAGCTCAGTCGGTAGAGCGCATCCTTGGTAAGGATGAGGTCAGCAGTTCAAATCTGCTTAGCAGCTCCATAAAAACAGTCTTTCCAATCGGAAAGGCTGTTTTTGTTTTTTTATAAAACTATCAGAACCCTCTTGAAGTCCTTTGCTTCAAGAGGGCTCTTCTCATTTCAAAAAAAGTTCGATTGCTTTATTTAATCGATCGATCGACGCCATATCCCCATTTTCAACAGCCTCGACCAAACAATGCTCAATGTGGTCTTTCAATAGAATTTTTCCCGTATTGTTCAAAGCAGCCCGAACTGCCGCCAGCTGGATCAACACTTCTGCGCAGTCCTGTTCATTTTCCACCATGCGTTTGACTGACTCCAGATGTCCAATCGCACGGGAAAGCCGGTTCACCACCGCCTTTGTCTGTGTGTGAGAATGATGATGCCCATGTTCTGCCAGCATTTCCGGCTGCGGGCTTTGCCGCGTTTGATTTCCCACGAAACCACCTCCGATTGTGTGCCTATTGTACGAAAATGCATAAGGTCTGTCAAGAACCGCCCCTTTCCCTCACTTTCTGCTGTCAGAAAAGCACGCCATATCCCCCCATGGGGCTTCCCAAATTAAACGATACGATGTATTCTTATTGGGAAAGAACTGGCTTGTCCGCATGGAGCGGCAAAATGCAGATTGAAATCTGCTGTCTTCCATTCTTTTATGCAAAACGGCTGAAGCAATGAACACACGGACTGAAGTCCGCTGTACGCACGTCCCACAGTGCTCGCAGCGGATTTTTTCTTTTGTCCAGCACAATGAAGGAGCGATTGACGTGCAGCATTTGGGAAAAGCAATCGGGAAGAAGCTTCTGCTTTTTCTGGCGGCAATGTTCATTTTATCCTTTGTTGTCTTTGCGCTGGCACGATTGGCTCCGGGCGATCCTCTTCAGTCCTTTTACGGCGATGCGCTGGAACAAATGACGGCCTCGGAACAAGCCGCCGCACGTGCGCGACTTGGACTGGACCAGGGACTGGTGGTTCAATACGTCCAGTGGTTTCTTCATGCTCTCCATGGAGATTTTGGAATTTCGCTGAAGTACAAAATGCCGGCTTTGCAAGTGATTGCTCCACTGCTTGGAAATACGCTTTTGCTGGGTTTGATTGCTTATATACTGGTTTTTGTCTTCGCGACACTTTTGGCCGTGTTCTGCGCCCTGCACGAAGAGGATCTTTTGGATCGCCTGATCTGCAAAATCTGCACAGTTGCATACTATATCCCCAGTTTTTGGCTTGGAATTGTTTTGATCCTGATTTTCAGCATTCAGCTGGGCTGGCTCCCCAGCAGCGGCGCGTACGATGTCGGCAAGGCCAATGATCTTTTTAACCGCATTCAGCATCTGGTCCTGCCTCTGATCGTAATGCTTTCAAGCCATTTGTGGTACTACGCTTATATGATTCGCAACAAACTTCTGGACGAACTTCGCAAGGACTACGTACTGCTGGCCAAATCCAAAGGGTTGACACGCCGCCAGATTGTTTGGCGGCACTGTCTTCGCAATGTAGCCCCCACCATCGTCAGCATCATGGCCATCTCCATTCCCCATATTACCGGCGGAACCGTCATTGTGGAAGCGGTGTTCTCCTATCCCGGAATCGGCAATCTGGCGGTCGAAAGCGCCAAGTACCACGATTACAATTTGCTCATGCTTTCCGTTCTCATCACCGGAGCGCTTGTGTTTCTCGGAAGTTTCGCCGCGCAGGCTATCAACGAACAAATCGATCCGCGCATGAAAGGAAACGGGGTGATCAAATGGTAAACGATTCCTTCCGTCTGGTCGGCTCTGAATACCGAATTCATCAGCCGCAGCCGAAAAAGCAGTCTTTGCGCCAGCGTCTCAAGGGATTGCCTTTGCTTTCCATGACCATTTTTCTTTTCATCGTTTTAGGATGCATTTTTGCCGGACAGCTTGCCAACCACGACCCCACTGATTTTTATCTTCAAAATCTGAATGAAGCCCCCGGCAAAGAATTTTTCTTCGGAACTGACTCTCTTGGACGGGACATTTATTCCATGATCTGGTACGGCGGAAGAATTTCCCTGACGATCGGTTTGCTGGGGACTGCCATCATCGCAGTCATCGGCATTCTTTGGGGCTGTATCAGCGGCACCGCAAGCGAACGTGTTGATTTCATTATGATGCGCATCACGGAAATCTGCGGCAGTATTCCCTCTTTACTGTTTGTGCTCATATTGTCCGCAGCCTTTCAAGCCAACGACATTTTGTCCCTTTCCATTGTCATCGGCGCCACCGGATGGTTTGGCCTTGCGCGAATCGTCCGCAGTGAAGTTCGCCAAATTCGAAACAGTGAATATGTACTGTACGCCCGATGCTGTAACGGAAGTTTTCTGCATGTGGCCATCCAGCACCTGATTCCCAATTTTCTTTCCCCTGTGATGTTTGCCCTCGTTTCCTCCATCGGAAGCTGTATCACCCTTGAATCCTCTTTAAGCTTTCTTGGACTGGGACTTCCGATCTCTTCCATCTCCTGGGGAAGCATGCTGTCGCTCGCCAACCGGGCACTTCTTTCCAACACCTGGTGGGTCATCGTTTTTCCCGGTCTCTTCCTGGTCGTTACATTGATGTGCCTCACCAATATCGGTTCCTTTTTCCGGAAATCTGCCAATCGCAAGCCCAACAATCTGTAACTGCGGGCTCACAACGAAAGGAAAATGAATATGAAGAAATTTTTCGCATGGTTTTTATCCGCTGCTCTTTGTGTCAGTCTTTGTGCATGCAGCGCACCGACGTCCGAAACTTCTGCCGCCAATGCCGAAACTTCTAAAAGCGAAGATCTCAGCAATACGCTTGTATATGCCGGTGAATCAGAAAGTACCATCAATCCCCTTCTGAACAACCATGAGGAACTTCCCGATCTGATTTTTTCCGGGCTGATGAAATACGATGCCAACGGACAGCCCGTCCCGGATCTGGCTGAAAGCTATGATTTTGACGAGTCAACACTCACCTATACATTTCATCTTCGTCAGGATGTTCTCTGGCATGACGGCGAGCCCTTTGACGCCGAGGACGTGGTGTTCACCTATGAAGCGCTGACCAGCGACAAAACACTTTCCAGCAGCATCACCAGCAACTATGAAGACATTCGTACCATTGATTCCCCCGATGCCTATACCGTGGTGTTCACTCTTGACCAATACAGCGCCGCTATTCTCGACTATTTCACCATGGGAATCCTGCCGGAGCATTTGCTGCGGGGAGAAGACCTGAACACCTGCGCCTTTAATCAGGCGCCCATCGGAACCGGACGCTACCGTTTTGTTGAATGGGACTCCGCCGGCGGAATGATCAAACTGGAACGCAACACAGATTACTACGGGAAAGTACCCAACATCGAACGCATTATTTACCGCACCGTTTCAGACGAAACAGCCAAAGCCACCATGCTCCGGTCAGGCGAGGCAGATCTGGCCTGGCTGAACGCCAATTACGCCCACCAGTTTGAAGGAGATGGGGCTTACCGAAGCTGGGATTTCTCCACCGCAGATTACCGCGGCGTTGCCATGGATATGTCCTCTGATTTCTGGGCGCAGAACGCTGATTCCATCGGGGTGCTCAACTATGCATTGGACAAACAGGCGATCATCGACAGTGTTTTGAATGGACAAGGCGAAATCGCTTACAGTCCCATCCAGTTGAATCCTCTTGGGAGCAATCCTGACGCAGACCTTTATCCCTACGATCTCCAGCGCTTTGCGCAGGAAATGGAAGCGTTGGGCTGGGTCATGGGCTCAGATGGCCTCTATGAACGAAACGGACAGACTTTTCATTTCACTGTACAGACCCGTGAATACGAGGAAGAACGCGTGGACATCGCCAATCTGGTCTCCAGCATGCTGAGAAAAGCCGGCGTGGACATGGAAGTGGTACTGGTCACCTCATTTGACTGGAACGCCGGATATGACGGGTTCCTCGCGGGATATGCCACACAGTTTGATCCTGATATGATCTACTCGCAATTTGTAAGCAATGCCAGCGGCAACACCATGCATTACTCCAATGCGGAAGTGGACCGTTTACTGAACGAGGGCCGTCACACGCAATCGCCCGATCAGCGCAAAGAAATTTACGGTCAGTTTGAAGAAGTGTATGCACAGGCGCCCGGTATTCTCCTGGTAGCTTATCTGGATGGAAATTATGTAGGAATTTCAGGCGTTGATGGCCTTGACACAACCCGTGTACTGGGGCATCACTCTGTTGGTGTGATGTGGAACATTGAGGAGTGGACCATCAACCGATAAACAAACGCCTTTGGGCGCTGAAACGAGGTGAACTTCGATGAAACATGTGCTGAAGCTGGAACATTATTCCGTCAGTTTTGACACTCCACAGGGAGAAGTGCAGGCTGTGCGTGGAATTGATCTGGCCGTAGAGCAGGGTGAGATTCTCTGCATCGTAGGTGAATCCGGGTGTGGAAAAACCGCGCTGTGTCAAAGCGTGATGAAACTTTTGCCCCGCAGTGCCAAAATCAAATCCGGAAAAATATTCCTCGCAGGCGAAGATATCACCGATTATCGCGAAAAACAAATGCGCGCGCTTCGCGAAAATGTTGTTTCGATGGTATTTCAGGACCCCATGATGACCCTGAATCCTACCATTCCCGTTGGCCGCCAGATCACAGAGGCTATTTTAAAGCACAAAAAGATGCGCCGGGAAGAAGCCAAGGCGCTCGCCATCCAAACGCTTGCCCTGGTCGGGCTGGACGACCCTGCAGCACGTTTTGACATGCAACCTCATTTCTTATCCGGTGGCATGCGTCAGCGCTGCGTACTTGCGGTCGCTTTGGCTATGTCGCCCAGCCTTCTGCTGGCCGATGAACCAACTACTGCTTTGGATGTCACTGTCGAAACCCAAATTTTGGATCTTCTTGTAAAAATACGTGATGAAACCGGCGTCTCCATCGTATTTATTTCACACGACCTGGGAGCGGTGGCCCGAATCGCTGACCGCGTAGCCGTAATGTACGCCGGAAAAATTGTAGAAATCGGAACAGCCGAAGAAATCTATTACGATCCCAGGCATCCCTACACCTGGGCGCTGCTCTCTTCTCTTCCTGCTTTGGCACAGCCCGGCGGGACCCTGTATTCCATTCCCGGCGCACCGCCTTCGCTTCTTGACCCGCCCCGTGGCGATGCGTTTGCCGAACGCAACCCTTATGCGCTGGCCATCGATTACGAAGAGATGCCGCCTATGTTCCAGGTCAGCGACACGCACTATGCGGCCACCTGGCTGCTGGATCAGCGCGCGCCTGACATAAAACCCCCAATATCTTTGAAAGCCGGGAGCGGTCTATGGAAAAAGAATTGATTCTGGAAGCGACACATCTGTGCCAGACATTTCACATGAATGAACATTCCCGCGTGGATGCAGTCCGGGATGTTTCTCTTACCATCCATCGGGGCGAAGTGCTGGGGCTCGTTGGCGAGTCCGGGTGTGGAAAATCCACCATCGCACGTCTTGTAACCGGAATTGAACAGCCTGCCGCAGGTTCCGTTCTTTTTGAAGGGCTTCCGGTTTCCGGCCCCCATGCGGATGCAGTCCAAAAGAAAAAGCTGCACCAAAAGGTCCAGTTGATTTTCCAGGACTCCGCCGCAGCACTAAATCCCCGCATGACCGTTCAGAAAATTCTTTTAGAACCGGTACACATTCAAAAGTTCAAAGCAGGAAAAAAAGCAGCTCTGCAAAAAGCAATCCATCTGCTTGCCGAAGTTGGTCTGAATGAAACGTATCTCTCCAAATATCCCGGAGAGCTATCCGGCGGACAGAGGCAGCGTGTTGCCATCGCCCGCAGCCTGATGCTCGATCCGGAACTGATCGTTGCGGATGAACCGATTTCCTCACTCGATATTTCCATTCAGGCCCAGATCATGATGCTCTTTCTGCATCTGCGGCAGGAACGAAAATTTTCCATGCTTTTTATTGCACACGACCTCTCTGCTGTGCGCTTTATCAGCGACCGAGTTGCCGTTATGCTTCAGGGGAAAGTGGTTGAACTGGCACCCACCGAAGAGTTATTTCAGAATCCTCTTCATCCGTACACCCGCTCTCTCCTCTCCTCCATTCATGTGCCGGATCCTGTTTTCGAGCGAAATAAACGATCCATCCCCTATGACCGAACACTTCCCCTAGGGGACACTCTTCACGAAAAGCAGCCCGGACATTTTGTTCTGGAGCCTTTGCACTGATCTCGCCTGCAACATTTTTTCATAGGCCTGCTTGAAGCAGGCCTATATTTTTTCTCCGGCAGCGTCACATCTCTTTCACAACCTCTATAAAAGTCACCTTTTTTCTTCCGTTTTTCAAACAAAACGACAAAATTTAAAAAAACTGTAAAATGAAGAGAAGAATCAGCCGGAATATGCTATAATAAGACCATAAGCGCAGTGACGTTTGTCCCTTATTGAAATAACAAATTTTAAGGAGAAGTGTCTTACATGGTTCAGAAAAAAGGCGCAAAAGACTTTTTCAACATCGACGAACGGGTATCGGAACTGGCATTGATCGCCGCTCCCGGAGCAGAAGAGTTGACCGAAAAAATCAATTACCACCTGCTTCGCTGGGCAAAAGAAGCCGGATTTGAACAGGAAACATTCATCATCGAAAGCGAATGTCCGCGTTTCTCCTCCGGCGATGGTAAAGGCATGATCAAATCTTCCGTCCGCGGTGATGACATTTACCTTGTCATTGACGTAGGAAATTACAGCTGCAAGTACAATTTGTTCGGAAACCAAAATTTCATGTCCCCTGACGATCATTTCCAGAACCTGAAGCGTCTGATTCAGGCCGTTGGCGGCAAGGCACATCGTCTGAACGTCATTATGCCCATACTGTACGGCAGCCGCCAGCATCGCCGCAACTACCGCGAAAGCCTGGACTGCGCGGTAGCTCTGCAAGAACTGCAGGCCATGGGCGTGGAAAACATCATCACGTTTGATGCACATGATCCCCGTATGCAAAACGCTGTTCCCCTGATGGGCTTTGACAACGTTATGCCCACCTATCAGGTGATGAAAACCCTTTTGAAAGCGGTGCCTGACTTGAACCTGGACCGCAATCACTTTATGGTAATCAGCCCCGACGAGGGAGCCCTGAACCGCAACATGTATTATGCCAGCGTTCTGGGGGTCAATCTGGGCATGTTCTATAAGCGCCGCGACTACTCTCGCGTGGTCAACGGCCGCAACCCCATTGTCGCTCATGAATATCTGGGCGAAAGCGTTGAAAACAAAGACGTTTTCGTGGCAGACGATATCATCTCCTCCGGCGAAAGCATGCTGGACATTGCCGTCGCCCTGAAGAAACAGGGTGCCAATCGCATTTTTGCAAATGCCACCTACGCCATTTTCACCAATGGCCTGGCCGAATTTGACAAGGCCTATGAATCCGGCATGATCAACGGCGTGTTCGGTACGAACCTCACCTATCGCACGCCGGAACTCTTGCAGCGGCCCTGGTTCCACGAAGTAGATGTGTCAAAATACATCGCCTACTTCATTGCCGCTTTGAACCATGACATGTCCGTCAGCGCCATCATTGATCCGCACGAAAAGATCAAAGCACTGCTGGAACGTTCGAAACGCTAATCAAAAAGGACTCCCGTTCAAAACGGGAGTCCTTTTTTCATATTGCCAGCAATCTCTGCGCGCCGCGCCGAAGAATCCACGCCCAGCACACAGCAGCTGCAGCCGCACTGAGCAAAATCAAAATACCGCTTTGAACCGGGAAAGAAACCCAGGAGCGTGTGAACCAGCAGATTGCACCGATTACCACCGCAATCAGCATTCCGCCCAATGAAGTCACCATAACGGACGCCGACTGTTTGACGATCACCGTATCATTTTCACAGTCCATTTTTGGCAACAGCAAATTGATCAGCAAGCCCCAAAGCGCATTGCCCAGGCTATACAAAAAGCATGTCAACAGCAACAGCACCGTATGCACCACGCTCAAACGAAACGCCATCGCTGCGCAAATGCCTGCAACCAAAAGGCCCGGCCACACAACGAGCAGCTGAAGTGCAATTTTTGATAAAAAGATCGTTTTTGCCTCGACCGGTGCCTCTTTCAAAATCCAGAGATTTTTTCCTTCCAAACTGATGCAGACATTGGTGGTGCATGTAATGGAAAGCATAAACACAGCAGAAATCAGCAAAAGAACTGGAGCCGCCTCTTCCAGCTGCAGCTGCGCCAGAACGATCCGTACGTCCGCGCTGAACAGCAGTGCGGCAATCCCGCCCACAAGCAGCGCCGCTGTGCCGAACATCGTATTCGCTACATAAACCGGACACCCAAAATAGCGCCGAAGTTCTTTTTGGAGCAATGCCTGAAACAGTCCCGAAGCCTCCACCTGCACCAGCCGGTAATTTCCGCGACTTCTGTGGGAAGATAGTCCCGATACAATTTGGCGATATCGCGCACTGAAAAGAAACACCACACCCAAAAAAGGCAACAGACACAGTGCAGAAAACAGGAGCAGCGCCCAGCCATCCCCTGCCAAAGCTCGCCAAAGCAGCATAAAAGGACTGAGCCATTGATTAAGGAAGGCGGTCAATCCCTGCCTGTCCACCGCCACTTTCTGCATGCCGGTTTGAAGCCAAAACGTACCCGCAAAAATTGCGGCGATAAACAGGAAGTAGGCAATATTCGCCACCAGCGCCTTGTGCCGCATCCGACCGGATACAAATGCAACCGCATAGCCTATCAACAGGCTGCACAGTGTCGGAAGAAACGCCAGCACCAGAATAGCAATTAAAACAGCGCCCCAATATCCGAAACTCCAGTCCATCTGCCAATAGGCCTGAACGCCGGCGGCCGGCACAAGGAACAGCACACAAAAAGCCAGATTTTCCAAATAGAGCGCCAGCATCTTGGCCAGCATAACCACAAAGGCAGACACCGGTAAGCTGAGCATCAAGTCCATGTCTTTACCGCCAAACACTACGCCGCTGGCGCAAAACACTGTAAAAAGGAAACTGGCAAAACACGCCAAAGCTGCCGCCAGGGGAAACAGATAATCAATCGCACCAATGGTGTTCAAGGCCATTCCACCGCTGACACAATATGTGCCGGACAGCAAAAGCATCAACGCCCCCAGAAGCGTTAAAGCTGCTGCTCCGCTCAGCTTCTTTTTGCGCGACGACCCAAACGAAAGTGCAGCAAGCAAGGCGCGAAAGTCTATTTTCAGCAAGATCCACAGTTTACGCATTCCGCTCACCTTCCTGGGCCAATTCAAGAAAGACTGATTCAAGGTCGGAATTTCCCACAATCTGATCCGTCTTGCCCTGCTCTACAAGATGGCCCTTTTGAATGATCACAATGCGGTCGCACAGCTTCTGCGCCACTTCCAGTACATGGGTGGAAAACAAAACGGCGCCGCCCTGTCCGCACAGTTCTTTCAAAAAGCCCTTCATGACAAATGCAGCCTGAGGGTCCAGCCCCACAAACGGTTCATCCAGAATCAGCAGCTTCGGCTGGCGCATCAATGCGGAAATCAAGGCCAGTTTCTGCTTCATACCATGGCTGTAACTGCCGATGGGATCTCCCAGTGCATCCGTCATTTCAAAAGCATCCGCATACTTTCCAATGCGCTTTGTGCGCTCTTGCTTTGGAATGGAATAAAGATCTGCGATAAATTTCAAGTACGCGATTCCCGTCAAAAACTCGTACAGATCCGGATTATCCGGCAGGAACGCCGTAATCTGTTTTGCCAAAACCGGTTCGGTGTGGATGTCGTGCCCGCCGATGGTAATCGTGCCCTGCGTATAATCCAAAATGCCCGCTACACAGCGAAGCGTGGTAGTTTTTCCGGCTCCATTGTGCCCGATGAAGCCAACGATCTCGCCGGACTGCACGGAAAAAGACAAATCCTCCACCGCCTTTTTACCACCCGGATATGTTTTGGATAAATGCGAAATTTCAAGCATTCAAAATCCCTCCCAGCATCAATTAGATATTCATCTAATTGATTTGTTCCTATTATAACAGTCCGCATCGCTTTGTCAAGAGCTGCGCAAAGGTTTTGCAATAAACAGCCTCCTTCCCGCGTATTGCAGATGAAATCAATTTTCAAAGGAGGCTGTGAAGGATATGAAAAGATGGATTGCAATTTTTTGTCTGATGCTGTTTGCCTGCGGCTTATGCGCCTGTGCCGCTGATGCAGAAATGTCCGCAGAAAACACCAGTGCGGACGCCGTTATGGACGAGGCGGCCGCACTGGCCGCCGAAAGCTCTTCCACTGGATCTTCCCCGCTTCTCGATGATCGGAAACTGGTGCGAAGCGCTTCCATGTCCATCGAAGCACTGGACTTTGATGCCGTTTGTGCATCACTTTTGCAGCTGACAGAAGACTTGAAAGGATACGTGGCCAGCGCTGACGTAACCACCCCTTCTTACGATGACGCAAGGCGAAGCGCCTTTTATGAGCTTCGGATCCCCAGCGAGCGCTACAACGACTTTCTGACCGGTGCAGAATCTTCCGGCAACGTTACCAATCTCCAGGAATCAGTGGAAGATATCACAAGTCAATATGTGGACGTGGAAGCGCGTCTGGAAAGTCTTCAGGCGCAACAGGAGCGGCTTTATGAATTGCTGGAGCAAGCACAGGACATCGAGACTGTTCTGGCCATTCAAAATCAACTGACGGAAATTCAATATCAAATTGAAAGCTATACCGCACAGCAACGCTCTTATGACCAGCAAGTTTCCTACTCCAGTATCCGTGTCTATGTAGATGAAGTAGAGCGCGTTACAGAAAAACAGGATACCTTCATGCAGAAACTTGGTGCAGCTTTTTCCGGAAGCTGGCGCCTGTTTGGCGAGGTTTTGCAAACGTTGATTCTCGCATTGGTCACGGGCTTTCCCTTTGTACTTCTGGGCATTTTCTGCCTGGTGCTGACCATTGTCCTTCTCCGCCGCAAAAAGCGAAAAAAACAGCCTTCTTCCGTGCCGGACAGTAATACACAGGGTAATACATAAATTCCCGATTTCAGGGCATACTAAATCCCGGAGGCGATGGCTATGAAAAAGAATTTTCAGAAGGCTCCGGACAGTTCCAGAATCCCCTTAGATGCAAAGCGAGCGATGGAAGCTGTTCGCAGTCATTCCGTTCGGCCTGCATTGTTTTATACCGAACAGGAGCAAACGCCTTGTGACGCAGGCGTCTGGGAAACCCGGGAGACAGTAAACCGCAAGCTGAAGCAGAAAGAAGAATTTCCCCTTGGATAAATTTCCCTTGTAGTTTTCACACAAATATGGTATACTTTGTTCAAATGAAACAGAGGTGATTCCAATGGCATTTGAGGTACAGGAAAACCGGATCGTTTATCGGCAAAACGATGAGATTTTGGCAGAGATCACCTTTCCTGCGTGGAAAGAAAATATTGTAAACATTGACCACACGTTCGTGGACGAAACGCTGCGCGGACAGGGCGTTGCAGGGCAACTGATGCAGCGCACGGCGGAAGAACTGCGGCGGACCGGCCGCAAAGCCGTTGCCACTTGCAGCTATGCCAAAAAATGGTTTGAACAACACGAAGAATATCGTGATGTATTAAAGTAATCTGCCTTGCTTCAACTCAGATTTGAGGTGTCAACACACCTCTTCGATGCCGATCATCCCGTATGAAAAGAAAAACCCGCACCCCCATGGGTGCGGGTTTTCTCATTGCTCATTATGAATAGAGCACCAAAATCCACTGGTCCACAAACCGCCTCAGTGCACCAGAACCTGCACGGCGACGACGGACGCACTGCTGCAAGATGGTTTTCATCTCCTCCAATTCCTGCAAACTGAGCCCCTGTCGGCTGAACACTGCTTTTTCCGCCAATTCTTTTGCCCGTTGGGGCGGTTTTGCAGTAATTCGCCTCAGTTGTTTCCAAACGGCAACCGATGCGCGGCGGCTATTTTTTTGATTTTGTCTCTTATTGCGCTGTCGAAGAATCCATTCGCGTCGAAGCCATCCCAAGACCATTGTTCCGAACACAACCAGCAGAACGGTCAGCAATTCTCTCGGGATTTCCGCAGACTCCGTTTCGGTTTGTGGCTGAGCCGGAGAACTCTCAGCAGGAGAGCCGATCTCTGACACTCCCTGCGAGGGCGGATTTTCCGGTGCGGAAGCCGCCGGTGGCTCCGGCTCAGATTCAGACACTATTTGAGATTGATTTGTCTGCAAAACATTCTGCGAATATCCGGGCGTCGCCTCAATGGGAATCCAGCCGACTCCCGCCTCATAGTACTCCACCCAGGCATGCGCATTCTCATCCTTCACATCCGCCTGTCCGTTTTTTACCGTAACGAGATATCCATTGACGTAGCGGGCCGGCACTCCCATTGCACGCAGCGTAACCGTGACCGCCGAGGCAAAATGTACGCAGTATCCCCGCTGAGAGTGCGTCAAAAAGTATACAACAAAATCCTCATTCTCCGGCTGATAAGGCGTTTGCGAATCGTATCGTTTGTCCTCTTGAACAAAGCGGACTGCTTCTTGTGCCAGCCAGGAAGTTTCCATCTCGGAAGAAAGGCCCGCCTCCCAGGCCAGTCTGCCGACCGTTTGGGCAGTATCCTCCGGCAACGCCAAATAATTCTCTTCCACATAGGCATCATACATCGCCGTATCCGCATGGAGCAGCAGAAAATCAACCGACTGCTGCGGCAGGAACTGCACACTCCAGGAAGTCCGCCCCGCGCGTGCAAAACCGCCATCGGATGTGCTGCGCGCCCCATCCGCATCAAAGGTCCAGTAAGGAGTATACAGCAGGTTGGTTTTATCCTTTTCCGAGGTAATGGTCATTTGAGCTGTTGTCCCCGAACCGGATTCCGCCAGCATCATCCCGGGCCACAGCAACACTTCCCCCAGCTGCGCATCGGACAGCGGTTTGTCCCAGCGTGTCCCGGTATAGTCTCCCCTCGCCTCTCCCCGCAAATAATATGTCCCGTCTGCTGTACAGGTCACTTTCAGCATGGTTTGTCCCGTATAGACCCGTGGTCCCGCCTGCTCCAAATTGGTCCATTCGAACACCGGAACTTTCGAGGTGACTCCCAGCTGCAGAGGCGACTTGCCCTCTGCAGCGCGCGTTGCCCATGTGCTGACGGTCTTTTGAATTTCCAGCGCCCAGGAAGGCGGCTCCTTTTTTTCATGCGGAATCACCCACAGCAGGCCGCCTAAAAGAACTAGCACAACCGGCATGAGCATCCAGACTGTTTTTGCCGCACGCACTGGATCGACACGTCTGAAAAACTGCGAAAAGAGCATCAGAACCCAAAACAGCATCACCGACAGCAACGGAAGATCCGCCGCGACCTGCGTCACCACCAGCGGCAGGCAGAAGCCGGGCAGCGTGACCAGCAGGCTCGCGGCAAAAGAACGCCACACCAGCACCGTCACAGCCAAAAGCAACGCAGTCACGGACGCCATCATTCCCAAAAAGAATTGAAGAGCTTCGCGGGATGCCCTCATAAACAGGACAGGAACATTGGCAAACCAAACATGGTAGTCCGATGTCACCTCATAAACAAATCCGCAAAAACCTTCTCTAAAAGAGGTATGTCCTACAAGCAGTATCGTCGCCCAGACGCCCCACAACAGGAGCATCCATCTTCCTCTTTTGCGGCCGAAACTCAAAAGCGCAGTGGCCAGACACGCCGTACCGCTTCCCATCGCCACCGGCAACCAGCCAGATTCCATTCCAAATCCGCTGCTGGCGGACAGAACCGCGCCTACAGCGCCCAAGTTCAGCAAAAGCGCATTGGTGAGGGAAAGAAAGAAGCGTTCCCCCTGTTTCATTCTGTACGCTCCTTTCGCCGCGGGCGGATCTCGTAGTGCCAATCCACCTGCCCGGTAAAAGTTTGCGCCCGTTTGGCGCACGTCTCATCCGCCGGAGCATGAAGCAAAAGCAGCAAAAGCTGCTCCAGATCCTCGCCCAACTCCAGCTGCGCGGCATATTTCTTTCCATCTCCCGCACAAGACCACACAATCAGATGCCGCACGCCCAAACGCAGCAGCCGCCGTGAAAGCCAATACAACTGGCCCAATACGCTGTCCATCTCTTCCGCATCCGGCGAGATGGAAAAGCTGAGGCTCGCATAAATGCTTCTGGGTTCCAGCGGTTCCCGCACAATCAAGTCCCCTGTTTGGGCAGATCTTTTCCAATGGACCATTCGCATCGGATCGCCCGGCCGGTACTCTCTCAGCTCATAATCCTCAGCGGAGCCACCGTCTCGCTTGGGGACCATGGAGCGGCTGAGCGCCAGATCCGGCATTTGCGGCACTGGCTTGGGGCATTCCGGCTGCGGAAGGACCGCCAATGTCACCGGGAGCGGCCTCTTCATACGAAACCGAAACAACCCCAGGAGGTCACAGCCCCACACCGACTCGACCGTGCATTGAAGAATCCCGCAATGAGTGGTATCCACCGCCCACAGAACCGGATCTTTTCCGCTGGCCCTCACAACACGTGCTTCTTTTTTCACTCCGCCCGGATTACTGCAATTCACAACCGCAATTTTCCATTTTACAACGGGGAGAACGCCATGGGCTGTTACTCCTGTTTTCCAGAAGGTTTCGCGCCCGATCACGGTCTTGGATGGTGCAGAGAGCGTTGCGGTACATTTCCAAAACAGAGGCAAACTGTAAAGCAGCGATAAAACAGGGAGCAAAGCAGTCAGAATCAGAAAGAAAAACGACAGATAGCCAAAATAGAAAGAGTAAAACAAAACTGCGCATACAACAACTGCGCCGTATGCGGCCCGATTGCGCCACATATCAGCGAATTTGCGGAGCTGATACTGTCCGCAAAATTTCTTTCAAAAGCGAATCTGCATCCTCCGCCTGCGGTGCAAGTCTCAAACGATGACCGATGGTACAGCAATAAACGCGCTGCACATCTGCCGGAGTCACATAATCGCGTCCGCGCAAAAACGCAGAAGCCCTGGCCATCTGCGCCAACGCCACCGTGGCGCGCGGGCTTGCCCCCTGCAGAATATCCGCGTGCTCCCGGGTGGCTGCATTCAATTCCACAATATACCGCAACACCGAATCGCTGATATACAGTGTCCTCACTTCTTTTCGCAACGCCAGCAATTCACGCCGATCCATCACCTGCTGTACATTTTTTAAAAGTGCGCCCTTCTGCTTGCGGCGAAGAAGTTCCAATTCCGCATCCGCGCTGGGGTACCCCAGCGAAAGGCGCACCATAAAACGATCCATCTGCGAATCCGGAAGCAGTTGCGTACCGGAAGCCCCGGTTGGGTTTTGCGTTGCAATGACCACAAAGGGACGCGGCACCGCATGGGTCACGCCGTCCACGGTAACCTGTTTTTCCTCCATGGCCTCCAAAAGTGCCGACTGCGTGCGCGCGGTGGCACGGTTGAGTTCATCGGCCAAAAACAGGTTGCACAGCACTGCTCCCGGCTGATACTCCATCTCGCCGGTCTCCTTGCGATAGATGGAAAACCCGGTGATATCAGAAGGCAGCACATCCGGCGTAAATTGCATACGCCTGCAGTCCAGTGCAAGTGCCCGTGCAAACGCAAGCGCCAGCGTAGTCTTGCCCACGCCCGGCACATCTTCCAGCAAAATATGGCCGCCCGCAAGAATCGCCATCAGCGACTGGACGATCACATCGTCTTTTCCCACTACGGCTTTTTTCACTTCTTCCACAATTTGAACCGTCTTACTCATAGACCTCTCCTCAAATCAGCCAATTGAGCGGAACGAAAAAGAAATACGGCGCAGTCGCTGCCGCAAGAACCAAAGACAGGCGCCGTTTGGTTGCATCCGGAAGCGCCTGTTTCTGAAATGTGAAGCGGCGATTGAGAACATAAATCACACATGCTGAAGCAATGACCGCCAGAGCAGTGGCGAGCAGAGCCGCCGGATGCTGCCACGGATCGACCATAAAAGCCTCCAGAAAGGCCGCTTGCGTCTCCCCCTTTAAAAACAGCGACGCAGCGCCATACACAAGAGCCATAACACCCACGCCGGCCAGATCCGCCAAAAAGCCAAACACCCAGACACGGAAAATGCTTTTTACGTAAAGCTCCTTTTTCTTTCTCAGCCGCATTGCCGCAACCGCAACCAGAAGGACCAGGCTGTCAAACACCCAGTTGACCGGCACGACCAAAAGCCAGGTGACCGGAAAAAACATCAGCATCCACAGCGGAAAGAACACATTGTATAAGCGGGTCTTGTGTTTCACTGCTCGCCCGCCTCCTTTGTTCGGAAGCGAATCAAACCTGTTTTTTCATCCATGGAATCTACAATCGCAAGGCTCTCCACCTGCGCGCCTGTTGCACGAATTCGGTCTCCGCCACGCTGAAAGCCTTTTTCAATGGCGATTCCCACGCCTTCCACCACGGCTCCTGCGTCTTTCACCAAAGACATCAATCCTTCCAGCGCACAGCCATTGGCCAAAAAATCGTCCAGAATCAACACGTGATCCTCTGGGCCAATGTATTTTCGAGATACGATCACTTCATATTCTCGTCCGTGCGTAAAAGAGTGAATCGGTGTAGCATACACCTCTCCGTCGATGTTGATGCTCTTAGCTTTCTTTGCAAAAACGACCGGCACATGAAAATGGCGCGCAGCAATACAGGCAATACCGATACCGGAAGCTTCAATCGTCAAAATTTTATTGATGGGTCTATTCGCAAAAAGGCGTTTCCACTCTTCAGCCATCGCATCAAACAATTCCACGTCCATTTGATGGTTCAAAAAGCTGTCTACCTTTAATACTCCGCCGGCCTTGACAACGCCGTCTTTTTGGATTCTCCCCTCCAGTAATTTCAAACAAAATGCCTCCTCTTTTTCCTTCGCAGAGGGTTTTATTCAGTTTACCATAGAGGCCTGCTTCAATGCAATCATTCTTCTCTCGCCATCGACATTATCAGTGCCTGCAAAACAGAAAAAGCGTGCTTAAAAAGCACGCTTTTGGACTTATCCCAACGAAACGCCCATTCTGCGGGCTACCGTCAGCATATCGCAGGTTTCCGGGACCAGCTTGGTCTTTCCCGCAATATCTTTCAAAGGATTTTCGGTGACAATATTGTTCTTCATGGCAACTGCTACACCATAATGGTCCGCCTCGACCAGCTTGGCCGCATGTGTGCCAAACTCAGTTGCCAAAACGCGGTCATACGCGGAAGGACTTCCGCCGCGCTGCATATGCCCCGGTACACAGACACGGGTTTCGAATCCCGTCATCTGCTCGATTTGATGCGCAATTCGATTGGTAGCAGTTACCTCGCCCCGCTCCGCACGACGTGCTGCACGCTCCTTCTTCTTCATGCCGGCTTCCGTTACGTCGTAAACGCCTTCCGCCACCGCAAGAATGGAAAATGTCTTTCCCTGCTCGCTTCGTTTCTGAATTGCCGCGCAAACATTTTCAATGTTGTAAGGCAACTCCGGGATCAGGATAATATCCGCGCCGCCCGCAATACCGGAATACAACGTCAACCAGCCAGCCTTATTTCCCATCAGCTCAATCACCATGCAACGACGGTGGCTGGAAGCAGTCGTATGAATCCGGTCGATTACCTCTGTAGCAATGTCGACCGCCGTATGAAACCCGAATGTAACGTCGGTTCCGTAAATATCATTGTCGATGGTTTTCGGCAAACCGATAATGTTCAGGCCCTCTTCGCTCAAAAGATTTGCTGTTTTGTGCGTTCCGTTTCCGCCAAGACAAAGCAGGCAATCCAGCCGGGCATCTTTATAAGTCTTTTTCATGGCTGCCACTTTATCGACCTTGTCCTCTTCCACAACCTTCATCATTTTGAACGGTGTGCGTTTGGTGCCAAGAATCGTACCGCCCACAGTCAGAATACCGGAAAATTCGTGCGGCTCCATTACGCGCCACTCGCCGGCAATCAGGCCCGCGTAGCCGTTGGCAATTCCGATGATTTCCACATCGTTGCCAAAGCGCTGGTACAACGCTTTTGCCGCTCCGCGAATGGTGGCGTTCAAACCAGGGCAATCCCCGCCTGACGTCAGAATTCCAACTCTCTTTTTCATTGAAAGACCTCCCTTGTTTATCGAAATCCCTGCACAAACAGACTGGCTTTATCCGCGCACAGGCATTGGAAGCAGAAGCAACAGCAAAACCATAATGATAATGCTTACCACAATGCTGATGGAATTGATCACAGCAGCCATGGTTCCGTCACATCCGGCTTCTATCGTGATCATCGTTGCGCAGCTGGCCACCGGTGCCATTGTCATGACGACCAGCGTCCGAACGGTTTCCGGTGGAGCCGGCAGGAAAAACCACAACCCCGCAGCAAAGAGCCCACAGATCACATAACGCGTGACCAAGGTTGTCAAAATGAGCCCGTAGCCGCTTTTCGGGAGCTGCACTTCAAACAGAATACCCACACAGAGCATCGCCAAAAAGGCGTTTGCAGAACCCGCCATGGAGATCACATCCATCACAAGCGCAGGCGGCTGCCAATGCACAATACTGAAAAGTACCATCAGGATATATGCCCAAATACTGGGTGTGGTAAACAGCTTGCGAAAAATATCTCCCAGCGTTACTTTTTTGCCACCCTGTTCCATTGCCTTCTGTGCCAGCGCAATGTTGGGGCCAAAGGTAAAAAGTGCGCTTCCGCCGTCGTACATTCCCATTGCCGCAAAGGCATCACTACTCACAAGAGCCGACAAAAAAGGAATGGCAAAATTGCCGTTGTTGAAGGTGTTCACATTGAGAATCATCAAGCCGCGCTCCGGGCCAGGCCTTCCCTTTGAAAAAAAGAAGCCGGCGCTCAACAGCAAAACATTCAAAAGCATCGCGGACAGAAAAATAATTACAAAAGAGGAGTTAAAGGATGCGTTTGCAGCTCCTTTTAAAATAGCTGCCGGCAAAGTGACATTCATAATCAGCGCAGACAAAAATCCCGCATCTTCCTTTTTCAATACACGAAGCCGCTTCAACGTGTATCCGCCTGCCAAAACAACCAGATAAACCAGGCTGTTTTCCAGGGTTGTAAGTGTGTCCATGGTGTTGATCTCCCCTTAACTGCGGTTCTAGTATAGCACAGGATTTCGGTTAGGTACAGCATTTCTGTGCCATAGAAAACAAAAAATCGCAGCAAACATTTCGTCTGCTGCGATATGGTCGGAGTATGGAGATTTGAACTCCAGGCCTCTTGGTCCCGAACCAAGCGCGCTACCATCTGCGCTATACCCCGAAAGAAAACGGCAGCTGATTGGCTGCCGTTCGTGGTTGCGGAAGAAGGATTCGAACCCTCACAATACGAGTCAGAGTCGCAGGTGCTACCATTACACAATTCCGCATCGTGTCTCCGCTGATGTGTTTATCATTCAGAGCGCTTTATTATTATATAAAGCAATCGAGAAAAAGTCAACACCTTTTCGGCAAAAATTTCAAAAAAAATAATTTGCCTTTCCGATCGCACTTGCATTTCATGTTCGTTTCCATTATGATATGGTAAAAAGACGCATTTAGGATGGTGTAATAACATGGCAGAATTCAAGTACGAAATTACCGAGCGGATCGCAGTACTCTCTCAAAGCCCCAACGGGTGGGAACGCCAGCTCAACATGGTCAGCTGGAACGACCGTGAACCCAAATATGATATTCGTGACTGGGCTCCCGACAACAGCAAAATGGGAAAAGGGATCAGTCTTTCTCACGATGAGATTGCCATTTTGAAGGGCATTCTGAACGAGCTTGAGATTTGATTATGGATTACAAAGCAGAATTTATCCGGATCTTCTCCGAAAACGTGACGCGGCCCGGCGCGGATAAACTTTTGGACTGGCTGGCAACGACCGATTTCTACACTGCCCCCGCCTCTACCCGGTTCCATGGGGCCTGTGAATCCGGCCTTGTGATGCACAGTCTGAACGTATATCATGTTCTCACCGAACGATATTTTCACGCAGAAGAGGACAGTCTGGAAACCTATACAATCGTTTCGCTTCTTCATGACCTGTGCAAAGCAAACTACTATAAAGCAGGCTTTCGGAACGTAAAAAACGACACTACCGGGCAATGGGAGAAAGTTCCCAATTTTACAGTACAGGACGCCTTTCCCTATGGGCATGGAGAGAAAAGCGTTTATTTGATTGAACGTTTTCTTCGGCTGAAAACCGCTGAAGCGGTTGCCATCCGCTGGCATATGGGCGGCTTTGACGACTCCGTGCGCGGTGGAAGCTTCACGATCAGCAATGCCTATGACCAGTATCCTCTGGCTGTGAAATTGCATTTGGCTGACTTGGAGGCAACCTATCTTTTGGAAAAAGGGACCAGCAGTGTAAATCGAAAATAAAAGCAATCAGCCCCCGTTTATGCCATAAACGGGGGCTGATTTTTTTCGTTTGCTTCAAAATACACTTTCAATGTGTGTCAAACCAGCTGCAGCTTCGCCAAAAGCTGATCTTTGGAAACCAAACCAACGCTGCGTGCACTTTCTTTTCCTTCACGCAGGCACACCACAGTAGGAATGCTCATCACCCCAAACTGTTGGGCCAAATCCGGCTGCTCGTCCACATTTACCTTGCAGACCTTCCATTCAGAGTGCTCCTGTGCAATCTGCTCTACCACAGGCGCCAGCATCCGGCACGGACCGCACCAGGAAGCCCAGAAATCTACCAGAACAACTCCTTTTTCTGTTTCCTGTACAAAATTTTGTTTGGTCAAATCTAAAGCCATAACCAAGACCTCCTTGTCTTATATATACTATACCACACAAGTACAGATTATACAAGAGATGTTTCATGGCAATAAAAAAGCCGGCAAAGCCGGCTTTTTTATTACTTACCATTTAAAAGCTGATTCAAGTTTTCCAGCAATGCATCCGAGAGGGTCGTTTCATGGGCCACCGAATCCTCCGAAGACGCTTTGGTGGCAGCAGACTGCTCCACAGCGGCAGTTCTGGGCTCTATCATCTGGGGAATCGGAGCATCATAAGGAATAATAACCGGCTCCTGCGGCACTGCTGTACTGCGCTTGACTGTGCTGGCAGGTGTGCGGCGAATCCGTGGCATTTGCTCCGGAGCCGGCGCACTTTGGGTGGCAGGTTCTTCAGGGAAAGCCGTGTATGGTTGAGAGAACGAAGCGACCGGTGTAACCGGCGTAGGAGACGGAACATACTCCTCTTCCCACTGTTGCGGCTGAAGTTCTCTCTGTTCGGGATAGGACGGTGTGTGCGGCACAGAATCATCAAAAGGTGCGAACGGCATCGCGGTCGGGCGATGCAAATGTCCTGTTACCGGCTGCTGAACCACCTGCTGCCGGTCGTAAGGGTATTGGGTTGTCTGTGCGCGGCGCCGTTCTTTTTCCTGTTCCTGAGAAACACGACGATAAAGCGCTTCGTTCCACTGAGCATCCCGCGCCTGCTGCGTCTGTCCGGAACCCGAAACAACACCAGCCCGCGCCCTGCGCAAGTCTTCCCGCGCCAACGCATCGTAATATTGATCCTTCTGTTCTTCTTCGCAGCGAACTCGCTCCAGGGAAGCACGGTACCGCGCCTCGTCAAACGGCTCCTGCGTGCCCGTATAAGCCGATGCAACCGGCTGATCTGTTGTCTGCCCAGCCCTTGGCGGCGGCGCATAATGCGGCACAGGCGTCTGCTGGGGATAATTCTGCATTTGCACGCCCAGCTTCTCCAAATCTCTTTGGGTGTTTTCCAAAGCTGCCGCAATTCCATCGGTCGCTTTCAACAGCTCATTGGAGGCGGACACAATTTCCTCGTTCACATGGGCAAGCTGCGATTTCAGCACCAAAACGCTGGCGGCAATACTGTCTGCCGATTCGGACATCTTGGCTTTCAGCAAAGTTTTCTCCTCATTGGCTTTTGCCAGAATCAATGCAGCCTGACTGTCGGCCTGATCCAGTTTGACCTGCGCTTTCGCCTGTGCTTCCTTAACCAAATCATCCGCTTTCACTTTTGCCTTTTCCAGAACAAGCTTCGCCTGCGCCGCCAGCTGCTCCCGTTCACTGAGAGCCGTCTTCTGCTTTGCCTCGTACACGCGGATGCTCTCTTCCAGCTTGGCAATTTTATCTGTCAGGCCGGTATTCTCCTGACGCAGCTGCTCCAGTTCCTTTTCACGCGCAAGAAGGCGCTGACGGAACGCAGACGCATCCGAAGACGACTTTCTCAGCTCTTGCTGAAGCTGATCCGCCTGCTTTGCCGCAGACTCTGCTCGTGCCTTTTCCGTTTCCAGCTGCACGCATACATCTTTGGTACGGTTCAAAAACGTTTCGTGCTCCTGCTGCAGACTGGCCAGCTTTCCCTCTGCGGTCTGCTGTTCCTGCAAAGAGGCACTCAGTTCTTTTTGAAGTTTTTCAATGGTCTCCCCCAGCGCTTTTGCCTTTTCGGCGTTGGCAGCTGAAATGCGCTCAATATAGCTCAGAACTTCTACACGATTGAAGCCGAACAATTCTCCGCGAAAAACCTTTTGTCCTTCAGAATCCTGCGTTTTATCCGACAACAGAGCGCACCTCCCCTCACATAAGCTTTATACGGCAAAAAGCGGGGCCGTTGGCCCCGCTTTTCTCTTTCTAATTAATTATTGCGGTTATTCAGCATGTTGAGAATATCATCGAAATAGTTGTCCGGTTCTTCCTGAATCGGAGCCGGAGCCGGCGCGGGTACCGCTTCGGGCGCCTGAACAGGAGCTGCTTGAGCAACTTCGACCGGCTGCTGAACCGGCGCAGCCGCCTGAGGAACCGGTGCCTGAACAGGGGTTTTCTCGCTGACAAATGTATAGTTTCCGCCATATGCACCTGCGCTCTCAGGTACAGCAGCACCATCATTCTGCGCGCCAACGTCAAAACCCGTCGCCACAACCGTGATGACCATTTCATCTTTCAGGGTCTCGTCAAACGCAGCACCCCAGATAATGTTTGCTTCCGGATGCGCGGAATTGGTAACCAGCGTAGCCGCCTTCTCCACGTCGTCCAGACCAATGTCCGGCGAAGAAGTGATGTTGATGATTACGCCGCGGGCACCGGCAATGCTTGTCTCCAAAAGGGGACTCGAAATTGCCGCATTGGCAGCATCTTCTGCTTTATTGACGCCTTTCGCCGAACCGACACCCATGTGTGCATAGCCAGCATCTTTCATGATGCTGCGCACGTCCGCGAAGTCCAGGTTAATAAACGCGGCCACATTGATCAGCGAAGAAATGCTTTCCACGCCCTGACGCAGCACATTGTCCGCCGCTTCAAAAGCGTTCATCAGGGTGATTTTTTCCTGGCTGATCAATTTCAGGCGCTCGTTCGGAATTACAATCAGAGAATCGACGCGATCCAACAGGCCGTTGATGCCGATCTCCGCCATGCTCATTTTGCGTTTGCCCTCAAAAGCGAAGGGTTTGGTTACAATGCCAACCGTCAGGATGCCCAGTTCTTTGGCGACCTCTGCCACGACCGGCGCCGCACCCGTTCCGGTGCCGCCGCCCATACCGGCTGTAATAAACGCCATCTGTGCGCCCTTCAAAGCCTGTGCGATTTCGTCACGGCTCTCTTCTGCACTGCGCTGGCCAACTTCAGGATCGGCACCTGCGCCGCGGCCTTTGGTCAGCTTTGCGCCCAACTGCACTTTTTGCGTGGCTTTCGAATTATAAAGTGCCTGTTGGTCGGTGTTCATGCTGATAAACTCAACACCGCGCAAACCACTCTGCACCATGCGGTTCACAGCGTTTCCGCCGCCGCCGCCGACACCTACGACCTTAATATTTGTTATATTCTGCAGTTCTTCATCGAGGATGAACGCCACGAGAATTCCCCCTAAAAGACAATTTTAGTATTATACATTATATATTACCATACCAGATTTTCCGCGAAAATTCAATAGTATTTCTCAGAAAGTCTAAAAAACAAGCGGTTACAACGAACCGGAGCGCCAGATTGCCTGTCCGCGTCCGTCCTCATTCCGGCTGCTGACATCCAACGTCCCCCGATCCTCTTCCGTCAACCCGTCCTCCGTCTGTCCGGGTGTGACAAGCCGCCAGGCCCAGTTGATTTTATAATCCAGATCATTGACGGTTCCCAGCACGATCCGTATGCGTGAATCGTACAGGAAGCTGATCTCATAAAGGTCCGATACATTGATCTCGGTAATCGGCGTAAGTCCCTGTGCCTGCGCTTTGGAAAGCACCTGCTGCATTGCCCCCAGCTTGTCCGGTTCCGTAAGCACCAGAGGCTGTCCCGGAGAAGGAGCATCCGCCACCGCGCCCTGTACCTGAATGAGGCCCTCCGGCGCCGCGCTGTCGATGCGCAAAACCTTCAGACTGCTGCTGCACACAACCCAACCGGCATCACTGCTGACCGCACAGTACTCCACTGCAGGGGTCACTTCAATGATCACAGTATCCGGCAGTCGCCTTTGAATTTCCACTGTTTCCAAATAGGGCAGTGCCTGTAAAATACTGGCCGCACTGTCATCCGGTGAAAAGCCGAACATATTCTCTCCCACCGGCTGCCCAAATGCCGCCACGATCTGGTCATCCGTATACGCGGTGCCGCCCTCCGGCTGCTGAACGCTGACCGTTTTGATTTTAAACAACGCGGCAGCGGAAACAACCACACCAGCCGCCAAAGCCGCCGTCACAAAGATTCCCGCCAGAAGATAACGTATTCTGCGGCGTCTGCGCGCCTGCCCCGGGGTCAGCTCCCGTTTTTTCTTCCGTGCAGTCCGCTTGGCAACTTTTTTTCTGGGCGGGACCGTTCCCTGACGTGCCGCTCTTTGATCTGCCTGCTGATCGTACAGCGGTGCGCGCGGCTTCAGCGGCACCTCCTGCTGCGGAGCCGCGTGCCATTCTCGCTGGCGAACTGCCCCTCTGGGCGACTGCTGTCCCCTGTTGGAAGAACTGCTCATTCCGCCCGCAGGTCTTCCGTTTCGCGGCAAGGGTGGAGAAGCAGCTTGTGCCGTACGCGTTCTTCTTCGTGCAGCATCGTCCACTTCGTTGACAAAAGGAGCCGGTTCTCTGGCTTTTGGCCGCTCCGACGCAGGCGACTGATAGTCGTAAGCCGGACGCGAAGGCGATGGGCTCGGTGCGGAACCGGTTGCCCGATCGTAATCATACACCGGGCGCGAGGGTTCCTGACGCGAACGCGTCTCTTCCTGACGATGATAATCATAAACCGGACGCGAAGGCTGTGTATGCCTTCCGGAAGATCTCGTCGCCTGGTCATAATCGTACACCGGACGCGAAGGCGAAGGCCGATGCGTTTGCGGTTGCCGGCTGAATACCGATTTTTGTGTTTTTTTATCGGCCAACGCCTTCACCTCCCAATTTTATAAATTTTCGTCCCAATCGCGAACGGGAACAATCTTCGCACCTAACGCGCCGAAAAGCGCAGGCAAATCTTCATAGCCACGCATGATATGGCCTGTTGCCGTCAGGAAGCTTTCCCCTTCAGCCTGCAGTGCAGCAATGACCAATGCCGCCCCACCCCGAAGGTCCGGTGCGCAAAGACGTGCCGCATGAAGCGCCGGCACACCATGGACATACAGTGTTCGCCCGGAAACGTTCACACTTCCACCCAAGGCGGAAAAGCCTTCCGCACAGGAAAAGCGATTTTCAAAAATGGTATCTGTAATCGCGGTCTCCCCCCGCGCACGCAGCAGAGCCGCTCCCATCAACGGCGCTGCATCTGTGGGGAACGCTGGATGCACATCCGTAAAAAGCGATTCCACACCGCTTGCCCGGCCACAGCTTGAAATGGCAAGCGATCTTGGTCCACAGGAAAGAATGGCACATCCCGCACGGCGCAAAATGCGTGTCACCGGCAGCAAATCGTCGTTGCACGTATTGTTCAAAAGAACCTCTCCGCCGCATCCGGCTACCGCACAAAGCACCGTCGCCGCCGTAATCCGGTCCGGACACGGACGGAACTGCGTGCCACTGAGAAAATCCCGGCCCATGATATGAAGCGTGCGCGACCCCGCACCGGTGATGCACGCCCCTGCGCTTTGCAAAAAGCGAATGAGATCCCGCACTTCCGGTTCCACCGCCACGCCGCGCAGCACGGTTTCACCCCGGGCACAGACAGCCGCCATCAAAAGCGTCTCCGTCGCTCCTACGCTGGGAAATCGCAAAGAGATCTGTGCGCCACGCAGCCCATTGGGAGCGGTCACTTCCAAGGCGTTTCCTGCCTGACGAATCTGTGCGCCCATATCTGCGAGGCCTTTCAAATGCAAATCAATCGGGCGCGCGCCCAGACGACACCCGCCCGGAGTGTAGATCAACGCTCTTCCTGTACGCACCACAAGAGGCGCCAGGTAAAAGACCGATGATCGCATTGCACGCATGCACTCTTCCGGAACGGCACTGCCAAGTTCTGCCCCCTGCGTAATGGAAAGCGTTCTGCCTTTACGGCGCACTGTACACCCGAGGCTCTGCAGAATTCGACGGGACGCGGCAACGTCAGAGAGATTGGGAACGTCCGACAAAGTCACTGTACCATTGCACAGGAGCGAAGCCGCCATCAGGGGCAGAACGCTGTTTTTGGCGCCTGGAATCCGCACACTTCCGAACAAACTTTCTCCGCCGCTGATTTTCCAAGTATCCATACCAAGCCCTCCGTTCCGGTGTTTCCTCTCACTGTTCGATGAGAACATTCCATCCTATGTGAAAGAGGGCTTTTGTGTGAAAACTTCTGCTATTTAATGTTTTTCAAATGGGGTTCCAGCGTTTTCCATATTTTTTCAAGAGAATCCGGCTGCGAAAGCGCTTTTGCCTTCACGCCCATTTCCATCAGTTTTGCCGGATCCCGGGTCAATCCGTCCACAATTTCGATCAGCTTTTCACCTGTAAGATTTTTTTCTTCCACCACTACAGCCGCACCCAGTTTCTGCAGCTGCATTGCGTTGTGATACTGATGGTTTTCCGCCACATTGGGAGATGGGATCAGCACAGAGGCCCGTCCCATCGCCGCAATTTCCGCCAGCGTCAGCGCACCGGCCCTGCTGATAACCAGATCGGCCGCCGCCAAAAGGCGCGGCATATCGTCGATGTACTCCCGAATGACAAAACGAGGATCGCCGTCAATTTTCTTCTGCGCACTGAGTTTTGCAAAATCATCCTTTTCGATGCTTCCGGTGGCATGAATATGATAAAAATTCTTCTGTTCCAGTTCCCACTGGGCCAAATCAGCCACCACTTCATTCACGCGCTGAGCGCCCAGGCTTCCGCCGAAGGACAAGATCATAATCCGATTTGCAGAAAGCCCCAACGCCTGTCGAGCCGAGGTTCTGTCCTGGGTATAAATCTCCGCGCGCACGGGGTTTCCTACCACAACCGTTTTGTCCGCAGCGCCCAGGCGCTCCACTGCGTCGGGCATGGCAGCAAACACGACGTCTACGCTCTTTGCCAAAATTTTATTGGTGACACCCGGGAATGCATTCTGCTCATGGATTGCCGTCAAAATCCCTTTCCGGGCCGCAGCCTGCACAATGGGGCCGCTTACGTATCCTCCCGCCCCAATCACCAAATCCGGCTGAACTTCTTTCAAGATTGCATTGGCACGCGGCGCGCTCAAAGCCAGGTGATAAAGCGCCACCACATTTCGCGCCACGTTTTTGGGCGTAAGACGCCTCTGAATTCCATTCACTTCAATGGGGTGAAAAGCATAGCCCGCCTTGGTAACAAGACCGTACTCCATGCCTTTTCTTCGGCCTGCAAAATGAATTTCCGCATCCGGGCAATGCGCGCGGATCACACTTGCCATCGCCAAAGCCGGATTGATATGACCGGCGGTTCCGCCGGCAGCGATCAGGACTTTCATAAAAAACCTCCGCTCAAAACAGCATCAGCGCCCATGCCAAAATACACATGGACGCTCTGCTTATTTCTGTTTCATTGTTCCGCATCTGATGAAATTTGTCAAGTTTTTCTCCCGCTTCCCTCTCTGGACACGCTCAGCACAACACCCATCTCGCCCAGCAGCATCAGCAACGATGTGCCGCCATAGGAAAAAAACGGAAGGCTGATGCCGGTGTTTGGAATGGTGTTGGTCACTACGCCGATGTTCAGCACCGCCTGTAAAATAACCTGCACCATAATGCCGACCACCAGCATGGAACCGAACTTATCTTTGGCCGTATAAGCGATGTAAAGGCCTCGCAGCAGCAATGCGATGAACAAAAAAATGACCAACAATGCGCCGATAAAACCAAGTTCTTCGCAAATCACCGAAAAAATAAAATCGTTGTGCGGTTCCGG
Organism: Owariibacterium komagatae; assembly: GCF_045865535.1. GTDB lineage: Bacteria > Bacillota > Clostridia > Oscillospirales > Ruminococcaceae > Ruthenibacterium > Ruthenibacterium komagatae. Next base: position 545,830 of record NZ_AP031406.1, read on the forward strand.
AAGATACAAATGTTTCTGCCGGGAATTTCCGATTCCCAGGCCGGTGAGGCCGCCGGAACTGATGGCATAAAGGCTTTGAATCGTCTGATGGCCGCTTCCCAGAGAATCCAACCACGGATTCTGCCATGTCTCGATGCGTTCCAGCGCATACGGGACCAGATCCGGCTTAAAAACGACCGCTCCCGCAACGCCTGCCACGGCACCGAGCACCGCCAGCACGAACCAGATAATTCCCGTACCGCCCACAAACATCATGGACGCGCCGATTCCCATGATCAGCACTGTACCGGAAAGATGCGGCTCCATCAGCATCAAACCCGCGATAATGATCAGAATTACCGCAAACGGAAGCACACCATATGAAAATTTCTTCATACGCTTGTGGTTGATGGAGATAATGTGCGCAAACAGCACAATGACTGCAAATTTGGCCACCTCAGACGGCTGAAGCGTTCCCAGGCTGGGAATAACGATCCACCGACGGGCGCCGTTCAGCGGTTCCATGAACAAAACGATCACCAGAAGTGCCAGCGCGCCCAGCATCAACGGCCAGGCGAAACGGTGCAGAATGTGGTAGTCGATTTTATACCCCACAAAAAACATGACGATTACGCCACCGAACGCAAAAATTGCCTGCTGCCGGATAAATTTGAAACTGTCATCAAAACGATACAGCGCCGTAGCATAGCTTGCGCTGAACACCATGACCAATCCAAACGCAACCAGAATCAACACGATAATGGCAAACGGCCAATCAATCGTGCCTGCATCGGCGCGAAAAAAAGCCACTTTTTTCTTCAGTGTCTTTGCAGCATCCGGCATACTGCCACCTCCATCTTTCGGGCGCCGCTCAATACAGGTACACAAACAGGCAGCCCAACACTACACCGATGAAGCAAACCAGACTGAACACCGCCACAATTTTGATTTCGCTCCAGCCACACATCTCAAAATGATGATGGATGGGGCTCATTTTAAAAATGCGTTTTCCATGTGTCAACTTAAAATAGCTCACTTGCAGCATAACGCTGAAAGCTTCCACCAGATAGATAACACCCAGGAACAAGAGCAATTCCGGACGCCCCATGCAATACGCCGCAGAAACCACTGCACCGCCCAGGAACATGCTTCCCGTATCCCCCATAAACGTTTTGGCCGGATAAAAGTTCCAAGCCAAAAAGCCGCCGCAGCCACCGGCAACCGCAGCCGAAAACACTGCGATGCTAGTTTGGCCCAACATGCTGGAAATAAACAAAAATCCAAGCATGGAAACAAAGGTAACGCTGGATGCCAGACCGTCAATTCCATCCGTCAGATTGACCGCATTGACCATACCGATGACGAGCAGGAAAGAGATGGGGTAAAAGAAATATCCCAGATCCACCAGTCCAAACAGCGGCAACGTCACCATTGTGCTCAATGTTCCGTTTAAGTGCAGCGACATGAGGAATGCGCCGGTAATCAAAATCTGCGCAACAATTTTAGCGCGTGCGCGCAAACCGAGATTCCGCTTTTTTACTACTTTGATGTAATCGTCCACGAATCCGACCAGACCAAACGCAAAGCTGGTCAAAACCGCAATAAACAGCGCAACGCTCTGCTGTGAAGCAAAATCGCCCAAAACCTTCGGTGCGCCCAGTGCCAGCGCCGCATAGCCGGCAACCACGCCGCAAAGCACACCCAGATAGAAGGTCAACCCGCCCATTGTCGGCGTTCCGTTTTTTCCAGCATGCCAAGTTGGCCCGATTTCCTTGATCGTCTGGCCAAAATGAAGTTTGCGCAGTGCCGGAACAATGAGCAGTCCTGAAGCAGCCGTGATCAGCATCGCACCGAAAGCGGCTGTCAAAAACGCGAATTTTTCCATGATTTACACTCTCCTGCGATTTTATCCTGAACCCCTGTTGTATTCTGGAACTGTTTGTAAAAACCTTCCAAAATCGTTTCCAGCGCCATGCCGTGGCTGGCCTTTACCAGCAGCGCATCCCCGGCTTTGACCTGAGAAAGAAGCCGCGCCAAGACCTCGGCTTTGTCACTGCAGTGAACCGCATTCACACCCAGTTGTGAGGCGCGGCGGGAAATGTCCTGTGCCGCTTCGCCCACAGTCAGCAGCCAATCCACGCCCGCCTGAGCAGCCATCACGCCCACGCTTTCATGCGCCTGCTGAGAAATTTCTCCCAATTCAAACATATCGCCCAAAACCGCGATTCTCCGGCCGCACACCGGATAATCCGCCAGCGTGCGCAGCGCCGCTTTCATGCTGTCGGGGCTTGCATTGTAGCAATCTTCAATCACCGTAACTCCGCAATGCTGCACCACATTCTGACGATGGCCGGTGGTGGAGTAATTGGCAAGTGCCTGCGCGGCTCTTTCGGGGTCCAGACCCAAACGGGTGGCGAGCGCATAGGCACTGAGAGCATCCGCTACATTGTGCTCTCCCATCGCGGGAATAAACGCCGGAAAAGAGCCGAACTCTTTGTCGCAAATGGTAAAGTGTGTTCCCTTTTCATCCCCCTGGATTCCCACAGCGCGGACATCCGCATCTGTATGGACCGCAAAGGTCACCCGACGCAGCCGCTGCGGCACCTTTGCCACCGAAAGCAGATCGTTGTCTGCATTGATGACCAGCGGAGCGCCATCCGGCATGCCGTCACAAATTTCCATTTTCGCTTTTAAAATATTTTCCCGCGTTCCCAGGGATTCCAGATGCGACTGACCCACCCAAGTGATGATTCCGCCTGCAGGACGTACCGCCAGCGTCAATTTTTCAATCTCACCCAGCGCTTGCATTCCCATTTCCACAACGCCGTAACGAATGGTCGAATCCAGGCGAAACAAAGTTTTGGGAACACCGATCTCATTGTTCTGGTTTCCCTCAGTTTTCAATGTGCTGCCGAAAGCGGAGCACACCGCATAGCAAAACTCTTTTGTTGTGGTCTTCCCTACGCTTCCGGTAACACCCAGCAGAAGCGGAGAAAAGTGTTCCCGATAATTGGCGCCCATCTGAATCATCGCATCCAGCGGATCTTTTACAAGAATTCGCTTTTCCTGCGGAACGCCCTCCACGTCGTGCTGGCACAAAATGCCGGCCGCGCCTTTCTGCAGTGCTGCCAAAGCGAAATCGTGGCCGTCCACGCGTTCTCCTTTGATGCACACGAACAGCGTCCCGGGTGCGGCTTCCCTGCTGTCTGTAATCACACCCGTGATCTGCGGATTATCCGAAAAGCTTCCCAGATCTTTGCAAAGTTCGTTTGCCAGGATTGGCTGCATAACCGTTCCTCCCCATGACGAAAGCTCAGCGCTTTTCCGTCAGTTGATGTTGGGTGAGCCAGTCGCGTACAATGCGGTGCTCATCCAGATAGATGGTCACACCGTCGATGGCCTGATAGTCCTCGTGTCCTTTTCCGCACAGGGCAAGCACATCGCCGGGACGAAGCATCGCAAGCGCTTTTTGAAGAGCGGTCCGGCGCTCCACCTCCACAAGGTAGGGCTTTCCGGAACGCTTCAGCACCGGCTCAACGTCCCCTATTATATCATACGGATTTTCCTTGCGGGGATTATCAGATGTCAAAATCGCAAAATCAGCATACTTGACAACAGCTTCTCCCATCAGGGGACGTTTTTTGGCATCCCGTTCACCTGCACATCCGAACAGAACGATCAGCCGCCCCTTGGCAAAAGGAGCCAGGCCGGACAACACTTTCTCAATGGCGTCTCCCGTGTGGGCAAAGTCGCACAAAATGGTAAATTCTCCATTGTAAAGCACTTCGCAACGCCCGCGAACGCCGCGCGTATTGGTCAGAGCTTTGGCCGCCGTGTGCGGCTCAATTTTCAAAGCAATCGCGGCAGCAGCGGCAGCCAGCGCATTGTGAACAGAATAATCACCGGGCATCGGGAATTTCACGCGCTGGATAAAACCACGTCCAACCATTTCAAAGCGAACGCCCGACGCAGAAAATTCCACGTTGCGGGCAGTGTAGTCCGCCTCATCGTCATGAGAGGAAAACGTGATGACATTCGGAACCGAAACCTCTTTCAACAAGCGCTTTCCATACTCATCGTCCAGATTGACCACCATGGTTTCCACTTGCGCGAACAGACTTTTCTTTGCCGTGAAATAATTCTCAAAGCTGCCGTGGTAATCCAAATGATCCTGCGTCAGGTTCGTGAAAACTCCCACCTCAAAGTGCAGTCCCCACAGACGCATCTGGTCCAAAGCTTGACTGCTCGCCTCCATGACCACAAAGGAACAGCCCGCCTTTTCCATGCGTGCCATCAACGCGGCCAGATCCCACGCTTCGGGCGTCGTAAACTTGGCCGGCACTTCCATCGTATCAATTTCTGTATGAATCGTTCCGATCAGTCCTGCCTTGTAACCTGCCTGCTCCAAAATCTGCTTGATCAAAGTGGTGACAGTCGTCTTTCCATTGGTGCCGGTCACCGCCACAATGCGCAGCCGGTCGGCGGGGCGGCCGAAAAAGTTCTGGCACAAAACCGCATACGCCTTTCGCCCATTTTCCACCTGCACCTCATTGGCAAGTCCCAGGGGGCTCTCTGTAACAATACAGCACGCGCCCGCTTCCAATGCTTTCTGTGCATAAGCATGACCGTCAAAACTTCTGCCGCGGCTGCATACGAAGACAGCGCCCGGAGCAACTTTTCTCGAGTCCTGCGTAACAAGGCTCACCTGGGCCTCAGGCAGTTTCCCCTGATAGGCCACGCCCTCAAACAATTGTTCCAAATTCATAAAAACGCCTCCTTCAGCCGGCGTCTCCTTTGCAAGAGACGCCTTTGCGTTTTATCAGTCCGTAGCAGATGTATCGTGGAATTCCACTTCCACCACGGTGCCCATTTCTACTTCTGTGCCGGGTTCAATTCTCTGAAGTGCTGCCACGACCGTGCCGGAAGACTCATCGTTGGTACCTGTGATACTGATGTTTAATCCTGCTGCCTCCAGCATTTCCGTCGCAACGCGAATGCTCTGCCCAACCACATTTGGAACCTGAACCATCGTTCCGGTCGCACCTTCATCCGTGTACAAAATAATCGTTGACTGACGATTGACACTGATTCCGGCCGCCGGATACTGATAGGTTACCGTTGTGCCGGACCCTACGATCTTACCGTTGAACCCTGCATTGTGAAGCGTACTCAGCGCATTATTCGCCAGCGCACCGACCACATCCGGAACCGGGCTGGCCACAACTGCCAACTCTTCTTCGGTGTATTCCGGCTCGAAGCCCAGATACGGAAGCGTCTCGCTGAGAATGTTCTGAACCACCGGACCTGCCAGAGAACCGCCATAGGTACTGCCGGTGGGGCTGTTCGGATTATCCAGAACAATCAGGACTGCAATCTCCGGATCATCCGCCGGTGCAAAGCCAACGAACGAAGCAATGTAAGTCTGCTCATCGTCCTCACCGCTGAGGCCTTGGTTTTTCTGACTGGTACCGGATTTTCCGCCCACGCGGTAGCCCGGAACATGCGCATTCTTGCCGTGGCCGTTGTCTACACTGTCTTCCAGAATGCTGCAAATGGTCTGGCTTGTGGTTTCACTGATAACCTGACGTTTGACCGTAGTGCCAATGGTCTCCACAATATTGCCGTCAGAATCCAGCACCTGGCGCACCACATGCGGCTGTACCAAATTGCCGCCGTTGACCGCCGCGGAAATCGCAGTGATCATTGCAATAGGCGTCACAGCACTGGTCTGACCGAATGCGGAAGATGCCAGAGAAACCGCCGTCATGTTTTCACGGCTGACGGTCTGGCTGACCGCCTCATCGTACATATCGATTCCCGTTCGCTCCGTAAATCCGAACGCCTGCAGATAATCGCAGAATGTATCAGCGCCCATCTGCCAGCCCAATTGAATGAAATACGGGTTACAGGAGTTGTCCAGGCCCTGCGCCAGGTTCAAAACGCCATGGCCGCTGTGCTCCGCGCAATTCATATACACGTCCGGGTTGCTGGCTACTTTGATGCGCCCGGTGCACGCTTCGAAAGTCGTATCCACGGTTGCCTTGCCGGAATCCAGTGCAGCCGATGCAGTGATCACCTTGAAAACAGAACCCGGGAACAAGATATCCGAGACCGCCCGGTTGCGCCACATGCTCTGCCACGCCGCCTGAAGCTGCTTATTCTGCTCAGTTGTATCCTCAATCGCCGCAATCTGATTGGCCAGCTCCGTATCATACAGCGTATAGGGATCGTTCAGATTGAAGTCCGGCTCTGTTGCCATTCCGTAAATCTCGCCGGTATTGACATTCATCACGATGCCCATGCCGCGTTCTACGTTGTGTTCCACCACTGCATTGTACAGATATTTTTCAAGGCAGCTTTGAATCGTCTCGTCAATGGTCGTGACAAGGCTGTAGCCGTCCTGAGCATCGTACTTGGCCTGATAGTTGTTATTGGCCAGCTCGTATCCCCATGCGTTCTCCGTGGACAGAATGCGGCCTTCTACCCCTTTCAGCGTTTCGTTGTAGTAAAGTTCCAGCCCCGTGACGCCGTTGCCGTCCACATTGGTGAAGCCCAAAACACTGGACGCCAGATTTCCATAGGGGTAATACCGTTTGCTGGTCTGCGTCAGATAAATTCCGGTGATGGGATGGTCCTCGTTGCCCTCTGTGTTGTTGTATTCATCCATCCAGGAGGTAATGGCATCCGCGACCGGCTTTTCCACCTTGCGCTTGATCAGCACATAGTTGGAATCCGGGTTTTCCATAAGCTTTGTAACAAGCTCTGTCTCATCCATCTCCAAAATCTGGCTGAGGTTTCGGGCCACCGTATCAATATCGGTGCCGTAGGTTGCCATATCTCTGGTGGACGCAGTCACATCCCACACGGTCGCACTGCGCGCCAGCACTTTCATGTTGGTATCATAAATCACGCCGCGGTTCGGGGTAATGGTCTCGTCTTTCAACTGCTGGTCTTCCGCCTGTTCCGCATACCCCTTCTCGTCGATCACCTGGAGATTGAACAGGTTGAAAATCAGCAGGCAGGAAAACAGTGCAAAAAATCCCGCCACGATTCCGGCGCGCACGCGCATGCCAAAACTGACGCTGCTTTGCGGCTTGGTTGGCGGGTTGTTGCCGTCCTCATTAAGTTGTTGGCGTTTGTCAGGCCCTTTCATAGTCTCTCCTTATTTTAATGTATTATAACGGAGAAAAAGAATTATCACTGGCCTGTCGCTTTTAACACAATCAAGCCAGTGATAAATATCTATTTCACTATGGCGCGATGTATTCCACAAAGCTCAGGATTCCCTGCGACACATCGCTTGCCAACTGTCCCAGGCCCGTTTTGTACCGAACAATGGTGTTTTCCTCATCTCCGTCGACATACGTAATCTGAGAGCGATCCAGTGCCACCAGACCCAGCTGGCTCGTGGCATACTCCTGCACGCTCTTCATATTGGTTTTCATTTCCATCTGACTTGTCAGATAGTCGTAATCGCTGTTCAAATCATCCAGAACACTGCTCTGGCTGTCGATTGCTGCGCCCAGTTCCGTAACTTTCGCCTGAGAATACAGCAGGCTGCATACCAGCGCCAGGAAAAGCGCTGCCAGCGCCACTGCTTTGATCCAGCGCAGGCGTTTCAAAGAAAGGGAACGCTTGGCTTTCGGATTCTTGACCACTTTCAACTCCCTGCGGGAACGTTCCTCGCGGGGAGCAAATGTATTCAAATCATAAACAGTTGCCGTCTGCATGGCAACCGCCTCCTCTCAATTGACTTTACAGCTTCTCGATCACGCGAAGCTTGGCGCTGCGCGCTCTTCGGTTTTGTGCCTGCTCCTGCGCGTCCGCCTCAATCGGTTTTTTGGTGATCAGCTTGGCTTTCGCCTTGCCGCCACACACACAAACCGGGAATTCCGGCGGGCAGGTGCAGGCCGTTGCCCACAGCCGGAATCTTTGTTTCACGAGCCGGTCTTCCAGCGAATGGAACGTAATGATGCAAAAGCGGCCTCCCGGGCGCAATGCATTAAAGATCACATCCATCCCCTGGCTGAGTGCATCCAGCTCCCCGTTCACTGCAATGCGCAACGCCTGAAAACTTCTTCGTGCCGGATTTTTATCCTTCCGGCGAACGGCAGGCGGCACCGCAGAGGCAATCGTCTGCATCAGCTGGGAAGTGGTCAAAATTGGTTCTTTTTCACGTTGCAACACAATTTTTCCGGCAATTTGCCACGCATACGGCTCCTCGCCGTACTCCTTGAGAATGCGCGCGAGTTCCTCCCGCGTTTCATGATTCACAAGATCCGCCGCAGTCGGGCCGCTCTGACTCATCCGCATATCCAGAGGCGCTTCGCCCTGATATGAAAAGCCACGAGAAATTTCATCCAGCTGGTGAGAAGAAACGCCCAAATCCAGCAAAGCACCATCCAGCCCCTCAACGCCCAACTGCGCCAGCGCCTGATCGGCATAGCGGAAATTCATTTGCACAACGGTGGCGGGCAGGCCCGCCAGACGTTCTTTTGCAACAGCGACGGCATCCGGGTCCTGATCCAGACTGATCAGCCTGCCTGTATCCAGACGCATCGCGATTTCTCTTGAGTGCCCTGCCCCGCCCGCAGTTCCGTCAAGGTATGTGCCGTCCGGTTGGATGGCGAGTCCCTCAAGGCATTCCGCGAGGAGGACAGGGATATGGTGAAAGCTCACTGCTTATAACCCCATTTCCAAAAGCGCAGCTTCTAATTTGGCATTGTCCACTGTATCCACAGCCGCATGCCATGCCTGCGTGTTCCAAATCTCCGCATGGTCTCCCACTCCGATGATGGTGACCTCTTTGTCCAGCTTGGCGTGGTCCCGATGTCCGCCGGGCAAAAGGATTCGCCCCTGCTTGTCAGGCTGCACCACAATTCCGGATGCAAACAGGTAGCTGACGATCAAACGATTTTTAATGCCGGCCAGCGCCTTCAACTTTTCCGCCTGTTCCTGCCATTTTTCGGTCGGGTAGGCGACCAGGCAGTTGTCCAGCCAGCGGGCCACGACAAAACTTTCTCCCATCTCTTCCCGGAACTTGGCCGGAAAGTTCAGGCGGCCTTTCTCGTCGATTGCGTAATTGTATTCGCCCATCAACATCTTCGGTCACCGCCCTTTTCAAAAAAGCTGTCTAAAATTACCCACTTTAACCCATTTCTACCCATTTACAGTATTTATTATAGGATAAACAGCCCCTAATTGCAACCTATTTTCTGTGAAAATGAAAGTTTCTTTTTAGAATTCACACGCACCCATGTGTTTCTTTTTATGGCCGAAAAAGAAAGCGGCCCATGCCCGCCAGGGATTCCCATGGCGGGCAAAAGGCCGCTGTACAGCAATGATTCATTTACAAATTCAGGGGGGTCAATCTTCGTTTTCTTCGCTTTCCTCCACCGACTCAGGAGGTGTTTCTGAATAGACGATTCCAAAAATATGTTTTAAATTTTCCAGAATGCTTGTCAGATTTTGTGCCATACCGCCCCATCCTTCCCTTTTTGAACTTCCTTGCTTATTATACGTTTTTCACGCCCAAAAAGTTGCATTAAAACGAAATTTTACAAAAATTGTAAGAATTTCGATACAACTTTCTTTTGAAATGTTTCCAAGGAACAAGAGAATGGCTGCTGCGAAGGCCATCACAGCAAAAAGAGCCGGCGGCACCGGCTCTTCTGGAGTCATCCCAATACTTTTCTTGCAATATCTACGGACTGTTTTGCATCCCTCGCGTAAAAATCCGCGCCGATGCTTTCGGCATATTCCGGCGTGAGGACCGCGCCTCCCACCATGATTTTACAGGGAAGCCCTGCCTGATGCAGCGCTTCAATGGTCTGTGCCATGCTGGGCAGCGTTGTGGTCATCAAAGCACTCAAACCCACCAGACGGACATTGTTGCTTCGGGCCGCCTCTACAACCCTCTCCGGCGGCACATCTCTGCCAAGGTCGATCATCTCGTAGCCGTAATTTTCCAAAATTACTTTTACGATGTTTTTTCCAATGTCGTGGATATCTCCCTTGACTGTAGCAATCACGATTTTGCCCTTACTGGCTCCTTTTGTTCCCTCTGAGATGATTTTTTCTTTCACTTCGTCAAACGCAGCCTGCGCAGCACCTGCAGACTGGAGAAGCTGCGGCAGAAAGAGCGTCCCCTTCTCAAAGCGTTCTCCCACGGAATCCAGAGCCGGGATCAAAATTTGATTGACCAGTTCCTGAGGCGGCATGCTCTTCAGTTTTTCTCTGGCGGCGTGTGCAGCCTGCGAGCGAAGCCCCTGCACAATCGCATCATATAACTCCGGTGCCCGTGCATCCCCTGCAGCAGGCTGCGGTGCCTTACCGGCGTACTGTGCAATATACCGGGTTGATTCCGGATCAAGATTATACAGCACCTCAAAACTCGCCACAGCCGCCATCATCGCCTGTGAATTGGGATTCAGAATCGGCATATCCAACCCATGTGCCAGCGCCAACGTCAAAAAGCTGGTATTCACCTGCTCCCGGCAAGGCAGACCAAAGGAAATGTTGGATACTCCCAGAACGGTTTTTACGCCCAGGCGTTCTTTGACCATCTGTACAGCGCGCAATGTCTCCCGCACAGCCTGCTGCTGCGCACTTGCTGTCAGGGTCAGGCAGTCAATGAATACATCTTCCCGCGGGATGCCTGCCGAACAGGCCGCCTCGACAATTCTTTTTGCCAAAGCAAACCGTTCCTCGGCCCGTTCCGGAATGCCATGCTCGTCCAACGTCAGACCAACAACGGCCGCGCCATATTTTTTGCAAACAGGCAGAATCGCTTCCAACACCGCCTCTTCCGCATTCACCGAGTTCACGATGGCCTTTCCGTTGTAAACCCGCAGTCCCGCCTCCAACACGTCCGCCCGGGTGGAATCCAGCTGCAAAGGCAGATCCGTTACTGACTGAATCGTCTTGACCGCACGGCGCATCATCTCTGCTTCATCGATTCCCGGAAGTCCCACGTTTACATCCAGAATGCGGGCGCCCGCATTGGCTTGTTCAATGGCCTGCTCCGCGATATAATCCAGATCTCCCTCGCGCAAAGCTGCCTGAAACCGCTTTTTCCCGGTCGGGTTGATTCGTTCTCCAATAACCGTTACCCGATCGATCTCCACCAGTTCGGTCGGCGTACAAACGCAGCTTCTGGCAGTCACTTCACGCTGTTTCGGACATTTTTGGCCAAAATACTCCGCCAGGTGTTGAATGTAATCCGGCGTAGTCCCACAGCACCCGCCAACCGCCGAAATTCCAAGAGCTTCATAGCACGCCATTTCATCGCAGAATTGCCGCGGCGAAATATCATATGCACCCGTCGCCGGATCCGGAAGCCCCGCATTGGGCTTGATGAACACCGGCAGGGTCGTGGAACTGCAAAGTCGCTTTGCCAAAGGAAAAATCTCACGCGGACCAAGCGAACAGTTGATGCCGACCGCATCTGCCCCCAACCCCTGTGCTACAAGCGCAAGCGACTCCACCGTACACCCGGTAAATGTCCTTCCTCTCTCTTCAAAGCTCATGGAAACAAGCACCGGCAGGCTTGTATTTTCCCTTGCCGCCAAAATGGCCGCCTTCACCTCATACAAATCCGTCATCGTTTCAATCAGGATTCCCTGCGCGCCGGCCTGTTCGCCCGCCACCATCTCCTGACGGAAAATGTCATACGCTTCTTCAAAGCCGAGCGTTCCCACTGGTTCCAGAAGTTCGCCAATCGGCCCTACATCCAACAAAACCCGGCATTCACTTCCCCGGCATGCAGATTTGGCACAGCCGACGGAAGCAGCGATGACCTGCTCAACTGTATATCCGCAGCCCGAAAGTTTTTTTCTGTTCGCACCAAAAGTGTTGGCACAAATCCAGTCCGAACCGCTTTCCACATACATACGGCCAATCCGCTCAACGATTTCCGGCTGCTCAATGCTCAGCACATCCGGCTGGCGGCCCAGTTCCAGACCACTTTTCTGCAGCATTGTTCCCATGGCGCCATCCAAAATGGTGTACCGGTCCTTTTTAAACACTTCAGACACAGGTTTTCCCCTCTTTCCTTTTGGTACATTTCTCGCGCAGTGCACAGTGTTCACAGCCGGCAAGTCTTCCCGTTACCGGATGAGGCGCAACGCCACAAAGCGCAGTAATGCTTTTCCGCGGCGTCAGAAGATGTGTCTCGGTTGCCATCAATCCGATTCTTCTCGGCGTATCCAGCAACGCGAGAAGACCGTTTTGCACCCGGATGGGATAATCTCCATACCCCGGCGAAAAGCGGCCAGTCAGGAAAAGTCCCTGCGCTTCCAGCTGGTCTCGGAGCTGCTGTTCCAGATTCTGTGCCAAAGACTCGACACCTACCGAGGCGGCTGCGTCCACCGCCACCGCCAGGGCCATGTTTTGAAACTCCATACGCTGAATCAGGCAGTCTGTCTCACGCCCCAGAGTACATGCGATTGCCACCAGCTCCGAACACCCCTGCAAATGCATCTCAATATCCCGTCCAAGCAGGAGCGGGCGCAGGCGCTCACAGGGCATTCTTTGATAGGTTGCGCGCGGGACCGCTGCTTTTTGAACGCATTCTGCAGCCTGTCGGGCCAAATCCCGGATTGCCTGATCCTTTGTCCCCTGTGCGCCCAACATCCGGAGCACTTCTTCGAGATCGATTTCAAAGCTTAAATTCAGCTTCATGCATGGTTCTCCTTACAGCAGGTCCCGAATTCCCTCGTACACTTTTTGCGCCACCGTAGGACGATTCATTGCATACAGATGAATGCCATCCGCTCCGCCCTCAATCAGATCCCGCAGCTGCCGGATCGCATAATCAATTCCCGCGTCAAACAAAGCCTGCTCATCGTGATCATATTTGCTGATCATTTTAGTAAATGCCGAAGGCAGGCTGGCGGAACTGAGCGCAACCGTCCGCTCCACCTGGCTTTTTGAAACAATAGGCATTACACCCGCCTCAATTGGTACCTGAATACCCGCTTTGCGGGCCATGTTCAGAAAGCGATAAAAAACGCCGTTGTCAAAGAAGAGCTGTGTAATCAGGTGTGTGGCGCCCGCATCAATTTTATGATGCAGATTTTCAACATCCTGACGCAAATTTTCGCTTTCGACATGTCCTTCCGGATAGCAGGCTCCCACCACGTTAAACCCACTTGCATGCACAGCAGCCGCCAATTCGCTGGCGTATTGATAGTCATTCTTTCTAGGGAGTGTCGGGTTGATATCCCCCCGAAGTGCCAAAACATTTTCAATTTCGTTTTCATGCAGCTGCCGCAGCGTCTGTTCAATCTGCTCTTTTCCCGAATTCACGCAAGTGAGATGCGCAAGCGCTTCAATGCCCAAGTCGTGTTTGATATAAGAAGCGATTTTGCAGGTGGAATCGTCCGCAGCATTCCCGCCTGCACCGTATGTAACGCTGATAAAATCGGGAGAAAGTTTTGCCAGCTCTTTTAATTTGGGATACAAACTTTCCGGCGAGGCGCCGTTTTTCTTGGGCGGAAACACTTCCAGCGAAAACACGCAGGGTTTTCTTTGAAACAACTCGTACAGATACATATCGCTTCTCTCCTTTAAAAAAGAACCCCCCAGGCTCAGCGCCTATGGGGGTTCTGGTGCTGCTGACGGGAATCGAACCCGTATGGTGTTGCCACCGAGGGATTTTAAGTCCCTTGCGTCTGCCGATTTCGCCACAGCAGCCTCTCGGCACATAAAAAGTATGCTTTATTAGAATACAATATTCCAATCTGAATGTCAACCAAAGCTCTGGCGAAAAAGGGATGTCTGTGATAAAATAGATGAACCGACAGGAGGAGTTTTATGAAAGAATGGACCGTAAAAAGCGACGTGCGTCTGGACAAATTTTTGTATGAAAAAGTCCCCTCTCTCTCCTATGGAATACTCCGAAAATACCTCAAAGAAAACAAAATCAAGGTGGACGGAAAAAAGCAGCCTTTGTCGTTTCGCCTGAGCGCCGGAAACATCGTCCGTCTTTATGCTGACCCTTCCGGCTCCATCTCCTTCGTACCTGTTTATGAGGACGAGTCCCTGTTGATTGCAAATAAACCGGCCGGGCTTCCTGTCTGCGGACAGGAAGATGCGGATACTTTGCTGGCCCGCGCGCAGACATATCTGCGCACACAAGGCCAAGATCCCCTTTCGCTCAGGTTGTGCCATCGGCTGGACACCGGCACCAGCGGACTGGTGCTGCTTGCCAAAACGCCGCAGGCAGAAGCATTTTTCACTCAGCTGATTCGTGACCGTGCCCTGTGCAAAAAGTATCTGTGTGTTACATTCGGCCGCCCTGTTCCCGAAAGCGACACACTGCAGGATTATCTCATCAAAAACTCCGAAAAAGGCACTGTACGCATCGTATCCGCTCCACTTCCGGGTGCGAAAGAAATCACCACCCGTTATCGAACGTTGGCCGTTTCAGGTCGTCTGGCTCTTTTGGAAGTAACGCTCATCACCGGACGGACGCACCAGATCCGGGCACATCTCGCGTCCATCGGATGCCCGATTCTGGGGGACAGCAAATATGGCAACCAGGCAGCCAACCGTGAATTGAAATTCAAATATCAGGCCTTGTGCGCATACTCGCTTGTCTTTCCTGAGATCACGCAGGAGCCTTTTGCCGCATTGAGCAAACAGCATTTCGAGCTGGATTTCCCATGGTACGCGCAGCAGGTTTTAAAACAAACCATCAAATAGAAAGGATGCCGGCCAGATCACAGTGATCTGGCCGGCATCCTTTTTGTTGCCCCCGGGCAGCGAACCGCTTTCCGGCGTTTTTTCTGTTTATGTTCACGGGGCCTCCCGGAATTCTTCCGGAAGTGTTTGCAAAAACTCTTCATAGGAATACAGGCTGTTCAAAGTTTCGCACAATGCTTTTTTGGACAAGCGAGGCGGAAGCCCAATCGCTGAGAGCCAGATGCGGCGGCGCTCTGCACTTCCCTGCGTTCCGGACAAGCCCAGTTCAAACAAATCCGTATAGGTAATCTGTCTTCCCTGCCGTTCCGCCGACGGATGGGCGCCTGCCGTACGCAACGCCTGCAGGATTGCCTCTGCCGGTACTCCTTCCACCCCCAAAAGCCCTTCTTTTGACGGCTGGCTCTTTCGTTTCTCCTTTCCGGCAAGCGCCGGCACATAGGCATTTTTCACCGGCAGGCCGGCCGCGATTTTATTGACATAGTTCCGGATGCGAAATCCCGCCGCATCGGAATCCGTAAGCACAATGATTCCGCGCTTTTTTCCAAGCCTTAAAATCAGCTGCTTTGTCTCTTCGCTGGTAAAAATCGAAAATCCTTTGGTGGGAACAATCAGCGCATCCACCAGGTCCGAAAGCTTGACCGCATCGTACTTTCCCTCCACCACGATGATCTCTTCAATGCGCAGCTTGCTCATGAACGTCCATCTCCCACCTGCATAATCTCGCACAGGGCTGTCTGCAGCAGCACATTTTTATCCGCCGCAGAAGACTTCAGCGAAGCATCCAGCCGTTCCAGCAGCTCCAAGATGGACGCCAGCTGATGGAGCGTGTACCTGGAAGCCGTCTCTCCCGATTTCCGCAGCCGGTAGTCGCTGCCGCGGTAATGAAAGTCCTTGTGTACCGCAGCATAATTTTTTCTGCTGGCTGCACCGCATTTCACGCGATACATATCAATGAAGGAGCCTGCCAGGGCCGCAGCAATCGCAATCGGCTCATTTTGCAGTTCCAGCAGCTGGTTCAACTTCTGAAAGGCCCGGGGCTTGTTTTTTGCTGTCACATACCGAACCATCTCAAACACATCTGCTTCAATATTCTGCGTTCCCATGGTGCTGACCAGTTCCCGCGTGATCCGAGTATAGCCGCTGGCGGCCGCAAGCTTGCTGACCTCATTCTCCAGCAAGAACAAATCCGCACCGCACCGTTCCAGCAAATCGGTGTCCGCTCCCGGCTCCAGCTCTGTTTCCATCTCCTGCGCTTTTTGCTGAATAAACCGCTTGGCATCCTGAACGCCGGGCTTCAAAATTTCGGCTGCGATCCCAAAGCGGCCGGCTGCATCCAGCAATTTTTTTGCCTTTTTAGTCTGTTTTGCCTTATCGTCCTTAAACACGGTATACAGAACGATCACTGCATTTTCCATTGTGGCAAACAAATCACACAAGGCATCTACATCCGCATCGTTCATCGCAGAAGGCTCCACCTGTGCCAGCTCCACCACGCGCTTAGTGCCGAACAAAGAAATTGTTCCCGCCGCAGCCACCGCTTCTCCGATGGAAGGTGCGGGGCCATCAATGCGCGTCACTTCCGCATCTGTTTCACGGGCCAATGCCGTCAATGTGCGGGACGCATAGCTGCGTGCCAGATATTCTTCAGTGGAATAGTAATAAAATACGGCATACCGCTCCAGCGAGTTCAGTATTTTTTGAAATTCCTGTTCATTCAAAGCCATTGTGAACCTCGTTTATTTTTATTTGACCGCCTGCACGCACCCATATCTCCTGTTCAGACATTCCCTGATGGACCTCCGGATATTTTTCGGCCCATTCATACGTTCCCGCCGCAGGCAGCACAACCTTTCGGCAGGACAGTCCTTCCGGTGTTCCGCTGCCACCGAAGTACACATCCAGCATCGGATAACCGGTAAAATCCACTTTCCCAGAAGCAATTGCAAGGCGGCGGCCGCCCACATCCACGCACACAAAATTTCCGTTTTCCTGTCGTTTCATATATACCATTATATCACGAAAAAGTCCCTTTACCGCATGATTTCGAAACTGACGCGCACAAATGCACTCTTCTGCATTCAGCTGTTGTGCCAATGCGGCTTCATCACCCTCCGCCCGCAAATCGATCAGCACATCCACCTGCGACCGATTCACGCTTTGCAAATAATCTGCAATTTGCTGCACATTGCTCTGTGGGCTTCGATAAATCACCAGCGTAAACCCGGACTGTGTCACAACCAGCGACGGGTTGACCCCGGATCCCACCATGGCAAATCGAACCACATGAATGCTTGCCACCCCATAAAGTGCCATTGCAGACACAGCGAGACAGGCAGCCAGAGCCAGTCCCCGGCGCAGAGAGAAATTCAGTTTCCATGCAATCAAAATCACAGCAAGCGCGCACAGACCGGTCAGGACGGCATAGCTTCCGGACAGATAAACCATGGACTGCGGAAGAGCATCCACCACCTCTGTAACCAACAGCATCCAGCGAATGCAAAGCCCGCACAGCAGGCCAAGCAGTTTTGCCAGAAAAAGCAGCGGCGGGATCATTCCTGTCAGCGCGCACAGCAAACCGCTCAGCACCGTGAAAGGCACCACCGGCAGAACCAGAAGATTACACAAAATGCCAAACAGCGAAACGCCGCCGCCCATGGCCGCGATAACCGGCAGCGTCGCGAGCGTGACCAATCCCGTCACCAGCACAGTCTGATAAATGCGCACCCACCTTTTGACAGGGACACGATTGCGCTTTTTCCAGCCTGCATAGGTCCGCTCCATCACGTTTCCCGCAAACAGAACCGCCAACGTTGCCGAAAACGAAAGCAGCAAACCGATGTCCTGTGCCGCGAATGGATTTTGAATGCAAAGCAACAGTGCAGCCAGGCCCAAACTGGTAAGCGTATCGCCCGGCTGCTTCAGCAGTTTTCCGATATAAATCAACAGCATGACACAACCGGCTCGCACCACAGAGGGCGTAAATCCCACCACGCACATAAACAGCAACACCGCCAGACAGGACAGCGCCGCAGCAGCGCGCCGGTTCAAAAAGCGCTTCAACGCCAAATAGCACAAAGCGCCGATTGCCGACAAATGAAGGCCCGAAACGACCAGAATGTGAGACAGCCCCGCCTGCTGAAAAAGCTGTTTCAAATCTGCAGAAAGGCCCGACCGCTCGCCAACACACATCGCAGAGGCCAATTCACAATAGGGATGCGGCAAAACGGCATACAGAGATTCCCGCAGATCCTGCTGAAGACGAAGCAGTCCATTCCGCAGCCCGGGCGCTCTCCCCAAATCCTGAAAATCGCCCTGATACTCCGCACAGACAAATCTGCTTTTTGCCTGCGCGTTGGAAAGATACTCATTTTCCGGCAAGGCGGACAATGCGACCCTTGCCTGAATTCTCTGTCCCGGTTCTGTCCGGGGACACGCCTCGATCTCTGTTTCAAAGGGAACCCACAGACGCTGACCGTTCCAAACCCGTACCCTTACCGTGGCGAATACACGTTCTTCTTCGAAACCTGCTCGTGTTTCCAGCACATCCGCCTGTATGGTTCCGCTGTCATTTGCCAGGTGCAAAACCGGGTTTACAACCACATTCAAATACAGCATGCGCAGCACCAGCGCCATTGCTACCGTACCGCAGAGAAGCAGAATCAGCAGTGCGCGGCGTAAATGACCGCGCCACAGAAACGCAATTACAAACAGCAGTACAAAAACGGCCGTCAGCGGCCCGAAAGCCACTGACGGCATAAACCCCGCCAGCAATTGCGCAACCAGATAGGTAAAGCCGATCAGGCACAGTGTGCGGCGTTTTTCCAGCATTATTTGAAGAACAGCGGCAGCGGCTCCAGGAACGTGATGTCCGTGCGGTCCGCGGCATCGCCTTCGGCCAGAACGGCAGCTTTGGCCACGACATTGGCAGAGCTTTTCCCCACGAGCGCTTCCAGCGCATGCAGGCTTCCACCCGTGCTGATCACATCATCCACAATGACAACACGTTTTCCGGCCATATCGTCCAGATCTTTCTGGTCGATCACCAGTTTTTGCACAGCCTCTGTAGTGATGGATTTATCTTCCACGATCACAGGGTTTTCCATGTACAGCTTCGGGCCTTTGCGCGCCGGGATGTAACGTTTTCCGCTCTGGCGACTCATTTCGTACGCCAGCGGAATGCCCTTTGCTTCGGCAGTGACGATCACGTCGAACTCAGGCAGTTTCTCCAGAAGTGCTTTTGCGCACGCTACCGTCAACTCCACATCGCTGAACATCACAAACGCAGCAATGTCCATATGCTCGTTCACAGGGCACAGCGGCAGTTCCCGGCTGACACCAGCCACATTGAGAGTATAAGTTTTACGCATGGTGGTTTCTTCCTTTCCTGTCACAGAACAGCATTCGTTTTTACATCAGCCCGGAGGCCAGGCCAGACTGCGCTTTGCCAGAACATGAAAATGCAGGTGCGGCACACTTTGTCCGCCGTCTTTGCCGCAGTTGGTGACCACGCGGTACCCGTTCTCCAAATTCATCTCCTGTGCGATTTGCGCAATCACTTCAAAAATATGCGCTGCAACCGCACTGTTTTCAGCATTGATCTCCGCGGGAGAGCCGATGTGTGTTTTGGGAATGACGAGAAAATGCACAGGCGCCTGCGGATCGATGTCGTGAAACGCCAAAACCGTGTCATCCTCGTAAACCTTGTTGACCGGAATTTCACCGGCCGCCATTTTACAAAACAGGCAATCCATTCTCTTTCCTCCTTTTCCGTTGTCTGCAAACGAACTTAAGCATTCAGCGCAGCGCGCACCAGTTCAGGTACCGCGTTCAACGCGTCGTCGATCTTGGAAGGCTCTTTAATGCCGGCCATTGCAAAATCGGGCTTTCCGCCACCGTTGCCGCCCGCAATGGCAGCAATCTGCTTGACCAGCTTTCCGGCGGCAAGACCTTTGGCCTGTGCCTCCTTGCCCACTGCGACCGCCAGAGAAATCTTTCCGTCGCATTCACCGATGATTGCCGTGACAGAAGCAGGCACTTTGTCACGCGCTTTGTCGCACATACCACGCACCGCATCGTTGGCCGTCCCGGTGAGGTACAGAGTGAAGATTTTAATGCCTTCCACTTCCTGCGCGTCTTCAAACAAGCCGTCCACTTTCGCATTGGCAATCTGCGCCTTCAAATCATCCAGTTCTTTCTGAACGTTTTTCAGTTCCGCAGATACAGCGGCCGCGCGCTGAGGCAGATCGTGGATATTGCTCACCTTCAGCGTACCAGCTACCTGATTGAGCATCTCGTTTTTCTCATCCAGCAGCCGCAATACGCCGTAGCCAGTAGTACCTTCGATGCGGCGAATGCCGGCCGCTACACTGGATTCGGACAAAATCTTGAAGCAGCCAAGCTGTGCGGTGTTGCTCACATGTGTGCCGCCGCAGAACTCGGTAGACCATCCGTTGATGTCCACCACGCGGACGATATCGCCGTACTTCTCACCGAACAGCGCCATCGCGCCCAGCTCTTTCGCCTCTTTGATGGGCATTTCCTTCACCGTGACCGGCAAAGCTTCGAAAATTTTCTCATTGACGATTTTTTCCACCTGCTGGAGTTCCTGCGGCGTGACGGCGTTGAAGTGCGTAAAGTCGAAACGGACACGCTCGTCATCCTCATAAGAACCAGCCTGATGCACATGGGCGCCCAAAACTTCACGCAGTGCCTTTTGCAGCAGGTGCGCCGATGTATGGTTGCGCATGATGGCGTGACGGCGCTTTTCATCCACCGTGGCAATCACCGCTTCACCCGTCTGAACCATCCCCTCTTCCAGGGTGCAGGTGTGTACAAAATAGCCCTTCGGGGTCTTCTTGCAGGCGCTTACAGACAAATGCGCACCGGAGGCTGTGGTGATGCATCCCGTATCCGCCACCTGGCCGCCGCTTTCCGCATAGAAGGGCGTGCGATCCAGAACCACCAGAACGCCCGCTTTGGGGCCGTCGTCCGTGGCAATGGCATCCACCAGCTCCTCACCGTCGGACAGCGCCACAACCTTCGCCTCTGCCGCCAGCTTTTCATAGCCCAGGAATTCTGTAGGCTGTGCCTGCACATCGCTGAACAGATCAGCCGTCCAGCCCGAGATATCCCGGCTCATGCGGTCGGCACGCGCCGTTTCCCGCTGCTTCTGAAGCTCGGAGCGGAAACCTTCCTCGTCCACTTCGATTCCCTTTTCCGCGGCAATCTCCTTTGTCAGGTCCAGCGGGAAGCCGAAGGTATCGTTCAGTTTGAACGCATCCATACCGGACAAAATCCGTTTTTTACCTTCCTGCGCTTTTTTGATCACATCCTCCACCAAATTGTTGAGAATGCTGAGGCCTGCGTCAATGGTGCGGGAGAAGCGCTCTTCCTCGGCGGAAATTGTCTTCTTGATGTAGTCGGAATGCTCCACAAGTTCCGGATACGCGCTTCCGTTTTCCCGGATGACCGTGTCGCACAGTTCCGACAGGAAGGGGCGTTTTACGCCCAGCATGCGGCCATGGCGCGCGGCACGGCGCAACAGGCGGCGCAGCACATAGCCGCGTCCCTCATTGGACGGAAGAATGCCGTCCGATACCATAAAGACCGTAGACCGGATGTGGTCGGTAATCACGCGGATGGAAACATCCGTCATATGGTCCTGGCCATAGGTTTTTCCCGTAATGCGCTCTACATGGTTCAAAATGTTGTGTACCGTGTCCACCTCGAACAGGTTGCCCACGCCCTGCATCACGCAGGCCAAACGTTCCAGGCCCATGCCGGTGTCAATGTTGGGCTTGGCCAGACGCTCATAATGGCCGTTTCCGTCGGAATCAAACTGGCTGAACACCAGGTTCCAAACTTCCATATAGCGGTCGCAGTCGCAGCCCACGCGGCAGTCAGGCTTTCCGCAGCCGTATTCCGGACCGCGGTCAAAGTAAATCTCGCTGCAAGGGCCGCAGGGGCCGGAGCCATGCTCCCAGAAATTGTCTTCTTTTCCGAAACGGACCATATGGTCTTCCGGAATGCCGACCTTTTTCGTCCAGATGTCGTAGGCCTCGTCATCCTCCAAATACACGGAAATGTACAGCTTTTCCGCCGGGATCTCCAACGTCTGCGTCAAGAATTCCCACGCCCAGGGAATGACCTCTTCCTTAAAATAATCCTGGAAGCTGAAATTGCCCAGCATTTCAAAGAAAGTGCCGTGACGCGCCGTAATGCCCACGCGCTCAATATCCGGCGTACGGATGCATTTCTGGCAGGTAGTCACCCGATGGCAGGGAGGTTCCTCCTGTCCCAGAAACCATTTCTTCATGGGGGCCATGCCCGAGTTGATCAGCAAAAGGCTGTTGTCGTTGTGGGGAACCAGCGGGAAACTGTCCAGGCGCAGATGGCCTTTTCCCTCGAAAAACGAGAGATACTTTTCACGCAGTTCGTTTAATCCGGTCCATTCCATAGGTCTGTCTCCTCATTTTGAAAAATAGAACTACAAAAAAATAAACTTCCGCCCCGACAAGGGACGAAAGCTTTTCGCATCCGTGGTACCACCCAAATTGCGTGTTTGCACACACCACTTTTCCGCGTTAACGCTGCGCAGCGCCCTGCTCATCACAGGGGGCTCCCGGGTGGCTGGCAGGAAACCAAGCAAGAACGTTTCAGCCATGCGTTCTCTCTCTTTTGTCTTTCTTTTCCTGTCTGGCCCAGTCGTCGCCATTTTTTCGTATCTATTGTTATATTATAAGAAAAATCAGGCGATTGTCAATACTCGTCCTCCACGCCCAGATACATTCCCAGGTCTGTGGTCACTTTTGCAAAAACGGCCGCCGCATCGTCGCTGGAATACGTTCCGCTGTCCAGCAAAACCGCAATGGTATACTGAGGATTTTCTGCCGGATAAAATCCCGCAAACCACGCGTCCATGATTTCTTCCCCGTCCTCCTGAAAGCGGCCGGTTTGCGCCGTACCTGTCTTGCCACCCGCGCCGCCATGCAGCGGTTTTGCCGGCTTGCCCAAACCGTTTTCCACAACACTGACCAGCATCTTCTGCACTGTTTGCGCAACATCGCTTCGAAAAGCCTGCCGCTGAATTGGTGAATACAGACTTTCTGTGACGGTTTGAGAATACTCGTTGACAATGCCCTCCACGAAAGTCGGCTCAATATAACGTCCCTGGTTAGCAAACACATTGATGCTGGCCGCCACCTGTACAGGAGACGCGGTCAACGCTCCCTGACCGAAGCTGATGGAAGCCAGCTGTCCCAAATCCCGCAGCTGCTCTTCATCCGGAAGATTTCCCGCAGCGGTGGTCTGCGTTCCCATATAGGCAGTGGCTGTTCCGAAACCGCAGGTCTGCGCTGCCTGCTCCACTGCCTGCGCCCCCAACTGAAGGCCCAAGTGAATAAAATAGCAGTTGCAGCTTTGCTCAAGTGCCTGTGTCAGGTTCACCGGCCCATGCCCCTTTCCATAGGCGCAGCGGTAAACGTGGCCGCCGATCTCCGTGGAGCCGGTACATTCATATACCGCATTGGGATCCAGTCCCGCTTCCAGCGCTGCGGCGGCCAGAATAGGTTTAAAGACGGACCCCACGTTGAACGCACTGATAGAGCGGTTGATCAGAGAGGAATCGTTTCTGTCAATGCTGAGGGCAACGTTTTCCGGATCATAAACCGGCATGCTCACACTGGCCCGTACACGTCCCGTTGCTGTTTCCAACACAACAATGCTGCCTTTTTCCATCATCTGCTGCGCGACGCCCTCGCAAATGCGCTGGATTGTCTCGTCAATGGTCAACATCACTCCTGCGCCGGAGCCCTGCGTATACAAAAGTTTCGGCGGAGCGCTTTCCAGAAAGGTTCCCACCGCCGTGGTGGTACACAAAACCGATGTACTGGTAGAAGCGCCTGTCAGCAAATCATCGTACACATACTCCGCCCCGCTGACGCCGTGCCCTTCTGCGTCAAGATAGCCCAGCAGATGAACCGCCGTGGGATTCGGATAATAGCGAACCGGGCAGGAGAAAAGGTATTCCGGCTGCGTACCGCTGCTTTTCTCCACTTCTATTAAAAAAGGGCTTCCCTGCTGGATCATACTGTAAAAAGAATTCTTTTCCGTTGCCGGAATGGAGCCAAACAGTGCATGGTAACTGGAACGTCCCGGCTCGACCACTGCATACGTATTTGTAAATACATTGGTAAGGGGAAGAAAGTTACAGTCGTAAATATTTCCGCGTCCGTCAAATAAATCCAGCGTTGTCTGGCTTTGCCGCACGGCGGCCTGCGCGTAGGTCTCATTGGTGCACAGAAGCGCCAGGTTGGCTCCCAAAATCGCAAACGCAAGAACAAAAAACGCAAAAAATGCCACAATACGACTCGTTGACACAGTGCACGCCTCCTTTTCCTCAGTATGTGCCCAAACGTGCCTGTATAAACAAAAAGGCTCCGAAGGTTTGTTTCCCTTCAGAGCCCTGCTTCAAACCATCGGTTCAAGCATCTGCGACTTCATATCAATGACAAGATTTTTCTTTTCCATATGACTTTGACAAGCCGTTTCCAAACGCTTTTGGACCACCGTCACATCCAGCGCCGAGCGGACCGGAAGCATCAGAATATACTGGTTCCGACTGTACCGGCTGAAAACATCGCCTTTGCGAAGCGTGTTTTTGATTACCTCTTTCAGCTGAAGCATATAGCGTACCGATTCCTGCTTTTGAAGCAATTCCGTTTTTCGGGGCAAAAGCGTAATCAACATAATAATGACATGATCGCCGCTACGGGCCGCATTGCGCGCCACCATATGGTAAACGTGCTTGAACATTTCATACTCGCAATAATACGCACCGCGGATGGGACGGGTGTCTTTTGTGACCTCGGACAGATCCTGCTGCACCTGACACAAATCTTCCTTGATTTGATTGGAACCTTCCGACGCCCAGAGATAAACATCCCGAAGACGTTCCGGCAGTTTTTCACCGAGCTCGTCATAAAACAGATTGGAGACGACCGGATAATAACTCAAAACGGCCTGTTTCATATCCAAGCCGCGCATCGCCGAGAACATGTATTCATAAAGTTCTTCATGCAGCGGCTCAAACAAAGCTGCCCGATTGCAGATGTCCAGCACCTCTTCCAAATCGGCCCTTGTCCCGCGGCCGCTTAGAAGGCCAGCCATATATTTCACAGTGCGCAAATATTTCTGACGATAGTAGCTGTTCTCCTGAATGACCCATTGCCGACTGTTCAACCCCGGCAAAAGCTCTCCGCTGTAAAGGGCCAGAATTTCCCGCGCTTCTTTCAGCTGCTCTTCCAGCGTTTTTTCCTGCCCGAACAAATCCTCCGTCAGCACTTCAAAGCGATGAATATCCAGTTCCAGCGGAATCTGCGGATTCCACTGATAACGGCCATTTTCCATCACAATAAATTGCACGCCCGGAGCGGATTTCTGCAGCAGTTTTCGAATGGAATACACTGCATTTTTTAAGGCACCCGCAGGGTTTTCCACTTCATCGCTCTCCCAAAGAGCTTCCATCAACTGCTCGTTGGTAAGTTTCTCGTCCGCGCGCGCCAGCAGCAGTGCCAGCAGTTCCTGCGGTTTGTTCATGCGGGCGGAATGCTCAATCAGATACTGACCATTCCAGCACACTGAAAAGCCGCCAAACATTTTTACCCGCAAACCGTCTGTCATGATCAGTTTCTCCTTTCCATCATTTTTACACCAGAGAAAGGCGTTTTTCCATCGCCTCATAATGCAGACAATACGTCAGGGCCGTATCCTTGGTAATGCGTCCCTGTTGTGCCAACTTCAGCAGCGATGCATCCATGGAAATCATTCCCTGTGCGGCCCCCGACTGGATTGCCGAATCAATTTGATGCGTTTTTCCTTCACGAATCAGGTTTTTGATTGCTGCATTGGTATGCATAATTTCGAAAACCGGAATCAGTTTTCCATCCACGGACGGAAGCAGCTGCTGACTGATAACGGTCTGCAGCACCATGGACAGCTGCATCCGAACCTGCGCCTGCTGGCTCGCCGGGAACACGTCGATAATCCGGTCCACAGTATTGGCCGCACCGGTGGTATGCAGGCTGCTGAACAACAGCTGGCCTGTCTCCGCCGCTGTCATGGCCACTTCGATCGTCTCGTAATCACGCATTTCGCCCAAAAGAATCACATCCGGGCTCTCCCGAAGAGCACTGCGCAAAGCACTGATGTAGTTGGGCGTATCCGTGGAGATTTCTCGTTGGGTAACAATGCACTTCTGGTGCCGGTGAATAAATTCAATGGGATCTTCCATCGTAATGATGTGCCCTTCACGCGACTGGTTGATGGCATTGATCAGGCAGGCCAGCGTCGTCGACTTTCCGCTTCCGGCCGCACCGGTCACAAGCACAAGCCCTTTCATATGCCGGGCTGCCGCCATGACCTCGTCCGGGATATTCATTTCCACCGGATCGGGCAATCCGAAACGAATCACCCGAATCACCGCAGACAAACTTCCGCGCTGCCGGAAAATGTTGGCGCGGAACCGCCCCAGTTCCCGCACAGAAAACGAGAAATCATCGTCCGCACGGGTTTCCAGCGTTTTACTGCCGTCTCTGCCGCAGAGGGTGTAAATCTCCTGTACAAGCCGTGCTGTATCTTCCGGCATCAACCGTGCCTGTTCCACCCGCTGCTGCCTTCCGCCCACCTTATAAGTCAGAGGCAAGCCTGCGATCAGGAACAAATCCGAAGCATGCCGCTCAATCGCTCCCTGCAAAATATCCATAATGCTTTCCATGACCGTTACCCCTTCCAAAGCTGTCCGATATTTTCTGTTTCCTGCCACTGACGGACCTGCCGCCACTCCACAACGCGAATCTGCCGGTCTTCCAGCTGCACCGCAATGCTTAGCTGGCGTTCATCGCTGTTTTGCGCAACATAGCGCAGCAAATCACCGTCTACCCGGGTTCCTTCCGGAAGTTCCGCCAACAATTCTTCCTCAGAAGATGCCTCGCTGCAAACCGTTTCCACCTGCGACAGCCACTGCTGCCCCAGCATTTCCAGCTCATATGTCTGCTGCACATAATCTGCCTGTTTTTGCGCCGTGGCCAGCATGGCGCGGGCCGTCACCAGAGAAAGCACCCCCAGCACCGCCAGACACACCACAACGACCATGACGATCAGCGACAGCCAGCCTGTGCGAATCGGTTCCTGTTTCATTTTCTACTCTCCCCGCCAATTTGCCGCTGTTTGAAGGCTGTAAACCAATTCATCTTCCGCGCTCACATCAATCTGCGCCTCTACCAACGTTCCGTCTTTCTTCAGGGATATCTTGAGGCAATAGAAGCCATCTTCCGCTTCCTTCACGATACCGTTTTGAACATCGTAATGCAAGCAAATTTCACTCTCAGGACTCACGTTCACCAAAGACCGGAACTCTTCTTCGCTTTCGCTGGCTGCAATCAGTTCGGCGGCGTTTTCCGCAAGCAGCGTCCCATCCGAAAGGCGCTGCGCCTGCGTTCCCATCCCCTGGGCCGCGGCAAACACCTGCACCAGCACCGCCAGCGCCACACTGAGAAACAGCACCAGCAGAACGGTCTCCACATAAAATGCAATTCCTCTTTTTGTATCATTCATGCGCACGGTCCTCCATCAAACTGCGCACCGCAACGTATCCCTTGCCATACTGCGTTTCAAACGCCAATAGGCCCGGCTGTACAAACGACACCTCAAATGTATCCGTTTGGGCAATGACCGCCGCCTCATTCTCCTGGCAGGATTCATCCGCACGGCGATATTCTTCTACCAGGTTTCCCTGATACAAATAAATTCGAGTCTCGTAGCTGCTGCCATCCACCTGTTCCTGAAGCACCAGCATCGTCCCCTCCGGACCATCCCGCAGCAAAACTGCATCCGAACGGTCAGCAGCGCGCACTTTCTGTTGCAAATAAGTCAGTGTTGCCCGGCGGTTTTCCGAAATATTCTGGTTTTCCACCAATGAGCGATACACATGAGAGCCAATCCCCATCAGTGCCAGAAGGGACACAAACACACAGGCCATCAGAATCAGCAAATAAAAGTGTTCCCGCTCTTTTGCTCTTTCAGCGCGCACTGTTCCTGTCCCTCCTTTGCCCAGACGTTATTTTTTCTCCAAAACCGCCACTTCCGGCAACAAATTTTCCGCAAATGCCTCGTAAGTAATGATAAAGCGCTGATGATTGAGCTGCAAGCCATAATTTTCTTCCAAATAAGAAAGTTCCGAAGGATATGCGCCCTCCAATGCATAACACTGAACGGCCGCATCAATCACCACCTGCCGCACGGCAAACGCCGTCTGATCGGACAGGTCCTCCTCTCCGCGCCGCCAGCGATCGGCGGCAAACACAAGCAGCGCCAGCACGCAGACAACCGCCAGCCGCCTCAGCCATACCAGCCTTCGCGCCCTTTTGTACGAATCGTGATACATGCAGCAACCTCCGTCAGCCCACGGCTGCCAAAATGCCAACCAACGGCAGCATCACGGACAGAAGTGTCAATCCCACTGCCAACGTCAAAAGCCCGGACAGAATCGGTTCGATGTTTCCGATCAGCAATTCAATCCGCGTATCCGCTTCCGCCGAAAATACTTTGGAAAGACGCTCCAGAACATTCTCCAGCTGTCCACTGCGCGCACCGCTGAGCAGCATGCGGTTGTACAGCGGTTCAAAAATCTTCTCCTCATAAAACGCCTGTGCCAGACTGTTTCCCGCGGCCATTTTTTCCATTGCGCAGTTCAGTTTTTCATGCAGCGCTTTATGCTGCACCATCTGAACGGCTCTTTCCATGGACAAATCGGTGTTCATGCCACTGGCCACAAAGGTCGCCAGCGCCGTGACGAATTGTGCCTGTGCCAGCTGCGCATAAGCACCGGCCGTGAGCGGGAATTTTTCAAACAGGTTCAAAAGCCGTGTTTTTCCCTGTTCTGTGCGGGCCAGCAAAAGACCTGCCAGAAGGAACAGCGCCAGCACGACCACAGCCCCCAGCGCAATTCCGCCCACCACATAAGCCACGCGGATATAAGAATATGCCGACGCGGCCATGCTGCCGGCCAGCGACGCATAAACACCGGTGAACACCGGAAGAACCTGAAACACCAAAATTCCCAGCACCACGGCCATCAGCAGAAGCAGCGCCGCCGGATAGACCACTGCACTTTTCAGCTTTTTGCCCAGACGATGCTGCGTTTCGTAATAGACCGACAGCATGCGCAGAACGCTGTCCGTTCTGCCGGCCAGTTCGCCTGCTTCGATCATATCGCTCATGTATTGCGGGAACAAGCCGCACTCACGCACTGCCTGTGCCAGAGGAACGCCTGTCATTACGGCACGATACACCGTTTGCGCCGCTTCATGAAACGCCCCCTGCTCACTGTCTTCGCACAGCAGGGACAGCGATTCGTCCACAGGAATTCCCGCGGAAAGCATCATTGCCATATTTTCACAGAAAACACTGGCAGCTATGGAACTGAGCTGCTTTTTCATGTCAGTTACCCCTCTCAGTAAACGTAACGGTCCACATAGTCGGTTCCGTCGCCAATGGTTGTTTCATCTGCTCCGTTTGCAGCGAAGGTCAGATCGATCCGTTCCCACTCATTGGCAGGCGCCTTGATCTCCACCGTGATCCAGCCACTTTCCTTTAAATAAATCATATTCCAGGCGTGGTAAACCGCACCGTCGGAAACATAACCTGTGATCACTTTCGCCGGAATCCCCTGGCTGCGCAGCATGGCCGCCGCCAGAGATGCATAATCAAAGCAGATGCCCTTTCCGCTGCTCAGCGTCTGGTCCGGGTCCGGCACATAACCGGTCACGTCGCCGGCTGCTTTGTCGTAATCGTAAACGATGTTTTCTTTAATGTATTCATAGATCCGAGCGACAGCGTCCGTCTCGCTGAATGCCTGCTCGCCAAGCTGGTTTGCAAGTGAAACGCACTTCGATTCCTGCGTGTACCAAACAATCTGGTTCGCATGCAGGAAGGGTTGGAATTCGTCCTCCAGATTCACTTGCGTCTCAACAGCAAAAAGCTCAATGTATTTACTTTCGGTGGTATTTTGCATGACCTGAATTTTATAAAGTCCGTCCCCGCATTGAAGCGGAAAAAACTGCGGCGT
This sequence comes from Owariibacterium komagatae, assembly GCF_045865535.1. Classification (GTDB taxonomy): domain Bacteria; phylum Bacillota; class Clostridia; order Oscillospirales; family Ruminococcaceae; genus Ruthenibacterium; species Ruthenibacterium komagatae. Next base: position 575,639 of record NZ_AP031406.1, read on the forward strand.
ACCGTCGCCTGGCAAGTCGTAAACATAAACCGTTTCGCCCTGCCCGACTTTTACTTTCAGTCTTTTCTCGCTCTGCGCGCTCACGCCGACATACCCCTGTGACGCACTGGAAACGTCGATTTGTGCGCCATTGCCGCTTTGTGCCACCTCGGCATGGAACTCTGTGTTCTTCCACTCCGCCCGGACAAAACTGCCTGTTTCCGATGGTTCCGACTGTTCAGGCGCCGCACATCCGGGGAATCCCAGCAGGGCGAGCAAAACCACCACACAGCTCAACCAGCGCATTTTATTCTCCTTTGTTCTGCAAACATACCTTCCCACCTACCGGCGCAGTCTTTCTTTATTATAAAAAGATTCTGTGGTGAATTCAAGTCGCGTCCGGGTCGTCCTCTGTCTGCTGGACAGGCACATTCTGTGAATCAAATTCGGGCAGTGCCGTTACACCGCGCAGTTTTCGCTGAATCTGTCTTGTGCGCACTCCCACCAGTTTCTCCAGTTCATTTCCCGCCTGTTCAATGCGGGTCTGCGCCTGTGCCAACGCTTTCCCAAACGTATCAAACTCCGCTTTGACATTTCCCAAAACCTGCCAAACCTCTCCGGAACGCTTTTGAATGGCCAGGGTCCGGAACCCCATTTGCAGGCTGTTCAAAAGCGCCGCCATGGTTGTGGGCCCGGCTATCACTACTTTACTCTCTGCCTGCAGCCTCTCCACCATGCCTCTCCGCACCAGTTCCGCGTACAACCCTTCCGTGGGAAGGAACATCACACCGAACTCCGTGGTGTACGGAATTTGAATGTATTTATCATGGATATCCTTGGCAAATCCACGCACACGCTGCTCCAAAATTCTGCCGGCAATCTCGATGCGCGCTGTGTTACCTTCTTCGTAGGCATCCTGCAAAGAGCCATATGCATCCACAGGAAATTTCGCGTCAATGGGCAGCCACACCGGCGTTTCCCCATCGCCTGGCAAGCGCACTGCATATTCCACGCGTTCGCTGCTTCCGGGGATGGTCACCACGTTTTCCTCATACTGTTCCGGTGCCAGAATCTGTTCCAGAATCGCTCCCAGCTGAACCTCGCCCAGAATACCGCGTGTTTTCACATTGCTGAGGACCTTTTTCAGATCGCCTACTCCCACGGCCAGGGTCTGCATTTCTCCCAGCCCTTTATAAACGCTCTCCAATTGCTGACTCACTCGATTAAAGGACTGATGCAGCTTTTCTTCCAACGTCTTTTGCAGTTTCTCATCCACGGTATTGCGCATTTCATCCAGCTTTTGCGTGTTCTCCGCCTGCAATGCAGTCAGCCGGGTTTCCATGGTCATGCGAATATTTTCCAGTTTCTGCTCATTTTCCACCGCGTTTGCAGACAGGCGCTGATCCACGCCCCGCAGCTGGTCATTCACTGTTTTCTGAAGGGCCGCCTGCCGAAGTGCCATCTGGTCGCTTAAGTCCTTGAGGCGCGCGTTTTGTGTTTCAGAGATTTGTCGCTGTGCGGATGCCTGCAGCTCCGCGCTCGTCTGCATGGCCCGATGAATGCTGTTTCCCAGCTCTCCACGCATCTGACGCAGCTCATTTTGCATCTGCTGGCGCGACTGCTCCAGTTCCTGCATCAGCTGTTCTGTTTGCTGTTCATCCCCGCCGCGGGGGCGCGTTGCCAGAACGATCACGAGCAGAATACAGGCCAGCGCACTCAAAATCAACGATACAATCTCCATGTCCGGTACTCCTTCAGGGCATAGTCACCCACACTGTTTCATAGCTATAAGTATACGTTCAAACAGCATATAAATCAATGAAAAGGCGGCGATTCATTTGAAAAACAAACGCAGATTCGGCCGGTTCCACCGGCTTCTGGCGGCGGCAGGCCTTTGCGCACTGGCTTGTCTCGGGGCCGGACTCGTCATTACCAGACCCGTGGGATGTTCCAACGACGACCTGACCGCGCCCCTGGAAGTCATGACGGAAGATTCGTCCGAAGAGGAAAAGGTCGTCTACCTGACATTTGACGACGGTCCCTCCTCTACAACGGAAGCCGTTTTGGACATATTGAAAAAGGAAGAGGTTCCCGCCACTTTTTTTGTAATTGCTGCGGAGAACAATGAAAAATATCTTCCTCTATTGGAGCGTACTGCTGCAGAAGGGCATATGATCGCCCTGCACACCTGCACCCACGATTACAAGGCCATTTATCAAAGCCCCAGCGCCTACTGGCAGGATATTGACGCTCTGAAGGAGAAATTGTCCGCCTACGTCGACCCGCAGGAATTGGTATGGCTCCGTTTTCCGGGCGGAAGTACCAACACCGTCAGCCATAAATACGGCGGAAGCAGCATCATGAAGGACCTGAAAGCACAGGCGACGGAAAAAGGGTACCACTATGTGGACTGGAACGTGTGCGCCGACGATGCAATCGGCGGTCATCCATCCGCAGAAAAAATTTACAACAATGTCATCCGGGATGTGGGCGACAAACACCGCTGCATCGTACTGATGCATGACACGAAAGCCACTCAAAATACCGCTGCCGCTCTTCCGGATATTATCCGCTGGTTCAAAAACGCGGGCTACCGCTTTGACACCGTCGATCATCTGGAGCGTGAAATATGAATAATATGCAAATTTCCATGCAATTTGTTTGTAAAGTTCTGAAAAATGTTGTATACTACACAAGATAGGTCATCGGCAGGGAGGGTTCACGCATGTTCGGGTATATCATGCCCTTCAAGGCAGAATTGAAAGTGCGTGAATGGACATTGTACCGCTCCTATTACTGCGGGCTTTGCAAAGAGCTGAAACGGGAATATGGGTTTCTCCCCCGCTTCCTTTTAAACTACGACATGGTGCTTCTGGCCATGACCGCAGACGGGCTTTCCGCTGCCCAGCCTTCTGTTTGTCCGGAACGCTGTATTGCCGGCCCTCTTCAGAAACGGCCGGTCTGCGGCAGCACGCCCGGGCTTCGCCTGGCGGCGGATGCGTTGATCCTGACTGCCTACTATAAAGTGGCAGACGACATTACCGATGAATCCTTTTTCAAAAAGGCACGCGCACATCTTTTGCGCATTCTGCTGTCCGGTCCGCATCAAAAAGCGGCCCGCCGCCTTCCGGAAGCGGACAAGCTGTTTGCAGAGCAGACGCTTGCCCAGCAAGCGCTGGAAAAACGTTCAAGCACCTGCCTGGACGAAGCGGCGGAACCCACAGCCCAGATGACAGGTGCCCTTTTCGCGCTGTGCGGTCCGCAAAAGGAAATTTTGCACCGGATGGGGCTGTTTCTGGGGAAAATTCTTTACTTTCTGGATGCTGCCGAAGATTACGACAAAGACGCCGAAAAGGGTTCTTATAACGTTTTTCTGACCAATGGCTTTTCCAAAGAAGAAGCCATTCAACAGGCACAAACACTCTGCCGGATGTGTGCCGGAGAAACTGCGCTGTGCTATAACCTTCTGGACGTTTCCTCTTACAAATCAATTTTAGATAACATTGTGTTTCTGGGCCTGCCGCAGAGCATCGCTCTTGCGGGTACCGAACGGCCACACCACAATCGACATGACCCGATTTAACGGGCAGAAAGGACAACCCCATGGATGCCAACAAAGCTTATTCCCTGCTTGGTCTGCGCGAAGGTGCTTCAGAGGATGAAATCAAGTCCGCTTACCGCGCCCTGGCCAAACGTTATGATCCCGAGCAATACGAGGCCGGCCCTTTGCGCGAGGACGCACAGGCCCGTATGAACGAGATCAACGAAGCCTTTGACACATTGATGAGCCTGATCCGCACGGGCGGAGAACCCCACACGGAATACTCTGCACCCGCGTCCAGTCAGGCACAGAACAGCAGCGCCAACGGCCGCTACCGCAACATCCGCCAGCTGATCAACAGCGGCGCTGTGGAGCAGGCTCTGGCGCAGTTGAACGCAATTCCCGAGGGCGCCAACGACGCCGAATGGAACTTCCTGATGGGCAGCGCATATTATTATAAAGGATGGGTTGCTGAAGCGCTGCGTTATTTTGAGGCAGCTTGCCGCCTTGCCCCCGGCAACCCCGAATACGAAGCTGCGTTGCGCAATCTGCGCAATCAGGCCAACGGCGCCATGCCCGGCAACCCGTATGGCAATCCGGGTCCTTATGGCACTCAAGCCGTCAGCTGTTCCTGCTGCGATATGTGCGCGGCTTGGATGTGCATGGACATGTGCTGCAGCTGCAGCCGGGGCTGCTGATATGACGCCCCGCCGTTCTATGGAAAGCCGCCGGATCGCATTGGGCGGAATTTTTTCCGCGCTGTCCATCGTCGTGATGCTGATGGGCGGAATTTTGCCCTTTGCCACTTTTTCGGCACCGGCGATTGCAGGGATTCTGATTGTTCCGGTTGCCATTGAATTCGGCATGAAAACCGGTTATCTTCTTTATGCCGCCATCGGGTTGCTTTCTGTTTTTATTCTTCCCGATAAGGAAATGGCATTGATTTTCATTTTTCTGTTTGGCTTTTATCCGCTTTTAAAAGCGAGACTGGAACGTATCCCTGCCAGAGTCCTGCAGTGGGCCGCCAAGCTGACGCTTTTCAACGTCTGTATCTTCTGCATGTACGGCCTTATTTTATTTGTGTTTCCCATTGGTGCGGTTGTCGCCGAGTTCGAAGAGATGGGCACCGTTTTCATCGCTTCTCTTCTTCTCCTTGGCAATCTCGCCTTTGTGATATATGATATGGCTTTGGTCAAAATGATCGGGCTGTATTGTGCTAAAATGCGTCCCCGTTTGATGAACATTCATTGAACGGGACACCCGGAAAGGAAGTTTGATCGAATGAAATGCTGAAAGCGCCGGGCCCCTTTGCAACGGCAGATTCTGGATTGATCTGTTACGAGGGGTGACGAGGATGAAGGCTGCTGTGCCTCAAAGTCGGGTACAGCGTATCGAAAGATTCGGCGGATGCCTCCACGGACGAGTCGGGCGGTCGACATCATACGGACAAAAAACAGCGGTAACGCGGCAACAGAAACGTATGAGATCCCGATTTTTATCTTTTTAAATTTGACCAGTACCGGACGGAAGGTACTGTTTTTTGCTGAGCGCTTTTGCTGCGCTTTGCGTATTTTTATTTCTGAATTTGCAAAACACAGTGTATCCTTGTAGGGATAGGCTTTTTTCTTGTTGTCTTTTTTTGAAGAAGAACCGCTTGGGTGTAGCTCTGTCTTTTCAGCACGCCTTTGTTTGTGTTTTGCATTTTCAGGCAAAAATCAACGATTTGTCTGGAGATGTTTGAATTATGTGTGGAATTGTTGGATATATTGGCCCTCGCCGCAGCACCGATGTACTGTTGGACGGATTGAGCAAACTGGAATACCGCGGATATGATTCTGCCGGGATCGCGCTCGCAGGGCCTGGCGGCGAAATTCAGGTGGTAAAAGCGGAAGGCCGGCTTTCCGTTCTGGCGGAAAAGGTTCATGCCATGCCGCCGGTGGACTCTCACTGCGGAATTGGTCATACCCGCTGGGCAACGCACGGCGCACCCAGCGATGTAAACAGCCACCCCCATTCTTCTGCCCGCATCAGCCTGGTACATAACGGCATTATCGAAAACTATGCGCAGTTGAAAGAGCATCTGATGGAGCACGGGTATGAATTCTGCAGTGACACAGACACAGAAGTTCTTGTGAAGCTGCTGGACTACAACTATCACGGTGAACCCCTGGATGCCATTATGAAAACCATGGGCGAAGTTCGCGGCAGCTATGGGCTTGCCATTCTGTTCCGGGATTTTCCGGACCGCATCTTTTCGGTTCGAAAAGAGAGTCCTCTGATTGTCGGCTACGGTCAGGGGGAAAATTTTCTGGCCAGTGATATTCCTGCACTCCTGAAATATACGCGGGAGTATTCCATTCTTGACGAAGGCGAAATTGCCGTAGTTTCACGGGAAAAAGTCCAGATTTACAACGAACTGGGGCATCCGGTTCAGAAGAATCGCCTGACCGCCAGCTGGGATATTGAAGCAGCTGAAAAAAGCGGATATCCCCACTTCATGCTCAAAGAGATTCATGAGCAGCCCACAGCACTGCGTGCGACCATCGGCCCGCATGTGGAAGACGGCCTTCCGCAACTGGGGGTCGACGCATTGACGGACGAAATGCTTTGTGGCATTCGGAACATTCACATTGTGGCCTGCGGCACCGCCATGCACGCGGGAATGGTTGGAAAAACAGCCATCGAGCGCTTTGCCCGCGTTCCCGTGGATGTGGACATTGCCAGTGAATTCCGCTATCGTGACCCCATTCTGTCCCAGGATGATCTGGTGATTATCATCAGCCAGAGCGGCGAAACATTGGATACGCTGGCAGCTTTGAAGCTTGCCAAAGAGCGCGGTGCAAAAACGCTGGCCGTTGTCAACGTGGTCGGCTCTTCCATCGCACGGGCGGCAGATTGGGTGATCTACACCCATGCAGGCCCCGAAATCGCCGTGGCCAGCACCAAAGCATACAGCGTGCAGCTGGCGGTGATGTATCTGTTCGCGCTGCGTCTGTCTCTGGCCAAAAAGACGCAGCCGGAAGAGGAAATCCGACGTCTGACTGCTGAACTTCAGCGCATTCCCGATCAGCTCGCTCCCCTGCTTTCCAACTGCAACGAAATCAAGTATCTGGCCAGCCAGTTTATGAACAGCGATGATTTGTTTTTCATGGGGCGTGGCTTCGACTATGCGCTGTCTTTGGAAGGCAGCCTGAAGCTGAAGGAAATCAGTTATGTGCACAGCGAGGCTTATGCGGCCGGTGAACTGAAGCACGGCACCATTTCACTCATTGTGAACGGGACCCCGGTCGTCGCGCTTGCCACGCAAAAAAATGTGTACGAAAAAGCCCTCAGCAATGTGAAGGAAGTAAAAACCCGCGGCGGCCGCGTTATCCTGCTGTGCAAGGAAAATGCACCCGTACCGGAGGATGTCGCGGATTTTGTTGTCCGTCTTCCCGAATTCGAAGACATTTTCATGCCCATGCTGATGATCGTTCCTCTGCAGCTGTTCGCCTATTACATGAGCGTTCTGCGCGGATGCGATGTGGATAAACCCCGCAACCTTGCCAAGAGCGTGACAGTGGAATAAAAAAGGAAAGAGCCGGAGCATCCGGCTCTTTCTCTTTTCCTGAACAAATGGATTTTTTTGTGCTATACTAAGGATAGCTGTGATTGCGGGAGGGTGTTTATGGAACTGAAAAACAGCTTTAAAACGTTGAATTACATGCGCAAAATCCTTATGTCCGAAACCGATCATATTCTGCCGTTTCCCGTAAGGCCCCAAAAGCCTCTGTTTGCAGGGCAGAAGCCTGTCCCGCTTCCCCGCTGCTCCCCCAAGCAGGCCGCCGTTCCGTCCAAGGCCTTAAATGAATTTCTGAAGGCACTGTCTTCGGCCTCTAACGGAGCACCGCACACCTGCATTGTGGCCCGCGACGACCATGTCATTTGCGAAGCAGCCTGGGCCCCTTATTCCACCGGAACCTGGCATGTTACACACAGCCTTTGTAAAAGCTTTGTCGGAACGGCCATCGGAATGCTGTGGGATGAAGGAAAAATCGAGCTGGATGAAAAAATCTGTTCCATTTTTCCGGAAAGATGTAATCTGATGACATCGCGCAAGGCCCGCAGCCTGACAGTGGAGCACTTGCTCACCATGAGCAGCGGCTCCACTTTCCGCGAGGCCGGCGCAGTGGTGGAAAGTGACTGGGTCCGCGGTCTTCTGGAATCGGAGTTTGAATTTGAGCCCGGCACGCAAATGGACTACAACAGCATGAACACCTATTTGCTCTCTGCCATCCTGCGCCGCAAGGCCGGATGCAGTTTGATGGAGTATCTTCGCCCCCGCCTGTTCGAACCGATGGGCTTTGGTGATGTCGCGTGGGAACGCTGCCCCAACGGGATCGAAAAAGGCGGCTGGGGCATGTATGTCTTTCTGGAAGACGCAGTCAAACTCGGGATGCTCTATCTCCACAAAGGCGTGTGGAAGGGACAGCGCCTTTTGAGCGAAGCCTGGGTGGAACAAGCCACCACGACCCATCTGTCCCGTGATACCGGCGAGGAATATGGATTTCAGATCTGGACAAATTCCGAAAAGAAGCGGTTCCTGTTCAACGGTATGTTTGGGCAATATGTGATTGTATGTCCGGACCTGGATATGGTCATCGGCATCAACGCCGGCGCCGGAAATTTGTTTACGCGCAGTGCCACTCTGAAAGCGGCCAATCAGCTTCTTGCACAGGTGCAATCTGCTGCACCGGATGATCCCCGTGCTGAAAACGAACTGGCTGACACGCTGGCGGCTCTCTCGTATGACGGTACGGTTGCGCGTCCTGCGCCGTCCCCCGCTTCTTCTCTATCCCGTTTTTTTGCACGACTGTTTCGTCCCGCAGCACCGGAAGCATCCTCGCTTCCACCCGAAATTCAATCACTGCCCCTTTCCGTCTTTCATTTTTCGCAGAATCACGCCAGCCTTTTGCCGCTGATTTCTTCCTGCATGAACGACTGGTATTCCGAGGGAGTAAAAAAGTGTCGGTTTTCCTTGAAAGAAAACGAACTTTCTCTGCTCTGGTGGGAAAGCGGGCAGGCCTACGAACTTCCCATTGGATTTGATCATGCCCGTTCCTGCACCCTCAATTTCGGCGGAAATGTTTTTCAGGCCGCTGCTCGCGGCAAAGCCGTTTTAAACGAAGACGATGAATTGGTGCTAAAAATCACCATCAACTATTTGGAATTGAGCAGCACGCGCATTTTAAAAGTATTTTTCCGCCCGGACCAGACCATTCGTCTTCAGATGCTGGAAACGCCCAGTCTGCGCCTGGTATTTCAAATGCTGGAAAAAAATGTTCCCGCATCGGTCAAATCCAAAATGGACCTTTTCCGGGATATGGAGTATCTCTGGTACCGAATAGACAAAGTCTGTTCTCCTGTTTTGACAGGAATGGCCCAGCCGCAATCACTTTATAAAGAGAGGGAAACAACGTGAACGCCGATTTTTACATCGAATCTTTTACTGTGCACGATTTTGAAGCAGACGTCAACCGAAACATGACCCCCGGTGCCCTGCTGCGCCGGGCACAGCAGATCTCTACAGACCACTGCACCCATTTGGGAATTGACGCCGCACTCTACGCGAAGACGCACACTGCTTTTTTGCTTGCCAAACTGGCGCTTCAACTTTATGAACCGATTCCTGTGGGCACTCGAATCACACTGACCACCATGCCGAGCGCGCCTCAGCGTGCCATTTATCATCGGTACACTTCTTTCTGCGATGAATCCGGCCGCCTTCTATGCGAAATAGACAGCTGCTGGGTTCTTGTAAACACGCAGACCAAGCGCATTTTGCGCACCGCGCCGGAAGAGCTTCATCTTCCTTTTATGGCATCTCCCCCGAAGCTTCTGGATTCTTCCATTCAAAAGGGAGATGCCGCACCGCTTGCCGAAGAAACCGCAGTCTATTCTCGCTGCGATCAGAATCATCATTTAAACAATACTGCGTATGCAGACATTCTTACGGACCATCTTCCGCAGGAACTGTTGCTGGAGCGTCAGCTCAGCCGCCTGTCCATCGTTTATCACAAAGAAGTTCCCATGGGGCATTCGTTCCAGCTTTCCCGCGCACAGTTGCGTGAAAACGACTACTACTTCGTGGGGCAAAGCGACACAGGAAAGCATTTCGAGGCTCAATTTACATTCAGGTAACAAAATTATCACAAATAATTACAAAATAGTTTCAAAAAAGCATTGACAAGGAGTAACAAAAGAGTTACAATTTAGTTGCAAGAAAGTTACAAGACGCTTGCAGTGCACTTTTTCATCAGGCATAGGCCCTCTCCTCCTATTGTTATTTAATTAGAAATGACAATTCTGGGTGCTATGCCACCTTTTCAAACTCCATTTCACAAGGCAAAAAACCTCTGTGCCGCAGCGCAGAGGTTTTTTGTTTTGTGCTTTTTGTCCACAAGTCTTTCCTTTTTAGTTGCTTTTTTCTGTGTTGAAAAAAGCAACTTTTTTCAGAAAAGGCGTTTCATTTGCATTCTGAATATGATACTATAATCAGTAAATATTATCGCAAATAAAAAGTAAAGGAGTATATTATGGCCACGTATTTCAGTGAACCGTCCCGCACGTTTGGTGAGTATCTGCTCGTTCCCGGATACTCTTCTTCCGAGTGTGTTCCCTCTGCTGTCAGCCTGAAAACCCCCCTGGTAAAATATCGCAAAGGCGAAGAAGAATGCCCCCTTTCTTTGAACATCCCCATGGTGTCCGCCATCATGCAGTCTGTCTCCAATGACACAATGGCGATTGCCCTGGCCAAAGAAGGCGGCGTTTCTTTTATCTACGGCTCTCAGTCCATCGAAGACGAAGCCGCAATGATCGCCCGTGTGAAAGACTACAAAAAAGGATTCATTGTCAGCGACTCCAATGTATGTCCGGACGCAACACTGGCAGACATTCTTGCTTTGAAAGAAAAAACCGGTCACTCCACGGTTGCCGTAACTGACGACGGCACTGCTTGCGGCAAATTGCTCGGCATTGTGGGCAGCCGCGATTATCGTGTATCCCGCATGAGCCCGGACACTCCGGTCAGTTCCTTCATGACTCCTTTCGAAAAACTTGTGGTTGCGGACGAGACCACTACCCTGAAAGTCGCCAATGACATCATCTGGGACAACAAGCTCAATGCTCTTCCCCTGATTGACAAAAATCAGCATTTGAAGTTCATGGTTTTCCGCAAAGACTATGATTCTCACAAAGAAAACGTCAACGAGCTTCTGGATAAAAACAAAAGTTACGTGGTAGGCGCAGGTATCAACACTCGCGATTATGCCGAGCGCGTGCCCGCTCTGGTAGAAGCCGGTGCGGATGTTTTGTGCATCGACTCTTCGGAGGGTTTCACTGAGTGGCAGAGCCGCACCATCGCCTGGATCCGCGAAAAATACGGCGACCGCGTAAAAGTAGGCGCCGGCAACGTGGTTGACCGCGACGGCTTCCGTTTCCTCGCAGAAGCTGGTGCAGATTTTGTGAAGATCGGCATTGGCGGCGGTTCGATCTGCATCACCCGCGAAACCAAAGGCATTGGCCGCGGACAAGCTACGGCGGTCATTGAAGTGGCCCGCGCGCGGGACGAATACTTCAAGGAAACCGGAATTTATGTTCCCATCTGCTCTGACGGCGGCATCGTTCATGATTATCACATCACGCTTGCTCTTGCCATGGGCGCCGACTTTGTAATGCTGGGCCGCTACTTCTCTCGGTTTGATGAGAGCCCCACAAACAAACTGCGCATCAACGGCAATTACGTGAAGGAATACTGGGGCGAAGGTTCCAACCGCGCCCGCAACTGGCAGCGTTATGATCTGGGCGGCGCTCAAAAGCTGAGCTTCGAAGAAGGCGTTGACAGCTATGTGCCTTACGCCGGTGCCCTGAAAGACGGCGTTTCCGTCACATTGGCCAAAGTGCGCAGCACCATGTGCAACTGCGGTGCTTTGACCATTCCGGAGCTTCAGGAAAAAGCGCGTCTTACCGTTGTATCTTCCACCAGCATTGTGGAAGGCGGCGCCCATGACGTCATGCTGAAAAACAAAGCGACCATCACAGAATAAGAAATCTGACAGCCCGCTGTGCCTCGGCCCGGCGGGCTTTTTCCATTGAAAAAGGGCGAAAGCAATCCGCTTTCGCCCTTCTGTTGATCAATTGTTTTTTTCCTCTTTTAAACCAGCAAAAAAATCCAGAATTTTCGGGTGTTCCAACGCAAACGTTTTTCCGGAAAGATAGGACAAGCACTCGCTCTCACCCAAATCTTTAAAGGTCATCTGCACTGCGCAAAGCAGCTGCGTTTTCACCTTCATTTTCTCATTGAAGCGTCTGTTTCCGTACTTAATATCTCCCAGCACAGGAGCTCCCAGAAATGCCAGATGCGCCCGGATCTGGTGTGTGCGGCCAGTCACAAGGCCAATTCTGCACAATGCAAAAGGACCTTGTGTATCAAGCACACGCACCTCGGTTATAATTTGTTTGTAACCTTCTGCCTCCTGCGCACGCACCTGTACTTTATTTTTGCGCTCATCGTGCCGCAACCACGCGACATGGCGCCCCTTCGGCGGGACCCCCACAGTGATACACAAATATTCTTTGTGTACAAGGTCTTCCCGAATCAGTGCATTCATGCAGCGCAGCGCCGGATAGTTTTTTGCCGCAATCACAAGTCCTTCGGTTCCACGGTCCAGACGATTGCACACCGCAGGCGCAAAAGAAGCTTCTTTTTCCGGTTCGTATTCTCCCCGCTCCACTAAATACTGCTGGACCAAATCCACCAGGCTTTCATCCCCGGTCCTGTCGGAATGACAGAGCAAATGCGCCGGCTTGTAAAGCGCGAGGAGGTTCTCATCTTCATAAACAACATGCAGCGGTGTTTTTTTCTTTGGCGGTTGCTGTCGCTTGGACGGGGCTTGAAAGAACTCATCGTTCACATAGAGTTCAATTACATCGCCTTCCCGCAAGCGCGTGTCCGGCGCCGCTTTTTTTCCGTTGACCTTGATTCGCTTGTTGCGAAAACTTTTATAAAGCAACGAAGTGGGAAGGTTGTGCGTCACACTTTGCACAAAACGCGACAAGCGCACATCCTGCTCGTTTTTTCCCGCAATAAACTGCTTCACCCGGCTTCTCCCTTTCAAAAGGCATCTTTTTCCTGTATAATAATAAAGTTGTAAAGATATTCTGTCAACTGTATGCCGACAACTTTTTTTATGAATTTCATCTTTACTTTTACAACTTTTAGTAGTAGTATGGAAAGGGAAATTTTATGGGTGAGCACGATCATCATCGTCAGCGTGTTTTTAATCGCGTTTTGAATGAAGGACTTCAGGGATTTGAAGAGCACAATGCACTGGAACTTCTTCTGTTCTTTGCTTATCGCCGCGGAGATACCAACGAACTCGCCCATCGATTGATCCGGGAATTCGGAAGTTTCTCCCGTGTTTTGGACGCATCCGTGGAGGATCTGCAGAGGGTGCCCGGCGTAGGGCCTACCTGCGCAGTGGTCATCAAAAGCATTCCGCAGCTTTGCGCCTATTATTTGAACAACAAGGTAAATGACCGGGTTCCGTTGAATTGCGTGGAGGTTGCCGCAGACTTCTTCCGTCCACAGTTCTTTGGCAAGACAGTGGAAGAATTCCGCATCGCCGTCGTGGATGACCGCCGTGCACTTTTGCGCAGCTGTTTTTTATCAGAGGGCACAGCCAATGCCGCATCTGTCAACATTTCCCGCATTCTCTCGGAAGCATTCAAATGCGGCGGCACAGGTGTTCTGCTCGCGCATAATCATCCGCGCGGTGTTGCGCTCCCTTCCAACCAGGACATTTTGATGACACAGGAAGTTCAAAAAGCGCTGCACATGGTGCAAATCGAGCTGATTGACCATTTGATTTTCACCGAAGACGATTACTATTCTTTCAACGCATCCGGAATTTTGACGATTGATTATCATTGCTAAAGGAATTTGTGTATGGATACATTTAAACTGGTTTCCAACTATCGCCCCACCGGCGACCAGCCGCAGGCCATCTCCAAACTGGTGGCAGGGCTTCGGGCTGGTTATTCCGGCCAAACACTGCTGGGCGTTACCGGCTCCGGCAAAACATTTACCATGGCCAATATCATTGCGCAGATGAACCGTCCTACGCTGGTGCTGGCGCACAATAAAACTCTGGCGGCGCAACTGTGCACGGAATTCAAAGAGTTTTTCCCCGAAAACGCCGTGGAATATTTTGTATCTTATTACGACTACTACCAGCCCGAAGCTTACATTCCGTCGACGGACACTTACATTGAAAAGGACAGTGCCATCAACGAAGAGATCGACCGGCTTCGCCATTCTGCCACTGCCGCCCTGTCCGAACGCCGCGACGTAATCATCGTAGCCAGCGTTTCCTGCATTTACTCCCTGGGCGACCCCATTGACTACCGCAGCATGGTCATCAGTGTGCGCCAGGGAATGCAAATGTCCCGGGAAGAATTGATGGCACGCCTGGTGCAGCTGCAGTACGAACGCAACGATTTGAATTTTGTCCGCAACAAATTCCGTGTGCGTGGAGATATTGTGGAAATCAACCTTGCCTATGCCAGCGATGTAGCCATCCGAATTGAGTTTTTCGGGGACGAAGTAGACCGCATCAGCGAAGTGAATCCCCTGACCGGAGAACGAAAAGCCGTGATTCGTCATGTGGCGATTTTCCCGGCCAGCCACTACATCGTCTCCAATGAAAAAAAAGCGGAAGGTCTGCGGCGTATTCGTCTGGAAATGGACGAACAAGTGGAAAAATTCCGCCAGGAAGGAAAACTGATTGAGGCACAGCGCATTGCGCAGCGTACCAATTACGACATTGAAATGCTGCAGGAAGTCGGCACCTGTAAGGGTGTCGAAAACTATTCTGCTGTTCTTGCGGGAAGAGCGCCCGGCTCCACCCCCACAACACTGCTGGATTATTTCCCGGATGATTTTCTTCTTTTCATTGATGAAAGTCACGTGATGCTTCCGCAGCTGCGCGCCATGTATGGCGGCGATTACGCCCGTAAAAAGAGCCTGGTGGACTACGGATTCCGTCTTCCGTCGGCCTTTGACAACCGCCCCTTGAAGTTTGAAGAGTTTGAATCCAAATTGAATCAGACTATTTTTGTTTCCGCCACCCCTGCCGAATACGAGCGCGCACACTCCGGGCAGATCGTGGAACAAGTGATCCGCCCCACCGGCCTGCTGGATCCCAAAGTGATTGTAAAACCCGTGGAAGGGCAAATCGAAGACCTTCTCAGCGAAATCAACCTTCGCACATCGCGCGGAGAACGGGTGCTGGTGACCACACTGACTAAAAAAATGGCGGAAGATTTGACGGATTACCTGTCGGAACACGGCGTCAAAGTCAAATATATGCATCACGAAGTGGACACATTTGAACGTGTGGAACTGATGCGGGACCTTCGCAAAGGCACTATTGATGTGATTGTTGGCATCAACCTGCTGCGCGAGGGGTTGGACCTTCCGGAAGTTTCTCTGGTGGCCATCCTGGATGCGGATAAAGAGGGTTTTCTTCGTTCAGAAACCAGCCTGATCCAAACCATTGGGCGCGCTGCCCGCAACGCAGATGGCGTGGTGATTATGTATGCGGACAGCGTCACGCCGTCTATGGAACGCGCCATCATGGAGACCGAACGGCGCCGCGGCATTCAGGATGCCTATAACCAGGAGCACGGAATCACCCCTAAAACCATTGTCAAGGAACTGCACGACAACGGTGTTCTGGAAATCAGCCGCAAAGACGACGGAGATTCCAAGTCCACAAAGCGCATGAGCCGTGCAGAGTGCCAGCAGAAGATCGAACAACTGACACGTGAAATGAAAGAAGCCGCTAAAATTTTGGAATTTGAACACGCAGCATTCCTGCGGGACCGCATTGAAAAACTGCGCCGGCAGATGGAAAAAAAGACGAAGCTGTGAGTTTCAGAGAGGATGGACCTATTTGAGCACAGATAAAATTGTAATTAAAGGTGCCCGGGAGCACAACCTGAAAAACATCGACGTAACGCTTCCCCGGGACAAGCTGATTGTAATGACCGGACTTTCCGGTTCCGGAAAGTCCAGTCTTGCATTCGACACGATTTACGCGGACGGGCAGCGCCGCTACATGGAAAGTCTGTCCAGCTACGCGCGTCAATTTCTGGGGCAGATGGAAAAACCGGACGTGGATGACATTCAAGGTCTCTCCCCTGCTATTTCCATTGACCAGAAAACCACTTCCCGCAATCCCCGCTCCACAGTGGGCACCGTGACGGAGATTTACGACTATCTTCGTCTTTTGTATGCGCGCATCGGTATCCCCCACTGTCCGGTATGCGGCCGTCCGATCACACAGCAAACAGTCGACCAAATGGTGGACGAAATTTTAAAACTGCCGCAGGGGACTCGCTTCCAGGTGCTTGCTCCGGTGGTGCGCGGCCGCAAGGGCACGCAACAAAAAGAGTTTGAAGCTGCACGTCGGGGCGGCTTTGCACGTGTGCGCGTGGACGGTAATCTCTATGATTTGGACGAAGAAATCTCTCTGGAGAAGAACAAAAAGCACACAGTCGAAGTTGTGGTAGACCGCCTGGTGTTAAACGGAGACATCCATACCCGTTTGGCGGATTCTCTGGAAACAGCACTGGGGCTGACCGGAGGGCTGGTCTCCATCGATGTGATCGGCGGCGAGGAAATGATGTTCAGCCAGAGCTATGCCTGCCCGGACCATGGCATCTCCATCGACGAATTGTCGCCGCGTATGTTTTCTTTCAACAATCCCTTTGGCGCATGCGAGACCTGCACAGGGCTGGGCACGTTCATGAAAGTGGACCCCGCACTGATCCTTCCCAACAAAAAGCTTTCCATTCGTGAGGGTGGCATCAAAGCAAGCGGCTGGTACTATGCGGAAGGCTCTGTCAGTGAGATGTACTACATCGCCTTGGGCAAAAAGTACGGCTTCACGCTGGATACGCCCATTTGTGAAATGAGCGAAGAGGCGGTACAGGCCCTGCTTTATGGAACGAACGGAGAAAAGCTGGAAATGACACGGGAAACGGACCGCGGGTCCGGGCGCTATGTCAATGATTTCGAGGGAATTGTCAACAATCTGGAACGCCGTTTCCGCGAAACCAATTCCCAGTGGATGAAAGAAGAAATCCAGGGCTTTATGACAGGGATGGAATGTCCTTCCTGCCACGGAGACCGCCTGAAACCTACCAGTCTGGCCGTAACGGTCGGCGGCGTAAACATCAGTCAGTTCACGCAAATGAGCGTTCGCCAGGAGCTGGAATTTCTGGATCAGCTTCAGCTGAACGACCGGGAACATATGATTGCTGACGGCATCCTGAAAGAGGTGCGGGAACGGCTTCGTTTCCTGCAGAATGTGGGATTGGATTATTTGACTCTAGCTCGCAGCGCCGCCACATTGTCCGGTGGTGAAAGTCAGCGTATCCGCCTCGCAACCCAAATCGGAAGCGCCTTGACCGGCGTTTTGTATGTGCTGGATGAGCCCAGCATCGGGCTTCATCAGCGCGACAACTCCAAATTGATCGCTACACTGAAGCGGCTGCGCGACTTGGGCAACACCCTGGTAGTGGTAGAGCACGACGAAGAAACTATGCGCGAGGCCGATTGGATCGTGGATATCGGACCGGGAGCCGGGGTCCACGGCGGCGAACTGGTGGCAGAAGGTACCGTCGAGGACATCTGCAAAGTGGAGCGCAGCATCACCGGACAGTATCTTTCCGGCCGCAAAAAGATCTCTGTTCCGGAAAAGCGCCGCACATTCAACGGCCATTATCTGGAGATCATTGGTGCGACCCAGAACAATTTGAAAAACGTCTCGGTCAAGATTCCTCTGGGTGTTATGACCTGCGTCACGGGTATCTCCGGTTCCGGAAAATCCAGTCTGATCAACGAAATCCTTTACAAACGACTTTCTGCGGATTTGAACGGAGCGCGCATCAAACCCGGTGCTCACAAAGACATGAAAGGATTGGAATGGGTCGATAAGGTGATCGGCATTGATCAATCCCCCATCGGGCGGACGCCTCGCTCCAACCCTGCCACTTATACGGGTGTATTTTCGGATATCCGCAATGTTTTTGCTCAAACACAGGATGCCAAAATGCGCGGATATAATCCGGGGCGCTTCAGTTTCAATGTGAAAGGCGGTCGCTGCGAAGCGTGCGAAGGCGATGGCATTTTGAAAATCGAAATGCATTTCCTGCCGGATATTTATGTTCCCTGCGAGGTCTGCAAAGGCGCTCGGTATAACCGTGAAACCTTGGAGGTAAAGTACAAGGGAAAGACAATCGCAGATGTGTTGGACATGACCGTGGAAGAAGCCTGCACCTTTTTTGAAAACATCCCGCGCATTCATCGAAAAATCCAAACACTGGTGGATGTGGGACTTGGCTATATCAAAATGGGACAAAGCGCCACGACTTTGTCCGGCGGTGAGGCACAGCGTGTAAAGCTTGCGCTGGAACTTGCCAAGCGGGAAACAGGTCAAACCGTCTATATTCTGGATGAGCCCACCACCGGCCTTCATGTTGCGGACGTGCACAAGCTTGTAAAAGTTCTCGACAAGCTGGTGGATGCCGGAAACACCGTAATCATCATTGAACACAATCTGGACATCATTAAACGTGCAGACCATATCATTGACCTTGGGCCGGAAGGCGGGTCTGCCGGCGGTGAAATCGTGGCCCAGGGAACACCCGAAGAGGTGGCGCAGAATCCCGCGTCGTTTACCGGGCAGTATCTGAAACCCCTTCTCAAACGGTAAAAAAATGTTCTGAAAAGCGTCGGAAATCTTCCCGGCGCTTTTCTTTTTTCTGAAAAAACAGCGATTTATCCATTTTTTGAAGAAATTAAACTTCAATTTTTTACTTGCGATTTTCCACGGTTTGATTATAATGAAAGTTTGGAATTATTAATGTATGGGAGTACTTTCTATGTCGTATCATTATCTTTTGGACATTGCGCTGATTTTGATCAGCACAAAAATCTTTGGACTGCTCACCAGCAGAATCCAGCTTCCTCAAGTGGTTGGCGCTTTGATTGCCGGCCTTCTGCTGGGACCCGCATGTCTTGGCTGGCTTCAGGCGACTGATTTTTTGTCGCAGCTTTCGGAACTCGGCGTCATCGTCATCATGTTCACCGCCGGCATCGGCACCGATCTGAAGGAGTTAAAACAAACCGGAAAAGCGGGACTTCTGGTCGCGCTCTGCGGTGTGCTTGTTCCTTTGGGTGTGGGTGCCGCTTTAATGGCCGTGTTCAATCGCGGAGAATTTGCCTACCCCGGCGACACGATGCTGCAGAACCTTTTCATGGGTACCATCTTAACTGCTACTTCGGTCAGCATCACGGTGGAAACTTTGAAAGAAATGGGCAAACTGTCCACCAAAGTCGGCAATACCATCCTGGCTGCAGCGTTGATTGATGATATTCTGGGCCTGATCTGCCTGACTCTGGTCACCAGCCTGGCGGGCTCGGAAGTAAGCATCTGGATCGTGCTGCTCAAAATCGTTGCCTTCTTTCTCTTTGCGGGCGTCGCCGGTGTTCTGGCGGTCAAAGCACTCAATTGGTATGAGAAACGGGTTCACGATCGAAATCTTCACCGCTTTCCCATTCTTGCCTTTGTATTGTGCCTGTTGATGGCCTACCTGGCCGAAGAGCTTTTTGGCGTCGCAGATATCATCGGTGCTTTTGCTGCCGGACTGGTCGTTGCCAACACCTCTAAAGCGCACTACATTGAAAGCAAATTTTCTCCCCTTTCCTACCTGCTCCTGACTCCGATTTTCTTTGCGAGCATCGGCATCAAGGTAGAGGTTCCTCAGATGGATACCATGATCGTCCTCTTCACCGTCTTACTGGTGATTGTGGCTGTTATCACCAAGCTTGTGGGCTGCGGACTTGGCGCCAAAATTTGCGGAATGCCCACCCGCCAGTGTGTACAAATTGGATGCGGCATGGTTTGCCGCGGTGAGGTTGCTTTGATCGTTGCCGATAAAGGCATGGCATTGAATTTGCTGAATCCGGTCTTTTCTGGTCCTATCGTAATCATGATCGTGTTCTGTACCATTTTGACCCCCGTGCTGTTAAAAGTCGTGTTCAAAGGGGAGAACCGTTACGAAGGCCTGGAGCAGAGCGACCTGGTGGATACTTACGAACTCAAAGAGCAGTTCGACATTGTTACCGACCGGTTGCTGGATGAGGAAGAACGCCGCCACGAAAAACAAAAACATTGATTCAAATCGAGGAAGAGGACATTTTTGTCCTCTTCCTTTCTATAAAAGGAGTGTTTTACATCATGCTGGAACGAATCACCGCCATTCGCTCACAGGATCAGCTTCCCGACGAACAATGGGTTGCTGGAGCTTTGGAATATCGCACTTCCCACGGCTCTGTCAGCCTGCCTCTGCTTTTTGCTCTTTCTGATCGACATATTCCGGAGGTGGATGCAGTCGGAACTCTGCACAGCATTAAACTGAAAGAATTGGAAGACGGGAAATGGTGTGCAGAAATCGGGATAGAGGAAAGCCGGGAAAAAATCACGCTTCCTCTGGAGCGGGAGGCCGTCTGGGACCTTTTGCGGCAGCATCAAATTAAAGGAATCGATTTTGAAGATTAAACGATAAAAAATAATATTTTTTTGCAATATTCTCTTGACATTCAAGCGCTGGTTTGATATTATAATAAGGCACTCGGAAATAACGCTTCCGAATGCGGTCCCGTGGGGGTGTAGCTCACTTGGGAGAGCGCTTGAATGGCATTCAAGAGGTAAGGGGTTCGATCCCCCTCATCTCCACCACAAAACCGCGTAAACATTGTTTACGCGGTTTTTTCTTTATCTGTATTTGAAACGATTTGGTCTGTAATAACTTGCTGGTAATAGTAACCCACCAGCGAAGCTGGTGGTTCTTCAGAAGCGGGCAAAGCCCTAAAATACTAGCCACGCCTAAAGGCGTTGGTACGGTCTGCCACCTGCGAAAGAATATTACTTGCTACCCGTAAACGGGTCTATGTATTCTTTAAGGGTCATCTGATCCTCAATCTGATCTTCTTTGAGTTGGTTTTGGATATACTCCGCAATCTTCTTTGCGTTCTTACCTGCTGTATCGACATAGTATCCACGGCACCAAAACTGCCTGTTTCCATATTTGTACTTCAAATTGGAATGTCTCTCGAAAATGATCAGACTGCTTTTCCCCTTGAGAAAACCTACGAAACTGGATACACTCATCTTAGACGGTATTTCCACCAGCATGTGGATATGATCCGGACACACTTCCGCCTCTACTATTTTCACTTGTTTCCAATTGCATAATTCTCTCAATATCTTCCCTATTTCCACACGGTTTTCTTTGTAAAAGATTTTTCTGCGATACTTCGGCGCAAATACTATGTGATATTTGCAGTTCCATGTTGTATGTGCTAAACTATTCTTGTCATTAGGCGTCATGCCTTTTGTCCTCCTTTTGATACTTTAGTGCAGTTGGCAGACCGCATCTTTATTGTATCAAAAGGAGTTTTTATTTCCTATGCAACGCTAAAGCTTTTTGAGAACTCCCCGGCACAGCCGGGGGTTTTCGGTAAACAAAAACAGGGGCGAAGGATTTTTCCTTCGCCCCTGTTGCTTTTTAAAAATCGCTTTCCGCAAAAGCTGCAAACGCCTTATAAGTCATATACACGTCCAGCTTTGCCACCAGTTCAAACGGTGCGTGCATCGACAGCATCGGCACGCCGATATCCACAACGTCCACATTGCGGTTCGCAACGTATTTCGCAATCGTTCCGCCGCCGCCCATATCTACTTTGCCCAGTTCACCAGTCTGCCAAATAACGCCTTTCGCATCGAGCAGATTGGTCACGTATCCCATCATCTCCGCTCCTGCGTCATTTGTGCTGGATTTTCCGCGTGCACCGGTATACTTGGTAACCGCTACCCCTCGATTCAAAAATGCCGCATTTCGGCGTTCCAGCACGTCTGGGAACGTGGGATCAAACGCCGCGTTCACATCCGCAGAGAGGCACTTGGAATTGGCCAGCATCACCTTATAGTTGGCGTTCTGCATGTCCGCAAGATGTCCCAGGAAATGGAACAGGTAATCACACTGCAGGCCTGTGACACCGTCAGAGCCGGTCTCCTCTTTGTCCGTAAGTACACACACCGTTGTATAGGTGGGGTTTTTGACCTGGATCTCTGCCTGCAAAGCTGTGTAGGCACACACGCGGTCATCATGGCCATAGGAACCGATCATGCTCCGATCCAAGCCCACGTCCACCGCTTTGAATGCAGGGACCGCTTCCAATTCCGCACGGGTAAAATCGCGCTCTGTGAAGCCATATTTCTCATACAGCAGGTTCATTATCTGCAGTTTTACGCGCTCTTTGACCTCTTTGTCTTCATACGGCAGAGAGCCCACCAGAATATTCAGCTCCTCGCCCTTCAGACCTTCGCCCAACGAACGTTTGCTCTGCTCCGCAGCCAGGTGCGGAAGCAGATCCGTCACACAAAATACCGGATCTCCTTCGTCCTCGCCAATACGGACCGTGACTTTTTCCCCGTTGGATTTGACCACGACGCCATGCAGGGACAAGGGAGTGGCGCCCCATTGATACTTGCGGATTCCACCGTAATAATGGGTCTTGAACAGCGCCAGCTCACTGTCCTCATACAGAGGATTGGGTTTCAGGTCCAGACGAGGAGAGTCAATGTGCGCGATCATCAGGTGCGTACCCTCCTGAACGCCTTTCTGTCCAAGCGTTGCACAAATGACAGCTTTCTCCCGATTGTTAAAGTAGATTTTATCACCGGCAGAATACGTTTTTCCCACTTCGAAGGGAACGTAGCCTGCGGCCTCGACCCGCCGCACAATTTCCGAAACTGCTTCGCGTTCCGTTTTCGCTGCATTCAGGAAAGACTTGTAATCCTCACAAAAGTCCATTGCTTCCTGCCGCGCCTGCGGAGCCGCATCCCAGATATGCTCCGGCTCATACAAAATTTTTTCCGCCAGCTGCTGGCCGGCTGTTTTTTCCTTTTCCATCTCAAACACTCCTTTTTTGACTTCTTCAGGAATACAGTGCACAATACTGTTCATAGTTTTTCTGTACCTTGCGCACGTAATTGCTCATTTGACTGTACGGGAACGTATGCAGTGTGCGCCCGTCGCTGGAATATTCACTTTGCTTCAAAAGTTCATTGACCTTGGAAACCCCGCTGTGGTAAGCTGCAGCCGCCGTTGAAAGATCCCCATCGTAACGTTCCAGGCAGAAAGATAAAAAATACGAGCCAAACCGAATGTTGGTTTCCGGATCGTACAGGCTGTCAAACCCGATCTGTTCATCCGGTGCGATCTTGGTTTTGATCCACTCAAATGTCTCCCTGGTGATCTGCATCAGGCCGCGTGCTCCCGCGTCGGATTCCGCTTTGGGGTCAAAGCCGCTTTCCGTGCGGATAATGGCGTAAATATATTTCTCGTCGATCCCGTATTCCTGTGCGTACATACGAACACAATCTTCGTATTTCTGCGGATACAGCGCCTGCCTAGCCCTATGGGCGGCAAACGGGATCACTGCAGTCAACAGCGCCACTGCCAGTACCACAATCAGCACTCGTTTCGCTCTTTTCCCTGTGCTCATTTCGCTCCTTTCGCAATTCCTGCAGCACTTGATCCGCCTGCTGCAGCAAGGTCATTCGGTCCGCATGATTCTCAATCACATAATCTGCCGCTTTACGCAGCTGCTCTGAAGACATTTGAGCAGCAAGGCGCTGCACTGCCGCTTCCTGGTCGATTTCGTCCCGCTTCATAATGCGTGCGACACACACATCATCCGGTGCATCCACCACAATAATCCGCTGGCAATACGCTTCAAACGAATGCCCTACGATCACCGCTCCATCCGCAAAAACCATCTCCGCGCCCGTGGAAAAGGCTTGTTCTGCCTGCTCCACCAGCAGCGCGATAATTGCAGGATGCGTGATTTGGGTCAGCCGTGCCGTCCCTTCTTCGGAAGAAAAGGCCTTCCGAGCCAACGTGCGTCGCTGCAGTCTTCCCTCAGCATCCACAATTTCCGGTCCAAAGGCCTGAACCAGCTGGTTCAGGCAAGACGACCCCGGCGCCGCGACCTCACGTGCGGCACGGTCACAGTCCAAGACTGCATAACCTTTCGCACGATAATGCTCCGACACCGTACTCTTCCCACAGCCGGAACGGCCTGTGAGCCCTACAATCCACGGCTTCATAACTCGATCACCCGGAATGCCGCCGCTCGCAAAAGCCGATTGTACACAGCCAATGCGATGCCCCCTTCTTCCGGACAGCGGGCATAGACCCGTTCGGCACCGCGTGCATCCAGTTCCCGCAATGCAGAAAAGAGACGCTGCGCCTGTTCGGCGGGATCTTTTTCATGCCCGTAGAGCACACAGGGACACGGCAAACTGTTCTCCTCCCCTGCGAAACAAAGGCAGAAGGTACCCGGTTCGCAATGCTTTTCCACATAGGAAACATATGCGGAAAAGGGTCCCTTAAGAATGGTGACCTCTGCCTTGGGGGCGTAATGCTTATACTTCATGCCCGGAGAAGCGGCTTTCTCGCCCTGCTTCAGCGGATGAAGCACCGCATCAGCCAGCAGCACTTCACATTCCAGCACCTGTTCCAGCTGTCCCTTTGTAATATAACCCGGGCGAAGCAAAACCGGTTTCGGTCCTGCCAGGGAAACCACCGTGGACTCAACCCCCACTTCGCAGGCACCTCCATCCAGGATCAGAGGAATTTTTCCGTTCATATCGGCAAACACATCCTGGGCAGTGGTCGGACTCGGGCTTCCGGACAAATTGGCGGAAGGCGCCGCCAGCGGAACCCCCGCAGCCCGGATCACCGCTTGTGCCACCGGATGGCTGGGCATGCGCACAGAAGCCGTCTCAAGGCCGGCGCACACTTCATCTGCCACCTGTTCGCTTCGAGGCAGGATCATGGTCAGGGGGCCCGGCCAAAAAGCCTCTGCCAGACGATACGCCGCCTGCGGGACATCTCGCACGACCATCTCCAACATACTGAGATCCGCAATATGCGAAATCAGGGGATTGTCCTGCGGGCGTCCCTTGGCCGAAAAAATCTTTTTGACCGCCTCGCCATTCAGGCTGCTGGCCGCAAGCCCGTAAACCGTCTCTGTGGGGATCGCCACAACTTCGCCCTGGCGCAAAAGCACCCCCGCCTGGTCCACTGCATCTTGAGAGGTCGGTAATAATTGTGTTTTCAAATCATTCATCTCCTGAAGCGGCTTTCAGTTTTTCCGCCTGGTCTGCAGTGACCAATGCCTCGACGACCTCGTCCAGATCGCCGTTCATCACTGCATCCAGCTTGTACAGCGTCAATCCAATCCGGTGGTCCGTCAGCCGTCCTTGCGGGAAATTGTAAGTGCGGATCCGCTCCGAACGATCTCCTGTTCCCACCTGGCTTTTCCGGCGAGCCGCGTACTCTGCGTCATATTCCGCCTGCTTGCGCGCCAAAAGACGGCTGCGCAGAACCTTCAGCGCCTTATCCTTGTTTTTGTACTGACTTCTCTCATCCTGGCATTCCACCACCATTCCCGTAGGCAGGTGTGTCACCCGAATAGCCGAAGAAGTCTTATTGATGTGCTGACCGCCGGCCCCCGAAGAACGGAACGTATCAATTTTCAAGTCCGAGGGATTGATCTCTACGTCCACCTCTTCTGCTTCGGGCAGAACGGCCACCGTCACCGTTGAAGTGTGCACCCGTCCCTGTGTTTCTGTTTCCGGAACGCGCTGCACGCGATGAACACCGCTCTCAAATTTGAGTCGGCTGTACACGCCTTCTCCTTCCACGGAAAAGCTGACTTCTTTTTCACCGCCCAGTTCTGTCTCGCTCAGGCTGAGAACTTCTGTCTTCCATCCATGGCTTTCTGCATACAAATTATACATGCGGTGCAGGCTGTGCGCAAACAATGCCGCTTCCTCTCCGCCCGCGCCGCCTCGAATTTCCACGATCACGCTTCGATCATCATTTTCATCCTTTGGCAAAAGCAAAACTTTCAAGCGTTCTTCCAAGGTTTGCGTCTTCTCTCTTGCCTGTGTCAATTCCTGCTGTGCCAGCGCCTTAAACTCCGGATCCAAACCGCCCTCCTCCAGAAGTTCCAATGCCTGCTCCCCTGCACTCTGAGCCGCACGGTATTCGTCATACGTCTCCATCAGAGGCGTGAGCTTTTTATACTCCTTCATCAAATCGGCATATTTTTTGCTGTCACATACAACCGCCGGTTCCTGAAGCTGGCGGCTGATTTCATCAAAACGGTTGCGAACGGCATCCAATTTTTCCAACATTTTTATCTCATCCTTTCCTGTCATGCCTATTGCACACAGGAAACGCTAAAGCGGAGTGCCCTCTCTGACAATCTTTTTGATATTTTTTTCAATTTTATTCCGGGCGACCATAACCTCGCGCCCGCATCGTACACAGCGAATTTTAAAATCCATTCCCACACGCAGCACTAAAAAATCACTGCCTCCGCACGGGTGAGGTTTTTTGGTGAGGATGTGATCATTTACCTGGACATCCATCAAAAACACTCCTTTAAATACATTCAGACGGTCTTTATTATACTGCAAAAGCTTTTTCCGTGCAAGAAAAAGGCTGTCGGCAGCCGCAGCCGCCTGCCTTTCATAAAAAGTGTTCCCGCTTCATATATCTGTTAACAGCCCCCGCCGTGGGGAATTGTATGTTGAAAGGCGGTCTGTCATATGGAATTTTACGCAGAAGGTCTCCGAAAATATCCGCAGGTTTATACAATGGAAAAACTGCAGCAATACCTTCAGGAGGGGACCATTCTGGAAAGCCGCGCATTGACCTTCGGCTCGGACCGCGCACTGCATTTCTCCTTGAATGGAATTCCCGCCGTCATGCCATACGAAGAATGTGCCGACGGTGTGCGCGAAGGAAAGGTACGCGACATCGCCTTATTGACCCGTGTTGGGCGCTCTGTCTGCTTTGTGGTGGCCGGATTCCGTCAGCAGACAGATGGTACCACACTTGCGATCCTGTCCCGTGCCGCGGCCCAGCGGCGCTGTCAGGAAGAATATCTGTCCCATTTGAACCCCGGTGATCTCTTATCCTGCCGCGTCACACACATCGAACCCTTTGGAGCTTTCTGCGATGTAGGATGCGGCATTTGCGCGCTGCTTCCCATCGACTGTTTATCTGTTTCACGCATTTCCAGTCCTTCAGACCGCGTTCAAATCGGCCAGGAGCTCCGTTGTGTTTTAAAAGGACGCGATGCACAAGGGCGGCTGATTCTCAGCCTGAAGGAATTACTCGGGACCTGGGAAGAGAACGCCGCACGTTTTGCTCCCGGCGAAGCAGTGATGGGAATTGTTCGCAGCTGCGAAGAATACGGCGTTTTCATCGAGCTTGCGCCCAATCTGGTCGGTCTTGCAGAACCCAATGACGCACTGCATCGCGGGCAGGCCGTCAGCGTCTACATCAAAAACATTCTTCCGCAGCGGATGAAGATCAAGCTGGTGGTTCTCTCCTGCTTCGAAAACGACGCATTCCGCTTTCCGCTGACATATTTTGTGTCGGAGGGGCATCTGGATCGTTGGGAATATTCCTGCCCGAATGCACCGCACAAAATCGAAACGATTTTTACTCCATCGGTATAATCGCTTTCGGATTTTGTTTACATTTTTGAGGGAATGGGGTATGATAAAAAGGAAAGATTCAACAGGGAGGAACGTTATGACTCATAATGCGTTTACCGCCGGCGTACGGCCGGGCGGTCTTACGACATCCACTGAAATACGCATTCTGCTGTGCTATTTGATTAAAAACTCGACCGCTCCCCTTTCCCAAAGCGAACTGGAAAACGCCCTGCTCAGCGAAGAATTGGTAAACTATTTTGAGCTTGCTTCCAATCTTTCCGAACTGTGCAGCCAAGGGCTGATCGGGGTTGAAAACGGACGCTACGTTCTCCTTCCTGCCGGCAAAGATGTAGCCGATACTCTGGCGAGCGATGTTCCCCGGAGTGTGCGGGAAGCAGCCACACGCGCTGTGGTTCGTGCACAGTTGTTCGCCCAAAAGAGCGCGCAGCACAAAGCTGAAATCGCTCCGTGCGGCGATGGTTATACCGTTCGGTGCAGTATTGTGGACCGTGACCGGGAGATGTTTACACTTTCTCTGTATATGCCCGATCACCTCAGCGCCATGCTTGCGCGGGAACGCTTTGTGGAAAGCGGAGATATTCTTTATGCGCAAGTTCTCAAACACCTTACACAGGACGATGACTGATGCAGAGCTTCCAAATAATAAAAAAGCACGCGGCTGATTGTAGCCGCGTGCTTTTATTATTTCCCCTGTGTTCCGCCTTCCACGACACCATCTTCGTGAAGGACATTGGCAATGGTTTTAAAAAAGATTTTTACATCCAGCACAAAGGAAAGATGGTTTGCATAATAACCATCCAGCTCTGCTTTGACCGGAATCGGAAGTTCGTCCCGGCCATTTACCTGCGCATAGCCTGTCAAGCCGGGCACCAACGCATTGGCCCCGTACTTGTCTCTCTCTGCAATCAGGTCATCCTGATTCCAAAGTGCAGGGCGCGGTCCCACCACGCTCATCTGCCCGCGCAGAATGTTGAACATCTGCGGAAGTTCATCCAGACTGGTCCGCCGCAAGAAACGACCGCTGCGTGTGATCATTGCATCCGGATTTTTCAGCAGATGCGTGGGAACGTCTTTCGGCGTATCTGCATACATGGTGCGAAACTTCAAAATTGAGAAAAACGTTTTATCCTTCCCCACCCGTTTCTGGCGAAAGAAAACCGGGCCAGGTGAATCCAGTTTGACCCACAGGGCAATCACCGCCAGCACAGGTGAAAGCACCACAATCCCGCACAGCGATAAAATAAAATCCAAAGCCCGCTTGATTCCTCTCCGGTACATCCGGCTCCCCCTTTATTGATAGCGATGTTCTTCGTGATGGAAGGTAGGCACCAAATCAATCAGCGCCTGCACCAAATTGTCGCTGTTATTTGTATAGGCAATCTGCTTCAATGTTGCCAGATGATCAAAAAATGTGTCTTTGTTCAATTTCAAAGGCGAGCCTACGAAGATTTTCTTATTATCCGTCTTCCGGAGCCCTTCCTCGTCCATCAGTAATTCCTCGTACAACTTCTCGCCAGGACGCAGGCCCGTAAACTTGATTTCAATGTCTTTGTAGGGAATGAAGCCGGAAAGTTTGATCAGGTTCTCGGCCAAATCCAGAATCTTGACCGGATTGCCCATATCCAAAACAAAGATATCCCCGCCGTCGCCCATTGCTCCAGCCTCCAGCACAAGACGAACTGCCTCAGGAATGGTCATAAAGTAACGAACAATATCGGGATGCGTCACCG
This sequence comes from Owariibacterium komagatae, assembly GCF_045865535.1. GTDB lineage: Bacteria > Bacillota > Clostridia > Oscillospirales > Ruminococcaceae > Ruthenibacterium > Ruthenibacterium komagatae. Next base: position 604,603 of record NZ_AP031406.1, read on the forward strand.
TCAGCGGACCACCGGATGCAATCTGCTCCTTAAAGAGCGGAAGGACCGACCCATTGGAGCCCAGAACGTTTCCAAAACGCACAGCCACAAATTTGGTCTTGCTTTTCTGCGCCAGCGCCTGCACAATCATCTCGCACAGACGTTTGGTCGCACCCATGACGTTGGTCGGGTTGACCGCCTTGTCCGTAGAAATCAAAACAAAACGCTCTGCACCGTATTTTTCCGCGCACAAAGCCACATTATACGTGCCAAATACATTGTTTTTAACCGCTTCTTCCGGTGCGTCCTCCATCAGCGGCACGTGCTTATGAGCCGCTGCGTGAAACACCACGTTGGGATGGTAACGCTGGAACAGGGCATCTATCTTTTTGGAGTCGCGCACCGAAGCGATGCATACTTCCAAATTGAGCTTGTCCCCATAAGTGCGGCGCAATTCCTGCTGAATGGAATAAGCACTGTTCTCATAAATGTCCAGGATAATGAGCTGCTGCGGCTCACAGGAGGCAATCTGCCGGCAAAGTTCGGACCCTATGGAACCGCCGCCGCCTGTTACCAAAACCACTTTTCCTTTGGTCAGAGAACTGGAAAGGTCTGTCAACTCAATCTCATCCCGTCCCAGAACATCTTCTACGCGTACATCACGCACACGGGACAAAAAGTCTTTTCCGTCTTTGATCATTTTTACAATGTCCGGCAAAATCCGCACATTGCATTTGGTTTTATTGCAAATACTGAGAATTCGCTTTTTGTTGGCATCATCTACCGTTGGGATCGCCAAAAGAATCGTTTCGATCTCGCACCGGTCCACCAGCTCGGGAATATCTTCCGTGGTTCCCATAATGCGAACTCCCATGATGGAACGACCCACTTTCTCCGGCGCGTCATCCACACAGCAGATGATGTTCATGTCCGGAGACTTGTTTTTAAAGACCTCATGCAGCAAAGTGGAGGCCGCATCACCTGCACCGATCATCAATGTACGCCGACTGGCCTTTTTGCGCTTACTCAGCGTTGTATTGCGATACATGCGATACGTCAGGCGTGAATAAAGCGTAAGCGACGAGGCAAACAGCGCGCTTAGAAAGTAAATGGAGGTAGGGACCCGCCGCTCGGTGAACATCAGCAAGGTTCCTATTACAAACAATCCCACTGCCAGACCGGAAGCAAGACACAGCCTGAAAAACTCTACGATCTCAGCATAGCGCCACAGGCTGTCGTACATTCCCATCAGGCCGTAAACGATCTCATAGCAGCATACAAAGAAAAAGCAGCTGGCTACCAAAAGGCTGTTGTGTTCCGAAAAGGACGTTCTTCCATTGATCATAATCCAGGGAAGAATATAGGAAAATGTCACGACAACAATATCAAACGCAACCAGGATCTGTTTGCGGAATTTCTGCGCAAACTCTGTAATAGCTGTTAACAAAAAAATCACCAATCTTTATTCATCATCGCCGAAAAATCGGCGCAATAACACAGTATAAGTGTTATTATTTTACTACAAAATTCATTAAGAATCAATAAAGACCTGGGAAACGTTCCGACTTATTTGATTATTTCCGTTCCATCGCTCGCTGATTCGCTGTTCTCTTCCCTTTTTAACCTGTAAATTTTGCATAAAGGCGAATATTTTACCGAAAAGCCATTTTTCTTATCCGCAATAAAAAAGCACTTCGGTCTCCCGAAGTGCTTTCTCTTTTTTGAAATTAAACCAGCTCGATGATCGCCATCTCAGCGGCGTCACCACGGCGAACGCCAGTTTTGATGATGCGGGTATAACCGCCGTCACGATCCGCATATTTGGGGCCGAGCTCATCAATTACCTTTTTCGCAACAGTCTCTTTCGTAATGAAGGAAAAGACCTGGCGTTTTGCGTGCAGATCCTCACGCTTGCCAAGAGTAATCATTTTCTCAGCCATTGCGCGCACCTCTTTCGCACGCGTAACAGTGGTTTCAATCTTGCCTGTCTCGCACAGGTAGGTAACCATAGCACGCAGCATAGCTCTGCGGTGGTCGCTGGTTCTGCCAAGTTTTCTGGTACCGGGCATCCCAATTCACTCCTTTGCAGTTATTCGTCGTCTTTCGTCAGTTTAAAGCCGAGCGAATCCAGCTTTGCGATGACTTCCTCAAGGCTCTTGCGGCCGAGGTTACGCACTTTCATCATCTCGTCTTCAGATTTGTTGATCAGATCTTCCACCGTGTTGATTCCGGCCCGCTTCAGGCAGTTGAAAGAACGCACGCTCAGATCCAGCTCTTCAATGGTCATCTCCAAAGCTTTCTCTTTGCCCTTGTCATCTTTCTCCACCATGATCTCTGCATCCATGGCCTCCTGCGACAAAGTCACAAACAGGTTCAGGTGCTCGGTCATGATGCGCGCTGCCAGGCTCACAGCCTCTTTGGCGCTGATGGTGCCATCCGTCCATACTTCGATGGTCAGCTTATCATAGTCGGTGATCTGGCCAACACGGGTATTTTCAACCGTATAGTTGACCTTCAGCACCGGCGTATAAATGCTGTCAACCGGCAGAGCGCCCAGGGAAGCCTGTTCGGCATTCGCCTTATTGCGCTCGGAAGGCACATAACCGCGCCCTTTGTCGAAGGTCAGCTCCATCACGAGCTTGGCGCCTTCTGCCAAAGTGGCAATGTGCCAGTCGGGGTTCAACACTTCAATTTCAGCATCCTGCTGAATGCTGCCGGCAGTTACCTCTCCCTCTCCCGTGGCCTCAATGCGCACGGTTTTGGGACTGTCGGTATAAAGCTTCGCCGTAATGCCTTTGATGTTCAGCACGATCTCGGTGACGTCCTCTTTCACACCCTCGATGGTAGAAAACTCATGGACAACACCGTCGATTTTCATGCTGGTAACCGCAACGCCAGGCAGGCTGGAAAGCAGCACACGGCGCAGGCTGTTGCCTAAAGTTGTACCGAAACCACGCTCCAGCGGCTCCACCACAAACTTGCCGTAACGGCCGTCTGCGGACAGGCTCGCTGTGTCGATTCTGGGTCTCTCGATCTCCATCATTGGTAAACCCTCCTTTGATCAGCAGGCCGCAAGCGGCCTGCTCTTTTGGTTGCATGCGGGGATGAGGTTTCCGGGGATTATTTGGAGTACAACTCGACGATCAAATGCTCCTCGACCGGCAGGTCGATGTCCTCACGGACCGGCATCTGAGTGACAGTGCCCTTCAGAGAGTTCTTCTCGCGGGACAGCCACTGCGGCAGCAGCACAACGGGAGCATCCTCACCCGTCAGTTTGCTGAATTTCACAGAGGAACGGCTGGAAGGAGCAACTTCCACAACGTCACCGGGTTTTACCAGGTAAGAAGGAATGTTGACCTTCTTGCCGTTTACGGTGAAGTGAGCATGGTTGACCAGCTGACGAGCCTCGCGGCGGGTAGCTGCAAAGCCCAGACGGTACACCACGTTGTCCAGACGGCGCTCCACCAGGATCAGCAGATTTTCACCGGTTTTGCCGGGCATTCTGCTGGCCTTCTCGTAATAGGAGCGGAACTGACGCTCCATGACGCCATATACGAATTTGACCTTCTGCTTCTCAGCCAGCTGAAGGGCATACTCGCTCTTCTTCTTTCTCATCTGGCTGCCCGGATTACGATTCGTGGTTTTCTTCGCATATCCCATAACAGCAGGAGAAATGCCCAGAGCGTGGCAGCGTTTGGCGATCGGCTGCATATTCTTAGCCATAACTTATTTTCTCCTTTCGATTATACACGACGGCGTTTCGGCGGGCGGCAGCCGTTGTGCGGAATGGGGGTCACGTCTTTAATCATATTGACCTCCAGACCCGTGGCCTGCAGAGCGCGGATCGCGGCCTCACGTCCGGAACCAGGGCCCTTCACATAGACCTCGACGGATTTCATGCCATGCTCCATAGCGGCTTTCGCAGCAGTTTCAGCGGCGGTCTGCGCAGCAAACGGAGTGGATTTACGGGAACCTCGGAAACCGAGGCCGCCAGCGCTGGCCCACGACACCGCATTGCCCTGTACGTCGGTGATGGTGACAATGGTGTTATTGAATGTGCTCTGGATATGCGCGCAGCCACGTTCAATATTTTTGCGCTCACGGCGTTTGCCACGCACGGGAGCACCCTTTTTAGCAGCGGCTTTTGTTGCCATTCTACTGTCCTCCTCTGGATTACTTCTTCTTGTTGGCTACTGTGCGTTTCGGGCCTTTGCGGGTACGGGCATTCGTTTTAGAACGCTGACCACGCACGGGCAGGCCTTTGCGGTGACGCGTACCACGATAGCACTGGATCTCGATCAAACGTTTGATGTCCAGCGCGGTTTCGCGGCGCAGGTCGCCTTCAACGGTGAAGTTTTTATCGATGTAATCACGGATAAGAGCTTCTTCGTCTTTTGTCAAGTCCTTCACTCGAGTATCGGGATTGATCTTGGTAGCAGCCAGGATCTCGCTAGCGGCGCTGCGACCAATGCCATAGATATAAGTGAGGCCAATTTCGACTCGCTTCTCTTTGGGCAAGTCAACTCCGGCGATACGTGCCATTGTATAAGCACCTCCTGAATGATTTATCCCTTTATGCTTTCAACCGAAAAACCGGCGGGATAGTAACCGGCAAACGGAGTTCGGGCTTAGCCCTGGCGCTGTTTGTGTTTCGGATTCTGGCAAATGACCATCACGCGGCCTTTGCGCTTGATGACTTTGCATTTTTCGCAAATGGGTTTTACGGAAGGTTTCACCTTCATGTTTGTAACCTCCTTACTTGCTGCGCACGATTATTTCGAGCGCCATGTGATGCGGCCCTTCGTCAAATCGTAGGGGCTCATCTCAAGTGTGACCTTGTCTCCGGGCAGGATGCGAATGAAATTCATGCGCAGCTTGCCGGAAATGTGAGCCAGCAGCCGGTGCCCGCCTTGGATCTCAACCAGGAACATGGCGTTCGGCATTGCCTCGACTACGGTACCTTCTACTTCGATAACATCTTCTTTTGACAAGCTTTTTACCCTCCCTGCGCGCTTGAAGCATGAGCAGCAAGCGCTCTACTGAGTTGTTTGTCGTTCATACGTGCCCTTCCCGGCCTTTGGTCAGGATGACAGGGCCGTTTTGTGTAATGGCGATCGTATGCTCGAAGTGAGCAGACAACCCGCCATCCACTGTCTTCACGGTCCAGCCGTCCGACAGTGTTGTTACAACATGGCTTTTCTCATTGACCATCGGTTCAATGGCAATCACCATACCGGGCACAAGGCGAGGGCCGCGTCCCGGCGTGCCAAAGTTGGGAACTTCCGGATCTTCGTGCATGTCACGGCCAACGCCATGTCCCACATAAGTGCGGACCACGGAGTATCCTTCGCTCTCCACATACTGCTGCACCGCAGCACCGATGTCACCTACTCTGTTGCCCGGCTGTGCAGCCGCGATTCCCCGAGCAAGTGCCTCTTTTGTGACATCCATGATGCGTTGTGCGCGATCGGAAACCGCTCCGCAGGCAAAAGTCGCGGCATTGTCTCCATTCCATCCATGCACAGCAGCTCCGGTGTCAATTGAGACAATATCGCCTTCCTGAAGAACAATATGCTTTGAGGGAATGCCATGAATCACCGTGTCGTTCACGGAAATACATGCCGAACCCGGAAAACCACCATACCCTTTAAAGTTTGGCTTTGCTCCCTGGCTGACGATATAGTTGTAAATAACCTTGTCGATCTGAGCAGTTGTAACACCAGGTTTCACAGCCTCGCCGGCAAGTTTCAGAACTTCCGCAGAGATTTGACATGCAAGTCGCATTTCAGAAATCTCTTTTGCCGTTTTAAGCTGTATCACGCTCAGACCCCCAGTTTCTCGAACAGAAGTTTCGTGGTATCTGCCACTTCCTCCTGTCCTTCCACGACCACCAGTTTGCCGCGCGCTCTGTAAAAGTCAACCAGCGGCTCTGTCAACTCGTGATACACCTTCAGGCGCTCCAGAATCGTAGAGGGCTCGTCATCTTTCCGAACGATCAGGCTTCCGCCGCAGCGGTCGCACTCGTCCGGCTTTGCGCTGGGTTTGTAAATGGTGTGGTAGCTTGCCCCGCAAGCGGAGCAGACGCGGCGACCGGACAGGCGTTTGACGATTGTCTCATCGGACACTTCAATGTCCACGACTTTGTCGATTTCAATTCCCATGGCTTCCAGCGCTTCGGCCTGTGCCACCGTACGGGGCACGCCGTCGAGAATGAAACCGTTTTTGCAGTCGTCCTGCGCCAGACGCTCTTTGATGATGCTGATGATCACGTCATCGGGGACAAGCGCGCCGGAGTCGATATAGGCTTTGGCCTTTACGCCCATCTCCGTTTCATTTTTCATCGCTTCGCGAAGAATGTTGCCGGTGCTGATGGCGGGAATCGCCAGCTTTTCGCAAACGACCTCAGCCTGCGTGCCTTTACCGGCGCCAGGCGCGCCCAAAAGGATCAGTTTCATATTACCTTTTCCCCCTGACGTACTGAGTTTGGATTATTCAAGGAATCCCTTGTGGTGGCGCATCAGCATGTAGGACTCAAGGCTTCTGGAGGTATCCAGAGCCACGCCGACAACGATCAGCAGGCTGGTGCCGCCCAAAGCGATGTTCATGCCGGAGACTGCGCCCAGGACGATCGGCATAACTGCAACGATGCCCAGGAACAGAGCGCCCACCAATGTGATCTTGCCCAAAACCCGCGTAATGAAATCGCTGGTCGGCTTTCCGGGACGATAGCCCGGCACCGTTCCGTTGTTGTTGCGCAGATTGTTGGCAATCTCAACCGGATTGTACTGGATTGCAACATAGAAGTAGTTGAATCCAATGATCAGCAGGAAGTAAATCACTGCATAAGCCCAGCCACTGTACTGGAACGCCCCCAGGATCGCCGCCCAGACCGGATGCACCGTGCTGTCATACAGCGTCGGGAAGAACGAACCAATGGTTCCGGGGATGGAGATCAGAGACGAAGCAAAGATGATGGGCATAACACCGCTCATATTCACTTTGATGGGAATATGAGTGGATTGTCCGCCGTACATCTTGCGGCCCACAACGCGTTTTGCATACTGCACCGGAATGCGGCGCTCTGCTGCGTTCAGGATTACGATGAAGACGATCACCGCAAGTACCAGGACCACGATCAGCGGCAGAAAGAAATAATACTTGGTCTCGCCTTCCGCAGCCAAATCCAGATAATTTTTCGCGGAAGTGAAAACGCTGCTCCAGCGAGAAATGATACCGGCAAAGATCAACAGCGAAATGCCGTTGCCGATGCCCTTTACATCGATTTGCTCACCCAGCCACTGAATCAACAGCGAACCGGCCGTAAAGGTCAAAACGATGACAACCGCGCTGAACCAGGCGGAAGCACCCTCTGTGTACAACAGAGCGCCCTGTCCGCGGAGCAGGAAGTAATAGGCGATCGCCAGAGCGAAGCCGATTCCCGCACCTACATAGCGAGTGATGCGCGTCAACTTTTTACGTCCCTCTTCGCCTTCCTTCGCCAGCTGCTCCAGAGCAGGAATCGCCACAGTCAGCAACTGAATGATGATGGAGGCGTTGATGTAAGGCGTAACGCTCAGCGCGAACAGCGTGCAGCGGGCAAACGCACCGCCGGTCAGCATGTCGATGTAGCCGAGCAAGTTGCCCGTCTCCCCCACCCAGGCCTGAAGAGCTTCAGGCCGGATGAACGGAACCGGAATGGCACAGCCGAGACGGAAGACCACGATGACCATCACCGTGTAGAGGATTTTCTTGCGAAGATCCTGAATCTTCCAGGCGTTTCTGAAAGTATCGAACACGATCAGATCACCTCAGCCTTCCCGCCTGCTTTCTCAATTTTTTCCTTTGCGGAAGCAGTGTAAGCGTTGAGTTTCACGGTCAGGGGCTTGGACAGCTCCCCATTGCCCAGCACTTTCACGCCGTCCAGAGATTTTTTGATAATGCCTTTCTCCAGCAGCGCATTGACGTCGACCACGCTGTCGGCCTCGAATTTCTCGAGATCGCTTACTTTAACAGTAGCATACACCGTTGCGAAAATATTGTTGAAGCCACGCTTCGGCAAACGGCGCTGCAGCGGCATCTGGCCGCCTTCAAAGCCAGCCTTCTTAACGCCGGAACGAGCTTTCTGGCCTTTGTGACCATAACCGGCAGTCTTGCCGTTGCCAGAACCAGCGCCGCGGCCTTTGCGCTTGGCAGCTTTGCTTGCGCCCTCAGCGGGCTTTAATTCATGAAGCATCATTGTGTGTGCACCTCCTTGCTTTTACGCTTTGGTGACCTCTACCATGTGAGAGATCTTGTTGATTTTGCCATTGGTAGCCGTGTTGTCAGGCTGCACAGTCACATCGCCGACCCTCTTCAGGCCCAGGCTCTGCGCGGTGGCAATCTGATTTTTAGAACGGCCGATCAGGCTCTTGGTGAGCTTGATGGTGAGGCTAGCCGCAGCTTTAGCTTTGGCAGGTGCCTTTTTTGCAGCGGGCTTAGCGGCAGTTTTCTTAGCCGGAGCCTTTTTGGCAGGAGCCTTTTTCTCCTCAGCGGCCTGCTCGACCACTGTCACTTTCTCTTCAGCCATGATTCACTGCCTCCTTAACCCAAAATTTCCTGCACGGTCTTGCCGCGCTTTGCAGCCACCTGCTCGGCGCTCTGCAGGCTGCAAAGGCCATTCATCGTAGCAGTCACTACGTTGCAGGGGTTGTTGGTGCGCTGACATTTGGTACGGATGTCCTTGATGCCAGCGACTTCCAGAACGGCGCGAACCGCACCGCCGGCGATTACGCCGGTACCTTCGGGAGCCGGACGCAGCAGCACACGGCCAGCGCCAAACACACCGACGGTCTCGTGAGGAATGGTGGTGCCTTTCAGAGCAATGCGATGCAGGTTCTTCTTGGCATCCTCGCAGCCTTTGCGAATTGCCTCGGGAACCTCGCCCGCTTTACCCAAACCGAAACCCACGATGCCGTTGCCGTCGCCGACAACGACCAGAGCGGAGAACTTAAAGATTCGGCCGCCCTTAACGGTCTTGGATACACGGTTGATGGCAACAACCTTCTCTTGTAAATCCAAAGTGGATGCGTCAATCATTTCCATTTGTATCCTCCTTACAGCTCCAGGCCGCCCTCACGGGCACCCTCAGCCAAAGCCTTTACACGGCCGTGATACACAAAGCCGCCGCGGTCGTAAACCGCTTTCGTGATGCCTTTCTCGGCAGCTTTCTTGGCAATTGCCTTGCCAACTTTGGTGGCCGCCTCGATGTTGCCGCCGAAACCTTCAAAATCTTTATCCATGCTGGATGCGCTGGCGAGCGTCACGCCGGCCACGTCATCGATGAGCTGGGCATAAATATGTTTGGAGGAGCGGAACACATCCAGACGCGGGCACTGTGCAGTGCCGGAGATTTTGCCGCGAACGCGGCGGTGACGACGCAGACGAGCGACGTTCTTATCCGGTTTATTGACCATTGTCTTTCACTCCTTACCTTATTTTGCGCCCTTGCCGGCTTTGCCCTCTTTGTGAGCCACATACTCGCCCACATAGCGGATGCCTTTGCCCTTGTAGGGTTCGGGCGGACGCTTCTCGCGCACTTCCGCGGCAAACTGGCCGACACGCTGTTTGTCGATGCCGTTGATCACGATCTTCAGAGGATCCGGTACCTCAATGGTGATGCCTTCGGGTTCCGGCATCACAACCTGATGAGAAAAGCCCAGGTTCATGACCAGGTCTTTGCCCTGCTTCGCAGCACGATAACCAACGCCCTGGATCTCCAGCTCTTTCTTGAAGCCGTGGGTCACACCTTCCACCATGTTCTGGATGTTGGTGCGAGTCAAGCCATGCAGGCTGCGTGCTTCTTTCTCGTCATTCGGACGGGTCACCACTACTTCACCATTCTCCACTTTCGCAGTGATCATGGGATGGATGTTGGAATTGAGGGTGCCTTTGGGGCCCTTCACGGTGACGTTCTGGCCATTGACAGTGACCTCAACGCCAGCCGGGATGACGATGGGTTTTCTTCCAATTCTCGACATTGTCTATGCCCCTTTCTTACCACACGAAGGCGAGGACTTCGCCGCCGACGTTTGCTTTGCGGGCGGCCTTATCGGTCATAACGCCTTTCGAAGTGGAGATGATCGCAGTGCCCAGGCCTTTCATAACCTTCGGCATATCTTCACAGTTGGTGTAGATGCGCAGGCCGGGCTTGGAAACGCGGCGGATGCCCGTGATAACGGAAGCGCCGGTCTCGGTGTATTTCAAAGTGATGCGGATTACGCCCTGTTTGTCATCCTCGATGACCTGGACGCCCTTCACATAACCTTCCTCCAACAGGATGTTGGCAATCGCCTTTTTCAGGTTGGAAGCGGGAATGTCCACAGAAGGGTGTTTGGCAGTGCTGGCGTTGCGGATGCGTGTCAGCAGGTCCGCGATAGGATCGGTGATTTGCATTTGCCACTAACCTCCTTGATTCATTACATCAGTGCTCAAATTGTAAATTCTGCGTCGGGATGCCGCTGATTACCAGCTGGCCTTTTTCACGCCGGGGATCTCGCCTTTGTAAGCGAGCTCGCGGAAGCAGATACGGCAAACACCGTATTTGCGCAGGTAGGCGTGGGGTCTGCCGCAGATTTTGCAACGGTTGTAAGCACGGGTGCTGAACTTCGGCGCCATCTGCTGTTTGATTTTCATGCTTGTCTTAGCCAAATCTCATGCCCTCCCTTAGTTAGCGAACGGAGCGCCCATGAGCTTGAGCAGCTCTTTGGCCTCTTCGTCGGTCTTTGCGGTGGTTACAAAGCAGATATCCATGCCGCGGATCGCATCGATCTTATCGTAGTCGATCTCGGGGAAAATCAGCTGTTCTTTCACGCCGCAGGAATAGTTGCCACGACCATCAAAGGAGTTGCCGTTGATGCCGCGGAAGTCGCGAACACGGGGCAGAGCCACGCTGAAGAAGCGATCCACAAACTCATACATACGCTCGCCGCGCAGGGTGACTTTCGCACCGATGGGCATGCCTTCACGCAGTTTGAAGTTTGCAACACTCTTTTTGGCTTTGCAGACGACCGGTTTCTGGCCGGTGATTTTGCTCAGATCAGACAGGATCGCATCCATGATCTTGGGGTTGTCACGGGCTTCGCCGCAGCCAACGTTGATGACGACCTTGTCGAGCTTCGGGATTTGCATCACGCTTTTGTAGCTGAATTTCTTCATCAGAGCGGGAGCAATTTCCTTGGCGTAGGTTTCCTGTAATCTTGCCATGTGTTTCTACTCCCTTTCCTTAAAACTCGGCGCCGCATTTTTTGCAGACGCGTACTTTTTTACCATCTTTTTCCGTGTGGCCCACACGCGTGGCCTTGCCGCACTTGGGGCACACCGGCATCACCTTATCGGCATACAGCGCGCCCTCGGCTTTGACAATGCCACCCTGCTCGCCCTGACGGCGGGGTTTGACGTGTTTGGTCACCATATTGCGGCCTTCCACGATGACTTTGCCTTCCTTGGGGCTGACCTGCAAAACCTTACCAGAGTTACCGCGGTCTTTGCCGCTGATAATCATAACGGTGTCGCCGGTTTTAACATGAACTTTTGCCATTCTTGTAAAACCTCCTTACAGCGATTCCGGAGCAAGGCTGACGATTTTCAGATAGCCGCAATCGCGCAGTTCGCGGGCGACCGGCCCAAAAATACGGGTGCCTCTCGGGTTTTTGTCTTCGCGGATGATCACCGCGGCGTTCTCATCGAAGCGGATGTAGGAACCATCCTCACGGCGCAGGCCCTGTTTGCTGCGAACGACCACAGCCTTGACCACATCGCCTTTTTTCACTGTGCCATTGGGCGCTGCTTTCTTGACCGAAGCCACGATCACATCGCCAATGCCGGCATATCTCTTGCGGGAGCCGCCCAGCACACGAATGCACATAATTTCTTTCGCACCGGTGTTGTCGGCAACTTTGAGATAGCTTTGCATCTGTACCATAAGACAGAATCTCCTTTCAAAGCTGTGTTATTTCGCCTTCTCGACGATCTTGACCAGTCTCCAGCGCTTGTCTTTGCTCAGGGGACGAGTCTCCATGATCATCACGCGGTCGCCCACGCCGCACTCATTGTTTTCGTCGTGAGCTTTGAACTTCACGGTGCGCTTCATGATCTTTTTGTAGAGAGGGTGCTGCACGCTGTCTTTCACGGCGACAACAACGGTTTTATCCATTTTGTCGGACACAACCACACCCACGCGGGTCTTTCTCAAATTGCGTTCCATGTCTTTCCTCCCTCTCCTTATTGTGCGTCTTTCAGCTCATTGGCGCGCATCACAGTTTTGATGCGGGCAATGTCTTTTTTGACGGTCTCGATCCGGCCGGGGTTATCCAGCTGGTTGATGGCGTGCTGGAAGCGAAGGTTGAACAGCTCTTCTTTCAGCTCGCCCAGCTTTTTGGTCAGTTCGGCAGCGCTCATTTCGCGCAGTTCAGCTGCTTTCATGCTTATTCGACCTCCTCACGTTTGACAAACTTGCACTTGACAGGCAGTTTGTGAGCCGCCAGGCGCAGAGCCTCGCGAGCAACTTCTTCGCTGACGTCAGCCAGCTCAAACAGGACACGGCCGGGTTTCACAACGGCCACCCAGTACTCGGGGCTACCTTTACCGGAACCCATGCGGGTCTCGGCCGGTTTCTCGGTAACGGGTTTGTCCGGGAAAATTTTGATCCAGACTTTACCACCGCGCTTGATATAACGCGTCATGGCAATACGGGCGGCTTCGATCTGGTTGGAAGTGATCCAAGAGGGCTCGAGGGCAACAATGCCATACTCGCCCTGAGAAACTGTATTACCGCGCATCGCTTTGCCTTTCATGCGGCCGCGCTGAACACGACGGTATTTTACGCGTTTCGGCAGTAACATTATTTGTTGCCTCCTTCTTTGCGGGATGTCTCCTTGCGGGGAGCGGGTTTCGCGCCTTTCAGCACTTCACCTTTGTAGATCCAGACTTTTACGCCGATCTTACCATAAGTGGTGTTCGCCTCGGCAAAGCCGTAGTCGATGTCAGCGCGCAGAGTCTGCAGAGGAATGGTACCCTCATGATAGTGCTCGCTGCGGGCGATGTCCGCGCCGGCCAGACGGCCGCCGACCTGGATTTTGATGCCCTTGGCGGGAACAGCACCGGTGCCGCGGCGGGGGCTCATGGCATTGCGCATGCACATTTTAACCGCACGACGGAAAGAAACGCGGCGCTCCAGCTGAGCAGCAACGTCCTCAGCAGCCAGCTGAGCGTTGGTGGAGATGTTGTTGACCTCAACGATGTTCACATAAACATCCTTGTTGATCATTTTGGTGAGCTGAGCCTGCAGCTTCTCTTTCTCAGCGCCGCCTTTGCCGATCACCATGCCGGGTTTGGCGCAGTGAATGGTAACACGAACGCGGGGTTTGCCGGTCTGGCTGTCGAAGGTGCGCTCAATCTCAATTTTGGGGACGCCCGCATTGTACAGCTGTTTTTTCAGCACTTTGCGGATTTTGTAGTCCTCAACGAGGGTATCGCCGAAGTCACGTTTGGAGGTGTACCAGCGGCTGTCCCAATCTTTAATGACGCCCACGCGGATGCCGTGGGGATTGACTTTCTGACCCATACTGCTTAACCTCCTTACTCTTTCTCTTTGAGAACGACCGTGATGTGGCTGGTTCTCTTGAGGATTCTGTACGCACGGCCCTGTGCGCGAGGCATGACGCGTTTCAGCGTCGGGCCGGGAGTGACAAAGCACTCAGCAACATACAGGTTGTTTTTGTCCATGTTGTGGTTGTTTTCCGCATTGGCGGCAGCAGATTTCACCAGCTTGTAAAGGAGCTCAGAGGCGGCCTTCGGGGTGTACTGCAGAATCGCCAGCGCCTTGTCGACTTCCTGTCCGCGGATGAGATCCAGCACGACGGAAACCTTGCGGGGCGCGATGCGGGCGTATCTAAGATGTGCCCTTGCTTCCATTTGTAATCCTCTCCTATCCTTTATTTACCGGTCGTCTTGCCGCCGGCATGACCTTTGAACGTGCGGGTCGGCGCGAACTCGCCCAGCTTGTGGCCGACCATATCCTCGGTCACATAAACGGGAACGTGCTTGCGGCCGTCATGCACCGCGAAGGTGTGGCCGACGAAATCCGGGAAAATCGTAGAGGAGCGGCTCCAGGTTTTGAGCACTCTCTTTTCACCAGCTTCGTTCATCGCTTTCACGCGTTTGAGCAGCACCGGCTGTACGAAAGGTCCTTTTTTAACACTTCTGCCCATGTCAGCTCTCCTCCTTATTTCGAGTTGGCGCGTTTCACGATGAACTTATCGCTGCGCGCATGATGTTTGCGGGTCTTGTAACCCAGAGCAGGTTTGCCCCACGGGGTAACAGGGCCGGGACGGCCAACCGGGCTCTTGCCCTCACCGCCGCCGTGCGGGTGATCGCAGGGGTTCATGACAGAACCGCGAACCGTGGGACGCCAGCCCATGTGACGCTTGCGGCCAGCTTTACCGATGTTCACGTTCTCGTGATCGATGTTGCCGACCTGACCGACCGTAGCCACGCAGTTCATGGGAACGTTGCGCATCTCACCGGACGGCAGACGAACCAGAGCATATTTGCCCTCTTTCGCCATCAGCTGAGCCATGTTGCCGGCAGAGCGAACCAGCTGAGCGCCCTTGCCCGGATACAGCTCGATGTTGTGGATGATGGTACCAACAGGGATGTTGGCAAACGGCAGGCAGTTGCCCGGCTTGATGTCGGCGTTGGCGCCGCTCATCACGGTGTCGCCCACTTTCAGGCCTTCCGGAGCGATGATGTAGCGTTTTTCGCCATCCTCGTACTCCAGCAGCGCAATGTGCGCAGAACGGTTCGGGTCATACTCCAGCGTTTTGACCGTAGCGGGAACATCCACTTTGTCGCGCTTGAAGTCGATCACACGATATTTGGTGCGGTTGCCGCCGCCATGATGACGGACGGTGATGCGACCGGTGTTGTTGCGGCCAGCGGATTTTTTCATCGGCTCCAGCAGGCTGCGCTCCGGCGCAACTTTCGACAGGCAGCTGTAATCGGTCGTGGTCATACCACGGCGACCCGGCGTAGTCGGTTTATACTTTTTAATAGCCATGTCTTTTCCTCTTTCTCTTATGATGTGTTATCGGAGTCATATCTCCATAGCTGAGCCCTGCTCGGGCTCCCGTGCTTAGATCATGGACTCGAAGAACTCGATGCCCTTGGAATCCTTGGTAAGGGTAACGATCGCTTTCTTGGAAGCGGCAGTGTAACCTGCGTGCATACCCTGGCGGCGATAACGGCCGCGCACGGAGATGGTGTTGACCTTGGCGACCTTCACGCCGAACAGTTCTTCGGCAGCGCGGGCAATGTCAACTTTGGTGGCGTTGGTCGCAACTTTGAAGGAATACTTCTTGTCAGCGATGCCAGCCATGGAAGCCTCGGTGATGACCGGGGCGAGGATGATGTCCTGAGCGGGAGTTTTCATTACGCAAATACCTCCTCGAGTTTCTTGGCAGCATCCACGCTGATGACGAACTTGCCGCCGTTCAGCACTTCATAGGTGTTGATGTTGTCAGCAGTGGTGGTCTTTACGCCCGGGATGTTGGCAGCGCTCTTCACGAGCTTGGCATCCACAGCCGGGGTAACGATCAGCGCTTTTTTCGTAACGCCGACAGCCGTCAGCATGTTGGCAACCGTCTTGGTCTTGTACTCGGCAGCCTCGATTTTGTCGACCACAACGATTTCGCCGGACTGTGCCTTGCTGCTCAGCGCAGACAGCAGAGCCAGACGTTTTACCTTCTTATTCAGACGGAAGGAGTAGTCGCGGGGCTTGGGGCCAAGCGCGATGCCGCCGTGTGTCCACTGCGGGCTGCGGGTAGAGCCCTGACGAGCGCGGCCGGTGCCTTTCTGGCGCCAGGGTTTGCGGCCACCGCCGGAAACCTCGCTGCGGGTCTTGGTGCTCTGAGTGCCCTGGCGCTGATTGGCCAGGAAGTTAACGATAGCCATGTGCATCACTTTCTCGTTGGGAGTGATGCCGAAGACGGCGTCGGAAAGCTCGATCGTGGAAACTTTCTTGCCGTTCATATCCAAAACGTCAAACTGTGCCATGATGCTTTCCTCCTCTTACGCTTTCACGCTATCGGTGATGCAAACCACGCTGCCCTTCGGGCCGGGGATCGCGCCTTTGATAGCGATCAGATTGTTTTCTGCGTCAACCTTGACGACTTTCAGGTTCTGCACGGTAACGCGCTCGGCGCCCAGATGGCCAGGCAGTTTCTTGCCTTTGAACACGCGGGACGGAGAAGAGCAAGCGCCCATGGAACCAGCGTGACGGGAAACAGGGCCGGTGCCGTGGCTCTCACGCAGACGGTGACCGTTCCAGCGCTTGATGGTGCCGGCATGGCCTTTACCTTTGCTGGTGCCAACCACGTCGATGTGATCGCCCGCTGCAAAAACATCCGCTTTCAGAATGTCGCCGATGTTCATGCCGCTGATGTCCGCCAGACGGAACTCACGCAGGGTTTTCTTGGGAGCAACGTTCGCCTTGTCAAAATGACCTTTGGCGGGCTTCGTTACTTTCTTGGCGGAAATATCGCCAAAGCCCAGCTGAACCGCAACGTAGCCGTCGCTTTCCACTGTCTTCTTCTGCACAACTGTGCAGGGGCCGGCCTCGACCACAGTCACGGGAACCACTTTGCCGTTCTCGTCAAAAACCTGCGTCATGCCGATCTTTTTGCCGATGATACCTTTTTGCATTTCTTTTTGCCTCCTAACAGGTTATTGGTTGATGCCCTTTGGCACCAACATGACCTCTCCGAACAGAGCTGATTGAGAGAGCCCTGCTGCATTATCTTCCTTTTACAGAAGAATTACAGCTTGATCTCGATATCAACGCCGGCGGGGAGCTGCAGGCTCGTGAGAGCCTCGACCGTCTTGTTGGACGGTTTCAGGATGTCGATCAGACGCTTGTGAGTGCGCATTTCGAACTGCTCGCGGCTGTCTTTGTCCTTGTGCACAGCGCGCAGGATGGTGACGATCTCTTTTTCAGTGGGAAGAGGGATGGGGCCGGAAACGCGGGCGCCGGTACGGCGGGCGGTTTCGACGATCTTCTCTGCCGCATTGTCGATGATCGTGGCATCGTAGCTCTTCAAACGAATCCTGATTTTCTCCTTGACTGCCATTTCTTTCGCCTCCTATAAAATTTGTTTAGGGGGGCTTTGTAAACACTGAACACTGAGCCGTGTGTTTCACGCCTTTGCATCAGAAAAGCCGGTGAACCGCTGTGCAGTTCGCCCGGACACACTTACCGCAAAGTACATGGACATTGGTTTGTGCGGAGTAACTCACACAAACTTGACCCTTCGCATCAGTATTTGTTCGCCCGGTTCTAATGATCGGACATACTCGGCGGAAAAACCCGTGGCTGAGCACGGCAACCTCCCGCGTCATCGCATATCTTTGCCCTGCGAAGATGCAGGGCACTCGCAGTCGCCTAATTATAATAGCAAAAACCCTCGCAGAATGCAAGGGTTTTTTAAGAAATTACTGAAATTTTTTCTGAAAATTTGTTTGCCTGCACAAATCACAAAATTCGGCCGGTCAAGTTAAAACCGCGCATGCACTTTTTACTTGACCGCGGCGGGAAGCGACTGTTCCTCTACTGTAATATAAGTCGTCTCGTATGTGTCATACAAAACCATTCCCGGTTTCGCACCATTGGCCTTCCACACATTCCGCACCTGGGTATAGTCCACTGCCACCTTTGCCCCAGCCGACTGGCTGGAATGCACAACCGCCAGCATTGCCGCCTCGGTCTTGGTACGGTCCGGCACTTCTTTTCCTTCACTGAGGACCACCACATGACTGCCGGGAGCATTTTTCACATGGAACCACCAGTCGCGCCCCCGGGCCGTCTTCAGCGTCAGACGATCGTTCTGCGTATTATTTCGCCCCACCAGGATTTCAAACCCATCGCTGGAACGGTAACGGAGAAAATCCGCCGGCTTCTGTTTTTTATCCCGAAGCTTGTAATACTTCAGATAACCCTGATTTTTCAGTTCCAGGCGGATCTCACCCAGAGCCGCTTCGCCCTGCGCCGCTTCCACCTCATAGCGAACTGTTTCCAGATACGCAATCTCCGCATCGCTTTGCGCAATCAAATCCTTCAGCATGCGCGCTGCTGTCTGCTTCTTTTTATAATCCTTAAAATATTTCTGCGCATTGGCACTGGGTGAAAGACGCACATCCAGAGGAATCGTCACATCCGTTCCATCATAATAGTTGGTCACCGTCACCTGCCGCGCGCCTTTCTGAATCGCCCACAAATTCGCGCTCAATAATTCTCCGTAGATTCGCAGTTGATCCGAAGCCTCGCTTTGCGCCTGTTCCTCACGGCGGGCCGCCGCTTTGCGAACAGCACGTTCATAGAGATTGTGCACGGTTTTAGCCAGTTCCCGACTTTTTTGCCGCAGTCGTTCCGCCTTGTCTTTTTCCGCGTAATATCCTTCCAGCAGCGCCGAATAGCTGGCATAAGTTTTATGCTCTGCCTGTGTGCCATACTGCGTCAACGGCAAAAAACTGAACTCCACAGGGCGGCCATCCACAAGCACAGCGCAGGGACTTCCACCCTGCCGATACAGCGTCTGAATCTGCTCGATGGTCTTTACCAACGCCATCTTTTCCTCTTCATTCAGTTCCGTTCCGATTTTCTCATCGGGGCCAAAGGCCCGGTAAGCCGCCTCGCGGCAAACAACCGGCCCCACACCGCCGGTGACTTTGATCAACGCCTGCGCCACCGGAAGTTCCTTCTGTGTCACCGCCGCCACAACACCCACTGCGCTCGTATCCAAAAACGAAGCCTTTACAGGCTTGGGCGGAAGCTGATAAAGAAGTCCCGGCAACAACTGCCGCACCTCGCTGTCCTCAAAGTCCACCCGTTTCAACGCATCGATGATTTTTCCTTCCTGTGCGGGATTGGCTTTGTTCTCTTTTTGAATCAAAACCAGATTGGAGTATCTCCCCATCAATTCCGCCGCAATGGTGTTGATCACCGTATCGCCCATTTCATTGGTGCACTGAAAATCAAAAAACAGGATACGTTCGTCGGGGATTCCGCGCACACAAAGCAGACGTCCGCCCGTGAAATGCTTGCGCAGAAGCATGCAGAACGAAGGCGGCACTGCCGGATTCTCAAACGTCTCCTGGGTGATGCATGCGCGCGCAGAACCGGAACGCGCAGACAAAAAGAGCCGAAAGTTCTCCGTCCGCGTACGCAGATTCAGCACTACTTCATCCCGCGTCGGCTCGAAAATTTTATCAATACGCGCATCTTTCAAACGCGCGTCCAGCTCTCTTCCCGTCAAAGACAGGGTAGCCGCATCCAAAGCCATCGCTCTTCTCCTTCTCAGTTCGTTTCATATTGAAAGGGATCATGGGATTCGCCCTGCTCCGGGCGATCCCATTCATAGACCGGCAATTCCGGGAACAGCTTGTGCAGACGCGCCGCCATCACCGGCACGATCCATTTTTCCGTGCCGTAATGTGTGGCCGCAACCGCCGCCATGCCCGCCTGCTGTGCATCCAGTGCCTCGTGATGGCTCATCTCTCCAGTCACCAAGCAGTCTGCACCAGCCGCCTGTGCCTGCGGCCAAAAATCTCCGCCGGCACCTGATACAACCGCTACCGTCCGAACCGTTTTCTCTTCTCCCGTCCAGGCAACCGATGTATCCAGCGAGTCTCTCACGTGCGCCGCCCACTGTGCCAGCGGCATCGGCTGTTTCAGTTCCCCAAAATACAGGAAATCCTCACCGGGACGGATATTCCGCAGACCGAGTTGTTGCGCCAGCGTTTCACACACGCCGCCCCGCGCCTTATCCAGATTGGTATGGGCGCACAAAGCGGTGACCCCATTCCGAACCAAAACAGCCGGAACACTTTCGCGCGACAATTTCTTCATCGGACGAAAAATCACCGGATGATGCGACAGAACCAGGTTGCATCCTTTTTCAGCCGCCCACGCAACAGCTTCCGGTGTAATATCCAGCATGCAGCATATACCCGTGACGACTTCGTCCGGCCCCTGCACCAGAACGCCTACATTGTCCCACTCTTCCGCTGTGTCCCACGGGGCCCAGCGGCCGATTTCCTCATAAACCTCCGTCATGGTCACACGCTGCATTTTCTTGCCTCCTGTTCTATACGGCTCGCCAATACCAGGATATCCGCCTGCCGGTCCGGCTCCTTGACACCCCGCGCATACTTGCGCGCCAGAAGCGCCACATGCCCCAAATAAGCCGCTGCCGCCTCTGTCCGCTTGGCCGCCTTTCCCACCGCGCACGCAAACGCATCGTGCGTTTCCGGTTTAGCCGTATACTCCCAGCACATCACTGTATAAACCCGTCCGGCTGCCAGCACCGGTGTCTCGTCGATCAATGAAAAGCCGTGCGACCAAAGCCAGCCGCGCAAATGCGCATGCTTGGTTGGAGGCACGAAAATAAAACGCGTGCCGATTTCCAATGGAAACGGACACGCCTCAACAATATCACACGCCGTGATCCCCGAAACCCCGGCAATCACAACCGTCTGAACCTCCCCCGCCGAAAGCACGGAGAGGCCGTCTCCCAATCTGCACTCCACACGCTGCGCACAACCATACCGAAGCATTGTTTCCCGCGCACGTGCGAGAGGCGCCGGGCGTATATCCGCCGCGATCACCTGGCAGTTTTTCGCCGCCGCCAGATAAGCTGACAGTTTTCCATGATCGCAGCCAATATCCGCTACCGTGCTGCCCGGCCGCACAAAAGCGGCCGCAGCAGACAGGCGCGCATCCAGAACCGGAACCTGATCAACCAACGGCTGCCTCCAGTTTGGAAACCAGCTCCGCAGAGTCAATGCCGTGCACATAGCAAGCCTCTTCCAGCGTTTCAAACTGGTGCGACGGGCAGCCGATGCAGTGCATTCCCGCGCTCAGCAGCACGTTGACAACCGCTTCATAAACACCGTTATCCTGCGCTGTGCGCAGCAGTTCACCCATGGTCAGCTCTTTCGAAATATTCATTGAGACTTCAGCTCCTTTTTTCAATATCGTTGTTATCATACCCCAAAGGGACGTCTTTGGCAAGCCTTGTTTCAAGCTATATCACGAAGCCGCCATTCACGCCCAGCACCTGCCCGGTAATAAAGGAAGCTGCCGGCGACACAAGGAAGCGCACCGCCTGTGCCACGTCCTCCGGTGTTCCCAGGCGGCAGAGCGGCGTTTCATCCGCCAGCACCGCTTTATCCTCCTGCGAAAAAGAACGCATCATATCCGTTTCCACCGCGCCCGGCGCAACGCAGTTGACCGTGATCCCACTCGGGCCTTCCTCCTGCGCCAGCGCCTTTGTCATGCCAATCAGCGCCGCTTTGGCCGCGGAGTAATGCACCTCGCAGGAAGCGCCTACTTGTCCCCACATGGAGGAAAGATTGACGATTCTTCCCCATTTGCGCCGGATCATCTCAGGCAGAGCTTCCCGGCAGCACAAAAAGGCGCCACGAACATGAACCGCAAACATCTCATCCCACTCGGACGTGCTCAAATCGGAAAACAGCTTTTGCTGTGCTATCCCCGCGTTGTTAATCAGAATCTCCGTTGGCCCCAACGTTTCGCGAACCTGACGAAACAACCGCTGCACACTTTCCTCTTCCGCCACATTCACCTGAAAAGGAACCGCCGTCCCCCCGTTTGCTACAATCG
The DNA here is from genome assembly GCF_045865535.1 of Owariibacterium komagatae. Classification (GTDB taxonomy): domain Bacteria; phylum Bacillota; class Clostridia; order Oscillospirales; family Ruminococcaceae; genus Ruthenibacterium; species Ruthenibacterium komagatae. The sequence goes on from NZ_AP031406.1 coordinate 626,294, forward strand.
CCCGGCACACTGCTTCAGCCTTTTCTCTTTGACTGCGATAGCAAACAGCCACCCGGTATCCATCAGCCCCCAAAGCCGTGGCAATGGCAGCGCCAATTCCGCGGGAAGCACCTGTAACTACTGCGGTTTTTTCCATTTGGGCTTATCTCCTCTCTTGCGCTGCAATCGAAGTCTTTCAAAAAACGCACGGAGCAGCGCCGCGCACTCCTCTTCCAGGAGACCGCTCTCCAAAACCGGTTTGTGGTTGAAAGGCATTTCAAACAAATTGGTCACGCTGCCGCAGCAGCCCGCTTTTTCATCTTTCGCGCCATACACCACACGCTTCAACCGGCTGTTGATGATCGCGCCTGTGCACATGGGGCACGGTTCCAGCGTCACAAAAAGCTCACATTGCCAAAGCCGCCATCCGCCCAATTTTCTGCACGCCTCATCAATTGCCAGAAGCTCGGCATGGTGCGTGGCATTTTTCTCCGTCTCTCGTGTATTGTGGGCGCGCGCGATGATCTCTCCATCCTTGGCAATCACCGCTCCCACCGGGACCTCTCCCAAATCTGCCGCAATGCGCGCCTGTTCCAGCGCAGCACGCATCAATGAAACATCATCCATTTTCTATTCTCTCCTCAGCCGAACAACGGCAATGCCGCCCGAATCGCCAGACCCACAAAAGTAAGTAAAAACAAAGGAGAAGTAAGCAGCCGCTCCAATCGACTCTGACGGTTTTTGGGGTCATACACACGCGGGATCGGCTTAAACAGACGCATCAGCTTTTTGCGGTGAATCACCACTGCACAGCCAACGGCCGCGCCACAGAAAATCATGGTCAGATAAACCGTCAGACCAAACGCCGAAACACCGTCCAGCTTTTGCGTGGCATACAAAAAGCAAAAGGACATGGTATTGTTGGCCAGATGCACCACCATTCCGGCGGCAAGCGATCCCGTACAGTAAGCAGCCAGTCCCATCAGCACAGACGCCACAAACGTTGCCGGCATCTGCGCAATGTCCTGATGCAAAAGAGAAAAAAGCACGGAAGAAACAACAATGGAAAACCAGGCTCCCCAATGAGACAACAGCTTCTGCACCGCACCGCGCACAAACAGCTCCTCAAAAATTGCGGGAATCACGCAGATTCCAAGAAAATAAAGCAGCATAGCAAAGCCACTCTTTGGAAGGCGGACGCTCTCCGGCGTCTGATATGAAGTATACGATTCCAAAAAACGCTGAAGCGTACTGGTCCCCAGGCTGCATGCCAGACTGATGCCCAAAAACACCGGCACAAACAGCCACAGTTCACCTTTTCGCGGCAAATCGAAAGAAATATGCAAACGCATGGAACTGTTGCGCACCGCCGCCTTCATCATTCCAAAGGCCAGAATCAGGCCCGCCGCCGGCAGGATCAAATTGCAGATTCCCAAAATCCATTCGGGAACAGCGATCGGATTGTCCAGCGTTGCGCTCGCATGGAAAAAGCCAAACAATTTTTCAGCGCCCAGGCGCAGCAAAGCGGTGCTTCCCAGATAGACCCACGCCGCTAATGCGGTCAAATTTGCCACATATTTCAGCCGGTCGCCCTGCCGCCGCTTCGCCATTGCCGCTGCCTCCCCTCATCCGAATTCTTTTTCAGTATACCAAAAACTGGGTGGGATGAACAGCTTTTTTGTCGCAGTTTAAAAGAAAAAGGACGTTCGTCCCGCTGAACGCCTTTCTATTCAGGTCCTTCCTCGCAAATGTATTCGACCTGTGCATGCTTGCTGTTGGACTCCTTCAATTCCGTTTCTCCAGCAGAAAAAGAATAAAAGACTTTCACATGCTGGTCCGCCTGAAGATGGTCCTGCACTTTGATGGTGGCCCCCAGCAGAGAAAACACGTATTCTCTGCCGTCATCCGCACGGAGGAACAAACTTTTTGACGAGGCATCCAGCACTGTCCCGCTCACTGTAGAACACCCGTCCAAGTTTACACCGTCCGACCAGATAGATGCCGGTTCTCGCACAATTTCTCCGCACCCCGTCAACAGCAAGATCCATGCCGCCAATATGCCGAACACCCAAATTCTGTTTTTCATCCGCTCTTCCCCTTCTGCCAAACTTGTCACACTGACAGTATATGCACCTGACAGCAGCATTATCCGGACAACCTGTGAGCGACAAAAAACGGCAGACTGCTTTCAACAGTCTGCCGTTTCTACTTGCATTTTACTCCGCCTCGGTCTCTTCAGCTTCTTCAGCCGCGTCATCCGCCAGCAGCGCCTTCATGGAAAGGCTGATGCGCTTTTTGTCATAATCTACGTCGATCAGTTTCACGCGAACTTCCTGACCCACGCTGAGCACATCGGGAACTTTCTCCACGCGCTCGCGAGAAATCTCGCTGATGTGTACCAGTCCATCCACACCGGGCAGGATGCGTACAAACGCACCAAACTTGGTGATGGAAACAACCGGAGCCGTGAACTCGCTGCCAATGGGATACTCGGCTTTGAATTTCTCCCAAGGATTGTCCTCAGCCTTCTTGTAGCCCAGAGAAACCTTCTTGTTCTCCGTATCCAGATCTTTCACATAAACCTCGATGGTGTCGCCCACATTCACAACCTCAGAAGGATGTTTGATGCGGTTCCAGGACAGCTCGCTGATATGTACCAGCCCGTCCACACCACCGATGTCAACAAACGCGCCGTAATTGGTCAGGCTCTTGACAACGCCGGTATATTTCTTGCCGATCTCAACGTCGCTCCAGAACGCCTCGCGCTTCTTGTCGGCCTCTTCCGCCAGCACTTCGCGGATGGAACCCACAATGTGACGACCCTCGCACTGTTTGATTTTCAGTTTCACATTCTGTTTCACCAGCGCGGTGTAATCCTCGCTGTGACGCAACGTGGCCTGAGAACGGGGAATGAACACGCGGACATTTTTCACCAGCGCAACCAAACCGCCGGAGTTTGCCTCGGTGACATAACCGTCCATGATCTCACCGCTTTCCACAGCAGCAGCCACTTCTTCTTTGCCCTTGTTCTCATCAAAACGCTTTTTGGACAGGTAGACGATGCCTTCCTGGTCGTTCACTTTCGTCACAATGAGGTCGAGCTCGTCACCTTTCTTGACCAGATCTTCCGCCTTGGCAGAAGGGTCATTAGTGAGTTCCTCAAGCTTGACGAAACCAGTCTGCTTCGTGCCGATGTCAACCTGGATCTCGCTGGGAGCCACAGCGGTGACAATGCCCTTGACGACCTTTCCGTTGTAAATCGGCTTCAAGGAAGCGTCGATCATCTCCTCAAAGCTCAGTTCCTCTTCACGAATTTCCTCGCTCATACTGCTCAGTACCTCCTCAATAATAGACGACGGTGTAGACGCACCCGCGGTCACACCGACTTTCTGCACTCCATCAAACCAACCTTTTTGCAGTTCGGCTGCGGTCTCAATGGAAACCGCTTTTGTGTAGTGCCCTGCCACTGTGACCAGCTTTTGGGTATTGGAAGAATGCCGACCGCCAATGATGATCATCAGATCGCACTGTCTGGCCAAACACTCTGCCTCGTGCTGCCTCGCCCATGTAGCATTACATATTGTATCAAATATCTCGAGATTTGTATAGACTTTTTTGAGAAACTCTACACATTCCCGCCATTTTTTTGCTTCAAAAGTGGTTTGCGCAACCACAAATCCTCCATTTTTGGAAATTTCTGGCAAATTTAAGCGTTCCAGTTCTTCCAAATTTGAAAAAACAAAAACCGGTCCGGTGGTATGCCCCACGATTCCAACAACTTCCGGATGCGTACTGTCACCCGCCACCAAAAGCGGTTTTCCCTCTTCTCCGGCACGCTGTGCCAGACGATGAATTTTTGCCACAAAGGGACAGGTCGCATCGTGCACCACAGCTCCCTGTGCCCGCAGGCTCTCATACACAGACGCCGGAACACCATGGCTTCGGATGACAACTTCAAAACCTGCCGGCAGATCCGCCGCGTCATCCACTGTCACCGCGCCCTTTGCCTCAAGGTCCGCCACACACTGCGGATTATGGATCAGCGGGCCAAGTGTTGCCACTTTGTGCCCCTGTTCCAAAAGATCATAGGTCAATTTAACCGCCCGGTCTACGCCGAAGCAGAACCCGGCTGTTTTTGCTCTGATTATCTCCATAACGATTTCCTTCACAAATATTGCTGATTTTCAGCAAGCAGCTGTTCCAGCGCCTCTGTCAAAAGCTGTTTGCACTCACGCAGACGTGCAGCGCTGCGCGGCTGTCCCAATGTCAGCTTTTCAGCGGGAATCGGCTTTCCAAAAACAACTGTGCAGTGGCCAAACAGTTTCATTTTACCGCCTTTGTAAATAACGCGGCAGGGAATCATATCCACGCCCGCCTGTGCCGCCACAACAAACGCCCCGGATTTCAGTTTGCCCAGATTTCCGTCTTTGGAACGGGTTCCCTCGGGAAAAATCAGCAATCCCTGTCCTTTGCGGACGCACTCAATTGCCTGGTCCACCACAGCGGTGTCTCCCTTTCCCCTGTGGACCGGAACAACGCCCACGTGGCGGAAAAACCAGCTGAAAAAGGGATTGATCTGAAACAACTCTTCTTTTCCCATCACCAGCATACGCCGACCCCAGAAACGGGCGAGCACGACAAATACCGGATCCAGCGCAGACACGTGATTGGGCGCCAACACAAAACCCCGGTCATGAATCAGATTCTCCCGCCCGATGACTTTGATACGAAAAGCCAGGTGCCAGACCACCCAGGCCAGCGGCACAATGATACAGTAAAGCATAATCCTTCTCTCCTTACAGACGCTCCTGAATCACCTGTTTGAGGCGTTCAAAAGACTCCTCAAAACTGCAGCCGGTCGTATCCACCAGCACTGCATCCGGAGCGGGTTTTAAGGGAGCCAGCGCGCGGTTGGAATCCTGATCGTCACGCCGCCGCACGTCTTCCAGTACGGTCTCATAGCTGACGGTCTCTCCCCGTGCCTGCAGTTCTTCATAACGACGCCGTGCCCGTTCTTCAGGAGAAGCCGTCAGAAAAATTTTGATTTGTGCATGCGGCAGGATCACCGTTCCGATGTCGCGCCCATCCATCAGCACATTGTTTTTTTCCGCCAGGCTTCGCTGCGTGTCCAGCAAAAAGGCGCGCACCGCAGGAATGGCAGATACATCAGAGGCAGCCATGGAAATTTGCTCTGTCCGGATCTGGCCGGACACATCCTCACCGTTCAAAAACACATGCTGGGTTCCGTCCTGGTATGCCAGGCGAATCTCCGTACGGGGCAAAAGCGCGGCCACTCCATCCGCATCTTTCGGGTTTACTCCATTTTTCACAGCACAGAGTCCTACTGTGCGGTACATGGCTCCTGTATCCACATAAATATAACCGAACCAAGCCGCCAGCCGGCGTGCCAGTGTGGATTTTCCCGCACCGGACGGTCCATCAATTGCAATTGCGATCATTCTCTTCTCTCCTCCATATGCATGGCAGCGGCATATGCCGTGGCAAATGCGATGCCTAAATTGTAACCGCCCGTGTAGGCGTCCACGTCCAACACCTCGCCTGCAAACGCAAGGCCCGGACAGCATTTACTCTGCATGGTTTTGGGGTCCACTTCCCGGACCTGCACGCCGCCGCTGGTGATTACCGCATGCTGCAAATCCCCTTTTTCTTTCAGGGCAATGGGGAATGCCTTCAAAAGTTCACACAGGGCACGCCGTTCTGCACGGGTGATCTGATTCACCTTCTTATCCGGCTCCACTCCCCATTTTTCAAGCATAACAGGGCGCATGCTGGCCGGAAGAAGTTTATCCAAACAGCTTTTTGCCTCTTTCCCGGCAAACTGCAAAAAATCTGAATCAATGCGTTTTTCCAGCTTCTCGAAACTGAGCGCCGGTTTCAAGTCCACCGAAAGGCGATAGGAATATTTCTTCATATCACGAATGTGCGCACTGGCGCTGAGGACCAGCGGACCGGACACGCCAAAATGAGTGAACAGCATCTCGCCCATTTCCCGGAACAGAACCTTTTTGCCCTCATACAGCGTCAGCTCCACATTGCGAAGCGGCAGTCCCATCATCCGTTTGCATACATTGCCGTCTTCCACCAGAGAAACCAGGCTCGGCTCCGGTGGAACGACTGTGTGCCCCGCCTGCCTTGCCAACCGATAACCGTCGCCCGTAGAGCCTGTGACCGGATAGGAAACGCCGCCTGTGGCCACCACGACCCAGTCGGCGCGAAGCTTCTGCCCATTCACCAGTTCCACACCTTTGCATACACCGTCCTCCAGCAACAAGGACTTGGCGCCCGTGAAAAGAATGGTTGCGCCTTCCGCCCAACGCAAAAGAGCATCCAAAATATCCTGCGCGCGGTCGCTTTGCGGAAACACCCGGCGGCCCCGCTCCACTTTCAGCGGAACAGCCAGCTGCTGCTCAAAAAGCTGCATGACAAATGAGGGCGGACATGCGCTCAGCGCGGAATAAAGAAACCGCGGATTGCGGCGCACATGCTTCAAAAATTCGTCCGGCTCGCACGCGTTGGTCAGGTTGCAGCGCCCTTTGCCGGTGACCAGAATTTTTCTTCCCGGTCGGGGCATATGTTCCAGAACCGTGACCTGATGTCCTGCGCGCACAGCTGCTCCGGCGCAAAACAGGCCGGCAGCGCCGGCCCCTATGATTAAAACAGTTGCCAAAATTTCCTCCTAGAGATCAAACAGATTTTCCGGATAAAAGCGATACATTGCCTGGTCGGAGCAATGCAGCCCATCGTAAAAATCCAGTGCGCTCAGGCCGCACTTGGACGGATCAAAAGAGCCGAACAGACGCACACCGCAGGTTTCCGCAATCTGCTGCACCACCGGCTCCACCATCAGAATCTTCGTATAAAGTTCCGTCTGTGTCATATAGGTATAATATTCCGGATGGAACGGCGGCAGCATCAGCGCGACCTGCACACCGTCTTCCTGCATGGAAGTGATAAAAGCGATCAGCTGATTCTCCAGATTGGCGGACACGGTCGTAAAGTTTTTCGCAAATTCCGGCGTTGCAATGATGTAGTTCACCGCCCGGTCATGCGTCTGGTCTTCCTGCACGTTCCGCAGTTCCTGATTGTAACAATATGTTCCATCCGCCCGGCGCATATCCGTGTCTGTATAAAACGAATCCGTCGCCACAGGGTCCCGGTCATTCTGAAGGCCTTTTTTTAAATAGTCCAAACTGGATTGAAAATACGGCAACGAAACAGCCTGACTCCACTTCTGCGTCAGCTTTTTCAAAGAAAACTGCGCCGCTTCCGTCTGTACCGGCAACAGCCCGTTTTCCTTGCAAAACGCCTCGTAACCATCGGTCATTGCCCGCGGCTCCTGCGTTTCCTCGCACAAAAACCAGCAATCGACCACCAAAATCACCCGTTCGGGTGTAAATCCATTCTCCCGAAACAAACGGTAAGCTGAAATACAGTCGCGCAAATCCGCGCCTGTCATTCCTGCGCAGAATGTATTTTCGTCCCCCGTCAGTTCCTTTGTGATCTGCATGGAATGACTGGATCCAAGAACCAGCGTACCAATGGGGTCTTTTCGGAGCGATACATATTCTTCCATAAACAACCGGTCATCCATATTACGCAGATTGGAGGCATTTTCTCCGCCGGCCAAAATCTCCGCCACCGTGCGCTCATAGCCGGTGCGAAGCACATTGGCCGGATCTGCATAAAAATTGACACCCACGATCAGAATCACAAACGGAAGAAAGCACAGCGCTCCTTTTAAAAAACGTTTCATGCCATCCCTCCGTTAGAACTGAAAGTAAATAAAGGATGATGTGCCCAGTTTGCCCCAGAAAGCCAGCGCCAGCAAAAGCAAATAGTAAATCGCCATCTTTTGTGCAAACGGCCGCCGGCAGATCCAGGCGCCCATGCTGCATCCTTCTTTTTCTGCGCGCCACTCTCCCCATTCCACCATGAGGACACCAATCAGCACAGGAACCCCCGTTGCATAACCTACGCCCATGTTCCGCAGCCCGTTCAGGACCGCCATCGGATGGAATAAATCCGTCCATCCGGTTGCAAGGCGGCTGTAAAACCACAGCGCCTGCGTCAGGTTTTCTGCGCGGAAAAACACAATGCAGCTTGTGAACAGCAGGTAGACGATTCCGATTTGGCAGAGCGCTTTCAGCCATGCCCAGCGATAAAGCGGATTGCGGCGCGCCAGCACCGCCCGCCGGTTCCCGCTTGCTCTTCCCAAGACCATATAAACCCCATTCAAGAGGCCCCAGATTGCAAAGTTCAAGCCGGTGCCGTGCCAGATGCCGCTCACCAGAAAAATCAGCAGAATGTTCAGGTATGTGCGAATCGTTCCCTTTCGGCTTCCGCCCAATGGGAAATAAAGATACTGACGGAACCAGCTGGTTAAACTAATATGCCAGCGCCGCCACAAATCGCTGAAACTGTGAGCAGCAAACGGCCGGCGGAAGTTCTCGATCACATCAAACCCAAACAGGCGCGCCATGCCGATCGCGATGTCGGAATAACCAGAAAAGTCGCAATACAGCTGGTAAGAATAAAACAGCGCTGCCAGCAGCAGATACGGCCCTGTGTGAACTGTGACATCCAAAAACACTCGGTTCACGACAACTGCCAGTGTATCCGCGACCACAAATTTTTTGAAAAAGCCCCACAGAATGCGCGATGCGCCCTGGCAAAAGACATCGTACTGAAAAGGTGCCGGTCTGTCAAACTGCGGCAGAAGCCCTGTGCTGCGCTCCACCGGGCCGGAAGACACCAGCGGAAAAAAGCTTGCGAACAGCGCCAGCTTCACAAAGTTTCGCTCCGGCTCCCGTTTTCTCTGATAAACATCAATCAAATATCCGGACAGAACAAACGTATAAAAGCTGATGCCCAAAGGAACCGCGAGGCCGTAATCCGGCGGGATATAAGCGGAACCCAAATTGGACGCAGCAATGGCCAGCTGGCGACCGAACCAGTCATAATACTTAAAAAAGCAGAGATTCCCTAAAAGCATAACCAGCCCTAAAACCAGCATTGTGGTCTGAACTGCTTTTGTTTTGGCACAGCCGATCACATCCGCGACAACATAGGAAATGGCGGAAACAACCACAAGCAACACAAAGTAAGCGGTTCCCGCACACGAATAGAAAAACCAGCTTGCCAAAAGCAAAAACAGATTTTTCCACCGTTTGGGTACAGCATAATAGAGAAACAAGCAAACGATCAGAAACACAAAAAAGCGCGCTGATTGAAAGCTCATTGCCTTCCCCCTTCCCCAGACACGGACCCCTTCACTTCCCCGGTCTGGCCGCACATAATAAAAATATTATACCGAAAAAGAAGAATCTGTGCAACAAGTCCTGTTTTTCGGTCGAAACGCATCAAATCAAGCGTCGCTCTGTTCTTTTTGAATCTTTTCGATTCCCTCTACCAAATAGCGCTGATGCTTAAAGACCAGATCCACCAACAGCGTCAGATAGCGCAGCACAACCGCCAGAATGAGGAACACACCGAAAAAGCCCAGCGTCAGCACCAGCATGGTGGTCGTCCAGCCCTCGATGGGTTTTCCGCCGCCAAGATAAATCACCAGCGTATAGACAAACTCCAAAAGCGTCGCCAGCAGCATCAACCCCGCGATTCCACAGGAAAGTCGATACCCCGCATTGGTATACAGCACCAGAGAATCCGCCGCAAGCGAAAAGCGCAGGGCTTCGTTGACGTCCCGCGTGTGGGGAATTCTTTCATCCCGCATGGAATACGCTTTCAAACCGCACGCCGCATAGGCTGCCTTTCGATAAGCCGGAGTGGGTGAAACTGCACGCACCCGATTGACCGCGCGCCGGCTCAGCACCCGGAACACATCGGTCTGGATCGGATAACGCGAACCGGAACTGGCATTGAACACACGGTAAAACAAACTGCTTGAAAAGCTGCGGTTTTTGACCGGTCCCACCGTGACGATATCATATCCTGTCAGCGCCTTTTGGTAAGCCTGAAAAATCAGTTCCGGTTCATAGTCGATCTCCAGAGAATCGAATTCAAAGACAAAATCCCCTACGGAAATATCCACGCCCGCATTCATGCCCAGCTCCATTCCCTGCCAGACACTCATGGTCACAATCGTCACCGGAACATTCTGGGAAGCGCGGCTCACAAAGGCGCGCACCTGTTCCACACTGTCATCCCGGCAGCAATCATCCACCAGAATCACTTCATAGTGATCGAAATGGCGTTGCATCACACCGGTCACTTTCTCCAGAAACTTCTGCACAAAAGCACTGCTGTCATGCAAATAGCCGACCACCGAAACAAAATTGGATTCTTTTCTCTGCGTATTCTCCATGTTTACAATACCTCGTCCAAATCATAAACCGTATTGATTTTTCCCGACAACACGCTCACAAATGTAGGCGTTTGTTCCATCACGCGCACAACGGTGGGCCTTGAGTCATCGATCTCGCTGGCCTTCAGAATCGGCTTCATGCTGAACAGGCTCTTCCTGTAAGAAAAGCCGTACGTTTCCTTCAGATAAGCGCGCGCCAGCTGGCTCATGTAGGGCCAGGCCGAAGCCGGTCTCTCCGGGCACTGATTGCAGTTGGCCAAACTGCCAGGTCGGCACGCCCCTTCACTGGATGCCTGACACGCAAACGTCGGCAGAGCACTGTAGCTGGTCATATGCGGAGTGAACGTCACACTGGTCAGGCTGTGCAGGCCTGTTTTTCCAAAGGGCATAATGGAAAAGAACGGGCCGTCCATCACCGTAATGCCCACGTTTTGCAGCGGCGCCTGCACATCGCACAAAATGATCTCACACAATTCATACTTGATCTTGAAGGGTTCATAGCCCATCAGAGTATGCACATCATTCACACCCGCATAGGTGGCGTTCAAAAGATACGGTGTCTCCCAAACGGTGCCGTCGGAAGCAGTTACCTGCCAGATGTCCCCGCCCTTTTCAATGTGCTCCGGTTTTGAAGAAAAGCGCAGCTGTACATTTTCCAGCGCAGAAAGCTGTTCAAGATAATACTGTTTCAAAATCTGCGCGTCATAAGTATACTCACGGGTTAAAAAAGCTCCATCGCACATACCGGGCTGAAAGAATTTTTCCGCAGAGACCTCTTCACAAAAAATCCCGGCTGCACGGCAAAAGCGTCGAAATTCATCTGCATTTGTCCAACTGAAATGCGCACTGGTGGCATAAATCTGCTGAAACTCCGTATGTTCACAAAAGGAAAAATCCCGATGAAAGCGCTCAAAATAATGCGCGGACTTGATGGCGGTGGAATAACTGCGCGGGTAGTGGTACCCCATATGCACCCTTGCCTGATTGATGTAAGTGGCACGCATGAACGGCGCCGGGTCGCGTTCCAGCACGACCACCTGTTCGCCGCGGCGGCCGCATCTTTCCGCTGCGTACAGACCGTAAAGCCCCGCGCCTAAAATGACCTTATCACATTTCATTTCCGCCGTTTCTCCTCGTTTCCGGGGACGTAAGCGCCCCGAAGATTCGCAAACAAAATCTTTAAAAGTTCCGTATTGCCCCGCATTCCCTTGATTTTGGTAGGCGTTTTACCGGTTTTGGGGTACACGCGAGCCACCGGCACTTCGCACGCTTTCAAGCCCAGCTGTGAAGCGCGCACGGAAAGATACGCCAGCAGTTCATAACCTGAAAAGATATCCCGCAGGGGCTGCACTTCCGGGTGAATCAAATAGCGGCGGGAATAAGCCCGAAAAGCGTTGGTCGTATCCGTAAAGTGCTGCCGGGCAGTCAGGCTGATCACCGGCGCATGGATCAGGCGAACCGCCAGCCAGCGCTGCCAGGGCGTATTGACCGCCCGGCCGCCTTTCACAAAGCGGCTTCCCTGCACAAAATCATATCCATCGCGCAATTTTTGGATCAGAAGAGGAATGCTTTCCACGGAATCCTTATTGTTTCCGTCTACGGTGATCACTCCCTCATACCCGCGTGCAAGCGCAAAGGAAATCCCCATCCGCAGCTGTGCTCCCTGTTTGCCGGGCCCGGTTTTTACCAGCAGCGTATTGACGCCTGCTTTTTTCAGTTTTTCCCATTCCGTGCTGCCGTCGGTGGAACCGCCGTCGCACAAGATGATATCCGCCAGATCCGGAACGCCCGCTTTCTGCGCGCGGATCAATTCCGCCTGAATGCGCTCGCCCTCATTGATGACCGGAATCAGCACACAGTACGACGAAGTCCTGCCTGAAAATTCTTCTTTCCGGTATGCCGGTACTCCCGGCTGCGCCTCTACCTGTATCACGCAAATACCTCCGCCGTTTCTTTCAGTACTCGCTCCACCACCGAGAATTCCTGTGTTTTCATCTCTACTGAGACAAATCCTGCATACCCGGCGGCACGGAGTCCGCTCGCCAGTTCACGATGGACCTCTCGGACGCGGACCGGCGCAAGCCCCGGCTCGCTGATGTGAATATGGCTCACCTGTGCCAGATGATCAAACAGCAAGTCCAGCGACTCTCCATTGGTCAGCATGGTCCCCAGGTCATAGTTCATTTTCAAACCCGGCACGCAAGCCGCAAAATCCAGCGCCTGGGCCGTTGTATTGCAGAAATTGGTTCCGTAAACCGCCGGATTGGCCTCCAGCGCGATCCGCACGCCTTTCTGGCAGGCATACGCCGAAATCTGTGCAAAAAAATCCAGCACATCTTCCGGCCGGTTCTCTTCTGCCATTACGCGCTGGCGCGGATTGCCGAATACAAGGCTGGGACACCCCACCGCCACGGCAAAATCCACCGCCCGCCGGGTATATGCAGTAAGTCGTTCCGCCTGCTCCCCGTCAAAAATATTCCCGCTTTGTCCAAACCATATACTTTGCATGGACGGAATGCACAGGCCATACTGGTCGCGCAGCATCCGCGCTTTTTCGCCGGCCTGCACACATTTTGTGTAAGGCCGCGTTCCCACCAGCCGGGTGGGCGCGATTTCCAGTCCCTCATATCCCCATTGCCGCAAACTGCGCCAAACAGTTTCATCATCCCGGGCCTCAAACCCGATGTTGGACACAGCCAGATGAATTCTCTGTTTTTCGGACAAAACAATCTCTCCTTTGATCTTTGCTCAGCGGGTTTCCGAAACAAACTTCGCAATCTGCCGAAGCACTGTTTCGCGGTCATAGCAGTACCCGTCCGACCCATTCCACAAATCCGCATGTCTGCTGCGCATATCATAACGGGGCGGCGTCGGCGCGCATTCGTTGCAAAAAGCTTCGCCTGCACTTAAAAATGCATACAGCTGCGCAGCCTGAACCGGTTCGGTGCTCAGATTCAATAACGTGAGATCCTCTGCAAGCGCTTTGGAAAGGTCATTCCACAAGCAGCTCAAATCATAAAACTGATAATCAGCACGGCTGTCGGTAAAGCACAGCGCGTTAAAATCGTTTTGAATAAACCAGCCTTCCAGCGCATCCGCAAGTTCTCCCTGTGCGGTTTTGCGATAAAACCCATTTTGCGCAGGAACATATCCCTTTTGGACCAGTGCGCTTTTTTGGGAAAGCTCGTGATATTTTTCCGTCTTCAGCATCGCCGGCGTCCGGTGCAGAAAATCGTAGATAAAATTCTTTTTCAGTCCCTGCCCAAATAACCCCGGGAGACGAACGATCAGCGCATCCGGCCACTGCTCACGCACACACTGTTCCAATCTTGCGCGGTTGCGGCCGTAAGCCTGCTGCTGGTTGCAGTCAGCCGGCGTATCCTCGTCCACGGCATTCGGCTGCGCATAAACATCCACTGTGCTGATGAGCACCAGCTTGCGCGGATGGATCCGTTCCATATTGCGAACGGCGTTTTCCGCCACTTGCCAATCCTGCTCGGGGTCTTTGTTTGCCAAATACTTTGCAGCCGGCATTCCCGCATAGACCAGCAGATCCGGCGAAGTGCCAAATGCACACTCCACATCCGTTGAATGATACAATCCGTCGAAGGAATGTCTGGCCGCAAGATTACCGCCCACGAAGCCCGTGCAGCCCACCAATGCCGTTTTCAAAGCAGATGCCTCCAGAGAAAAGATTTTGTTCATTATAACATGTCGAAAAAGCGGTTGCAAACAAGCCGCAAAAAAGGAAGGCGGACAGCCGCCTTCCCGAAAAAATCAGCGATATTGGTCTTTCAGTGTTCCTGCCAGCATCATCAGTGCCGGCTGTGTGTTGACGGACGGCGCCTTGATCACCGCATCCAAAAGGGCGCGCAGGACCCGGTTCATTTTTGCCGCAGGTACGCCGGACGCCAGCAGCTCCGCCGGGGTCACCGCCAAATGACGCACAAGATAAGGCTCACCCGTTTCACGCAGCTGTTCAAAAAGCTCCAGCTGGCCTTCCCAACGGGCGTCATGGAGAAGGAATGTTTGAACCGCCGCCTCATAATCAATTTCCGGCAGCGTGCTCAGAAGATATTTCAGCGCCTGGATGCTGTCCGGCAGCGTCCGGGTGGCAGCCAGCCGGTCCAGGCCGACCAGTGCTTCTGCAAAGCGCTGTGAAAAGCCAAACCGTTCGCAGACAAACCGATAATTGGCATTGCACATACGCAAAAAGGACCACCAGCGCGTCTCCATGGTGCAGGGCACCTGCTGCAGATCGCACAGGCAGGAAATGCTGTTTGCAATTCCGTAAGAGGCAAATGCCCCGGCCGCGATCAACGGATCCAGCGCCTGCGGCATGTCCGAGAGCAAAAGGCTCTGTACGCTTTCCCGCAAGACCGTACCCGGCAGGCGGTTCAGCAGAGAAACATTTTTCAATGCGGCCGCGTATGTTTCAATTTCCACGGTGCAGTTCCATGCCGCGCAGGCGGTGAACAGTTCCAGAATGCGGGACGGATCTTCCTGATAGAAACGATCCGGCGAGGGCGCCGTACAGCGCAGCACACCGTCCTCCAAAAGATAGTTCTGCCCGGGTCCCTCCGCAGTCATGCCGTCCAACTCCTTTAACTGGTTTTGTCTGATCTAAGTGCATTATACCAAAAATTTTCTCTAATTGTTTATTTTATGCAAAAAAAATTATATAATATCTGTTAAGAGGTGAATGACCGATGAACGCATTTGACAGCACATTGCTGGATGGCAAGACCAAACTTCATTTTGTTGGAATCGGCGGAAGCGGCATGTTTCCGCTGGTACAGATTCTTCACGAGGTCGGTTATGAGATCACCGGCTCTGACGTGAATGAAGGGGATATCATTGAGCGGGAACGCAAAATGGGCATTCCCATCTCCATGGGACACAAGGCGGAGAATGTTCACGGTGCAGAACTGGTGGTGTACAGCGCCGCCATCATGAAGGGGAACCCGGAGGTGGAAGAAGCACAGCGTCTGGGAATTCCTGCGGTAGAGCGCAGCATCATGCTGGGATATGTAGCCAATACTTATCCCCATCCTCTGTGCATCGCGGGCACCCACGGAAAAACCACCACCACCGCCATGACCACACAGATCATGGTGATGGCCGGCACCGACCCGGCTGCTGTAATCGGAGGAAAACTGCCGCTGATCGATGCTTACGGCCGGTACGGCGCGGGAAAAGAAATTGTGGTGGAAGCCTGTGAGTACAGCAACACCTTTTTGCATCTGGTGCCTTATTTATCCGTCATTCTGAATGTGGATGCAGATCACCTGGAATTTTTCAAAACCATGGAGAATCTGAAGGCATCTTTCCGCAAATTTGCCCTGCTGACCACCAATACGGTCGTGGCCAATATTGACGATGCCAACACGGTGGAAGTGATTGGAAGCATTGACCGCCATATCACCACCATCAGCACCCGTCAGCCGGCGGATTACCGTGCCATCAACATTCATGAATACCGCCCCTCTTTCTTCTGCTTTGATCTGGAAGTACACGGGGTCAAAGGAATTCATATTGAATTGAACGTACCGGGCGAACACAACGTTTACAACGCGCTTGCCGCCTTCGCCTGCGCCAGTGCTGCCGGCTGCACTCCCGAACAGTGCGCCGCGGGCATTGCCGCTTTCCGTGGGGCCGGACGCCGCTTTGAATTCCTGGGTGAAAACAACGGCGTGACCATTGCGGATGACTACGCGCATCATCCCACGGAGCTGGAGGCTACCCTGCTGGCTGCCCGTGAGATGCAGTACAAACATGTGTGGGCCGTTTTCCAACCCTTTACCTACACGCGCACGCAAATGCTGCTGGACGATTTTGCACGGGTCCTTTCCATTGCTGACCATGTGGTAATGACGGAAATCATGGGAAGCCGCGAACGCGCCGAGGATTACACCGTGCGCACCAAGGATCTGGCCGCTAAAATTCCGGGCAGCGTCTGGTTCAATACATTTGACGAAGTGGTGGACCACGTAATGCGAAACGCAGAACCCGGCGACCTCGTGATCACGCTGGGTTGTGGAGACATCTACAAAGCAGCCAAAAAGATGATGACCTGGAACGCCTAATCGTTTCGTACCGCCGCATCAGCCAGGGCGGTTTTCGCACACAGATTTCTCAGCGGCGGTTTGACATTTGTCAGGCCGCCGCCTTTTTCATCTTCAACAAAGGTTGTGACAAACAGCATGCTCGAAAAAATGAATGACTTTTTCAACAGTCGAATCGACGAATACGAGGAACACCAGCTAAATGCCATCGCCGGGGCCAGAGAGTTCTACCCTTTTACGGCCAAACAGCTGCCCATGCACCCGCACGCTCGTGTTCTGGACCTGGGCTGCGGGACCGGGCTGGAATTGAGGTATTACTTTCAGCTGAACCCCTCGGCCCGGATCACAGGCATTGATCTGGCAGACAAACTACTGCAGGCGTTGGCTGAAAAATATTCCGATAAGGACCTGACTTTTGTGCAAGGCTCCTATTTTGACATTTCCTTCGATGCCTGCTGCTATGACGCCGTTGTGTCCGTGGAGTCGCTTCATCATTTCACGCTGGAAGAAAAAATCCCCCTGTACACCAAAATTTTTGAGGCACTGATCCCCGGCGGCTTTTTTCTTCTGACCGACTATTTTGCGCAGACCGAAAGCGAGGAAATCGGCTTCCGGCAGGAACTGCTTCGGTTGAAGGCCGCACAGGGTATTTGTGACAGCGCATTTTATCATTACGACACTCCGCTGACGGTCGCCCATGAGATTCAGGCCTTGCAGGCCGCCGGTTTTTCCGAAATAGAAGTTCTCGGCCAGTGGAGCGCCACCCATGTAATCAAAGCGCAAAAAGACAGCGTTTGAAAGCTGTGATGCATTTTGTCAACAAAAAACAGAGCAGCGCGCAAGCGCTGCTCTGTTTTATTGTTTTGGTGAATTATACTATCAAGTGCAACACTTTAGGGAAATAAAAAGGAGTTCATACAGCCCCCTGTGGTAGAATGAAGTTACCACACCACCAAACCACCGGAGGGAACTGTATGAACTACCATCATCTTACCATAGAAGAGCGCAGTTGTATACGGAAATATTATGTGGATGGTCTGAGTTACCGGGAGATTGCCCGGCTGATTGGGAGAAACGTGAGCACGGTGTCGCGGGAGATACGGCGAAACTGCACCCATATGTATGACATTCCGACCTACTACCCCCACACGGCGCAGAAGAAGTACCTGCTGCGGCGCTCCTACTGCCACCGCGGGATGTTCCATTCCCAAGAAGTGATCGACTACATAGAGGAAAAGCTGCGTGCGACGTGGTCGCCGGAGCAGATCGCCTGTACCCCTTGTGAACGAAAGATGCCCAGCTGGAGTACCATCTACCGGTGGATCTATGAGAAATACCTGGTAAATGGCAATCTGAAGGTACTGCGCCGCAAGGGAAAGAGCCATGGAGTCAAGGAAACGCGGGGAAAGTACAGCAAGGGAAAATCCATCCGCAAGCGGGACAAATCGGTGTACAGCCGCCAGGAAGCCGGACACTGGGAAGCGGACACCGTAGTGAGTGGCCAGGGCAAAAGCAAAGCCTGCTTTGCCACCCTGGCGGAGCGAAAGACCCGGTTTTACATTGCCGTGAAGATGCCGGACCGGAGAGCTGAGACCATGGAAAACGCCGTTGTCGCTGCCCTGTCCGTCTTTCCACCGCAGCTAGTCAAAACCATTACCTGCGACCGGGGCACAGAGTTTGCCAACTGGCGCCGTATTGAAGAACGATTGCATTGCGAGGTCTATTTTGCCGACCCGTATTGTGCCTGGCAGAAAGGCACAAACGAGAATCTGAACGGTCTGCTCCGGGAGTTTTATCCCAAGGGCAGAAATCTTTCCCGCGTTGCTCCCGCCACATTAAAACGAAACCTGGCGTTGTTGAACGCCAGGCCTCGCAAAGTTCTTAACTTCCATTCTGCCCGGGAATTATGGGACTTTGAACTCAATTCCTGTTGCACTTAGTTTGACAATTCACTGTTTTACCTGCTTTCCAAACCAAAACTGATGCCCAGGGCAGCGTCCACTTTGTGCTGCGCTTCCGGGTCGATGCGGCCTGCTCTTTCACGAAGACGGCGTTTGTCCAGCGTGCGGATCTGCTCCAGCAAAACCACACTGTCACGGGTCAGGCCGCCGGTACCCGCCTTCAGTCCGATATGGGTGGGCAGATTGGTCTTGTCTTGTTTGGAAGTGATGGCGGCGGCAATCACCGTAGGACTGTATCGGTTTCCTACATCGTTCTGCACGATAAGTACGGGACGAATACCGCCTTGTTCCGATCCCACGACCGGGCTCAGGTCTGCGTAAAAAACCTCTCCGCGTTTGACTTCTTTTTCCAAAACGAAACCCTCCCTTTGCCTATAGTGTGGCAAAGAGAGGGTTCTTTTAAACATTGCATGAAAAACTTTCCGCTGCCGCGTCAGGCCTTTTTCTCTCCCAACGCTTTTTCCAGCCAGATGCTGCCGATTTCCAATGCGCTCCACAGGCCGTATTTATCGCTCTGCCGCGCCATGCGTTCGATGGGGCTTTTGGTGGTATCGGTAGAGAGCAGCGTGACATGAATGCGGTCCGCAACACGCACGCCATTTTCCTCCTTGCTGGTCAGAACTTGCATGAAGATGACATACGGATCGGCCAGATTGCCGTAATAGATATCGTTCTTACACCGGACCAGCGGTTTTCCTTTGTAAGTCAGTTTCGGGGTAAATGCCATGAGAAGGTTCTCCTTTTCTGCGGGCGTGATTTACTCGCCCAAATAATTTTTCAGCAGCACCTGCAGCAGATCATCGCGGTCAATGCGGCGAATGTTTGCACGCGCGCCCTGATAAGTGGTGATGTAGGTGGGATCTTCCGAGAGAATATATCCCACGAGCTGGTTGATGGGATTGTACCCCTTTTCTTTCAACGCGCGGTATACATCTGTCAAAATGGCCTTGATCTCTTTATCCTTATCATCGTAAATCGAGAAAATGGCGGTAGGCTCACTCATACTCTCTGTCCCTCCTTGAATAGAATAAATTCCTGTATATATTGTATCTTAAAATCCATATTCGTGCAAGGGGAACCACTGAAAATCCACGCTTTGTTTTCCGTATCTTCAAACAATTTTCAAAATTGAAAAAGCGCCGTGTCGAAACACGGCGCTTTTTGCATCACACAAGAACAATTCAGCTGCGCAGAACGACCTGGATTTCCGCCAGGCTTTTCAGCACTTTCTGCACAATATTTTCCGTTTCCTCATCGGTCAGCGTGCGGTCGGGCGCCCGCAGAACCAGATTATAAGCAAGACTCTTCTTGCCCTGGGCCATGTGTTCACCGGTGTACACATCAAACAGCGTCAGGCTCTCCAGCAGTTTGCCCGCCGCCTTCTCAATGCACTGCGCAATCTGCGCTGCCGGCATGGACAGGTCCGCCACCAGCGCCAGGTCACGGGCGGTGGCCGGGTGCTTGGGCAGCGGCTGGAACAAAGCCGTGCCGCCGCGATGCGCGAACAAAACGTCCATGTTCAGCTCCGCTGCAACCACACGCGGTTTCACGCCGTAGTTGCCCAGCACAGTGGGATGCAGCTCACCAATCACACCCAGCTTTTCGTCGCCCAGGTAAATGTCGGCGCAGCGTCCCGGATGATACGTGGTTCCCGCGGCATTGCGCTCATAACGCACGTCCTTCACACCCGCGGTCTCCAGCAGTTTCTCCACCATTCCCTTCAGGGCCAGGTAATCATACTCCTGCCCATAAGCAGCCAGAACAACGCTTTCCACTTCATCAGGCAGCTCGTCGGGACCGCCATGCGGCAGATACACCGTGGCATCCTCGAACACTGCGCACTCAGCCGCGCGCGCATTGTAGTTGCGTGTCACCACATCCATCACGCTGGGAAGCGCCGTGGTGCGCATGATGCTGGTATCCTCGCCCAGCGGGTTGGAAATGACCACTGCCTTGCGCAGCGGGTCGTTCTGCGGCAGGTTGATGGCATCAAAGGACTTGCGGCTGAAGAAGGAGAATGTCTCCACCTCATACAAACCGTATCCCACCAGCGTGTTGAGCATTTTCTCCCGGAAGGTCTGCCGTTCTGTGGGCCGCGCACTGGCCACGCCGGTCATAATGGTGGAAGGCATTTTATTGTATCCCACATAGCGCGCCACTTCTTCTGCGATATCGCAGTCGCGTTCCACATCCCAGCGGTCGGACGGCACGATCACATCGTCACCATCCATGACAAAGCCAAGGGGCAGCAGAATGTCGATCATCTGCTGTTTGTCCAGATTCGTGCCCAACAGCTTGTTGACCATCTCCGGACGCAACAGAACACGGCGCTCCTCACGTTTTTGCGTCCACACATCCACAACGCCGTTGACCACGTCGCCCGCATCCAGCAACTGAACCAGTTCCAGCGCGCGCTGCAGGCAGCGCAGGCAGCCGTTGGGGTCCAGCCCTTTTTCATAGCGGCCGGACGCTTCGGTGCGCATGCCCAGCTTTTTGGCAGTGGTGCGCACAGAGGGACCATTGAACATGGCGCTTTCAAACACGATCGTAGTGGTATCATCATAAACGCCAGAGAACTCGCCGCCCATCACGCCAGCCACGGCAATGGGGCCTTTTTCATCGGCAATGACCAGCATCTCTTCGCTGAGCACACGATCCACACCGTCCAGCGTCTCAATCTCCTCACCCGGACGTGCGTTGCGCACGGTGATATGCCCGCCGTTGACGTATTTATAGTCGAAGCAGTGCATGGGCTGGCCGTACTCCAGCATCACATAGTTGGTGATATCCACCAGGTTGTTGATGGGGCGAACGCCGCACAGGCGCAGCCGCTCGCGCATCCAGCGGGGCGACGGCTTAACGCGCACATTTTCCACCACAGCACCCACATAGCGGTAACACAGGTCTGCGTTTTCAATATCCACCTTCAGGAAATCTGTTACATCACCATGGCCGGATTTTACTTCGGGCACGTGGTCCATGAACGGCACGCCGAACGTCGCCGCGGTCTCACGGCCCAGGCCGCGGACGCTCAGGCAGTCCGGACGGTTGGGTGTGATTTCAAAATCCACGCTCACGTCATCCAGACCCAATGCACGCACAATGGGGGTTCCCGTGGGCCATTCCTCGTCCAGCACCATGATGCCGTCCTCGATGGCATTGGGGAAATCGTGTTTGGTCAGGCCCAGCTCCGACAGGCTGCACAGCATTCCGTTGGACTCAACGCCGCGCAGTTTTCCTTTCCGGATTTCCTTGCCGCCGGGCAGAAGGCTCTTGTGCAGCGCGGCCGGGACCAGATCGCCCACCTTCAAATTGCCCGCACCGGTCACGATCTGCACCGGCTCGTCCTGACCCACATCCACCTGACACACGACCATATGGTCGGAGTCCGGATGCGGCACAATGGACAGAATTTTGCCCACCACGACATTCTTGATCTGATCGGCTTCGCACTCATATGTCTCCACTTTGCTGCCGCTCATAGTCATGCGCTCGGCATACTCGTGAGGAGTGCACTCAAACTTGGCGAATTCCTTCGCCCATCCCAATGGCATTTTCATGTTGTGTTCCTCCTCAGCTTAAAATTGTTTCAAAAAGCGCAGATCGTTCTCGTACAACAGGCGCATGTCGTCAATCCCGTAGCGCATCATGACAATGCGCTCCAGGCCCACGCCGAACGCAAAGCCCGAATAAACTTCCGGGTCGATGCCGCAGTTCTCCAGCACCTTGGGATGCACCATGCCGCAGCCCAGGATCTCGATCCAGCCCTCGCCCTTGCACAGGCTGCATCCCTTGCCGCCGCACTTGAAGCAGCTCATGTCCATCTCGGCGCTGGGCTCCGTGTACGGGAAGTGATGCGGACGGAAGCGCACGCGAATGCCTTCGCCATACAGCTTCTTAATAAACATTTCCAGCGTGCCTTTCAAATCGCTGAACGTGATGTTCTTGTCCACCACGAGACCTTCGATCTGATGGAAGATCGGGGAATGGGTTGCGTCCACCGCGTCCGAACGGTACACCCGCCCCGGGCAGATGATGCGGATGGGCGGTTTCTGGTTCTCCATTGTGCGGATCTGAACCGGGCTGGTCTGCGTGCGCAGCAGCACATTTTCCGTAATGTAGAACGTGTCCTGCGTATCCCGCGCGGGATGGCTTTTGGGCATATTCAGCATTTCGAAATTGTAATGATCCTGCTCCACTTCGGGGCCGGACACCACGTCAAAACCCATGCCCAAAAAGATCTCTTTCAATTCGCCCAAAACCTGCTCAAAGGGATGGCGCTTTCCCTGCACCGGACGTTTGCCCGGCAGCGTCACGTCAATTTCCTCCTGCGCCAGACGTGCAGCCAGCGCCGCCTGCTCCAGTTCTTTGGTCCGGGCCGCAATGTCCGCCGTGATTGCCTCGCGGACTTCGTTGGCCAGAGCGCCCACCACCGGACGTTCTTCCGGGCTGAGTTTGCCCATTTGTTTCAGGATCGCGGTCAATTCGCCTTTTTTGCCCAGAAAACGAACGCGCAGTTCTTCCACCTGCGCCGTGCTCTCGGCCTGCGCGATCAGAGAATCCGCCGTGGCCTTGATGTTTTGCAGTGCCTGTTTCAACATTCTTTCTCCTTTACCATGAAATTACGGGACGAAAAAAGGCTTCGTCCCTTGCCTTAAAACAGGGACGAAGCCTTGAAAACTCCGCGGTACCACCCATATTTTTGCCGTACTGTCGTACAAGAGCAAACACTCTTTTGCCGGATAACGGCGGCATCCGTCCCCGCCTACCAGCAAAAGCCTTCAGCAGGGCCGCTCAAAAGTGAACTTCCGCACAGCCCTCTGCCGGGCGCTTCCAGCCATTGACGCCCTTCTCTTGGGACATTGCGTCTGCGCGTACTCTCTTTGTCATCGCGTTGTTGTAGCATATTATACCGTTCCTTTACCCAAAATTCAAGCCCTGACACTGGATTTTGCTGTAAAAAAACAGTATACTGAAAGGCAGAACCCACCGGAGAGGAGAATGGGAATGATCGCTGGCATCGGCGTAGATACAACGCGGATCTCCCGCATCGAAAAAGCTTTGGAGCACGAGTCCTTCCTGAAACGTGTATTTGGCCCCCGGGAACTGGCGCTCTTTCAGGCGAAAAAGATGCGTGCGGAAACCATCGCCGCCAACTTCGCCGCCAAAGAGGCGCTTGGCAAAGCGCTGGGCGAAGGGCTGTCGGGGTTCGTGTGGTCTGAGGCCGAAGCGCTGCGCGATGAAGCCGGCGCCCCCTATTTTGTTTTCTGCGGCGAAGCATTGCGCCGCATGGAAGAAAAAGGGCTTTGCGCATTTCTCTCCCTGACCCATGAGGGCGATTTTGCCACAGCTTTTGTGGTACTGGAACAAAACGGATGTTTTAAGAAAGGATTTCCAAATGATCACACCGATTGAAATCAAGGAAAACGAACAAATCCGCACCTATATCGAGCGGGCGGATGACACATTGAAAGCGCTGGGCTTTACCGAACACAGCTTCGCACACGTCACCCGTGTGGCGCACTTTGCGGAAAAAATTCTGGCTGAGCTGGGGTATGACAAACGCACCCAGGAGCTGGCCTGGATTGCCGGTTATATGCACGACATCGGCAACGTGATCAACCGCATTGACCACGCCCAGTCCGGAGCTGTCATGGCCTTCCGCATTCTGGACAAGCTGGGCATGCCCGCGGATGAGATTGCAACAGTCTGCTCGGCCATTGGCAACCACGATGAAGGCACTGCTTTTCCGGTCAATCCCGTTGCGGCCGCGCTGATTCTCGCGGACAAGACGGACGTTCGCCGAAGTCGTGTTCGCCCCAAAGACCTGCACACCTTCGACATCCACGACCGGGTCAATTACGCGGTGGAAAAAGCTTCCACCATGCTGGATATGGACCAGCGCGCAGTGGTTCTCAATCTGCAGCTGGACACGGCCATCTCCCCCATGATGGACTACTTTGAAATCTTTCTGGACCGCATGACGCTGTGCCGGAAAGCAGCTGACAAATTGGGCCTTGGCTTCCATTTGGTGGTCAACGGACAAAGCGTGCTGTAAAAAGCAAACCCAGCCTGTTCGGCTGGGTTTGCTTTTTGCTCTTCCCTTATTTCCCCTAAAATGGTATGATTAGATCAATGTCTTTTTTGGAAAGAGTGTTTTTTCATGGAATGGATGGATGGCGAAAACGAACTGACCCTCACCTGCCGGCACCAGGCGGGCGGTGTGGCGGTGCTGCGCTGTGAAACGCGCGACCCGGTGATTCATCTGCCGGATACCATACTGGGAGTGCCTGTGACGGCACTGGGTGATTATGCCATGGCCAGACGCGCGCCGGATATGTCCGGTATCCGCGATTTGTTTACCGTTCATGTCGGCCGCGGCCAACCCGAACCGCACGACGCAGACGGCATCCGGCAGGTCACGCTCCCTCTCCATTTACAGAGCCTGGGCGATTACGCATTTTATGACTGTCAGGCTCTGGAACAGCTGGACATCTCCCCGGCGATGGCGGATGTGGGGTCCGGCGCCTTTCTGAACTGCAGCCGCCTGCACAACATTCGGCTGGCCGTTTCGCCGTCGGGAGAGAGCTGCCTGCGGGGAGTTCTGCGCGAACACCACGGAGAATTGCTGTGCAGGATGCATTTTGCGGATGGCACGCAGGCGCGTCTTTGGTTTCCCGCTTACAGCGAGGAGTATGAAGAGCTGGCCGCGCCCCACATTTTCGGCTACCACATCGAGGGAGCCGGATTTACCTACCGCCAGTGCTTCGACGGGAAAAAGCTGAATTTTTCCCAGTACGACGCGGCTCTGGAGCGGCTTGTGCGCACCCGGGATTTTGAGGATGCCGTGCGCGTTGCGCTGGGCCGCCTGCGCTGGCCAAAAGAACTTTCCCCGGCGAACCGGGAACAATACCGTGCGCTTGTAGCAGAGCACGCCGCTGCGGCACTGAAGGTGCTGGCGGATGCCCGGGACACGGAAGACATGGCCTGGGCGTTGGGGCTGGAGCTGTTTCCACCTGAGGCGCTGCAGGCCGCCTGCGATCGCGCCCGGAATGACCGGGACACGGAGATGCTGGGCCTTTTGATGGAACACCTGCATCGAACCGGCGCGGGCCGCACCAAAACCTTTGACCTTTGAAGGAGGAATCGCCATGCCGCAATCCGATGCCTGGAGCAAAGCAGGCCGTGCGATTTTGACAGCCGCCCGCAACGAATTGTATCTGAATCTGCCGTTTCTGGACGCAGCTCTGTGTGCACTTCCCTTTTCCGATGAACAGGATACGGATTTTATCGCCACGGATGGACAGGCCTTCTTTTTCAATGGAAGCTATCTGGCCCTGCGCTATGAAAAAAGCCGAAACCTTGTGTGCCGGGCCTATCTTCATCTGCTGCTTCACTGCATGTTGCTTCACCCGGCCAAGCGGCAGGGACGAGACGGCGAGCTGTGGGACCTTTGCTGTGACATTGCCGTGGAACACATGCTGGACTCGCTGGACTACCGCTGCCTTGCAGCGGCGCCCAGTCCCCGGCGCTCCGGCCTGTACCGCCGCCTGGAAGAAGAACGGAAAGTTTTGACCGCCGAAGCGCTGTATCGTTTTTTCAAAAACCATCCGCTGGAAGAATACGAGCGCGCCACTCTGGCGCGGGAGTTTTTTGAGGACGACCATTCTCTGTGGGAAAAAGCTTCTCAGGAAGAGCAGGAGCAGCCCCGGCAAAACTGGCAGCAAATCGCCCAGCACACCCAAACCAGTATGGAAACAGTGATGAGTGAGGCATCGGGCGGCGGGCAGGCTGTACTGGAACAGCTGCGTGTGGAAACCAGGGAAACTGCTGATTACCGTGCATTTCTGCGCCGTTTCGCCGTCACAGGAGAAGAGTCCGGCATTGATGCGGACACTTTCGATTACAACTATTACACCTACGGGCTGCGCCGCTACGGAAACATGCCGTTGATTGAGCCTCTGGAAACCCGGGAGGTGCAGCGAATCCGGGATCTTGTGATCGCCATTGACACATCCATGTCCACTTCCGGCGAATTGGTGCGCCGCTTTCTGCAGTACACGTATGGTATTCTGAAGCAGAGCGAGAGCTTTTTTCGTTCGTTCCATCTGCGGATTCTGCAGTGCGACGATCAGCTTCGAGTCGACAAAGCCATTTCCAGCCGAAAAGAGCTGGAAGAATACATGGAAAACTTTGAACTGGCCGGACAGGGTGCGACGGATTTCCGCCCGGTGTTTCGCCATGTAGACAGCCTGGTGGAACAGGGCGCGTTTCATAAGCTGCGGGGTGTGATTTACTTCACCGACGGGCTGGGCATTTACCCCGCCAAGCGCCCCGCCTACGATGCGGCTTTTGTGATGCTGGCCCAGCAGGGATTTCCCGAACGGGTTCCGCCATGGGGGATCCGCATTCTTCTGGATGAAAACGAACTGCAAGGAGACACGCTATGAATATCAAGCAAGCAAAACAGGAGATTAAAAATGCCATTCGCGCTTATCTTGCGCGGGATGAATTCGGCCAGTACCGCATTCCCGTGGTGCGCCAGCGTCCGATTTTGCTGATGGGGCCTCCGGGCATCGGCAAAACGCAGATCATGGAGCAAATTGCCGCTGAAACCGGTGTGGCGCTGGTGGCATACACCATCACACATCACACCCGTCAGAGTGCGCTGGGCCTGCCGTTCATTGTGGAGCGCACGTTTGCCGGGCGAACGGTTTCGGTGACAGAATACACCATGAGCGAAATACTGGCCACCGTGTACCGGACCATGGAAGAAACCGGGCTTCAGGAGGGCATTCTTTTTCTGGATGAAATCAACTGCATTTCGGAAACGCTGACCCCCATGATGCTTCAGTTTTTGCAGTGCAAGACGTTCGGCAACCAGAAGCTGCCGGATGGCTGGATCATTGTCGCGGCAGGAAACCCTCCGGAATACAACAAGTCTGTCCGGGAGTTTGACGTGGTCACACTGGACCGTGTCAAACGCATCGATGTGGAACAGGATTTTTCCGTGTGGAAAGAATACGCCTATCAAAAAGGAATTCACGGCGCCATTCTCACCTATCTGGAAATTCACAAGGAACATTTCTATGCCTTTGAAGCTTCGGTAGACGGCGTTCAGTTCGCCACTGCCAGAGGTTGGGAAGATCTCTCGGAGCTTCTTCTCACCTACGAACAGCTGGGGATTCATCCGGACCGGGAGGTGATCGGTCAGTACATCCAACTGCCCCGCATCGCCAAGGACTTTGCAAACTATCTGGAATTGTACGCCAAATACCGCCAGGTCTACCACGTGGATGACATTTTGAACGGGACCTGGGATAAGCTGTCCGCCCGTGAGCTGCAGAGCGCGCCTTTTGATGAAAAACTGAGTGTACTGGGACTTTTGATCGCACGGCTCAGCGAAAGCGCCCGGGTATGCCGCCGCCAGGATCTTCTGACGGACGAGCTGCACGCCTGTCTGACCCGTGTAAAACAGTCTGCAAGCGACACCGGGAATGCTCTGACGCAGGAGCTGCAGGGTGTGCAGGCGCGCATTGCCCGGCAGATTCAGGCCGGGAATGCCGACCCTCAGGAACAGCGAACGCTGCGGGCTGCCGCAGGCCAGCTGGAACACTATCTGCATCTTTTGGACACCGAGCGGCCGGACGGAACAGAAGCTTTCGAATTGGTGCGCGGGCAGTTTCAGACACAGGTCCGGGCGCGGCTGGACACGGCACAGGTCACGGGCGATCAGATGAACGCAGCCTTTGCCTTTTTGGAGCAGGCGCTGGGCGAAAGCCAGGAAATGGTTATTTTCGCCACAGAGCTGACAGCCAACCCATACACTTCCTGGTACATTCAAAACTTTGGCTGCGACGCCTACTTCCGCCATAACAAAGCACTTTTGTTCGATGATACCCGCACGCAGATTCTGGATACCATTGCTGCTGCACGCAAAGAATAAACAAGGCCTTCGGCTGTTTCAGCCGAAGGCCTTTCTTTTTATTCCCGGACGAGGTCATCCCTCACCGAAGCGTGCAGTGCCGCATTCAGCGCGATGCGGTTGGCGGCCCAGCACACCGCTCCGGCGCACACCGCCACCACAAGACCAGTTTTGCAAGATTCCGCCAGGCATGCCAGCCAGTGAAAATCGAAAAAGGAAATCATCTGTTTTTCCAGAAAATAGTATGCCCCTATTCCGAGTGGCAGACCCAGCCCCAGTCCCCAAACAAAGCGATTTCGCGCTTCGATGCCCAGTGTGCGGCGAATGCCGGTCTGCGTCATGCCGGCGCTTCGCAGAAGGGCAAACTCCCGGCGGCGCATCTGTGCCTGCGCGCTGACTGCGCTGAGAACGGATGCGGTGCAGCCGACCGCCAGAAGCACGGCGAATCCACCGCAGCAGATTCGCAGCAAATCAATGGCCGCCTCGGTGGCAGCGTAGTTCCAGGAAGATCGCGTGAAGTCCTGGATCACATAAGCTGTCATGTCACTTCCCACCAAGTCATGTCCGTCGTCTTGCACTGCCCTCTCAGCCAGCGCCTGCGTCACAGCCGGTGTCAGCTGTGCCGCATCCTGCGTTTCCACCAAAATCTGCAAAAGGCGCTCTGCCCGCTGCAGCTTTCCCGGGAACGCGTCATACGCGCTCTGGGTCGTAATCAGATACTGTGTCGAGAATCCGTTTTCCTCCTGCAATCCTGCCGGCAGCGGGTTGCTGCAGAAGTCTGTCACCACACAGTCGCCGCTTTGAGCGGTCTGTCCAATGTTGAAAGATGGTTTCTGTTGCCCGTCCGATGCATAAACACAGCTCAGCGTCCCTTCTTCTGCAGCGGGCAGCGGAGCCCCGTACCACTCTTCAAATGCCTGGTCATCCAGCGTGAGCACCTTGGCCATGGAATCTCCCACCGGCCAAATCAGGCCGGTGTCTTCGGAAGAGTACACCCGGCTGTCCGTTACGTTTGCCGCCGCATTCCGTACCAGACGATCCAATTCCGCCGGTTCATCGCCGCCGCGCACCCAGCAGTAGACACGATAGCTGTACTCCGGCACACTGTCTTCATACGAGCGCACCATTCCTTCCGAAAAGCCCAGTGTCAGCATCACCAAGAACACACAGACAGCGATCACCGCGGTCTGGCTGCTTCGTTCGCGATACGCGGAAATGCTGCGAACCGCAAGCAATTTTTCCACATTTTTAAAACGGACTCTGCCCCGGCGTTTGGGCAGAGCACAGCTTTCCCGCACGGCCTCAATGGGTGTCAGGCGGGAAGCTTCCCGTGCCGGCCCCCACGTGGCCAGCAGCAGCGTGACCAGAACACACGCCGCTGCCAGCAGCACATGCTGCGGCCGGACCAACAGCGTCAGTGGACGGGCATTCAGCTGTGTCCAGCTTTTCAAAACAGAAAAAACAACTGCCAAACCTGCGGCGGAAGCCACCAACCCCAAAGGGATGCTGCACCCGGCCAGAATCAGCGCATCCATCCACACGCTTTGCCGCAGCTGGCGGCGGGTAGCGCCCAGACTGGCCATCTGGCCCAGCATGCGTGTGCGCTGCGACAACGACAGACGGAATATGCTGCGCAGCAAAATCGCCAGGCCCAAAATCAGAGATCCCAATACCAGACGGGAGAGCAGCAGGACCTGCTGCGCCAGATCAGACCGCTGGGAAAAGGATGCCGCCAATGATTCCCCGCCAAACAGAACCGCCCCGATCAGGCCCGTACAGATTACCGCACAGATCCAGGTGAACCAGGTGCGCGCGCCGCCTCGCACAAACTGCCGGGAAGTGAGCAGAAACATGGCTTTCACGGACGGATCACCTCATCTTTCACGATTCGGCCGTCCTTCAGGCGCAAAATACGCTGCGCACGAAGGGCCAGCGTTTCGTCATGAGTAATCATCACCACGGTCTGCCCTGTGGTAAGATGGATCTGCTCCAAAAGATCCGCCACATTTTTTCCTGCCGCAGAATCCAGATTTCCGGTGGGTTCGTCCGCCAGAAGAAGCGCCGGTCTGGTCAGAAGGGCGCGCCCGATGGCCACCCGCTGCTGCTGACCGCCGGAAAGCTGTGCCGGAAACGCCCGACGTTTTTCCGCAAGACCCAGCCTGGCCAGCATATCCGCCACCCGCGCGGCGTCCGGTGTGCGCCCATCCAAAAGAAGCGGAAGACAGAGATTTTCCTCTACCGTCAGCAGCGGCACCAGATTGTAAAATTGATACACCAGACCGATCTGCCGCCGGCGGAAAATGGTCAGCGCTTCCTCTTTTTGCTCGTACAGTGAAATTCCATCCAGCCGCACGCTCCCGCCGGTCGGCCGGTCCACACCTCCCAACAGATGCATCAGCGTGGATTTTCCCGAACCCGACGCCCCCATAACAGCCACAAACTGACCCTTTTCCACCTCGAAGGAAACATTGTCCAACGCCTTTACGCTTGCTTCACCTGTTCCGTAGATCCGGGTAAGCGCGGTTACTTCCAAAAAAGCCATGGTTCATTCGCTCCTTTCTGCCGTCAGTATGCCATTCTCATCTAACAGAAGAGTGACAGTTCCGTGACGTTTTTGTCACGTACGATAAATCCGCAGAAGGAATCGCGGTCCATCCGGTCCGTTTTCTGCCCACAGCGTCCCACCCTGTCCTTCGGCGATGGCTTTTGCCAGCGAAAGACCGATTCCGATACTGTCTGGCGCAGCGTCCCTTCCCCGCCAAAACCGCTCAAACAAATGTGGTATCTCCTGTGCAGAAAGAAGCGGCCCGGTATTCTCTACACAAAACTGTGTGAAAAGCGCATTGGCTTCGCACAGAAGACGAACGCGTCCGCCCGCAGGCGTGTGCTCGGCTGCATTTTTGATTAGGTTGGTCAGCGCCTGCACGGTCCATGCCGCATCGCACCGGCACTGCACACCGTCGTCCGCCATACACTCCAGCGATACGTTTTTCGCCGCACACAGAGGAGCAAGCCCCCGGGCGGCTTCCCGCAAAAGCTGCCGCGCCGCGTGCTCCTGTGCATGGAACCGCACCACTTTTGCGTCCAACCGGCAAAGCTGCAAAAGCTGTTCCACCAGCCATCCCATGCGCTCTGCCGCCTGCTGAATCCGGGCGGCACACTCTGTTTTCTCCGTCTGGGAAACCGCCGCGTCCTGCCACAGTTCCGTCTGCAGCACAATGGCTGCCAGCGGCGTGCGAAGCTGATGGGCCACATCCCCTAAAAAATCGGCCATTTGCTGCCGGTCACGCGACAGACACTCCTTCTGTTCCCAAAGGATCGCGGTGACCTTATAGAGTTCGTTCCGCAACAGGCTCAACTCTCCCTCCCGCTGGGTCCGGATGTCAAGAAAGCGGTCGCCCGCATATACCTGCGCCAGATAATCGCACAACCGGTGGATCTCCCTCATTCGGTGCAGGCTGACCGTCAGGCAGACAGCGCAGCAAAGCAGCCCCGTCATCAGCGCACACAAAGCACCTGCCGCACCGCAGACAAGATAGCCCGTCGCCCCTCCTGCCGCGGAAACGGCCAAAAGCGTCAGCAAAAGAAGTTTTGTTTCCCTGCTCACAGTTCTTCCTCCCATCGATAACCGATGCCGCGCACCGTCGTGATGCGATCGCCCTGCTTTCCCAGCTTTTCCCGCAAGCGCTTGACGGTTACGGTAAGGGTGTTGTCGTTGACAAAATTTCCGCCGCAATCCCACAAAGCCTGAAGCAATGCACCGCGCTCCAGGACCTGTCCCGGATTGGCAGCGAATAACAGAAGCAGGCGATATTCCTGTGCCGTGAGTGTCAGCGGCACACCATTTTCCAGCACCTGTGCCGCACCCGCATCAATGCACAGCGTTCCGAAACGATACTGTTTTTTCACACCCCGCCGCCGCTGTACCGCCCGAAGGCGGCTGGCAAGTTCCCTGGCGCGAAACGGCTTGACCACATAATCATCCGCGCCCTCTTCCAGCGACCGCACCACACTGTCCTCATCGCTGCGTGCTGTCAAAATGAGAATGGCTGCGTCGGAGACTTCCCGCACCGCGCGACACACCTCATGGCCGCTTTGATCCGGCAGTCCCAAATCGATCAGCACCGCATCCGGCGGTCCTTCTTTCAGATGTGCTAATGCCTCCGCAGCGGTAAACGCCAGTTCCACCTTCCAGCCTTCTGTGCACAGCAACCTTGCCAGCGGACGCGCAATCGTCTCCTCATCCTCCACAATCAGCAGCCGCATTCCATTCGCCCCTTTTCTGCTTTCATTTTACTGTATTTTCTTCTCCGGTGCGTGACAAAACCGTCACAAAAAGGCCGCAGCAAAGCCGCGGCCTTTTCTCTATTTTTTCTGTTCCAAAGGTTTGCGCACAGCCCATACGCCAAACCCTGCCACGTCAGCCAGCAGCCAGCCAAGAGGGATGCTCCACCAGATGATGGTATATCCCATGGCAGGGGCCAGCAAATAGGAAACCGCCACGCGGGTGCCCAGAGAAATCACCGTCAGCACCAGAGACATCGACGGCCAACCCACCCCGCGATAGAGGCCGTACAGCAAAAACAGCAACCCGATTCCCACATAGCAAGCCCCTTCGATGCGCAGATACTGCACACCGATTGCCAGGATTTCCGTTTGCCCGGCGTCAAAAAAGATGCGCATCAGCCAGGGAGCAAAGCCAAACACCAACACCGATACCGCCAGACTGAACACGCATGCCGCCGCCACTGAAAAACGGATGCCCCGCCGAATTCTCTCTTCCTGACGGGCCCCATAGTTCTGCGCAATGAAAGTGGAAAAGGCATTTCCGAAATCCTGCACCGGCATATAGGCAAACGCGTCGATCTTGACCGCCGCGGCAAAAGCGGCCGTAACCGCCACGCCAAAGCTGTTGACCAGGCCCTGGATCATTAAAATGCCAAAATTCATCACAGACTGCTGCAGCGCGGTAAAAGACGCATAATTGGCCAGTTTGCACCACAGTGCTCCGTCCCAGCAGCAGTCTTCCCGATGAAGGCGCATCTCCGGCGTACGCCAAATCGTATACACCGCCATGCCGACCGCACTGACGACCTGCGCGATCAGCGTTGCCCATGCCGCGCCATCCACGCCCATTCCAAGGCCGGCTACGAACCACAGATCCAGCCCGATATTGATGACGGCAGAAACCGCAATAAACAAAACCGGAGCCCGCGAATTGCCCATGCTGCGGGTAAGCGCCGCAAAAAAGTTGTAAATGAAAACCGGCACGATTCCCATAAACACAATGTGCAGATAGGAAAGCGTCATATCAAAAATCACCGGGTCCACCCGCATCAGCCGCACAATCTCCTCTTCCGTCAGGAACAGGAGCCCTTCCATAAGCACCGCCACCACTCCGATGGAAATACCCGAAAGGAAAATACTCTGACGAAGCCTCCGGCTCTCGCGGGAACCAAAATACATGGAAAAGGCAACCCCCACCCCCATGCACAGCCCGATGAGGATTGAGTTCAAAAAAGTGAGAAGAGAAAAAGAGGTTCCCACCGCCGCCAATGCGTCAGCCGAAACATAGCGGCCCACTACCCAGGTGTCGACCACATTGTAAAGCTGCTGGAAGATATTCCCCAAAATCAGCGGTGCCGCGAACAAAAGCATGGCTTTTTTCTCGCTGCCGACCGTGAGATCCCTCTCCATACTGTTTCCTCCTCCGCATGGGGTCATCTGTTCTATTTTAACAAATTGCTGTTCACCGCACAAGCGAAAAAGGAGAGGACCAAGGTCCTCTCCTTTTTAAAACATTTTTTCAATTTCCCGATGAATCTCCTCCGTCGTGACAAGTTCCATCACCCGCTGCGCCAGTTCCCCAGCCTGCCGGTCACTCCACTGCGAAATCCATTTTCGCACAGTCAAAACCGACGGAGCGCTGACGCTGAACTCGTCCAGGCCCCACGCCAAAAGCAGCGGAATCATTTTGGGGTCCGCGGCAGCCTCGCCGCACATTCCCACAGGGATCTGCGCTTTGCGAGCCGCGGAAATCACCTGGCGAACGGAGCGCAGGACAGCCGGATGCAGCGGATCGTACATCTGCTCCACTTTGGCATTGCCCCGGTCCACCGCAAGTGTATACTGGGTCAAATCGTTTGTTCCGATGCTGAAGAAGTCGGCCTCTTTCGCCAGCTGATCGGCAAGCTGCACCGCCGCCGGCGTTTCGATCATCACACCGAGGGAGATATTCCGGTCAAAAACCTGCCCTTTTTCCTGCAGCTCTGCCTTGCACTTTTCCAGCAGCGCACGGGCAGCACGAATCTCCTCTACGCTGGTAATCAGCGGGAGCATGATTTTCACATTCTGATACTCCGCACCGGCCCGGAGCAACGCTTTCAGCTGTGTGGAAAAGAAGTCGGGCCGATCCAGACAGTAGCGGATGGCGCGATAGCCCAAAAAAGGATTTTCCTCTTTCCCCACCGACAGATACGGAACATCCTTATCGCCGCCGATATCCAGCGTGCGAATCAGCACATCACGTTCGGGCATAGCCCCGGCCACCGCCCGGTAAGCCTGATACTGCTCTTCTTCGCCGGGCGCGTCTGAGCGCTCCATAAACAAAAATTCCGTTCGAAACAAGCCGATGCCTTCGGCGCCGACGGAACTCACCTCGTCCAGCTGCGCCGTCGAACCAATGTTTGCGTACAGGCTCACCCTCCGTCCGTCGGCATTTTCCGTGGGGCGTGTGCGATACGCCTGCAGGCTCTGCCGTTCACGGATCGACGCTTCATTCCAGATGCGATAAGCTTCTGCCTGCGCCGCATCCGGATTCAGAATTACCTCGCCGGTTCCGCCGTTCACAAGGACCCTGTCGCCGTCCGAAAGAGCATTCATCAAATTGGGCACGCCGAGTACGGCGGGAATGCCCAGTGCCCGCGCCAATATTGCCGAGTGGCTTGTGCGACCGCCGGACTGGGTCACAATGGCCGCCACGTTTTCGGCGCGCAGCCCCACCGTCATGGACGGAGTGAGATCCGGCGCCACAAGCACACTGTGCGGTGTCAGTGCAGACAGATCGATTGGCTTCACATGCAGCAGCAGACCCAGCAAGCGGTTCCGGATATCCCGCACATCGGCCGCACGCTGGCGCACCAGTTCATCATCCGCCTGTGAAAACAGCTCTTCGTAAAAAGCGCACACTTCATCCACGGCCTGTTCCGCCACACTGCCCTGCTCCACTTTTTCTTCCAGCTGCGCACGCAGGAACGGGTCCGCCAGCATGGCGATGTGCCCGCTGAGGATCTCTGCTTCATGCTGCCCCACCTGACCGCTCATCTTCTGCGTCATGCGTTCAGTATCACGGCAAAACGCATCGACGGCCGCCAGCAGGCGCGCTTTTTCCGCTTCAGCCCCGGCATAAATCACGCCGGTATAATCCAAAACACTCTCACGGATGCACACCGCATTGCCCAGACCAAGGCCATCCGATGCGCCGATCCCGTTCAAAATCATTGCATCGTCCCCTTTTTTATTCACCCAGGCCGGACTCGATCAAAGCGACCGCCTTTTCCAACGCAGCCTGCTCATCCTGTCCTTCACAGCGGATCTCAATCTCGCTGCCCTGTTTGATGCCGGAAGCCATCAGATTCATAATGCTTTTCGCATTGATGGTTCTGTCCTTATGCACGATCGTAACCTCACTTGCAAAAGGCGTCATCTCCCGAACAAACAATTGGGCGGGACGCATATGCAGTCCCATGGGGTTTGTAACTTTCACATTTGCGGATACCATACGTTCATCCTCCTTTTATTCTCAGGGGATTGTTCTCCTCTATTTTATCTCTTTCCGATGTCTTTTTTCAAGGCCGCCAGCAAAAGCATTGCCAAAGCCGCACCCGCTGCCAGCGCCAGCAGATACAACAGTTTACCGTTCATAATACCCAAAACAAAAATACCGCCGTGGGGCGCCATCAGGCTGCACCCGAACCACATGGACAGCGCGCCTGCCAGTGCGCTTCCCGCAACGCAGGAAGGAATGACCCGCAGAGGGTCAGACGCCGCAAAAGGAATCGCTCCTTCTGTGATAAAGCACAAGCCCATGATATAATTCACCGCGCCGGACCGCCGTTCATCCGAAGTGAATTTTTTGGGAAACAACGTTGTGCAAAGCGCAATGGCCAGCGGCGGGACCATTCCGCCCGCCATCACTGCTGCCATCATCTGATACTCAATGGCTCCGCTTGCAACCCCCGCAGCGGCAGCGGTTGCAAGCGCGCCTGTACCGGTGACATAGGCGGCTTTATTGAACGGGCCGCCCATGTCAATACTCATCATACCCGCCAAAATTGCTCCCAGGAACACCTTGCTGACGCCGCCCAGAGAGTTGAGAAACGCCACCAGGCCATGATTCAGCGCGCCCAGCAGCGGATTGACCAGACACATAAAAGCCCCTATAATCAAAATTCCGAGCACGGGATACAGCAAAATCGGTTTGATTCCTTCCAGACTGTCCGGCAGTCGGTCGCACAGCCATCGAAGGGCGCGCATAAAATATCCGCCGGCAAATCCCGCCAGAAGCGCCCCCAGAAAGCCTGCCGATACCGGTGCCACACCCGAGGCGATGGTCGTGAAGGATATTCCCGCCGCGGCCAGCGCACCGCCCACAACCCCCACTGCCAAACCCGGACGGTCTGCGATGCTCATGGCAATATAGCCGGACAGCACCGGCAGCATGAACTGAAACGCCATTCCGCCCACTGTTTTCAAAAAGGCAGCCAATGGTGTATTGGAGCCGAAGCCGGCGGGGTTCTGCGGGTCGTATACATCCACCAGAAAGGCTAAAGCGATCAAAATTCCGCCGCCAATGACAAAGGGCAGCATGTGCGAAACGCCATTCATCAGATGTTTGTACAGCATGCGCGTCCAGGATTCCTGCGGGCCCGCTCTATCCACGACCGCCACTTCGGAAGAGCGCTCCGCATGATGGTACACAGGAACTTCTTTGTCCAAAATCTGGCGGATCAGTTTCTCCGGCCGGTGGATGCCCTCGGCCACCGGCACAAACAATACGGGTTTGCCTGAAAACCGTTCCGTTTCCACCTGTTTGTCCGCGGCTACAATGATTCCTTCCGCCGATCGGATCTCGTCCTCTGTAAGGATATTTTTGGCACCGCCGCTTCCGTTGGTTTCCACCTTCAGCGAAATGTCCAGCTGCTGAGCGGCCTTCTCAAGCGCCTGCGCTGCCATATAGGTATGCGCGATGCCCGTAGGACATGCCGTGACCGCCAAAACTCGATACGATTCTTCCGGCTGTTCCGGGGACGCGGATTCCTCGGGTTCTTCAAAGTTCTTGCGTTCGAAACGGTCGATGATTTGCAAAAAGTCCTGCGCGCTGTCCGCATTCCGCAAGGCCTGCGTAAAGGACGGGTCCATCAACAGCTGCATCAGGCGGGACAGAATTTCCAGATGAAGCTCTCCGTCCGCCGGTGCGGCAATCAAAAAGAACAGGTCGGAAGGCTGACCGTCCATCGCTCCGTAATCCACGCCCTGCTGCAGCACCGCTGCCGCCAGACTTGGGCGCAAAACCGAATCGGATTTTGCGTGCGGTACGGCAATGCCGGCCTCGATTCCCGTGCTCGACTGTGCCTCGCGGTCCCAGACAGCCTGTTTATACGCCTGAACATCTGAAAGCACTCCGCTTTGTTCCTGCAGATTCACCAGCAAATCAATCACAGAAGATTTGTCTTTTGCCCGCGCGCCCAGTGCAATGCGGTGCGCGTCCAAAAGGTCTACGATTCTCATGGCTGCTCCTTTCCTCATGTCAGAATGTTTCCAACAGAGCCATTACTTCTTCCCGCTCGGCCAGACCATATGAAAATGCGGTGGCGCTGCCTGCGGCGATTCCCATCCGCAAAGCGCGCTCATAATCTCCGAAGCGCAGCCACCCGGCCAGGAAGCCGGCGACCATGGAATCCCCTGCGCCCACGGAATTTTTCACTGTTCCGTCCGGCGCCTGTGCCCGGTGGAAGCGGCCGGTCTCGTCCAGCAAAATCGCCCCGGCACCGCCCATGGAAACCAGCACATTGCGGGCGCCCTGCTTTTGCAGCTGCGCCGCACAGGCCTCGATCTCTTCTTCGCCGTGAAGCTCTTTGTGAAAAATTGCTCCCAGCTCCAAATGATTGGGCTTGATAAGAAACGGCCGGTACTGCAGGATCCCCGTCAGCAACTCACCTTCCGCATCCACTACAAACCCGGCACCGCAGCTGGAGAGTTTCTCTAAAATGTGGCTGTAAAGCTGTTTGGGCATATCCGCCGGCACACTTCCCGCCAACACAAGGTAATCTCCTTCTCGAATCTGCTGCAATTTTTCGTGCAGCGCCTCAAGAGAAGCTTCGTCCACCTGGGGGCCTCGTCCGTTGATTTCCGTTTCCTGCCCGCCCTTCAACTTTACATTGATTCGTGTGAAGCCTTGTTTCAGGTGAACAAAATCCGTTCGCACACACTCCTGTTCCAATGTCCGCTCGATCTCCTGTCCGGTGAAGCCCGCTACAAATCCCAGTGCGGTGGTCTCCACGCCGAGGCGGCTGAGCAGGACGGAGACATTGATGCCTTTTCCGCCGATCTGGATCAGCTCCTGCCGAGTGCGATTCAGTTTTCCCGTTTCGAAATCATCTACCCGAACCACATAGTCAATGGCGGGGTTAAACGTCACTGTATAAACCATTTTTCCACCTCTCGGAGGCATTCCAAAACACCACTGACAAAAATGTGTCCCGATTTGTGCCTCATTATTCGCACATCGAAAAAGTTTCCTTTGTTTCTTCTTCATATTATCACGGGACCGGCGGGCACTCAACGCCTTTGTGCCCGACTTCGCCCGTTCTTGCGCAATTATCTAAAACCGTACCACTTTTCCGTATCTTTCCCGGCATTTTCCCGAAATCAACCGTCGCACGTCAAACACACTTGACTTTCATACGCGCACATGTTACTTTATAAGCTGTCACAACTGCAACAGGACAAACGAAGTTCGTAGGAAAAAGCGTAAGCTTACCGAAGAAGTAAAACTTTCAGGTGCGCACAGTGTGCGCGTGGACTATGGACGGATGCGGCTCTGGAGAAACCCGAAACGGGTGCCGAAGGTGCAAGGCGCTTAAAAAGGTGCTAATCTCTCAGGCAAAAGGACAGAGTGGATGCAGGCGCGACAGCCTATGGCTGTTTGCTGTTTCCGGAGCCGAACCCCCCAGCGGGTTTGGCTCTTTTTGTTTTTCTGCTGCGAAAACACGAGGAGGAACATGAGACATGGAACAATTCACTCTAGCGGTAAAGGCTGTCAGCGACTTTTTCTGGAACAACATTCTTCTTTTTCTTCTGTGCGGAACCGGCATCTATTTCACATTGCGGCTGAAACTGATCCAGGTTCGCAAATTCGGCGAGGGAATGCGCCGCCTGTTCGGCGGGTTTAATCTGAACGGAAAAAAAGCGGATCACGAAGGCATGAGCTCCTTCCAGGCCCTTACCACCGCCATCGCCGCGCAGGTGGGCACCGGCAATATCACCGGCTGCGCAACCGCTCTGGCTTCCGGCGGGCCGGGCGCCATCTTCTGGATGTGGGTCAGCGCCTTTTTCGGCATGGCGACCATCTACGGCGAGGCCGTTCTCGCTCAGAAGTTCCGCACCACGGTAAACGGACATGTCACGGGCGGCCCTATTTACTACATCCGCGCCGCATTTAAAGGGCGGTTTGGTGCTTTTCTCGCAGGCTTCTTCTCCGTCGCCATCATTCTGGCCCTCGGCTTTATGGGCAATATGGTACAATCCAACTCCATTGGCGCCGCTTTTTCCAATGCCTTTCATATTCCGGCTCTGGTTGTCGGCTTCTTTGTTGCCGCCGTCTCCGCATTCATTTTCATCGGCGGCGTAAAGCGAATCGCCTCCGTCACGGAAAAGCTGGTTCCTGTTATGGCTGTTTTTTACATTGTTGGCTGCCTGATCATCCTGTTCATCAACCGCTCTACCCTGCTCAACTGCTTCCAGCAGATTTTTGTGCTGGCTTTTCAGCCGCAGGCCATGGCGGGCGGCGTGGCTGGTGTGACGGTGAAAACGGCGATGCGCTTCGGTGTGGCCCGCGGTCTGTTTTCCAACGAGGCCGGTATGGGTTCCACGCCCCATGCCCACGCTCTTGCCAAAGTTGAGCGCCCGCAGGACCAGGGCGTGATTGCCATGATGGGTGTGTTCATCGATACCTTTGTCATTCTGACGCTGACGGCTCTGGTCATTTTGTCCTCCGGTGCGCTGGCCAGTGGAGAGGAAGGAACCGCGCTGGCCCAGCTGGCTTTCAATCAGGCCTTCGGCTCCTTCGGCAATACTTTCATTGCGATCTGCATGCTGTTCTTTGCTTTTTCCACCATCATCGGCTGGTATTTCTTCGGCGAGGTCAACGTAAAAGCTCTGTTTGGCGAAAAGGCCGTCCGCATCTACAGCATCATTGTGGTCGGCTTCGTCGTGGTGGGTTCCGCTTTGAAAGTTGATCTGGTGTGGAACCTTTCCGATTTGTTCAACGGGCTGATGGTAATTCCGAACCTGATTGCGCTGCTGGCACTCTCCGGGCTGGTGGCACGTATCGCAAAAGAATAACAAAAAGCGCGCGGCCTTTTTAAGGCCGCGCGCTTTTCTTTTTCTGGTCTCACGGACGATGCCAGCAGTCCGCGTTTTCCACGCCGATATCCTCGGCATAAAACACCGGGTCTTCCCCGCTTGCACGCTGCTTTTCATAATTCTGCAGCGCACGAAATGCGATGGGCCCCAGAAGAAGGATTGCCACAATGTTGATAATGGCCATGCAGCCCATCAGGATATCCGCCAGGTTCCAAACCGTGGAAAAATCCGCCTGAGCCCCCAGGAAGATGGCCACAAGGCAGGTGCACCGAAATACGTTCAGCAAGACTTTGGAGTCACGGATAAAGCGAATGTTCGATTCCGCATAATAATAATTTCCCACCAGGCTGGAAAAAGCGAAAAAGAAAATGGCCACTGTGATGAAATGAATGCCCCATTCTCCCATTCCCGTTTTGACAGCCGCCTGCACAAAGGGAATTCCGTCCATGACACCGGCCTGCCCCTCCACACCGGAAACAAGCAGTGTGATGGCCGTGGTGGAACAAATGACCAGCGTGTCGATAAAGACGCTCAAAACCTGCACCAGCCCCTGCTTGACCGGGTGCGACACATGCGCCGATGCAGATGCATTGGGCGCAGAACCCATGCCGGCTTCGTTGGAAAACAACCCGCGCTTGATACCCAGTACCACGGCGCTGCCCGCAAAGCCGCCCGCAATAGCCTGTACGTCAAATGCACGCTGAAAAATCAGCGCAAACACGGCGGGCAGCTGGCTGTAATTGCGCACTGCCATGTACAGTCCCATGCCAATGTATCCAAAAGCCATCACCGGCACGATGACGGAGGTGATGAAGCCAATGCGGTGAACGCCGCCGAAAATCACCAGCGCCGTTAAAACCGCCAGCACTGCGCCCACGACCACCGGCCAGATGGTTTGAGAATAATCCGGAATATAATAGGGTAGCGCAGATGAAATGTTGTAGGACTGCAGCCCGTTGAAGCCATAGGCAAAGCAGGCGATCAACGCCAGCGAAAACACAATGCCCCACTTGCGGCTGTGCAGGGCCTGTTCAATGTAGTAAGAGGGGCCGCCCCGGTAAGACGCACCGTCGCGCACCTTATAAATCTGCGCCAGAGTGGACTCCACAAACGCAGAAGCTCCGCCGATCACTGCCATCAGCCACATCCAAAATACGGCGCCCGGACCGCCCGCAGCGAGCGCCGTGGCAATGCCCGCAATGTTGCCCGTGCCCACGCGGGAAGCGGTGGAGATCATCAGGGCCTGAAAAGAAGAAACCCGTTTTTGCCCGTTTTCCCCCTGCGCCTTTTCTTTTAGAATGGCCGGCACATCGGCAATGCGGCGCAGCTGCACAAATCCGGTGCGCACCGTAAAATAAACGCCTGCCCCCACCAGCAGAAAAATCAGCACATAGGTGTACATAAAGTCATTGACTTTTCCCAGTATCTCGTTGAACATTCGCACTCTCCTTTGTTTTGTTCTTCTATCATACAGGATGTGCCGTGGTTGTGTAAATACACTTTTGATTTTTTGTATTCACGCAAGACCGGCCCTTTGCCTGCATACAATAACACAAAAGGAGCTGAATCACGCATGGATATCATTGTTGTAGGCGGTGGATGGGCCGGATGTGCGGCCGCGTATCAGGCGGCCAAAGCCGGCGCACACGTCAGTCTGTTCGAGCGCACCGATATGCTGCTGGGCACCGGACTGGCCGGCGGCATTTTCCGCAACAACGGCCGCTATACCGCCGCTGAAGAGATGCTTGCCATGGGCGGCGGCGAGCTGTTTCGCCTGATGGACGAAAACGCCCGGCACCGCAATGTCTGTTTTCCGGGACAAATGCACGCCAGCCTCTACGATATTGCCAAAGTGCCTGCGGCGGTTTATTCTCTGCTGAAAAACGC
The DNA here is from genome assembly GCF_045865535.1 of Owariibacterium komagatae. Classification (GTDB taxonomy): domain Bacteria; phylum Bacillota; class Clostridia; order Oscillospirales; family Ruminococcaceae; genus Ruthenibacterium; species Ruthenibacterium komagatae. Next base: position 669,098 of record NZ_AP031406.1, read on the forward strand.
CGGTGTGGAACTGCATTTTCAGGCCAGAATCGTCAGTGCGATTTTGTCCGGAGCGCGGATCCTGGCTGTAAAAACCCCTGCCGGACAGCGCTACGCCGCAGATGCTTTCATCGATGCCACGGGCACGGCAGGGCCCACGGTCAATTGCACCAAATACGGAAACGGCTGTGCCATGTGCGTTCTGCGCTGCCCGGCCTTCGGCGGGCGCCTCAGTTTATCGGCTCTGGCCGGCGTAGCGGAATACCGCGCTCACCGCGGCGACAGCGCCGGGGCGTTCAGCGGGTCCTGCAAACTGATGAAAGGATCTCTTTCCGAGTCGCTGCAAAAGCAGTTGGAACAAGACGGCGTGGCCCTTGTTCCCATCCCGCCGGAGCTGCGCGAAGATCATTTGAACCAGAAAGCGTGCCAGCAGTATGCACATGCCGCATACATGGAAAACATTGTTTTGCTGGATACCGGCCACGCCAAGATGATGACACCGTTCTTTCCGCTGGAAAAACTTCACCAGATTCCCGGCTTTGCCTTTGCGCGATACGAAGATCCCTATGCGGGCGGCAAAGGGAATTCGGTGCGTTTTACCGCCATGGCCCCGCGCGACGATGCACTGCGCGTGCGCGGAACCGAAAATCTGCTTTGTGCCGGTGAAAAAGCCGGACCGCTGGTGGGACATACGGAAGCAGTGGTGACCGGTGTTCTTGCCGGGTTCAACGCCGTCCGCATGTGCAGAGGAGAAAATCTGCTCACGCTGCCCCGCTCGCTGGCCACCGGAGAAGCCATCACCTGGGTCAACCAGCAGACATTCCGGCCGGGCGGAGCAGATAAGAAGTACACCTTCTCCGGTTCCGTCCTGCTGGAACATCTGGAACAGCGAAAGCTGATTTCGCTGGACACCGATGTGATCACCACGCGCACCGAGCGGGCCGGAATGCGAAACATTTTTGCCTGAGCGGACTTGCCAAGGCATAGGCTTCATTGTATAATCCCGGATGGAACATTTGTTGAGCGCCCCGTGCACCTGTCACGGGGCGTTTTCCGGGAAGGGAGCAGAAGTTATCTTGAAAATGGAAAACGATCTGGGGCGGGACGATATCGGCCGTCTTGTCTGGCGCATCGCGATTCCCAGTATGCTGGCTCAGTTTGTAAGCGTGCTGTACAGCATTGTAGACCGCATTTACATCGGCAATATTCCGAAGGTGGGAGACATTGCGCTGGCAGGCGTCGGGGTGTGCGGTCCTGTTGTAACGCTGGTGGGCAGCGTGGCCTTTCTGGTCGGCATCGGCGGCTCTCCCCTCATGAGCATCAGCATGGGGGAAAAGAACATGCGCTACGCGGAAAGAATTCTTGCCAACTGCTTTCTCATGCTTTGTGTACTGTCCGCTGTGCTTGTGGCGGTAATTTTTCCCTTTCGAGGGCAGATGCTGATGATGTTCGGCGCAAGTCAAACGACCTATCCCTATGCCATCGCCTATTTTACAACATATCTTCTGGGAACGCCGTTCGCGCTTCTCTCCACCGGCATGAACCAGTTCATTATCTGTCAGGGCTTTGCCAAAATCGGAATGATCAGCGTCATGCTGGGCGCTGTTCTGAACATTGCGCTGGACCCCCTGTTTATCTTTGGTTTGAACATGGGCGTGCAGGGCGGCGCCCTGGCCACCGTGCTGTCGCAGCTGGGCAGTTGCATTTTTGTGCTGGCCTTTCTTTTTTCCAAAAGAGTTCCCGTGCGCATCCGGTTCGGCGGATATCGCTTTTCCATTATGCGCCAGGTTTTAAAAGTTGGCTTTACGCCGTTTATCATCATCGCCATCGACAACGTAATGATCATTGCCATGAACGCGGTGCTGCAGCATTACGGCGGAGCGGAACAGGGCGACATGCTGGTGACCACCGCAACCATTGTGCAAAGCTTCATGCTGGTGGTAACCATGCCGCTGGGCGGAATCAGCGGCGGAACACAAACCATTCTTGGGTTCAACTACGGCGCCTGCAATACCCAGCGCGTTCGTCAGGCGGTGCGGCGCATCGCCTGGATGTGCGTGGGCTATACCGGCGTTCTGTTTGTGCTTGCGCGCCTTGCGGGCCCCTTGTTCGTACGCCTGTTCACCCAGGATCCGTCCCTGGCAGAGCTGTCTTACCGTTCCATCAAAATCTGCACGCTGGCCATTCTTCCTCTGGGTTTGCAGTACGAACTTGTTGACTCGTTGACCGCCATCGGTCAGGTGCGTCTTTCCCTTCCCCTCTCCTTTTTCCGAAAGCTGGTCTATTTTGCAGCTTTGTTCATTTTGCCGCTGTTTTTGGCACCGCAGTACATCTTCTTCGCAGAGCCGATTTCCGACCTGATCAGCCCCGCTGTTTCTCTATTTGTGTTTCGCCGCAACATCGGCCTGATTTTGCGCCGACGGGAAGAAATGGTACGTTCCGGCCCCTGAATCAATAAACAGGACCCGCGTCTTTCAGGCGCGGGTCCTATTGTATAATTCCACCGTGAGCATGCTGGCTGCGGCGCTGCAGACAGCCAAAATGGTCAGCGCCTGTTTGGCCAGAACATCCTTTCGGCAAGGAAAAACGGCAAACCACTCGTTCAGGCACGCAAGCAGCGTCTCCCCCAGCTGCGGCCAGAAAGAAAAATCACTCCACTGCGCCGGAATCATCCATCCCGGCAACTGTTCCATCAGAAAAGGCAGGCACAACGCCAGACCAGTTCCAATCCCGAACAAAAGCACCTGCCTGTGTACAGGCGGCAAATTCCGCATCCGGCGCACGCATTCCGATATCAAAAGCACTCCGGCAAGCAGCAGCGGAAGAAAGCACAAACCGGTTGCTGCTGTTCCCATGCTTTGCCCGTACACCATACTGTCCGGCAAAGGGAGGCCGGCCTGTCGGATCAGCTCCTGTGCCTGTGCTTTCCGGTCGTCCTCAAAAGAACCGCTTAGCTCTACAGCGGAAAACGTATCCGCCAGCGAACAACCTCGCAAAAGCACCCGCTCATTTTCTTCAAAAACGCCCCGCACCGTCAGACTGATGCCCTCCCACTCCAGAGACTGTCCCACAACATCGTTGGAACCGAACAGCTGCCAGGCCAGCGCTGTGGAGATCGCACATCCCGACGCGTCTTCGCTGCCGGGGTAACCACCGGATATAAAACGGGCCGGATAACACAGTGACCCTTCTCCGTTAAAGCGGATCGCTGTCACCTCATCCGCCTGGTGCAGTTCCGTGTGTGCCTGCCCCTGTTCTTCACGCCAGAAAGTGGGATACAACGGGGCATCCTCCTGCTCTCCGGCCGCAGTGCGCAAAGCCTCTGCCTGCGTCTGGCTCAAAGGTTCTTTCCATCGCAGGCCCAGAGCCGGATAGCAACTTTTTATTTGTTCCGCCGCAGAGAAGCTCACAGCCAGAAGCAGCGCGCAAAGCACAGCGGCGAGAAACTTTTTCTTTTTCATGAGGCATCCACCCGCACTCTTGCACCCTCGGACAATGGTTTTGTGCTGGATGCCACCACCTGATCAAACGCGGTCAGAATCGCGCTGGAAATCGCCGTCTGTGTACGACCGTTCTCCAGCACTTCCACCGGGACGCGCAGAAGTACGTTCTGCGTTCCAAGCACCGTTTCTCTCTCCTCCAGCACATAGACAAAGGTGCCCCGGTTGTCCGAATGAACCGCGCCTGCCGGGACGCACAAATCGTAATCTGTCCGCGAAAGCGTCATCGTTCCCGTGGCGGCCCCCTGTTTCCAATCGCCGCCTTCCAACCGGGCCGTCAAGGTCAGTGAGCCGTCTTCCCGAGGTGCACCCACGGCGGTGACGGCTGCGGTCTGCGTCTGATTTTTCTGCACAACTTGCACCTGTGCGCCAAGCTGCGCATGTTCGGCATCTATTTCACTGAGGGTAAATTCCAGTTCATACCCCTGTGCTGCGTCCGCCAGCGTGCAGGCCTGTGTTCCCGACGTGGTTCCTTCTGTCAGTTTCCAGGCTGTCAGCGTGCCTGCAAGTGGTGCCGTGATTTGGCCGTTCGTTTCAGCCAGCTGTTCCAGCGCGTAAATCTCGGTTTGCTTTTCCTCGATATCCACTCTCAGCACCGCCGCGTCCGCCTGATTGGTGAGGGCGTTTTTTTCGTTTTGCTGTTTTTGTTTTTCATAGTCTTCCAGCGCGCTGTTTCGGGCATTTTCCGCGGTCTGTGAAGCACGCACGGCGCTTTCGTAGGCTTGCCGCGCCTGCTCGATGGCTTGTTCGTCCGGCTCTTGCGCCGCCTGCAGCGCTTCCAGTGTCTGTCTCGCCTTTTCCTGATCCTCATAGGCCCAGTTCAGCTGCTGCTGTGCATTGGCCACAGCAGAATCATCCAATTCTTCTCCCTGCTCCAACTGTGAAACCTGCGTCTGCAGTTTCTGCAATTCGGCTTTTGCACGATCCAGCGCCAAGGCAACCTCATCCAAATCAAACTGCACCAAAGCCTGTCCTTCCTCTACTGCCTGCCCTTCCTTGCAAAGCAGGGTTTGAACGGTCAGTCCCTGCGGGCATTCCACAACGCAGGAACCTGCCGCTGAGATCATTCCCTGTACGGTGACTTCCTGTGTGATCGTCCCCTTTCCGGGTGCTGACGTCTGTACCTGCGGGACCGCGGCATTGGCCGTTCCGCGAGCCACCAGCGTCAGTACCAACATCAGTGCAAAAAAGCGAAGCAAATTTCCGAACGCCTTTTTTTGCCCCTGATCATAAATGCGAACCGGCCAGTATTTTTCACGCAGTTGCTTCCATCTTTTTTTCATCTTTTTCACTCCTTGAGGCCGCTCGCCTGAATTCCAAGTTCCAGGTATTTCTGGCCGAACAGAAAAATCAGCACCGCCGGCGTCAGCGCAATCAGACCGGAAACCATGGCCAGACTCAGCTCGCTTTCCGCCACTTGCGGAAGATACAGGGACAGCGGCCAGTTGGAAGGATTTTTCAAAAAAGTCATCGGCTGCTCCACAGCGTTCCAACCTTCCAGAAAACCCAAAACCAGCGCGGACAGGATACCCGGCATTCCAAGCGGAAGTCCTATGTAAAAAAATGTCCGCCCATACCCGGCGCCGTCCAGCGCTGCAGCTTCCAGCATGCTGCGCGGAACTGCGTCAAATCCTTTGGCCATAATAAACACCGGAAAAGTAGAAAACACGCCTGGCCAGATAATCGACCATGGTGTATCGATCAGTCCCAGCCAATCCAGCACCAGATAGTGCGGCACCATCGTCACCTGAAACGGAAGCAGCATCAAAACAATATACACACCAAACAAAAAACGACGGCCAGGAAAGCGCAGCCTTGAAAATGCCCAGGCGGCCGGTGCGCCAACCAGCAGCTGGCCTGCCAGCTGCGCAAATACCTGGAAACAGGTGTTCCAAAACAGCACAAAAAACTCGGGTGAGTCCAGCAAGAGCCGCACCAGCGGTTCCAGGGTAGGCGCGTCCGGAAGGAGCGGCCACTGTGCAAACGACTGGGCGCCACTGTTGAAGGCCGGCCCAAGGCAATCGGTCACTTCTCTGGGGCCCATCAGGGCACCTGTACCCATAAACCACAAAACGCCCCAAACTGCCAGCGCAGGCAGGCACAGCAGCACGGCAAGATAAACACGGTTTCGTTTCATGCGCCATCCTCTCCCCGCAAAACGGATTGCAACGGCAATACAATGACCAGCAGCGCCAGCGCCACCAAAATCGCCGCAGCGGACAAACGTCCCAGGTCCATGGCAAGGAACCAGTTATTGAACAAATGCTGCAAAAGATAAATGCTTTCATGCGGATAACTGCCTGCTACCAGGTACGCTTCCCGGAACACTTTGAACATGTTCAAAAGGCTCAAAACAGCCACCAACCCCAGTGTGGGAAGAAGCTGGGGCAATGTGATGCGGACAAACATCTGCCCCTTTCCCGCGCCATCCACCTGAGCGGCTTCATACAAGCTGTCCGGGATCCCGTCCAGTCCCGCCAGCCAAAGGATCATGTCATAACCACTGTTTTTCCAAAGATAAGTCAGAATCAGGACCCAAAACGCCGCATCGGTGCCCATAAAATCTACCGGCTCTGCGCCTGCTGCCGCTAAAAGGCCATTCAGAATTCCGTTTTGCGAAAACAGCGCTTTCCATAAAACCACAATGCTGGCCACGGGAAGCGCCATTGGCAGCAAAAACGTTGTTTTAAGATATTTTCCGCCCGGGCGCAGCGCGCGCACACACAGCGCCAAAAACAGGCTGACTGCCAAAAGGCAGGGCACACAGACAGCTAAAAATTTTGCAGTGTTGGAAGCCGCCAGCAAAAAAGCGCTGTTTTTCAGCACGGAACGGTAGTTGGACCATCCCACACTGTCTTGGCCCAGCGCATCGGTAAAGCTGCGGTAAACAGTCTGCGCGAAAGGCACAAACAGAAAAACCGTCAGACCTGCCAGGCTCGGTGCAAGAAAAAGGGCGGCGGCAGCGGCCTCGCCCTTTTTGCCTTTTTCTTTTTTCCAGCGCACCGTACCGCCCCCCTCTCTGCAACGATCATTGTACCGGCTCTTTCTTAAAAAAGTCTTGAATCAGCTTCGCTCCTCCAGCATCAGCTGCAGGCCCTGTGTGACGCGCTGGACCGTTTGTTCCAAACTCTGTTTTCCCTGTGCGTATTCCAATGCGGCATCGCGCACCAGCATCCGTTCGTTCTCCCCGGTCATCACCGGCGTTTTCAACTGCCCGATCAAATCGTCAATCGGATACATTTCTCCGGACAGGCCGTTCTGTTCATACTGAGCCCGCGCGGCACTCTGCTGTGCTGCAATTCCGGCCTTTGTTGTGGGCATTCCGCCGGGAACTTCCTGCCTCTGTACCTGTTCACTGAACAGCAGTGCAACAAATGCCTGCGCCAGTTCCGGCTCTTGGGCGCCCGCACTGATGCCGGTCAGGAGCTGCGGTGTCCAGGCGCCCTCGCAAAATCCGGGCAGCAGCTTGGACGCGCGGTCCGACGAGAGATCCCCCGTGCTGCTGTCGCGCGCCAGAAGTTCCAGAAGTGACAGATTTTCAAATTCATCTGCCGCCATCCTGGTCCGATCCACTTTATAGTTGGAGACCGAGCTGGGCAGAACAAACATCATCTGATTGTTTCCGAAACCGATCGCGTATTCTGATTTTTCCCAGCCGTCCGCGCTCTCCAGCCCGTAGTGATTGGCGATCGTTCGAATCTGTTCCAAAAAGTCTTTCAGTGCGCCCTGCTCCACGCCATCCTCTGTAATCAGCGCAGGAGCACACACATTCCAATAGACGTTGAACAAGTTGTCAAAGTCTGTATAATAGAGCACCGGCCGCTGCTCCGGCGGAATTGTTTCCTCTGCGTTGCTGTCGCTGAGCGTCATGCCGGGCCCCTGCGCCACCAGGTCGGACAGACTCTGAAGCGAATCAACCGCCGATACCTCTTCGGCACTGCCTGCCAGCAGTTCCACACGGAACTGTGCCGGCAGCAAAAAGATTCCTTTTTCCGTCTGGAACGGCTGAAGAAATGCAGGATAAAGCGCATCTGCATCCACAACCTCGGTCAAATCCGCCAACAGTCCGTTTTCCGCAAAGCTCTGAGCCGAAAGCTTGTCCAGAATCAGCACATCCGGGCCGCTTCCTGCCGCGATTTGTGTATTCAATGTACGCACAATGTCTTCCAGCGTTCCGGATGTCTGGTCTGCACGGGCGATTTCCAGCTGGACATCCACATCCGGATAAGCGATGCGCATCCGGTTTACGGCAACGCGCAGCAGGTCCGAATCGTCCAACGACCAAACGCGCAGCGTTTTTCCGCTCACAGTCGGCGCCTGCGCATCCCAGTCATACCGATACACACTCAAATGCTCGCTGTTTTCCTGCACAGCGAACACCAGGCAATTTTCATCCATCAGAATACCGCCGGCAAAATAGCTGGTGGGCATCCCGTAGGAGTACTTTTCACCGTTCATCACCAATTCCTGCAAACTTCCGCCCGGGTTCAGCCGCTTCACGCCCTGACCGGAACACAGATACAATGTGTCGTTCTCATCTGCCAGAAATGCGCCGATTTCTGTCTCCAGCAGGTTTTCATAGGTGCCGCCCAGCGAGGAGACAATGTTGCCATCCTCATCGTAAACCGTGCAAACACCGTTGTCGTCCATGCAGAACAAATGGGTTTTGTTGGATGTCATCATCGCGGACTGACAAGTGATTTCACGAATCAGAGTTCCTTTTGCGTCATATAGAAAAAGGCCGGTATTTCGGTCGGAACTGTAAACGCCGTTCTGCATGGTGAACCGGCTTCCAAAAACCGCGAAACGGTCTGTTCCGATGGGCTGTATGCTTGACGTTGAAACGCTTTTGCCATCCACCGTTTCCGCTTTCAGTGCTTCCAGTGCCAGCGGCGTAACCGTACCGTCTGTCTGGATGCGCCAGGCAAACGCATCATCCGATGCGGTGATCGTGCTTTTCACAGCCAGCAGGCTTCCATCCCACAGCGCAGCGATTTTCAATGTATCCATGCTTTGCGCGTCATACCAGGACAGTTCACTCTTGCGCCAGGTCTCTCCCAAGTCGCTGGAGTCCCAGCGCACGGGAGTCGGCTGCAGCCAATCGATGATCACGATGCCGTCCGGCGTTTTCAATAGTTCCGCGTACGCAGAAAGCGGTTCGTCCGGCGGCGTGATCTGTGTTTCCACAAAACGTCCTTGGGCCTGCGTTTGAGTCTCCTGCTGCGCGCCGCAGGCCGTAAACAGCATTGTAACCGCCAGCGTAAGCGCGGCCAGCCGTCTTTTCCATGTCATTTTTCATCGGCTCCTTTCGGGTATGATGAGAGTTTAGCACAACCAACCTCAAAACCACCTAAAAATTCTTTCTTCAAAAAAGAATTTGGTTTATACTGAAAAGGGCACCCTCAAACTTTTGCATGGGAGGAATCCGGTTTGAATCAACGAAACAGACAGCAGCGGACAGGCGCGTTTCTGCTGATTTCTCTTGTCTGCATCAGTCTTTGCCTCTCTCTGGTCGTCTTTTCATCCAACGGAAACAAAGTACAGCAGGAAGAGGCTTCCCGCTCTCTGGAAGTGACCGCGGAGTCTGCCTGCAATGCTCTGACCAGCGAGATTGACGGAAATTTGCAGACACTGATCGCACTTGCTTCTTCCATCGGCTATGAGTCCAACGGTCACATCGATTCGCAGGCGCTTCTGCACGATTCGTCTTTTCTCGCCCGTCTGGACGTCGTAAACTCGCAAAACGAATTTCTGCGCATGGGCGTTGTTGACCTGTCCTACTCCGGAAATTTTGTTCAGTTGGACGGCAATCGTGAGCTTGCGCAGGACCTGACGGGAGATGTCAACATTCAGGCGGCCATGAGCGGAACCGCGACGGTCTCGGCTTCTTTCTGGGATGAGGATTTTCAGTGCTATGTCAACCGGTATGCGGTGCCGATTTACGACACAGGCACCCAGGATGGAGTTGTCATCGGGGTCCTGACCGGCAGCAACCGAACCGAAGACCTTCTTTCACTGCTGGACACCCGCCTTATGAACGATTCCGCCGTCCATGTGTACGTCATGAACAGCGAAGGCCGCTTTGTGGTATATGACCAAACCGAATCTGACGCGCAGCGCGCGTGCAGCCTTTTGGAGCGGGAAGGCGTGACCAGCGAGTCCCGTCAGCTTCTGGCCGATGCGCTCAGCGCCGAACAAGCCGTTTCTTTTACTCTGGATTACAACGGGGTCTGTTACCAGATCTCCATTTTGCCGCTGAATATTCATGACTGGCATGTTCTCTGCGCAGTTCCACAGGCAGAGCTGGTCAGTGATATCAGCCACTGGTTCAGCTTTCAGCGCATCACTTTCCTGGCCATTTTCGCTGCGCTGCTTGTGCTCTCCTTCTATATTTATCGCATTGTGCGGCAGAACAACCGGACCATGTACCGGCTTGCCTATTTTGATTCTGTGACCGGCGCATACAACCGTGTGCGCTTTTTAGCAGAGCTTCCGCAGCGTCTGACAGACCGGCCGCAGGCTTTGGCCGTGCTGGAGGTCAACAACACCGCTTCCTTGAAAAACCTTTACGGACTGGAACGGTTCAACGATCTTCTGTGCCACATCAAAGGTGCGTTTGATGATCATCTTCGTCCGCACAGCATGTATTGTATGGGAAGAAGGGAACGGTTTCTTCTCCTGCTGGACGCAGATACCCCTGAAGGCGTGCAGGCTCTGCTGGAACCCGTTTTGAAGCAAATCCGCTTGTTCCGCGTTTCAGAGCGCCAGAACTTCCAGATTGCCTGCTCCGTTGGGGTCCGTTTTGTAACCAGAGAGCAGACCGATCTGGAACGCGCGATCACGGAAGCCGCCATGACGGCGGAAACCTCCCAGGGACAGCTTCAGGACGAGATTCTCTTTTTTGACCCGCACATTTACGAACCGGAAATCCTGCGGGCCGAGATTGAGGGAAATATGGAGCAGGCACTGGCCGAACAGCAATTTTCACTGTTCCTGCAGCCAAAGATCGATCCTCAGACCGGTCGTATCGACGGCGCAGAAGCGCTGGTCCGCTGGATGCAAAACGGTAAGGTCCGCTTTTTCCCGGACCAATTCATTCCGATTTTCGAGCGCAACGGTTTTTGCGTGGAACTGGATTTTTATATGGTGGAGCAGGTCTGCCGGGCGCTGCACCAATGGTTGGAAGCCGGTTATCCTGTCGTGCCCGTCTCCATCAATCAGTGCCGGCAGATGCTGTACGAAGATCATTATATGGACCGTCTGTGTGCAATTTTGGAAAAATGGCAGATTCCCCCTCGCCTGCTGGTTCTGGAAGTGACCGAGCGCTCTGCCATGACCGATCCCGATCGGATGCGCACTGTTCTGCTGGAGGTGCGTCGCCGCGGTCTCTCGGTCGCCATGGACGATTTCGGAAGCGGGTATTCCTCTTTGAATACGCTCAAAGATCTTCCCATCGACGAATTGAAGCTGGACCGTGTCTTTCTTTCCACCCTGGACCGTGCAGACGAAGAAAAGCGGGATCAGATTTTGAAACACGTAATTTGTCTGGCCCAGGACCTGCATATGACCACGGTAATGGAGGGAGTGGAAACTTCCCGTCAGCTGGAGTTCATCCGCGCTTTGCATTGCGATCTTGTCCAGGGGTACTATTACGACAAGCCGCTTCCCGCCGAAGAATTTGCGCAGAAATACTGCATGCCCCACCCGGAGCGTTGAGGTTTTCTTGAGGTATTCTGTGCTATGATAAAAAATCAGTTTCATGATAAAGGCGGACTCCCTATGCGTATCTTACTCGTGGAAGACAACAAGGCACTTTGTGAAGCCACTGCACTGGCCCTGCGCAACGAAGGCTGGTCAGTCGACACTGTTCATCGCGGCGATGAAGCCCGCTTCTATTTGGCGGAAGGCGGCTATGACGCGATTCTGCTGGACCGCATGCTGCCCGGCTGCGACGGAATACAGCTTGTGCGGGAAATGCGCCAGCAAAAAGATGATACACCGGTTCTTCTGGTGACGGCGCTGGACGACGTCCGGGCACGCGTCGACGGACTGGATGCCGGTGCGGACGACTATCTTTCCAAACCTTTCGACACACGCGAGCTCTGCGCCAGAGTCCGCGCATTGGGGCGCCGGCGCGGTGCGCTTGCGCAGGAACTCCGGTTTGCGGATCTGGTGTATTACCCCGCCGGGCTGATGCTGCACGGCGCACTTGGAAAGTGCACGCTTGCCCGCAAAGAGGGCGAACTTCTGGAAGCGCTGCTGCGCCAAAACGGACAGCCGATTTCCCGCCGTGCCCTGTTCGCACGCCTTTGGGGTGCCGATGCCGACGTGGAAGACGCCTGTCTGGACAGCTACGCCTACTACATCCGCCGGCGGCTGAAGGCCGTTACACAGCGCGTCCGGCTGGTGACGGTGCGCGGTGTGGGATACCGTCTGGAAGACGCAGGTGAACCGCAATGATCACGCAACTTCGGCGGCGCTTGACCGCCATTCTCACCGTCATGACCGGCATTGTGCTGACTGCCGGCCTGCTTGTCAGTTTCATTCTGGCCTGCCGCCAAATCGACAGCGCAGACCGCACCTATTTTTTCAGCCAATGCAACGCGCTGGTTCAACGTCTTACGACCGAATCCTCTCTTCCCGACCACTGGCTGGCACAGATGGAAGCGGATAACCAGCTTCTCATTTCCATCCGGGACAATGGCCGCCCAATCTTTTTCCCGGGAAGTTATTCCCCCGCCAGCAGCCGTGAGGAGCTGTTTGCTCTGGCACAGGACGCCTGCCACAACGTGGACGAAGACGGACTGTTCTCCCTGCAGGGATCGGCCGGCGATTCTTACCGGGGTTATTTTGTGCAGCTGTCCCTGCGCAACGGCCCCTGTGAAGTGATGCTTTTGCAATCCCTCGCGCCGAAAAATGCCCGCATCGCTCAAACCGCCCGAAACGATTTGCTTTTGCTGTCCCTTTGCCTGTTGGGGCTTTGGGGTTGCAGCCGTTTTGTTGCTTCCATCGCCGTTCGCCCTGTGCGCCAGGCCATGCAGCGGCAGGCCGAATTCGTCGCCGCCGCCGGACACGAACTGCGAAGCCCCGTCGCTGCAGTGGCAGCCAATCTTCAGGCTCTGGAGAGCTGTCCACCCGGCAGCGAACAGGCCCGCCGCTGTCAGCTGGCAGCCGGCGCCGAAAACGGAAGACTTGCCCGCCTTGTGGAAGACCTTCTGGTCCTGGCCAACGCGGATGCCATGCGCTACCGCTGGGACCCCAACGAACTGGATACCGATGCCCTGCTGATCGATACCTTCGAAGCATTTCGCACGCTTGCCCGGCAACGGGGCTTTCGTCTGAGTATGCAGCTTCCCGAACAGCCGCTGCCCCGTGTGCTGGGAGATCGTCAGCGGCTGTGTCAAATTCTCACCTGTCTGCTGGATAATGCCACATCCTACGCACCGCCTGGAACCGAACTTTTGCTCTCCGGAAAGGTGTGCAAAAGTGAAGTGCACCTTTCGGTCACAGACCACGGTCCCGGTGTTCCGGATACGGAAAAAGAAAAAATTTTTGAACGCTTTGCCCGGCTGGACCAGAGCCGCGCGCCCACCGGACACTTCGGGCTCGGTCTTTCTGTTGCGCACGAACTGGCCGTGCTTCACCATGGGCGCCTGCTCTGCAGCGACACACCGGGCGGCGGCGCTACTTTCACGCTGATTCTTCCTGCTTTGCCATAAAATCCACTCTTGTCCCCTGCCGGAGTTTATAGTACAATGTGAATGAGCGAAAAGTCCATATTGTGAAACGTTTGTCAATCCCTTGGCGGCGTTTTCAGGGAAAGGAGCGCCAGTCATGGCACAACATGTTTTGGACGAGGCCCAGCGCTGCCTCAATTGCAAGGTGCCCCAATGTCAAAAGGGATGCCCCATTCATACCGCCATTCCGGAAGTGATCCAGCTCTTATTGAGCGGACATCTGGACGAGGCCGGCTGGAAACTGTTTGAAAACAATCCCCTCACCACCGTGTGCAGTCTGGTATGCAACCACGAAAAGCAGTGCGAAGGGCATTGTGTTCTGGGCAAAAAGGGAGCCCCCGTTCATTTTTCAACCATCGAAAATTATATTTCCAGCACTTATTCCAGCAAAATGGTGAAAGGGCCTGCGCCGTCCAACGGTATTCGGGTAGCCATCATCGGCTCCGGCCCTGCCGGGTTGACCATTGCCGTGATTCTGGCTCGAAAGGGATATCAGGTCACCATCTTTGAAAGCAAGGACAAAATCGGCGGAGTCCTGCGCTATGGCATTCCCGAGTTTCGTCTGCCCAAAAGCGTTCTGGATGATTTTGAATACCGCCATCTCCGCTTGAAGGGCATCAAGGTGCGTCCCAATACCGTCATCGGCGGGGCCATCGGCATCGACGACTTGTTCCGCGACGGATACAAAGCCATTTTTATCGGCACCGGTGTCTGGCAGCCGAATACGCTCCATATCAAGGGGGAGACGCTCGGCCATGTCCATTTCGGAATCAACTATCTGAACAACCCGGACAGCTATCACCTGGGCGAGCGGGTCATTGTGATCGGCGCAGGAAACGCAGCCATGGATGTGGCACGCACCGCCATGCGCAAAGGTGTGCGCTTTTTGCAGTGCTTTTCCCGCGACGAAGGCGTAGCTGCTTCCAAGCACGAATTTGAATACGCCGTTTTGGAAGGCGTTGAATTCGTTTACAACAAAGCACCTGTGGAAATTCGGGACGAGGGTGTCATTTTTGCCGATGTGGTAAAAAAGGAAGATGGTACCCGGGAAATCGTGCCCGGTTCCGAGCAGCTTTATCCGGCTGACAGTGTGATTATCTCCATCAGCCAGGGTCCTTTGAACCGTATCGTGAACAGCACCAAAGGCATTGACACCAACGCCCGGGGCCTGATCGAAGCAGATGAAAGCGGTCATACCACCCGTCCCGGCATTTTTGCATCCGGCGATGTGGTCAACGGTGCGCGCACAGTGGTGGAGGCTGTGGCTCACTCCAAACAGGTAGCACAGGCAATGGATGAATATATGCAGTCACTGCCCAAAGACGACTGATTTTTATGCATTTAAAAAGAGCGGAGACCTTTCGGTCCCCGCTCTTTTTAAATGCAATTGCTTACTGGCGCTCTGCCAAATACAGCGATAATTCATTCGTCAGTTCCGCCACAGCGTCTTCCACAGACAGGGTTCCGGCGCAAAGATCTTTGGCGTATTCCAGAATGTACTGCTTTACCGTTGTATTGATCCGAACCGGTGTTTTCAAACCGGCCAGCAATTCTCCAAAATCGCCCTGATACCGTTCCCAGCCATTGGCCTGCTGTGCACGGAAAAGGCTGGCATCCAGCGCGGCCTGATTTACCGGCATTCCCTCATCTTCATAGAGAGTGGACTGAATTTTCTCGCTCAAAAGCGTGCGCACATATTCCAGTGCCGGTTGCTGCTGCGCGCTGCCCGCATTTACCGCCACCATGCAGCTGGGAATGAACGCCCCTTCGCACAGGCCGGGCTGCAGCACCACATTAAATTCACTCTGCTCAAAAGTGCCGCTGAGGATGCCGCCGATGTATCGTCCGCCGTTGGACGGGATGACAAGAGGCGTGCTCATCAGCGTTCGACCAAACCGTGCCCGGTCCGAATTGGTATATTCCTGCAGCTCGTCGGATGCGATGACCACATCTTCCCCGCTGCCGCCTGCCGTGCTGTTTTCCGTGGGATTTTCCGAATATTCGTCCATCCCGTAATACCCTCCTATGTCTGCGATCAGATCCAGCACCTGATACAAAGCATCCCCATCGATTCCCTCGTCGGTCAAAATCGCATTCATGCTGGTCTGGAGTGCAAAGTCCACTAACTTTTCCAAATCCAGGAACGAAAAAGCATACGCATGGGCATCGTCCAGCGGTGTGTAATAGCTTTCATCCTCAACGGTGACATCCGGACGCGGTGCCCACTGGTGGACCCCGCTTCGAAGTGCGTCCAGACTGGTCAGCTTCTCCACGGAACCCGCATCCCCAAAGAGGACCGGGACCTGGAACCGCGCCGGGAATACACAGACTTCTCCATCCTGCAGAAAAGCCTGACCGACCGATGGCACAAGCGCCGTTTCATCAATTGCGCCGGAAAGGTTGGCAAAGGCCCCCTTCTGGATATAGGATGCATAATCGTCCACCCCGTCCAGAATCAGGACGTCCGGGCCGTTCCCGGCCAGCAGTTCCGTGTTCAGCTGGCGAAGCACGTCCTCCACACCCGCTGTATCTCCGTCTTCCAGCGCATACGTATATTGAACATTCAGAGAAGGATTCTCTGTTCCGAACTGGACAGCAGCCGCCCGCGCCGTATCGCTGTTATACAAACTCCAGACATTCAGGGTATTGTCCTCGCTGGGCGCCGGCAGCGAGTCGTCTTCATAGTACCGGTAGATCCGGCTTTGATAATTGCTGCCTTCCATATCGCTCATTGTCACTGCAAAAGACCCGTCGTCCAGCACCAGCAGCGTGTGAATGGTTCTTCCCGGAAGGGCCAGTGTAAAGGCCCCCGCTTCCAAAATCGTTTCCAGTTTGCTTCCGCCCTGCGCCAGCCGGTGCACGCCGCGCACATCGGCGAAATAGCTGGTGCCGTCTGCACGGACCGCCAGTGCCGCATTTCCCGTGATATCGGACAGATTTTCATGCAGCATGGTCAGCGCACCGCTTTCATCCGCGGACTGAAGCTGGTAGGTCTGTCTTTCTCCGTCAAAATTCATGACATAAAGCGTTCCGCCAGCTTCGGCCGAAATCAAAAACTGCGGATATTCCGTCGACTCGCCGTTCACTTTTTGTCCGGTTGTCAAATCGAAGACTCCGCTTTCGCTGGGCGATATCATCCTCGCCGCAGTCGCCTGTCCATTGACATCGGTTGCCTGGACGCTGTATCCTTCTCCTTCCATGGGAACCTCCAGCGTCAAAAGGCTCGTTCTGCGCTCATCAAATCCACTCTCTGAATCGTGGCTTCTTCGGGGATATCAAAACAGAGCTGCCGTGATGTTCCATCCGCTGAAATCAGCCATTCGGTCTGCGTTCCGCCTTCCACGCCATAACTGGTGACTAACAGCGTGCCGTCCGACGCACGTGAGACGCCTGTAATGGTACCGCTGATCTGTTCTTGCCAGGAAAGCTGTTCTTCCTGCCAGGTCTGCCCGTTGTCCTGAGACACAAAGCAGCGCACCTGCCATTCCTGCACAGCATTGGGGTCTGTTCCGTACCAATACAGTGTTCCGTCTGCATCAGCTGCAAACCCCAACTGGTACAGCCCCTGTTCAGGCGTGATCTCTTGCTCTTCCCAACGGCCTGCCGCCTGCTGCACCTGCGATGTACTTTCTTCTGCCGCGCACCCCGACAGCGAAAACAGCAGGGCCGTGCTTAAAAGCAGACTGATCGTGCGTTTTAGCCCATTCATATCCATGCCTCATTTCCTGTGTGATGCAATCAAGAATAGCAATTCTTTCTTGAAAAAACCTGAAAATATTTCTCGGCTGTTTGAGGTTTCTTTCAGACAAGCGCGTTATAATAAGTAGAATAACAGATTTTTTCCGAGGTGCAATATGCGGATTTTGATGATCGAGGATGACCGGGAGCTCTGCCGCGCTGTCGGGGCCAGCCTTTCAGCGGAAGGCGTGGAAGCAGATTTTTGTCACGATGGTGACGAGGCGTATGAATATCTTCTGCAGGACATTTACGATGTATGCTGCCTGGATCGGATGCTTCCTCACACAGACGGTCTGACCCTGCTGCGGAAAGCGCGTGCGGCAGGCGTTCAGACGCCGGTGTTGATGCTGACGGCGCTTTCCCGCATTGGGGACCGTGTAGACGGACTGGATGCAGGCGCTGACGATTATCTTGCCAAGCCCTTCGACATGCGGGAACTTTTGGCCCGCCTGCGTGCTTTGGCACGGCGCCCGGCGCCCTTTTCTTCCCATACGACTGTGCGGACCGGAACGCTCACGCTGGATCTGACTCAGCTGACTCTTCAAGGCCCCACCGGCATCGTAGGGCTTTCCCGAAAAGAATGCGATTTGCTGGAAACCCTGATGCGCCATCCCGGACAATTGATGGGGCGTTCGGTATTGTTGGGGCGCGTCTGGGGAATGGACGCTCCGGTGGAAGAAGGGAGTCTGGACAGCTACATTCATTTCGTCCGGCGTCGTCTGAAAACCGTCGGCGCAAAAGAAACGGTTTCTACCGTTCGGGGTGCAGGCTATCGCTTGGAGGCATCCTCATGCTGAAATCACTTCGCCTGCGGCTGACTGTCATCTTTTCCTGTCTTTCCGGGCTGATTCTGCTTCTGTCGCTGGGAGCCACATACTGGATGTCCGCCCGGCAATACCTGGAAAGTCAGGAAACACTGTTTCTGCAAACCTTTTCCGCTGTACGGGAAGAACTGGGCAAATCGGACAGCATCTCCGACGCATGGCTCAAAAAGCAGGAGATCCCCGGTCACATCGCCATTTGGATCAGTGACAACAACGTCCCCTTCCACTTCAGTGGAATTTGGGACACACAGACCCCGCGGAACGAATTGGCTTCCCGTGCCCAGAGAGAAGCCGCTGCACGCGGTCTTTCCGGAATGATGGATGGCACCAAAACAGGCTTCACCATTCAAGGCCAGCAGGAAGAACGCTATCACTGCGCCGTGGCCTATTTGGGATGCCCTCAGCCGCTTTGTCTGGTCATGCTGCAGGCCGATGCGCCGCAGCGCATGCACCTGATGAAAACCGGTGCAGTTTATTGCCTGATTGCGCTGTTGGGAGTGGCCTGTCTGGCCGGCATCAGCTGGTTTCTCGCCGGAATGGCACTGAAGCCCACAGTGGAGGCACTTCGCCGCCAGACAGAATTCATTGCAGCTGCCAGCCATGAACTACGCAGCCCGCTGACGGTCATCAAGGCCAGTCTTTCCGCTGCCCGCCGGGCGGACCGTGCCGAAAGCGAATCTTTTTTGGATACGGCGCAGCAGGAAGCCGGCCGCATGGCCCGTCTCATTGACGACCTCCTGACGCTGGCAGGAAGCGATGCCGGTGCGTGGCATATTTGCCGTTCCGATGTGGAGCTGGACACTTTCTGTATCGATTTGTACGAGCGGTTCCATACGGTATGCCATGAGCAGGGCCATGTTCTGACACTGGAATTGCCCGACGAGCCTCTGCCGCATCTTTCGCTGGACCGGGAACGCCTGACCCAGCTGTTTGGTATTTTGCTTTCCAACGCCTGCTCTTATACACCGAAGGGGACCCCCATCGAGATTTGCGCTCGCAGTGAACCGCACTTTGTGGAGCTGTCGGTCATCGATCACGGTCCCGGCATTCCGGACCCGGAAAAAGAAGCTATTTTCCGGCGTTTTTACCGCGGTGATGCAAGCCGGACGGAAAAACAGCATTTCGGTTTAGGCCTTTCTGTAGCGGCCGAACTGGCCGCCCTTCATGCAGCCAGGCTCACGGTACGGGATACACCGGGCGGTGGCGCCAGTTTTGTACTGCGGCTTTTCCGCTGAATCCGGCCCTTTTCCTTTCCGTGCAAACGCGCTATAATGGAAGAAAATTGGCCGCAAGGCCTTCGAAAAAAGGAAGTGTCGAACATGGTTTCACGGGAGAGCGCTGTAGCGCTGGTCCAAAAATACAATCAGGAGCCTTTTCACCTGCAGCACGCCTATACGGTAGAGGCGGTTATGCGGTGGTTTGCAAACGATTTGGGATATGGCGCTGACGCAGATTTCTGGGCTCTGGCCGGTCTGCTGCACGATGTAGACTTTGAACAGTACCCCGATGAGCACTGCCAGAAAGCACCTGAACTTCTGGCGGAGATCAACGCGGACGAAGCGCTGGTCCATGCGGTATGCAGCCACGGATATGGTCTTTGCAGCGATGTGGTGCCCACCCACGAGATGGAAAAAGTTTTGTTTGCCTGCGACGAACTGACCGGTCTCATCGGCGCGGCTGCAAAAATGCGTCCGTCCAAAAGTGTTCAGGACATGGAATTGTCCAGTCTGAAGAAGAAGTTCAAAGACAAAAAATTTGCGGCAGGTTGCTCGCGCGACGTCATCCGCCAGGGCGCGGAGATGCTCGGCTGGGAGCTGGACCAGCTGCTGGACAAAACCCTGTGCGCCATGCGCGCCAGTGAGGCAGATGTAGCTGCTGAAATGTCCGCCTCTTAAAAAGCCAAAAAGCCGTGCCGGCGCGTGTGCGCCGGCACGGCTTTTTTCAGTTCTGCTCCGGGAAAAGCACTTGAATGGAAGTTCCTTTACCCGCTTCACTTTCCAGCTCAATTTTCGCATTGTGAAGAATCGCAATATGTTTCACAATGGCCAGGCCCAGTCCGGTTCCGCCTGTGGCCTTGCTTCGGCTTTTATCCACCCGATAAAACCGTTCGAACACGCGCTGCTGGTGCTCGGGCGCAATGCCGATTCCATTGTCCTTCACACACAGTTCGGCGGCACCGGCAACATTGCGCACCGTCACCTCCACCTTGCCGCCCGGACGGTTGTAGCGAATGGCATTGTCGCACAGGTTTTGGCAAAGCTCCATCAAGAGACCCCGGCTGCCTTCCACCATTACGGGCTCCGTCTGAGCAGAAAGGACCAGATACGCTTTGCGGGCAGCCGGCTGCAGATCCTGCACGCACTCATTGACCACCGCCGCCAGGTCCACCGGTTCCATGGTCAACTTGCCTGCGCCTTCCTCGCTGGCGTCATCCAGCTCCGACAGCTGAATGATATCTCCCACCAGCGCCATCAGGCGGCCGGCCTCTTTGCGGATGCGTGCGGCAAAACCCGCGATATCCTCCGGTTTGGCCATCCCCGTTTCGATCAGTTCCGCATATCCCGAAATACTGGTCAGGGGTGTTTTCAGTTCATGGCTGACGTTTGCCGTAAAATCGCGGCGGATCTTTTCACCGTTCTGCCGGTTTTTCTGGTCCAGTGCGATGGCTTTCGCAAAAGGTTCCAACTCTTTATAGGGAACATTTTTTTCCACGTCGTCCAAATTGTTTGCCATGGTCACAATAGGACGCACCAGCTGCCTGGTGAGGAAAAACGCCAGCAGAACAGAAAGCAGCAAAATCAGCACACAACTGACCAGTACAGCGGGGACCGCATCATCGTAGATGGAAAAGAAATTTTTCGCTTCCGTAGCCACCCGAAGAACATTTCCGTTGGACAGCCGAATTGCGTAATAATAAGTGTCGTACCCCAGTGTCTCCGACATGCGCTGATCGGACCCTTCGCCGGTTTCCAGTGCCTGGCGAACTTCTGTGCGGTTCAGATGATTTTCCATCGGGGCGGAGCTCTGATTTTCAAACAGCACAGTTCCGTCAGGCGCAATCAGGGTGATTCTCAGCTCCCCGCCGCCGAAAGAGCCCAGATCTTCGGGATCTTCCATCCTTTCACAGGCCAGCGCAATATCCTTTGCCGTCAGTTGCAAATCGCGCACCACCTGCTTTTCAAATACGCTGTGGAACATCACCATGCATAAAAGGGTCGTCAGCGCCATCGCCACAAGACCTACCGCAACCAGACGGACGGCGATTTTTTCCGACATACTCTTTTTCATGACTCTCCGGCCTCTTCTCTCTCGCTCAGGCAATAGCCCACTTTACGCACGGTGCGCACCAGGCTTCCCGCGTCGCCCAATTTCTGGCGAAGTGTACGCACGTGCATATCCAGCGTACGGCTCTCGCCGAAAAACTCGGTGTCCCAAACTTCTTTCATAATGGTCTCACGGGGCAGGACCTTTTCTGCATGCCGCAGCAGCAGACGCAGCAAAGAATACTCTTTATATGTAAGAGAAATCTCCTTGCCGCTCACCTGTACCGTGTGTGTTCCTTCATCCAGGCTGATGGGGCCGTACTGCAGCCGCTCTTCCTGCTTTTTCTCCGCGCGGCGCAATACCGCTTTGACGCGGCTGATGAATTCCATCACGCCGAACGGTTTGGAAATGTAGTCATCCGCACCGCAATCCAGTCCCGTCACCACGTCGATTTCGCTGGCCTTGGCCGTCACCATAATGACCGGCACGCTTTTTGCCGGACCGCTTGCGCGAAGCCGGCGCAGAACGGAAAAGCCGTCCTCACCCGGCAGCATGACGTCCAAAACAATCAGCTGCGGCACTTGCTTGTGACATTCTTCCAGGCAGCTTTCGCCGTTCTCAAAGCCTTTTACGGTGTAACCGCTGTTCTGCAGTGCATATTCTTCCAGACCACGAATGCTGGCATCGTCTTCCACAATGTAAATCATTTTATTTCCTCCGATTCCGTCATAGGCGGGAACACATAGCGATCACGATATTTTTGAATTCGCTTTTTGAAATCTTCACTTTCCTCTGCCTTCATTTTACCCAAATATTCATGCGTGTCAAAGCTGTCATGCGCCACTTCGATCAACGCCACGGCAATGTTGCTGCAGTGATCCGCCACACGCTCGTAGTTATTGAGCAAGTCCGAAAGGATGAAGCCAAGCTCAATGGTGCACTCGCCGTTCTGCAGTCTGGCGATGTGACGCGCCTTCATCTCGCGCACAAGCTCATCCACCACTTGCTCCAGGGGTTCAATCTTTTCCGCATCCTCCAGGTTTTCATGAATAAACGCTTTCACTGTGCGCTGCACGATCTCCTGAATGGCAGCTTCCAGCACATCCAGTTCGGCCACAGCGCTCTCGGAAAACTGAAGTCCTTTTTCATGGATCTCAATCGCCGTTTTCCGCAGGTTCATTGCATGGTCACCGATCCGCTCAAAATCGCCGATGGTGTGCAGCAAAACCGAACTTGCATGGCTGTCCGCAATGGTCAGGCTCCGGCTGGACAATTTTACAAGATAGGTTCCCAGAACATCCTCATACCGGTCGATCTCTTCTTCCCCGGCACTGATGCGGTCCGACAGGTTCTTATCCCAGTAATGCGTCAGCGACATGGCCTGAAGAAGTCCGGTACGTGCTGCATCTGCCATCCGGTCGGTCAAAGCGCGGGCACGCTCCACCGCAACAGCGGGTGTGGCCAAAAGGCGCTCGTCCAGAAGCTGAACCGTCTCCGGTTTCTTCCCGTCCGGGATGGTGAGCACGGCCAGTTTTTCCAGCTGACGGTTAAATGGAAGCAGCACCGCTGTGGCGGTGATGTTGAACACCGAATGCACCACCGCGATGCCGGCGGCCGTCACCGTTTGGTCCACAAAGGAAAAATGAATCAACCCGTTCAGGCCGTAAAAGGCCACCAGGAAAATCGTAACACCGATCACATTAAAATAAAGATGCACTATTGCTGCGCGCTTGGCGTTTTTGTTGGCGCCAATGGACGAGATCAGCGCTGTTACGCAGGTGCCGATGTTCTGGCCCATAATGATGGGAATCGCGCTGCCGAAAGTAATGCTTCCGGTAATAGCCAACGCCTGCAGAATGCCAACGCTGGCACTGGACGACTGGATGATCGCCGTGAGAAGCGCGCCCGCCAGCACACCCAAAAGCGGATTTTGAAACATCGTGAACAGCGCGGTAAACTGCGGCACATCTGCCAGCGGCTTCACCGCCGAGGACATGGTTTCCATCCCGCTCATCAGAATGGCAAATCCCAGTAAAATCGTGCCGATGCCCTTCTTTTTCTCGCTCTTTACAAACATGTAAAGGACAATGCCCACAAAGGCCAGGAATGGCGCGAAACTGCTGGGCTTCATCAGCTTCACCCAGAAGCTGTCACCCTGAAGCCCGGACAGGCTCAAGATCCAGCTGGTCACCGTAGTGCCCACGTTGGAACCCATGATGATCCCCACCGCCTGGTGCAGCTGCATCAGGCCGCTGTTGACAAAGCCGACCACCATGACCGTAGTGGCACTGGAGGACTGAATGATCGCCGTGACTACCAGGCCAAGAAAAAATCCCTTCAGCGGGTTATCCGTAAGTTTGCTCAAAATCACCTGCAGGCGGTTGCCGGCCTGCTTTTCCAGCGCCTTGCCCATGACGTCCATGCCAAACAGAAACATGGCCAGGCCGCCCATCAGAGCCAAAACGTTGAAAAGATCCATAACAGCTTCCTCTCTCTTTCCGCAAATACAATAAATTCGTCTTTTATATTACCTTCATTATTGTAAAAGACCGCATGTAAAATTCACGACCGTCTTTTTGTAAAATCCATGTAAAGTTTACAAGAATTTTTCATTTTACATTTCTCTTTACGCATTTTTTGCAAAATTCTGACTCAATCATGGTAGTTGCAAATCCAAAAGAACGGTATGCTAAATACGTCCCGAGAGGAAAATGAGGATCCGGCGGGTGCCGGGCAGTAAAAGGAGAATGAAAGATGAAACGCACTTCCAAAGTATTAGCAGTTTTGACGATTGGCGCCATGTTGCTGGCCGGCTGTGGCCAGAGCACCAGCTCTTCTGCGGCGGATACTTCTTCCGCTGAGCAGAGCACGGCCGCTTCTTCCACCGCCGCAGAACTTTCCGGCAAAGTTGCCACGGGTGGTTCCACCAGTATGGAGGCTGTGATCGGCGCTTTCCAGGAAGCTTTTGCAGAGAAATATCCTGACGTAGACGTCACTTACGATCCCACCGGAAGCGGCGCCGGCATCACCGGTGCACAGGAAGGTTCTTTGGATATCGGTCTTTCCAGCCGCGCTTTGAAAGAGGATGAAACCGGCGTGACCGGAACCACCATTGCGCTGGATGGCATCGCCATCATCGTGAACAGCGAAAATCCGGTTGCCGACCTGACGCTTGAGCAGCTGGCCGGGATCGCCAAAGGCGAAATCACCAACTGGAGCGAAGTTGGCGGCGACGACGCCGAGATCGTCTTCGTCGGCCGTGAGGCTGGCAGCGGCACCCGCGATGGCTTTGAAAGCATTGTCGGCGTGGAAGACGAATGTGTCTACTCTGAAGAGCTGACCGCCACCGGCGCTGTGATTGCGAAAGTTCAGTCCAACGCCAACGCCATCGGTTACGCTTCCCTGTCCGCTCTGGATGACACTGTGAAGGCTGTCACCGTGGAAGGTGTTGCTCCCAGCGAGGAAACTGTTCAGGATGGTACTTATAAGATTCAGCGTCCCTTCGTGTTCGTGACCAACGATTCCGCCGAGTTGAGCGAGACTGCCCAGGCATTCTTCGACTTCGCGCAGAGCGACGAAGCTGACGAACTGATCCGCGCGGCCGGCGCTGTTCCCCTCGCCTAATCTTCAACGAAGAAACCCGAAACCCGGTCGGCAATGCTGGCCGGGTCTTTTTTAGGAGGACGCTTCATGCGAATCAAAAAATGGATTGAAGCTGTGATGAACGCGATCTTTTTCGTCTGCGGTATGGTCGCCATTTTATCGGTCGTACTCATCACAGTGTATATGTTTGTTTCGGGCATCCCCGCCATCGTGGAAATCGGCCCCATCAACTTCCTGTTCGGAACGGTTTGGAAAAGCACCGCCAAGGAGCCCAGCTTCGGCATCCTTCCGTTCATTCTCACCAGTGTGTGGGGCACGCTGGGCGCGGCGATCATCGGTGTTCCTGTGGGAATCCTGACCGCGGTGTTCCTGTCCAAAATCGCGCCGCGCAAACTGGCCGCTCCGGTCAGCGCAGCGGTGGAACTGCTGGCAGGCATTCCCAGCGTTGTATACGGCCTTGTGGGCATGCTGGTCCTGGTTCCGGCCGTGGCCAAAGCATTTGACCTGGCCAACGGCGCCAGCCTTCTGGCGGCCATTCTGGTTCTGAGCATCATGATTCTTCCCAGCATCATTTCCGTCAGCGTCACGGCGCTGAACGCTGTTCCCCAGGAATACGAAGAAGCCAGTCTTGCGCTGGGGGCAACTCCCACGGAGACTTACTTTAAAGTCAGCATGCCCGCCGCCAAAAGCGGTATTGCCGCCGGTGTGGTTCTGGGCATCGGGCGCGCCATCGGCGAGGCCATGGCCGTTATGATGGTAGCCGGCAATGTGGCCAATATGCCGGGTCTGTTCAAGAGCGTTACATTCCTGACCACTGCCGTGGCCAAAGAGATGAGTTATGCTTCCGGACTGCAGCGCCAGGCGCTGTTCAGCATTGCGCTGGTTTTGTTCCTATTCATCATGCTCATCAACGGTGTTCTGAACAGTGTACTGAAGCGGGGTGGCGACGATGAGAAATAAATCGAGAATTGTATGGGATGCGGTTCGCAAAGTGCTGGTGTATGCCGCCGCCGGCCTGACGATGCTTCTGCTGATCGGCATCATCGGGTATGTGCTTTACAAGGGTCTTCCCCAGTTGAGCTGGCAGCTGATCACCAGCGTTCCCAGCGTTACCAAAAAGATCGACGGCATTCTTCCCTATATTTTAAATACGGTATACGTCATTGTTCTCTCTCTGCTGATTGTGCTTCCCTTGGGTGTGGGTGCTGCCGTTTATCTGACGGAATACGCACAGAATCGAAAACTGATCCGCACCATTGAATTCACCACAGAGACCCTGGCCGGTATTCCCTCTATTATTTACGGTCTGGTAGGCATGCTGGTTTTTTGCCAGAAGCTCGGGTTTCAAAGCAGTCTGCTGGCAGGAAGCTGCACTTTGGTCATCATGACACTCCCCACCATCATCCGCACCACACAGGAAAGCCTGAAGACCGTTCCGGAAAGCTACCGTGAGGGCGCGCTTGGGCTGGGCGCCACCAAATGGCACATGGTCCGCACCATCGTCCTGCCATCCAGCGTGGACGGCATCGTCACCGGCTGTATTCTTGCCGTCGGCCGCATCGTGGGCGAAAGCGCGGCGCTTCTGTTCACAGCCGGTTTTGGGAAAATCGTGGCAGACAACATCATTGCCGCCTACAGCCGCAGCGGCGCCACCCTTTCCGTGGCCCTGTACATGCTGGCTTTTGAGGAAGGCAACTTCGACGTAGCCTGGGCCATTGCTGCTTTGCTTCTGTGCCTTGTGCTCGTCATCAACCTGGCGGCTCGCGCTGTGCGGGCAAAAGCGGCCAAAAAACACTGAGGAGGACCGGTTTATGGAACAGACACCCATCATTCAAACCAAAAATCTGACACTGCACTACGGTGATTTTGAAGCCCTGAAGGGCATTGATATGGATATTATGGCCCGCCAGGTCACGGCGTTTATCGGGCCGTCCGGCTGCGGAAAAAGCACCTTTTTGAAAACGCTGAACCGCATGCAGGACCTGGTGCCCAGCGTTCGCATCAATGGCGAGGTCACCTTCCACGGACAGGATATTTTTGCCAAAGACGTGGATGTAACCTGGCTGCGCAAAAAAATTGGTATGGTCTTTCAAAAGGCCAACCCCTTCCCTATGAGCATTTATGACAACATTGCCTACGGACCCCGCCTGCACGGTCATCCCAGCAGAGCACAGCTGGACGAGATCGTAGAAAAGGCGCTGCGCGGCGCGGCGTTGTGGGACGAAGTAAAAGACCGCCTGAAAAAGAGCGCGCTGGGGCTTTCCGGCGGACAGCAGCAGCGTCTTTGCATTGCCCGTGCGCTGGCTGTGGAACCGGAAGTGCTTTTGATGGACGAACCCACCAGTGCTCTGGACCCTGCCAGCACCATGAAGATTGAAGAGCTGATGACACAGCTGAAGCAGGAATACACCGTGGTCATCGTAACGCACAACATGCAGCAGGCGGCCCGCATCAGCGACAAATGCGCATTTTTCCTGGTGGGAGAACTGGTAGAAATGGATGATACCCAGCGCATCTTCGCACATCCCGCCGACAAGCGCACCGAAGATTACATCAGCGGCCGTTTTGGTTGATCAGGAGGATTGAACATCATGCAGACACGTACAGAATATCTTTCCCAGCTTTCGCAGCTGGATCACATGGTCAAAGACATGGGCGATCTGGTTTCGTCTTCCCTCTCCCAGGCGCTGCAGGCCCTCTGGAACAGTGATAAAACCCTTGCCGGCAACATTGCTTCCCAAGATAACGCCATCGACAACAAGGAACGTGATATCGAGCACCTTTGCATGACGCTGCTGCTCCGCCAGCAGCCGGTTGCTTCGGACCTTCGTCAGGTGAGTTCCGTGATGAAACTGGTGTCCGATTTGGAGCGCATCGGCGACCACAGCGCGGACATTGCAGAGATCGTGGAACACCTTGACGCCGGCAGCTATACACCTGCCGGTCTTCGGAAGATGGCTGAAACCGTGCAGAATATGGTTCAGGAGGCCGTTTCTGCTTTCGTGGCGCACGACACGGCGAAGGCGACAGCTGTGATTGCACGGGATGACGAAGCCGATGCCGATTTTGTTGCCATCCGGCAGGACATTGCAGCCCATATCGTAAAGCATCCGGCAGATACGGATGCCGCACTGGACTCGTTTATGATTACAAAATATCTGGAACGCATTGGCGACCATGCGGTCAATGTGGCGGAATGGGTTTCTTTCTGCCACGACGGGGAATACAAAAACGGCCCTCTGCTGTAAAACGCAACCGAAAAAAGCAGCGTGTATTGAAAAATACACGCTGCTTTTTATGCGTACTCCTGAAGCAGATCCCGGACAAATCGGCCCAGTTCCGTCTGATCGATTTGATTTTCAAACCGCAGGCTCTGTGCAAACCCGTCTTCAAAATGGCTGCTCAGCTGCCCGAAAACAGAAATATGGCCCTTTCCGTCCCCGACAAACGCAAGAAACTCGTCCTCCTTGTACGCTTCGCAAAGCCGGACTTCCCCTTTAAGTGCCTGATACAGCCGCATCAGCTGCCCGACAAACTCCTTCAGCTGCCGAAAATCCAAATCCCAGCAGGCCGCACCACCGAAGCGGCCGCTGGCCACGGAAATCTGCAGTGTGGCATTCACGGGATACTGCTCATCCTCTTCGAAAAACTTCGCCTGCAGTTCCAATTTGAACCCGTCTGTTTCCAGCGTATGCTTCATCTGCTCTGGCCTTTCTGCCGCTGTTTACGGATACATTTGATGCAGGTAATGTTCTACCTGCGCACGTGTCGGAAGAGACTCAATGGCACCCTTTTTCTGAACACAAAGCCATCCTGCAATATTGCCGGCGCGAAGCGCCTCCCACAAAAGCGTCTCCGTCAGCTGTGCGGTCGCGGTAACTTCCGCGCGGGAAAGCGCCGCCAGGAATGCCCCCCAGAAGGCGTCACCCGCACCGGTTGCATCCACACATGCTGCCTGAAGGCCGGACAATTCCAGCTGTCTGCCGTTCCAATAGCAGCGAACCCCCTGCGCTCCCAGTGTTTCCACTACCACGCTGATTTCATACTGTTCCATCACCGACGGGATTTGCGCCTCACCGCCAAGCATTCCTGCTTCCTCTTCCGAAATTTTCAAAAAGTCCACAAAGGGAAGAATTTCCCGCACTGCCCTGGCCGCTGCCTGCTCGTCATCATCCCACATCACGTTTCGATAGTTCACATCGAAACTGATCAGTTTTCCGCCGGCATGTCCCTGGCTCAGCGCGTACACGGTGGCGTCCCGTGCGCTGCCTTTGGACAGCGAACAGGAACCCGCATGAATCAACTGTGCCTGCTCAAATGCATCGCACTGGACCTGTTCCCGGGTCAACAGCATGTCAGCGCCGGGTTTGCGCGCAAACGTAAACGAGCGGTCTCCCTGTTCATCCAGCGTCACAAACGCCATGGTTGTAACGGCCTCATCCGTCAGGCGCACGACCGGCGTGACATTGTTTTCCCGCAGCGTCTCCAGCAGGAAGCGACCAAAATCATCGTTTCCCAGCATCCCGCAGAAAGATGTATCGCAGCCTTGCCGTGCCAGTGCAATTGCTGCATTGGCAGGCGCGCCGCCCGCTTTGCGAACGTAAGTGCCCGCCTCGCTTCCGGGAAGAAAGTCGATCAACATTTCACCCACACTGAACACTTTCATATTTTGCGCTCCTCTCCCCTGTGGTCACAAACAGGCTCTGTAAATTTCCACTACATCCTGCCAGGTGAGTTTTACAAATCCGTCTTCCAGGGCTGTCTTGCGCACCTTTTTCGCCATTCGTTCAAAATTCTCATCGCCGATTCCCAGCTGCGTAAGGGTGGACGGCATCTTCATCTCCTCGAAGAAGAAAGTCTCGGTTCGTTCAATGGCCTGATTGGCAATGTCATACGGGGCCTGATCTGCTGAAATCCCCCACACATTCACGCCAAAATCCACAAATTTCGAAACAGTATCCTCATTGAGAACGTGCCGCATCCAACGCGGAGTCAAAATGGCCAGCCCCACGCCATGCGTGATATCATAAAAAGCGCTGAGTTCGTGTTCGATGGGATGTACCGTCCATACATTTGCCTTCCCGTCTGACAAAAAGCCGTTAATGGCCCAGCTGGAAGCCCACATCAGATTGGCTCTGGCCTCATAATTCTCCGGTTCACGCAGAGCAATGGGTCCATAGTGGATGCAGGTTTTCAAAATGGACTCTGCAACACGGTCCTGAAAATACGTTCCGGGCGTGCGGTTAAAGTAAGTTTCCATGGTATGGCTCATAATGTCCGCTGTTCCTGCAGCGGTCTGCGATGCCGGGACTGTGAACGTATAGCTCGGGTCCAGGACCGACGCCTTGGGCCGCTGGTCCGCCACACCGCCGCCGATTTTTTCGTAGGTAGCCAGATTTGTGATGACGCCGCCGCAGTCCATCTCACTGCCTGTAGCAGACAGCGTCAGGACACTGAACACCGGCAATACCTGTTTGATTTTGGACTTGTCAATGCACAGATCCCAGGCATCCCCGTCATAATGCGCCGCAGCCGCTACATACTTGGCGCAGTCAATGCTGCTTCCGCCGCCCACTGCCAGCACCATTTGCAGCGAGTGCTCTTTACAGATGGCAGCGCCTGCACGCACGCTTTCCACTCTGGGATTGGGATCCACGCCAGGAAGCTCCTGCCAGGAGATCCCGTTCTGACGAAGCATTTCCACCACCTGATCGTACAAGCCGGTGCGCTTGATGCTTCCGCCGCCGTAGACCAGCAGAACGCTGTCGCCATACTTTTTCATCTCCGGCCCCAGCTTGGCCAGCTGCCCTTTTCCGAAAAAGATTTTTGTGGGAATGTGATAATCAAAATTCAGCACAGACAACTCCTTCTTTCTTTATTTATTTCACAGCAAACTGACTGTTGTACAAATTTGCATAAAAGCCACCTTTTTCCAAAAGTGAAGCATGGGTTCCCTGCTCCACAATCCGCCCCGCGTTCATCACCAGAATCACATCGGCCGATTGAATGGTGGAAAGACGATGCGCCACCACAAAGCTTGTGCGTCCCTGCATCAGCTTTTCAAACGCCTGCTGAATCAGCATCTCTGTGCGGGTATCAATGCTGGATGTGGCCTCGTCCAGTATCAGCATCTCCGGCTGGCAGAGCATGATGCGTGCAATGCACAGCAGCTGCTTCTGACCGGCAGAAAGGTTGCCGCCGCCCGGTTCGATCATCGTGTCATATCCCTGTGGCAGGCGCTTGATAAATCCATGGGCATAAGCTGCTTTGGCTGCGGCGGTAATTTCTTCCAGCGTTGCATCCGGCTTTCCGTAGGCGATGTTTTCCCGGACCGTGGCGTTCTTCAGCCATGTCTCCTGAAGCACCATGCCATACATCCCCCGAAGTGCGTTCCGCTTCAGGGTGCGAATCTCGTTTCCGTCCACGTAAATCGCGCCCTCGCGCACATCGTAAAAGCGCATCAGCAGATTGATCAGCGTGGTTTTTCCGCAGCCGGTGGGGCCCACAATGGCAATTCTCTGGCCGGGCTTCACATCCAGATGGAAATTTTCGATCAGGGGAACTTCGGGCGTATAGGAAAACGCCATATTTTCCACACGCACAGCGCCTTCGCATTTCTTCGGCTCCAGCGCGTCCGGCGCGTCCGGCGTCTCCGGCTCGGCATCCAGCACCGCAAAAAGGCGCTCGGCACTGGCAAGCGCCGTCTGCATCTGCGTCAGAACACCCGTGACCTCATTGAAGGGCTTGGTGTACTGGTTTGCATACGTCAAGAAGCAGCTGAGCTGCCCTACGCTGATGGAACCGCTGATGGCCGAAAGGGCGCCGAACACCGCTACCGCCGCATAGACAATGGCATTGACAAAGCGCGTTCCCGGATTGGTGATTGAGGAATAGAACACACTTTTCAAACCGGTTTCATACAATTCATCGCTGATTTTGTCAAACTCTTCAAAACAGCGCTGTTCATAGCCAAACGACCGCACAATGCTCTGGCCAGCCACCATCTCATTGATATAGCCGGACAGTTTTCCCTGTGCCGCACTCTGCGCCCGGAAAAAGCCATCGGTGCGCCGGGCCACAAAGCCCGCGAACCAGATGGAAACCGGCGTGACCAGCACCACCACCAGCGCGATAAACGGGTTCAGAACCGCCATGACGCACAGCGTGCCCAAAATGGTGGCAACGCCGGGCAAAAGCTGGGTCAGGCCCTGCAAAAGTCCTTCCGCGACCAATTCCGCGTCGTTGACCATACGGCTGATGATGTCGCCGTGTGAGTGCCCGTCAATGTATTTCAGCGGGACCCGGTTCAACACGGCAAACGCATCGCGCCGCAAATCGTTGGCGGCCCAGGCCGATACATTGCGGGTGCACACGTTCAGCACCCACTGGAATGCAGCAGCCAGCAAAACCGTGACGGCCAGCAGCGCCAGATAGAACACAACGCCCTGATAATTCACATTGCCCGGTCCAAACACCTGGTCGATGGCCCGCCCGATCAGAACCGGACCCAAAAGGGTGAACAACACATACAGAAGTGCGCAGACAAAACCCGCGATCAGGTTCAAACGATACGGTGCTGTGTAGCCCAGCACACGTTTGATGGTATCCGTCTTCATTGCGCATCCTCCTCTCTGATCAGCTTCTGAGAACGACAGATTTCCCGGTATACTTCACACTGGTCCAGAAGCTGCTCATGGGTGCCGAAGCCGCACATGCGGCCATCATCCAGCACCAGGATGCGGTCTGCGTTTTTGATGGTGGATGCGCGCTGGCTGATCATGACCACTGTCATGCCGCGAGTATTCTGGCGAAGTGCTTTGCGCAGCGCCGCATCGGTGGCGTAATCCAGTGCGGAGGCCGAGTCATCCAGCACCAGGATCTCCGGCTGTTTGGCCAGCGCACGCGCAATGGTCAGGCGCTGCTTCTGGCCGCCAGACAAGTTCTTGCCGCCTTCCTCAATCACGGTATCCAGCCCGTCCGGTTTGGAGCGCACAAAGTCCGCCCCCTGCGCAGTTTCCAGCGCCTGCCACAGCGCTTCATCCGTTGCGTTTTCATTGCCCATCTTCAAATTGAAACGCACCGTACCGCTGAACAGCATCGCCGCCTGCGGAACAAGCCCCACCTTTCGGTGAAGATCTTCCAGCGTATATTCTCGCACATCCGTGCCATCGATTTTTACACTGCCGGACGTGACATCGTACTCCCGCGCCAAAAGCCGCGCCAATGTTGTTTTGCCGCATCCTGTTCCGCCGATCACACCCAGCGTCCAGCCTTTTTCAATGGAAAAGGAGATTTTTTCCAGCGCTTCGTCGCCGCCGCTGTGATACCGGAAAGACACTTCGGAAAACTCGATGGAAGGCGCTTTTTCTTTTGCGGCTGCGCTTTGGGGCACATCCTCCATACTGGTCTTCTGCTCCAGCACCTGCGCCACACGCCGCGCACTGGCCACGGCCCGCGTCAGAATCACAATGATATTGGCCAGAACGATCAGCGCCAGAAGCGTCTGCGTCATATAGTTGACCAGCGCGATGATCTGTCCCTGTTCCAAAACGCCGCTGTCTGTGAAGCGTGCGCCAAACCAAACAATGGCCACGATCGCCAGATTGACGATCACGGACGTGATGGGATTCAGCGCGGCTGAAATCTTGCCCACATAAACCGTCAGGCGGGCCAGTTCATCACCGGCAGCGTCAAAGGTCCGCACTTCGCTTTCCTGCCGGGAAAACGCGCGGATAACGCGCACACCTTCCAGGTTTTCGCCCGCCAGGCGGGAGATGCGGTCCTGCCCTTTCTGAATTCTGGTGTAATAGGGTACGCTCCGGCTCATGATCACATACAGCACCGCCACGATCAGCGGCGTGGAGATCAGAAAAATCAGGCCGATTTTCCAGTCGATCAGCAGAGCCATCACAATGGAACCCACCGTCAGAAACGGTGCGCGCACCGCCAGACGGATGAACATATTCACCCCTGTCTGCACCTGATTTACATCGCTGGTCAGCCGTGTGATCAGAGAATCGGTTCCGATGGCGCCGTACTCCTTTTGGGAAAGGCTGAACACATGGCGGAACAGTTTCTGGCGCAAGCTCCGCCCGAATCCCTGGGCACATACTGCGGCAAAATACTGGCAGATCATGGCGCACCCAAGTCCAATGGCTCCCAGCAGCAGCATGAACAGGCCGTGCGTCACCACGTAGCTTCGATCCCCGTTTCGAATCCCCACATCGATGATATCCGCCATCAACAGAGGCACCATCAGCTCCAAAATTGCCTCTGTCAATTTGAACAGAGGGCCGAGCACCAACTGTTTTCGATAACCGTTGAAACAACTGTACAATTCTTTCAAAATCTTCCCCCCATTTTTAACCAGTTTCTATTTTATCACACCCCTTTTCCAGTGACAATTCCTCTGAAGAAAAACCGTTGTTTCGCACGTTACGTAGAAGAACGGAGGGAATGCTTCCATGTACAAAATTTTGATTGTAGAGGATGACGCGGCGATTCTGGGCGTTTTGCAGCGGACACTGGAAAGGTACGGCTATGAGCCCATTGCCGTGCAAAATTTTCAGGATGTGCTGGCTGAGTTCTCAAGCTGTTCGCCACATCTGGTTCTGATGGATATCGGACTTCCTTTTTACGACGGATACCACTGGTGCGCCGAGATTCGAAAAATCAGCCACACACCGGTTTTGTTTCTCTCATCCGCCAGCGATAACATGAATCTTGTGATGGCGCTGTCTCTGGGTGCGGACGATTTTCTCGCCAAACCGTTTGATTTGGGAGTATTGACCGCCAAGATCGAAGCGCTTTTGCGCCGCACCTACACCTTCAGCGGCTCCATGGATGTCATCCGGTGCCGGGATGCGGTTCTGGACCTGAAAGGCGCCTGCCTGCATTACAAAGATCAAAAGCTGGAACTTACCAAAAACGAATTTCGAATTCTTCATCTGCTTTTTGAAAATCGGGGACGTACTGTCTGCCGCGAGGATATGATGCAGGCACTTTGGCAAAGCGACTGTTTTATCGACGACAACACGCTGACGGTCAATATGACCCGGCTGCGCAAACGCCTGGACAGCATCGGACTTTCCGGCCTGATCCGCACGCAGAAAGGCCTTGGCTACATTGTGGAGGAGCAGCCATGAAGAATCTTTCTTTTCCGCGGCTGGTGCTCGCTTATTTTTGCAGCATCTGGCGCACCGTTCTCAGTGTGTTCCTGGCACTGGCCGGTCTGTTTGTGCTGACCGTTTTTTACCATGCGCCGATGGAACTTCCTGTTTATACCACGCTTTTAACCGGTGCGATCGGCGGACTTCTGTTTGCCTCGGGATTTTCGCGCTTTGCCCAGCGCCACGCGCAGCTTCGCCTGCTTGCGAACCAGTGCGACACCAAGTTGTCGGCCCTGCCTTCCCCGTCGTCTTTGCTGGACGAAGACTGGGAGACGATTGTCAGTGCTCTGGAGCGCAACCGGCTGGCCGCTGAGCAGCGGGATTTTCTTCGGCGGCAGGACGCTTCGGAATATTACACGCTCTGGGTACATCAAATCAAAACGCCTTTGGCCGCGCTGCGCCTTCTGGTGCAGGAAAACCCGGACGTGCAAAGCCGGAATGAAATGCTGCAGGAGCTTTTCAAAACCGGGCAGTATGTGGACATGGTACTGGGCTATCTGCGTCTGGAAAGCATGCACAGCGATCTTTCGCCCCAGACGCTACGCCTTCAGGACGTAGTCAACGAAAGCGTTCGGCGCGTTTCCACGCTGTTCATCCACAAAAAAGGAGTTCGGCTGCTGGTGGAAGAAAGCGATCTCCGTGTGGCCACCGACGCCAAATGGCTCAGTTTTGTTCTGGAACAGATTCTGACCAACGCAGCCAAATACACGCCGCAGGGTTCTGTACGCATCTATACGCAAAACAACACTTTGATTGTGGAAGACACCGGCATCGGAATTCGCGCTGAAGAACTGCCCCGTATTTTCGAGCGCGGATTCACGGGCTTCAACGGACGCCGCAATTCTCATTCCACCGGACTCGGCCTTTATTTGTGCCGTCAAATCTGCCAAAATCTGGGGCATGAAATTTCCATTACCTCCGAGCTTGGACAGGGGACGAAAGTGTGCCTTTCTTTTGCACGTCCACGCCTTTTGATGGACTAACATTACAAAAATGTAAGACGCATCGCCCATTTTGTAAGCCAATGTTATGGCAGAGAGGGCCCTGTGTATTTTATCATAAATATACCGGAGAAAAATTTCCGGAAAACATTCCTCAAGGAGGCTTTTTCATGCCATTGCTGGAAGTAGAACATCTCCAGAAAATTTATACCACACGTTTTGGCGCGACACAGGTACAAGCGCTGAAAGATGTCAATTTCACCATTGAAAAAGGCGAGTACGTGGCCATTATGGGCGAAAGCGGTTCGGGAAAAACCACGCTTTTGAATATTCTGGCTGCACTGGACCGCCCCACCGGCGGCGTTGTGCGCCTGTCCGGAAAAGACATTACCCAGATCAAGGAAGGGCGCATGGCCCAATTTCGGCGCGAGCACATGGGGTTTGTTTTTCAGGATTTCAATCTGCTGGACACCTTTTCCCTGCGGGACAATATTTTTCTGCCGCTGGTTCTCTCCCGCCGCGGATACAATGAAATGGCGGCCCGCCTGGATATGCTTGCCCCAAAATTGGGCATTGCCGACATTCTGAACAAATTCCCCTACGAAGTATCCGGCGGTCAGAAGCAGCGGGCGGCCGTGGCCCGCGCGCTCATCACCGATCCGGACATTCTTCTGGCCGATGAACCCACCGGCGCGCTGGATTCCAAGGCGACAGCTCAGCTTCTGGACCTGTTCGGCCATGTCAACCGGGATGGCCAGACCATTCTGATGGTGACCCATTCCATCCGCGCCGCAAGCTGCGCGCAGCGCGTGCTTTTCATCAAGGACGGGCTGGTCTTTCATCAGCTGTATCGCGGAGAGCGCACAGACGATGAAATGTACGCCAAAATCGGCGATACGCTGACCATGCTGACCACGGGAGGCGCCGCCCATGCTTGACTTCTACCCCAAACTTGCACTGAACAATCTTCGCAAAAACAAAGACACCTACTGGCCCTATATGCTCACCAGCATTGTCTGCATCGCCACTTATTACATCATGCAGTCCATCGCCATGAACCGGGGCCTTCTGCAGGTCAGCGGCGGCGCTGTTGCGGTCTCCATCTTTTTTCTCGGCACTGTTGTGATTGCAATTTTCTGTGTAGCGCTTTTGTTCTATACCAACAGCTTTCTGATCAAGCGCAGGAAAAAAGAGCTGGGCCTGTACTGTGTGCTGGGGCTTGAAAAGCGCCATGTGGCACTGGTTCTGTTTTTCGAAACCCTGTTCAGCGCCCTGTTCTGCCTGATTCTGGGACTGATCTTCGGCATTCTGTTTTCCAAAGCACTGTTTCTGGCACTGCTTTACGTGCTGGACTTCTCCACCCCCATTGCATTTACCATCTCGATTCCTTCTCTCATCACCACTCTGGTGCTGTTCCTGCTTCTTTATGCGGTTCTGTTTTTGTACAACGCCACACATGTTCAGCGAGCCCGGCCCGTGGAACTGCTGCGCAGCACCCAAACCGGCGAGCGCGAACCCCGCGCTTCCTGGCTGCTGACACTTTTGGGGCTGATCTGCCTTGGCATCGGTTACTTCATTGCCGTCACCGTCAAAGAACCTTTGAACGCACTGCTGGTGTTTTTCGGCGCGGTTCTTCTGGTGATCGCGGGGACTTTTTGCCTGTTTACCTCCGGCAGCATTGCCCTGCTCAAACTGCTGCGCCGCAACAAAACCTACTATTATCAGCCCCGCCATTTCATCTCCGTATCGGGCCTGATGTACCGGATGAAGCAAAACGCTGCAGGCCTTGCATCCATCTGCATCCTCTCCACCATGGTTCTTGTGACCATCTCCACCACGGTTTGTCTTTATATCGGCCGAGACAGCATGATTTCTTCCCTGAACCCTACCAGCATCAGCGGCCGGGTGACCCTTCTGGACGACCGCACGCCGGAGCAGCTGAACACGGAGATTGATGCCGCTTTGGAGGAGGACGGCATCCGCCCGGATGTTCTGGAACAGCGTTTTCTCTGGCGCTACGCAGATTTTTATGCACTGCGCGACAAAAATGTTTTCACCAACGCACACGATGACACAAAACAGCAGCCGGTTCTGGTGAGCCTGATTCCTTTAGAAGATTACAACGCCATGACCGGGCAACAGCTGACATTGGATGCCAGCGAGGCACTGCTGTTTACCAACGACGCGTCCTTCTCCGGCAACACCGCGCAAATCGGCAGCGAGACACTGCATATCCTGCAGCAGCTGGATGTACTGGGTCCCTATCAAAGCAATCAAGTGAGCACGGTACAGCTCTCTTACGAGTTTGTCGTTTCAGATTTTACGCAACTTCAGCAGATTTACTGTTCCGCTACAGGCAAGAACGCCGAGCTTGAAATGTGCGTTTATCTGGACACGCAGGATGACAGCGCCCTTCAAAAAGCCATTGCTTCTGCTCTGTTTGAGCACACACCACCTGAAACGATTTACAGCATCAATGCCCGCGCCACGGTCACCGAAAGCTGGAACAGCATGTATGGAAGCTTTTTGTTTCTGGGCCTGTTTCTGGGCAGCCTGTTTTTGATGGCTACGGTGCTGATCATTTATTACAAACAGATCAGTGAAGGATTTGACGACCACGACCGCTTTTCCATTCTGCAGAAAGTGGGCATGAGCAAAAAAGAAGTGCGAGCTACCATCAACAAACAAATTTTGCTGGTCTTCTTTCTTCCGCTGGCCATGGCCTTTGTGCATATGGCCTTCGCCTACAACGTAATTTGCAACATTCTGGTCATCTTCGGCATGACAGACCGATTGCTGTTCCTTGTCTGCTGCCTAGTCACATTTTTTATCTTTTCGCTTTTATACCTGTTTGTCTACCGCATGACTGCTCACACCTATTACCGGCTTGTGGAAGCCTGATTGAAAGGAGATTTTCATGAAAAAAGTGTTTCTGTCCGTATTCTTCCTGTGTTTTGCCCTGTTGGGTTCCCTTTTTCTGATTGGAAAGCACACGGAAAGAGACTGAGCCGCACAAACAACGAGGGGACCGGCCTGTGCCAGTCCCCTCGTTTTGTTCTTTCTCACTGGAATAAATTTTTGACCCGATCCCAAAAGGTAGTATCCTGCACACTTTGCCCGGAACTCTGTTCCTGCTGCGTTCCGGTCTGCTCCGGTCCTTCGACCTTCATCACAAACTTCACACTGGCGCGCACATTCTCAGCCGCACCTGTGTAGCTGGTATAGGCATTTGCCTGCTCCTCCAGTGCCTGTGCAATCTGGCTGATCTGGTCCAGCTGCGCCGCATCCAGCTGACCCGCAGCGCTGTCCGTTTTACTGCGGAATTCGCTCATTCCGCTTTGAAGCGTCGACGCCCCGCCTGCCAGCTGAGAAGAGCCGGACTGGAACTGTGCAATCGCGTCTTTGACCGCTTTGCTGGAAGAGGATAACTGTTCCAGGCCGCTTTGCAGGCTGGCCGCACCACCGTCCAGTTTGGCAGCACCCGCAGCCAAAGCATCTGCGCCGGCTCCGATCTGCTCCATTCCGCCAAGAAGCTGGTCCGTGCCTTCTTTCAGCTGCACCGCGCCGCCGTACAATGTGGCGGAATTATCCTGTTCGTTGTACAGTTTGCCTGTCATTTCATTCATCATGGTCAACAGGGTAGCCGCATCTGTGCTCACGGTTCCGAAACTCCCCTTTAAAGCCGTGGTATCCAGGCCTGCCAGCGGCGCCAGTACCTGCTGAACGGTCTGCGCCTGTGCACCTACCGCCTGCTGGACCGCACCGTTGGCAGCGGCTGCATCCTGAGAAGCATCGTATCCGCCAACACTGTCCAACGCGGCCAGAATGGCCGTCTGCTGTTCCGGCGTCAATGTGCCGTCTGCATCCATCGCCGCCTGAACGGCCGCTTTGCACTGCTCCTTTACAGAACCTGCCGCATTGGAAGCCGCCCCCGTCACTGCGTTTTGGGCGGTCGCGCCTGCATCTGCCGCCGCTCCGTTCAAGGCCTGCGTTACTGCACCGACCGCAGCCTGCAAATCGCTGGTCTCCGGTACGCCGTTCAGCGCCTGCTGCGCATTCTGCATTTCTTCGTTCAGCTTCTGCTGAAGTGCGCCTGCCGCCGTCAGTCCCGGCAGCAACGACTGATCCAGCTGGCTTTTCAGCGCATTTGTTCCGGCATCCAGCTGAGCCGCTCCGTTTTTCAGTGCAGCCAGACCCGTCGTGAGGTTCTGCGCCCCTTCGGAAAGCTGCTGTGCTCCGCCTTTTACTTCTTTGGAGCCGGCATATGCTGCATCCACACCGGCGTCAAAGGTGTTGTACTGCGCCGCAAATTCGTTCATTTTTCCACGCAGCGTTTCAGTGGCCTCTGCCAGCTGGCGCGCACCGTCATCCAACTGCGCGGTGCCGCTTTTCAGCTCACGCAGCGTTCCGTCCAAATCCGGGAAATCCACCTGCTTTTCCAGTTCTTCCATGCTGGTTGCCGCAGCCAGAAGAATGGACGGCATGACAAAGGAATCCGTGTCGGCTTCCACAACAATCTCATCCAGGAAATAGTCTTTCAGGCTGCTCATCTTTCCTGTGAGGAGGCCATCAAACGTCTCCTGCATTCCCGGAAGTGCCACCGCACACGCCATCTGGTTCTGAGAATCCGTCTGTACGCTTCCATGCGGAATGTTCACATTCCAAAAATGTTCCCGCGGCAAGTCCGCTGCTACCATCGTGATAAATGGTGTGAACACATTACGAACGGTACCGCCAATCTCCTGCGGGTGTTTTTCATGATTGACCAGCGAAAGGGTAATTTTCACGTGCCCCGCCTGCCCCAGCATTTCCTCTGCAGGCATCTCTTTTCCATCCAGTTCATACCGGATGGATACTGTCACCGGCGGCGTCTGCTCTGTTTTCCCCTGATAATAGACGTCTGTGTCCTCTGTATTCCACATGAGCGCCCCATTCTCCACTGCGGGAGCCTCATCACTTTTCAGGTTGACCACGTCGGACAGCGTTGTGGGATCCGTCACACCGGCCAACCCGCTGTCGCAGTGGAGCCAGTCGCTGACGGTTTGACTTTTTACGGAACCGTCCGAATGCAGCAGGATATACACGTTCTCGTCCTTGGTCACTTCCGAAGAGTTCGCAAAGGCAGGCACAGACGCGCTTGCCAGAACAGCGGCACTCAACAGCAGACACATTGCTTTTTTCAAATACGATTTCATCGTTCAAACTCCTTTCGTTTGTTTCGGCCAGTGCCAGGTTGTGCGCTGGATCAGCGGTGCAAATACAATCAAAAGTGCCGGTAAAACCAGAAGGATCACCGCCATGCTGATCAGCGCGCCGCGGCTGATCAACAGGCACAGACTTTTGATCAGCTCCATTTTTGAGATGACCGCTACGCTTGCAGTTGCCACAAAAAAGGTCAGGCCACTGGTCAAAATACTTTGGCTGCACTGCTCCACTGCAATCCGGGCCGCTTCGCGCGTGTGGTGCCCGTTCTCCAATTCCTCACGGAATCGTGTTGTCGTCAGAATGGCATAGTCCACGGTTGCCCCCAACTGAATGGTGCCAATGACGATGCTGGCGACGAACGGAAGCACGGAGCCCGTAAAATAAGGAATACCCAAATTGATGAAAATGGCGCTTTCGATGGCTGCTACCAGAAGGACCGGAATCGACGCGGAACGGAAAACCACCGCGATGATGGCAAAGACCGCCAGAATGGATGTGATATTCACATTGCGGAAATCTGTATCCGCCACCTGAATCAAATCTTTTGTCATGGCACCTTCTCCGCTGATTACTCCATCGGGATCATACCGCTTGACAATGGCATTCAGTTCGTCCAGCTGCCGGTTCTGCGCATCGGAGCCGCTTTCATAGCTGGAATTGGCCAGCAGCATCCGGTGGCCACCCGCATGAAAAATTCCACGGATCTCATCAGGAATCATGCTGTCCGGAATTCCGCCGCCCAAAAACTTCTCGTAACTCATGACCTGATGGACCCCGTCCACCTGTTCCAGCTCTTTGGTAAGTTGTGTCATTTCATGATTGGAAAGTCCTTCGTCCACCAGAATGAAATGCGTGGTGGTCATGTCAAAGTCTTCTTTCAAACGGTTTGTGCCCACGATTCCGTCCATATCCTGCGGCAGGCTGTCAAACAACGTGTAATACACGCTGGTCTTGCTCTGCGCCACTGAAAACGGAATAAACAGCACCACAAATACCAAAAGCACCGCAACATTGTGCCGCGTGACAAACCGGGCTGTGCGGGAAAGTTTGGGAATAAATGTCCGGTGCGTATGGCGTTCAATGGTCTTGCGGAACGTCATGATCAACGCGGGAAGAACCGTGACCGTGCAGATGACTCCCAGCGCCACACCCTTGGCCATGACAATACCGATGTCTTTTCCAAGCGCCAGGCTCATCGTGCACATTGCCAAAAAACCGGCAATCGTTGTCAGGGAAGAACCCGCAATGGAAGACGCTGTATTACAGATGGCTTTTACCATGGCCTGCTCTTCCTGCTCGCAGGATGCACGCTGGTTCTCCCCTACGCCCAGACGGCGTTTTTCCTCTTCATAGCGGTGCAGCAGAAAAATGGAAAAGTCCATGGTTACACCCAGCTGAAGGACCGTGGCCAGCGCCTGCGTAATGTAAGAGATCTGCCCCAGAAAATAGTTGGTTCCGAAATTGTACACAATGGGAAACGCGATGCCCAGCATGAACACGAACGGCACCACCGTTCCCTTTAAGCTGAGGAACAGCACCAGAATGGAACATGCCACCGCACACAAAACATACAGCGGCATTTCGCGGTCAATCAAAGCTTTTGTATCTGCCAAAATTGCAGACATCCCGCCGATAAAACAATCCTTGCGCAAAACCGTTTTGATCTGCCCGATTGCATTCATGGTTTCAGCACTTGCGCTGGTTCCTGAAAAGCGCACGATCAACATAGTGGCGCCGGAACCGTTGTAGAAAAAGCGCTGGATGTCCTGCGGAAGCATTTCGCGCGGAACGGTGACGTCCACCATATCACTGGTCCACATTACATCCTCCACGCCGGGGATTGCTGCAATTTCCTCTTTCATTTTCAGCACATCCGCCGTCTGCATGTGTTCCACCGTGATCATCGCGGTACTTGCTATTTCAAAATCATTTTCCAGATACTGCTCTCCCACCATGGAATCCAGTTCCGGCGGAAGATAGGTCAGGATATCGTAATTGATGTAGGTTCCCACCGCGCCAAAAGCCGACGGTATCAGCAGCAACACCGCGATCAGCAGCACCAATTTCCGGTGATGAACCACAAATTTTGCAAATCGCTCCATTGCGGTCACTCCTTATTGACTAACAGTCATTTTTAGCGATGCCACAAGTATAAACGAATATACGAAATAACGCAAGATTAAAAATGACCAATAGTCATTATCTTTCAAAAATGACTTTTGGTCATTTTGCTGTAAAGCAAAAAAAGCCTTGAAAAAGCCCACTTGCACCGATATACTTTTAAATAAAGGAAGGAGGGATGTCCCTGTGCCCAGGCAAACCCCATTGCAGCGGGAAGGAAAGGAACAGCATCTTCTGGATGCGGCTTACAAGCTTTTCCTCGGAAAAGGCGTTTTAAAAACGTCCATTGATGAAATTGTGTGGGAAGCAGATGTTGCAAAAGGGACTTTCTACCTCTACTTCCGAAACAAAGAAGATTTGCTCCAAAAGCTGGTGGAAAAAATCTCCACCCGCATTCTCAGTGAGGCATATCATGCGATGCGCCAGCACAGCTCGACGGATTTCGCGGAAAATGTAGTCACCATGGTCGACTACATTGTGGAGTATTTTAAATACAACAAACTTCAGCTTCAGCTTTTGGAGCGCAATTTCTCGTGGCCCATGGTCCGGCAGGCATTCTCGGACCAGAGCGATCCTTTGTGGAAAAATCTTGCACAGGATCTTGCGCAGAGCCCTCTGGCGCAGCGATACTCCGAAGATGAGCTGTTCAAGCTGATGTTTGTACTGGTGGAGATGTGCGGCTCTGTGTGCTATTCCTCCATTATTGAAGGGAAGCCGGACACCATTGACCACATGAAGCCGACGCTGTATCGCATTATCCGGCAAAGTCTTTCCTGAAAAAAAGCGCGCAGGCAAGTGCCTGCGCGCTTTTTGTTATATGACTTTTCTTGAATTCTGAAACAGAATATGTTCCCCCATAACGGCCTCGAAACCGCCGCCTGTTCCGAAATATTTTCCTCTTTGCAAACCATGCACACAGTGGCACCACGCCGTGGAATGTGTTAAAATAAAAAACGATTTTACAACAGGGATGGAGACGT
The DNA here is from genome assembly GCF_045865535.1 of Owariibacterium komagatae. GTDB lineage: Bacteria > Bacillota > Clostridia > Oscillospirales > Ruminococcaceae > Ruthenibacterium > Ruthenibacterium komagatae. The sequence continues at coordinate 713,159 of NZ_AP031406.1, forward strand.
ATGAAAAAAATTGCGGTTGGGATTCTGGCCCATGTGGACGCCGGCAAAACCACATTGTCTGAGGCGCTGCTCTATTGCGGCGGCAGCCTGCGAAAACTTGGACGCGTGGATCATCAGGACGCATTTCTGGATACAGACCAAATGGAGCGGGAACGCGGCATCACGATTTTTTCCAAGCAAGCCGTGCTTTCTCTGCCTGCATTCACATTGACACTGCTGGACACGCCCGGCCACGTAGATTTTTCCGGTGAGATGGAACGAACGCTGCAGGTACTGGATTACGCCATTCTGGTGATCAGCGGAACGGACGGCGTACAAAGCCACACTCAAACCGTATGGAATCTGCTGGAACGCTATCACATTCCCACCTTTCTCTTCATCAACAAAATGGATTTGGCCGGAGCGGACAAAACGCGTGTGCTGGAGCAGCTTCAAACACGCTTGAGCCCCGCCTGCGTGGACTTCTCGCAGCCGCAGAGCGCCGAGTTTGGCGAGGCTGTTTCCCTGCTGGACGAAACACTGCTGGAACGTTATCTGGAAAACGGAACATTGGACCAGCAGGACGTGGCATGTCTGATCGCCTGGCGGGGCTTGTTCCCCTGCTTTTTCGGTTCCGCGCTTCGGCTGGACGGTATCCGGGAGTTTCTGGAACAATTCCAGCATTTTGTCCTGTGCCCGGAACGTCCGGATGAATTCGGTGCCCGGGTCTACAAAATTGTCCGTGACCCGCAGGGTGCACGGCTGACCTATTTAAAGGTGACCGGTGGCCAGCTTCGGGTAAAGGCGCTTGTCTCCGGCAGCGGACCTGACGAAGGTCCTGCCTGGCAGGAAAAAATCGATCAGATTCGCATTTATTCCGGCGCCCGGTTTCAAACCGCAGATGTCGCGGAAGCAGGCACTGTTTGTGCGGTAACCGGACTGAACCACACCTGGGCGGGCCAGGGCCTTGGTACAGAAGGCGACGGCCAGCGCCCGGTTCTGCAGCCTGTCACAAGCTGTGAAGTACGCCTCCCCGAAGGGTGTGATGTTCACCGGGCCCTGGCACAGCTCAGGCAACTGGAAGAAGAAGATCCGCAGCTGCACATTGTCTGGAAAGAGCAGGTACAACAGATTCAGCTTCAGATGATGGGCGAGGTGCAGCTGGACATTTTAAAACGACTGATTTTGGAGCGGTTTGGATTTTCGGTGGGTTTTGGGCCCGGAAAAATCGTATACAAAGAAACCATTGCCGCCCCGGTGGAGGGCGTCGGACATTTTGAGCCGCTGCGTCACTACGCTGAGGTCCATCTGCTTTTGGAGCCCCTGGCGCGCGGCAGCGGACTTCAATTTGATACCATCTGCAGCGAAGATGTGCTGGACCGAAACTGGCAGCGACTGATTCTCACACACCTGGCAGAAAGAGAGCACCCCGGCGTTCTCACCGGAAGCCCCATCACAGATTTAAAAATCACACTGACCACAGGGCGCGCCCATCTGAAACACACCGAGGGTGGCGACTTCCGGCAAGCCACCTATCGGGCTGTTCGTCAGGGGCTGATGCAGGCGGAAAGCATTCTTCTGGAACCGTGGTATGCCTTCCGCTTGGAAATCCCCTCAGAACAGATGGGCCGTGCACTGGCCGATGTGCAGCGGATGGGCGGGACCTTTGACCCGCCCCAGACTCTGGACACCTGCACCGTGCTCACAGGGCGTGCTCCCGTGGCGGAGATGCAGGGATATGCTTTGGAGATGGCCGGCTACACCAAAGGGCAGGGCCGCCTGTCCTGCACACTGAGCGGATACGAACCCTGCCACAACCCGGAACAGGTACTGGAAGAAATCGGGTACGATCCGGCACGGGATACTGAAAATCCCGCCGACTCGGTTTTCTGCTCGCACGGGGCAGGCTATGTGGTTCCCTGGGATCAGGTCCCCGCTCATGCCCATGTGGAGAGCGGTCTGATGAAGCGACCCTCTCCTCCGCAGGAAAACCGCAGCGGGCCGGTCTCACGCACCGCAGGCGGATCGCTTGCCGAGGACGCGGAACTTGCCTCGATTTTTGAACGGACCTATGGTCCTTCCAGACGCAGGGAACTGTTCCGCAAGCCGGTGGAACCGCCACAGGAATACCAGTTTGAGCCGTCAGGCCCCGAATATCTTCTGGTGGATGGCTACAACATCATTTTCGCATGGGACGAGCTAAAAGAACTGGCACGCACCAGCCTGGACGCCGCCCGGCAGGCTCTGGCGGATATTCTGTGCAACTATCAGGGCTTTCGAAAATGCGCTGTCATTCTTGTATTTGACGCCTATAAGGTAAAGCGGAACGCAGGCGAGGTCGTCAAGTATCAGAACATCCACATTGTATACACCAAAGAAGCCGAGACCGCCGACATGTACATTGAAAAAGCCACTTACCAGCTGGCCCGGCACCGCCGGGTTCGGGTGGCCACGTCGGACGGCGCGGAACAGCTGATCATTCTCGGGCACGGCGCACTTCGTGTTTCCGCCTCCATCTTTCATGAGGAAGTGGAACTTGCCAATACCGAAATTCGTCAGATCATCGCGGAAAGCAATCGCCGGAACGACCGCATGATGCGGACATAACCGAAAAGGACCCGTACGAACCGTACGGGTCCTTTTTTTACAGACCGCCCAGCGGCCCAAAGCGATGCTCCAACCAGTTTTTGCACAGCGGGACCCACATACCGACCGTGGCGGACGGCGTATATACCTCCCCGGTGCAAACAGACATTCCATGGCATCCCGACGGGAAAAGATGACACTCGCACTCCACGCCCGCTTTGTGCAGCGCCTGTGCCAGAAGGAAGCTGTTTTCCACCGGCACCCCGGCGTCGTCCATGGTGTGCCACAAAAAAGCAGGCGGCGTTTGATCGTTCACCTGCGTTTCCAGGCTCCAGTATTCCTGCGGCCGGCCGCTGTCCGCACTGACCAGTTCGATGCTTTTCCGGTGCGCAAACGTGCCGGCTGTAATGACCGGATAGGCCAGAATCATGGCGTCCGGGCGAAGCCGGCGCACCTCTTTCACTTCGCAGCGGCGCGCCAGCTCCTCATCGTCCCAATGGACCCCCAGGCTGCACGCCAGATGCGCCCCGGCAGAAAACCCCATGACCGCCACGCGGTCAGGGTCAATTTCCCACTCGCTGCACCGCTCACGCACCAGAAGGATGCTGCGCGCCAAATCTTCCATCGGCTGCAGTTTGCCGGCCTGCTCCCCCACGCGATAATGCAAAATAAAAACCTGCAGCCCCATATTCAAAAACAGAAATGCGGGTGGATCGGCCTCCCGGGGCGAAGTAAACGCATAGCCGCCGCCCGGGCAGAGAATCACCGCCGGCCGCGGCCCCCAGAGCTGTCCGTCTGATCCGCATATCTCTTCGTGCAGATACGCCTGAAGCGTCGCCCCGCCGGGCAATGTGTGAACAAAGCTTTTCATATTCTCTCTCCCTTTCGCACCAATGTTTCCTTCAGTTTATCACAAATTCTGTTCTTCCTTCAACAGTCCTTCTTCACACAAAAGCGACCGCAGCGCCTCTGCCGCGGGGCTGAGCGCCTTGGCGCTGTTCTGCACCAGGCAGACGTGCCGACTGGGAACCGGTGTTTCCAAGGGGATTTCAAAAATTTCTCCCCGGCGAATGGCCTCACGCGCCATCGGCTCCGGCAAAAAGCCCAGCCCCAAATTGTGTCGCACCAAAAGCAGGATCTGATCGACTGTTTCCGCCTGTGTATCTGTTTGCGGTGCAACCCCGTGCATGGAAAAGACCCGCTGGTAAAAGGACCAGGTCATGGTGCTTCTTCCCAGAACCACCATGGGCTGGCGCGCCAGTTCCTTCCAGCTCATGCGCCGATGCGAAAACGCTTCAAACTGTGTTCCTCCCACCAGAATTTCCTGAAAAGCCAGCAAAGGGGTTTCTCTGAGCGGCGCGGGCGCATCGGCCGGGGTTGTCACAACTGCCAGATCGATCTGCCCTGCTTGCAGCGCCTGCATTGCCTGCGGTGTTGAGTGATTGGAAATGTGCAGCCGCACCCCCGGAAAAGCCTGCCGAAACCATTGCAGCCGGTCCAATAGAAACAGGTGCAGCGCAGTTTCGCTGGCACCGATGGCAAGGGTTTGATCCTTCAGCTCCGCATCCTTTTTCAGCTCCATCTCTGCCGCGCGAAGATGACGATACGCGACCCGGACATGCTCCATCAGGCGTTCTCCCTCCCGCGTGAGTTCCACACCGCGCACCGACCGCAAAAACAGCCGACACCCCAGCTGTGCCTCCAACCGATTGATGCTGCGCGTGATATTGGGCTGGTTTGCCCCCAACCGCTGTGCCGCACGGCTGAAACTGCCACACTGGGCCACATGATAAAAGATGCGGTAATAATCGTAGTGTACGTTCATACAATACTCCTATTATATCAATTTGACATATCATCCATACAAAAGATACATTTTACACAGAGGAACACCCTTATTATAATAAGTAGTCGAAAAAATCGCAACGAAAACACGGGGTGATTTCTTTGAAACAACCAAAATGCAGCCGCCAGATGTCAGAATCCTGGCCCACAGTAGCGCTTCTTACTTTTTCCGGCGGACTACAGGATGCCTATTCTTACTGCGTGCGCGGGAAGGTCTTTGCCAATGCCCAAACGGGGAACATTGTTTTGATGAGCCAATGCTTTTTTGCCGGAGAGTGGCTGGGCGGAGTTCACTATCTGGTGCCGCTGTTCGCGTTTGCATTCGGTGTATTCATCGCTGAACAGATTCGTGCACGCTATGCGGCTCTTCGCGCTGTGCATTGGCGCCAGCTGATCGTTTTGGGCGAAATTCTGCTTTTGTTCGCCGTCGGCTTTTTTCCCTCTTCAATGGATCTTGCCGGAAATGCCCTTGTATCGTTTGCCTGTGCCATGCAGGTGCAGGCATTCCGCAAAATTAACGGATATCCGTACGCAAGCACGATGTGCATCGGCAATCTGCGCAGCGGTGTAGAGGCGTTCAGCGCTTATCTGCGCACCAAAGATTCCGCGCTGGTGAAAAAAGCCGGTCACTATTTTGGCGTGATCGGCCTGTTTGCCCTGGGCGCGGGAACCGGCGGAATGCTTTGCGGCCAGTTGGGGCTTCGAACCATCTGGGTATGCTGTGCACTGCTGTCAATCGGCTTTTCTCTGATGTTCCTGAAAGAAGACATTCAGGAAAACGCGGAAATTCAAACCGCATGGACCCATATACGCACCGACGCAGCGCAGGCAGAAGCCGAGGCACGCAATATCGGACATGCCTTGAGCCAGGAGATTCAGCAGCAAGCCAAAGAACTGCACAATCCAGATGAACGGTGATTGCAGCAACTGTCCGGACATGTTACAATTCCTCTGAGGTGAGTTTTGTGACATACGTTCAACAGCAGCTTTATGCACTGGCGGAGCCGGAATACGCCGCGTTTTCCAGCCGGTTGCTCCCGCCGCTGGACATTCCTCTGCTGGGAGTTCGCCTTCCCAGTCTGCGCAAAATGGCACGCGTACTGTCCCGGCAGGGGCTTGCGCCTGCTTTGGAGCAGCTGACAGACGAGACCTTTGAAGAGATCATGCTGCAGGGAATGGTCATCGGCAGCGCCGAAGCTCCTCTCGGGCAGACACTGCAGGCTGTTGCGCAATTCCTTCCCAAAATCACCAACTGGTCGGTTTGTGACAGTTTCTGCTGCGGCCTTCGCATCGCACAGCGCTTTCCCCGGGAGGTGTGGGATTTTCTCCTGCCGCTGCTTCACTCGCCCCTCCCTTATTCGGTACGGTTCGCCGTGGTCATGCTTTTGGACCACTACCGCACCCAGGAGTATCTGGATGCAGCGCTGCAGCAGCTGATTTGTGTGAACCATCCGCATCCTTCGGTACAAATGGCGGTTGCGTGGGCGCTCTCCATGTATTATGTGCGTTTTCCCAAAGCCACCTTTGCTGCCATGCAGCATTTGACTGACCCGGAGATCCGCCGCCTGACCGTGCGAAAAATCTGCGAATCCCGTCAGGCCAGCCCACAGCAAAAAGCAGTGCTTCGCCAGTGGAGAAAGGAGCTGGAAAGCTGTGCGCAGTGAGTTTACCGAGCGGGTTTACGCCGCAGCCCGTCAAATTCCGCCTGGTCGGGTGGCCAGCTATGGCTGTCTGGCAGCTTTGGCGGGAAACCCGCGTGCGGCGCGCATTGTGGGATATGTGATGCACACCTGCCCCGCACAAGCACATGTTCCCTGCCACCGGGTGGTCAACCGGGACGGTCGCTTGTGCCCAAGCTATACGGAACAGCGGGAGCTTCTGGCCGCGGAGGGCGTCTGTTTTCTTCCGGACGGCCGTGTGGATATGACCCGTTTTTCCTGGCCCTGAACCAAAAATCCGGCAGCCATCAGGCTGCCGGATTTTTCTTATACAGGATAACTTCTGGAACCGAACAGTGCCGTGCCCACACGCACGATGTTCGCCCCCTCTAAAATCGCGCTCTCAAAATCGCCGCTCATACCCATGGAGAGGTAATCCATTTGCACATTGGGAATCTGTTGTGCGTCCAGACGTTCAAAAAGCATGCGCATTTGCTCGAAATAGCACCGGGTCTGCGCCTCAGTGCAGTCTGCTGGCGGAATGGCCATCAGGCCGCGCACGCGCACATGCTCCAGCTGGCCGGCTGCCTGCGCCAACGCGTCCAACTGCGCGGGAGAAACACCGCTTTTACTCGCTTCCGCACCGATGTTTATCTCCAGAAGAATCTCCTGGCAAAGTTCTTTCTTCTCCGCCTGCCTGTTGACCGCATTCAGCAAATGCTCGGAATCCACCGACTGAATCAGAGAGGCAACTCCCACCACCTGGCGTACTTTGTTGGTTTGCAGATGCCCAATGAAATGCAGAGGTTTACTGCCATAGGCATTGGCGGCATGCTTTTCCGTCAGCTCCTGTACCCGGTTTTCCCCGAACAGATCAATGTCCAGCTCTGCCGCCAGGCGCACGGTGGCTGCGTCCTGCGTTTTGCTGGCCGCGCACAAAAGGATTTCTTTCGGGTCTCTGCCCGCCCGGGCGGCCGCATCCGCCATACGGCGGCGAACCTGCGCCACGTTTTCCCGAAGCTGTTGTTCTGTCATCTCAATTCCTCCTCCGGAGCGTACACCGCACGGCTTCCACCAATAAATTTGGGGCGTGTGCGGGCACAGACCAAATTCGCCTGACCAATGCGGCGAATGCTCAAACGGACGGGCACTGCCACCCGCTTCAGATGCATTCCGATCAGTGTATCGCCAATGTCCATCCCCGCGTCGGCGCGAATCTCTTCCACCGCCACCGGGTCCTTCATGCGCTGCCAGGCCGTGGTGGCGAAGCTGCCGCCCGCATGAGGCTGCGGCAGCACATTGACCACTTCCGCTCCCAAAGGCAGTGCCGCCCGCTCCAGCACGATCGCACGGTTCAAATGCTCACAGCATTGCGCCGCCAGAAAAACACCGTGCTCTTCCAAAACAGATGCGATTCCGTCATACACTGCACCGGCCGCCTCCATGCTGGAGCCACGGCCAATGCGCTGGCCCAAAATTTCGCTGCTGGAACACCCCACCACCAGCAGATCTCCCGGCTTCAGCTTCGCCGCATCCAACAACTCCTGCGCCGCCTGACGCGCCTGAGCCTCCAGTTCTTTTTCCATAGCGCCACTTCCCTTGTTGTTCTTGCCTTTATTGTAGCGCTGTGTCCGTACATCGTCAAGAAAGCGGCGTTTCTTCCCACAGGAACAGCTGTGCGCTGAAAGGCGGCAAATCCAATGTCAATTCATTCTTTTTTCCTGTTTTCAGCCGGACGCTCCGCTCCTCTTCATCGCCCCCGAACCGCTGCCAGTCCGAGTGCAGCAGAAGCCGCAGCCGCCCTGCACCAGGCATGAGAAGGCGGTAGCCGGGCTGGCTTTCATCCGAAAAATGGAACACTGCCACCAGCTTTTCCCGCGCACCGGCACGCAGCATGGTGTAGGTGCAGTCCGCCTCGCTTGCACAGTCCAGCCAGGAAAAATGGGCCGGGTTGTATTCGCCCTGCCAGAACGCATCGTGCGTCTGATACAGATGATTCAACTCCCGGATATAGTGAAGAAAGGCATCGTGAATCGGGTAACGGCACACAGGCCAGTCCTGTTCCCGCGCTTCGTCCCATTCTCTCAGCTGCCCGAACTCGGCTCCCATAAAATTCAGCTTTTTGCCGGGATGCATCATCATGTACAGGTAAAATGCGCGTGCCTGCGGAAACTTCTGCTCGTAAGCACCAAACATTTTTTGCAGCACCGTAGCTTTCCCATGCACGTTCTCGTCATGAGACAGCGGCAGAAGATAGTGTTCCTGATAAAAGTACATCATGGAAAAGGTCAGCTGATGATAGACACTTCGTCTCTGCTCCGGCGTTTTTTTGAAATAGTCCAGCGTATCGTTCATCCAGCCCAGATCCCATTTGTAGTCAAACCCCAACCCGCCGTATTCCACCGGTGCCGTGACCTTCGGATAGTCGGTGGAATCCTCTGCAATCAGGATCGCACGCGGATGCAGCAGCCGCAGACCGGCATTCATTCTTTGCAAAAAACGCACTGCATTGTGATTCACCCCGCGTGCGGGGTCCCCCTGCCAGTACAGCAGCCTGCTGACTGCGTCCATCCGCAGGCCATCAAAGTGAAATTCCTCCAGCCAATAGTGCGCGCATGACTGCAGAAAACTGCACACCTCACCCCGGGAATGCATGAAGTTGCAGCTGCCCCACTCGCTTTCCCCCACATCGGCATGAGGATATTCATACAAAGCTGTACCGTCGTACTGCTTCAGACCGTAATCGTCCAAAGCAAAATGCACAGGTACAAAATCCAGCAGAACTCCCACCCCCATCTCGTGGCAGGTATCCACCAGTTTTCGCAGACCGTCGGGCGTTCCATACCGGCTGGTGGGCGCAAAAAAACCTGTGTTCTGGTATCCCCAGGAACAATCCGCCGGGTGCTCGGACAGCGGCATCAATTCAATATAATTGTAGCCGTTTTCCTTCGCATATTCCGCCAGCACCGGTGCCAGCTCCTCATAGCTGTACCAGGAGCCATCTTCTTTTCGTTTCCAAGACCCAAGATGTACCTCATAAATATTCATCGGTCCGTCAAAGCCCTTATTCTGTTGCTGCATCCATTTCTCATCTGAAAAGTGATAGCGTGAAGCCGCTGTAACAATGGATGCGGTGCCGGGGCGAAGTTCCATCTGGAATCCGTAGGGGTCGCAGTGGTCGCGCTCGGAACCATCCGCGCCGAAAATTTTGTATTTGTACATCATGCCGGGCTGCGCATCAGCGGTGCACAATTCATACACACCGCTGCGGCCCTTTTGTTCCATTTTTTGTCCCTCCCATTGGTTCCATTCCCCAATCAGAAGCACTCGCTCCGCACCGGGTGCATAGGTGCGAAATAAAAAGCCCTGCTTTGTCTCATGGGCGCCAAAGTAATGATAGGCCTCAAAAGCGCGCCCGGTATAAAAATCATACAGCTCCATGTTTTTTGCCTCCCTCATACAGTTCCAGTGCGCTTTGGGCATTTTTCGCCGCGCGAACAAGATACGAATCGACCTGCCTCTTTTCCTGCTCATCCATGCCGTGATACAAAAAACGCATCAGTTTTTTCTGGGCAAGGCGCCCCTCTTCCACTGCGCTCTGCGCTGCCTTTGTGAGACGCAGACGCTGGCGCCGGCGGTCCTGATCATCCCGGATCGCCTGAACCCAGCCTCTGCGCACCAGCTGTTCCACCGCTTTCGAGACATGGCTCTTGGTGAATCCCATCTGCGCGACCATCTCCCCGGCTGCCTCGATCCCGTTTTCTTCCGCAAGAATCATCAGCACATCCAGTTCCATCCTTGTGAGACCATAATTTTGCAAAACCGGCTCGCAGCATACTTCATACAATTTTTTTAAAAGCTGCTGTGCCGCAAGAAACTGTGACTGCGTAAACATAAGCGCCTCCAAAAAGTTCATTTTTGAACTATTCTCAGTATAAGAACCTTTCCCCTGCTCTGTCAAGTGCTTGCGCCCTTGTACAGGATTCCTTATAATAAAAAAGATTAAAAAGAGGAGACTGTTTCTATGAAATTGATTGCCAGTGATCTGGACGGCACCCTGCTTTTGAACGGCAGCACTCAGGTGTCTGATGAGCTGTTCCGCCTGATTGACGCCTATCAAAAACAGGGCGTCCTGTTCTGCGCGGCTAGCGGCCGGCAGTACAACAGTCTGCGGGGGCTGTTCGCGCCCGTGGCGGACGATATTCTCTATTTGTGTGAAAACGGTGCGGTTGTTTTTTACAAGGGGAAGGTTCTCGGAAAAACCTGCATTCCCCGCGAAGATGCCCTGAGCATCTGCCGCAGTATTTTAGCGCGCCCGCACTGTGAGGTTTTGATCTCCGGTGAGCAGACATCCTATCTGCTTCCCAAACAGGACGATTACGTGGATCATATCCGGTACTTCGTGGGAAACCATGTCACACTGGTGCCCTCCTTGGACGCCATCGAAGAAGACATTTTGAAAGTATCCGCTTTCTGCCGTAACGGCGCGGCCGAAAACGAAGACGATCTTGGCAATGCGTGGAAAGACCGCCTGAACGTGGCGGTCTCCGGCCGGCAATGGCTGGATTTCACCGTAGCCGGAAAGGAAGATGGACTGGAGATCATTCGAAAAGCGCTTTCCCTTCAGCCTGAGGATATGGTCAGCTTCGGCGATAACTTCAACGATTTGGGCATGTTGCGCTACACTGGCCGTTCCTATGCCATGCGCACAGCCCCAAAAGCGGTGCGCGAAGCAGCTGACGCTTTGTGCGACCGGGTGGAAGAAACCCTGAAAGAGCTTTACCGGGAACAGTTTGAATGAGCGGCAGCGCAAATGCGATTGCGGATTTTTCGTTGACTTTTTCTCTGCTCCGCGGTACGCTTTGATAGAAGAAACCCAGTTGAAGGAGGAATCTGTATGCCGATGCAGCTTACGCAACAGCAACAGGCAGTTCTGGACGGAAGCCAGGGCGAAGTGATGGCCAAAGTGATGAAGACGCTGGTAATGTACGGCGAAACCTTCGGCGCATCCCGCATGGTGCCCGTCACGTCTCAGCAGGGACATCTGGTGACCAGCTTCGGTCTTTCCATGATGAAACCTGTCTACGAACTGATGGACCAATTGATCGAAGGCGGCGCACTGTCGCAGCAAAAGTTTACCATGGACCCCCGTCCGTTGGACCCGGCCGTTCCCAGCAATTTTCTGCAGAATCTTGTTTTCCGCGTCATGTATTCCAAGCAGGCAGACTATGAGGCGCAGCTGCAGAAGCTGGGCCTTGTATCCAAAGATGCCTTCACCTGCACCTGCTATATGCCCGAAGTGGGCAACGAACCGCAGAAAGGCGAAATTCTCAGCTGGGCAGAATCCAGCGCCGTTGTGTACGCCAACAGCGTGCTGGGCGCCCGCTGCAACCGCAATTCAGGAATTATTGAATTGTTTGGTTCCATCGCCGGCTGCGTGCCGGAATTCGGCCTTTTGACCGACGAGGGACGCAAGGCCACCTGGGTGGTGGAAGTGCGCACTTCTCAGAGACCGGAAGCGCAGGTTCTCGGCAGTGCCATCGGCATGAAAGTGCTGGAAGACGTGCCTTACATCCGCGGGCTGGACCAGTGGCTCGGCACCGAACTGAACGACGAAGCCAAAGCCTATCTGAAAGATATGGGTGCCGCCACCGCCTCCAACGGTGCCGTAGGCCTGTACCATGTGGCCAACCTGACGCCGGAGGCCTGTGAACTGGGCGAGGCGCTCATCACGGAAAACGCGCAGACCTATGTGATCGACGATGCAGAGCTGGCACGCGTGAAAGCCAGTTATCCCTGCATTTGGAAAGACGCGAATGCCGCACCCAAGCTTTGTTTTGTAGGCTGCCCGCATCTGTCTCTGGCGCAGCTGGAACAGTGGACCGATCAGGTGCAGGAAGGGCTGAAGGCCAGCGGACGGACCCGCGTGGCGGTTCCCACCGTATTCACCGCCGCGCCCGCGGTGGCCGAAGCGTTCCGCAGCACACCCCGCGCAAAGGTTCTGGCAGAGATGGGCATCGTGTTGTCCTCCATCTGCCCGCTGATGTACATGAACAATCCTCTGTGCGGAAAAATGCCGGTCATCACCAATTCCAACAAGCTGCGCACCTATTCCACCGCACGGTATTACACCGATTCCGAAATTCTCGCCTTTCTGACGAAGGGAGGTCAACACGCATGAAAACATTTCAGGGACGTGTGGTCGTGCCCGGCACTGCCAAGGCACAGGCCCTTGTGACACACAGCGGATTCAATACGCTGGCCAGCTACCAAAAAAGCTTGATGTTTGGTGACAAGACCGGAAAATGTTCGGATCAGAACAACCCGGATCTGTATAAAAAGCCCATGGCAGGTACTGCTTTGTGTCTGCCGCAGACCATTGGTTCCACCACCGGTGGCATGGTTCTGTTCACAGCGGCCAGCATGGGCCGGCAGCCCGCCTGTCTTCTGTTCTCCAAACCCATCGACAGCCTGGCCGCCGCCGGCGCCATTCTGGCGGGTGTTTGGAGCGAGCATCCCATGCCTACCGTGGACAGTCTGGGCGACGAATTCCTGCAGGCGGTCCGCACGGGTGACACCGTGACTGTAGGCGAAAATGGTGTTGTTACCGTAGAATAGCCAAAAGCACAGGCCGGAAACTCCGGCCTGTTTTCTTTTGGCCCGGAATGCGCTAAAATAGAAAAAGATTTCACTGGACAGGAGGCGGTTCCCATGTATCTGGCGGATCTGCATATTCATTCCCGCTTTTCCCGCGCTACCAGCCGCGACTGCGACCTTCCTCATCTGGATCTGTGGGCGCGCAGAAAAGGTCTCGCTCTGGTGGGGACCGGCGATTTCACCCACCCTGCCTGGCGCGAAGAGCTGCGCGCCAAGCTGGTGGAACAGCCAGGCGGATTTTATACACTGCGTTCTGAGGAAATGCTGGACGCCGGCGTAGGGGGCGACGTTCCCGTGCCCCGCTTTGTTCTTACCAGCGAGATCAGCTGCATTTATAAACGCCATGGAAAAACGCGCAAGGTCCACAATCTGATTCTGATGCCCAGCCTGGAAGCTGCCGAACTTTTAAGCAGAAAACTGGAAGCCATCGGCAACATTCACTCCGACGGCCGTCCCATTCTCGGCCTGGACAGCCGGGATTTGCTGGAGATCACGCTGGACAGCTGTCCGGAAGCCGTGTTTGTCCCCGCCCATATCTGGACGCCGCACTTTTCCATGTTCGGTGCTTTTTCCGGTTTTGATTCCGTGGAAGAATGTTTTGGGGATCTGGCCCCCATGATCCATGCGGTGGAGACCGGTTTATCATCCGACCCGCCCATGAATTGGCGGGTTTCCGCTTTGGATCGCTTTCAGCTGATTTCCAATTCGGATGCGCATTCCCCTGCCCGACTCGGCCGGGAGGCCAATCTGCTGGATGGCCCTCTCACATACGAAGCCCTCTCCCGCGCTCTTCAGACCGGCGACGGCCTGGCCGGCACTGTGGAGTTTTTCCCGGAAGAGGGGAAGTACCATTTGGACGGGCATCGGAACTGCAAAGTGCGCCTGACTCCCGGAGAAACGCAGGCGCTGGACGGCCGCTGCCCGGTCTGTGGACGCAAACTGACCATCGGTGTGGAGCACCGGGTCGAAGAACTTGCGGACCGCCCTGCGGGATTTTGCCGCCCGGATGCCAAACCCTTTGAATCACTGGTTCCACTGCCGCAGATTCTTGCAGCATCTCTCGGAACCGGTGAATCTTCCAAAAAAGTGCAGCGCGCCTATGAAGAGCTTCTGCACACCTTAGGCCCGGAATTTTACATTCTGCGCGAAGCTCCGCTGGAAGACATCCGCCGCGCAGCCGGTCTTTGCGTTGCGGAGGGGGTGCGCCGTGTTCGTGCCGGCCAGGTCCAACGGTTAGGCGGATACGACGGCGAGTATGGCACCATTTCACTGTTTCGCGCGGGCGAACGGGAAGAATTGAACGGTCAGATGAGCCTGCCGGTCCCCACACAAGCCCCCGCGGAATCCCCCCGGCCTGTATTTCAAAAACGAGAGGCTGCCAGACAAGCAAAGCGGCCCATGCCGGCCGGAGCGCTCAATGACCGGCAGCAGGAAGCCGTTGAAGCGCTTCAGCCTGCGGTCGCCGTGATCGCGGGCCCCGGTACAGGAAAGACCAAAACACTGGTTTCGCACATTCTATATCTGATTCAAAGCTGCGGAATCTCTCCCTCGCAAATTACTGCGGTCACATTCACTCGTATGGCTGCCCAGGAAATGACGCAGCGGCTGGAAGATGCGCTCGGTTCCCGACAGGCGCTTCGCGGTCTTCAGATCGGCACTTTTCACAGCCTTTGCCTCGCCATGCTTCCCGCACCGACCATGATTTCCAACGAGCTTGCGCTGGAACTGGCGCGGGATGTTTTGGCAGCCGATGGCCGCAAAGGCTCACCCCGCCGCTTTCTGGATGAAGTTTCCCGTTTCAAAAGCGGAGCCGAAGCATCGGAACCGGAAGGATTTGCCGATTACAACGCAGCTTTGGCCCAGAAAGGTCTGCTGGATCTGGACGATGTCCTGCTGGCAGCTTTGGAACAGCCGCTTTCTGCGGAACAGCAGCAGCACCTGCGGTTTCTTCTGGTGGATGAGTTTCAGGACACCAACCGCATTCAATTTGATCTGATTCAAAAATGGCATACTGCAGGAGAACACCTGTTTGTCATCGGAGATGACGACCAGTCGATCTACGGATTCCGCGGTGCCGGCGGGGGATGCTTTGAACGGCTTCGGGAAACCATTACGCCGCTGCGGGAGATTCGTTTTGAAGACAACTATCGCTCCTCACCTGCCATTCTGGAAAGCGCCGTTCAACTGATCAGCCACAATCCCGGTCCCATGCGCGTTTTGAAGGCCCATCAGCCGGATGCAGCGGACATTCGGTTTGTTCACGCGCCGAGCGCCTACTCGGAAGGCATTTTCATCGCCAAGGAGATTGCACGCATGACCGGCGGTGTGGATATGCTGGCCGCTCAGGGCAAAACGGAAGGCACGCAGCGCGCCTTTTCCGATATTGCAGTCCTTTGCCGAACCCACCGTCAATTGGATTTGGTGGAAGAATGCCTGTTGCACGACGGCATCCCCTGTGCGATCACCGGGCGCGGCGATTTTCTGGCCGATGAATCCGTGCGGGGTGCGGCAGGTTTTTTCCGGCATCTGCTCCACTTGAAAGACTCTCTTTCTCTGCATGCATATCTCGCCGGCGTTTTGCACTGTCCGCCGGATCTTGTTCGGCACGCGGAAGAAGCCTGTGCCGCTGCTTCGGATTGGGCCGCTCTTCGCGCCGCACTTGGTACGGACGGCTGGTATGGGCAATGGTTTGCGCAGGTGGACACCTTTCTGCCCCGCGTTGCGCGGGAACGGCCGCACCGCCTGCTGGAAGATTTCTGGCACGGTCAGGAATTGCGCGGCGCCCGTCAGAGGCTGCTGGATACTGCGCTTTTCCACAAGACGATGGTCTCTTTGCTGGATACGCTGCTTCTGGGAAGCGAAGGGGACATCGTTCGTGCCAGTCGAAAGGAATATGCTTCCGGAGCAGTCCGTTTGATGACGCTGCACGGAGCAAAAGGTCTTGAATTTCCCGTTGTTTTTCTCGCCGGGCTTTCCGCCGGGACCATTCCGCTGCAGGATGGCCGTTCCCCACTGGAAGAAGAACGCCGACTGTTCTATGTGGGCATGACCCGTGCCCGGGAAGAACTGGTTCTTTCCGGGACCGGAGATGCGTCTGTCTTTCTGAAAGAATTACAGACCAGCCGCCTGCACCGGGAAAATGCCCTTGAATACGTTCATCTTCCCAGTGCCCAGCAAATGAGTTTTCTCTAAAATTTCAATCAGGTGATTTTATGTCTTCTTCTACCAGCGACTTTTCAAAAGGCTCGGTCGCTTCCAACATTTTGCGCCTGGCGATTCCCATGACCTTCGCGCAGCTCATCAATGTACTCTACAATGTAGTGGACCGCATTTATCTGGGGCATATGCCTGGCGCCAGTGCCGGCGCGCTGGCAGGCGTCGGCCTTGCATTTCCCATTATTACGATGATTACCGCTTTCGCCAATCTCTTTGGTTACGGCGGCACCCCGCTTTTTTCCATTGCACGCGGCAAGAACGATTCCGCCGGTGCCGGGCAGATCATGGGGGCCACCTGCGCCCTCCTGCTGGGAACCGGGCTTGTTCTCAGCGTTCTGTGTTTTCTGCTGAAAACGCCGTTGCTCTACTTGTTCGGCGCCAGCGACGTCACCTACCCTTACGCCAATGATTATCTGACCATTTATCTGTGCGGTACCCTGTTTGTAATGCTGAGCCTTGGGATGAACGGCTTCATCAATGCACAGGGATTTGGACGGACGGGAATGATGACGGTCCTTCTGGGTGCGGCCGTCAACATCGTGCTGGACCCGGTGTTTATCTTCCTTCTCGGGCTGGGTGTTCAGGGCGCGGCGTTGGCCACCGTTCTCTCGCAGTTTCTCTCCGCTGTCTGGGCCATGTATTTTCTGTGCGGGCCGCGGGCGGTCATTCGCCTGCGTTTTTCGCAAATGCGGCCCAACCTCCCGCAGACATTCCGGATCATCACGCTGGGCATGTCCGGTTTTATTATGTCTGTTACCAACGGTCTGGTACAGATCGCCTGTACTTCCACCCTGCAGCAATTCGGCGGTGATTTGTATGTCAGCGTTATGACAATTGTCAACTCCGTACGAGAAGTGGCTCTGACCCCCGTCAGCGGCATCACACAGGCGGCACAGCCGGTTCTGGGTTACAATTACGGTGCCTGTGAATACGGCCGTGTGCGCAAAGGCATTCGTTTCATGACCGTGCTCTGTGTGATTTACACGCTTTTCACCTGGCTGGTCATTTTCCTGTTTCCTCAGTTTTTCGCGGGAATGTTCACTTCCGACGCCCAGCTGGCAGCCGACAGTGTTCCTGCCATGCATCTCTATTTCTTCGGCATTTTCATGATGGCTCTTCAATTTTCCGGGCAGTCGGTTGCAGTGGCGTTGGGGCGTTCCAAGCAATCCATTTTCTTCTCGCTGTTCCGCAAAGTTGTGATCGTCATTCCCCTCACTCTTTGGCTTCCGCACGTTGCCTCACTGGGAGTAAGTGGTGTTTTTCTTGCCGAGCCCATTTCCAACTTTATCGGCGGCGGCGCCTGCTATGTTACCATGCTTCTGACCATCGGCCGTGAAATGACCCGGAAGGAAGCGCAAAAAGTCGTACAAATTTAAGTTTTTGTTTCAAAACGTGTTGCATTCTGCCCAAAGCGCTGTATAATGAATAAAAGAATAACTCATGAGGGAGTAGTTGCACGCTGTCCAGCGTGGTTTAAGTCAACACACGGCCTTCGACCTGGCTTAAATGTGACAACGAGACTCATGTGCAATTTTTTTGAGTTGCACATGAGTCTCGTTTTTTATTGTCGCCCATACTCTTCTCAAACAAAGAAAGGAAGTTGTGTCTTGAAATTCTACTGCGAAGAAACATCGGCTGTTTTGCAGGAACTTGACAGTACTGCGGAAGGTCTCTCCAGCCAGGAGGCCGCCCGCCGTGCCGAACAGTACGGCCCCAACAAGCTGAAAGAAGGTAAAAAAATCACCTTGTTCCAGCGGTTTGTCCAGCAACTGTGCGACCCCATGATTATCATTCTGCTGGTGGCAGCAGCGATTTCCGGAATCACTGCCGCCTATGAAGGCGAAAGTTTTGCCGACGTGTTTATTATTCTGATCGTTGTTCTGATCAATGCAGTGCTTGGCGTTTATCAGGAGAGCAAGGCCGAAAAGGCCATTGAGGCGCTTCAGGAAATGACCGCCGCCACCAGTAAAGTGCTGCGTGATGGGAAAATGGTGGTTTTGAAAAGCGAAGAGCTGGTTCCCGGCGACGTGGTCATCCTGGAGGCGGGCGACGCTGTTCCCGCGGATGCCAGAATCCTCGAAAGCGCAAGCATGAAAGCGGAAGAAGCTGCGCTGACCGGTGAAAGCGTTCCGGTGGAAAAGCACACAGACGTTCTTGCCTCTTCCGAAACAGACATCCCGTTGGGCGACCGCAAAAACATGGTATATATGGGCAGTACCATTGTTTACGGCCGCGGCAGCGCCGTCATTACCGGGACAGGAATGGACACCGAAATGGGTAAAATCGCCGGTGCTCTGGCCGACGCGCAGGACGGTGAAACGCCGCTTCAGAAAAAGCTTGGCCAGCTCAGCAAGGTGCTGAGTGTTCTGGTTCTTGGCATCTGCCTGTTCATTTTCGCATTCAGCCTGATCCGTGCGGGCGATTTCCACCTTGACGTGGTCATCAGCACCTTCATGGTCGCGGTCAGTCTGGCAGTTGCAGCCATTCCGGAAGGCCTCGCTGCAGTTGTTACCATCGTTCTTTCCATTGGCGTTACCAACATGTCCAAACGAAACGCTGTGATCCGGCGCTTGACCGCTGTTGAAACGCTGGGCTGTGCGCAGGTCATTTGCTCGGATAAAACCGGAACTCTGACGCAGAACAAAATGACCGTTGTGGAACACACCGGGGATGCGCAGACCGTCGGCCGTGCCATGGCACTGTGCAGCGACGCCAAGCCCGGTGACAATGGTGAGGCCGTTGGTGAACCCACCGAATGTGCGCTTGTCAACTGGGCATCGAAAGAAAATCTTTCGAAACCCGACATGGAAGCGCAGACTCCCCGCGTTGCTGAAGCGCCGTTCGACAGCATGCGTAAAATGATGAGCACCATCCATAAAACGGAACAGGGCTACATTCAGTACACCAAGGGCGCGCCCGACGAAATTTTGAAACGCTGCTCTTTCTACATGGAGAACGGCGAAAAACGCGAACTGACTGCTGAAGCAGCCAATCGAATCCTTGCCGACAACAAAGCTATGGCAGACAAAGCACTCCGTGTTTTGGCCGCCGCACAGAAAGAATATCAGCAGCTTCCCGCCGATACCAGCCCTGAAGCGCTGGAGCAGGGTCTTACCTTCCTGGGCCTGACGGGTATGATCGATCCTATCCGTCCGGAGGTAAAAGCCGCCATCGAAGAATGCCGCACTGCCGGTATCCGGCCAGTGATGATCACCGGTGACCACCACGACACCGCTGTGGCCATCGCACGTGAACTGGGAATCCTGGAAGACGAAAGCCAGGCGCTCACTGGCTCTCAGCTGAACGAGATCAGCGACGAAGAGCTGGCTGCTCATATCGATCATTATAGCGTTTATGCTCGTGTACAACCGGAACACAAAGTACGCATCGTCAATGCATGGCGCAAACGCGGCTGTATTACCGCCATGACCGGCGACGGTGTAAACGATGCTCCCAGCATCAAGAGCGCGGATATTGGCATTGGAATGGGTATTACCGGTACCGATGTTACCAAAAATGTTGCCGATATGGTTCTGGCCGATGACAACTTCGCCACTATCGTGGGCGCTGTGGGTGAAGGCCGCCGGATTTATGATAACATCCGCAAGGCTATTCAGTTCCTGCTGGGCTCCAATATGAGCGAGGTCTTGAGCGTGTTCCTGGCCACCATGATGGGCTTCGTCGTTCTGGAGCCGGTACACCTGCTCTGGATCAATCTGATTACCGACTGCTTCCCCGCCCTGGCTCTGGGCATGGAAAAAGGCGAACCGGACCTGATGAAACGCAAACCGCGCAGCGCCACCGATGGCATTTTTGCAGGCGGTCTGGGTACAGATGTGCTGTATCAGGGTGCCATGGTGACAGTGGTCACATTGGCGGCCTATTTCATCGGTCATTTCCTGGAAAGCGGTGTTTGGGAGATCACCAACAGCCCGGATGGCATGACCATGGCCTTCCTGACCATGAGCATGGCGGAAATTTTCCATTCCTTCAACATGCGGAGCCAGAGAGGCAGCGTCTTCAAACTGGGAAGCCACAACAAAGTTCTGTGGGGAGCCATGCTTCTCAGCCTGGTCTTGACCACCGGTGTTATCTATCTGCCGGGTATCTCGGACGCTTTTGGATTCACCCACATCAGCCTGGTGGAGTATACCATCGCATTGCTTCTGGCCGTAGTGGTAATCCCCATTGTAGAATGCGTCAAATTCTTCCAAAGAAAACTGCACAAAAACTAAAAATTTCAAAATAGTAACCCACCAGCGAAGCTGGTGGTTCTTCAGAAGCGGGCAAAGCCCTAAAATACTAGCCACGCCTAAAGGCGTTGGTACGGTCTGCCACCTGCGAAAGAATATTACTTGCTACCCGTAAACGGGTCTATGTATTCTTTAAGGGTCATCTGATCCTCAATCTGATCTTCTTTGAGTTGGTTTTGGATATACTCCGCAATCTTCTTTGCGTTCTTACCTGCTGTATCGACATAGTATCCACGGCACCAAAACTGCCTGTTTCCATATTTGTACTTCAAATTGGAATGTCTCTCGAAAATGATCAGACTGCTTTTCCCCTTGAGAAAACCTACGAAACTGGATACACTCATCTTAGGCGGTATTTCCACCAGCATGTGGATATGATCCGGACACACTTCCGCCTCTACTATTTTCACTTGTTTCCAATTGCATAATTCTCTCAATATCTTCCCTATTTCCACACGGTTTTCTTTGTAAAAGATTTTTCTGCGATACTTCGGCGCAAATACTATGTGATATTTGCAGTTCCATGTTGTATGTGCTAAACTATTCTTGTCATTAGGCGTCATGCCTTTTGTCCTCCTTTTGATACTTTAGTGCAGTTGGCAGACCGCATCTTTATTGTATCAAAAGGAGTTTTTATTTCCTATGCAACGCTAAAGCTTTTTGAGAACTCCCCGGCACAGCCGGGGGTTTTCGGTAAACAAGAAAAAGGCCGCAGGCAAATTTGCCTGCGGCCCTTTTCTTCGTAAAAAAATGGCTGAAAGCAGCCAAGGTCGATGCAGCAGAATAAAACATGTACAAGCCGCCTTCGTTCTGCTTGCAGCTAACCCGTCTGTAATGCGCCTCAATAAAGGCCAATCAATCTACCAATAGGGAGAGATATATGGTCTACAAAAACGCTCCAAAGCATAATTTTCATTAGGATCCGAGCGATTTTAATAGGGGAGCGAGAAGATTGTCTTTCCAAACAACCAAAAACACTCTGCTTCTTCCTTCGTTCTCCCCTCATTTCCAGAACTAAAAGGAACCGCAAGTGAAGGATAATCAATCCCTTGCCCCAGAAGCCGATCTGGCAGGTGTCTGAGGAATGAGTAAAAGCATAGATAGAAATAAAAAAGACATCCGGAACGAAAATACGTTCCGGATGTCTCCTGGCTCCCCTTGTTGGACTCGAACCAACGACCTACGGATTAACAGTCCGCCGCTCTACCGGCTGAGCTAAAGAGGAATATGATGGTGACCCGTGGGAGAATCGAACTCCCGTTTGCGGCGTGAGAGGCCGCCGTCTTGACCGCTTGACCAACGGGCCATATAAAAGAAAAGAGCCGGCACCTACCTATTTTTCCAGGTCGTCTCCAACCAAGTATCTTCGGCACAACCAAGCTTAACTACTGTGTTCGGAATGGGAACAGGTGGGACCTTGGCGTCATCGGCACCGGCTATGAATACTAAAAGCAACGCTATTAGCCTAGCCTCGTATTCTCTTTTCTCTCTTGAGGAACTCACCCTCAAAACTGAACAACAACTGCTTTTGGCAAATGCAGAACCAATCTAAGATGTGGTCAAGCCCTCGACCTATTAGTACATGCTAGCTGAACGTGTCACCACGCTTACACTTCATGCCTATCAACCTTGTAGTCTTCAAGGGGTCTTACCTGATTGACTCAGTGGGATATCTTATCTTTGGGCCGGCTTCACGCTTAGATGCTTTCAGCGTTTATCCGATCCGCACATAGCTGCCCAGCTGTGCCACTGGCGTGACAACTGGTGCACCAGAGGTGCGTCCATCCCGGTCCTCTCGTACTAGGGACAGATCCCATCAAATATCCTGCGCCCACGACAGATAGGGACCGAACTGTCTCACGACGTTCTGAACCCAGCTCGCGTACCGCTTTAATTGGCGAACAGCCAAACCCTTGGGACCGAATTCAGCCCCAGGATGCGATGAGCCGACATCGAGGTGCCAAACCTCCCCGTCGATGTGGACTCTTGGGGGAGATCAGCCTGTTATCCCCAGGGTAACTTTTATCCGTTGAGCGATGGCATTTCCACTCACATACCACCGGATCACTAACTCCAACTTTCGTTACTGCTCGACCCGTCAGTCTCGCAGTTAGGCTGGCTTTTGCGTTTGCACTCTTTGGCTTGGTTTCCGTCCAAGCTGAGCCAACCTTTGAACGCCTCCGCTACATTTTAGGAGGCGACCGCCCCAGTCAAACTGCCCACCTAACAATGTCCCCCAACCCGATTCAGGGCTGCAGGTTAGAATTCCAATATCACAAGTGTGGTATCCCAAGGTCGACTCCACAAAAGCTGACGCTCTTGCTTCCCAGTCTCCCACATATCCTGTACATGTAATACCGAAACCCAATATTAGGCTACAGTAAAGCTCCATGGGGTCTTTCCGTCTTGTCGCGGGTAACCGGCATCTTCACCGGTACTACAATTTCGCCGGGCGGGCTGTTGAGACAGTGCCCAAATCATTACACCATTCGTGCGGGTCAGAACTTACCTGACAAGGAATTTCGCTACCTTAGGACCGTTATAGTTACGGCCGCCGTTTACTGGGGCTTCGGTTCGATGCTTGCACATGTCCCCTTAACCTTCCAGCACCGGGCAGGTGTCAGCCCGTATACGTCATCTTTCGATTTAGCACAGACCTGTGTTTTTGCTAAACAGTTGCTTGGGCCTATTCTCTGCGGCTCACTTTCATGAGCACCCCTTCTCCCGAAGTTACGGGGTCAACTTGCCGAGTTCCTTAACAACCCTTCTCCCGTTGGCCTTAGAATCTTCTTCCTACCTACCTGTGTCGGTTTGCGGTACGGGCACCTTAGATATACACAGGGCTTTTCTCGCCTCTCTCCATGCACGACTTCGCTCATTCGCTCGCTTTCGACCGGGAACCAACACCCGGCTCATACACTTCAAAAGTGTCCCCCTGCTTAAATCTTTCGGTGGCTACGGAATCTCTACCGTATGTGCATCGGCTACGCCTTTCGGCCTCACCTTAGCTCCCGGCTAACTTGGAGCGGACGAACCTTCCTCCAAAAACCTGAGGCTTTCGGCCATGATGATTCTCACATCATTCGCGCTACTCATTCCGGCATTCTCACTTGTGTACAATCCACGACCGCTTGCGCTACCGCTTCTCCTCGTACACAACGCTCCCCTACCCAGCATTGCTGCTGCCTAAGCTTCGGTGCAGATTTTAGCCCCGTTGAATTTTCGGCGCAGAGCCACTCGACCAGTGAGCTATTACGCACTCTTTAAATGAGTGGCTGCTTCTAAGCCAACATCCTGGCTGTTTGTGCAGCTCCACATCCTTTTCCACTTAAACCTGCTTTGGGACCTTAGCTGTAGGTCTGGGCTGTTTCCCTTTTGACTATGAGACTTATCTCACACAGTCTGACTCCCATGCATCAATTTTCCGGCATTCTTAGTTTGATAGGCTTCGGTACCCTCTCGGGCCCTAGGCCATTCAGTGCTTTACCTCCGGAAATCTAACATGAGGCTAGTCCTAAAACTATTTCGGGGAGAACCAGCTATCTCCGAGTTCGATTGGAATTTCTCCGCTACCCACAGTTCATCCGCCGCCTTTTCAACGGAGGTCGGTTCGGCCCTCCATGGAGCTTTACCTCCACTTCAGCCTGACCATGGGTAGGTCACTCGGTTTCGGGCCCAATGCATGCAACTCAACGCCCTATTCAGACTCGCTCTCGCTGCGGCTCCAGTGCTTAACACCTTAACCTCGCTACATACATTCGCTCGCCGGACCGTTCTACAAAAAGTACCCGATCACACTTTGACGTGCTCTCGGTGCTTGTAGGCACAGGGTTTCAGGTTCTATTTCACTCCCCTCCCGGGGTGCTTTTCACCTTTCCTTCACAGTACTATACGCTATCGGTCACTGGGTAGTATTTAGGCTTGGAGGGTGGTCCCCCCGACTTCCGACCAGGTTTCACGTGTCTGGCCGTACTCTGGATCCTGCGCAGCTCTCTCCGTTTTCCCTTACATGGCTCTCACATTCTCTGGCGTGCTTTCCCACACACTTCAGGTAACAGATTAAGTCCTAAAAGCAGTCCATAACCCCGGCAGTATTTCTACCACCGGTTTGGCCTCTTCCGCGTTCGCTCGCCACTACTTACGGAATCTCGGTTGATTTCTCTTCCTCGCCCTACTTAGATGTTTCAGTTCAGGCGGTTCCCCACATACACCTATGGATTCAGTGTATGTTACATGGACATGACTCCATGTGGGTTTCCCCATTCAGAAATCTGCGGATCAAAGATTGTTTGCATCTCCCCGCAGCTTTTCGCAGCTTACCACGTCTTTCTTCGGCTCCCAGTGCCAAGGCATTCGCCCTGCGCCCTTTCTAGCTTGACCGTTTTCTCAGTCTTGATTCTTCCATTTGCCAACTAGAGTTTTCTCGAAATTGTAGATTTCTCTATCAATCTTTTGTCTTCTCTAATCTTCGCAGTTCTTGTTCAGTTTTCAAGGTGCATTCCGCTGTTTGAACTTCCTTCTCCTTCTCAGAAGAAGTGGTGGGCTCAAGTGGACTCGAACCACCGACCTCGCGCTTATCAGGCGCGCGCTCTAACCACCTGAGCTATGAGCCCATTTTTGGTGGAGATAAGGAGGCTCGAACTCCTGACCCCCTGCTTGCAAAGCAGGTGCTCTCCCAGCTGAGCTATACCCCCACGCTTTCGCGTTCGGTTACGCTCTTTATCTTGAGTTCCCTTAAGGGCCCTCAAAATTAAACAATATCTTTCCGCTTAACTTTCCCTGTTCCAGAATGCTCTTCCGAACATCCTGCCTGACTCCTTAGAAAGGAGGTGATCCAGCCGCACCTTCCGATACGGCTACCTTGTTACGACTTCACCCCAATCACCAGTTTTACCTTCGGCGGCGTCCTCCTTGCGGTTAGACTACCGACTTCGGGTCCCCCCGGCTCTCATGGTGTGACGGGCGGTGTGTACAAGGCCCGGGAACGTATTCACCGCGGCATGCTGATCCGCGATTACTAGCAATTCCGGCTTCACGCAGGCGGGTTGCAGCCTGCGATCCGAACTGAGACTATTTTTGTGAGGTTTGCTCCACCTCGCGGTATCGCTTCTCTTTGTTAATAGCCATTGTAGTACGTGTGTAGCCCAGGTCATAAAGGGCATGATGATTTGACGTCATCCCCACCTTCCTCCGTTTTGTCAACGGCAGTCTCGCTAGAGTCCTCTTGCGTAGTAACTAACGATAAGGGTTGCGCTCGTTGCGGGACTTAACCCAACATCTCACGACACGAGCTGACGACAACCATGCACCACCTGTCTCGATGTCCCGAAGGACTTCACTAATCTCTTAGCTATGCATCGGATGTCAAGACCTGGTAAGGTTCTTCGCGTTGCTTCGAATTAAACCACATACTCCACTGCTTGTGCGGGCCCCCGTCAATTCCTTTGAGTTTCAACCTTGCGGTCGTACTCCCCAGGTGGATTACTTATTGTGTTAACTGCGGCACGGATGGGGTCAATCCACCCACACCTAGTAATCATCGTTTACAGCATGGACTACCAGGGTATCTAATCCTGTTTGCTACCCATGCTTTCGAGCCTCAGCGTCAGTTAGTGCCCAGTAGGCCGCCTTCGCCACTGGTGTTCCTCCCGATATCTACGCATTCCACCGCTACACCGGGAATTCCGCCTACCTCTACACCACTCAAGATCTGCAGTTTTGAAAGCAGTTCATGGGTTGAGCCCATGAGTTTCACTTCCAACTTGCAAATCCGCCTGCGCTCCCTTTACACCCAGTAATTCCGGACAACGCTTGCCACCTACGTTTTACCGCGGCTGCTGGCACGTAGTTAGCCGTGGCTTCCTCGTCAGGTACCGTCATTATCGTCCCTGACAACAGAGGTTTACAATCCGAAGACCTTCTTCCCTCACGCGGCGTCGCTGCATCAGAGTTTCCTCCATTGTGCAATATTCCCCACTGCTGCCTCCCGTAGGAGTCTGGGCCGTGTCTCAGTCCCAATGTGGCCGATCAACCTCTCAGTCCGGCTACCGATCGTCGCCATGGTGGGCCGTTACCTCACCATCCAGCTAATCGGACGCGAGGCCATCTTTCAGCGGATTGCTCCTTTGACCTCAATACGATGCCGTATCGTGGTCTTATGCGGTATTAGCAGTCGTTTCCAACTGTTGTCCCCCTCTGAAAGGCAGGTTCCTCACGTGTTACTCACCCGTTCGCCACTAAGCTAAGCCAATGTCACTCCGAAGAGATCTATCGAAATAGCTCCGTTCGACTTGCATGTGTTAGGCGCGCCGCCAGCGTTCGTCCTGAGCCAGGATCAAACTCTTCATTAAATGGTATTTAAACCAGCTTAATGCTGAATCTAAATCTTAGCATCCAGTCCGCAATCGCTTGCGTCCTAAATTACTTAAAGGAAATGTTTTTTGTGAACGTTTTTCACGTTCTAGGGTTCCGTTAAGCTTCTTGATATTGTTTAATTTTCAAGGTCCTTAGCGTCCTCTCGGACAGCTCATTTATTATATCTCATTCAGTTCCGTTTGTCAAGAACTTTTTTCGATATTTTTTTGAGCCGTCTCTTCGGAGCAGCTTTCCTATTTTAGCACTCTCTTGCCCTTTTGTCAAGAACTTTTTTCGTGCTCTTTTCGGTCGGCTTTTCGCTCTTTTGTGACCCGTCCGTGGGGACAGCTTTGTTATACTACCACATCCTTCCTCTCCTGTCAACTCCTTTTTTTCCCTTTTTTGAAATTTATTTTTTGCTTCCTTATTTATATAGAGAGACAGATTCCAACAGGGCATTCAAGCTGCCGCTTTGCATTGCTCCTTTTGTTTCTTTATGCTATACTGTGGAAAACATCAGTGACAGGAGCAGAATCATGCAGGAAAAACACAATCTCAAATTTCGGAACAAACTGGGGTTTGTTCTGGCCTCGGTGGGCTCTGCCGTTGGCATGGGCAATATTTGGCTTTTCCCCTATCGTGTAGGCCAGTACGGCGGTGCCGCATTTTTACTGGTATATTTCTTTTTTGTTGCTTTATTCGGCTATGCAGGCCTTTCCGCCGAATTTGCTTTTGGTCGTCTAACCGGTACAGGGCCTATCGGATCATACCAGTACGCCCTCCAGACCCGCGGCAAAAAAGGCGGCGGTCTCTTGGGCGCCATCCCTTTATTCGGATCGTTGGGTATCGCCATTGGTTATGCGGTGATTGTGGGATGGGTGCTTCGCTACTGTGCCGGCGGATTGACTGGATCCCTTTTTGATACGGATGCCGAAACCTATTTTGCGGACATGACCGGACCATTCGGAAGTCTGGGATGGCATGCGGCAGTAATTCTTCTTACCGCATTGATTCTTTTCGGCGGCGTATTAAAAGGAATTGAAAAAGCCAATCGCATTATTATGCCAGCCTTTTTCCTGCTGTTTCTGGGAGTTGCCGTCTATGTGGCATTTCTTCCCGGCGCCGGCGCCGGATATGCCTACTTGCTGATTCCTGACTGGAGCCAGCTTTTAAACCCCAACACCTGGGTAATGGCCATGGGACAGGCATTCTTTTCTCTTTCCATCACCGGTTCCGGCATGATTATTTACGGCAGCTATCTGGGAAAGGAAGAAAACATTCCCCGTGCAGCCGCACAAACCGCCTTTCTGGATACTTGCGCCGCTTTGCTTTCCGGATTTGTGATCCTTCCCGCCGTGTTTGCGTTTGGCTTGGACCCTGCTTCGGGCCCTCCCCTGATTTTCATTACACTTCCCAAGGTCTTTGCACAGATGCCCGGCGGTCGCCTTGTTTCCATTGTCTTCTTCCTTTCGGTCATCTTCGCCGGAATCACCAGTTTGGTCAATATGTTTGAGGTGTGCGCGGAAGCGGTGATGCGGCATTTGCATCTTCCCCGAAAGGCGTCGGTCGCTCTTGTGGCACTGATTGTATACGCCGCCGGTACACTCATCGAATATGAACCTCGCCTGGGCAGTTGGATGGACGCCATTACAATCTACATCGTTCCTTTCGGCGCTGTACTCTGCGCCATTATCATCTACTGGGTTCTGGGCACAGACCGTATTTGTGCCGAGCTAAACCAGGGAAGGAGCAAGCCGCTGGGAAAAGGCTTCCGAATTACCGCCAAATACTTTTACGTCGGTTTGGCTGTGCTCGTCCTGGTATGCAGCATTCTGTATAAAGGAATTGGATAAAACTCAAAATCCCCGTCCGGAGCGATTTCCGGGCGGGGATTTTTAAATATCATTTCTTCTCTTTGTCCGGGCGCGCCTGTGTCAGCAGCAAATAAAACGCCACCAAAAACACAAGCAGACAAATCACAGCAGAACTGACTGTAAGCTGTTCTTCCATAAAACCCCACAGCAGACGAGCCGCCATCAGCGCTGTTCCAACCACACAACCGATCAGACCAATGATCCAATAAACTTTTTGTTTTTTCATCGCACGATTCTTTCCTTATCTTCGTCTTTCAGCTGTTTGCGAATACTCTCAAACGTCTGTGTGCTGATCACATGTTCCATCCTGCAGGCATCTTCTGCCGCTGTTGCCGCATCCACACCGATTTGAATAAGAAAATCGCGGAGGACCGTATGGCGCTCGTACACGCCACGAGCCGCCGCTTCTCCTTCGGAAGTCAGACGCAAAAAGCCCTCCCGATCCATGGTGACCAGTCCCGCGCTTTTTAACAGTCCCACTGCGCGACTGACGCTTGGTTTGGAAAACTTCATGCGTTCCGCCACGTCAATGCTGCGCACTGCGCCCTTTTCCTGATAAAGAACCAGAATCGTCTCCAAATAGTCTTCCCGAGACTCAAACGAACGCACGACTTCTCCCTCCTTCGCGACATTTTTATCAGTGTAGCACAATTTTCCAAAAACAGCAACCGATCTTCTATCACCCTTCGAACAAATCTGTCGAAAGATATCTCTCGCCGCTGTCCGGCAGAAGAACCACGATGCGCTTTCCTTCAAAGGCAGGACGTGCAGCCAGTTCCAAAGCCGCGCTCAACGCCGCGCCGGAAGAAATTCCCGCCAAAATTCCTTCTTTTTGAGCCAACTGACGGGCCGCTTCATACGCCTGCTGCGTGGTTCTTGTTATCACTTCATTATAAATCTGTGTATCCAGAATGTCCGGAACAAAGCCTGCACCGATTCCCTGCAGGCCATGCGCCCCGGCCTGTCCTCCGGAAAGGACCGGCGAGTCCGCCGGTTCCACCGCAACCAGATGGACCGCCGGATCTTTTTCTTTTAAGTAACGTCCCACACCCGTTATGGTACCGCCTGTGCCGACGCCCGCCACAAACGCATCCACTTTTCCGCCTGCGTCCCGCCAAATTTCCGGGCCAGTGGTGCGATAATGAGCATCCGGGTTCGCCGGATTGACAAATTGTCCCGCCAGCATTGCACCTGTTTGCGCGGAGATTTCCTCTGCCTTTGCAATCGCACCCGCCATTCCCTTGGCACCTTCTGTGAGGACCAGTTCCGCGCCATAAGCCTTCATCAGCTTTTGACGTTCCACGCTCATGGTTTCCGGCATTGTGATGATTACCTTGTATCCCCGCGCTGCCGCAACGGCACACAGACCAATCCCCGTATTTCCGCTGGTCGGTTCCACAATGGTACCGCCCGGCTTCAGTTTTCCCTGTTTTTCAGCGGTATCCAGCATATAAAGCGCCACCCGGTCCTTCGCGCTTCCTGCCGGATTCTGCCCCTCTAATTTGGCAAAGAGTTCCGCCTTTATCCCGGCGCTTTCCGTCAGGCGCGCCAGCGAGATTAAAGGAGTGTGCCCAATCGCCTGTGTAATATCCGAAAAAATTCTTTCTCCCATATCGCATCCTCCTTATTCCTCATTATATCCGGCACGATCATCGGATGCAAGAGAGGGCGCAGCCGTACGGCCGCGCCCTCTTCTTCCTTTTATTCCGGCATACTGTCCACACCAGCCTGCGCCAGCATTTCCGCTGCTGCCGCCAGACTTTGCAGATCTTCAACAGCAAACTTGCTCTCTGCCAGACGACGCTTCAGCGGTTCGCTCAGCGAATTGTAGTAAACAAGCATCTCCGGTGTATAATCCTCAAAATTCTGCATGTGTGTCACCTCGTTTTTATTCTCTCACAAAACAGTTCAAATATTCACAAAAAATTGCAAGAGCCTGAGCACAAGCGTATAATGAAGCCATGGGACCCTGAAAATGAATCAGGAAGGAGCACTTACATGAATGTAGTAATAATTGGCGGCGTGGCCGCGGGAACCAAGGCCGCCGCGAAACTGAAGCGCATGGACCAAACCATCCGTATCACCCTGCTCAGCCGGGACAGGGATATCTCCTATGCCGGCTGCGGTCTTCCCTATTATGTGGGCGGCGCCATCGAGAGCCGCGGAGAGCTGATCGTCAACACTCCGGAAAAATATACTGCCCTGACCGGCGTCACCGTACATACCGAACGGGAGGCCTTCCGGCTGGACAGTGCACAGCGGCAGATTTTCGCCAAAAATCTGGAAAACGGCGAAGAAGAGCTCTATCCTTATGACGCCTGCGTTGTCGCAACCGGCGCATCTTCCATTGTTCCCCCGCTTCCGGGCGTTCAGGCCGAGGGCGTTTTCAAAATGCGCACTCCCGATGACGCGGAACAGCTGCGCACGTATCTGACAGCCAAGCAGGCGCGGAGGGCCGTCGTGGTCGGCGGTGGTTTCATTGGTCTTGAAATCGCAGAAAATCTGTTGATGCGCGGTCTCAGCGTGACCGTTGTGGATATTGCTCCGCAGGTCATGCCCAACGTGTTGGATCCGGAAATGGCAAACTTCGCCAAAAAGCATCTGCAAAAAGCAGGCGTCCGGGTACTTACCGGAACAAAAGTGACCGAAATTCTGGCAGAAGGCAACAAAGTTACCGGCGTACTGACCAGTGCGGGCAAAATTGTGGCGGACGTTGTGGTCATGAGCGTCGGCATCCGTCCCAACACCGCATGGCTTTCTGACAGCGGCATTCAAATGGAGCGCGGGTTGATCGTGGTCGATGATCAGCTGCGCACCAACCTGCCCGATGTCTACGCTGCCGGCGATTGTGTGATCGTCAAAAACCGTCTTACCGGAGCGGCCCAATGGTCTGCGATGGGCTCTTCCGCCAACTACGAGGGACGCACTCTGGCGCAAGCCCTGGCCGGACAGGACAAGCATTATCCCGGCGTTCTCGGTACCGGTGTGGTGAAACTGCCCGGACTGAACGGCGGACGGACTGGTCTGACCGAAGAACAGGCACGTCAGGCCGGTTACGATGTGGAGACCGCTCTGGCCGTGACGGATGATAAAGCGCATTATTATCCGGGTGCCGCCTTTTTCGTCACCAAGCTGATTGCGGACAAAGCCAGCCACCGGCTGCTCGGCATCCAGGTATTCGGGCCCGGCGCCGTGGATAAAATGATCGATATTGCAGTGACCGGAATTTCCATGGGCGCTCGCCTGGAAGACTTTGAAAATCTGGACTACGCCTATGCGCCCCCCTTCTCCACTGCCATTCATCCCTTTGTACAGGCCGTGTATGTTCTGCTGAACAAACTGACCGGCGTTCTGGAGAGCATGACGCCCGCCGAGTACGCCGCCGGCGCCGCAAAAGAGTACACCGTTGTGGATGTTGCGCCGCAGCCGTCCATTCCCGGTGCGCGCTGGGTAGATTTGGGCAAAGTGAACGGTCCCATTGAAGGACTGGCCAAGGATCAAAAACTGCTTTTGGTTTGCGCCAAAGGCAAGCGAGGCTACTTCCTGCAGAACCGCCTGAAAGCCTTTGGGTACACTCAGACAAAAGTTTTGGAAGGCGCGGTTTTCTTCAACGACGTAAAAGTGGAAGGCGCCCAGAGCACCGTATCGCCGCAGGATGTCACCCGTGTGAAAGCGCTTGGTTTCTTGCAGGACAAGCGAACTCCCGATCGTTTTAACGGTCGTGTGATCACACGAAACGGCAAAGTGAGCGCCGAAGAAAGTAAGGTCATTGCCGAGGCAGCAGAACGCTTTGGCAGCGGCGAAATCACCATGACATCCCGCCTGACACTGGAGATTCAGGGCGTTCCCTATGCAAACATTGAACCGCTGCGGGATTATCTGGCGCAAAACGGGTTGGAGACCGGCGGAACCGGTTCGAAGGTGCGGCCTGTTGTATCCTGCAAGGGAACCACCTGCCAGTACGGTCTGATCGACACCTTCGCGCTTTCGGAAGAAATTCACGAACGCTTCTATCACGGATACCGGGATGTGAAGCTGCCGCATAAATTCAAAATCGCCGTGGGCGGCTGCCCCAACAACTGCGTCAAGCCCGACCTGAACGATCTGGGCGTAATCGGCCAGCGCATTCCTGAAATCGACGCTTCCAAGTGCCACGGATGTAAGGTATGCCAGGTGGAAAACGCCTGTCCCATCCACGTGGCCAAGGTCGTGGACGGAATTGTCTCCATTGACGCGGACGCCTGCAACCACTGCGGACGCTGCGTAAACAAATGCCCCTTCGACGCAATCACCCGCTACACAGGCGGATACAAAGTCTATGTTGGCGGACGCTGGGGCAAGCATGTAGCGCAGGGACGCGCGCTTGATAAGATTTTCTCCAGCAAAGAAGAGGTGCTGGATGTGATTGAAAAAGCAATTCTGCTGTTCCGCGAACAGGGAATCACGGGCGAGCGTTTTTCCGACACCATCGCGCGTCTTGGCTTTGATCAGGTACAGGCGCAATTGCTCAGCGATGAACTGCTGCAGCGCAAACAGGAAAATCTTTCTGCGCAAAAGCATCTTGTGGGAGGAGCCACCTGCTGAGCCCATAGGTTTCAAAAAAACAAAAAGGCGAGAGAAAAGCATTGCTTTTCTCTCGCCTTTTTCATGCATGTTAAGCGCTTGGCGTCTGACCGTCACTGGATGAAGAAGATGTCGTTCCATCTTGCGAAGAAGAGGAAGACGACGCGGGCGGCGGTGTGGATTCACTGGATGTGGAAGTGGCTTCTTTCGCCACATACACCTTAACCACCGTCTCATTCATCTTTACTTTCTGGCCGACCTCCGGCTCGGTTTTTACAACGGTATAAGCCGTATATTTCCCGTCCGGATTGTCCGTCTCCACAATTTCGAACAAAATGTTATTCTCGCGCAAAAGCTGTTGTGCATCGCCTTTGCTCAAGCCCACGATGTTCGTGGGAATCGTGGCGTATTCAGGGCCTTTGCTGACGTACAGCTTGATGGTCGCCCCCGGCGAAACTTTGGTACCAAAGGCAGGCTCCTGACGAATGACCTTTCCTTCGTCGTAATCATCACTGTACTCATATTCCGTTGTGAACAGGAATGTCTCCTTATAGGTATCGCTGTCGATGATATCCTGATAAAGGTTGCCCACAAAGTTGGGGACCGAAACTTTTTCCGCGACAGACTGAGAAGAACTGCTCTGTGCAGAACTGCTCTGACTTTGAGATGCAGAGGCAGATGTCGAAACAGAAGAGGAAGAAGACTCTTCCCCGCCGCCCACAGCGCTCAAAATCGCCCATACGCTGAGCAGGATCACCAGCAGCAGTCCGCCTGCGGCAATGGCCACAAACTTCCATTGACGGCTCGTCAAATGGAACTTTGAGTCCAAGCGCGTTGGGGTGGTGATAGCCGCCAGCAAATCCGACGCAGACTGAGGCCGCTCGCTGGGATTCAGCCGCATGGCACGGCCGACTGCCGTGGAAACATACCCCGGCAGTTCCCGGTTCACACGGTGGGCCGGCAGCATATTGTCATTCATTCTGCGCAGGTTGGCTGCCAGCGGCGTATGCCCTGTCAACGCACGGTAAAACAAAGCGCCCAGGCTGTAAATATCGGTATATTTTCCGTCAAACTCTGCAACAGCATACTGCTCCGGAGCCGCATATCCATCCACAAGCTGGCTTTTCAGTTCACCGCCCGCATTGCGCAGGCCAAGTGTCGCATACCCGGACAATTTTGCCCCGGCAGGCGTGATGAATACGGTTTCGGGGCTGATTCCGCGGTGCAAAAGCCCCATGCGGTGCATGGCCTCCACGCCATATACCACCGGGCGCAGAAGCATCAGCGCTTCTTCCTGTGTCAAAGGCTCTTCCCGTGCATCCAGATAAGCCTGCAGCGTCTCGCCCTCGTCCGGTTCACGCACTGCGTAGGCGGTGTTGTTGGTCTCCACCAAATCCAGCACCGTCACAAGGCCCTCCGTCCGCCCCAGCGTAACAAGACTGCGGTACAAATCCACAAAATCCATGCGCGTGGTTTTGAACATGACTTCTTTTCCGGCGCGCGGCACCACCGCCCCTTCGCGGGTGCGGGCGGCACACATGGTGACCGGGACATATTCCTTGATGACCACACGATGGGCATTGGTAACGTCAATGGCCTGATAGGTCACGCCCTCTCCATCCACGGCGATACATGCCCCGATGGTGTAGCGGCCCGCCAAAAGGCTGTAGGCCGGCAGCGTTCCCCGGGGATTCCGGTTTTCAAATTTGGCTCCGCAGAACGGGCATTCGGCCAGCCCTTCGTCCACACAGGACATGCAGTTGTCGCATATGATCTGGTTGGGCAAAGCCGTCACCTTCCTTTCTCTATCCATTCACAAGGCAGGACACTCAGCGGTCCAAATCTTCTTCGTTTTCCAGGTTGTGCCACACGTTCTGCACGTCGTCATCGTCCTCCAGATGATCCAGCAGCAGTCCCATATTTTTAATGGCATCCGGATCGGTCAGCGCAGTGCGCGTGGACGGCACCATCGCCACGTCCGCAGAAATGAAGCTGTAGCCTTTTTCCTCCAGCGCCGCGCGCACATCACTGAACGCCGCGGGAGAAGTGGTGATCTCCGCCACATCGTCCGCCATATCGAAATCGTCTGCACCGGCGTCGAAGGCATCCTCCATCACGGTCTCCTCATCCTTGCCTTCCACGTCCAGAACGATCACGCCCTGTTCGCTGAACAAAAAGCTGACACATCCGTTATTGCCCAGATTGCCGCCGAATTTATCAAAGTAATGACGCAGATTGCCCGCGGTGCGGTTGTCCGTCAGGGTCTCCACCATCATGGCGATGCCATTGGGGCCGTATCCTTCGTAAGTGATGCTTTCGTAATCGTCTTTTTCCGCGCCCTGTGCCTTTTTGATAATACGCTGAATATTGTCGTTCGGCACGTTCAGGCTTTTCGCCTTGGCAATCAGATCGCGCAGCTTACCATTCACCGCGGGGTCCGGGCCGCCGGCCTTAATGCAAACAGACATCTCGCGTCCGATCTTGGTGAAAATCTTCGCGCGCTGACCGTCTGTCTTTTCTTTCTTGCGCTTGATGTTATTCCATTTACTATGCCCTGACATAACAGGAACCCCCTAATAAATTAGTATAATCCTACCATTTTAACTAAATAAGTATACCATACAAAGAAAGCAAAATCAACTATCCCAAGTTCCGCAGGCCCTTCGGATAGTGGTTTTTAACACGTCCTGCACTGCATTTTCCCCATCCGAGAGGGAATCCGTCCACCAGCACTGCGGTCCATCCATTCCCTGCTGTTTTTGCCGCAATCTCTTCCCCCCGCAGCCAGGCGGCTGTTCTGGGGTCTGCCAGCGTCAGCTGTTCTGTATTGCGGCAAAGACCGCCGAACGCCATGGCCAGTCCATGCGCAGGAACGAACCTTCCCTTGACCACACTGCCCAGTTCCACTCCGCAGCGGACGGTACGCAGACGCCCCGCAGGAGACGCCAGTTCCGGCACAAGATACCAGCGGTCGCCGTTCTGCACTGGAATGCCGGGCAGTTGTCCGAACATTTCGTCTAAAAACTGCCCGCATTCTTTGGCAGGTTTTGCCTTGTGTGAAACAGAGCGCCCGGGCTGAGGCGTTCCAGCCTTTTGCAGAAGCGCCATGAAGTGTCCCTCGCCGCCATGGCACGGGTAAATGCGCCAGCACAAAGACGCATCGAAATCCCAACCGCAGCGGCGGGCCTCTTCACCCGGACTTCCAGCCGCAAGCCGAACCGGCAAAAGCGAGAACTCCGGGTGGCGCGAAAGAAAGCGGCCGATTTGCCCTTCATCCTCTTCCGGGGCAAAGGTGCACGTGGAATAGCACAACAGACCGCCGGGTGCCAAACAGCGCGCAGCGTGCCCTAAAATCTCCGCGCCCATTTCGGAGCACTGACGAACCAATGCCTGCGAATGTTGGCGCAGCGCCTCCTCTTCCTTCCGAAACATCCCTTCGCCGGAGCAGGGGGCATCCACCAAAACCTTGTCAAAAAACTCCGGAAACGCATCCGCCACATGCGAAGCGTCCTCGTTCAACACCCAGGCGTTGAAAATTCCCATTCGTTCCAGATTGTTTTTCAGGATCTGCGCACGCGCGGCCACATACTCATTGGAAACCAAAAGTCCCTTTCCCTGCAGACGGGCACCCAGCTGACTGGATTTTCCGCCCGGTGCGGCACACAGGTCCAGAACCCGATCTCCCGGCTGAACATTCAAAAGAGCTGCCGGTGCCGCCGCACTCGCCTCCTGCACATAATAAACTCCTGCATGATGATAGGGATGCCGGCCGGGCCGCGTATTTTCTTTCAAATAAAAACTCTCCGGGCAGAAAGGTGCCGGACCTTCCAGAAAATCGGCACTGCGGGCAAATGTTTGCGCATCGGTGCGCAGCAGATTCACCGTCACCGCACGGTAAACGTGCTGGGCAGAGGCATACATCTTCTGGTATTGTTCGCCCAGCAGCTCCCGTTCCCGAGCCTCAAAATAGGAATCACTCATAAATTTTTCCTCTCGTATATTGCGCGAAAAACTTGCAGATACTATGGGTGTCAGGAGGTGAAATGACAATGGATAATCGCAGCACTCAGAACAAAACGAGCAACCGCACCAGCTCCAGCAAGACCAGCAACAAGACGACCAGTAAAACCACTGGCAAAGTTTCCGGTCGAGCTACCAGCTCCAACAGCCGCAACGCGTCCAACTGCAAATAACCTTCGATCCCCTTAACAATTTGTACGCACAAAAGCGCGGCGTGTTTTCCAAAGCAAGCTCTTGGAATACACGCCGCGCTTTTCGTTTATTCCGTCTGGGCGGCCGCGTCGATTGCGTCCCACACCTTGGAAAAGAGCTCGTAAATACGCGCTTCCCGCTTCTGCAGATACAGCCAGCCGAACAGCGCTTCCAATGCAGTGGACGCCCGGTATTCCTGCGGCGTCGCATGTTTCGCCACAGTGGCTTTGCTGGCATTTTTGCCGCGCCGCACCACCGCCAGCTCTTCTTCATCCAGCAGCGGAAGAATCGCCTCCAGCCCCAGACACTGGCCGCGGGCCGAAACGAAGCGGACCGCGTGCCGATGCAGCTGGTTCGGCACCAGCCGTGTGTATTCCACCAAACGGGCGCGCACCAGCAGTTCGAAAACTCCGTCTCCCACAAAAGCCAGAGACAAGGGAGACTGTTCCCGAATGTCGATCTTTTCACCCGGATTCGCCTCAAACAACATGCGCGCGCCCTCCTTTGTCAGAACACATAGTCAAATTGATATTCGCCAATGCAGATGGTGTCGTCCTCTTCAACACCCATTTCCACCAGCTTGGCAATCACGCCGCTATCCTGCAGCTGCCGCTGAAAATACTGCAGACTTTCGTAATCGTCCACATCGCTGCCCGCCAGAATGTCCTCCAGCCACGGCGCATCCACATTCCACACGTGCTCGTCCTCTTTGGTAACAGAGAACGCACGGGGATCTTTCAGCGCCGGGTCCGGCTTTACATATTCCGGTTCATACACCGCCACCGGCGGCAGTTCTTTCAGCCGCTCATAGACCAGGCCAGGCAGTGCATCCAACCCTTGCCGCGTTGCCGCGCTGACCGGCAGGAACAAAAGTCCCTTTTCTTCCACAAACGACCGAAAATCCTCGATCTGTTCGCTGCTGGCAATATCGCATTTATTTCCCAGCACGATCTGCGGGCGCTGGGCCAGTTCCGGCGAAAAGCGTTCCAGTTCGGTATTGATTTTTTCAAAATCATCCTTGGGGTCGCGGCCTTCACAGCCGGACACGTCCACCACATGCAGCAGCAGGCGGCAGCGATCCACATGGCGCAGAAAATCGTGGCCCAAGCCCACACCGTCAGCCGCACCTTCAATCAAACCCGGGATATCCGCCGCCACAAAACTGGCTTCCGGCCCTACCTTGACCACACCCAGCACCGGCGACAAGGTCGTAAAATGGTAGTTTGCAATTTTGGGTTTTGCCGCGCTGATCACAGAAATCAGCGTGCTTTTGCCAACATTCGGGAATCCGACCAAGCCCACGTCCGCAATCAGTTTCAATTCCAGACGAACGGTCAGTTCCTCCCCTCTCTGCCCGGGCCGGGCAAATTTGGGGATCTGCCGGGTCGGCGTGGCAAAGTGCACGTTGCCCCAGCCGCCCTTGCCACCTTTTGCAATGACAACCGGCTCGTCGCCGGAAATATCCGCAATCACAAGATTGCTCTGCGCGTCCCGAACCACAGTTCCCCGGGGAACCCGAATCACCAGATCGGGCGCATTTTTCCCGTTGCAGCGGCTTCCGCGGCCATTCTCACCCGTCTGTGCCACGTACTTGCGTTTGTAGCGAAAATCCATCAGCGTGGAAAGATTGGAATCGGCCACAAACACCACATTGCCGCCGCGGCCGCCGTCGCCGCCATCCGGGCCGCCGGCCGCCACGTATTTTTCACGATGAAAGGCGACGGCGCCATCGCCGCCATTGCCCGCCTTGATGTAGATTTGAGCGGTATCGATAAACATAGCGTCTCCTTTTCTGATGCGCGGCATTGCGCGCAGTGTCTCACGGTCGGTTTTAGTATTCCCCGTTCACACAAAAAAGCCGGGACAACTGCCCCGGCTTGCAAAAACAACTTATTGCTTGATGCTGACCTGCTTGCGGTCACGGCCGACGCGCTCAAAAGAAACGCGGCCATCAACCAGAGCAAACAGCGTGTCGTCGCTTCCGCGGCCCACATTCTCACCCGGATGGATGTGAGTGCCGCGCTGACGGACCAAAATATTGCCGGCGAGTACAAACTGGCCGTCGCCGCGTTTCACGCCGAGGCGCTTGGACTCGGAATCACGGCCGTTTTTGGTAGAACCTACGCCTTTTTTATGTGCCATGTTAAATACCCTCCCCTATTAACCGTTGATCTCGGTGATCTCAATCTTGGTATACGGCTGACGATGACCTTTCTTGCGCTTGGAGTCCTTTTTGGGACGATAGGTCAGAACGGTAATCTTCTTGCCTTTGCCGTTTTTCAGAACTTTGCCGGTGACTTTCGCGCCCTCCACAACCGGAGTGCCGAATTTCACGCTGCCCTCTTCGCCAACCGCC
The DNA here is from genome assembly GCF_045865535.1 of Owariibacterium komagatae. Classification (GTDB taxonomy): domain Bacteria; phylum Bacillota; class Clostridia; order Oscillospirales; family Ruminococcaceae; genus Ruthenibacterium; species Ruthenibacterium komagatae. Next base: position 752,712 of record NZ_AP031406.1, read on the forward strand.
AAAACGTTGTCGAAGGTGTAAGTGCTCTCAGCCTCGGCGTTCAGCTTCTCAACGAAGATGACGTCGCCTTTTTCCACGCGGTACTGTTTACCGCCGGTAACGATCACTGCGTACATTTGTTTCCCTCATTTTCATAAGTCTCGCTGGACAAACAGGCGGCCGGCAAACGCCGACACTTCAGGAGCCCAAACCAAGCGGCTCATACACTATACCACAAACGATGCAAAAATGTCAAGCGCTGTGCCTGCTTTTTCCGAAAAAACGCAGCAGGTCTCCCGCAGCCAGAATCCAATAAGCAGGCAGACACAAAAGGAACGGCATAAAAAAGGTTGCCTGGGCCCATCCCACATGCACATAGCTGTGGGGCTTGGCCAGCACCAGCCAGGAAGCTGCCGCCAAAAAACTTAAGAACGCAAAACTCAGCTGTGCGCCGCGGCTCTGTGTACCCCGGCGCAGCGCCCACAAAACCGCCACCAGCAACAGTGCCATTGCCGCCAGTGCCAGGAAATGCCAAAGCTGCACCCGAATGCCGCCCACCTCATACAAAGGCGTTTTCAAAACCCGGCGGAAGGTCTCCGGCAAACTTGCCTGCGAAGCCTCTTGTGAATACTCATAGGCTTCCGAGGCTTTTCCAAACAGGCGAACTGCCACCGGTTCCATAAACCTCTTCCATGCAGCTGCAAATCCGCCGTCCAGCCGCGCCAGCACGCAGAGTTTATACACTACCGATGCGCCAAAGGCCGCCAATGCGCCCACGGTCGGCGGAACTGCTGTGCGCCAAAAGCGCCGCGCGCCGTCCGGTTCTGCCCAAAGCTGCACCAAAACCGGCACCATCAGGCAGATGCACACATCCGAAACATACTCGTACTGACACAAAAAACGGATCAGGCATGGGATAAATGCGCTCAAAAACAACCGAAGGCCGCAATGCCGGGCCGGAAGGCCCCGTCGCAGTGTAAAGCACATGACCGCCATGGGCAGCATCTGCACCCAGCCAAGCCAATACAGATTGGTGGCAAAGCTGAAGGTATGCGGCATGATTGCTGCCGCGCATACAGCGCTCAGAACCATCGCACCTTTTCCGAACCAGCGCGCCGCCCAACCAAGGATCACCGTCAGCATCAGACAGTACAACACCCCGTTGACCCCATGCAAAACAGCCAGTCGCGTTTGCGGCGAAAAAGGCAGAAGACGGTCCGCCAGACCATATACAATGCCCGCCAGGCCGGGTTGTGAATCGTACGTTTCAAAGTCCTCAGAAGGAAGCGTCCCATCCTGAACATAAACATCCGTGACATACTTGCGTCCCAGGCTGTGCTCTGTCAGGGGAGATACATACCTTTGAAGGAGAATGCGCGCCGGGTCCTGCGGGTTCTGCCGGTCATAAATCATATCGCCGATCATAATTTCTTCCGAGGTAATGTCCGTTCCGGCAGCCATTTCCCGGCCGGGACCCACAAAAAAGACCGCGCCCAGCAGAACGGCAAAGATGGCCGCCAGCCAGCCGTATTTCCGCAAAAAATTCATTCCGCCTGTCCTCTCTGCCGCTTGGCAGCCTCCAGAGTATTGCGCATGAGCATCGCGCGGGTCATCAGGCCCACGCCTCCGGGCACGGGCGTAATGAAAGCAGCCTTCTCACTGGCCGCTTCAAAATCCACATCTCCGTGCAGCTTTCCATCTGCGCCGCGGTTGATTCCCACATCGATGACCACTGCGCCGGGTTTGACCATATCACCGGTGATGAACCTCTCGCGTCCCACAGCTGCCACCAAAATATCCGCCCGGCGGCAGATCTCCGCCAGATCCTGTGTACGGGAATGGCACAGCGTCACAGTGGCATTCTGCGCACACAACAACAGCGCCATGGGTTTTCCCACAATATTGGAGCGGCCCACCACAACAGCGTTCTTGCCCTCCATGGAAAGGCCCGTGCTGCGCAGCATCTCCAGACAGCCCGCAGGTGTACAGGGCAGGAAGCAGGATTCACCGATCACCATTTTTCCCACATTCACCGGCGTAAAACCGTCCACATCTTTTTCCGGTGCAATAGCATCAATCACATTCTTTTCGCAAATATGTTTGGGAAGCGGCAGCTGTACCAAAAGTCCATTGACCGAAGGATCCTCATTGCAGGCGCGCACACGCTCCAGCAATTCCGCCTCGGTGGTCTGCTCCGGCAGCCGAATCACATCCGATTCGATCCCGCAGGCCTCGCAATCCCGCGCCTTGCCCGCCACATAGGTCATACTTGCCGGATTTTCTCCTACAATGATGACTGCCAGACGGACGGTGATCTGCTTTTGACGCAGCGCTTGTACTTCCTGCGCCACTTCCTGTTTGACACGTGCGGCCAGCTCTTTGCCGCTGATCAGCTTTGCCATCTTGTTCTCTCCCCCCTCGGATGTGCTCAGTGCCGGATGCGCCGGCGGCTGGGGCGCTCGTTTTCCAGTGAGCGCAGCGCCCGCGCCGCCTCTGCATGAACATTGACCGTCTGTCGTGCAGCGCGGCGTTCCAATACCCTTGCGCGATCCGCACGGGGCTTGCGCACCGTTGCCGCTTTGGGCTGTGTTTTTTCCTCAGCAGCCGGTGCCGCTTCCGTTTCGGCGGCATCTTTCTCGCTCTCCGCTGCCTTCTCCTGTTCCACCAGCCGGTCAATGCGCTCCTTCAGTTCCTGCACACTGGGCGTCTCGTTTACGTTCCAGGTCAAAACCGCGGGGCCGTCCAAACGCTTGTCCACCACCGGGTAAGTAATCATCAAAGGTTGATCCCGATGCACCTTCCGCTGCCACAGCCAGACACCTGCCGCACCGATCACGGACACAAGTGCCAGCAGCTGGCTGACGCGGATGCCGCCAACGGTCTCCAAACTGTCGGTGCGCAGTCCTTCCACGATAAAGCGCTCGGCACCGTACCAGATGATATACAGCAGGAAAATCTCGCCGTGGAATTTGCGCCGTTTCTGATACAAAAACAGCACCACAAATCCCAACAGGCACCACAGGCTTTCATACAAAAAGGTCGGATGAACCGGCAGGGACGGGTCTACGGTCACGCCCTGTGCCGCCAGCGTTGCCTGCACCGATGCAAGATAGTTCTGTGTTCCTTCGCTGTACATGCCCCAGGGCAGGGTGGTATTGGTGCCAAAGGCTTCCTGGTTGAAGAAGTTTCCCCAACGACCAAGCCCCTGCCCGATCAGAAAGCCCATGGCCGCCAGATCGAACATGGGAAGCGTGGGCACCTTGCGCCAGCGGCAAAGGAACAGCGCAGAGACAAACGCCGCCAGCACACCGCCATAAATGGCCAGACCGCCGTCACGCAGGTTGATCATATCCCACAGGCTTTCATATTCAAACGGGGCAAAAACCACATAATAAGCGCGAGCGCCCACAATGGCGCACAGCGTCGCCAGCATGACCACATCGATCATGCGGTCCGAATCAATGCCATAGCTGCGTGCCTTGGAAAAAGCGAAGGCCAATCCCAACACCAACCCCAAAGCGATGCAGATTCCGTACCAGTACACCGGCACGCCGAACACGGTAAACGCCACCCGGTTGATGGTCATGGAAAGGCCCAGCCCCGGAAAAGTTACATGGTTGATCATGAAGCAAGTTCCCCTTTCTTTTCCCCTGCGGGGCGGATGATCACGGTGGCACTGTACTCTTCCTGCAGCAAATTCTGCAGCGCGCCGTTCACGTCTTCCAGCGTAATGGCAGCCAGCGTGTCGATTTCCTCTGCGGGTGTGCGGCCACGGCTGAACGCACTGAACAGGCCCGCCGCCACATCGTCAATATTCTCCAGATCTGCAATCAGCTCACCATACAGCTGATTTTTGCACAGCGTAAACAGTTCTGCATCCACACCCTCGCTGCGCAGGCGACGAATTTCCTGCAAGAGAAGTTCCCGCACATATTCCGGGCGGCTTGTCTCACCGCCGAAGACCGTGCACAAAGCGCCGGGCACACTGAGGATTTCACCGGAAAACCCCGGGCTGACCAGATTCTCGTCATACAATTTCCGATACAGCGGCGTCATGCTTCCACAAATCAATTCAGTGAGAATGTCACAGAGGAATTCTATCTTCAACTGATTCTCCGGCTCGGGCAACGCTTCTTTAAAGCCCACGCCCAGCAGCGGTTTGGACACCGGCATGGAGAAGGACCGCTCCTTCTCGGCCACCTGCCGGGGCTCGCACACCGGAATGCGTTCCACCACACCCGTCTTCTCCGGGATAGCAGCCCGCTCCACCGCATCCAGCACCTGCTGCATGGTCACATTGCCCGCCACAGCCAACGCCATGTTTTGGGGGCGATAAAACGCATCTGCACAGGCATACAGCATTTCCGGCGTGATTTCTGCGATGCTCTCCACACTTCCGGCGATGTCTTCGCGCACCGGATGCTGCCCGTACAGGCACTGATAGACGCTGAACATCAGCCGCCAATCGGGGGAATCGTCGTACATTTTAATTTCCTGCCCGATAATTCCCTGCTCTTTGGCAATGGTCTTTTCCGTAAAATACGGGCGGGACACAAAGCTCAGCAGAATGTCCAGATTTTCCTCTGTGCGGCTGGAGGCCGAAAACAGATAACAGGTTTTATCGAAGCTGGTATACGCGTTGGCATTGGCGCCCGTTTTCGCATAAAGCGTAAAAGCGTCCCCCTCTTCGTTCTCAAACATTTTGTGCTCCAGAAAGTGCGCCACACCGGCGGGCAGATCCCAGCGCTTTCCATCCAGAACAAAGGAGCGGTCGATGCTGCCGAACTTTGTACCATACAGCGCATAAACGCCGGTAAAGCCGGGCATGGGATGCACCAGAACCGTCAGGCCGTTGGGCAGAACCGTTTTTTCAAAGGCTGTTGCCCGCTCGACCGCCTGTTTGCTGGTCTCAGACATGCGCATTCTCTCCTTTCGTCAGCGTGTAGGAAACCGAAAGCGTAAACATGCGCAACACATTCCGCACATCTTCTTCCGTCACCGCGTCCACCTGTTCCATCACCTGCTGAGGCGTGAACAGGCTTCCCCGCATGATCTCCCCAAAGTACCAGTTTTCCATTCCCTGCAGAGTATCTCCCACTGCACCCAGCTGGTTTTTCAGGCTGCGCTTTGTGTCAGCCAGCTCTTTGGCGGTGATGGGACCTTCTTTCAGGGCGTCCAGCTCCTCCAAAATAGCCTGTTTCGCCGCTTTGGCATTCTGGTGTTCCACGCCGCTGTCAATGCACAGCAAGCCGGCCATGGACGCATAAGAGGCCGCACAGTAATAGCACAGGCTGCGCTTCTCACGCACATTGACAAACAGCCGTGACGTAGCGGTTCCGCCCAGCAGAGCCACCGCCACCCGCGCCGCGCTCAGTTTTTCCGGCCGCTGAGGCTGGCCGGCCGTAAACAGCAGGCACAGTTTTCCCTGTGCGGTATCCATCGGTTCTTCAAAACTCTGCTCTGCCTGAGCCGGCTGTGCAAATGCCGCAGGCAGATCCGCGGGAGCGCGCTCGATCCCTTCCAGAGCCTTTAAAACACTCTGTTCCACCGCGCACGCATCCGCCCCCAGGGCCATCACCTCAATGCGGGCAGAGCGAAGCATCCGGAAGAATGCGCGGGTCACCGTCTCAGGTGTAAGCCCGTCTACTTCCTGTGCATAACCGTACCGCTCCACACCTGCCGGCGCATCGCCAAAAAACTTGCGCCGCGCCTGGCGAACACAGTAAGCGCGTTTCTCATTCATTTCGCTGGCGATCAGTTCCCGCAGCTGCTCTTTTTCAATGGCCACCGCCTCGGGATCAAACACACCGTCCACGAAATACGGACGAAACGCCGTTCCCAATGCCAGCGCAGCATATTCTTCACTGAGCTTTTCCCCATTGAGGGCAAACTCATCCTTGATGCCGCCCACAGCCACCGTCAGCACGCGGCTTCCGCTGTTTACAACACCGTCCACCGAAAGCGAGGCGCCATACAGCCGCGCCAGCTTTTTGGAAAGCAGCGTCATATCCGGACAATCTGCACAGCAGCGCTCCATCAGCAGCGGCATCAACGCCTCCGCTGTCGCCCACTGCCGGTCAGCCGGCCAGATAAAATTGATCGAAACCCGGCAGCGATGAAACTGCCCGGCGGGTAATGCCGTCAGATACACGCCGTCTGCGATTTGTTTTCTCTCCATCGTCCAAAATCCTTTGCTGTTTTGTTTCTATGATAAAAACGAAGCTGCAAGCCCGTTTTCATTCAACCTTTCCGAGATATTCTTCCAGGCACACGCCTGCATCCATGATCTTTTGCGCATCCTCGACACCCACATAGCGGTAATGCCACGGCTCAAAGCTGGTGCCCGTGATCTCCGTCTTATCCTTGGGATACCGCAGAATAAACCCGTAACCCGCAGCATTTTCATACAGCCACTGCGCTTCCGGGGTCTGCTCCAGGCTGCTGTCCAGGCTGCCGCCATATCCTACAGCCACAATGTCCGCCGCCAAACCGGTCTCGTGCTCCGAAGTGCCCGGCACATTGCGCCATTTTTTCGTTGCGGCGTACGCCTCTTCCTCAGTATAGCCCTGCGCGATGTAATCCTGTTTCATGCTTTCAAACAAAATGGTCTGGCTCTCATGGCTGCGGTATGCCGAACGAACCTGCAGATGAACGCCGTCCGCCTCGGCTGCCGCCAGCATGTCCAGCAGCGGTTTTTGAATGCGCTCGTCCACGAACTGCTCAATTCCCCGGAAGTCATACCCTACACTGGCCAGTTCCGGAGCATATCCCTCCGGAAGAGGATTCGTCGTGTTCGCCAAAAGAAGGCTCCACAGATCCGGGTCACTGGGGCCAAGCACTTCGGGTTCTTCCACCACAGCCGAGGCCGCCTGTTCCGCCAGAGCGGAGAGAGATTCAGCCCGCTCTTCCTCACGGATCCGCTGCTGGGTGGCCATAAAAATCAAAACGCCCGCGGCACCCAGAATCACCAGAAGCATCAACCCGCTCCAAAGGGCCAGCCCTTTTTTCTTCCGGCGCTCAACCCGCCGCACCGGTTCGCGCGTGGCAGCCGGCGCCACATACTCCTGCCGGACCTGCCATGCTTCGTCTGTCTTTTCCGGCGCCAGCTGCACCCTTTTCTCCATGTTCTTCTCCTCGTTTGCACTGCGCTCTTTTCGTTCCCGCCTTTTCTCATCCTGATAGCGGGGCATCGTCTGTGCTTTTCTGCGCCGGCGCGAAAGCTCCTGTTCTCTCCGTGCAAGATGCTCTTGCCGCACCTGACGCGGGCTGGCTGCTTTTCTGGTCAAATGATTCCCCCCTGAAGATATGAAAATGCGAAAAGGCAGGCTCTGAAAAAGCCTGCCTTTTAGTATACCACAGTCAGCTGTAAATAGCCAGCGCATCAACGGAAAAATGCATCGTGCACAGCTGCCACAGCGCGGTCCGCCTCTTCCTTTTTGATGATGACCGAAAGCTTGATCTCGCTGGTGGCAATCATCTGAATGTTGATGTTGTTCTCATACAGCGTCTCAAACATTTTGGACGCAACGCCCGGATGGCTCTGCATGCCGGCGCCCACAATGCTGACTTTCGCCACATCTGTGTCCACCTTGATCTCACGCCCGCCGAAACGGCTGCGGTTTTCCTCCAAAAGGCGCTGGGTCAGCGGCGCATCTTCCAGCGGAACGGTAAACAGCAGATCCTTGTTCCCGCTGCGGCCCACCGACTGCAGAATAATTCCGATGTTGATTTTGTTCTGCGCCATCAGGCTGAACACTTTAAAAGAAATACCCGGCTGATCGGGCACCTCCAGAATTGAAACAGCAGCCACCTTATCGTCCTTGGCTACGCCTTTGATCAGCATTCCTTCCACGTCCACGACCTCCTTAACAATGGTGCCCGGCACATTCGTCAAAGACGAGCGCACCTCCAGATTGACAGAATATTTCTTTGCAAGCTCCACACTGCGGTTGTTGAGCACCTGTGCGCCCAGGCTCGCCAGTTCCAGCATCTCGTCAAATGTAATGGTATCCAGTTTGCGCGCATTGGGGACCACCCGCGGGTCGGCGGTGTACACACCATCCACATCCGTATAAATCTGACACAGATCCGCATGCAGCGCCGCCGCGATTGCCACTGCACTGGTATCGGACCCGCCCCGTCCCAGCGTGGTGATGTCATCATACCGGTTGAGGCCCTGGAAGCCCGCTACCACAACCACACGGTTGCGTGCCAGCTCGCTTTCAATGCGCTCGGTATCCAGATCCTTGATCCGGGCACGACTGTAGGCACGGTCCGTGTGGAATCCTGCCTGCCAGCCCGTCAGGCTGATGGCCGAACAACCGATCTCCGCCAACGCCATGGCCAGCAGAGCAATGCTGATCTGCTCTCCTGTGGCCAGCAGCATATCCAACTCCCGCTTGGACGGATCGTGTGTGATCTCGCCCGCTTTCGCAATCAAATCATCTGTGGTATCCCCCTGCGCGGAAACAACGACCACTACGTCGTTGCCTTCGTTGTGGGTATTGGCCACAATGCGCGCCACGTTGAACAACCGGTCGCGGTTGGCCACCGAGCTGCCGCCAAATTTCTGCACAATCAAAGCCATTGCTTTCCCTCTTCCCCTCGTTTTCTGATATTCAAAGCACCCGCGCGCCCTCGTTGTCCGCATCCAGGCGGTGCAGGCTGAAAGCCGCCAGCGCCTGGTCTGCTTTTAACGCCTCGCTTGCGCGGGCAAAAAACGCATCTGCATCCTCTTTGCGCACCACAGCTAGAATGGTGGGGCCTGCGCCGCTGATGAACGTGGCCAGCGCGCCCAAGCCGTCCGCCAGTGCAAACACGTCTTCGCCGCCCTCAATCAACGGCAGACGGTACGGCTGATGCAGGCAATCCTTGGTGGCAATGGGCAAAAAGTCGTACCGTTCCTCACAGAAAGCCGTTGCCAGAAGTGCCGCGCGGGACAAATTGTACACCGCATCCACATGCGCCACACTTTTGGGCAGGGCGGCGCGCGCCTTTTCTGTCAGCAATTTGAAATTGGGCACAAACGCCGCAAATGTGATGGAACTTGCGATCGCCTTTTTCAGCGAAAAGACCCGTCCCTTATCGTAGGCAGAGACCACGAAGCCGCCCAAAAATGCGGGTGCCACATTGTCCGGATGTCCCTCGATCTTTGTGGCCAGCGTCAGCATATCCTGCTGTGCCATGGGACTGCCCAACAGTGCATTCGCCCCCAGAATTCCGGCTACGATGCACGCAGACGATGACCCCAGCCCGCGCGCCATGGGAATGGGATTCGTCTGAATGAGGCGCAGTCCCTTCAGCGAACGCCCGCACACGTCGTACACCTCTTTCACCGTGCGGTAAATCAGGTTGCCGGGCGTGGTGGGGATAGGGGTGCCGTCCGCACTCTGAATGTCCACCCCATCGAACTCCTCCATCTGGGCGGTGTTATACAGTTGAAGTGCCAGGCCGCAGGAGTCAAATCCCGCGCCGATGTTGGCGCTGGTCGCTGGGACCTTTACCGTTATCATACGCTTCACCCTCTCACAGCGTCAGCCATTTCAAAACATTTTTTACGCGCACGTCCTGCCGCGCTGCTTCTTCGCACAGTGCACGCGTCTGCGCAACAGACTTGCCGCGCAGCGTAAAAGCGGTCTCTCCGTCCGCCTCGTCCAAAATCTCCACATCGCCGAACACAGCCCGCACCGCTGCAGCGCCGCCCTCGGCCCTTACATAGCGGTCAGCCGGAGACGCGTCCTCGTAAACGCCTTCCATCGGCTCACTGTCCGTCCAAAAGAGACTTTCATGAATGGACCCGCCATTGCGCAGCGCATCCAACACATCTGCGGTCACGGCGCTGGCGGTGGGCAGTTTGCCTGCGCCCTTGCCATAAAACATCACATCGCCCAACATGTCACCGCGCACCATCACAGCGTTGAACACATCGTCCACGCCCGCCAGCTGGCTTTCCCGGGGTACCAGCATGGGTTCCACCGCCAAAGCCGGACCGTCTTCCGTCTGCTTGGCCCACGCGATCAGTTTGACTGCTGCATTCTGCCGTCTGGCCAAAGCAATGTCTTTGACGCTCACATCCCGAATGCCGCGCGCAGCCACATTTTGAGGATAGAAATGCCGTCCGAAAAGAATGCTGGCCAAAATGCAGATTTTTCGCTGTGCATCAATGCCGTCCACATCCGCCGACGGATCGATGGTCTCCGCATAGCCCAGGCTCTGAGCAAGCTTCAGCGCACCTTCAAAATCCATGCCCTCCCGTTCCATCTTCGTCAGCATGAAGTTGGTGGTTCCGTTGACGATTCCGCGAACTTCGCTGAGATTGTTGGCTGCCAGGCATTGATACATGGGCGTAATAACCGGCGTACCGCCGCCCACACTGGCCTCAAACAGGAAACACACGCCTTTTTCGCGGGCCAGAGCCAGCAGTTCCGCGCCATGGGTCGCAACCAGCTCCTTGTTGGAGGTGGCCACGTGACGGCCGCTTTCCAGCACTGCCTTCACGTAAGGATACGCCACTTTTGTTCCACCGATGGTCTCCACTACAGCGGTCACTTCGGGATCGTTCAAAATCGGGTCCAGCGTTTTCACAAACAGCGCCGCATCCGGACGCGAAGAAAAATCCCGGATATCACAGATATATTTCACTTCCACAGGCTGCCCTGCACGGCGGGCTGCTTTGTCCGCATTGGTACGAAACACTTCCAGAACGCCGCTTCCCACCGTGCCAAAGCCTAAAATTGCAATTTTTGCCATCTTCCCTTTTCCTTTCTCTCACGCCCCACGGCGGATATCCACGACCGTGCGCTGCTCTTTTAAACGATGGAGCATCTGATCCAGAGACATTTGCATACCACCTGCGCGAATGGTTACGGAAACCTGCGCCGTTCCATTCTCCGGCGTGGCCTGGTTGATGGTCACAATGGATGCGCCCGCTGTGGAAATTCCGGCCAGAAGCGCCTGCAGCGCCCCGGTCTCGTCCAGAAGAACCGCGTTCACCGTCAATACTTCCTTGCCATCTTCCGCATCAAAAATGCAGTCTTTATACTTATAAAACGCACTGCGGGAAACTCCCGCCATCCGTGAAGCAATCGAAATATTTTTAGCTGCTCCGCTTGCCAGAAGTTCCTTGGCACGCAGAACACGCAAAAACACTTCCGGCAGCACATTTACGTCCACAAGCAAGAAGCGCTTTTCCATGGTACCCTCCATTCGTGCGCACATGACGCACATTTGTATTTTATGAATGTAATGCAATCATAGCATGTTCTCCTTCTAAACACAAGAATTTCTTTTCTCCGCCAATTCTTTTCGGCAATTTGTCAAAGGAGCGCGCTATGTGTGGAATTCATGCAGATAGATTGTACAGTATACAATCACAACTGTACGCAGTAAGAGCACATTTTATTTCATTTGCACGTAAAAAAGCGGTGCTGCATATGCGCAGCACCGCTTTTGAATGGTTTATTCTGTTGAGCCATGACCCGGGCAGGTCGTGCGTTCGTCTACTTCCGAAGCTTTGTAATAGCCGGTAGCCGTCGGGCATCCCGCTGCCGGTTTGTCTCCCGTTACGGTACAGAACGAATCTTTTACCACGGAATCCGGCATGGTCCATTCCTTATACGGATACTTGGTCTCATCCGCCTGCACGGTATCCATAATCTCACGCCAGGCGCTCGCACCCGGGTGCTTGATACGTCCCGGATTATAACTGCTCATGGGCAGGCTCTCGTCATAGCCGAACCAGAACGCCGAGCAGTAATACGGCGTCAGGCCCACATACCAAATATCCTTGTTATCATTGGTGGTACCGGTTTTACCCACGCTCTCCATGCCTGCGTCATCCGCCATCAAGCCGCGAGCTGTACCGCCGCTGTCGTACAAAACGCCCTTCAGCAAGCGGTTCATGATATACGCGGTATCCTCGCTGATGGCCTGTACGGTGGTGATATCCTTTTTCAAAATCACGTTTCCGCGGAAGTCCTCCACCGTGGTATAGCTGTGCAGCGTGGTAAACTGACCGCCGTTTCCGTACATCATATAAGCGCCCGCCAGTTCGTATGCGGTCATACCGTAATGCATGGAACCCAGCACCAGCGGCGCGAGGTTTTTATCGTATTCCGGATCCAGCGTGGTGATTCCCAGCGTCTCGGTTGCAAAGCTGTACATCTCATCCATGCCTACCGACTGGCCAACTCTTACGGCAATGGTATTCAGTGACTGCTTGATTGCCTCATAGACCGTGACCGGCTGCCGCGTATAGGTGCCGCTGTAGTTGCTGGGCCAGGGATTCTTGTACACGGTTCCGTTGTCATCCATGTCACCGGCCTCATATACCGGCGCATCGATATACGTCATGGAGTAATCCGCCCAGCCGTACTCAATGGCCAGCGGATAGGCCGCCACGCCTTTCATGGTAGAACCTACCTGCCGGACCGAATCGATAGCGCGGTTCAGCGTACGGTCTGCAGTCTTCGCACCCAGGCCGCCGACCACAGCGCACAACTCGCCTTTGTAGTTGATGGAAACACCCGAAGCATTGGTGCGCGTCATATACGGCTCGGACCCATCGCCCGGATCGTACTCGATCTCATAGGCAGGCCAGTATTCCGCACGGTTGAACACGTCTTCCATTTCCGCCTGCAGCTCCGGCACAACGGTGGAATAGATCTTCAGGCCTTTGGTATAGAAATAATTTTCCGCAGCCTTTCTGTCCCACTCTTCTTCCGGCAGATTGTCGGGATTCTCCGCCAGCAGATCTGTAATCACTTCATCGATCAAGGCGTCGGTGAAGTAGCTGTTGTTGGTCTGTTTGGCCGCATTTTCATCGGTGGTCTTCTCCGCAAGAACCAGCGGTGCAGCCAGCGCTTCGTCCCGCTGTTCCTCGGTGATATAACCCTGCTCATACATGTTGCTGATCACCTTGTTCCGGCGGACCAGATGATCCTCCGGGTTTGTGATCGGGCTGTAGGTCGTAGGATTCTTGGTGATGGCCGCAATGGTCGCGCACTCTGCAATGGTCAGCGGCTCCTTGCCCTCGGCAATGTTGTCTTCGTCGCCCGCATGCTTATCAAAATAGCGCAGCGCACCTGCTTCCACACCGCCGATGTTACCGGTCAGGCCCAATGTATTCAGATAAGCTTCCAGGATCATGTCCTTGGAATACCGCGCGTCCAGAGACAGCGCACGGAAAATCTCACGAATTTTACGCAGATAGCCGGCCGTACCGTCACTGGCACGCTCGTCCGTGATGTTTTTCACCAACTGCTGGTTGATGGTGGAAGCGCCCTGCTGCGAACCGCGAAGCCAGACGCCCGTCACCTCATGCACGATCTCGTTGATGGCAGCGAACACCGTGCGCTTAAAGTTCACGCCTTTGTGCTCACGGAAGTCCTGGTCCTCAATGGCAATGTATGCGTTCTGCAGATTGACGGAAATATCATCCAGATCTTTCCAGATACGATTCTCGTCCGGGCTGTCAAGCGTCTGATATTCCAGCCACTCGTCCTGCCCCTCTGCGTTCGTGCTCTTATAATAGATGATACTGGTATAACTCTGCGCGATGTTTTCCAAATCCAGCAGCGTATCATCGTTGGCCGTGGCCTTCACCACATACATGCTGAGCAGCACCGACGCAATGGACACCGCAATGATGCCCAGGCACATGCACACTGCAATAAAGCGTAAAAAGCCAAACCAAATCCGCTTTGCTGTGCTTTGCTTTTTCTTCTTTCTCACGGGTGCCGACGCGCCCCGCGCCCCTTGCGGGCTTCTTTTCCTGTTTTCTATGATAAGTCGCCTCCTACAAAGACTTAGCGCCACAAATTCATGTACCGTGCGGAACAAACGTCCGCACCGAACAATAGTATGGCACAGAAATGGGGTGCGCCATGCGCACGCCCTTCACAAAACACGCGCTTCGTGGAATAAAGCCATTTTACGCGCACCATACTGCCAATGAGGTGATTTTTATGCGAAGAACTCTTTGCCTGCTTTTGACAGGGCCGGCTGTTTTTCTTTTATGCATCAGCCTTTATTTCCTCGCCGTCCCCCTGATCACGCCCCAGGCCGAGGCGCGTCTGGAAGATCCGCCCTCGTATACGCTCAGTGAATACCAGGGCCAACTGGCATTGTTCCGGGACGGAGAAACCGAACCAATCGCCCGTTATGAAGCCTACACCAACCTGCTTCCGCCCGGTGACGCGGCTCTCATTCAAGCCGGCATTCCCGTTTCCACACAGGAAGAGTTGCAACGGCTTTTGGAAGACTTCGGCGTGTGATCACTTGGCGGGAACAATCTCCAGCCAGTATCCATCCGGGTCCGCAATAAAGTAGATCCCCATTCCGGGGTTTTCATAGCAGATGCAGCCCATCTGCGCATGCTTGGCATGGGCCGCCTCGTAATCGTCCACGTGGAACGCCAGATGAAACTCATTCTCCCCCAGATTGTAGGGTTCTTTGCGGTCTTTCAGCCAGGTCAGCTCCAAAAGATGCGCGGTGCGGCCATCCCCCAGATAGACCAGGGTAACGCATCGTTTTCATGCCGGCGCACCTCCACAAGCCCCAAAGCCTCTTTGTAAAACGCCAGACTTTTTTCCAGGTCCAGCACATTCAAATTGTTATGGGCAAACGTAAACTGCATGTTTCTTCCCTTTCTTAATACGAAAAAGAACTGAATTATGTTTCACATTCCGCCGACAAAAAGCGTCATATGTAGTCTTTATTATAGCGAATGCCCCCCGCCATTGCAAGCGGCCCTGTTGTGAAATTTCGCTTTTTGATTTGTTTTTTATCTCGCTTTCTATTATAATGATATCACACTATAAAAGGCGGAGGGAAACAGTATGCAAACCCTGGAATATCCATTTGACAGTGGATTGATTTTGCAGAAAAAACGCAGTTTGAAGCGCCAGCTCGCAGCGCAGGAGGGCCTTGTTCCCAAAAAAGTTGCCATTCTCAGCGGCTCCACCATCGGCGAGATCAAAAACATTCTGGAACTGTTTTTGCTGAACGCAGGAATTCAGCCGGAATTCTACGTGGGCGGATATGCGCTGTACTACGAAAACATCTTGTTCGACGACGGCTCTCTGGCTGCGTTCCAGCCGGACATTCTCTATATTCACACATCATCCAAAAACATTGTCAATCTGCCCACCCAGGCGGACTCGCCGCAGCAGGTGGAAGAAAAGTTTTCCGCCGAGTGCGCCCGCTGGCAGACTCTGTGGAACGCCGCGGCCAAATTCGGATGCCCGGTCATTCAGAACAACTTCGAACTGCCCGGCTACCGGCTGATGGGCAGCATGGACGCCGTGGATACACACGGTCATGTCAACTTTATCAACCGGTTGAACACCATGACGGCAGAGTACGCCGCCAAGACCCCCAATTTCTATATGCATGATCTGGCATATCTGGCTGCCAGCGTGGGCCTGGACAACTGGTTCTCCCCGACGGTGTGGTACGCTTACAAATATGCGATGGACACGCAATATATCCCGGTCCTTTGCCACAGTGTTGCCAACATTATCAAAAGCCTGTTCGGCAAGAACAAGAAAAGCGTCGTTCTGGACCTGGACAACACCCTGTGGGGCGGCGTGATCGGCGATGACGGTCCCGAGGGGATCGTGCTTGGCAAGGAGACACCCGCCGGCATGGCCTATTCGGAATTCCAGCAGTATCTGAAAGAGCTTTCCCGCCTGGGTGTTCTTTTGAACGTCTGCTCCAAAAATGAAGAGGAGATGGCCAAAAAAGGCTTTGAGCGCGCTGACAGTATTTTGAAACTGGACGATTTCGTGTGCTTCAAAGCCAACTGGGAACCCAAGCACCGGAACATTGCCGCCATCGCGCAGCAGATCAACCTGCTGCCCGACAGCTTCGTGTTCATGGACGACAACCCCGCCGAGCGCGAAATTGTGCGCCGCGAGCTTCCCGGCGTGACCGTTCCGGAATTGACGGCACCCGAAATGTATATCCGCGCGCTGGACAAGGCCGGTTATTTTGAAGTGACCACCCTTTCCGCCGACGACAAAAAGCGCAACGAAATGTACAAGCAGAACGCCCAGCGCGCCGCGCTGGAGCAGAGCTTCGGCAATTACGAGGATTATTTGAAAAGCCTGGAGATGCACTGCGAAATCGGCGCCTTTGACCAGGCTCATGCCGAGCGGATCACACAGCTGATCAACAAAACCAACCAGTTCAATCTGACCACACGCCGCTACACGGCCGCCGAAGTAGAAGCCCTGATGAACGATGACCAGTACATCACCCTTTATGGACGGCTGGTGGACAAATTCGGTGACAACGGAATCGTCACCGCGCTGATCGCGCATAAAACTGCCCCGGGCGAGGCTGACATTGACCTCTGGATTATGAGCTGCCGTACCTTCAAGCGGCAGCTGGAACACGCCATGTTCGACCGCCTGGTTGCCGTGTGCGCGGAGCAGGGCATCCGCAAAATCAACGGCTTCTATTATCCCACGGCGAAAAATTTGCCCGTAAAGGATTTTTATGCTACAATCGGGTTTGAAAAAGTTGCCGAGGACGAACAGGGCAACCGCACGTTCGCTTTCACCGGATTTGACGGTTATCAGCCGCAGTGCACGGTGATGGAGACCGTACTATTGTAAAGGAGCGTTTTGAACATGGACAGCAATGCGATTTTTGAAGCAGTGCAGCAAATTTTCCGCGATAATTTTGACGACGAGGAACTGGTTCTGACCCGCGAGACCTGCGCCGACGACATTGAGGACTGGGACAGCCTGGAGCAGATCAATCTGCTGACAGCGATTGAGAAAAAGTTCGGTCTGAAGTTCGGTCTGGCCGATGTGCGCGATCTGCAGAATGTGGGCGACCTGCTGGATCTGATTGAACGCATGACCGCCTGAAAAACAAATTGACAGGCTGGCGGGTCCGCCAGCCTGCTTTTTTGCCTGGAGAACGTGGTATGAAACATTCTTTTTCTTTTCGGCTGGCCAGCCGGGACGACAAATCCTCCATTGTCCGCTTTTTGGATGAACACTGGGGAGCGCGCCATCCGCTGGTCCACCTGGACGATTTTTTTACTTATTATTATGAGGACGGCGACCGCCTGCAATTCGCCTTGTGTGAGACACAGGGACGCATCGCTGCTCTGGCCGGCTACATCCGCGCCAATGCCTGTGAACATCCGGACATCTGGATCTCCATCTGGTGTGCGGATAAATCCGTCAGCGGCGCCGGGATGGAGCTTCTGGATGCGCTTCCCCGCCTGTGCGGCGCCCGGATGGCTGCCTGCAACAATATTCGGCCGCAGGTAGTGTCTCTGTATCGCTTTCTGGGATATGAAGCCTGCCGTCTTCCCCACTATTACCGCCTTGCGGACCGTTCTTCCTACGCGGTCGCACGCATTGCCCAAAAAACGATTCTGCCTGTGGCAGACGGCCCGGCACTTTTGCCGGTGCAGGATGCCCGCCAGCTGGCGCAAGTCTATGTTCCCCACCCGGAGCTTCGCCCTTTCAAGGACTTGTGGTATCTGACGCGCCGCTACTTTTCCTATTCGCGGCAGCACTACGATCTGTGGCACCTGAATGGTTCTCTTCTGGCCACACGCACGGTTCCCGTCAACGGGACCGCGGTGCTGCGCATTGTGGATTATGTTGGGCTGCCGGAACAGTTCCCGGAATTTGGGCCCGGCATCAATCGGCTGATGCAACAGGTCGGCGCCGAATACGCGGACTGCTATTGTGCAGGGATTTCCGCCGCACAGATGGCGTCTGCCGGTTTCTGCCAGCGGACGGAAACGGACGCCAACATTCTTCCCAACTATCTGACGCCCCCCTTGTACGAAAACACGGAGTATTATTACTCCACCACCGAAAGCGACCATTTTCTCCTGTTCAAGGCGGACGGCGACCAGGACCGTCCCCATCTGACCGTATAAAAGGAGGCTGCGTCATGCGCTTGACCGAATGTACCGAGAGCGGATATCGTCTTGCCTGCACGGAAGCAGACGCTGCGGAAAAGTTGGGGCGTCTGGAAGACCTGTGCGAAGAACTTCCTGCCCAGCAGCAGAAAATCCATGAAAAAATGGAAGCGCTGCGCAGTCAGGGCAAGGAAAAAAGCTGTCAATTTCGAGAATTGATGGTTCAAAAGTTGAACAACAGCATGCTGATTGCCACTTTAAAGGCCCACGGCCTGATGGATTGATCGAAGCAGGCAGGGCCTTTCGCCCTGCCTGCTTTCTTTTTTATCAACGAATGTGAATACAAAACAACCGCTGCATCGTCTCTTGAATAAGAGCAGTTTTCATTCGATTTTAAAAAAGGGGAACCATCCGCCATGAAACACGAAAAAGCACCTGGTACAGTCGACAGAATTTGTGTCGACTGCCATCAGGGTCTGAACAGCGAGCAGGTCGCCCAGCGCGTAAAAGCAGGGCTTTGCAATATCGCGCCTGCTTCGCTTTCCAAAACCACAGGACGCATCATCCGCGACAACGCGCTCACGCCATTCAACTTTTTGTTCTGCTTTTTGGCGTTCTGTCTTTTTTCCGTTGGCTCTTACAGCGACATGCTGTTTTTAGGTGTTATCTTTTTCAACACGCTCATCGGGATCGTACAGGAACTGCGCGTCAAGCATGAATTGGAAAAGATCTCGCTTTTGCATGTTGCCACCGTCACCGCCGTGCGGAACGGGCAGCGCATGGACCTGCCCGCGGAACAGCTGGTGCGGGATGACATTGTTTTTCTGCGGGCCGGCAACCAGGTGCCCGCGGACGCACAGGTCTGCGAGGGCGCTCCGGAAGTCAACGAAGCGCTTCTGACCGGAGAAGCTGCTTCGGTGCAAAAGCAGCTGGGCGACGACCTGATGTCCGGGAGCTTTCTTGTGGCGGGCACCTGTTTGGCGCGTCTTACCCGTGTCGGAGAAGAAGCCTATGCCGCTCAGCTGGTACGCGAAGCCAAAAAGCCCACACGACACCGTTCCGAAATGATGAATTCTCTGGACAAGCTGGTCCGCTGTATCGGAATCCTGCTGGCACCTTTGGGAATCTGCATGTTTTTGAAGCAGTTCTTTTTGCTGCGCACCGGAATGAACTACGCGGTCACATCCACCGTAGCCGCCGTGATCGGCATGGTTCCGGAAGGACTTTACCTTCTCACCAGTGTAGCGCTTGCACTGGGCGTACTGATTCTGGCACGCCGCCGCGTGCTTGTGCACGAATTATCCTGTATTGAAAACCTCGCCCGTGTAGACGTGGTCTGCTTCGACAAAACCGGCACGCTGACCGAAGGAGCCATGGAGGTGACCGATGTTCTTCCCGCTCCCGGGTTGAAACGCGATGAGCTGCTTCCATGGGCCGCCGCCTTTCTCCGCGCGGACGAGAGCGATAACCCCACCTCCCGCGCGTTGCGGACGTATTTGGCGAGTGATTCTGCGCCCGATTGGACGGGTGGCGAACAAATCCCCTTTTCCTCTGCACGAAAATTTTCCGCACGCCTTGCACCCGACGGCATGTGGTACGTATTGGGTGCGCCGGAGTATGTGCTCCCCCATGATGCACCGGAACTCGCCAGCCTTGAGAGCGCCCTGAGCCGCGGTCTGCGTGTACTGGCGTTTGCCCGAACGACCGAAGCGCCTGCCACGGGCAAAGTCTGCGATGCAAGCCTGCTCGGCTTTTTCTTCCTTGCAGATGCGCTTCGCCCCGACGCACACGAAACGCTGGAATACTTTTATCGGCAGGGCGTGGATGTGAAAATCCTCTCCGGCGATCACGCCGCAGCCGTAGCCGACATCGCCCGGCGCGCCGGTGTGCGCAACGCCGAACGATACATCGATGCATCCACCCTTACCACGGAAGAGCAGCTTCGTGCCGCTGCGCTGGAGTACACGGTGTTCGGCCGTCTTACGCCCGGCCAAAAGCGAGTCCTGATTCACGCGCTGCAACAGGCCGGCCACAGCGTAGCCATGACCGGTGACGGCGTCAATGACGTTCTGGCGCTGAAAGATGCTGACTGCAGCATTGCCATGGCCACCGGCAGCGATGCTGCACAACAGGTCGCGCAACTCGTCCTCTTGGATTCCAACTTTTCCGTAATGCCGCGCATCGTAGACGAAGGGCGGCGCGTCATCAACAACATTCAGCGTTCTGCCGCATTGTTTCTCATCAAAAACATTTTTTCCTTCACCATTTCGCTGGTGCTGTTGTTGATTGCCATGCCCTATCCCTTCGTTCCCCTTCAGATCTCTGTCTTCAGCTTTTTTGTGATCGGGGCTCCCGGCTTTTTGCTCACCTTTGAACCCTGTTACGAAAAAGTTCACGGTCGCTTCCTTCGCACGGTACTTTTGCGCGCACTGCCCGGCGGGCTGACCTGTGCAACTTGCATTCTGGCCGCCATGGCAGCGTCCGCCTGGCTGAACCTGACTACCGAACAGCTTTCTTCCCTTTGCACGCTGGTCATTGCCTATGCCGGTCTTCTTGCTTTGGGAACTGTGTGCCGGCCTTTCACTCCTCTGCGTGCCACCGTATGGGGACTGATGTGCGCAGGCTATTCGCTGGCAATTGTTTTGTTCGGTCCCTGGACAGGCCTTGTGCCTCTGCCCGCTGCTGCCCTGGGCATTCTGGCCGGACTGTTTGCACTGGCCTCCTTTCTGTTTTGGCTGCTGTGCCGTTTGTGTACCTTGTTCACCAAACAGCGGCCGCGCTGCCCCGCATAAGCGAAAAACCGCTTCGGCAAAAGCCGAAGCGGTTTTCTTTATGCATCGCTGTTCTGTGTACTTTTCATTTTGTACAAATTGAACTGCTCCTCCCGAAGCGTTTCCCGTTCCACAGACAGCCCATAATGCTCACTCAGATAAATTTCCTTCGCGCTGACGTTGTAGGAGTCCACCAGATACACCACATCGTTGTCCACCATGTCCAGATAAGGATTGTCCACCCCATATCGTGCCAGCGCTTCCACACGGTGCGGCGCATGGCTCAGCCAGCCGCCCATGACCACAATGTTGGAAAAGAAGTCCTTTTCACGAGGATGAAGCACATCGTATCCCGCCAGAGAGTCCAGCACATCCACGTCCACCAGATACAAATGATCCTTGTCCGCGGAGTATTCCGTATACTCCGGCCGGAACGGACGATCTTCCCGATACTGAATCATCGTTTCCCGTGTGTCTTTCCAATAGGGCAGGCACACCACCAGTACCCCCGCCGCAAAAAGGCTCAGCACCCGCAGCGGAATGCGTTTCTCTCTTGTGTTCCAATCGCAGCACAGCGCGGCAAACACAGCGGCCGCCAGCACAAGCACGTATTCCACCCGGTGAGGGAAGCGCCCGCGCAGCGACAGGTAGAATACCATGCAGCCATAAAGAATTCCCGTGGCCACAAATGCCCAGCTGGTTCTTTTTCGTCCGTAAAACAGCCACGCCAGCACCACGCAACACAGCAGAAGATGGAACGGCGCATTGTCCAACACACCAAGACAATAGTGTCCCGCATCCCGCAGCGCCGACAAAAAGCCATTTTGCGGCAGTTTCGCCGCCAGTTCCTCAAGCGCCTGCGTGCTGAACACATTATCATCCCAAAAACTCCAGCTGTTCAACGTGTCATAATCGTTGGCGCTGTAGCCATATGCCTCCATCTCCTGCGAACTTTGAACATATTGAAGGCGAAAATCAGACACTTCCGTGCGGGCCGCATTGTATTCCGTATAAGCCTGCCAGTCTTCCTGCACACGATAAGCCAATATGTCCACACCTTTGGCCAGTCCCACCAAAAAGAACATTGTCAGCATAGCGGCGACCGCCCGCTTCTTTCCATCCCGGTCCAGCGCAAAAAAGCGCCAGAGAAGCAGCGCGGCGGCCATTCCGCCCACCGCCGGGAAATTTTGAAAGCGTACCATGGAACCCAGCAGAACCCAAAAGATTCCCCAAACGGTTCCTCTGTCCCAGCGCCCCAGGTGATCCGCCATCAAGGCCAAACCCACAACCAGATACAGTCCACTGTTTTTCACATACTGAAAGCTGTAGAACAAATCCACACCTGCCAGCGCCAGCAGCAAAACGCTGAGCACGATTCCCTGTTTTCGGCCGCACTTTTCCAAAAGCATCCGGCACAAAACCGCAAGGGCTGCCACATCCGCCGCCGTCTGCAAAAAATAAAGCCAGTTGACCCCGGGCAGAACCCAGTAAAACGGTTTGAGAAAATACCCAATCAGAATATTGATGTAAACCAGGTACTGGCTGTCCTCGCCATACGCACCGGCCGCAATATTGCACAGCGTCGCATCGTCGTTCACCTCGTAACGCACACCAAAGGCCAACCAAACCAGAGCGTAGACCGCCAAAACCATTCCCAGTGCAATCAGCGCATTCAGACGCGCGCGATGATTCTCAGCCTTCCCCACAAAATCTCTCCTTTTACGTATCTTCCGAAGCAAAATGACGCCTTGCGTTGACCAGTGTGATGGCCACCAGACAGACACATTGTACACACAGCGCACCGATGGTCGCAAAGGTCGTCCCCTGCAGTTCCCAACGGCGGATGCATGGGCTGCTGATGCAGGCAGCGGTTATAATACCGCAGACATTTGCAAAAATCAGGCCGCGCATGCAGCGCATCACCGTCAGCACCATGCTGTAGAACAACATCATGGCTGTAAGCACCGCCGAAACCACCATGGGAGCCAACAGATACGCGTAGCTTTCCAAACCCGCGCCCACAAATACCGCCAGCCCCCAGCGGCCCAAATAACGGCAAACCAGAAGGCCCGCCGGCAAAAGTGCCAGCACAATGCCCTGCACCGCCAAAATTGCTTTGTAAAATCCCCGGCGGTTCCGCTCGGCATAATTCTGTGCAAACAGCGTGATAAAAGGTGTAAACAGATACGTAGCGCCCACCTGCAGAAGAAGAACCGGCTGCGTCACAGGGCTGTAGATTCCCAGCGCCGTTTCCCCCAGAATTTTTTCCAGCATAAGTTTGGGAATGGACGCCGTTGTATTGGCCAGTACATTATAAACGGCAAGCGGCAGGCACTCCCACAGAAGCGCCAAAACAGCGCTCTCTGTCACAGCCGAACAGGTGTAAAAAGGCCTGGCCTTGGGAAGCGTATAAAAAAAGAACAGCAGTACATTCACCGCAACCATAAACAGCAGTGTAAGGACCATGTCATGCGTGACCCACAGAACCGCCACAAACACCGCCAGCGAAGCAACGCCGCGCACAGCATACGTTTTTCCCACAATGTCCAGCCGTTCGTTCTGCTGGTCAATGGCATTGTATACATCCGTGATGGATTCTACCATCCGGTAAGCCTGATACAGCAGAATACAGGCACATTGCAGTTTGCTGTAAGGGTTCTCGCCCAAAGTCGCCCCCAGCAGCGTATATCCCATACACAAAACCGTCGCCAGAACACAGGTAGTCATCCGGCTGGCAATGTACGTACTCTGTGAATACTTGTTCTCAACGTCCGAAACTTGAAAGCTGTACATTCCATAGGAAGCGACCGACACAAAAATATTGGTCACTGCCAGCGCGATGTTGTAATTGCCGGAGTTCACTTCGCCTGCCAACCGAACTACAAGAATGCCGCACAGGAACTGACATCCCATGTAAAGAATATTTCCAAAGGTATTCCACAGAAAATTTCGCCGCATTGCATTCGCACCCGGCAAAGCAACCGCCTCCTTTTTAAAACCATCGCAAATTTTAGTATACCACAATTGAACAGCGGCTGTCATCCATTCGATCTTACTTTCATTTCAACATAAAAAACGGACGTTCCGTAAAAGCGGAACGTCCGTTTTTGCTTTTATCGTTTTGCCACGTTCAAACGAACCTGCGCACGGGACAGCCGCGCCTTGGCCAGCTGCAATTCGTGCGGGTCCTTTGCATTTTGAATGCGCTGTTCGGCATCTTCCTTGGCGCGTTTTGCACGCTCCACATCAATGTCCTCTGCCCACTCAAAGGTGGTCGCAACCACACGCACATGACCGGGGGTCACCGCCAGCATGCCGCCGCTTGCGGCAGCCCTGCGCGTTTGACCATCCACCACGACCCGCGCCTCACCTGTGCCGAGTGCTGTAACATACGGGATGTGATTGCCCAGAACCGCGGCCTCTCCGTCAATGGTGCGCACGCTCACGCGCTCGGCCTCTCCGTCAAAAAAGCCGCCGTCCGGTGTGACAATCTGCAGATGAAAGGTAGACATACTCTCTCTTCCTTTCCCGCTTTACAGCGTCTTTGCCTTTTCCACGGCCTCGTCAATGGTACCCACAAACAGGAACGCCGATTCCGGAAGATCGTCGTGTTTTCCTTCGATGATCTCTTTAAATCCGCGAATGGTCTCCTTCAGCGGTACGTATTTGCCCTCCATGCCGGTGAACTGTTCCGCTACGCTGAACGGCTGCGACAAAAAGCGCTGAATCTTACGTGCACGGGACACGGTGATCTTGTCAGTCTCAGACAACTCATCCATGCCCATGATCGCGATGATATCCTGCAGTTCTTTATAGCGCTGCAAGATTCGCTGCACCTCACGGGCCACTTCGTAATGCTCCGGGCCCACCACATCCGGGGACAGAATGCGGGAAGTGGATTCCAGCGGATCCACGGCCGGATAAATGCCCAGCGAAGAAATGCTGCGGCTCAAAACCGTGGTCGCGTCCAGATGGGCAAAGGTGGTAGCCGGAGCCGGGTCCGTCAAGTCGTCCGCCGGAACATAAACCGCCTGCACCGAAGTGATGGAACCTTTCTTCGTAGAGGTGATGCGCTCCTGCAAAGCGCCCATTTCCGTGGCCAGCGTGGGCTGGTAACCCACCGCAGAAGGCATACGGCCCAACAGTGCCGACACCTCGGAACCTGCCTGGGTAAAACGGAAGATGTTGTCGATAAACAACAGAACGTCCTGGTTTTCCCGGTCACGGAAATATTCCGCCATGGTCAGGCCTGACAGCGCCACGCGCATACGGGCTCCCGGCGGCTCGTTCATCTGGCCGTAGACCAGAGCCGTCTTGGACAATACACCTGATTCCGTCATCTCGTTGTACAGGTCGTTGCCCTCGCGGGTACGTTCGCCTACACCGGTGAACACGGACAAACCGCCGTGCTGTTTGGCAACGTTGTTGATCAACTCCATGATCAACACGGTTTTGCCGACGCCGGCGCCTCCGAACAGGCCGATTTTGCCGCCCTTGGCATAGGGAGCGATCAGGTCTACGACTTTGATGCCGGTTTCCAGAATCTCGGTTGTGGACTCCTGCTCGTCATAGGCAGGAGCCGGACGATGAATGGGCCACCACTCAGCACCTTCGGGAGCCGGTTTGTTATCAATGGGCTGGCCCAAAAGGTTGAAAATGCGGCCCAGCGTGCATTCACCCACCGGCACCTGAATGGAAGCGCCGGTATCCACCGCCTGCGCGCCGCGCACCATTCCGTCGGTGCTGGCCATGGCAATGCAGCGAACCACGTTGTCTCCCACGTGCTGCGCCACTTCCGCCGTGATGGTATCGCTGCCGTTCTGCACCGTAATTGCGTTGAGCAAGTCGGGCAGGTGGCCGTCAGCGAACTTGATATCCAGCACAGGACCCATGATTTGCGTCACTGTGCCGATGTTCTTTTGCTCCATAATGCAACTCCTTTTGCAAAAGAAGAAGCGGGCGTCATCCCCTTCTCCTTCCTCGTTTTGTTCTGACCGTTATGCTTCCGCACCTGCCACGATCTCTGTGATCTCCTGCGTAATGGCCGCCTGACGCGCACGGTTGTAATGCAAAGACAGATCCTCGATCATCTCGCTCGCGTTTTTGCTGGCCGCATCCATTGCTGTGCGGCGTGCGCCCTGTTCACTGGCCACGCTCTCTGCCAGAGCGCCGTAAATCAGGCCCGCAACATACTCGGGCACAATGGCGTTGTAAACCGCCTCACTGGACGGCTCGTACAGCGTCAGATTGTGCAGCCCCTTCTCTTCCTTTGCCAGCTCGCGGTCATAATTCAGCGGCAATGTTTTCAAAACTGCCGGCTGCTGGCTCAGCATGGAGACAAAGTTGGTGTACACAATCTCCAGCTCGTCAAATTCGCCCTTGCAGAAACTCTGGCAAAGCAGCTTTGCCATGGCGGCGCAATCGTCCATTTGAACATCTTCCGCCAGAGCGTAATCCTCTGTCAGAATGGGCAATTTGCGGCGCTGGCAATATTCCACCGCCTTCTTGCCAATGGGAAGCATCACGCTGTCCGCACCGGCCCGATGTTCCTCCATCGCCCGGAACAGATTGGCGTTGTATCCGCCCGCGAGCCCCCGGTCGCCGGCAATCATCACATAACAGCGTTTTTTTACTTCACGTTTCTGCACATAAGGCGATGAAAAATCCGTATTCCCATAGCAGATATCCATCAGCGTCTGGTGCAGCGTCGTAAAGTAAGGGCGCGTCTGCTCAGCGTGCAGTTTTGCGCGCCGCAGCTTGGAAGAGGCCACAAGCTCCATCGCCTTGGTGATCTGCATGGTGCTTTCCACGCTTTTCATGCGCAGCTTGATGTCTTTCATCGATGAAGCAGCCATCGGCTTGTGCCTCCTTTACTGATGCGATTGCACAAAGCGCTGCGTAAAGTCCTCCAGCGCTTTTTTCAGCGCCTGCTCGGTAGCTTCATCCAGCTTGCCCGTCTCACGGATGGGCGCCAGAACGTCCGCGTCATGCAGGGCTGTCATATCTTCGTACATTTCCTGCTCGTAATTCTTGATCTGCTCCACGGGAACATCCATGAGCAGGTCGTGAACCACCGCATACAAAATGCAGACCTGCAGCTCCACAGGAACCGGAGAATTGCGGTTTTGCTTCAACACTTCCACAATGCGTTCACCCTGTGCCAGGCGGCGCTTTGTATCGCTGTCCAGATCCGAACCAAACTGTGCAAAGGACTTCAGCTCACGATACTGTGAATAAAGCAGTTTCAACGTACCGGAAACCTTTTTCATGGCTTTGATCTGCGCATTGCCGCCCACGCGGGAAACCGAAATGCCCGGGTTCACAGCCGGCATAACGCCGGAGTGGAACAGTTCGGTCTCCAGGAAGATCTGTCCGTCAGTGATGGAGATCACGTTCGTGGGGATATAGGCAGATACGTCGCCGGCCTGCGTCTCAATAATCGGCAGAGCAGTGATGGAACCACCGCCGTATTCCGGTGCCATACGCGCCGCACGTTCCAGCAAACGGCTGTGCAGATAGAATACGTCGCCGGGGTACGCCTCACGTCCGGGCGGGCGGCGAATCAACAGGCTCAGCGCACGGTAAGCCACCGCGTGCTTCGACAGATCGTCGTATACGATCAGCACGTCTTTGCCCTGATCCATAAAATATTCCGCCATGGCGCAGCCGGAATAAGGTGCAATATACTGCATCGGGCTCAGCTCAGAAGCCGTGGCAGACACCACTGTGGTGTACTCCATGGCGCCTGCAGCGTTCAGCGTCTCCACCAGCTGAGCAACCGTAGACCTCTTCTGACCGATGGCCACATAAATGCAAAGTACATTCTGACCTTTCTGGTTGATGATCGTATCCGTTGCCAGCACCGTTTTACCGGTCTGACGGTCGCCGATGATCAGCTCGCGCTGACCGCGGCCGATGGGGATCATACTGTCAATGGCCTTGATGCCTGTCTGCAAAGGCACACTGACGCTTTTGCGCTCGATGATACCGGGCGCCTTGTGCTCAATGGGGCGGAACTCGCTTGTCTCCACCGGTCCCTTTCCATCGATGGGCTGGCCCAGCGCATTGACTACACGGCCGATCATCGCCTCGCCTACCGGCACGCTTACGACCTTGCCGGTGCGCTTGACGGTGTCCCCTTCCTTGATGCCTTCATCCGAACCCAGAATAACAATGGCGACACTGTTCTCCTCCAGGTTGAGGGCCATGCCGTATTCGCCGTTTTCAAATTCCACCAGCTCATTGGCCATGCACTTTTCCAAACCGTATGCACGCGCAATACCGTCGCCCACCATGATGACGGTTCCGGTCTCTGTGCTTTTGATCTGGGCGTCATAGTTCTTGATCTGGCTTTTGATGATCTTGCTGATATCTTCTGGTTTTAATTGCATCCTCTCACCAACTTTCCAAAAGCATCTGGCGCAGCGCCTCAAAACGTCCCGCCACAGAGCCGTCCAGCTCTTTGCCTTCATACTCTACTTTGATTCCGCCCACAAGAGCTTCGTCCACTTTGTTTTCGATCAAAATGCTTTTTCCCGTGACCTGCGCAAGCTTTTCTTTCAGCGCCTGCGTCTGCTGTTCCGTCAGGGGAACCGCACTGATCGCCGTTACCGGCAAAATACCGCGCGCTTCATACAGCCGCGCACAAAATTCCGCCACGCAGCCATCCAAATCGGACAGCGCCCGACGTTCGCACAGAATTTTTAAAAAATTGAGCACATACGGCTGCACATTTCCGCCCAAAGCCTGGTCTAAAAGCGCCAGACGATCTTCCTTTCGGATGGACGGCTGCAAAAGCAGCTTGGAATAGTCCGGATTTTCGCGAAACAGGCGCTGTGTCAGCTGAAGGCCTTCCAGCACCTGATCTTCGCAGTTTTCTTCCGCCGCCAGTTCATACAGCGCGCCGCCGTATTCCTTTTGCGCCGCGGTCATGACGCATCACCCACACGGCTGATAAAATCGTCGATCAGATCCTTGTGCTTATCGGCATCCAATTCGCGCTCCACGACCTTACCTGCCAAATCCAGCGCCAATGCAGAGATGTCATTTTTCAGCTCGCCTGCAGCTTTTCTGCGCTCGGCTTCAATGTCCTTCTCCGCTTTCACCTTCAGTGCCGCGGCCTCTTCACGCGCCTGGCCCACCAGCTGCTCGGCCTGCGCGCTGGCCCGCACATTGGCCGCTTTCACAATTTCACTGGCTTCCTGCTTAGCGCTTGCCAAACGCTGCTCGTACTCGTCTTTCATTTCCTGCGCGCTCTTTTGCGCCTGCTCGGCAGCCGCATAGGTTTCATCCACCTGCTGCGCGCGCTTGTCCATAATTGCCTTGATCGGTTTAAACAGGAACTTCTTAAACAAAAAAGCCTGAATAAACAAGTTGCAGATCTGCGCAACAAAGGTCCATGGCACAACTCCGACCAGGGACTGATATTCCATTCCGGGCTCCCTCCTTTTTTGTTCGCAGTGGGATCAGAGCATGCCCACGAACATCCCCGGCACCAGGAACAAAAGCAGCAGCGACACCACAAAGCCGTAAATGCCGGTCGTCTGCGCCACAGCGCTTCCCAACAGCATCGTGGATGTGATCTCATGCTTCAATTCCGGGCGGCGGGAAATCGCAAGGCAAGCGCCGCCGACTGCGAAACCTTCGCCGATGCCCGGGCCAATGCCCGCCAGCACCGCGAGACCTGCGCCGATGGCACATCCCATCAATACAAGAGCTGTTTCCACGCTCTATCCCTCCTTTGCATTGACTGGCGTGAAAACATCACAGCATGCCAAGGAAGATTCCGGGCGCCACAAACAGCAGAAGCAGACCCGTCACAAAGCCGTAAATACCGGTGGTCTCAGCAATGGCGCAGCCAAGCAGCATGGTGCTGGTGACGTCGCCTTTGGCTTCCGGCTGCCGCGCGATTGCCTCGCAGGACTTACCAACAGCGTAACCCTCACCGATACCAGGGCCGATGCCCGCGATCAAAGCCAAACCGGCGCCAATGGCGCAACCCATCAATACCAAAGCTCTTTCCATTTGTGTTTCCTCCTAAAATATAAAATTATTGGATTTCAAAAACAAATCAACCGTCTTCCGCCGCCGTTGCGATATACATCATGGTCAGCATGCAGAAAATGAATGCCTGCATAAAGCTGGAGAACCAGTCAAAATACAGACTGAGCACTGCGGGAACACCCACCGAAAGGAACGGGATCTCCCCCAACAAATCGCCAACCAGGCCGGGCAAAAGCCCAAACAGCGCCCGGTTTGCCGTCGCCAGAGCCGCGTACACCAGCGTGCTGATGACCGTGCCCGAAATGATGTTGCCGAAATGACGGAACGCCATGGAGATCGGCGTAGCCAACTCACTGATGATGTTGAAGGGCGTGAGAATGAAAATCGGCTTGGTGAAGCCCTTCAAGTATCCGCCTACGCCGCCGGAGCGAATTTTGGTGCCCGTGATCATGATGAACACCACAATGGCCCACGCCAGTTCGGTGGAAAGATCCGCCGTCGGTGCAAACAGTCCCAAAAGGCTGGACAGACTGGAGCACAGCGACAGTGCGAACAATGCGGCGATAAACGGAATGTAGCGCGACCATTTCGGCCCCATATTGTTATTCACAAAATTTTCCGCAGTGGTCACCAAAAACTCCGCAACCGCCTGTTTTTTGGAAATCCCCGCAACTTTCAAATCACGCGTCATCCAAATGCACAGTCCTGTCAACAGCAGCATAATCGCCCACGTCACCACCAGCGTGGCTGAAATGGGAATTCCGCCAAACACATCCAGCGTAAAACAAACCGGTGCGCCGTTGATTGAAATTTCCATTGCTGCTTGATCACCTCTCTTTTCCCCTAAAATCAGCTCGGCCAGGCGGCCGGGCCTTTTATTACTTTACGAATCGCCCTGCTCGGGCCGGTAAAGGCCCAGCAACCGCATGGCGTAAATCGTCAGCGTGGGCATGAGATAAGGCAGCATTACGGCCAGCCAGTGGAAATACGGACAAATGATTCCCACAACCATCACGCCGACCATCAGCAGCATCCGCAGGAAATAGGACAAAATCATGCGGTTCTTTCCCTGTACACCGCGCCCCGCTGACTTCTTTACGGTAAGGGACATCAAAAAGAAATTGAGCACGGCGCCCGCACCGCCCAAAAGCGCACCGGTCACTACCGTGTAATCAAATTGCCCCAAAAGCGCAAACACCGCCACCATCACAACCAATCCGACCGCCTCGCCCAGTGCGATCTGGCCGGTCGTTTTCACGATGGCTGATGAAGTTTTATGCATCGGGTTCCTCCTTTATTTCTTTTTTTTCGACGCGTCCAAAGAGGAGCTGTCCCCGTCCGGCTTTTCCTGCATTTGACGCTGAAAAAAGCCTGCAAACTGCGCAAAGGACGAAGCACCCGCGCCAATGCCCAGTACAATGGCCGCCACATAGACCCAAACGCCCCAGCCGCGGCTGTTCACCAGCCAATGGGCCCCCAGCAAAAGCAGAATGAGCGGTGCCGCCATGGAAAACCCCACTTGGGTGAGCCACGACAAATACCGCATCACTTTCAGCCATCCGTTTTTCTGCAAAGCGCGCACCGCCTGTACCGTACAAATTTACTTTATATTATAACGAAAAAACTGCGTAAACACAAACGAAAACCATCTTTTTTTATTGTATACTTTTCCAAAGTTGTGCAATCCAACATTTACATTTTGCCCGAAAAGCAAACCGAGAATCCGCAGAGCGGAATTTTCAGTTTTTCATGCAGGAATACCAAATTCTGACGGGTTTCAACGTGATAATTTTAACAAACATTTTTTTGAAAGGAACTTGTCTAATCAGGCCATTTAATGGTATCCTTATTAATAGTTGTGTTCATGCCGGCGTGTTCCGGCATCTTGTTATTTTACAGTCTTTATCAGAATGGGAAGAGGGGCAGCATCGTATGCAAAAAGGGTTTGACAACAGCCTTTATATTCAAAAGCAAAAAGAACATATTCTGGAGCGAATCAGTCATTTTGACGGCAAGCTGTATCTGGAATTCGGCGGAAAACTGTTCGACGATTATCATGCGGCACGCGTTCTGCCGGGTTACGACGCCAACGGCAAGATCCGGCTTCTGTATGAACTGCGCGATCAGGCGGAGATCATTTTTGCGGTCAGCGCCGGTGACATTGAAAAGACCAAAGTTCGTGCGGACCTTGGCATCAGCTATGACATGGAGGTTCTGCGCCTGATCGACGACATCACCGCCATGGGCATCAGCGTAAACAGCGTGGTCATCACCCAGTACACTGGTCAAAGCGCAGCGGACGCCTTCAGCATGAAGCTAACCATGCGCGGCGTTAAAAACTACATTCATCGTCCCATCAAGGGCTATCCCACTGATATTGATTACATCTGCAGCGACGAAGGCTACGGCGCCAACCCTTACATCGAAACAACCAAACCTCTGGTGGTCGTGACCGCTCCCGGTCCCGGCTCCGGCAAACTGGCCACCTGCTTGTCCCAGGTGTATCACGAGATTCGGCTGGGCCGCCGGGCAGGTTATGCCAAATTCGAGACCTTCCCCGTATGGAACCTGCCGCTGAAACATCCGGTCAACCTGGCTTATGAGGCGGCTACCGCCGATCTGGCCGACGTGAATATGATCGATCCGTTCCATTTGGAAGCCTACGGAAAAACCACTGTCAACTACAACCGCGACGTAGAGGCATTCCCCATCGTGCGGAACATCCTGTCCCGCATTTCCGGAGACAATGTATATCAGTCTCCCACCGACATGGGCGTGAATATGGTCGGTTACGCCATCACGGACGATCAGGTGGTCCGCGAGGCATCCGGACAGGAAATCATTCGCCGTTTCTTCAAAGCGCTGTGCGACCATAAGCAGGGCAAAGGGACTCAGGATGCCGTGGACAAAATCAAGCGCATCATGCAGGAGATGGGCATTAATCCCCATGACCGCGCTGTGGTGGACCCGGCTCTTGAAAAGAGCAAAGCATCCGGCGTAGCCGCTACGGCTATCCAGCTCCCCAACGGACAGGTCGTCACCGGAAAAGCGTCCAATCTGATGAGCGCTTCCTCTTCCTGCGTTCTGAACGCCATCAAAGTGCTGGCCGGCATCGACGATTCGCTGATGCTCATCAGCCCCATTGTTCTGGAACCGATTCTGAAACTGAAGATCAATATTCTGGGAAGCCGTTCCAGCGTACTGAAAGTGGACGATGTTCTGGCAGCCCTGGCCATCACCGCTGCCACCAACACCATGACGGCCCGCGCCATGGAAGAACTGTCCACGCTGCGCGATTGCGAAATGCACTCCACCACCATGCTGCACACCGGTGACGAGGGCACGCTGCGCAAAATGGGCCTTCGCCTGACCTGCGAGCCTGTATACCCCAGCAAAGACCTGTTCTTCTAAACCCACTGTGATTCGGGCAGCCCGCCAAGGGCTGCCTTTTTTGTTAAGCAGTGAAAAGGGACCGTGTGTCCGTTCTGCACGGTATGGCAGAAGATAACAACAATATCAGCCAGCATACTGCATTTTCCAACATCTCTCCTCCGATTTTGCGGAGAGTAAGCAGGCCCTGGCATCAGGACGCGAATCACCGTTGTGCTGCCTGTTCAGGATATATAAAAAGGCGACAGCCGCTTGGCTGTCGCCTTTTTTCACAAAGTTAAACGAATCATAAACCGCTTTGTTTACCCAATGTTTATCATCGGACAGTAAGATAAAACCTGTTCAAAACAAACACAACGAAAGGATGCATTTTTATGTCTCATCTGAAAACTTTCTTCTGCCACCTTCAAAACATTCTGGAAGAAAACACGGAATCGTTTCAGTCTCTGTGTGAATTCTGTGGCTGGCGTGCCTGAACACCGACTGTGTTTTCCTGCGCCAATATCCAATTTCGGGCTCGCCTTTCGGCGGGGCCTTTTCAGTTGTTTTCCGCCCGCGCCATGGCCAGCTGGAAATCTCTCTGATCGGTGAAAATTTCATTCTTGTACGGATTCTTCTTCTGCTCCAGCGAACGCTTGATAATAATAGCCAGCACGATCACGTTGGCAGCCAGTGCCAGAATGGCGATTACGCCCTGCATGGTCGGGTCCGCCGAAGTGGGACGAACCGCTGCATCCATTACGCCGTCGGTATAAAGAATCGGCAACGTGGAGAAGACGCTGGCATCCTGGAACAGCGGGAACACCTGTGCAAACATGCACCACAGAGCCAGCGTATTGGCGCGGTTCTGAATCCAGCCGCCCTTGTTCCACAGCGCATTGGCAAAGGTGGGCGCCAGCAGAAGCGCCAGACCGCAGTACCAGGCATGCGTGGGAAGGTTGTTGTAGGTATACTCAAAGTTCCACAAATCGTACGCGATAATGTAAAGGAACGTCATGTCCGGCCAGAGCATATCCTGCTGTTTTTTGGAAGTGTAGATGCCCCACCAGCCGGTCATGCAGAAGATATTCAGGATGCCGGCAATGCCGTTGACCCAGTTCCACCAGCCGCCATACAGCCAGACGTTCTCGCTGGACAGCCACCAGCGGTCTCCCGTTTCCGCCAGCGCCAGCGCACCGCGGATGCCGGATTCAAAGTCGCTGCCCACGGCAATCAGGATGTTGATGGCCACAATGGCAAACGGGAACACCTTAAACCAATCGTTTTTTGCAATTCCCCATTTGTATTTGAGCATCATAAACCCGATGCAGCCCGCCGTTGCCGCGTACAGTTTTGCATAATGGAACCAGCTGTTCATATGTACGTAGGTCGGGTTGTTCAGCGCCCACTCGGCGCCCATGGCCGCGCCCACATAGATGGAAATAAAATAGACCGTCAGGCCGGCCGGCAGCAGCAGGAAGAAAAAGATGCCGCCTTTTTTGGTCCTGCGGGACAGTTCATTCACCACAATCAACCCTGCGAACACCAGCAGCCAGCCCAAAAGCTGATAACCGGCATTTTCTCCGTAAATTTGAAACAACATGATAAAACTCCTCTCTCAATTACCCTTTTTCTCATTCATCCGCCGCGGGAATCGCTTCGCTTTCCGGGTCCACCTCGATCTCCTGGATCATCATTTCATTGCCCTGAACAAGGTGTGTCTGTTCGCTTTTGCAGGCCGGGCACTGCCGGCCGTACTGCACCGTAGGATAGACTTCTCCGCACGCTTCGCACACGGTTCGCGCCGGGATGGTGCGCACCTTCAATTGCGCACCGTCCAGCATTGCGGAACGGGCAGCCGCCCACTTCCAGCAATCCTGCAGATACTCTTCCACCACACCGGACACCTCGCCCAGTTCCAATGCCACTGCGCGGATGTGCCGCACCTGATTGGCGCGGCCCACCTCTTCCACGCTGCGAATAATATGAAATACAATTCCCAATTCGTGCATAGCTCACGGTTCCTTCTTGCCGAAGCGAATCTTGATCTCCCGCTTGATCATATAGGGCAGAATCGCCTTGAATTTATCTTCTGTGCGAACCATCTTGCTGCATTCAGGCAAATCTCTGTGCAGGCGGATCGCGTCAAATTCGCACTTGGTGGTGCAAATTCCGCACCCGATACACTTGTTGGGGTCCACCACCGAAGCGCCGCATCCCAGGCAGCGCGCCGTCTCCTTGCGGACCTGCTCCTCGGTCAGTGTTTTATGGGCATCGCGGAAAGAACGCGCCGCATCGATAGACGCATCCATGCCCGCCTCCTGCCGGGAAGAAGTATCGTAGCTTTCCAGAACAACGTCTGCCTTGTTCAGTTCCTTGAAATCCCGTCGGTTCCGTCCAATGGTCAGGCTGGTGTTGGGCTGTACGAAACGGTGAATGGAGACCGCGCCTTCCTTGCCCGCCGCAATGGCATCAATGGCAAATTTGGGGCCGGTATAAACATCGCCGCCCACAAAAACATCCGGTTCGGCGGTTTGATAGGTCAGCGCGTCCGCTTTCGCGCGGCCGCCGCCTGCCAATTCCACCCGCGATCCTTGCAGCAACTCGCCCCATTCGATGCTTTGGCCAATGCTCAAAAATACATTTTCGCAGGGAACGGTCATGGTTTCTTCTTCGTTGTATACAGGCGCGAAACGGCCCGCCTCATCCAGCACGGACACACAGCGCTTGAACACGACACCCACCACTTTTCCGCCGTCGGTGAGAATCTCCTTGGGGCCCCAGCCGCAGTTCAGCAAAACGCCCTCTTCCAGCGCTTCGGACACTTCTTCGGCTGATGCGGGCATTGCATTCTGCTGTTCCAGACAATACATCTCCACCTGCTGTGCTCCGCACCGCAGGCTGGAGCGCGCCACATCAATGGCCACGTTGCCGCCGCCGATCACCACCGCTCTGCCCTGCACACGCAGATGTTCGTCTGCGCACACGTTGCGCAAGAACTCGACCGCAGTCATCACGCCCGCCGCCTCTTCGCCGGGAACGCCCGCACGGCGTCCTCCCTGACAGCCAATGGCCACGTAGAACGCCTGATATCCCTGTTTGCGCAGTTCATCCAGCGTCACGTCGCGGCCAACTTCCACACCGCAGCGGATTTCCACGCCCATCTGACGCAGAACGTCCACCTCGGCCGCCACCACATCTTTTTCCAGCTTGTAAGAAGGAATTCCGTATACCAGCATACCGCCGGGCTTTTCATTCTTTTCAAAGACCGTGGGGCGGTATCCTTTTTCCGCCAGATAATACGCGCAGGACAGTCCGGCCGGACCCGCGCCGATCACTGCGATTTTCTGGTCAAATCCGCCCCGGTTGGAAGGCGGCACAATGGGCGGCACATAACGCGTCTGTGCATTCAGGTCCTGCTGCGCGATAAACTTTTTCACCGCGTCAATGGCCACGGCCTGGTCTACGGTCCCGCGAGTGCAGGCATCTTCACAGCGCCGGTTGCACACACGCCCGCAAACCGCCGGGAAGGGATTTTCTTTCTTGATCAGCGCCAGCGCGTCCCGGTAACGGCCCTGGGCCGCCATTTTCAGATACCCCTGAACCGCAATGTGCGCAGGGCACGCCGTTTTGCAGGGAGCCGTGCCGGTGTCATAGCAGTTGATCCGGTTTTTGTCCCGGTAATCGATGTCCCACTTCTCCGGCCCCCACTTGATTTTATCCGGCAGTTCCTTGCGCGGATACTGCACCGGGCCGTTTTTCGTGCACAGCTTCTGCCCCAGCTTGACAGCGCCCGCAGGACAGTATTCCACGCAGCGCCCGCAGGCCACACAATTTTCGGTCTCCACCTTTGCCACATAGGCCGAGCGGCTCATATTGGGCGTATTAAACAGCTGGCTGGTGCGCAGTGCATTGCAAATATTTACATTGCAGTTGCAGATGGCAAAAATTTTGTTTTCACCGTCGATGTTGGTGATCTGGTGCACAAAACCATTGTCCTCTGCGCGCTTGAGAATGTGCAGCACTTCGTCATAATCCACATAATGACCTTTCTTGGTCTCCACCAGGTAATCAGCCATATCTCCCACGCCGATGCACCAGTCTTCCGGGTCATCACCGCACCCCTCTCCCAGCTTCGCGCGGGACATGCGGCAGGAACAGGGACTCGCAGCATATTTTCCGTCGTATTTTTTCAGCCAATGGGAAATGTGCTCGATGTCCACAGATTGATTTTCCGTTTCGATGGCCTTTTCCACCGGAATGACGTGCATGCCGATGCCCGCACCGCCCGGCGGCACCATCGCCGTAATGTGCTCCAGCGGCAAAAAGGTCATTCGCTCAAAAAAGGCAGTTACTTCCGGATGCTCATCGATCTGGTGTTTCTGCATGTTGAAAAACTCGGCGCTGCCCGGCACGAACATGGGCAGAACATACTGTTTTTCTCGGCGCTCGTTTTCCCAGTTGTACTCCAGAAGGCCGATGTAACTCATTTGATACAACAGCGGTTCCAGTTCTTCGGCACTTTTCCCCGTCGCTTTGACCAGCTGCGGAAGCGTCATGGGTTTGCGCACTTTCATTTTCAACGCCACATCCGCCATCTCATCGGTTACAAGCCCTGCCAGGCCCCAATATTCCGGGTCCTCCGCTGTGAGCGGACGCAGCTTGGCCGGCACACGGTCAGTAATCATCTGTCCCAGTTTCATAATCTTTTCCCGCGGCTTTTCATCCTTCGGAATGGAAAAAGACAATTTGCTTTCATCCAGCGGAAAATGTGTCTGACTCATTTCATACCTCTACTTTCTCTGTCGCAAAATCATCCGCGCGCCAGGCGAGAATCTGGCTGCGCAGCCACTCGATCCACGGCCCCATTCCCTCGCCCGTTCTGGCACAAATGGGAATTACCACCGCATTGGGATTGCGCATCTGCACGTATGCGCGGCATTGGTCCAAATCAAAATCGAAATACGGCATTACATCCATTTTATTGACGAGCACCACATCGCACACAGAAAACATCAGCGGATATTTCAACGGTTTGTCGTGTCCTTCCGGCACGGAAAGGATCATGGCATTTTTTACTGCGCCTGTATCGAACTCGGCCGGGCACACCAAATTGCCCACATTTTCCAGAATGGCCAGTTCCACATCGTCCGCATCCAGTCCTTCCAGCCCCTGCCGGGTCATCTCCGCATCCAGATGGCACATGCCGCCCGTGTGCAGCTGAATCGCCTTGGCGCCGGTGACCGCGATAGCGCGGGCATCCACATCGGAATCAATGTCCGCCTCCATCACCCCGATACGGAATTCACCGCCCAACATCTCAATCGTCCGTTTCAGCGTAGTGGTCTTGCCAGACCCCGGCGACGACATCAGATTCAGCAAAAAGATGCCTTTTTTCTTCAGCTGCGCCCGCAGCTGATCCGCCTGCCGGTCATTGGCCGCAAACACGCTTTGCTTGACCTGCAGAACTTTCACTTCATCCATCGCGTTCTCTCCTCTTCTCATTCTGGCTTATCCAGAGTGATTCACACAAAATTTTCACAATTTTCTCTTCGTTAATAAAGTAACATTCTTGTGAAAAAGCGTCAATAAACATTGGTATAATTTGGGGAATAGCCCAAAAGCCTCTCTTTTCATTGGACAAATTGTATGATAAAATAGCCTTGTGGTATGTGGTATAGCCAATGTTACAAAAGAGGTGTTTTTTGTGGAGTTTACCAGACTTTCGGCCCCCAGCTTAAAAGATCTGTTTGTGCAGCAGCTTCAGGGAAAAATTCTTTCGGGAGAATTGCCCGTGGGCACACAACTGCCGCCCGAACGGGAACTTGCCCGTCAGATGCAGGTCAGCCGAGCCGTGGTCAACGGCGGACTGGCCGAGTTGGCCGGCCAGGGCTTTCTGGAAGTTCGCCCCCGGCAGGGCACATGCGTGGCGGACTATCGCCGTGAGGGAAACCTGAGCACTTTGATCGCCATCATGGAATTTCGCGGCGGCGTGCTGGGAAAAGACGAAATCCGTTCGATTCTGGAAGTGCGCCGTGCGCTGGAGCACCTGGCAGTGGAAAGCGCCATCCGCCATGCTTCTGATGAGTCGCTGGCCCGCCTGGGGGATATTCTGGAAAAGCTTGCCGCTTCGGAAGATGCCGCGCAGGCTGCGGAAACTGCTTTCCAATTTCAGCACGAACTGGCCCTTGCGGGCGGCAACAGTATTCTCCCCCTGATTTATTATTCATTTAAAGCGCCTGTCATCACTCTGTGGGTGCGCTTCTGCCGGCTGTACGGCATCGAAGCCCTTTGTCGCAACACCGAGACGCTGTATACCTATCTTCGCGCCCGGGATCTTACAGCTGCTTCGCAATGGATCGACACGTATCTGGGAAAAGCCATCAGCGGAAGTCAGCAGATTTATACCGAATAACCGGATCGTTCGGTCCGGACAAAAAAGCGCCGGCTAATGCCGGCGCTTTTTTCACATGAATGTACTTTGTAAAAAAGTGCGCAAAATGGACAGTCCCACTTCACCGCTTTTTTCCGGATGAAACTGAACCCCCATTACGTTGTCTCTCTGCACGGCCGCACAAACGCGGACGCCGCCGTATCGTACGTCTGCCAGCCGGTCGTCTTCCCGGGCCGGCACCGCGTGATAACTGTGCACAAAATAGGCCTGCCCGCCTGCCGGGACATTCCGAAGGACGCTGTTTTTCGCTGCAGGTAAAAAATGAAGTGCGCTCCAGCCCACCTGCGGGCATTTCAGCGCTTCACCATCCAACCCCTGCATTGGAAGATGTTCCACCCGGCCCGGCAAAAGCCCCAAGCCCTTGCAAACACCGCCTTCACTGCTTTGTTCAAACAACATCTGCATTCCCAGACAAATGCCCAGCAGAGGTGTTCCCTGTCGGACTTTCTGCAGAATTGCACGGTCCAGCTGCGTCTTTTCCAGCATTGCCATGCCGTCCGCGAAGGCGCCAACACCGGGCAAAACCAGTTTTTCCGCTGTTTCAATTTCAGCCGGCTCTTTCGCCAGATCTACCTGGGCGCCGCAATATTCCAGCGCACGCTGTACGCTGAGCAGATTGCTGCGGCCATAGTCAATCACCGTCACATTCATATTCTCACCTCGAGCCCTTTGTTTCGAAGTGCCTGCTTCAGCTCCGGAATGCTTGTTTTCCCGTAATGCAGTGCACTGCCCAACGCCACCGCATCGGCTCCATTTTCAGCCGCCAGCGCCAGACTTTCGGCATTTTGCGCCCCTCCGGCCGCAATGACCGGGATCTCCACCTGTGCGGTAACCGCCGCAATCAGGTCCTGATCCATTCCTTTCTGAAACCCTTCCCGGTCCACGCTGGTGAGCAAGATTTCCCCGGCACCGCGCTCGGCACCTTCCCGCGCCCATTCCATCACATCCCGGCCGGAGTGTTCCCGGCCATTGTCATAATAGGCCTCCCAGCCGCCGGCACAGCGTTTTGCCTGAATACTCAAAACCACACACTGTCGGCCGAACGCCCGGGCACACCGGGTCAGCAGTTCCGGGTCGTGCAAGGCGGCGGTGTTGACCGCCACTTTGTCGGCACCGGCGCGCAGCAGTGCCGCCATGTCCTCCACGCTGCGCACGCCGCCGCCTGCCGTGATGGGAATAAATACATCCCGGGTCGTACGCTCCAATATTCCGGAGAGGTTGCTGCGGTTGTACAGGCTTGCCACGGTATCCAGATACACCAGTTCATCGATGCCCTGCTGGTAATAACGCAGCGCGAAGTCATGGGGATCCCCCAGCTTGCGCAGTCCCTCGTACTGAATGCCCTTGACCAGGAACGCATCCTTCACATCCAGGCGCGCAATGACGCGCAAACGCCGGGGGCTCATGGTTTTTCCTCCTGCGGAGCACCGTATCCGCAAGCACTCTCTCCATCAAAAGGCGTGTGGCGCAAACTCCATCGTCCGTCCTTGTACTGCCACAAATGCGGCGAACGGAAGCGGTCTGCCAGATGCATGAAGTAAGCAAGATCCATCTCCGGCTGTTCAAAACAATCCGCCGCACGGCCAAAATGCTCTTTGTCGATGGAGAGATAGCGGAACACCTCATCCGCGAAGCGCATGGGAAATTCGCCGTCGTACTTTTTGCACAGCGCCACCCCTTCGTCCCGCGTGATTTCCTTGTTTCGAATCTCCTGCGCTGCGTCGTACGTGCAACGGCCCACACCGTATTTGATGTAGGTGGTGTAATAGAAAAAATCATCCACTTTATCGTCGATGGAATTGTACTTGGAATAAGTGCCCGCCGTGCGTTCAGGACTGGGCACAAAGCCGCCGTGCTCTACGCTGTAATAATAGGCGCCTTGCGGATGCCATTTTTCATAATAGCCCATATAGTGCACCTGGATATGGTTTTTCTCCACATCGCTGGTCTCGCAGGGCAGATAAATCGCAAGATCCGCTTTGTCGATGCCGAAGTCTTCTTCCAGCTGGCGCAGAGAGACGCCGCCCAGGTAAATATGGTCGAAATCATTGGTGGAAAAGAAGTGCTCGTCCCGCAGCGCAGAGTCGTTGTCCGCAATCGGGTTGCCGAACTCCGCTTCGTTTTCACCATAAAACACAAGAGGAATGCCGAATTTGGCAGCCATTTTGGGGGCCAGCTGCTTCTGACCCAGAATAAACGGCTGAAAGGGATGGAACAGATTTTCTGTGGCAAGGCGCGTCAAAAGGCGATGCGTCAGCCCGTTGGGCGTGCACAAATAGTTGTCAAATCCCGCGTGGATCCACGCCTCAAAGTTCTTCCAGCCCCAGGGGGTATAGATGTGCGGTGCCCATGTGACCGTCAGCGGATGCATGCCGTATTTGTATTTCAGCAGATGCGCAGCATAAAAACTGTCCTTTCCTCCG
Source organism: Owariibacterium komagatae (assembly GCF_045865535.1). Lineage (GTDB taxonomy): Bacteria > Bacillota > Clostridia > Oscillospirales > Ruminococcaceae > Ruthenibacterium > Ruthenibacterium komagatae. The sequence continues at coordinate 794,604 of NZ_AP031406.1, forward strand.
CTTCCCGGCACAAGGCAGTCATACCCGCCATCGGTGCGCCGATAACGGTCACACAGTTCCCGCAGCTGCCGCTCCCGGTCAGCCCAGTCGATCTTGCCCTCTTTGTTGTGACAGGCATGACAGGCATCGCACACGCCATCCTGCTGAATGACCATGGTTTTTTTCAGCGAATGAATGGTATGTTCAAACTCATAACAGCTGTTTGGTTTTTGATTACTCATCACGCATTCCCGGCAGAATTGCACCTGCCGCGGCAGGCCGTAAAAGGTCTTGCGCTGTTCGTCGGGAATGTCCGGCGCATATTGGGCGTAATCGATGGGAACGTAACGCGGTAATTTTTTCATAGTATCTCTCTCCCTTACAAAAATGAGCAAAGGCGCCCGCGCGCACAGAGTTTGTGTTCTCTGCGCATGCGGGCGCCTTTGCCCGTTTGTTTTTCAATCTTCTGTTGTCTCAAAAAGCTTCAGAATTTCCAGCGCAGCCTCCCGGCTGGAAATGCGCTCATCCATTGCACGCTTTTCAATGGCGCGGTGCGCCTGTTCCTCGGTCATGCCCTGACAGCGAGCCAGCGCACATTTTGCCTGCGACACAACGCGCGCTTCGTCCAGCCGTTTGGTCAGCCGGGCATTCTGCTCCATCACCCGGCGCATCCGCTGGCGTCCGGTTCGAATGACCCGCAGTGCAAACAACGCCTGCTGACGGGAAAGCGGTTTGGAAAGCACATAAACGCCGTACTTTTCAAGCCCCGCCGCCACCTTGTCCGCCTGCGGCGCAGCGCACAGCAAAATACTGTCCATCCCGTCGTGTACCGCCTGTGCAGCCAGATCCTTTCCAAATTCATCCGGCAGTGGCGCATTGACGATCAGCAACGAAAAATCGCCGCCGCAGAGCGCGCGCCGCGCCTCTCCTGCACTGGTGCAGCAGCGAACAGGCTGCCCGCCCGCAGCGAAAACCGCCCGCAAGGCCTCGTGATACTGTCGGTCGCTCGCAATCAACACACCTGGCACCCTGTTCACCTCCCCCTCTTCCCCAGCCGGTTATACGCGGCTGAAGTACTGCCGAAGCTCATAATCATACGGCTTTTCACTGTCGGTGTAAGCCCGAGCCTCGCGCTGCTTGTGCTGAAGATAATTCTCCAAAATTTTCTCCGGAATCACACTGCGCAAAAACGCACTTTTTTGCGCCAGTTCCACCGCCTGCCCCAAACTGGAGGGCAGCGGTGTCAGACCGCGCTCCCGTCCATGGGCGTACACATCATAATTGGACGGTTCCGGCAGCGGAAGCTTTTCCTGCACGCCCTCAAACCCGGCCGCCAACAGCAACGCGGTTACATAGTAAGAGTTGCAGGCCGGGTCCGGGCTGCGCAGTTCCATTCGGCAGTCCGCACCCTGGGCCGCCGGGACCCGAATCAGAGACGATCGGTTCTGACTGGACCAGCTGACCACACCCGGCGCTTCAAAGCAGCCCAGACGCCGGTAAGAACCAGGCAGCGGATCTGCAAAGGCGGTGATTTCCGGCATGCGCCGCATCACACCGGCCAAAAAGGAAGCCGCCGTCGGGTCGGGATGTTCCGCAAAATGTTCAAACAGATTTTTGCCGTCCTTCAAAATGGACAGATTCAGATGCAGCCCGCTTCCGCTTTTGCTCGGCAGCGGTTTGGGCAGGAATGAGGCAAACAGCCCATTCTGCGCCGCGACCGCTTTGACCACTGCGTGCATGGTCATCAGGTCATCAGCGGCCTGCAGAGGAGACGCACAACGAAAATCGATCTCATTCTGACCGGGCCCCTGTTCGTGATGGCTGCGCTCGGGCTGGATGCCCATTTCCTCCATGGTCAGGCAAATCTCCCGCCGCACATTTTCGCCACGGTCCATGGGCGCCACATCAAAATAGCCTGCTTCGTCAAAGGGCGTCAGCGTGGGGCGACCCCTTTCATCGGTTTCAAACAGATAAAACTCGCACTCCGGTCCCAGCAGAAACCGGTAACCGGCCTGCGCGGCCTTCTGCTCCATCTGCTGCAGAAGATACCGGCCGTCTCCCTCAAACGGGCGGCCGTCCGGATAACGGATATTGCAGAAAAAACGGCCTACACAACTCTCGCTGGGCCGCCAGGGCAGCAACGAAAACGTATCCAGGTCCGGCACCAGAAACAAGTCCGATTCAGCCACATTGGCAAACCCGGGAATGGCCGATGCGTCAAAGGAAACCCCTTTTTCCACCGCATGGGGAAGCTGACTGGCCATGATGGCAATGTTTTTCTGCACACCGAAAATATCGCAGAACGCCAGCCGGATAAACTTTGTATCGTTTTCCTCAATAAAGGAAAGAAGCTGTGACAGGGTATGGCTCATGAAACCCCTCCTTTACAGATGCTTAAAAGTAAAAAAACGCTGCGTCACCCTTGGGGAAGAACGCAGCGCCTTTGCTGTTTCATGTTCTTCATTATAGTCCCGGCGCCCTGTTTCGTCAAGACAAAGCGCCGCATTTTTCACCGGCGATCCTCATGCTCCAGCGCCGCCGCAATGAAGGCGCGGAAAATAGGATGCGCCTTGTTGGGACGGCTTTTGAATTCGGGGTGATACTGCACGCCCACAAAAAACGGATGTGCGGAATACTCCATTGCCTCCACCAGATGTCCGTCCGGCGAGGTACCGCTGAGCACGACGCCCGCCTTCTCCAGCTGTTCCCGGTAGTCGTTGTTCACCTCATAACGATGGCGGTGTCTTTCCCGAATTTCGCTGCATCCGTAGATACCACGCAGCCGGCTGCCCTCCCGCAAGCGGCACGGGTAAGCGCCCAGACGCATGGTCCCGCCCTTGGGCACTTCCCCTTTCTGGTCAGCCATCAAATCGATGACACAGTGCTCCGCCTCGGGAGAAAATTCCCGGGAATTGGCATCCTGCAATCCGCACAGGTCCCGGGCGGCTTCTATTACGGCGATCTGCATTCCCAAACAAATTCCAAAATAGGGAACGCCGTTTTCACGTGCCCAGCGCGCCGTGCAGATCATCCCTTCAATTCCGCGCTGTCCAAAACCGCCCGGCACCAGAATCCCGTCCGCACCGGCCAACCGCTCGGCAACGTTTGTGTCATCCAGCTGTTCGGAATCCACCCAGCGCAGGCGCACCCGTGCGTCGTTTTCATACCCGCCGTGGTACAGCGCCTCCACCACGGACAGATAGGCATCATGAAGTTCCACATATTTTCCCACAATGGCAATGGTCACTTCCCGGGACAACGTGGCAATGCGCCCGCAAAGCGCCTTCCATTCGGCCATCTCCGGCTGCTGCGTTTCCCAGCCGAAATGGCGACAGACAAGGTCGTCCAGATGTGCGGCATGAAGCATCAGCGGCACGTCGTACAAGCTGCCCAGTGTGCGGTTTTCAATCACGCAATCCGGCTCCACATTGCAGAAAGCGGCAATTTTCTGCAAGATTCCGTCTTCCAGCGGCTCGTCGCAGCGGGCGATGATCACATCCGGCATGATGCCCATGCTCTGCAGTTCATGAACAGAGTGCTGCGCGGGCTTGGTCTTGTGCTCGCCGGAGCATTTCAGATAGGGCACCAGGACCACATGCAGAAACATGCAGTTTTCACGGCCGATCTCCCGGCTGATCTGGCGAATCGCTTCCAGAAATGGCTGGCTCTCAATATCGCCGATGGTGCCGCCGATCTCTGTGATGACCACGTCTGCTCCCGTGTAATCCGCAATGCCGTATACAAACGCCTTGATCTCATTGGTCACGTGCGGAATGATTTGGACCGTACGGCCCAGATATTCCCCGGCGCGCTCTTTGTGCAGAACGTTCCAGTAGACCCGTCCGCTGGTCAAATTGGACAGCTTGTTCAGATCCTCATCGATAAAACGCTCATAATGCCCCAGGTCCAAATCGGTTTCCACACCGTCCTCTGTCACAAACACCTCGCCGTGCTGGTAGGGGCTCATGGTCCCCGGATCCACGTTCATGTAAGGGTCCAGCTTCTGAGCCGCCACCTTCAGCCCCCTCTGCTTCAGCAGCCGTCCCAGGCTGGCCGCACTGATGCCCTTTCCCAGCCCGGACACTACGCCGCCGGTTACAAAAATGTGTTTTGCCGCCATTCTTTACGCACACTCCTCGTCTTTTTTCAAAATGAGAAACGGCGCCCACCCCTTTGCCCGACCGGGCAAAAAGATGGACGCCGTTGTCCTCTTTCAATATTCTACCAGAATATTATAGCAAGGGTTGAGGATTTGTCAACGGTTGTTTTATTCTTCACAAGTGTCCTGCAAGGCGGCGATTTCCTCTTCGCCTGTGCGGACTTTCACCACGTTTTCAATGTCGTACACAAACAGTTTTCCATCGCCGATGCGGCCGGTATACAGCACATTTCGTGCGGTATCGATGATCTGTTGGACCGGTACTTTTCCGACCACCACTTCCACCTTGACCTTGGGCAGCAGATTGATTTCCATGGGCACGCCCCGGTAAAACTGTGTCGCACCTTTCTGGGTACCGCAGCCCAGCACATTGGTGATGGTAAGGCCCGTCACGCCGATTTGGTTGAAGGCCTGCATCAAATCATTGAGTTTGCTCTGCCGTGTGACGATCACCACTTTGCTCATCTTTCCGCTTTCCGCAGCCGGTTCTGCCCGGCGGGCAGGCGTCTGCGGAGCAGCGCTTTCCAGCGCAGGCATCTGATCGCAGGTGATGAAGTCCGCATAGCTGCTGGCCAAACCATGTTCTTTCACATCCAGACCCGCAATTTCTTCCTCCGCGGAAACCCGTAGGCCGACGGTGTGCTCAATTACTTTGAAAACGATTACCATGGTCAGCGCCACCCAAACAACCACTGCGGCCACTCCCAGCAGCTGAATCCCCAGCAGGTGGAAGCCGCCGCCCAGGAACAGGCCTGTGGTCTGCGTACTGGTTCCGTCGGAAAAAAGCCCCACACAAATCGTGCCAAGCGCGCCGTTCAAACAGTGGACGCCCACAGCACCCACAGGGTCATCCACTTTCAACACCTGATCGACCCATTCAATGCCGAACACCACCGTCAGACCTGCCAGTATGCCGATGACAGCAGAAGCTGTTGGGCTGACGGTGTCACAGCCGGCGGTAATGGCCACAAGCCCCGCCAGCGTACCGTTCAGCGTCATGGACACATCCGGTCGTTTGTAGCGAATCCAGGTGATGATCATGGCAGTGCAGGTAGCCACCGCAGCTGCCAGGTTGGTGGTCACGAAAATCTTGCCCGCCAGCTCGATTGCCTGCCCCTTCATGGACACAGTGGAGCAACCGTTAAAGCCGAACCAGCAGAACCAGAGAATGAAAACGCCCAATGCGCCCAATGTCAGGCTGTGGCCCGGAATCGCATGGGGTTTTCCGTCCCGGCTGTATTTGCCAAGGCGCGGACCCAAGATCCACGCACCGATCAGGGCTGCCACGCCGCCGGCCAGATGTACTGCAGCGGAACCCGCAAAATCGTGGAACCCCATCTGTGCAAGCCAACCGCCGCCCCATATCCAGTGGCCGGAAACCGGATAGACCACCAGACTGATGATGAGGCTGTAAATGCAGTATGCGGAAAATTTTGTCCGTTCTGCCATGGCGCCGGACACAATGGTGGCCGCTGTAGCGCAAAACACCGTTTGGAAAATCAGAAATGCAAAAAACGGAACGCCATCCGGCAGCATGGAAGTGCCGTAGTTTGCCTCACTGGCCAGACCGCCGATTCGCCCCACCAGCGCACCGGAGCCGCCGAACATCAAACCAAACCCCACCAGCAAGAAAACCGGTGTTCCGATGCAGAAGTCCATCAGGTTTTTCATGATGATGTTGCCTGCGTTTTTGGCGCGCGTAAAGCCCGTTTCCACCATTGCGAAGCCCGCCTGCATAAAACCAGCACCGCGCCCACAAGTACCCAAATGGTATTGACCGCTGAATATTCCAACATTGTTCTTCCTCCTTCCAACGCAAAAGCGCGCTCCCTGCCACCGGCAGAGAACGCGCCTTTGCGTTGATTGTTTTGTTTTAAATTTTAAACAGAAAACAGCAGCTTCTCATAGTTCGGATACGGAAGCGCACCATCGGGCAGATCCGCTTCAACGGCATCCGCCACTGTGCGGACCGTATCCATGCGCTTCAGGACCGCATCATGATAGAACCGCGCGGATTCCAAAGCATCCTCCAGCTTTTCGGCTGTGGCCAGGTCGGCCTCCATCCACTCCTCTTCCTGGTCCAGCTTCTGGTAGGCCTGCGAAAGCCGGGTCAGAAGCTTTTCCTCGGCGCCGCAGTCCAGATGCGCAAACACCGCTTTTTTGTTGCGGACCGACACCGCCACTTTGTCCATCTGCTCCAGCAGCGCCGGCAAAAACTCATGGCGGATCATCGCCTGCAGCGTCTTGGCCTCTACGTGCAACGTTTTGCTGTAACCTTCCAGCAGAATGAGATAACGGGACATGATCTCATCTTTGGTGAAAATGTGATGGCTGGTAAACAGCTCAATGCTCTTGGGAGATATAAAGCGGGGCAGTGCATCCGGCGTGGACACCAAATTGTCCAGGCCGCGGCGTGCAGCTTCCTGCACCCATTCCTCGGTATAGCCGTTGCCGTTGAAGATGATTCGTTTGTGTTTGATGATAGCGCGCTTCAAAAGCTGATGCACCGCACCGTCCATCTGATCCGAAGGCACATCCTTCAACTCTTCATAGAACTGGCGCAGGGCCTCGGCTACCGCCGTGTTCAAAACAATGTTCGGTCCGGACACCGAGAGGGAGGAGCCCAGCATCCGGAACTCGAACTTGTTTCCGGTAAAGGCAAAGGGGCTGGTGCGGTTGCGGTCTGTGGAATCTTTGAAGAAACGGGGGATCACCGCCGCACCGATTTCCATGGGAGTTTTCTTCTGCTTGTCAAAATAGCTGTCATTTTCAATGGCTTCCAGCACAGCCGTCAGCTCGTCTCCCAGGAAAATGGAAACAATGGCGGGCGGCGCTTCGTTGCCGCCCAGGCGGTGGTCGTTGCCCGCACTGGCAACGGATACGCGCATCAGATCGCCGTATTCATCCACCGCTTTGATGACCGCCAGCAGGAACACCAGAAACTGCGTGTTTTCGCTGGGTGTTTTGCCGGGGTTCAAAAGGTTCACTCCGGTGTCGGTGAGAATGGACCAGTTGTTGTGCTTGCCGGAGCCGTTGATGCCCTCAAAGGGCTTCTCGTGAAGGAGACAGGCCAAACCATGCTTATCCGCCACTTTTTTCATCATTTCCATGGTCAGCTGGTTGTGGTCCACCGCCACGTTGGCAGTATCAAACACCGGCGCCAGTTCGTGCTGAGCCGGGGCCACCTCGTTGTGCTTGGTTTTTGCGGGAATGCCCAGCTTCCACAACTCTTCATCCAGATCGTGCATAAATGCCGCCACACGGGGCCGCAGTGCGCCGAAGTAATGGTCTTCCATCTCCTGCCCTTTGGGTGCCATGGCCCCCAGCAGCGTACGGCCGGTAAAAATCAGGTCCTTGCGCTGTTCGTACAGTTTCCGGTCCACCAGAAAATACTCCTGCTCCGGCCCGATGGTGGTGGAGACGTTGGACACTTCCGGGTGGCCGAGCAGATGCAAAACCTTGACCGCCTCGCGGCTCAGCGTCTCCATCGAGCGCAGCAGCGGTGTTTTTTTGTCCAAAGCCTCGCCGCTGTAGGAACAGAACGCCGTGGGAATGTACAGCGTGCCGTCTTTGATGAAGGCCGGAGATGTGGGGTCCCAGGCCGTATAGCCGCGAGCCTCAAAGGTGGCGCGCAGGCCGCCGGAAGGGAAACTGGAAGCATCCGGCTCGCCCTTGATCAGCTCTTTGCCGGAAAAATCCATGATGACCTGACCGCTGCCCACAGGCGTGATAAAACTGTCGTGCTTTTCAGCGGTGAAGCCCGTCATCGGCTGGAACCAGTGGGTGTAGTGTGTGGCTCCGTTGTCCACCGCCCACTCCTTCATCGCTACCGCTACGGAATTGGCGACATCCAACTCCAGCGGCAGATTGTTGTCAATGGTCTTTCGCAGCGCCTTATACACATCCTTGGGTAATTTTTCGCGCATGATGCGGTCGTTGAACACAAGGCTTCCATACAGTTCCGGAATTCGTTTGTCCATAACAATGCTCCTTTCCAAAATGCCGACGCGAAACGGACCTTTTCCCACCCGTGCGTTTTTCGGATAAAACGAAACGGCGCCTCGGGTCATCCCAAAGCGCCGTTGCTTTATGCTGTGTAGTATACTCGCTTTTTTTCAGTTGTCAACTCCCTATACATGTCCCAAAATCCGGTTTTCGGCGATTTGCTTTAAAGTAATAAAAGAGACTTTTTTCACAAAACAACCGAATATTCCTGTCTGTTTCGGTTTAAATTTTCGCAAAATGACAATTCTTTTTTTGCCCCTTTACAAACCCGTGCAAAAAGCTGTATAGTTTAACGCATAAACACGAACATTGTATCTTTGACAAAGGCGTCAAAGGACCTTCGGCTTTTTGCGGCCGGGGCTCCTTTGACGCCTTTTTTCATGCAGGCAAGGAGGCCGATTATGAAAGACCAAAACCTCTATCCGTTGTATTGCCCCCAGATGGAACACGACAACTGCGGCATCGGCGCCGTAGCGGATATTCACGGCCGGAAAAGCCGCGCTATTGTCACTGACGCGCTGAAAATCGTGGAAAACCTGGAGCATCGTGCCGGCAAAGACGCAGACGGTGCCACCGGAGACGGAGTCGGCATTCTGGTCCAAATCCCCCACGCATTTTTTGCCCGCGTCTGTGCCCAAGAGAACATTTCCATTGGGGAAGAGCGCTCATACGGTGTTGGCATGTTTTTCTTCCCGCAGCAGGAGCACGCGCGCACCCAGGCACAGAAAATGTTTGAGGTGATCGTCAAAAAAGAGGGATTGCGCTTTCTCGGCTGGCGCACCGTACCCGTGTCGCCCCTAGTGTTGGGAAGCAAGGCGAAAGCATGTATGCCCGCCATTGTGCAGGGGTTTATAGAGCGACCGGAAACCATTCCCGCCGGGCTTGCGTTTGACCGAAAGCTGTATGTGGTCCGCCGGGTGTTTGAGCACAGCAACAGCGGCAGCTACGTTGCCTCGCTCTCCAGCCGCACCATTGTCTACAAGGGTATGTTTCTGGTGGGGCAGCTTCGCACATTCTTTGAAGACCTGCAGGCGCCGGACTTCACCTCGGCCATCGCCATGGTTCACTCGCGGTTTTCCACCAATACCGAACCCAGCTGGAAGCGGGCACATCCCAACCGGCTCATTGTTCACAATGGCGAAATCAACACCATTCGCGGAAATGTCGATAAAATGCTGGCCCGGGAGGAAACGCTGCACACCGAAGCGTTTTCTTCGCAGGACTTGAGCAAGGTCTTTCCGGTGATCCATCCATCCGGTTCGGACTCTGCCATGCTGGACAATTCCCTGGAATTTCTGATGATGTGCGGTATGCCCCTTCCGCTGGCTGTCATGATCTCCATTCCGGAACCCTGGAGCCACAACGAAACCCTTTCGCAGGAGCGCCGCGACTTTTACCAATACTATGCCACCATGATGGAACCCTGGGACGGCCCAGCCTCCATCCTGTTTTCCGACGGTGATGTGATGGGGGCCGTGCTGGACCGCAACGGTCTGCGGCCGTCCCGCTACTGCATCACTGCGGACGGCCGCCTGATTCTCTCTTCAGAAGTGGGTGTTCTGGAGCTGGATGAAGCGCAGATTCTGAAAAAAGAGCGCCTGCACCCCGGTAAAATGCTGCTGGCGGACACGCAGAAAGGCATGGTTCTCAACGACGAAGATGTGAAGGAATTCTATGCGGGCGCGCTGCCCTACGGAGAGTGGCTGGACAGCTACCTTGTCCGGCTGGGGCAGCTGCATGTCCCCAATGAGCGGGTGCCTGCCCTGGAAGGTGAGGAACGCGCCCGCCTTCTGAAAGCTTTTGGCTACACCTGGGAAGAGACGCGGGGAACCGTTCTTTCCATGGCGCTCAACGGCAGCGAAGCCATTGGCGCCATGGGAACGGACACGCCGCTGGCGGTTCTGAGCCGGGAATATCAGCCGTTGTTCGCCTATTTCAAGCAGATGTTCGCCCAGGTGACCAATCCGCCCATTGATGCAGCCCGGGAAAAGATCGTCACATCCACCACGGTATACGCAGGAAAAAGCGGAAATTTGCTGGACCGTCGGCCTGAAAACTGTCGGGTGCTGAAAATCGAAAATCCTATTCTCAACGATCTGGATCTTCTGAAAATCAAGCATATGAAGCGGCCCGGATTTCAGGTGGCCACCGTCTCCATTCTGTTTTATAAAACCACACCGCTGGATCAGGCTCTGGAAAAAGTTTTTCTTGAGGTAGACAAAGCCTATCGCGCCGGCGCCAATATTTTGATTTTGTCCGACCGGGGCGTGGACGAAAACCACGTGGCGATTCCCTCTTTGCTTGCAGTCTCCGCCGTGCACAAGCATCTGGTCAAAACGCGCAAGTGTACGGCTCTGTCTCTGATTCTGGAGTCCGGCGAGCCGCGGGAGGTCCATCACTTTGCGGCGCTGCTGGGATATGGCGCCTGCGCGGTCAATCCCTACCTGGCCCACGCCGCCATTGCCCAGCTGACGGAAGAAGGCCTGCTTGAAAAAGATTACTATGCAGCCGTGGAAGATTACGATCACGCGGTGCTGCAGGGCATCGTCAAAATCGCATCCAAAATGGGCATCTCCACCATTCAGTCCTATCAGGACAGCCAGATCTTTGAAGCGCTTGGCATCGCCCCGCAGGTCATTGACGCCTATTTCACCGGGACAACCAGCCGAATCGGCGGACTGACGCTGAAAGAAATTGCCGCTCACACTGAGGCGCAGCATTCCCGGGCCTTTGACCCGCTGGGCCTGCCGGTGGATCTGGCCCTTCCTTCTGTGGGAAAGCACAAGCTGCGCAGCCAGGGAGAGCACCATCGCTATAATCCGCAGACCATCCATCTGTTGCAGCGTGCCACCCGGGAAGACAATTATGAGCTTTTCCAGGAATACACCCGCTGTGTGGACGATGAACATGCCGGCACATTGCGCAGCTGCATGGACTTTGCTTTTCCCCGGCAGGGGGTTCCCCTGGAGGAAGTGGAACCCATGGATTCCATCGTGCGGCGGTTTAAAACAGGCGCCATGTCCTACGGCTCCATTTCCCAGGAAGCTCACGAAGCGCTGGCCCTGGCCATGAATCACCTGCATGGCAAATCCAACAGCGGCGAAGGCGGTGAAAGCGACGAGCGTCTTTTGTCTGCCGGGACGGACCATAACCGCAGTTCGGCTATCAAACAGATTGCCAGCGGACGGTTCGGCGTGACCAGCCGCTATCTGGTCAGTGCGCAGGAGTTGCAGATCAAAATGGCGCAGGGCGCCAAGCCCGGCGAAGGCGGCCACCTTCCCGGTCGGAAAGTCTATCCCTGGATCGCCAAAACACGCCACTCCACACCGGGCGTCAGCCTCATTTCCCCGCCGCCTCATCATGACATTTATTCCATTGAAGATCTGGCACAGCTGATTTACGATTTGAAAAACGCCAACCGCTATGCCCGCATCTCCGTCAAACTGGTGTCCGAGGCAGGGGTGGGCACGGTGGCCGCCGGCGTGGCGAAAGCGGGCGCACAGGTCATCCTGATTTCCGGGCATGACGGCGGCACCGGCGCGGCGCCGCTCAGTTCCATCCACAACGCCGGCCTGCCCTGGGAGCTGGGCCTGGCCGAAGCACACCAGACGCTGGTTCGCAACGGCCTGCGCCGCCGGGTCATTCTGGAGACCGACGGCAAATTGATGAGCGGCCGGGACGTGGCCATCGCTGCGCTTCTGGGCGCCGAAGAATTCGGGTTTGCCACCGCACCGCTGGTAACACTGGGCTGCGTGATGATGCGCGTATGCGATTTGGACACCTGCCCCATGGGCATCGCAACCCAGAATCCCGAATTGCGCAAACGCTTTTGCGGCAAACCGGAATATGTAGAACGCTTTATGCTCTTTGTGGCCCGGCAGCTGCGGGAATACATGGCCAAACTGGGTGTTCGAACGCTGGACGAAATGGTCGGCCGCACCGATTTGCTGAAGCCCGCACCTGTCCGGCCGGACGGCCCGGCACTGGACCTCAGCGCGATTCTCGCCCGGCCCACCGATGCGCCGGTGACTTTCGACCCGGCCTTCGCGTACGATTTCCACCTGGAAAAGACAAAGGATGACGCCGTGCTGCTGCAGGATGCGGATATCCGCGAGGCGCTTTCCAACCAGGCTCCCTGTCATAAAACCGTGCACCTGCAGAACACAGACCGTGCTTTCGGAACACTGCTGGGTGCCGAGATCACCCGCCAGCATCCGGACGGTCTTGTCGAAGACTGCATTCATCTCTCCTGCATCGGTGCGGGCGGCCAAAGTTTCGGCGCATTCGTTCCCCGCGGTCTGACCCTGTCGCTATGCGGCGACAGCAACGATTATTTCGGGAAAGGGCTGTCCGGCGGGAAACTGATTCTCTTCCCGCCCGCCAATGCGCCCTTCTCCGCCGAAGAAAACATCATTGTGGGCAATGTGGCGCTGTATGGTGCCACGTCGGGTACCGCCTATATCAACGGCCTGGCCGGCGAGCGCTTCTGTGTGCGCAATTCCGGTGCACGCGCAGTGGTAGAGGGAGTGGGCGAACACGGCTGCGAATATATGACCGGCGGCTGTGTGGTGGTTCTGGGGCCCACCGGGAAGAATTTTGCCGCCGGCATGAGCGGTGGCGTGGCCTATGTGCTGGACGAAAAGAACGAACTGTATCGCAACCTCAACCGAGAGATGGTCCTGATGGAGAGCGTCGACACCAAATTTGACCGCGAAGAACTGCAGTCCATGATCCGCGCTCATTTTCAGGCCACGGGTTCTCCGAAAGCCAAACGGATTTTGGAGGCCTTCGAAGAATATCTTCCCAAATTCAAAAAAATCATTCCGGGTGATTACAAGCGGATGCTTCAGCTGTCTGCCCAGTTCGAAAAACAGGGCATGGACCGGGAATCCGCTCAGATCGAGGCGTTTTACGCCAGCACCCACGCACAGTAAAGGAGGAGCCTGTTATGGGGAAACCCACCGGTTTTTTGGATTATCGCAGACAAGAAGGACCTTCCCGCCCGCCGCTGGAGCGGCTGAAAGATTTTTGCGAATTTCACGATGCATTGCCCCGGGAGCAGCAGCGTCTGCAGGGCGGTCGCTGCATGGAATGCGGCGTTCCTTTCTGCCAGTCCGGCGTTATGATGAACGGCATGGTATCGGGGTGTCCGCTTCACAATCTGATTCCCGAAACCAACGACCTTATCTGGCGCGGGAAATGGGAACAGGCTTACCGCCGCCTGAATCAAACCCACTGCCTGCCGGAGTTTACTTCCCGGGTGTGCCCGGCTTTGTGCGAGGCCGCCTGCACCTGCGGTGTGCATGACGGGGCTGTCTGCATTAAAGAAAACGAACGGCAAATGATTGAATACGCGTTTCAAAACGGGCTGGTTGGCAGCGGTGAGCCCCCGGTCCGCACAGGGAAGCGCATTGCCGTGGTCGGCAGCGGCCCCGCCGGTCTGGCTGCCGCGCTTCGCCTGAACCAGCGGGGGCACCGTGTCACCGTGTACGAACGCAGCGACCGGCCCGGCGGACTGCTGCAGTACGGCATTCCCAATATGAAGCTGGACAAACATCTGGTCGAGCGCCGTATCCGCTGGATGGAAGACGCCGGCATCCGATTCTGCTGTGGAGTCGATGTGGGCCGGGATGTTTCCGGCGAGCAGCTTCTCGAAGAATACGACCGCGTTTTGCTGACAGGCGGTGCGTCCCGCCCCAGAGATTTGACGGTGCCGGGCCGGGACGCAAAGGGAATTTCCTTCGCAGTGGACTTTTTGTCCCGCGTCACGCGCGCCCTGCTGGACAGCGATTTCCAGCAGATGCCGCTGGAACTTGCCCAGGGAAAACGGGTCCTGGTTATCGGCGGCGGAGACACCGGCAACGACTGTGTGGGCACGGTTCTCCGTTTGGGGGCGAAGTCTGTGACACAGCTGGAAATGATGCCTCCGCTGCCTGTGCAGCGCAGTGCCTCCAACCCCTGGCCCGAATGGCCGCGTGTTTTGAAAACCGACTACGGACAGCAGGAGGCCGCCGCTCTTTCCGGGCAGGACCCCCGGCGTTATCAGACCACTGTGACCGAGTTTTGCAAAGACGACCGCGGAGCCGTTTGCGGGGCGGTTCTGACTGCGCTGACCCCCTGTCAGGAGGACGGCCGGCTTCGCATGAAGCCCGTGCCCCAAAGTGAGGAAATGCTGCCCGTGGATCTGGTCCTGATTGCCGCCGGATTTTTAGGCAGCGAACTCTATCTGCCGGATTCTTTCGGTCTTTCGCTGGACAGCCGCGGCAATGTCGCCGCAGACGGCGAAACGTATCGGACCGCCAATCCCCGTGTGTTTGCCGCAGGCGATATGCGGCGCGGTCAATCACTGGTGGTCTGGGCCATTGCCGAAGGTCAAAACGCCGCCCGGGCGGTGGACCAATCGCTGATGGGGTACAGCAATTTGTAAGGGAGGAAGCGACATGTGTACGATTTTAAGCTATTCCGGCAAAGACATCGGGCCGGAAACGCTCATGGGATATCTGCGGCGCAACGCGATGCGCGGTCCGGATGACGCCCGCATTCTGCCCACGCCCTTCGGCTATTTGGGATTTGCGCGGCTTGCCATTATGGGGCTCAGCCCCGAGGGGATGCAGCCCTTTGAACACAACGGCAGCTGGGCCGTCTGCAATGGCGAAATTTACGGATTTCGCCGTCTTCGCGCAGAACTGGAGCAGCGGGGCCATGCCTTCTACAGCGGATCGGACTGCGAAGTTCTTCTTCCTCTGTACGAGGAATACGGCTGCGAGATGTTTGCCCACCTGGATGCGGAATATGCCTGCGTGCTGTACGATGGAAAAAACGGACATCTCATCGCCGCCCGGGACCCCATCGGCATCCGGCCTCTTTTCTACGGTTATTCCCGCAGCGGTGCCATCGCTTTTGCAAGCGAGGCCATCAACCTGGAGGGGTGGGTGGATGAAATTCGTCCCTTCCCGCCGGGATATTACTACTGCGACGGTCAGTTTGTCCCCTATCACCGCATCGATCAGGCGACGCATTACCTCCATGCCGATGTGGAAGAACTGACGGCCGGCATTCATGACCGTCTGATCGAAGCAGTGCGCAAACGCCTGGATGCAGATGCTCCGCTGGGGTTTCTGCTCTCAGGCGGGCTGGACTCCAGCCTGGTGTGCGCCATTGCAGCCTCTCTTTCCCCCAAACCCATCCGCACATTCGCCATCGGTATGGACACAGATGCCATTGATTTAAAATACGCGCGGCAGGCTGCCGATTTCATCGGGGCCCGGCACACGGAAGTCATTATGACCCGTCAGCAGGTGCTGCAGGCACTGCCCGATGTAGTGCGCTCACTGGGTACATACGACATCACCACCATCCGGGCCAGCATTGGTATGTATCTGGTCTGCAAAGCCATTCACGAGACCACCGATCTGAAAGTGCTTCTCACCGGTGAGATCTCTGACGAACTGTTTGGGTACAAATACACGGATTTTGCTCCCAGCGCCGCAGAATTTCAAAAGGAGGCGTCCAAGCGTCTGCGGGAGCTGTTTTACTACGACGTTTTGCGCGCCGACCGGTGCCTGGCGGCGCATGCGCTGGAAGCACGGGTTCCCTTTGGCGATTTGGAATTTGTGCGCTACGTCATGTCCATTGACCCGGCCAGAAAGCAAAACGTCTACGGCAAGGGCAAATACCTTTTGCGCAAAGCCTTTGAAACGGACGGCATCCTTCCGGATGCCATTCTCTGGCGCGAAAAAGCCGCCTTCAGTGACGCAGTGGGGCACAGCATGGTGGACGATTTGAAAGAATATGCCGAGTCCTGCTATTCCGATGCAGAATTTCAGCGACTGCGCACGCGCTATTCCCATGCCCAGCCCTTCACCAAGGAAAGTCTTCTTTACAGAGAGCTGTTTGAGCAGTTCTATCCCGGTCAGGCGCGGATGATCCCCGACTTTTGGATGCCCAACCGCACCTGGCCCGGCTGCAATGTGGATGACCCCAGCGCCCGTGTACTCGCAAACTACGGCGACAGCGGAAAATAGCCTTTCTTTTCTTTTTCAGCGATTGTGGTATAATGAGGAAAAAATCAGCGGTCTCCCGCCGGAAAGGAACTGGTTATGCCTGCCATCACTGTCATGCTGAAACCCGCTTCGGGGCTGTGCAATATGCGTTGCCGTTACTGTTTTTATGCGGACGAACAGAAAAATCGCTCTGTGCCCAGTTATGGGCTGATGAGTGAAGAAGTGCTGCGTGCAGTCCTCACCCGTGTGCTGGAATACGCAGACGGCGAGTGTACCATTGCATTCCAGGGCGGTGAGCCCACCTGTGCGGGACTTCCGTTTTTCCGGCGCGTGGTAGAGCTGGAGCAGGAGCTGAACCATAAGAAGGTTGCCATTCACAACGCCATTCAGACCAACGGTTATGTGATCGACGACGAGTGGGCGCAATTTCTGGCGGACAATCATTTTCTGGTGGGAGTTTCTCTGGATGGACCCCGGGAAATTCATGATCTGAACCGTCTGGACGCCAAGGGCAACGGAACATACAACCGCGTCATGCGCGCCATAGCCACATTGAAAAAGCACGGCGCGGAATTCAACATTCTCACGGTGGTCACTTCGGCCACCTGCCGCAGCATTCGCAAAACCTATTCTTTTTTTCAGCGGAACGGGCTGGATTATCAGCAGTACATCCCCTGCCTGGACCCGTTGGGAGAAGAGCGAGGCGGGCACGATTACTCGTTGACCTGCGAAGCCTTCGGCCAATATTTGAAAGACCTGTTTGACTGCTGGTACGAAGATGCCCGGAAGGGCCGGCTGACCTATAACCGCTATTTCACCAATCTTCTGCTGATCCTCACCCGTCAGCAACCCGAAGCCTGCGGCATGCTGGGGCAATGCGGCCGTCAGTACGTGGTGGAAGCGGACGGCAGCGTCTATCCCTGCGATTTCTATATGCTGGATGAGTGGAAGCTGGGAAATTTTCTCACTGACACGGTGGAAGACGTTGACCGCCGGCGCGATGCGCTGGGTTTCATTCAAATGTCCATCGATGTGAACCAAACCTGCCAGAAATGCAAATGGTTTCCTCTGTGCCGCGGCGGATGCCGCCGGGACCGGGAACCCATGGTGGACGGAAAACTTCAGAAAAACTATTTCTGCGAGGCATATTCCCAGTTCTTCGAATATGCTTACCCGCGCCTTGCACAGGTAGCACGTGCCGTGGAAGCCGGTGTGTTCGGTTCATCCTGTTAAGCGCGTTGTTCACGCTCATTTGTACGAAAAAGCCCCCTTGCTGCAACACGTCAGCAAAGGGGCTTTTTTATTGGATATGCAGCAGCATTTACTGATTGCCGGAACACTCCCGGAGAAAAACAAATGTTTTCTCGTCTGAGCACTCTGCGCTGTAGCGGTAATTCAAGCGGTCGAATTGACGAAGCTCCGCCGGATTTTCAATCTGATTCTCCGCCATATAACGCACCATTTCACCGCGGGCCATCTTGCACATGGTCCCCTTCTCAACAATTTTTCCGGCCTGCTGTTCTCCGAACACGCAAGTGATCAGACGCGCCCCGGCGGGGACGAAGCGGGTAATGCACAAGCTGTATTCTTTTGACGCCAGATTGATCACACAATCTGTCTCCGAGAACAAAGCCGCTGCAAGCGAATCGCCCCAAAAAGCGTACAAATCTTTTGCCTGGCCCATGGCAAGTTTCGCCTGCATCTCCAGCCGATAGGGACGCACCCCGTCGAAAGGGCGCAGCAGTCCGTAAAATCCGGATAAAATTCGCAGATGCTCTTTCACATAATCCAGCTCTTCCCTGCTGAAAACCCCCGGCGCCATGTATTGATACTGAATTCCTTCATAGCTGAGGACGGCCGGCGTCAGATTGCTGCGCAAATCCATATTTTTCAGCCGTTCTGTGTTGAGTTCCGCAATTTTGTCATTGCATTTCCACAGTTTTTTCAATTCTGCGTAGGACATACTGCACAATTTTTCGCACAGCAATTGTGTCCTGTCCAAAAACAGGGGCAGCTCTTCCCAAGGCAGACTGTCCGTATCAAAATTCATCTTTTTCGCCGGGGAAATAATCATTTTCATAAGCCGTTATTCCACCTCGTAAGGCCATGTATTGATTCCGCCGAACTCATAAACCCGTTCATACCCGAATTGTGCTAAACGGTGCGCCGCACTTCTACTGCGATTGCCGCTGCGGCAGTATACCAGCACCGCCGTATTCTTGTCCGGGATCTTCCGTTCTGCACTTTCCCGGTTGATCGTTCCCAACGGAAAAAGCACCGCTCCGGGAATATGGCCGCTGTCATACTCATCCTGTTCCCGGACATCCAGAACGAAAACACCCGGCTGCTCCATCATCTGCCTTGCCTGTTCCTGTGAGATTGAACGATAGGAGGATGCCTTCTCTGACACATGCCCCCAAAATCGTGAAAGCCAGCCCTGCTTCATTGTTCGTTCTCTCCGTCAAGGTATGCCAAAATCTCTGCCGCATTGGTATCAGGCTTCACCTTGGGCATTGCCATCTCAATGGTCCCATCCGCATCAATCACATACGTGGTGCGCACCACCCCCATACTCACCTTGCCATAAAGTTTCTTTTCTTTCCACACATCGTATGCCTGTATGGCTTTCAATTCGGGGTCTGAAAGCAAAAGAAACGGCAATTCATATTTTTCAGCAAATTTCTGATGGGACGCTACGGAATCTTTGCTGATTCCGATCACGACCACATCGCGGCGCTGAAACGCGTCAAAATTCTGCGCAAAGGCGCAGGCCTGCCGTGTGCATCCGGGCGTATTGTCTTTGGGATAAAAATAAAGGACAATGCGGTGCCCCAAAAAATCTGACAGCTTTACGTCTCTGCCCTCTTTATCCTGCAGAATAAAATCCGGTGCCTGTGTTCCTTTTTCCAGCATGCTGTTCGCTCCTTCTCTGTTCTCCTGCAATGGCGGAGATTTTCTTTCCATCCGGTTTTGCTCATTGTATCATACCTGTACAACGGACGCTACACCCAGCGCAGAATTTCCGGCCGCTGCCCCATACAAAAAGCGCGGAAAACAAACCGTTTTCCGCGCTTTCATCAACTTACCACTGGGTCAATTCCAGATACAAGTTCTTATACTGCTTCGCCGAGTTCTCCCAGGAAACATCTTTTGCCATATCGCGCTGGACCACCTGGTCCCAATTGGCACGCTCGGTAAAATATGTCGTCTTGGCGCGATTGATCGCATCCAGCAAAAGCCCTGCGTCATAACGGTCAAACGTGAAACCGTTTCCGCTGCCCGTATAAACGTTATACGGCTCTACCGTGTCCTTCAAACCGCCTGTTTCACGAACAATGGGAAGCGTTCCGTAATGCATGGCATTCAGCTGCGTCAAACCGCACGGCTCAAAACGGGACGGAACCAGCAGTGCATCCGCGCCTGCATAAATGCGGTGAGCCCGTGCTTCATCGTATTGGATACAGGCACTGAACATGCCGTGATAGGTGTTCTCATAATAGCGGAACGTATCCTCATACTGCTTGTCGCCGGTTCCCAGCACCACAATCTGCGTATTGCCATCCATCACCTGCGGGATAATCGCATTGAACAGGTCCAGGCCCTTCTGGTTGGTAAGGCGGGAAATCAACCCCAGCACCAATTTCTCCTCGTCCTGCTCCAATCCAAGTTCTTTCTGAAGCGCCAGTTTGTTTTCCTTCTTGCGTTTCAAAACGTCATCCGCGTCATAATTCACCGCCAGCGCAGCGTCCGTTTTCGGGTTCCACATCTCATAGTCGATTCCGTTTACAATTCCCCGAAGTTTGTAGCTGTGATAGCGCAGATGCTCTTCCAACTGTTCGCCATACTCACCCGTCTGAATCTCCTGAGCATACGTACCGCTGACTGTGGTAATACGATCTGCATAAGCAAGACCGCCTTTCAGCATGTTGGCATCCTCGTATCCCTGTTTCAGCGCCCCCATATTGAACACTTCATCCGGCAGACCGGACCAGTACTGAATCGTCGGGATGTTATAAATTCCCTGGAAACGAAGATTGTGAATGGTGAGCACCGTTTTGGCACGGCCCACCGGAGAATCATGGAACAACGTGCGCAGATAGACCGGCACCAGCGCCGCCTGCCAGTCATGGCAGTGAATAATATCCGGAATCCAGTTCATAAAATTCAGCGCGGCCAGCGCAGCCTTGCTGAAGAAGCAATATTTGGGAATATCATCCACCAGGCTGATGTACGGGTTCCCGGCAGAGAAGAATTCCTGATTATCAATAAAATCGTACACCACGCCATCACAGACATACTCCATGATGCCCACATAGTAATTGCGGCCGGTTCGTCCCAGGTCCATGTAAAATTCTCCGCGGTACACCATTTTGTCCTGGTACTGCTGCCGAATGCAGGCGTAACGCGGAAGAATCACGCGCACATCACAATTCTGCTTTACCAGTTCCCGCGGAAGTGCATACATCACATCGCCCAATCCGCCTGTCTTCACAAACGGATAGCATTCCGAACCAATAAACGCTACGCTCCGCCGGGGAGACTCCGGCACTGTCTCTGCCGGCACCGGTTTTTCCACAACAGGCACCTCTTTTTCAGAAACATCTTTCTTGTCGGCAGAGGCCGCCTTTTTCGGCGCAGAACTTTTCTTTGCTGCAGTCTTTTTCGTTCCGGCACTCTTTTTGGCCGCAGGTTTCTTTTTCTCAACAGGAGCTGTCTCGGGAGCACTGCTCTCTTTCTTTTCCGTCGGCACAGTCTTCGGCGTGTCATCTGCGGGCTTGGGCGTCTGGGACTTCTTCTTGGGAGCAGCCGCTTTCACCTTGTTTTCAGAAGACGCAGCCGTTTTTTCAGCCACATTCTCTTTTTTCTCGTCGGGAGTGTTCTTTTTCATGGCGGGCGCCGCTTTCTTGGGGGCGGATGTTTCCTTTACAGCCGGAGTTACAACCTCCTCTGCAGCCGTTTGCATCTTTTTGGGCTCTGCCTTTTTCCGTGCCATAACGAACCTTCCTTTCGCTTGTATTTTCAGGGAGATGCCGCCCCCGTTCTGGAAGCGCTCTCCGTCCGGTATTCTGCCGGGTTATTTGTACTGTCAAGAAAATGGTAGCACATCCGCCGGCAAATTGCAATTATATGCAAAACTTGAATCTTGTCGTTTCCTGCCTTTCACCGTCTTTTCAGGCTTCTCAGCGAAGCCTGCATCTTCTCTCTGCGCATAAACAAAACAGGAAAGAGCGCGCTGCACTCTTTCCTGTTTTCATAATGTCCGCTGAGCAAGGCCACCATAACAAAATCTCCTTGCGTGACTGTGGTTGTACAGTAACTCAAAACCGGCAACGCACCCAAAAATATTATCCGTATTCCGCACGCCACTGTACCGTTTTATAAATCCTCTCAACGCAGCATGGCACTGTTGTTGACGATTTCCAAACTGTACAAAAACAGCACATCCTGGTCATCGAACGTAACGAATTGAGGAATCAGGCCCGAGGCCATATAGCGAAGATCCAGCAAAGTGATTCTGGCATACGCTCCACACAAAAGGGGCGCAAGGCTCGATGAAAAAGAGTCGCGAAAAACAACCAATTCGCGATCGGTCGCAGCCGTTGGATTTGTAATGGTGACCACGGGTGTTGCGCCCGACAGAAATACATCGTAGGGAATCTCCGACGCCAGCTTACCTGTGTCATATACAGTCGTCACATCCGGCGCCTGATAATTATCGGTAACCGCGGCCTGTGTATCGTTGTTTGTCAGCCAGATCAGTTTCTCTGGCCGGGCCTGTCGGACGTCCTTCGCGTAAGTGCCAAAAAAATCATCGAACTGATTTTGTTCAAACGCAGAAAGATCAACAGAAAAGCCCATAGAATTCCCCAATGCATCTACAACGCCCTGAAGCTTTTCCTGTCGCCAGTGGCCGTCCGTGCGATAGTAACTGTCTGCTGTGAGTGCATCGGACAAATCGATACGCGTCCAGTCCGGCAGTGCACTGTCGAGCAAATCGCACACGGAATCAAGCTCAATTCTGGGCACCGCTTCGTCGGCATACTGCGCTTTGTCCGGAATGATTGCATAAAACACCTGATTGGCATCTGTCAGATATGTCTCGCGGACAGATACCAGCTTTTCCGCAAACCGTTCCACCGAGCGCTCGTCCAGCGGTGTAATATCCTTGACGAGATCTCCATCCAGAGAATAAACTCCGTTTTCCGAGACCGCAGCACTGCAGGAACTCAGCAGAAGCGCGGCGCACATCGCCGCGGCACACAACCTTGCGCGCATTTATTGCGCCAGTGCGAGAAAGTTCTCGTGCAGCTTCGGCGCGAGATCTTTACTCGACATAATGAGGATTACAAGATCACCAATATGATCGGTGATGACCTCTTCCGCTTCTACGCAGACCCACTTGCGGGGATCAACATTTGTCTTAACTTCCTCTTTCAGCGTTTCGGCAGCAGCTTCGTCCTCTGCACGCAGAAGTACAACGGAATGTGCGACTGCACTGATCATTGCTTCCGATGCGATGCCTTCTTTGTATTCGCTGCTTTCCACGCCCGTATAATACACGGAATTGTCCGCAGTCAGTTCGGTGTTGGCCACCATCGGCATCTCATCTTCCCCAATTCCTTCGTAGACCTTCTCCATCAATTCTTCAAGTGTACCGTCCACATGGGCAATTTCAGAAGAGGATGCAGCTGAGGTTCCCCCACAGGCAGCCAGCAAACTGACAAGCATAACGGCAGCGAGAAACAAACAAAATTTTTTCATCGGTAAGAAGCTCCTTTTAAAAAAGTAATTGATATGGATAATACTCAGCTGTATACGGAAATATTGCAACGAAACAAAAAAATGTTATCCGATTCTACCCGCTTTGGAACTGTGCGTAAAGCGAAAGCAGCGGGTGAGCACTGTGTTTCACATATTTCAATCATTGGAGCTTTCAACATTTTTATGCACGCAATAAGGGCAATGTGACCGTGAATTCCGTTCCCCTGTCGATTTCACTCTTCGCACTGATTGAGCCTCCGCTCAATTGGATAATGCGATATACCAGTGACAGACCGAGTCCATTTCCGACAGACGAATGCGCTGTATCCGCCTGATAAAACTTGTCAAAGATATGCCCTATTTCAGATGGACTGATACCGATGCCTTCGTCTCGAATGGTCACCGAAATGTTGTTCTCAGTTTGGCTGGAAGAAATAAAAATGTGCCCGCCGTCATGGCTGAATTTGATGGCGTTGCTGATGAGATTCATCCAAACATGTTCCATCATTTCCACATTGTTGACATAGGTAAGTTTCGGCAAATCCACTTCAAAGGTGATATTTTTTGCGCTCCATACGGTCTCCATCCGCAGCACACAGTTGCGGATCTGCTCATCCAAATCGTATTCCGACTGTTCTGCCACAAGCTTTTGATTATCATACCGTGCAATCAAAAGGACACTGCTGGCCAGATTGGACAACTGTTCCGATTCTTCCGCTATGTATTCCAGATACTCTTTTCGCTTTTCCGGAGATAGATTTTCGTTTTTGAGCCGCTTGGCAAAACCGCGGATTGATACGATCGGCGTTTTAAATTCATGGGAAAATGTGTTGATAAAATCATTGCGCATCATCTCCGTGCTGCCCAATTCAGCGGTCATCTGATTAAAACTGTGCAGGAGTTCATAAACATCCCCTGCGCCGGATTCCTCGACCCGCACAGAATAATCTCCTTTGGAAATGGACTTGGTAGCTTTCACCATATCCTGCAAAGGCTTCGCGGAATGCTTGCTGACGATGGATGAAATCGGAATCGCCACCAACGTGGAAATCAGCATCGGCAGCAACGGTGATTGCGGCTGATGATTCATCGGCACATGGGCAGATACATTCAGCCAGATGAATGCCGTGATAAAACTGGACAAAAGATTTGTAATCACAACACAGGTGACAAAAATCCCGCGCGAGGAATGGAGCATTCGCTTCATGATAATTTCACCGCCTTATAGCCAAGACCGCGAACCGTTATAATCTCAAAATCATGGTTATCCCGGAATCTGTCCCGCAGCTTGTTGATGTGAACGTTCACGGTATGCTCATCGCTCTCGGTATCCAGATCCCATATTTCATCCATCAGCTGCCGCCGGGTAAACGTTTTATTATTAAAGGAGAGAAGTTTATAAAGCAGAAGGAATTCTTTCTTCGGCAGCACCTGTGCTGTGCCGCCCGAAACCACTGTCAGAGAGTCATAAATAAGTTCTGTGTTTCCCACAGTCAGTTTTCTCTCTGTCAAAATCTTGGCTCGCCGCAGCAGCGCGGCAACCCGCAGAAGCATTTCTTCCTCTTCAAAAGGCTTCACCATATAGTCATCGGCACCTAACAGGAAGCCTTTCTTTTTGTCTGAAAGAGTCTGCTTAGCTGTCACCATCAAAACCGGCATATCCATACCGCTTTCGCGGATTTGCTTCAACAGTTCATATCCATCCAGCTTCGGCATCATGATGTCGAGGATGGTCAAATCAATATGCTTTTTTCCAGGACATCCAAAGCCTCCAGCCCATTGCACGCAAGGATCGGCTCATATCCTGCATCCGTCAGCGCATCTTCCATCAGTGCGCGTATTCCTTTATCATCTTCCGCAACCAAGATTCGAAACATTGTAATACTCACCTGTCTTTTTATGATCTGACAAGTAAAGGGTATCATCTATTTACAAGGCAAAGATAAACAATTTGTAAATTTGTGCAAATTCATGCAAAAGTTGACCGAAAGTTGATCTTGCTAAACGTAAACTTAATCTTTCTTCTCTATAATCATTGTCAAATCCATTACTTATGAATAGGAGTGCATTTCATCATGAAATATAAACTTCATGCATTTTTCTCCAACCGTAACGGGATTGACGAGCTGGGCAGAACGCTTCTGTGGGTCGCCCTTGCCATTATGATACTCGGCACACTGTTCGGGATTACTTTCCTATACAATGCAGCTTTGATTTTGCTGCTCTATGCATATATCCGGGCTTTTTCACGCAATCTCGAAAAGTGTCAAAGGCAAAACGCAAAATATCTCGCGTGGCGCAATTTTCTAAAACTGCGCTTCCGCCAGCGTAAGACCCATAAATTTTATCGCTGCCGCAAATGCAAACAAAAGCTGTGCGTACCGAAAGGGAAAGGCAAAATCTGTATCACATGCCCGAATTGCGGAGAGCATTTTGAGAAAAGGACATAATGAGAGGTGAACTTGGATGAATGATCCTTACAGCGTACTGGGGGTTTCGAGAAATGCATCCGAGGACGAAATCAAGCGTGCGTACAGGCAACTGGCTAAAAAATATCATCCAGATCTGAATCCAGGTGATCCGGAAGCAGCCCGAAAAATGAACGAGATCAATGCTGCCTATGAACAAATCAAAAATCCCAGTCAGACAAACTCTGCCTATGGATACGGCGATCAGCACAGCGCCGGCAGTTCTGCTTATGGTACATCAGGAGGCGGTGACTACGTCAGTTCCGAGCAATCTTACGGAGAAGATTTTGATCCCTTTGACCCGTTTGGATGGGCGGGCCGCAGAACCGGAAGCACCACTTACCGCAGATCGTTTTTTGTCTATATCATTGCTGCTTTTATCGTCCTCAATCTGGCATCGACCCTTTTGACCCGTTCTGCGCGGTCTCAGCAGCAGGAACAGTTCCAAACCCAGATAGAGCAGTTTGAGCAATATTACAATCAGATTCCGGGCTCCCCCGGTACATATCCTCCGGGGTACGAAGAAGCCACTCCGGATAATGAGGATTCAGAACAACAGGGCCCCGATAAAGATTCGTACGAGTCGGACTCTACATTCTCTGGCTATTGGAAGCAGCAGACACCGTTTGGATTCGGCCGCTACCGGAACAACTAATCTATAAAGGAGAACACAGCATATGTCTAAAATCATTGGCATCGACCTTGGTACGACAAATTCTTGCGTGGCCGTTTTCGAGGGAAACGAACGCGTGATTATTCCCAATTCTCAGGGTGGAAGAACCACTCTCTCTGTTGTAGCGTTTGCCAAAACAGGCGAGCGGCTTGTGGGCGAACCTGCAAAACGGCAGGCTGTCACAAACCCTGATCGCACCATCAGTTCCATCAAGAGAGACATGGGTACGTCGAGGAAAATAAACATTGACGGAAAAAGTTATACGCCGGAGCAAATCTCTGCAATGATTCTGATGCAGCTGAAAGCGGATGCGGAAAGTTATTTGGGCGAGCAGGTTACGGAGGCAGTCATCACCGTCCCGGCCTATTTTACGGATGCGCAGCGCCAGGCAACCAAGAATGCCGGCACGATTGCCGGACTGAATGTCCAGCGCATCATCAATGAGCCCACCTCTGCCGCTCTGGCCTACGGCATTGATAAGGAAGAGCCTCAGAAGATCATGGTTTATGATTTGGGCGGCGGCACCTTCGATGTTTCTATTCTGGACATCAACGGCGGTGTGATTGAAGTATTAGCCACCTCCGGAAACAACCGGTTAGGCGGTGATGATTTCGACCAATGCATCTGCGACTGGCTGGTCAAGGAATTTAAGCGTGAAAACCAAATAGATCTGTCAAAGGACCTCAGCGCCATGCGGCGCATCCGGGAAGCAGCGGAAAAAGCAAAGATCGAATTGTCCAGCGCCGTCACCACAGAAATCAATCTTCCGTTTATCGCCACCGGCAAGGACGGTCCCAAGCATCTGCTCTTTGTCCTCAACCGTGCAAAATTCAACGAATTGACCGGGCATCTTGTGGCGCAGACCATGGAACCGGTAAAAGCAGCTCTGTCGGATTCCGGCTTGTCTACTTCCCAAATCAGCAAAGTGCTGATGGTTGGCGGCTCAAGCCGCATTCCCGCCGTACAGGAAGCCATCAAATCGTTTATCGGGAAAGAACCCTTTAAGGGCATCAATCCGGATGAGTGCGTTGCCTTGGGAGCGTGTCTGCAGGGCGGTGTTCTGGCAGGTACTGTAAAAGGGCTTCTGCTTTTGGACGTTACTCCGCTTTCACTGGGTATTGAAACAGTAGGCGGCGTTTTTACGCGCCTCATTGATCGAAACACCTCTATCCCCATCACGAAAAGTCAGATTTTTACCACAGCGTCCAGCTTCCAGTCTTCTGTAGAGATCAATGTGCTCCAAGGCGAGCGGCCTATGGCACGTCAGAATAAAAGTCTCGGAAAATTCAGACTCAATGGAATCCGCCGTGCACCGCGAGGCGTGCCGCAAATCGAAGTCACCTTTAACATTGACGCCAACGGCATTGTCAATGTTTCTGCCATGGACAAAGATACCGGGAAACGGCAGGAGATCACCATTCAGGGGTCCAGCAATATGAGTCGGGAGGAAATCGACCGGGCGGTTCGGGAAGCACAGCAATACGCGGCAGAAGATGCCAAAGCTAAGTCAGATGCGCAGATAAAAGACCGTCTGGAAAGCCTGCTGTACCGCAGTGAAGAAGTTCGCAAACACGCGGATAAAGAGCAGAAAAAGAAAATTGACGAAGCTGCCAAAAATGCAAAACGCGCGCTCAAACACAAAGATATATCGGAAATGAATGCCGCGGCGGATGCATTGGAAGACCTTGTCGGCACACAAGATCCTACCGGAAGTACCATGCATTAATCGAACCTAGGGTCTCTTGGCCCTCATGATTCCGGTCGTGTTTTAATTATGATGAGCAGCTCATCCACGTGATTTGTCGGCCTGAGTGGCGCGCAATTGCTTACGCATCTCTGTGAGAAGTAATGAAAAAACACGGCGCGACCACGTATAATCTGCAAACCAATGGAACCAGCAGCATCTCCACGATGTCATTGGCATGCTGTTTCGTCTGCGGTTGGAACTCAGTCGCTGCTGTTGAGCGAAAGGTCACAGCCCAACCGCAAACATCACACAAAAAAGGCGCCATTCCCTGTCGGGAATGGCGCCTCTCTTTTGCTTTTTTGTCCGAAGGTCACGCCTCCGACACGTTGGACTCCACCGAGTACATCCCCTCATATCCGTTGATACACTCTGTGTTCATATC
The DNA here is from genome assembly GCF_045865535.1 of Owariibacterium komagatae. Classification (GTDB taxonomy): domain Bacteria; phylum Bacillota; class Clostridia; order Oscillospirales; family Ruminococcaceae; genus Ruthenibacterium; species Ruthenibacterium komagatae. Next base: position 822,782 of record NZ_AP031406.1, read on the forward strand.
CTCCAGCGTCTCGAAACCGGTGAAGTTGTAATACTCACCGTTTGCCAGAACGTCGATGTTGCCGTAGGCCGCGAAGCCGCGGTCACCGGTCACCTCAACCGAGCCGTCGCCATGGAGCACGAGGTCGCTGAAGCCAATGCCGACATAATAAGTGAGCGAAGTGCCGTCCGGCAACTGTGCCTGCACTTTGTAAGCCACGTACAGAATATTATGGGTCTCTACCATCTCACTGCTGAAGTCCTGACGCACCAGCATATATCCTCCCAAGCAGTCAGCCCCAGTAATACTGTCACCCTCCCGTTGACTTAGAGCTGTCTTGCCGTCGGCCACCAGAGCATTCCAGTCCTCTTGACCAATCTGGTCCAAGGCGGTCACCCACTCATCCAGCCCCTCTACCGTGAAGGTGGTATCCGTGGGGGCCAGGATGGCGTTGTGCTCCTTTTCCGCCGTATCGGCATCGCAGTTCCAGTGAAAGGTGACCGTGTCACCATTGGAGAGGCCCTCAGCCACATCCAGGCTGCCATCCACACAGGCAGCAAGTCCCGCCACATCCTTTACGCCGTCGTCACAGGCCGCAGCAAAACCGTCGCTGTCAAACGTCCAGCTGGCGGTTCCTTCCCCGCTCATCCCGGCGAATTCCACCGTCAGATAGGCAGTGGGGTCCACTTCCACCGGCTTCGTACCGCAACCGGTCAGGACCAGGGGTAACGCCAAAGTCAGGGCCGCGGCCCGCAGTCCGCTGAAAAAAGTTCTTCCATGACGCGCAGTGCTTATCATATCGTTCCTCCTTAATCGTTTATCAAATGCTGTGAACACGCCCCGCTGCACTCTGCAACGGGGCGCACTATATCTACGCTATAATTATATCATACCTGGCAAGGGGATTGACGCCCATATGTAGCGCATGATTCCGCACGCGGGCCTAAAAAAGAGAAATCCACAAAAGCAACAGAGCTTTTATAAAGCCAAACACACTTCAAAAATAGCGATAATACGCAAAAAAGCCACCAGCTTTTCAGCTGATGGCTTTGGTCCGAGTGTCATTAAAGGATCTGTGGAAATCCAGTAATATCAATGGTTTACAAGTAGCGAGCAAGGCCTTTATCCTAAAATTAACGCAATTTATCTGCAGCAATATGCCATTTTTCTATAAAGGCAATTTGCAAATATGTTCCATGAATACCTTGAGCTTTACTCAATTCTTTGTGGTATAGGGGTATCCGATACTTTATCTCTCCTGCGTGACATCTTGCAGCCCATAAATATCCTTGTTCTTTTTCAGAAAGATCATCTTCATCAATAAATGGCGCATTTAAAATTTCTAAGTATTGCGAGAAGACGATCAAAAATACATCGAGTAATAGAGATATTTCACTGAGACAAGCATTCAAACGGATATAAAAATCATCCTGCTTATATGGAGCTTGTTGGGAAATATTGCTGGCATGGGTGAAAAGCGAATATCCGTGGTACATTTTTTTGCCCTTTTCTTTTAGCTCCGCCTCGCTGTATAAACCGGAAACTTCGATTTTTACTGCTTTAAGTATGTTTGTAGCAGAAATTCTGTGGGATAAATCGTCTTTATAAAATGCTGCATTTAATTTTTCAAGTGTAGCAGTATCAGAATCAATTCCCGCTTTGGCCCAAACCAAAAACTCATAAATTTGTCTAAGTAGAGCATTAGCCGAGCCAATATAACCATCCGCAACAAGAGAAACACAACTTTCAATGCAGACGAGGCACCTTTGTAGTGTGCCCCATATCAACATGAATTCACATGGCTCAATAATTGCACACGTCTTGTGTAAATTTTGATAAAGTATTTTGATTTGTTTTCTGATAGCTCTAATTCTTTCTGTCAGTAAGGCTTCTTCTTTTTCGTCAATAGATTCTACAAAACGATCCCTTCTTCGCATACTGGTTCACCTCTTTTACATATTTTAATATAACAGGCTTATCTTTAAAAGAGAAGAGTAAAAGAAAAGAGAAACCCTGTATTAACTTGCTCTTGGTCATAACAAGTGCGGAGTCAGCCCACCTCAGTTAAGGCGGAGACATCTGGAATGGTGGATGCGGTGGTTATCCCTCCTGCGGCAGAAAAGCTCACCGGGTAGGCCTCTTTGAAAGATAATGACGCAATAAAAAATACCGCAGAGAATTCATTCTCTGCGGTATTTGGTCGGAGTGTCATTAAAGGATCTGTGTAAATCCAGTAGTATCAATGGTTTACAAGCAGCAAGCAAGGCTTTCATCTTAAAAATAATCTTAAAACTAAAGCCACCGTTTCCTTCAATGCGGTGGCTTTAGCTTTTGGCAGGATTGTCAAAGGCAAATTTTCGGATATTAGGATAAGCTGATTTATCAACCTGACGGGCAGCAGTTACCAAACCTCGCAACCGCTGGCGACTTTTAATGTCATCTGGATTATTGCGAAGGTGCTCGTATTCTACCATAATCTTTTTTCGAAGCGCATTTTTGATTGTGGCCTTGCCCTCGCTATTGATTATAACCCCCGTTACTAATTTGGGATAAGTTTTGGAATATCCTTTTACCTTTTTCCGAGATACTTGGTAATTATATTTTTTGATAAGGGACAGTACGGATTGTCTAAATTCTGATGAAATCTTATGTTCGCTTGAAAACACCACATCATCTACATAAATCGTCATCGTCACATTGTTTTTATCTGATAAAGACTGCAATTCATCAAACATTTTGTGATTAACCAAGTATGAAAGGATTTGGCTTGTTGGTGCCCCAGAAATCAAATGGTTATAGCATTTAACCCCTTTGTTAGCCAAGAAATCATAAACTTCCAACAGACTGCTTTGGTTGAGCTTTTTAAGGTCGACGGTAGTTAAATTCGTCAATATCTCAGCAACATCAGGAGAGCAGCACAAATCTTCAAAGAAAAACCGGTAGACTGTTTCTCTACTGATCGAGGGAAAAAAAGCGGTCAAATCAATTTTGTATAAGTTTCGCTTACTCTTACCCAAATGGAGACGAGCATTATCAGAATATGATCTTCCCTTAATACCAGAAAAAACATTATCGGGCACTTGGATTTTTCCCAATAATGTTTTCATTCGTTTTTGCACAGTTTTCAATTCAGCCTGCGGGGGCTCAATGAGTCGAGGTTTTTTAGTCTTATCAATATAGGGACTGATCATTGAAACAACGCAGTCCTGTCTCAATAAATCACCATTTTTAATATGTAGAACATATTTCAACATTTTTTTGGATTGAATTCCGTACAGTGGACAATCGGTATATTTCAAAGGGTGTTACACCTCAATTCTTAAAATGTGCTGGTGTTAGCTGTTGACTACTTTACCGATTATCCAACGGACAAAATCGGGAAGTAGTTCAGGGCAGCAGCAGGATACAGTCAGTACGGCCACCGCAACCAACGCAACGATGATCACGCCGATTGCGACAGCAGGGACATGAGAGCGAGTCTCATTCAGGTAAACCTTGTTATTGTCACCGTAGATGTTGATGACAACACTTGGCTTGTCCGTTTTCTTCACGGAATTCACCTCCTTGTTATTATTGGCCCCCAAAACTGAGGGGACTTCCCGTCCGCCAATAACAAGGAGATATTGCAGCCTTATATCCTAATTCGCACCAGCACAAATCCGACTTCCCAAACAGCTTTATACTGTTCAGCTCAACACCCAATCACCATACACCGCCACAACGAGACACGCATACACACTGGCTACATGGACAGCTACTGTGTCGCCGTGTCCGTGTGTCACAGTGTCGGGGTGGACGGGTGCTGATGGCACTTCTGCCGGAAAAAATGCATCTGTACCCGTAGGTACGACGCCGCCCGCTTTTTGATCACGAGCCAAACGAAGTCTGATCTGACCGCTCGTACTGACGGGGAAATTATACCATACTCTGTGCGAAAAGTAAAATGTAGATTGTATATTCGCCGCTCAACAGGACTACGGGCGGCGTTTTCATATATCGCAACAAGAAAGGAGGGATGCTCATCCACAGGCCAGCCATCGGGCTGGCTTTTTCTATTTCACAATAAAGGAGGTTTTTAGGTGGCTGACGATAAAAAGAATATTCCAGACACCGGGAAAGTGGACGAGCCCCCCAAGCCGGGAAAGGTGAAGCCTGTCAAAGCTGATTCCCCGGTGCAGGATCAGCATGCCCCGGCCAAGACGGAAACCCCCGTGGTAGAGGGTGCTACCACGGTAATAACACCCCCAGCGGCGGAGCAGCCAGCTCCAGCGGGTAAGGAGGCCCCCAAAGGTAAGGACGCTCCTGCTCCGTCTGTGGCGGGTGCGCCGCAGCCGGGCAAGGACGAGAAACAGACCACGATCCCCGGCATGGGAGATCCCACCCCCGCTGGGAAAGTGGTGGATTTTACCGCTGCCAGGGATGGGGCGACAAAGGGCAAGCCCCCCGAAAAGGCTGCGGCCCCGGATAAGGACAAGCAGGCGGATAAAGCGAAGGATGCGGCCAAGCCCCGCAGGGGTCGCCCACCCAAGGCTGACAAGGCGGCCCCTGACAAGGCCAAGCCGCAACCTCGGGACAAAATGTCCCAAAGCAAGCCGCCTGCCGGGAAAGGCGCTCCCGTCAAAGCAGAGGCCCCGACTGCAACCGAGCAGCCGCCCGCTCCTCGGGACGCTGCCCGTGGCGTGAAAGAGGAGATCGTGTATCTCAATCTTTCGGAGCTGCACCCATTCAAAAATCACCCCTTTGGCGTCCGGGACGATGCGGAAATGCAGGGACTGGTGGAGTCGGTCAAGGCTGCTGGGGTCAATCAGCCTGCGCTGGTGCGGCCCCGTGAGGGCGGAGGATATGAGATCATCGCCGGACACCGCCGCCAGCGGGCCAGCGAACTGGCCGGGTTTGTCAATATGCCCTGTATCGTCCGCAACATGACCGATGACGAGGCTATCCTCGCCATGACGGACGACAACCTGCGGCATCGGGAGAGAATTTTACCCACGGAAAAAGCCGCTGCGCTGAAACAGCAGGTAGAGGCCATCAAGCACCAAGGAGCCCGGCCTGGCGAGGATGATCGGGACGCCGGAAAACGCTCCACGCAGATCGTGGGGGATCGCAACGGCATGAACTACAAACAGGTGCAGCGGTATATCCGCCTGACCGAGCTTGTCCCCGATCTGCAAAAGATGGTGGACGAGAAGCAGCTCTCTTTTACCCCCGCCGTGGAGATTTCTTTCATCCACCCCAGGCACCAGAAGTATATCGCCGTTGCCATTGAGGGGCAAGCGTCCTCTCCGTCCCTTTCCCAAGCCCAGAAGATGCGGGAGCTGGATAAGGAGGGCAAACTGAACGGAGATGTGATCGATGGTATTTTGAGCGAACAGAAGAAGGAGGTTGACAAGGTGATCATCAACAGCGCCGAACTGGAAAAGTATTTTGGCAAGGACAAGACACCCCGGGAGATGAAGGACACCATTTTGGCCCTGCTGGACGAGTGGAAGGAGAAGCAGCCCCCGGAGTTGGGCAAGCCGGACAAGAAAAAGGACATGGAGAAGTAACCGACCTTGGGACAATTTGTCCCGAGGTCTTTTTCGTTCCCTTGTTCAAGTCTCTTGGGATTTATCCCCCGTCGCCGCCTATTACACGGCATGGCCGGGCGCTGTCCGTCAAGGGTGCATCGCACCGCCGCTATGCGGCGGCTTGCCCTTTACGGGCGGCCCCGGCTGTGCCATTCCCGGAGGCGTGACGGGGACATATCCTCCAGAGCCGCCCCCTTTCCCATGAATGGGAAAGGGCGGGGGGATAGGGTTGAACACCATGAAACGGAGGTTTTCTATGAAAAGACCCCTTGCGTATATCACCGCCGCATGGTGCGGCGAGGACTACAAGAACACGGAACAGGCGGCCCGGTACTGCCGTGCGGTGTATGAGGCGGGCTTTTCGCCCATCTGCCCCACGCTGTATCTGCCCTTGTTCCTCAACGACGCCGTTCCCGAGGAGCATAAGAGCGGCATCGACATGAGCCGAGACCTGCTGCGGCGCTCCCATGTGCTGGTGGTGTGCGGCCAGACCGTTACCGAAGCCATGAAGAACGACATCGCCGTGGCCCAGCGGCTGGGGATCACCGCCACAACACTGGAGGGCATCCTCACCGTCAAAGGACAGGGGCGGCGCTGATGCCCGCCCTGTTTGAAGCCTATGTCACCAACTTGGGGAAGTACAACGAAGGTGAGCTGGTAGGCGAATATCTGAAATTCCCCACGACACCCGAGGAGGTACAGGCCCTCTTGAAGCGCATCGGCATTGACGGGGTGCGGTATGAGGAAATCTTCATCACCGACTTTGACGGGGATGTGCTGGGGCTGTACGACCACTTGGGTGAATATGAGAACATCGACGAGCTTAATCATCTGGCCTGCGTGATCTCCGAGCTGGATCAAAGCGATCTGGAGAAGTTTGAAGCGGTCATTGACAGGGGCGAATACACCGGTAGCGTGAAAGAGCTGATCAATCTGGCGCAAAATCTGGATTGCTTCGAGTTTTATCCGGGTGTGACAGACGATGAAACGCTGGGACGCATCTATGTGGAGGACATGGAGGCCATCGATGTGCCGGAGCACCTGCTCAACTATTTCGACTACGAGGCATACGGGCGGGATATTCGGCTCAACGAGGATGGGCATTACGCCCCAGGCGGCTATGTGCTGAACAATGGCGGCAGCTTCATTGAACACTACCACGGGCGGGAGGACATTCCCGACGAACACAAGGTTTTCTCTATGCCCAAGCTCAACATCCGGGAACAGATGGCCGCCTACAAGGAGGTCATTGACCGTTCCTCGATGGAGGGAGAACGGCTTCATCCGAGGAAGGAGGTGCCGGAGCGATAACAAGACTTCGGGACAATTTGTTCCAGCGAAAGGGGTGGTTTGACTGGTAGATGAAGATATTTCCCGGCGCACGATTGCCGTTTCCGTGAAGGCGTCCAAGCTGACCGCCCGGGGCCTTGCCTATGTGCTGCAGGCCATTGGCCGGAAAATCGCCAAGTACCACCGGGCCAAGCAGACGCCCCACGGCAAGCAGAGCGTGAAAAAGCTCATGGCTCACGGCGCATCGGCATCCAGCATCGAGCTGTCCGGCGATACCAAGCTGTTTGACCGGGTGGCCCGGAAATGGAATGTGGACTACGCCTTTTACAAAACCGGGCCGGACAAATATCTGCTGTTCTTCAAGGCTGGGCAGGCTGACGCCATGACCGCCTGTTTTTCTGAATATTCCCGCAAGGTACTGAACAAGTCCAAGTCCCGGCGCATCCCCATCCGGGATCAGCTCAAACGGGCGTCGGAGCAGCTTGCCCAAGAGCGGCCCCGTCCCAAAGAGCGGATACAGGAGGTGGCTCATGCCGACAGATAAGATCCGAAAGTACATTCTTCCCAACATTCCCTATCTGTTCATCGGCTGGGCCTGCCTGAAGCTGGGGACGGCCTACCGTCTGGCGGCAGGGGCTGGGTTTGGGGAAAAGCTGCTGGGGCTGGGCCGGAGCATCGGCCCGGCCTTTGCTGACTTTGCTCCGGGGCTTGATCCCTTTGACTGGCTGGTGGGCCTTATAGGGGCGGTGGCCTTTCGCCTGCTGATCTACTTCAAAAGCAAAAACGCAAAGAAGTACAGGCGGGACGAGGAATACGGCTCCGCCCGGTGGGGCACCGAAAAAGACATCAAGCCTTTTGTCGATCCTAAGTTTGAAAATAATATCATTCTCACCGGGACAGAGCTGCTCACCATCAACACCCGGCCCAAAAATCCGGCCAACGCCCGCAACCTAAACGCCTGCGTCATCGGCTCGTCCGGCTCCGGCAAAACCCGGTTCTGGCTCACGCCCCAGCTGCTCCAGGCTCATTCCTCGTATGTCTGTGTCGATCCGAAAGGAGGAGTCCTCGGGCAAGTAGGCCACTTTCTCCAACAGCGGGGATACAAAATCAAGGTATTCAACAGCATAGATTTTACAAAATCCATGCACTATAACCCGCTGGCCTACATCAAGAACGAGGCGGACATCTTGAAGTTTGTAAACGCCCTGATTTCCAACACCAAGGGCGAGGGCAAAGAGGGCGATCCATTCTGGACGAAGGCCGAAACGCTTTTGTATTGCGCCCTGCTGGGGTACATCATTTTTGAGGGCTCCGAGGAGGAGCGCAACATGAATACGCTGGTTGACATGATCTCCGGCATGGAAGTGAAGGAGGATGACGAGGACTTTCTCAATGCCGTGGACTATATGTTCAAGGGACTGGAACAGCGCAAGCCAGATTGCTTTGCGGTGAAACAGTACAAGAAGTACAAGCTGGCCAGCGGCAAAACTGCAAAAAGCATTTTGATTTCCTGCGGCTCCCGGCTGGCCCCCTTTGACATTCCCCAGCTCCGGGAGATCATGTCCTATGACGAGCTGGAGCTTGACCGCATGGGCGACAGGCGCACGGCAACTTTCTTCTGTATCAGCGACACCGACAGCACCTACAATTTTCTGGTGGCGCTGGCCTTTTCGCAGATGTTCAATCTTCTCTGTGAACGGGCGGACAATGTTCACGGTGGCCGTCTGCCCCATCATGTGCGAGTGCTGTGGGACGAGGCGGCCAATACGGGACAGGTGCCAAACCTTGAAAAGCTGGTAGCCGTGATCCGCTCCCGGGAGGTCAGTCTGACCCTCTTTTATCAGCAGTTGGCCCAATGCAAGGCTATCTATGACAAGAACGCTGAAACCATCCTCGGCAACATGGACAGCGTGGTGTTTTTAGGTGGCCGTGAGTCCAGCACAATTAAGGAAATATCCGAAAACTGGCTGGGCAAGGCCACGATCTCCATGCAGACGGATGGCCGGACACGGGGCCAGTCGGAAAGTTACAGCCAAAACAGCCAGCGGTTGGGCCGGGAGCTGATGACCCCCAGCGAACTTGCCACCATGCCCGGCGACAGGTGCATCTTGCAGCTCCGGGGCCTGCCCCCGTTCTATTCCAAGAAGTACGATTTGAAGCAGCATCCAAACTACAAGTACACGGCGGAGGCCGACAAACAGAAAAACGCCTTTTCCCTCGACAAGCTCATTAACCGCCGCAGGCGGCCCGGGCAGGCCGAGGAATGTGAGGTGTACGAGGCGACCGTGCCGGACGAGGCGCTCACAGACGAGGACGAGGACATCCTCAACTATGACGATCTCGATGACCCGGACGCCTTTGTATAAACAGCACTTCGGGACAAATTGTCCCAAGGTGCGGCAAGCGCCGCCTACACGGGCGGCTTTTTTCATGTCCGGGTACTCCCCGGAGAAATGGAGGCTATATGCAGTTCTTTTCTTCTGCCATCGACACTTTGCAGACTCTCGTTGTGGCCCTCGGCGCTGGCCTTGGCGTGTGGGGCGTGGTGAATTTGCTGGAGGGCTACGGCTCGGACAACCCCGGCGCTAATGCTCATGTGCCATAAAGTAACACACAAGAATTTGATAGACAGCAGCCTACCATTCCGTACCAAAAAAGCGCCATTCTGGATTTGTATTCTATTGCATTGGCGATAAGAATTGAAGTTTTGAAAAAAATTTCTCCAATCTTAAATCCTTTTGCATAATCAGTTGTTATTATATAGTGTAAGACGTTTTATACAGGGAAGGCGGTGACACAACATCGAAGATTTTGTACTGATTAAAAAAATCCAAGCGGGTGATACAGAAGCATTTGACGTATTAGTCCGTAAATATTACGGACTAATCTATCAGTTTTGTTACCGTAGATTAAATGGAGATACAGACACCGCAGCAGATATTACACAAGACGTATTTTTGAAATTGTTAGAAAATATTCATGCTGTCCGTATGTTGGGAAAGTTTCAAAATTACTTACTAACTATCGCCGCAAATACCTGTAATAACTATTTCAAAAAGGCGAAGCCCATATACACAGACTTAAACACTTTGGATATTGCAGATGATACAAGAAGTGCTTTAGAAAGAATGATAGAAAATGAAAACACAGCAGAAGTCCGTAAAACACTCCTTTCATTGCCAGATTATCAGAAAGAAGTTATCATTTTGCGCTTTTACCACAACTTGAAAATACGGGAGATTGCAAAAATCACAAAGTCAAATATTCCCACCGTAAAATCAAGGCTAAGACAGGGATTGCAAAAAATAGAGCGATACCTTAATGATTTCAAAGGAGGCGATAATGTATGAAAAAAAATAATGATATTCAAGAATGGCTACAGCTTTATGATACACCTGCTATACCCGAAAACAAAATGAATGAATTGATTTCTGCCGGGAAAAAGTACATGGACAGTGCTGAATTTAACAATAATTCTTTGCAGAGTGTTTTACTAAGTCAATTACAGTATCTTCCTCTCTCTTTTTGGCTTGTTCAAATAGTATTGTTTGCCATAGCTATTCTGCTGGTTTGTCTTTTCGGGCATTGGAATGTTCCCTTTCAATATCCTTTGATAGCACTTGTGGTCATTATTCCGTTAATCGTGTTAGTGGGAGTTCGGGAGGTTTCTAAAAGTAACATATACGATATGTGGGAAATAGAACAATCCAGCCGCTGCCAGTTGGTGAAGATTACTGCTTGTCGTATGTTAATCATTGGTTTAGCCGATTTGTTTTTGATAACATTTGTTTTAGTAATAACAAGTTTGTATTACCAACAATCCATAATCGAAGTAATTTTGTATGGTATGGTTCCATTTAATGTTTCCTGTACCTGCTATCTCTTGACAATTATGAAAAATGAAAAGGGGCAAATTTCCTACCATTTATTTGTATGTATGATTTGTATAGCAGTCATATTTTCAATTATTTTGAAACAGGATATTCTTTTTGAAACATCAATGCTATGGGGCTGGGCTGCTTTTTATTTCTTTTCACTTGCCCTATTAGGGAAAACGGTACGGAACTATTTGAAGCATGAAAAAATGATAGGAGAATCAGCATGGAACTTACAATAAAGAATCTTTCCAAAGAGTATGGAAAAAAGAAAGCGGTACGGTGTTTCAACGCAACTTTGACGAATGGAGTGTATGGCTTATTAGGTGCGAATGGTGCAGGAAAAACCACTCTTATGCGCATGATATGTGATGTTCAAACAGAAACCAAAGGGGCTATTATGCTCAATGGAAAAAACATTCACGACTTAGGAGAACAGTATCGCAATATTTTAGGATATTTACCACAGCATTTTGGGTACTATCCAAACTTTACGGCGTATAAATTTTTGATGTATATTGCAGCAATTAAAGGACTTCCGCACCAAAAAGCTCATAAACGTTCTTTGGAGCTATTGGAAAAAGTTGGATTATCGGAACAAAAGAATGTAAAAATCAAAACTTTTTCCGGCGGGATGAAACAACGGCTGGGGATTGCGCAAGCACTTTTGAACAATCCTAAAATCTTAATTTTAGACGAGCCAACAGCAGGACTTGACCCAAAGGAACGTGTCAGATTTCGCAATCTAATTAGTACGTTGGCCGAAAACCGTATTGTAATTTTATCAACGCATATTGTCTCCGATGTTGAGTACATTGCAAAAGAAATATTGATTATGAAAAATGGAGAATTGTTGCATCAAGGTTCAGCCGAAACAATTTTGCAGCCAATTCAATCGTTTGTATGGGAATGTGACGTAACCCGGCAGGAAGTCGATAGCTTAGAAAAAAACTATGTTGTGGCAAATCTAAAACATAGTGCAGGAGCAGAGCGTTTAAGAATTATATCAGAAGTGGCACCTTGCAAAACTGCGCGGAATGTAGAGCCTACATTAGAGGATTTATATTTATACTACTTTGCGGAGGTGTCTGATAATGAATGATATGATTAAAGCAGAGCGGGGTAAGATAATTTCAAAAAAACCGACTAAAATTCTTTTTGTTATGGGAATTATCCTTATCGTAGCTTATTTTTTCCTATTCCAGTTTGGTTATACCTCTGTATTCTATAACTACGATACCGGGAAAATGGATACTGTAAGTGGATTTGCTGCGATTGAACAAAGAAAAGAAACCGCAAATATGTTTGCAGGCAAATTAACCCCGGATTTATTGACACTTATGGAGCAAAGAATAACAGAAGCACAAACAGCTACCGCTACAAAGGATGAAAATTCGGCTTTTTCTGCGCTTCATGTTTATAGGGATCAGGCAGCTATTTTGGAATACATGACAGAGCCAGACGGAGAAATGAAATCTATTGAAGAAGCCTATCCTAATCATGAATCTATTATTTTAGGATATTGTGACGGGTGGGATAAAATGCTGTCCAGTATGGGGAATGTTTTAGCTATACTTTTATGTCTGCTTGTTGTAATTACTTTATCTCCGGTTTTTTCAGAAGAATATTCCTGCCATACAGACAGCGTGATTTATGCGGCACGCTACGGAAAAACAAAACTAGTGACAGCAAAAATTATAGCTTCTTTAGAAACTGTCATAGGTATGTACATTGTTTTTATGCTGCTTAATGCTGCTCTATATATGGGAATATACGGAGTACAAGGGTGGAATGTAAATATTCAATCCTCATTACATTATGCGTCCTCTGCCTATGATTTGACTTTTTTGCAAATGTTCTTAATTTCAGTAGCATTAAATATATTAGGACTTATTGCAATGACAATCATTACGCTATTTATTAGTGCAAAATTGAATGCTCCGGTTACGGCTCTCATTGCTTCATGTGTGGTATGTTTTTTGCCGGTTCTATTCGATTTTTCCGAGAGTGTGCCGTTACTGCAAAAGTTACAAGAAGTTTGTCCGATTTTTATGCTTCACATGAATGGCGTATTTACTACTGTAAAAACATATATGGGTATTCAGCAACCAGTTATTATGCTTTTGTTTAACCTATGTCTTATATGCTTGTTCTATTTTTTGATAAGGAACACGACAAAGAAACATCAAGTTATGGGATAAGTATATACTGAGAGCAAAGCCAGCCGAGCCAGTCAACGGTCAAGATGAACGGGCTACGCCCGCCGTTGACAGCCCCGCCCGGTTTTGCAGTTGGGCAATCAAGGGGCGACAGCAAGGAGTGCTGCCGCCCCGCACTATTATCAGAGAGGGGGAATTTCCATGACCGAAGAAGAAGCCTACAAAGTGCATATCCAGTACACATTCAATGCCTTTTGTAAGATTGTCATTCGTCACGCAGCCATAGACAAGATTGTGAAGCTGCGCCGGAGGTGGGAACGGGAAGTTTCCCTTGACTATCTGATGAATGAGAAGTTTGTCCAGCTTGCCGAGCCGGAGCAGCTTGAAGAATATCTTTTTACCGCCTGCGACCAGACCGCCGTTTTATACCATGCGGAGCTTGCCGCCGCCCTTGCCCGTTTGCCGGAGCAGACACAGGAAGAAATTTTCCGTTATTACTTCCTGCGCCAGCCGCAGCGAGTGATCGGCGTACATATCGGCCGGACACGCAGCACAGCGGGGCGGCATATCCAGCTTGCTTTGAAACGGTTGCGGCGGCTCATGGAGGGGAACGACCATGAGTAAACTTCTCCCCTATGAAACAATCGTCAAAGCCCATGAGGGCGACCCGGACGCAATAAATACCGTCCTTTCCCACTACGCCGGATATATCCGGTATTTTTCTAAAATGAACGGTCAAGTAAATGCCGAGGTTGAGGAATATGTGAAGCAACAGCTAATTGCCGCGCTGTTCAAGTTTCGCTTTGACCGATAAGCAAAAAACTGAATACCAGCCGCCACCAGCGGCCAGCGAAAGCAGTAAGTCTGAAAAAGATTTGCTGCTTTTTTTGTTGTCCGTTTGGCATTTTTGAAATTTGTCCGTATTAAGAAGCAAAGAGAAAATTTCCAGAATTTCCGTCATTTTTGCCTTTGCTGGTGTTGTAGGGAGTGAAAGGAAAATTTCTCTGCCCCGCCGGTTGCCAAAATCCCCTTTCCCGTATTACAGAAGCGAAAGGAAATTTGAAAAATTCCCCGGCCAGCGGGTAGCTGGCGGCCTTTCAAATGTATCTTTGGCGAAAGGAAGAAAGGCCGCGCACAGCGGGCTGAAAGCCCCGCCCCGTTCGCTCTATGTACGGAAAAACCCGGACAGGGGCAGTCTGCTACTTACTTAGAGCAAGTTTCTACCACGGTGCCAAAATCCGCAATTCTGCGGTTTTGCCCCTCGCGGGAAACTTGTTGGGGAGTGCCTTCCCCAAACCCTGCTTTGCGGCTTGCGCCGCTTATCCCCGCCGCGCTCATGCGGCAAGAAAGGAGGTCACGACCATGCGAAAGAAATACAACACACCCCACCGCAGCCGCGTTGTGAAAACCCGGCTGTCCGAAGAAGAATACGCCGACTTCACAGCGCGGCTTGCGCCCTATGGTATCAGCCAGTCCGAATTTCTCCGGCAGGCGATACGGCGGGCGACTATACGCCCCGTAATCTATGTGTCGGCGGTCAATGATGAACTGCTCTCCGCTGTTGGAAAGCTGGCCGCCGAGTATGGCAAGATTGGCGGCAACCTCAACCAGATTGCCCGGTATCTGAACGAGTACGGCGTACCCTATAACGCGCTGTCCGGCGAGGTACGCGCCGCCATAGCCGACCTTGCCGCCCTCAAGTATGAAGTCCTCAAGAAAGTAGGTGACGCAGTTGGCAACACTCAAGCATATCAACTCTAAAAACGCCGACTACGGAGCCGCCGAACAATACCTGCTGTTTGAGCATGACGAGTTTACCATGAAGCCTGTCCTTGATGAAACCGGCAGGCTTATCCCCCCCGCGAGGACTACCGGCTGTCCACGCTGAACTGCGGCGGGGAAGATTTTGCCGTTGCCTGTATGCGGGCAAATCTCCGCTACGGGAAGAACCAGCGGCGGGAAGATGTGAAAAGCCACCACTATATCATCAGCTTTGACCCACGGGACGGCCCGGACAATGGCTTGACCGTAGACCGGGCGCAGGCATTGGGCGAGAAGTTTTGCGCCGAGCATTTCCCCGGCCACCAAGCCCTTGTATGCACCCACCCGGACGGGCATAACCACAGCGGCAACATTCATGTGCATATCGTCATTAACAGCCTGCGGATTGAGGAAGTGCCGTTCCTGCCCTACATGGACAGGCCAGCCGACACGAAAGCCGGTTGCAAGCACCGCTGTACCGACGCTGCCTTGCGCTACTTCAAGTCCGAAGTCATGGAAATGTGCCACCGGGAGGGGCTTTACCAAATCGACCTCTTGAACGGCAGCAAGAACCGCGTCACAGACCGGGAGTATTGGGCGCAGAAAAAGGGACAGGCCGCGCTGGACAAGCAGAACGCCCCCATGATTGCAGACGGTATCACGCCCCGGCAGACCAAGTTTGAAGCGAACAAGGAGAAGCTGCGGCAGACCATACGCGCCGCGCTGTCTGCGGCGACCTCATTCGAGGACTTTTCCTCTCTGCTGCTGCGGGAGGGCGTGGCCGTCAAGGAGAGCCGGGGGCGGCTATCCTATCTCACGCCGGACAGGACAAAGCCCATTACCGCCCGAAAGCTGGGTGACGACTTTGACCGCGCCGCTGTCTTTGCCGTTTTGGAGCAGAACGCCGCCAGAGCCGCAGAAAAGCCCGCAGCCATACCCGAATACCCCCGGCATGGGAAAACCGGCATACAGCCCACAAAAGTCCCACAAACCGCCCCGAAACAGGACGGTGTGCAGCGGCTTGTGGACATTGAGCAGAAAATGGCCGAGGGCAAAGGCCGGGGCTATGAACGCTGGGCGACCATGCACAACCTCAAACAAATGGCCGCGACGCTGAATGTGTATCAGGAATACGGCTTCACTTCCCCGGAGCAGTTAGAAGCCGCCGTTGATACCGCCTATCAGGAAATGCGCCAGACCAGCGGCAAGTTGAAAACGCTGGAAACAAAGCTACAAGGGAAAAAGGAGTTGCAGCAACAGGTACTTGCCTATGCCAAGACCAAGCCCGCCCGCGACGGGCTGAAAGCGCAGAAATCCGAGAAAGCCCGCGCCGCCTACCGGCAGGCAAATGAGAGCAATTTTATCATAGCCGAAGCCGCCGCCCGGTATTTCAAGGCGCATGGCATTACCAAGCTGCCCGCCCGGAAAGCGTTGCAGGCCGAGATCGAGCAGCTTATCTCCGAGAAAGACGGCCTGTATAACACCTATCACGAACAGAAACAGCGGTTCAAGGAGTTGCAGACCGTCAAGCGGAACATCGACCAGATTTTGCGCCGGGAGGAACCCCGCCGCAGAAAGGAGCAGAGCCATGAACGATAAACTGCCCCGCATGGACTACCGCCAGCACCGGCGGGCGCGGCGGCTGGTGCATGAGTGCTGTAACTACGACGGGGGAAACTGCCTGCTGTTAGACGACGGGGAGCCTTGCGTGTGCGTCCAGAGCATTTCCCTTTCCCTCATGTGCCGCTGGTTCCGTGTGGCTGTCCTGCCCCTTGACGGGGAGCTGGCCGCAGCCCTCTTGTACCGGGGAAGCCGGAAACGGTGTGCGGTCTGCGGCGCGGCTTTTGTCCCCAAATCCAACCGGGGGAAATACTGCCCCGACTGCGCCGGACGCATGAAGAAAATCAAAGCCGCCGAGAGAAAGCGGAAACAAAGGCAGAGATGTCACGCTTTAGAGCCTTTCAAACCCGCATAAATCAAGGCTTTTTTCGTGGGTGTCAAAGGGTACGCGATACATTTATCCTTTTCCCCCGGAAACGGCGTTCTAAATGCGTACAAACGCCCCAAATCCACCCAAAGGAGGAACCATGTCAGACAACCGAAAATACTACTACCTCAAGCTGAAAGAGAATTACTTTGACGAGGACGCTATCGTGCTGCTGGAAAGTATGCAGGACGGCATCCTCTATTCCAACATTCTCTTGAAACTGTACCTGAAATCGCTGAAAAACGGCGGGAAGTTGCAGCTTGATGAAAATATCCCCTACACCGCGCAGATGATTGCCACCATTACCCGCCAGCAAGTCGGCACCGTAGAGCGAGCCTTGCAGATTTTTATGAAGCTGGGGCTTGTGGAGCCGTTACAGAACGGCGCGCTGTATATGAGCAACATTGAACTGCTGATCGGCCAATCCTCTACCGAGGGGGAGCGGAAACGGCGGGCAAGGCTGGCTTTGCAGGAGCAGAAAGCCTTGCCAAAGGCCGGGGCGGACAAATGTCCACCATATCAAGCGGACATTTGTCCACCAGAGATAGAGATAGAGAAAGAGATAGAGATAGAAAAAGAGAGAGCGAGAGTTAGATACGGGACAACCTACCCGCGCTGCCTATGGCCGGTATGAAAATGTCTTTCTTTCGCAATTAGAACTGGACGGGCTGAAAGCAGACCTGCCCGACAAATGGAACTACTACATTGACCGGCTATCCTGCCATATCGCGTCCAGCGGCAAGCGATACCGCAGCCATGCCGCCACAATCTACAAATGGGCGCAGGAGGACGCAGCCAAGAAAGCCCCGAAAAAGGGCATACCAGACTATTCATGCAAGGAGGGCGAGAGTTTATGAAGAACGAAATCAACGCTGTTTTGGAGAATATGACGGCCACCACCCCGGAGCCGGAGGACTACACCGGCGAGGACGGTTTACTGTACTGCGGCAAGTGCCGCAAGCCGAAAGAAGCCTATTTTGCGCCGGACAAGGCCGCCATCTTTGGCCGTGACCGCCACCCGGCAGAGTGCGACTGCCAGAGAGCCGCCCGCGAGGAACGGGAGGCCGCCGAGAAGCGGCGCAGGCACCTTGACACCGTGGAAGAACTGAAACGCCGGGGCTTTACCGACCCCACCATGCGGGACTGGACTTTTGAGAACGACAACGGCAGGAACCCGCAGGCCGGGATTGCCCGCCGGTATGTGGAACACTGGGAGGATATGCGAACCGACAATATCGGCTGCCTGTTCTGGGGCGGCGTGGGAACCGGGAAAAGCTACCTTGCGGGCTGTATCGCAAACGCCCTCATGGAGAAAGAAATCCCCGTCCACATGACGAATTTTGCCCTTATCCTCAACGACCTTGCCGCCAGCTTTGAGAACCGCAACGAATACATTTCCCGCCTTTGCCGCTATCCGCTGCTTATCCTTGACGACTTCGGCATGGAGCGCGGCACCGAGTACGGGCTGGAACAGATTTTCAATGTGATTGACAGCCGTTACCGCAGCGGCAAGCCGCTGATCGTCACGACCAACCTCACGCTGGACGACCTGCGGAACCCGGAGGACACCGCCCATTCCCGGATTTATGACCGCCTGCTTTCCATGTGCGTCCCGGTACGCTTTACCGGCGACAACTTCCGGCAGGAAACTGCGCAGCGGAAAATGGAGAGCATGAAGAAACTGATTACCTACTGAAAGGAGTATTGCCTATGACAGATAACAAGCAGCACGACACCCGCACCGCCCGCCGCCCCGACTGCGTGACGGAAATCCGCATGGGCAATTCCGTCCTTGTCGTGTCCGGCTATTTCAAGAAAGACACTACCACCACCGCCGCCGACAAAATGGCGCGGGTACTGGAAGCGGAAGCCGCTGCTACACAAAAACCGGCAATTTGACAAATCATAAAGAAGCAGATTTTACACTTTTGCCGCTATACAGCCCCCGCTATTCCGTGGTACAATAAAGCTACGGAATAGTGGGGCTGGCTGTCGGAAACGGAGGATTTTATGTTAAGACAAGCCACCCAAAACCTCATTACCGCCCTTTATCCGAGATTGTCCCATGAGGACGAATTGCAAGGCGAGAGTAATTCCATATCGAACCAAAAAAGGATACTCGAAACCTTTGCAAAACAAAATGGCTTTACCAATCTGCGCTGGTACACCGACGACGGCTTCTCCGGCGCAAACTTTGCTGGGGTTAGATAGCGATACTTTTTACATCTACCATGTTGCGGCGGTCATGGTTGACAACTTGCGTCGGCTCCTGCTCGGTATCAACCTGTCCGACAAAGCTATAATGGATTTCGATTTTCCGGGTGTTGGTTTCCCGGTCTAATTCATGTATCAAAATACGGTCGATAAACTCATGGACGTTTTCATAGGTCAATTCCTGTATGTCGCTGTATTTCCCGACAATCTGAATAAACCTTGATATATCCCTTTTTCGCTCGGTAACGGTTGCGATCTGCTGTTGTAACTCGTCTATCCTTGCGGCAAGGGATTTCTTTTCGTCCTCATAGCCGGAAGTTAGAAACACAAACCGTTCATCTGTCAGTCTGCCTAATGCGTTGTCCTCATACAGCTTGCGGAAAAGCGTGTCAAGTTCGGTCATACGCGCCTGTGCTTTGAAAAGTTCCTTTTGCTGCTGCGCTAATGCCTTTCTCGCTTCCATGTCGCCGTACTCGGTAGCTTTACAGATAAAGTCCTGTTCGTGTTCCTTAACATACCGCAAAACCCGCCGCATATCTTCCAGCACTAAATCAAGAAGTACGTTTTTGCGGATATAATGAGAGGTACACTCGCTGCCTGTCCTTGCCCTGTTGCGCCATGCGCCGCAAGAATAGGAAAACTTGCGCGGCTCGATATTTACGCCCTGTTGGTAATACATCTTATGTCTGCAACCAGCGCAAAACAGCAAGCCGGAAAAATATCAATCTCCGCTGCTTTTGTCGGGCGGTGGCGGGTAGCAATCCGCTTTTGCGCAAGTTCAAAGGTTTCCTCGTCAACAAGCGGCTCATGGGTGTTTGGGAAGAAATAGCGTTGTTCTTCTTCGTTCTTCCGGGTCTTTTTCGACTTGTAGGATACCTTGTGAGTTTTCGCGGTTATGGTATGCCCTAAATATTCCTGCCTTGCTAATATGTCATAGAGCGTTTTGTCCGGCCAAGTATAGGGGGCGATCATTGCCCGCTGATACCGCGCCTGTCCTGTACGCTGATAGCGCAACGCTCCAATCGTCAAGACTTTGTTTTCCGCAAGCCATTTTTGGATTTCGCACATACGCACGCCGCTAACAAACATAGCGAAAACCTGTTTGACAATCGGCGCGGTTTCCGGGTCGGGTATAAGGTGGTGGCGGTTGTTCGGGTCTGGGATATAGCCGTATGGATATTCCCCGTTGACGCGCTCGCCTTTTTGCGCCTGTGCCTGTTTAACTGCGCGGATTTTCTTGCTTGTGTCGCGGGCGTAAAACTCGTTAAACCAGTTCCGCAAGGGGGTAAACTCGTTATCCTCCCGCGCTGTGTCAACTCCGTCGTTGATCGCGATATAGCGTACTCCGTTTTCGGGAAATACAATCTCTATGAGTTCGCCCGTTTTCAGATAGTTTCTGCCAAGACGGGAAAGGTCTTTGGTAATGACCGTCGCCACTCGTCCGGCTTCCACTTCCTGCAACATCGCTTGCAGCCCCTCGCGCTCAAAACTCACGCCGGAAAATCCGTCGTCCACAAAAAACTTTGTGTTCAAAAAATGGTGTTCGTCCGCATAGCGTTGAAGTATCATTTTTTGGTGCTGTATGCTTCCGCTTTCTCCGGCTTGCATATCCTCTTGACTTAAACGGCAGTAAAGGGCGGTGATTTTATTCGACTGTAACATTAGTCCTCCTTTCCGACAGCCGAATAAACAGGTATAATGTGTTGCTATCATTATACCATATCCCGCCGCCTAATGCACTACTCGGACGCTAAAAATCCCGGATTTCCGGGCTTTTTCTGCAAATCCTTTACAATGAGTTTCTCAATCTTTTTATGGATTGTATCGGTTGCCTTTTCACTCGGCAACGCTTGAACAAGATAGGTGATTTTCCCTATTTTGCGTTCGGTTGTAATTGTCTGTTTTTTATCCATTAGAAAAACCTCCTTTTCCTGTATGGATAAACTATATTCGTCAAAAGGCAAAAACGGGCGGTTGTTAGCTGCAACCTCACGGGAGTTTCACCCCGGCCCATGCTTATGGGTGCGCCGCGCAATACTTTGAGGGTGTTCAACGCGGGAGTATCATTGTGCCGCCTTGTATGTCGTCGCCCACAAGCTGCTAAACCTGTTTTACGGCGCGGTAGTTCTCGCTCGGCTTTTCCCCTATGGGGAAAAGCTGTCATGGCGTACCCGCCGACTGGCTCGGTACAGACGGAATGTACCCGTTTGCCTGTTATGCTGCGCACCAAAGGCCGCTTTCTTTGTCAAAGAACAATAGGCTTTGTCGGCCTGCAAAAGCACATCAACAGCGGATATGCTTTTGCGGAACGACAAATAGCCCATAACGGGAAGCGTGGAAAGGGGACACGCTCCCCGCATGGGCTAAAAGATTATCCTACATGAAAAGCAAGGGTGCGGGTAATAAGGCGCACTTGCAGCCTGTTACGCATTTCCTCGTCCACATAGGAATAGGTATTGCCCGCGTCGTCTTTCAGCGTGCGGGTACAAAGTTTCGCTATGTAACCCTCGTAGTGCTTCAAGATCGCGCACATGGCGGTTGTGTCGCCGTTTGCCGCTGCGGAAATGACAGGGAACGGCAACAGATTTTCAGACTTCCTAACGGTATTCATCATCTGCTTTTCCCTCCAAATACTGTTTGATTTTCGCAAGCGCGGATTTCCTGTGCCGGAAAACCGTCGTGCGTACAACATTCAGCAGTTCGCCAATTTCCGCGTCGCTCATATCCAAGAAGTAGGACAAAAGGATAATGTCGCGTTTCCTTTCGGGCAAAGCGTTAAGGGCTTCGGCAAGCAGTTCATTTTTGACGAGTACATCAAAGCCGGACACTTGAAAACGGAAATAATCGCTTTCGTATTCGTCCGTTGTGAAAAGCTGCGCGAGTTCGCTTTCGCTCAAATCCGAAAAAGTAACTTCGCGTGCTGCGCGTTTCGCAAGAGTGCGGCGGTGGCTTTTCGCTTCGCCGACCAAAGTTTTCTTTGCTAATGCGTCGTACTGATGTTGTATTCTTTCCTTGTCGGAAGAAGATAGCTCCATAGAGTTCACCTCCTTCCCGCGTGGAGTAGAGGACGGGAGTTAAGGGCTTGTCCTCTCTGCCCCTTTCGCTCCGTACCCGTTCGGGAGATGGCTCTTGAGTGCGCTTTTCAGAAAAAAGTTGAAAAAAGCAAAATGCGCCCGTCCGCAAGACGCGGACGGGCGCAAAGGAAATGTAAGCAGTAGCTAAATGTATTGACAGTTCACATTCATAGCCGGAATATCCCGCTTGCGGAGCATAGCTTTTTTTGACCGCAAAGCATTAGGCGGGTTACAGTAAATAAAAATGGACACGGCGATACCTCCCCGATACCGCCGTATCCTTAAAAAAGGGCGACTTTAATACACTACCCGCAATCCATTCTATAATAGGGAACAGCGGCTTTTGCGCAATATTAAATAAAAAAGCCGATAACACATAGGTTTTTTGACCTAATGCGTTATCGGCTCTGCGTCTATGCGTCTGGCACTTTTAATCATTTTTTTTGAATTTATTATATGTGTTAGCTAACTGTCCACAAGCCGCGTTAATCTCTCTGCCATGAGAAACTCTCATAGTAACTTCAAGTCCTGCTTGCTCTAATTGATGTTTGAATGCAACTATTTCCCGTTTCTGTGGTGCTTTAATTCTTGAATTGCTTGTTGGGTTGTATTGTAACACGTTAATCATAACTTTTTTGCCCCGAAACCATTTTGCAAGTTGTCTTACATCTGAGGGCCGGTCATTTATACCCGGTAAAAGCAAATACGCAAAGACAATTTTGCGATTATGCCTTTCAGAATAGGATAAGGCTTGCTTAACAACATCTTCAATAGCATATATGCGCATGTGAGGAATAATACGATTTCTTGCAGATTGTGTTGCTGCGTGTAAAGATATTGTCAACTGAATTTTAAGATGTTCCTCGCGCAATTTTTTTAATTGATCGACCGGACCAACTGTTGATATGGTAATGCCGTCGGTTGGAAAGTTGAGCCCATATCTATCTCGGAGAATATGGATTGCTTTTATCAAGTTGTCATAATTGAATAAAGGCTCTCCCATACCCATAAAAACGATACGGTTTACTTTTCGACGCAACAATATAATCTGTTGTACGATTTCTGACGATGTTAGATTACGAACAAAGCCATTTCGCCCGGACTCACAAAAAATACAACCAACAGGACAACCGACTTGTGTGCTCACGCAAACAGTTCCACCATCTCGCCGCTTGATAAAAACCGTTTCAATGTATTTGTTGTCTTTCAGTTCGTAAACATACTTTTCAGTATCACTGCTTTTGCAAATATTTTTTACCAACATTGATAGATTTTTTTTGCGTGGTAATTGCTTATATAATTCTTCATATAAGGCTTTTGCTTCATTCTCGCCAATAACTTCCGACATTTCTTTGTAAGTAAATCCGTATGGATCATTCCGTACTTCCGCAGGCGTATATTTAGGTAAACGTTTCATTTTTATATCCTTTCTTCTAAATAATAAAAGTTTGTTTTTCTGTATTGTTGATTACAATCTCTAATTTTTCTACATCAATGATATGCGTCAATTTGCATTTAGGGCAGAAAAGAGGAAAATCTTTTAATACAGTATTATGAAATACTTGAACTCTCGTCTTTCCGTTACAAATCGGACATTTTATCCAATATTTTTTAAGCATTATATTTCACTCGTCCTTTTTACACAAAAAAATGCAGGTCAATCCTCAACATGAGCATTGACCTGCATTTATAATGCACAGAGCAGTACAACAAAACTAAGGCATAGCTTGCACTATGTCTATACTATATCTATACGTCGTTAGTTTTTTGTATAGCATCCGCAAAATAAGCATGACAAAAAAGCCCATGTTGAAAATGGGAAAATCCTTTTTTTCAATGCTTATCTAATACGCATGCTATGCAACATAAACGCCGCCTCCTTTTACATAAATTTTATTTTATCAGAAAATCAGTCTACTGTCAATACACAACAGGAAGTATTTAACCTAATGATATGAATTGTGTGGACATATCCAAAAAGAAAGGTGAACTGTAAAATGTAACAGGGTGAATGAAAATGGCAAAAAGACCCGTACCATTGTACGACTTTAAGGCTTTCGGGGCAGCTATAAAAGCCGCGAGAAATGAATACGGCGAGAGCCGCAAAAAGGTAAGCGACGAGTTATATATTTCCCCGCGCTACCTTGCGAATATCGAGAACAAGGGACAACAGCCGAGTTTACAGGTATTCTATGACCTTGTAACCCGGTATCATATTTCGGTAGATCAATTTTTCTTCCCGAACAGCAATGCGGAGAAATCCACCGGGCGGCGGCAGCTTGACGCGCTGCTGGACGGTATGAGCGATAAAGGCATACGGATTGTAACCGCAACAGCAAGGGAGATAACGGAAGTCGAAAAAGCAGAGGATTAACCTCACAATATGAGAAATCGGGAGATTGCAGCGCATGGCGGCTGCAATCTTTTTTTGCGTCCAAAATCAAAGGAACGCGCAACAAATACCGCCTTTCGGTGGGGGTATGGAGTAGATAGCAAGCACAGCAAACGAGTACCCGTTTGCGGAAAATGCTTGTTGGGATAATCCCAAACCCTTATACCGAAAGGCGGTGCGGAAATGGAAAACCGAAAGAGAAATATACAGATGAAGTTTTACGTTACGGAAGAAGAAAAGCGGCTGATCGACGAGAAGATGAAGCAGCTTCCCATAAAGCAGTATGGGGCATACTTCCGTAAAATGGCGATAGACGGGTATATTCTTGTCGTTGACCGAAGCGACACAAAAGCATATATCCGGGAACTGCAAGCGGTGAGCCGGAACATCAACCAAATTGCAAAACGCGCCAATGCGACGGGGACGGTTTACAGGCAGGATATAGAGGACATTAAAAAGGCGGTGGACGAGATATGGCGGTTACAAAGACGCACCCTATTAAATCAACCTTAAAGGCTGCGATAGACTATATCTTAAATCCCGAAAAGACAGACGGGAAGCTGCTTGCGTCCTCTTTCGGCTGCGGGCTGGAAACCGCCGATATTGAGTTTGCATGGACGCGGGAAGCTGCCGGAGATCGCGGCACACATTTAGGGCGGCACTTGATACAATCCTTTGCGGTGGGAGAAACCACACCGGAAGAAGCGCACAAAATCGGCATGGAACTTGCCGGGGCGGTATTAGGCGGCAAGTATGAGTTTGTTTTGACAACTCACGTCGATAAAGACCATCTGCATAATCACTTGATTTTCAACGCGGTTAGCTTCGTTGACTACAAAAAGTACCATTCCAACAAGCAAAGCTATCACTTTATCCGGCGCACCAGCGACAGGATATGTAAAGAGCATGGGCTATCCGTCGTCGTACCGGGACAGGACAAGGGAAAAAGCTATGCAGAATACACCGCCGAAAAGCAAGGGACAAGCTACAAAGCAAAGCTGAAAACGGCGATAGATACTCTCATTCCCCAAGTGAAAGATTTTGACGAACTGCTGCGCCGCTTGCAGGAAATGGGGTATGAAATCAAACAGGGCAAATACATTTCCTTTCGCGCTGCCGGACAGGAACGGTTTACCCGCACAAAGACGCTCGGCGCGGCCTATACGGAAGAAGCGATAAAGGAGCGTATCAAGGGCGTGTATGTTGCCAAAACAAAAACGCTGCGGGAAGATAAGAAAATCCGGCTTGTCGTCGATCTTGAAAACAGTATCAAAGCCCAACAGTCGGCGGGCTATGAACGGTGGGCAAAAATCCATAATCTGAAACAGGCTGCTAAAAGCATGAACTTCCTAACCGAAAACAAGATTGAGTATTATAGCGAACTTGAAAGCAAGATAGCCGATATTATGACCGCTCATGACGCGGCGGCAAAGGCGGTTAAGGAAGTGGAACAGCGTATGTCTGATTTGTCGCTGCTTATCAAGCACACCACCACATACCGACAGTTAAAACCGATTTACGATGAATACCGAAAATCGCCGGACAAGGAAAAGTATCTGCGGGGGCATGAAAGCGAAATTATCCTGTTTGAAGCTGCGGCAAGGGCATTAAAGGAAATGCAGATAAAGAAGCTGCCCGATCTCGCCGCGCTGCGCAAGGAGTATAGAAGCTTAAACGACAGGAAAACCAAATTGTATGAAGATTATCGGCAAGCCAAGAAGCAAATGCAGGAATACGGCGTTGTCAAAAAGAACGTCGATAGTATTCTTTACCCGTCCCAAAGCAGGGCGCGGGAGCAGGAGCGATAAGGCGCAAAACATGGGGTGGCAAGTGGAATGTTAAGGGCTGAAAACGCCTGTGTTTCTGCGGCTTCCAGCGCATGAAAACGACATAGACGATAAAGTATATTCAAACCCGCAAAAACGGCTTTCTAATTGTCCACGCAAGGACAAAAAAAGAACAGGGGCGCGGTGCCGGAAATCGGCAACCGCGCCCCTGTTCTCTATGGGCTATTCCTCGTCGGTCAAGATAAACTCCCTTTCGGAAAACTCGCTGTCCGTCATGGCTTGCAGCTTGTTCACCGCTGCGGCGGCAAGCTGGCGCATATCCTCGTCCATGTAGGGCATGGCGGCAAGGATATTTTCAAGCGTTGTTTCCCGGCTGTCCTCGGCGTAGATCGCAACAATGTTTTCTTCCTCAATGGTAAAGCGGGTATTCATGCTATCAAACCTCCAAATCCTTTTTATGCTCTTTCTGTTTATCTTTCGGCTGCTGCGCCGCCTGTTTCTTGTATTCGTCCAGCTTCTTCAAAATGGACGGTTTTTTCTGCGGCTGTTCCCGTTTCTCGGCTTTTACCGCTTTTGCAAGGTCGGTAACGGAAATCGCTTCCCCCGCCTTTGCCCGCTGCTCAAAATCTGCAACGGTGGGCGTTTGCGGCGTATTGTTGATAAGCCCGTCAAAATTGTTGTCGTTCTGCTCTATGGTGTCCTCGACGTGCTTTAAGGGATTATCCCGCTGCGGCTGCTCGGCGGCTATGGCATAAGCCTGTGTGCCATTCCCCATAATGAGATACTTCCCGTCCTCCGACGCATGGTGAAAACCAAATCCCGCCGCTTCGATCTGTTCACGGCTCATATCGGTAATATGAAAATTGCCCCTCGGCGTTCTAACGGTTTCACCCGTCAAAAGGCTGTCGGGGGTCGCTTCCGGCTGCTGCTTTTCAAGCTGCCCGTCCTTGTAGGAATATCCTTGCGCCGCGATTGCTTCAAGGGTCTTGCCCGTAACGTCGCCATAAATCCGCTTGTCTGCGTCAACCAGCATTTGCAAAGTGTCTTGTACGGTGTCGGACAAGGCTTGCTGCTGTTCGGGCGGCAGCTTGTCAAATACGGGGGTCTGCTGCTCCTGCAAAAACTCCGGCACTTGCTGAAAACCGATACTGTCTACATAGTGGGCGGTGTCCTCGTCGTTCTGATGAAGCACAACAATGTCGGAAACGGAAAGGCTATGCCCCTTAAAGTCGGCGGGGTGGTCGATATTAAACCTTTCCCAAATGTCGCCCAGCGTCATATCCTTTGTAAGCGGTGCAGTATAGACGAGTTCATAATTTACCCGGTCAATGGTAAGTCCAGCCGCTTGCAGACGGTCATAAGGCTCAAAGCGCAAGTCCCTTGTTTCGTCCCCGCGCTTTAACTGATAAATGGAAAAGGTATCGCCCTGCTCCTGCTCGGCTTGCCGCTGCTGCTGCAACTCGGTAAAATGCCCCTCAATCTCGGTAATGAGTTCCTTTGCGGTGGTCTGTATTGTTTCAAGGGACGCTTTTAACTCGGTCATTTCCTTGCCGCTGCTCCAACCAGCCACATAGCCGAAAGAGTAATCGGAAGTATCAAGGCCGAAATGCTGGCAAACCGTATAAGCGACGCTTTCCGCTTCTACCTCGCAGGTATGGCGGTCAACGCGGTTTTGCTGCTCCGGCGGGGCGTTTAAGTCTACGTCGTGCAGCTTCGCATGGGCGATTTCGTGAATGGCGGTCTTTACCGCCTGTAATTCACTCACGCCCTCTTTGATTGCAATACGCTTGTCGGTCAAACTGAAATACCCATTTGCGCCGTTTGTGATCTGCTCAAATGCAATCGGGACGGGGGACGCTTTTTCAAGGGCGGCGAAAAAATCCTCGTACTGCTCCACATCGGCAAGCAGCGGTTTAACGGAAAGGTCGGGAAACTCCTTGCCCTCGGTCTGCGAAATATCAAAGACGGTTATAACCTTAAAGGCGGGGACGGTGATTTCCTTTTCTTCCTTTACCACTTTTCCCTCGCGGTCAAGCATGGGCTTTCTCGTTTCGGGGTCGATTTTATCAACCAGCTTTTTCACCTTGTAGGGCGCGGGGGCAAAGATTTTAATGCCTTTCTCGCCTTTCTTTACATGGCGGTCAAACTCCTTTTCCCATTGACGGAAGCCCATTACCAAATTGCCGCCCTGCATAGCAATTAGGATAGTGTTATTCAAACTATAATCATGGAACTTTGACATAGCGGTTAGAAACTCTTTGTAGCGGTCGCTGTCAAAAATCGCCTGTACGCCCTGTTCCAGACGGTCGGTAATCTCCTTTACCTTTTCGGCGGGCTTTTCGGAAGTAAGGATAATGGGGACGACGGGGCGGGGCTGCTGCGGCTCTGCGGCCTGTGCGTCTGCTTGCTGCGTTTCGGCTGCGTCCATATAGGCTTTGTCCTGTTCGCCGCGCTCCGGCTGCGGGTAACTCATAATGCGGTATTCTTCCGGCACTTCGCGCCCCTCAAACTGCCGTTCCCACTCGTCGCCGCTTTCCACGATATAGCCGTACTCGGTAAACGCGCCTTTTTCCTGCGCGGCAGCGTTCCTGCCAAAAGTAGAAAGGTCAATGCCGCCTTTCCATTCTTCGGGCATTTGTACCATGCCGGATTGATTTAAGTAATAGTCGCCCAAATCGTGGTAGTTATGTACTTCGGGGATATGGACGTAAAAATCCACGTTGTAGGTGAAGTCAATTACCTGTCCAATATTTGCAAGCCCGTTTTTCTGCTGCAAAGCTGCGTTCAGCTTGCCAACCTCGGCGGGGTCAAGCTGTTCGAGCCGCGCCGCAAGAAAATTGAGTTCGTCCACGTCGGCGGCGCATACCATTTCATAAGGCAAGGCAATATGTTTCTCCGGGTCGTCGGAATAGCCGCGAATGGAAAAATCCTGCGGGTTGTCGGCGGTAATGCCGACGTTCCGCATAGCTTCGTGCAACTGCTCCTTTGTGGCGGGCATATCCAACCAATAGCCGCCGGGGTCGCCCGCGTCAAAGCGGCTGCGGTTGCCTATCATAATAGAAAACTGTTCGCTCATGTGTTCACGCTCCTTTTCCTGCCCGGTATTTTCGGGGATAGCTGCCGCCTGTTGCTGCTGCGGGGGTTCTTCGCCCTCTATGGTGTAGTCCGGCATGAGCATACCGTTTACTTTGAAATAGTCGGCGTACTCCTGCGGGATAGGCGGGGAGATTTCCGTAAACAAGCGGTCATACGCTTTGATACGCCCATTCAGATACTTTTCCATAGCTGCCTTGTCGGTGAAAACCTTTCTATCTTGTCCGGCAATCTTCGCTTGGGTTCTGCTTGGGCTGTTGGTGCGCACGCTCCATGTAAGCGTCCATGAATACGGGATAGATTTCTGCGCTTCTTTGTCGTAGCGGGTATTCTCGTAAATGTAGTAATTCATCTGATATACCCGGTTGCTGCGAATATGGCGGTTATGCTCGGTGGTCTGCCACTCGTTAGCGGTGTGCTGGACGTGCGGCGTTCTCACATATTCAAGTGTTTTATCCAGCAAAAGCGTTCTTCCCGCCTGTTCTTCCCATGCGGCGGCGCGTTCTTTAAGGTCGTCAAAAATCGCCTGTTCTGCCGCCGCGCTTTCGCTGCGCATGGAAAGTAGCTGCGCAATCGGCAAGGAAGCATAAGGGGCAATCTCCCTGTCCTTTGCTTCAAAATATATCCGGCGTTCTATCCGCATGGTTTCGGCGGCTTCTAATTTGTCATGGTCGTATGAGGAATACGGCATATTCTTTCATCACGTCCTTTCTCGGTCATATAAGGGTTTGGGACTATCCCAACAAGCAAAATGCCCGCGCTCTCTATGGGAAGCGCGGGCATTTCTCGCAAACGGGTACTCGTTTGCTGTGCTTGCTATGTAGTTGTTTTTATCCGTAAACGCCTGTTTCTCTCGCTTTGGGCTTTCTGTCTGCGGCGTATCTTTGCCGCGCAATCGGGGCAGTATTTCGCCCGGTTGCTGCCCGCCGCAAACGTGCTGCCGCATACCGCGCAACGCTTCAAATCGGTTTCCCCGCTGCGGGTGATCTGTTCGCAAAGCTGCCTGTCGGCGGGTAATACCGCTTCGCGGAAATAGCGGCATAGCAGCGAATAGCTGATACTCTGCACACAAACGCAAGTTTCCCCGTCGTCCAGCAGCAGACAATTCCCGCAATCGTTGTTTGCACAAGCGGCGCGGGTCATTTTCTTTACGGCGCGGTATTGCTTTTCATCAAGCCTTATCATTTTCGGTTCTGCTCGACGCGGAAGTTTACATACTTGCCGCCTGTGTCGGCAAGCAGCACAACTCCGTCAAAGGTCTTTCCCGTCTTGGTCGAGTACATACCTTTGATTTTTACCTTTCCGTCTTTCAAAAGGGCGGCGGCAATCGCCTTTGTGAAAGCCTTTTTGCGCTGCTCAAAAAAGCGGTCATTCTTCCACATCACAAAGCTGCAAGCCCTGTCGGAGCAGTAAAAGTTTTTCTTGCCCTCGTAAACCGCCGCGCCGCAACGGGGGCAAGTGCCGATTGCTTCCCGCTGCGGGGTAAACAGCTTCGCTTTATCCTCGGAAATCGCGGAATAGGTCTTGACAAGCCCCGCTGTCATTTCCTCAATCCCGCGCATGAAGTCGGCGGGGCTGTCGCTGCCCTTTGCAATCCCGGTAAGGCGCGTTTCCCATTCTGCCGTAAGCTGCGGGGACGTAAGGCTGTCGGGCAGAATAGCGACAAGGTTATACCCGTCCTTTGTGGGGATTAGCTTTTTGCCCTTGCGCTCGGCAAAGCCCGCGCTAATGAGTTTTTCAATGATACCCGCCCGCGTCGCGGTGGTGCCTAACCCTTTGCGCTCCGCGTCCTCCGGCGTGTCCTCCTTTCCCGCACTCTCCATAGCCGAAAGTAACGTATCTTCGGTAAATGCCTTTGGGGGCTGCGTGTAACGTTCGGAGATCTCCGCTGCCGGATTGTCAAAGGTCTGCCCCTCGGCAAGCGGGGGTAAAACCGCTTCCGGCTCTGCGTCCTCGTCCTGTTCCCCGGACGCGGCGCGGGATAGTCTTTCAATCTCGCGCCAACCCTCGCAAAGCGTCGTCCTGCCCTTTGCGGTAAAGGTATAGCCGCCGCAAGTGAAAACCGCCGTAACCGCTTCATACTCATAGGGCGCGGCAACGGCGCAAAGCAGTTTTGCGCACACAAGGGTCATTAGCTTTTTCTCACTTTCGGCAAGGGAAGAAAAGCCCGTTTTCACAAACTCCGCTGTCGGCAAAATGGCGTGATGGTCGGTTACTTTGCTGTTGTCGCAAATCCTCGCAAGGTCGGCTTGCAGCTTCACGCCCTGCATAAAGGGGAGAGCAGCGCAAAGGCCGGTGATAAGTTCCTTTGTGCTGCCCTCCATATCGGAAGTGATATATTTGCTGTCGGTGCGGGGATAGGTCAAAAGCCGTTTTTCATAAAGGGCTTGCGCATAGTCAAGGGTCTGTTTCGCCGTAAACCCATACAAACGGTTTGCTTCCCGCTGCAAGGCGGTGAGGTCAAACAGTTTCGGCGGGGCTGCGGTCTTTTTCTCTTTTTTAAGGGAAGTACAAACGGCCTGCGATTTCTCGCAAGCCGCTTTCATCTGCCGCGCCGCCGCTTCGTCGTCCTGCCTTTCGGAAAGGGCGGCAACGCCGCCAACGTCCAGCCGGACGACATGATATTTCTCTTTCTTAAAGCTGCTGATTGCATAGTCGCGGTTTACCAGCATAGCAAGGGTGGGCGTTTGCACTCTGCCGACATTCAATGTTTTATGGTAGAGGATAGAGAAAAGGCGGGTCGCGTTAATGCCAATGAGCCAATCGGCCTTTGCTCTGCAAAGCGCGGATTGATAGAGGTTGTCATAGCCGCGCCCGTCTTTGAGATTTGAAAAGCCCTCGCGGATTGCACTTGCTTCCATGCTGCTAATCCAAAGGCGGGAAAAGGGCTTTTTGCAATTCGCCTGTTCATAGACAAAGCGGAAAATGAGTTCCCCCTCGCGCCCGCTGTCGCAAGCATTGATAATCTCGGTAACGTCGCTGCGGTGCATAAGGTCTTTGAGAATGGAAAACTGCTGCTCCTTGCCGCTGGCAACAATAAACTGCCACTCCTGCGGGACAATGGGAAGATCGTCGTACTTCCATTTACGGAATTGTTCATTGTAGGTCGCCGCGTCTGCAAGGCTAATCAAATGCCCGATACACCACGACACAAGGTAGCCGCCGCCCTCAAAATATCCGCTGCGCTTTTCATTCGCGCCCATAACGGCGGCAATCGCCGCCCCGACGCTCGGTTTTTCTGCAATTACAAGTTTCATAGATTATCGTCCTCCTGCTCGGTCTGTTCGGTTTCGACTACTTCCGTTTCCTCGTCGTCCTCGTCAAAATCAAGGTCGTCAAGGCTGCTGCTGCCTTTCGCCGCGTCCTTTTTGGGCTTCAAAATCTTAAAGTAGTAGAACGCGCCGCCGCCCGCTGCGGCAACAAGCAGCACGACAAGCAGAATACCCATGCCGCCGCCTTTTTCTTCTTCCGGCGGCTGCTCGGTTTCTTCCGGCTCCGGCTCGGCTTCCACACCCGCGCACTCGCTCATGTTGACGCTGCAAACCGGGCAAGCGGTGTTGACGCTTCCGGCAACGCATTTATCGGTGCAGCTACAAACGGGGGCTTCGGTCTGCCCGTCCTCCATAAGGGCGGTTAAATCCGCTTCGTCCACTTGGTTAAGGAAATGGACGGTATTTTCCCCGTCCTCGGCGCGGTCAATGATGATGTAAAAATAGTTGCCACTTTTGGTAACGACGGTGATAAACTGCTTGTCGCCGGACGCTTCACCCGTTATATCGTCCACAAGGGACATATTCCCGTCCGGGGTAAGGGGCTGCGGCTCATAGCCGCCCGTCGTTTCTTCCGGCTCGGTTTCCGGCGCGGGGGTTTCCTCGGTTACGGGGGTAGGCGTGTCGTCGCTTTCATCGCCACCGCCCGCATAAGCGGTAACAGAAAAGCCGCACATGATAACCAGTGCGGCAAGCAATACGGTAAACTTTCGGATTATCTTTTTATTCTTCATTGTCGTTGTCCTCCTGTTCGGCGGGGTAAGTGGCTTCCGGCTGCGGCAAGGTGATTTCGCCGCTGGCGTAAGCGGAGAGGAACGCGGCAAGCTGCGTCCCGTCAAGGTGTACCGCCTTTACCATTTGCACGATCTGCGCGTTTTCTTCCTCGACTTTCTGCGCTTCAAGGTCTTTCAGCTTCTTTTGCTGTTCAAGGATTTTTGCCCTCGTTTTCTCAATATCCCTTTCGATACGGTCAAGTTTCGTGTTCGCCATAGTCATTTACTCCTTTCCAAACTGTTCTTTCCATGAATAGCTGCGCCCCAATCCCTTAACGGTTTTAAGATAGGGCATAGCGTTTTCTTCCAAAGTCGCCGCCCGGTTAAATAGATCGGGATAGTGTTCTTTGAGATATAAAATCTCTTGTTTCTTCATGCTCGGACAAAAGAAACAGGACGATTTACCCGGCTGCGGCAATCCTGCCGCTTTGATTTCCCGGATACAATCGTCCCTGTTCCAGCCCCATTCTTCAATGAGGGGGTAGCGGTTATGATATTTTTTGTCGGCTTCGTTGTACTTGCGGGAATGTTCATACCGTTTCACTTCTCCCGCGTCATAGCCGATATAGCGGTTGACTTTCTCGCCGCGCTGCCATACTTCGCGGCAAGGCGCATAGTGGTTGCAAAACTTTTCCTGCGGTGCGATTTTGTGTTTCTGCGAACAACGCTTATGCCCGTAGGCAATCGACGGGAGCGTATGAGAGCGCAAGCACTCGGTTTCAAGAGATAGGCGGTTGCCGTAGCGGTCAACATACTGCACAACGGTAATCTGCGGCATACCGTGTTCCGCAAGCCATTGATTGATTATCTCGATAAATTGATAGGTATGCGGGTGTTCCGCGCCCGTATCGGCAAAGGTGATAAGGTCAATCGGGATTTTGTGCTTGTATAGGCCAATAAGTAAGGCGGCACTATTCGTGCCGCCGCCAAAAGATACAATATTCATTTTTCAACTCCTTTTAATTGTAATTTAACCGCCCGTAGGCGTAAAAGTGGGATTGCCAATAGCTGGTGTCCAGCTTTGAATACTGGATAGGGTCGCCACAATGCAGCATGACGGGGCTTCCGTCCCCGTCCTCGCCCACATAAATCCCCACATGGGAAACGCCGGGGGTGTCGTATGTACCCGTAAAGAACACCAAATCCCCCGGCTGCGGGTTAGAAACAGGGGTTGAGATGTTGTAAAGCCCTTGCGCCCCAAGTCTGCCCGTATTGTATAGGCCGCTGTTCGTCAACACATAACTCACAAAGCCGCTGCAATCAAAAGAGGTTTCCGGGGTGCTGCCGCCCCACACATAGGGAAAACCGACGTATTTATCTGCTTCCTCCATGAGCCGCGCAAACTTTTCATCGGAACCCAGCAGCGCGGCGGGTACTTCATAATCGGCGGGCGGGTTTTCATAGTATTTAGACACATAGCCGGATTGCGGGAAAAGGTCGGGTCTGTTTCCCAGCGACGACATATACATAGCGTACATGGATAGCTGTTCTTCGCCCATGATGTAAACGGGGACATGGGAGAGGTTGAAGTTTTCCAAATCCACATGAAGAATGTAATAGTTATAGGGGACTTCAACCGTATAGGGGTTGCCCTCGCTGTCCGTCCTTGTTTCGGTGCGGTAGCGTACCTGTACTTCTTCCTCGACCGTCAAGATATACTGTTTCTCAAAGAGCATTTCAAGGGTGCTTTGCACTTCATCGAGTGTAAACACGCCCTCATGCCACGCGGAAAGGATAGAAATTAGCACATAGGGGTCATGCTCGATCTCGTCCGCGTTTACCCGGTATTCGTCATAGCCGGGGTATTCGCTTTCGATATTGTCCAGCATATCTTGTAACTCGGCTTCCATAGCGGCATACGCGCTTTCCGCGCCCGTTATATCCGCGTCCTCGGAGAGATAGGACGACGCAATCAAGCCGCTGCCGCTGTTGCCGCCAAAGAGGGAGCAAGAGGACAGCCCGCCGAAAAGCAGCAGCACGATAAAGGCAATCCCGCCCACAATCAAGCAGCCTTTCCAATGCCGGACAACAAAGAACGTCGCCCGTTTGGTTTCCTGCGCGGTTTTCTTCGCCGCCTTTGCGGTGGCTTCAGCGGTTTTTTTCGCTTTGCCGCCCGCTTTCAGCGTTTTTGCATACTGCTTTTTAATGCGCTGCTTCTGCCAAAAACGGGAAATGGGGTTGGAGTGCGCAAGCGCGGGGTTATCGTGCAACGCCTTTTGATAGAGAAAATCTGCGTTTGCCTTTACCGCTTGTTTTTCCGCTGCCGCCGCTGCCCGGTAGGGTTTCAGCTTATGGCGGCGTATGCCGCCCTTAACTGCCCGCGCCGCCATGCCGCCCGCTTTCTCTCCGGCAAGTTCTACCCGGTGCCCGCTTTCCACACCGACGTTTTCTTTCTCTACCTCGTAGATTTTCCCATGTACGGTACTGTTTAACTCCTGTGCCGGACGGGATAAGGGGTTATGCCGCAACTTGCCGTTTGGGGGCTTATCCGTCTTTTCAAAGGAAAGGCGCGTCTTTGCCTTGCCTTTCGCTTCGTCAAAAACGCGCTCTTTCTTGATTTTGGTCTGCTTGGGGATAGCCGCCCGCGCTGCGTCTAAACAGTCTGCCGCCTTATCCGATTTCTTGATCGCTTTTTGAAGTTCCGGCGTTGCCCGTTCCGCTTCGGAAAACTGCAAGCGGGAAGAATGGGTTTTAGGCTGCGTCGCGTCAAGGGCTTTTTTCTCCGCGCCTTTTGCTGCGTGTCGCTCAATCTCTGCGCCGATATGCTGCACAACCTTTTCCGCTGCCACCCCTGCGGGGGCTGAATAGTTTTCTTCCTGCGGCCTTTCGCTGATACTGGACGTTTCGCCCGTCGTGAGGTTTTCCGCAACCGCACCGTCGCGGGTCATTTTTTGCGTTACCTTGTCGGGGGCTTTCAGTTCCTTGCTCAATCTTCATCACCTCCAATCCGCTGTTTTGCAAGTTCGCAATAGTCGGGGTTTAACTCAATGCCGATATAGCGGCGGTTAAGCCGTTTTGCTACCATGCCCGTCGTGCCGCTGCCGAAAAAGGGGTCAAGGACAATCCCGCCGATGGGACAGCCCGCCAAAATGCACGTTTCCGCAAGTTTCGGCGGGAACGCTGCGAAATGCCCGCCATGATAGCCGACATTGTTAATCTGCCAAACGTTGCGGCGGCTGCGGACGGGAGAAATCAACTCGTCGGCGTATGCGCCCTTTTCGCGGGGGCGGTTGATTTTCTGCGGTTGGTTTTGCCCCGGAACAGTAACGTTATACTTATTTCCTTTGCTAACTCCGCTTTTCAGCCGCCCCGCCGTTGTGGGGGCTATCGGCTCGGCTACTGCTTGCCAATCGTAATAATACTTCTTTGACTTGGTAAGCAGAAACACATATTCATAGCAGCGGGTCGGCCTGTCCCGCGTGCTTTCCGGCATGGGGTTTGTTTTGTGCCAAATGATAGAACTGCGCAAATACCAACCGTCGCCCCGCAAGGCGAGGGCTACAAGCCACGGAATACCAATTAAATCTTTGGGCTTGCAGCCGGGGGCGCGGTGGTTAAACGCCACTTGCTGCCCGTTCCTGCCTTTGGGGTATTTGGGGTCTTGGTGGTCGGCTTTGCTGCCTGTGCCGCAATAAGTGTCCGCGATATTCAGCCAACAAGTACCCTCCGGCGTAAGCACCCGCTTTACCTCATGGAATACCGCCGTAATACGGGAAACATATTCCTCCGGCGTTGCTTCCCGTCCGATCTGCCCGTCTGCGCCGTAGTCCCGCAAGGCATAGTAGGGTGGGGACGTTACGCAACAATCAACTGCATTTTCCGGCAAGGTTTGAAGCACCTGCAAGCTGTCGCCGCAATAGATTTTGTCCATTTCTATCCTCATGCCGACACCTCGCCGGGTTTGGTCGTCATTACACGATAGAGTTCCGTATCTTGCGGGAAACGGTCAATAAAGGGCAAAATCACGTTGCCATAGAAGATAAGCCCCTCGCCCGCGTCGGAATGGGTTACATAGGTCATTTGCTGCTGCGAAATGTTAAGCTGCTTTGCAAGGATTTCCCTGTCGCCCTGGGCTTGGTTGAGCATATACACAAAATCGCTGTTTTCAAAAATGTTCTCCACCTCGCGGGACGATAACAAATCTTTCACGTTTTGGGTGATACCTGTCGGAATACCGCCCCATTTTCTAAAACGCTTCCAAATCTCAACGCTGTACGCTGCGGTCTGTTCCTCTTTGAGCAGCAAATGAAACTCGTCGATATAGTACCGCGTCGCCTTGCCTTCGCTGCGGTTTATGGTAACTCTGTTCCAAACTTGATCTTGGACAATGAGCATACCGAGTTTTCGTAGCTGGGTGCCGAGTTCTTTAATATCAAAGCAGACAAGGCGGTTGTGAATGTCAACGTTTGTTTGGTGGTTAAACACGTTCAAACTGCCATTTACATAGAGTTCCAATGCCGACGCGATACGCTGCGCTTCCTTTTCCGGCTGCTTCTTGATTTCATTGTAGAGGTCGCCCAAAATCGGCATATTCTCCGGCTTCGGGTCTGCAAGGTAGCTGCGGTACACGCTGATAACGGCGCGGTCAATCAAAGTCTTTTCAACCGCTTCCAGCCCGTTTTTGCCGCCCATAATCAACTCGCAAAAGGAAAGGATAAAATCGCTCTTTAAGGCTATGGGCGTGTCGCCCTCGCTGTAATTGAGGT
Source organism: Owariibacterium komagatae (assembly GCF_045865535.1). GTDB lineage: Bacteria > Bacillota > Clostridia > Oscillospirales > Ruminococcaceae > Ruthenibacterium > Ruthenibacterium komagatae. The sequence goes on from NZ_AP031406.1 coordinate 860,711, forward strand.
TTATATCCATCGGGTTAATGTACTGCGTGCTGTTCTGCGAAACCTTGATAACCTGCCCTTTCAGCCGTTCCACAAGGGGGTAATATTCCGCTTCCGGGTCGCAAATGATAATATCGTCTGCGGTAATGAGAAAAGCGTTGGTGATCTCGCGCTTTGCCGAAAAACTCTTGCCGCTGCCGGGTGTGCCGAGTATCAAGCCGTTAGGGTTCTTCAGCCTTTTCCTGTCGCACAAAATCATGTTATTCGATAATGCGTTTAAGCCGTAATACAACGCTTCGCCGCTTTGGAACAGCTCTTGTACCGTAAAGGGGACGAAAATGGCGGTGCTGGAAGTCGTCAAGCCCCGCTGGATTTGGATTAGGTTTTCGCCCAATGGGATAGAGGACATAAGCCCCTGTTCCTGCCGGTAGTCAAGGCGGGTGAGCATACAGTTGTATTTCTGTGCGATACTTGCGGCCTGAAATACGTCGTTGTCCAATTTCTGCTTTGTGTCTGCCACATTCAAAACTAACAGCGTAAGCAAAAACATTCGCTCGTTCCGGCTCTGCAAATCCCGCAAAAGGTTTTTCGCTTCGCCGCCGTAGGTGGCAAGGTCGGACGGAATTATATCCATATCGTAGCCGCTGCGGATTGCCTTTTTCTGTTCCTCGATTTTCATACGGTCAAGGTCGGTGATTTTCCGCTTGATCGTCTTGATCGCTTCGTTGTGGTCGATACTCTGAATGTGCAGATTGACGACAATCCCGTTTTCCGCTTCCATGAAGTCGGCAAGCATACGGTCTGAAAGTTCCGGCGCGGCAATCTGCAAAAAGGAAACCGCGCCAAACTTCCCGCCCATTTGAAACATTCGCCCGTCGCCAAAACGGAAAGAGGACGGGGCAATAAAGTCTTTGACGGAAAGGCCGCTTACGGGTAGCCATTCCCACGCAAAGTTGAAGCGTTCCCCGTCCGGGTGGAAAAGCCCATGCAGCACTTCAAGCCGCTGCTTCCCGTCCAATACCCGCGCCGCCGCGCCGATCACCTTAAAATGGTTGAGGGTGTCCGTTTCGATACGGGCAAGCCGCGCCCGCGCCGATTTAATATCTTTTGCTTCAATGGTAAAGGTGAGAAACTTTGTCTTGATAAGCCCGTTGTTGCCGCGTTCAAGCTGTGTTTGCAGCATTTCGGTGTATTCGGCTCTGATACTGTCAAAGTCGTCATTCTGTGGGGCAATCGTGATACTGCTCTTGAAATCCTCCTTGTTCGCATGGCGGCTGATTAAGGAAAGCTGCACACTGATAGAAGCGTCAAAAGAGTTATACATATCGCAAAGGGCTTCAAAAATGGCGGTCTTGTCGTCCGGCTGCGCAAGCTGATAGTTAATATCTTCAAACTCAATGCACTTGGAATACCGCCCGTTTGCAAGGCGGCAAATCCCGTCCTTATACATTCGTTCAAACGGTATGCTGTCCTGCGCCGTATGGGGCTTCCCGTCGCCCTTTGACTGCCGGATAAGCGCGTCGATCTGTTTCTTTTCCTGCCGCGTAAGTTTACGCTTTTTGTTTTGGGTCTTTCCCTTTTCCTTTGACAATCGCCCGTACCTCCTTATCTAATCGCTCCTGCCGCGCAAGGGCGGTATAAAAATTGTTGGTCTGATAAGGTCGCTCTTTGGGGCGAAGAAACTTCACTTCCACAAATTGCCGTATAATCACTTCCAGCGGTTGCCCGTTCTTCTCGTACATAGCGAGTAGGAACATGGGCAGCATGGCAAGCACCATGCACAAAGCCGCCGTTGTCGTTCCCGCGCTGTCCTTTGTCAAAAAGAATAGCGGTAGCCCGATAGCCACCGCCGCGCCGAAACAGAGTAATTGTCTTTTGGTAAGGTTGAACATTACCTTGCTCTTGATTTTGGTTAAATCCTTTGGGACGGTTACATACGCCATTTCAAACCTCCTTTCCGGCAAACCGTATGTCGCTTTTGATTTCATTTCCCCATACGTCCCAACCAGGGGTATGCTGCCTTGCAAACAGTTCAATACGCGGTAGGTCGCCCATAAGGGCAAGTATCTTTTCCCGCGTTATATCCGGCTTTTTGCTGTGCTGCTCAACAGGGGAAATAATAAATTGATGTACCTTGTTTGATTGTCGCTTCGGGTGTCCTTTGGTAGCAAGCAAGCAGATTTCCGCATTTCCTCGCGTCCAAAAGCCCAAGCCATAAAACCAAGTGGGCGATTTCCGATTTTGCTTTAACCATACAAAGGCAACGGATTTATAGGTAAATCCCCAAGCCTTGATTAACTGCAACGCTTCTTTAAGCTGCGGGAACGTCGCCCATAGGAATAAAATACAGTCCTTATCCGCAATTTCTTTGACGGGTAAAGCGCAAAGTTCCTCAATACTCATAGTGGGATAGTGCTTTTCCGCTGCGCCCTGTACCTTGCTTCTCGCGTATCTCCAAGGGGGATCGGCGTAAATGATTTTGTATTTCTTCATCTGCACCCCCTTAATGCGCGCTGAATACGGATTTTGCAAGGCTTCCCGTTTTGAAAAGCGTAAAACACAAGAGGACGGTATAGCCCATGCAAGACCAGATCGCGCCGGATATGTCATCGGTTGCTGCGATTGTCTGTATCAAAACCGCATAAATACCGACGCACACAAGAATTAGAAAAGCCTGAAAACCGAGGGCAAGCAAGGATTTTAAGTAGTTCTGTCCCATGCCGCCCCATTCACGATTTACCATTGTCGCAACGGGGATAGGGGCGATACTCGTTACAAGGTATATTTCAATCATGCGCCCGTACACCACCAGCATGATACAGATAGACAACGCTTTCATGGTAAGCCTCACAAAGAGTGATTGAAACCATAGCCCCAAAAGCCCGCCGACGCTCATAGCGTCCAGCTTTGCTTCTATATCGGTGATAACGGTTGCAATATCTATGCTTGTGTCGGATATGATAACGCCCGCGCTGTCGTTGACGACGCTCTGTGTAATGTCAAATACGCCCATGACGATGTTCCAAGTATTTGTTACCAGCAGCACCGCAACAAAGGTTTTGAAAATCCACTTGAAGAAAATCCAAGTGTCGAGATCGTGCAGATTGTTTTTCTCAATTACAAGCTGGATTAGTTCGTAGCACATGACAAAGGTAATGATAACGCCCGCAATCGGCACAATGACGTTTTCCGATAGGCTGCGTATCATATTGAATATGCCCGCGTTCCACCCGGCGGGGGTTGTGCCGACTTGCGTTGCGATTTCTCCAACCTCTGTATTTACGCTGTCGAACAGCCCGGAGAGATTAGAGAGTATTCCGTCTGTCAAAATGCCGCGAAACCAATCTTCAATCATCTGCCATATCAAAAGCTAATCCCTCCTTTCCCGCGCCCTCCCGCGTGAAGCGGGAGAGCGCGGCGGGTAGTGTTAGTTTGTGGCATTATCCAAACAGGCCGGAGAGCAGCGGGACAAGGGTAAGGCCGATAAGGGCAACGCCGCCGCCCGCCATCAACTGTTTCATGCCCTGCGACTTTGCTTATGTGTGATAAAGAAGTAATAGAAGTGCAAAAAATTTTGCCGTTCCTATCCGGCACTTGGCCATTGTGTCGGATAGGTCGGGCGTTAGGCTTCGGGCAAGTCAATCTTGCCGACAAAGCTGTAATAAATCTCAATGTCCTGCCTGCGGATGCCGTTCTCGTCATAGCTGCACTCATGCACGACGATTTTCTCAATCATCTCCCGCAAGAGGGTGGGGGTCAATTCCTCAAAGGCAAGGTGCTTTCGGACGATACCCATAAACTTTTCCGCATTGACGGTGGCGGCCTGCGACTTGGAAAGTTCCTCCTGCAAAGCGGCGGCGCGGTCTTTCAGTTCCCGCTGTTCCTGCTCATAGTCTGCCGACAGTTCCATGAAACGCTCGTCGCTGATTTTGCCGTTCACATTGTCCTCATACAGCCGCTTGATAATGCGGCTCACTTCGGAAATGCGCTCCTGCGCCTGTTCAAGCTGCTTGGTGGCTGCGGCGGTCTTTCTCTTGCCGCCGATCTCGTTCTGCTGGATAAGCAGCTTCACAAAGCGGCTCTCATGCTTGGCGGCATATTCCGTCACTTGCCGGAGATTGGAGAGGACACCGGCGGTCAACAGGTCGGTGCGGATAAAGTGCGCCGTACAGTCACGGGTGCGCTTCTTGTAGCTGCCGCAGATGTAACAGTCCTGCTTACGGGTCTTGTTCTGATACCGCTGCTGGTACATCACATGGCCGCAGTCGGCGCAGAACAGCATACCGGAGAACAGCCCCACTTCATCATAGCGGTTCGGGCGTTTGCGCTGCTTGCGTAACTCCTGCACGCGCTCCCATGTTTCCCGGTCTATGATAGGCTCATGGTGGTTCTCAAAAATGGCCTGCTTCTCGATGGGGTTCTCTACGCTGTGCTTGGTCTTGTAAGAGGGCTTCTCCGTCTTGAAGTTTACCAGACAGCCGGTGTACTCCCGGTTTTCCAACAGGTGGACAACGGTATTTGTCGCCCATTTGCACTCATAGCCGGGGTGGTAGCGGCGGGTGCTGCCCGTCCTGCGGTATTCCAGCGTCCCCGGCGTGGGGATTTGCTGCTCCGTAAGCATACGGGCAATCTTGGTCGGGCCGTTCCCGGCAAGGCAAAGCTGGTATATCTGCCGGACTACCGGCGCGGTTTCCTCGTCAACGATATAATTCTCGTCCTCGTCCATGAGGTAGCCGTACACCGGCTTGCTGGTAACGGGCTTGCCGCTCATGCCTTTTGCTCTCTTAACTGCCTTGATTTTCTTGCTCGTATCTCTCACCAGCCATTCGTTGAACAGATTTCGCAGAGGGGTAAAATCGTTGTCCATGCCGCCGTTTGCGCTGTCCACATTGTCGTTGACAGCGATAAAACGCACGCCCTTTTGAGGGAACAGCATTTCCGTGTAAAACCCTACCTGCAAGTAGTTTCGCCCTAACCGGCTCATGTCCTTGACGATAACTGTACCCACTTTCCCAGCTTCAATGTCTGCAAGCATGGCTTGAAAACCGGGCCTTTGAAAGTTCGCGCCGGAATAGCCGTCGTCGGTGTACCAGCGCAGGTTGGTAAAGCCATTCTGTTTTGCAAAGGCTTCGAGTATCCTTTTTTGATTCGATATGGAATTACTCTCACCTTGCAATTCGTCCTCATGGGACAATCTCGGATAAAGGGCGGTAATGAGGTTTTGGGTGGCTTGTCTTAACATAAAATCCTCCGTTTCCGACAGCCAGCCCCACTATTCCGTAGCTTTATTGTACCACGGAATAGGGCTGGTTGTATAGCGGCAAAAGTGTCAAATCTGCTTCTTTACAGCTTGTCAAATCGCCGGTTTTTGTGTAGCAGCGGCTTCCGCTTCCAGTACCCGCGCCATTTTGTCGGCGGCGGTGGTGGTCGTGTCTTTCTTGAAATAGCCGGACACGACAAGGACGGAATTGCCCATGCGGATTTCCGTCACGCAGTCGGGGCGGCGGGCGGTGCGGGTGTCGGGCTGCTTGTTATCTGCCATAGGCAATACTCCTTTCAGTCGGTAATCAGTTTCTTCATGCTCTCCATTTTCCGCTGCGCGGTTTCCTGCCGGAAATTCTCGCCGGTAAAACGTACCGGGACGCACATGGAAAGCAGCCGGTCATAAATCCGGGAATGGGCGGTGTCCTCCGGGTTGTGCAGGCCGTCCAGCGTGAGGTTGGTCGTGACGATCAGCGGCTTGCCGCTGCGGTAACGGCTGTCAATCACATGGAAAACCTGCTCCAGCCCGTATTCCGTTCCGCGCTCCATGCCGAAATCGTCAAGGATAAGCAGCGGATAGCGGCAAAGGCGGGAAATGTACTCGTTGCGCCCCTCAAAGCTGGCGGCAAGGTCATTGAGGATAAGGGCAAAGTTCGTCATGTGGACGGGGATTTCTTTCTCCATGAGGGCGTTTGCGATACAGCCCGCAAGGTAGCTTTTCCCGGTTCCCACGCCGCCCCAGAACAGGCAGCCGATATTGTCGGTTCGCATATCCTCCCAATGCTCCACATACCGGCGGGCAATCCCGGTCTGCGGGTTCCTGCCGTTGTCGTTCTCAAAAGTCCAGTCCCGCATGGTGGGGTCGGTAAAGCCCCGGCGTTTCAGTTCCTCCACGGTGTCAAGGTGCCTGCGCCGCTTCTCGGCGGCCTCCCGTTCCTCGCGGGCGGCTCTCTGGCAGTCGCACTCTGCCGGGTGGCGGTCACGGCCAAAGACAGCGGCCTTATCCGGCGCAAAATAGGCTTCTTTCGGCTTGCGGCACTTGCCGCAGTACAGTAAACCGTCCTCGCCGGTGTAGTCCTCCGGCTCCGGGGTGGTGGTCGTCATATTCTCCAAAACAGCGTTGATTTCGTTCTTCATAAACTCTCGCCCTCCTTGCATGAGTAGTCTGGTATGCCCTTTTTCGGGGCTTTCCTGGCTGCGTCCTCCTGCGCCCATTTGTAGATTGTGGCGGCATGGCTGCGGTATCGCTTGCCGCTGGACGCGATATGGCAGGATAGCCGGTCAATGTAGTAGTTCCACTTGTCGGGCAGGTCTGCTTTCAGCCCGTCCAGTTCTGATTGCGAAAGAAAGACATTTTCATACCGGCCATAGGCGGCGCGGGCGGGTTGTCCCGTATCTAACTCTCGCTCTCTCTCTTTTTCTATCTCTATCTCTTTCTCTATCTCTATCTCTGGTGGACAAATGTCCGCTTGATATGGTGGACATTTGTCCGCCCCGGCCTTTGGCAAGGCTTTCTGCTCCTGCAAAGCCAGCCTTGCCCGCCGTTTCCGCTCCCCCTCGGTAGAGGATTGGCCGATAAGCAGTTCAATGTTGCTCATATACAGCGCGCCGTTCTGTAACGGCTCCACAAGCCCCAGCTTCATAAAAATCTGCAAGGCTCGCTCTACGGTGCCGACCTGCTGACGGGTAATGGTGGCAATCATCTGTGCGGTGTAGGGGATATTTTCATCAAGCTGCAACTTCCCGCCGTTTTTCAGCGATTTCAGGTACAGTTTCAAGAGAATGTTGGAATAGAGGATACCGTCCTGCATACTTTCCAGCAGCACGATAGCGTCCTCGTCAAAGTAATTCTCTTTCAGCTTGAGGTAGTAGTATTTTCGGTTGTCTGACATGGTTCCTCCTTTGGGTGGATTTGGGGCGTTTGTACGCATTTAGAACGCTGTTTCCGGGGGAAAAGGATAAATGTATCGCACACCCTTTGACACCCACGAAAAAAGCCTTGATTTATGCGGGTTTGAAAGGCTCTAAAGCGTGACATTTATGCCTTTGTTTCCGCTTTCGTTCGGCGGCCTTGAGTTTCTTCATGCGCCCGGCGCAGTCGGGGCAGTATTTCCCCCGGTTGGATTTGGGGACAAAGGCCGCGCCGCAGACGGCGCACCGTTTCCGGCTCCCCCGGTACAAGAGGGCTGCGGCCAGTTCCTCGTCAAGGGGCAGAACAGCCACACGGAACCAGCGGCACATGAGGGAAAAGGAAATGCTCTGGACGCACACGCAAGGCTCCCCGTCGTCTAACAGCAGGCAGTTCCCCTCGTCGTAGTTACAGCACTCATGCACCAGCCGCCGCGCCCGCCGGTGCTGGCGGTAGTCCATGCGGGGCAGCTTATCGCTCATGGCTCTGCTCCTTTCTGCGGCGGGGTTCCTCCCGGCGCAAAATCTGGTCGATATTCTGCTTGACGGTCTGCAACTCCTTGAACCGCTGCTTCTGTTCGTGGTAGGTGTTATACAGGCCGGATTTCTTGGAAACAAGCTGCTCGATCTCGTCCTGCAACGCTTTTCGGGCGGGCAGCTTGGTAATGCCATGCTCCCGGAAGTACCGGGCGGCTGCGTCGGCTATGATAAAGTCGCTCTCATGCGCCTGCCGGTATGCGGCGCGGGCTTTCTCGGATTTCTGCGCTTTCAGCCCGTCGCGGGCGGGCTTGGTCTTGGCGTAAGCAAGTACCTGTTGCTGCAACTCCTTTTTCCCTTGCAGCTTGGTTTCCAGTGCTTTCAGTTCGCTGCTGGTCTGGCGCATTTCCTGATAGGCGGTATCAACGGCGGCTTCTAACTGCTCCGGGGAAGTGAAGCCGTATTCCTGATACACATTCAGCGTCGCGGCCATTTGTTTGAGGTTGTGCATGGTCGCCCAGCGTTCATAGCCCCGGCCTTTGCCCTCGGCTTTCTTCTGCTCAATGTCCACAAGCCGCTGTACATTCGGAGAGGTTTGAGGGGCTTTTGTGGGCTGTATGTCGGTTTTCCCATGCCGGGGATATTCGGGTATAGCCGCGGCCTTTTCTGCGGCTCTGGCGGCGTTCCGCTCCAAAACGGCAAGGACAGCGGCGCGGTCAAAATCGTCGCCCAGCTTGCGGGCGGTAATGGGCTTTGTCCTGTCCGGCGTGAGATAGGATAGCCGCCCCCGGCTCTCCTTAACGGTCACACCCTCCCGCAGCAGCAGAGAAGAAAACTCGTCAAAGCCGGTGGCGGTGGCAAGGGCTTCCCGTATGGTCTGCCGCAGCTTCTCCTTGTTCGTTTCAAACTTGGTCTGCCGGGGCGTGATACCGCCTGCAATCATGGGGGCGTTCTGCTTGTCCAGCGCGGCCTGTCCCTTTTTCTGCGCCCAATACTCCCGGTCTGTGACGCGGTTCTTGCTGCCGTTCAAGAGGTCGATTTGGTAAAGCCCCTCCCGGTGGCACATCTCCATGACTTCGGACTTGAAGTAGCGCAAGGCCGCGTCAGTACAGCGGTGCTTGCAACCGGCTTTCGTGTCGGCTGGCCTGTCCATGTAGGGCAGGAACGGCACTTCCTCTATCCGCAGGCTGTTAATGACGATATGCACATGAATGTTTCCGCTGTGGTTATGCCCGTCCGGGTGGGTGCATACAAGGGCTTGGTGGCCGGGGAAATGCTCGGCGCAAAACTTCTCGCCCAATGCCTGCGCCCGGTCTACGGTCAAGCCGTTGTCCGGGCCGTCCCGTGGGTCAAAGCTGATGATATAGTGGTGGCTTTTCACATCTTCCCGCCGCTGGTTCTTCCCGTAGCGGAGATTTGCCCGCATACACGCAACGGCAAAATCCTCCCCGCCGCAGTTCAGCGTGGACAGCCGGTAGTCCTCGCGGGGAATAAGCCTGCCGGTTTCATCAAGGACGGGCTTCATGGTAAACTCGTCATGCTCAAAAAGCAGGTATTGTTCGGCGGCTCCGTAGTCGGCATTTTTAGAGTTGATATGCTTGAGTGTTGCCAACCGCATCACCTACTTTCTGTAAGACTTCATACTTGAGGGCGGCAAGGTCGGCTATGGCGGCGCGTACCTCGCCGGACAACGCATTGTAGGGTGCGCCGTACTCGTTCAGATACCGGGCAATCTGGTTGAGGTTGCCGCCAATCCTGCCGTACTCGGCGGCCAGCTTCCCGACAGCGGAGAGCAGTTCGTCATTGACCGCCGACACATGGATAACGGGGCGTATGGCGGTGCGCCGTATCGCCTGCCGGAGAAATTCGGACTGGCTGATACCATAGGGCGCAAGCCGCGCAGTGAAGTCGGCGTATTCATCTTCGGACAGCCGGGTTTTCACAACACGGCTGCGGTGGGGCGTGTTGTATCGCTTCGGCATAGGCTATAAACCTCCTTTCACTTATCACAAAAAATAGGCTGGTCTGTTAGGTATTTCCGGGACAGTTCCCGCAAAAAAACGGCCTGCCGGACGGAAATATTTTTGCGGCGCAAGCCGCCATAGCAGGGTTTGGGGAAGGCACTCCCCAACAAGTTTCCCGCGAGGGGCAAAACCGCAGAATTGCGGATTTTGGCACCGTGGTAGAAACTTGCTCTCCGTGACTGCAAACTTTCTCTCACTTCCGTCCGCCACTTTTTTGGAAAACTGCAACCACAAAAGTTTGTTTCTCTTTTTCTGCTACTACTAATCCTGTAAAGGGCATTCCTGCCCGCTTTCGCTAAAATGACACCGGACGCAGTGGTTTCTACCCGGTGTTGGAGAAATCCTTTCTCTTTGCCCTCTACTACGGGTAAATGCTCCAAATGCCAAACACCAGGGCAGAAAAATTCCCTCCTCGCTTACTACTACAACCGGCAGGGGGCAAAATGGCCGGGAGCGGAGCCGGACAACAAAAAAAGCAGTAAATCTTTTTCAAGACTTACTGCTTTCGCTGGCCGCGTCGGTGGCGGCTGGTATTCAGTTTTTATGACTTGTCCGGTGGTTCGTCAAGCCGGAACTTGAATTGACAGTCAATTAACCGCTGCTTTACATAGTCCTCCACCTCGGCGTTGACCTGCCCGTTCACTTTTGAGAAATAGCGGATATATCCGGCGTAGTGGAGCAGGACAGCGTTCACGGCTTCTGGGTCGCCCTCACGGGCTTTGAGGATTGTTTCATAGGGGAGAAGTCTACTCATACCGGCTCACCCCCATTTCTTCGCGTAGCCGCTGCAAGGCAAGCTGGATATGCCGCCCCGCTGTGCTGCGTGACCGGCCAATACACGCGCCGATCACGCGCTGCGGCTGGCGCAGAAAGTAATAGCGCAGGATTTCTTCCCGCGTCTGCTCCGGCAAAACAGAGATCGCGTCGGCAAGGGCGGCGTTGCAGAGCAGGACGGTCTGACCGCAGACGGTAAATGGGTATTCCTCGTCCGGCTCCGACGCGGCAAACTGGACAAACTTCTCGTTCATCAGATAGTCAAGGGAAACTTGCCGTTCCCATTGCCGTTTAAGCTTCAAAATCTTGTCCAAGGCGGCACAGCGGATAACAGTCTTGCAAAAGGCGTTGTACCTGCGCTGGATATATTCTTGATAGGCTATCTGGTCGGTCATGGAAATTCCCCTTTCTGAATAATAGTGCGGGGCGGTGGCACTTCTTGCTGTCGCCCCTTGATTGCCTACCAGCAAAGGCGGGCGGGGCTGTCAACGGCTGCGCATATGCGCCGTTCATCTTGACCGTTGACTGGCTCGGCTGGGTTTGCTATTTACCCGACAAACTTGAATTTATTTTAAGCTATCACGTTTTACCTTCTTAAGCCTTACTATCATTACCATAGGAATTTCTTTGTTGGTTTTAAAACATTCTTCATAAAATCCATCAATGACAAATCCAGCTCTAAAACAAAGGTTAAAAATATCTTGTATGGAACGATGATAATAAATCTGCTCTTTCGGTTGCCCTTCAATCGCTATATCATAGTAACTGTGCGGTGTCATATATTTTTCAGTCAACGTGACAAAACAAGGGTGTTGCGTTGCAAAGACAAAAATTCCGCTTTCCTGCAACAGTTCATAAACAGCCATAAGAAGTGGTTCAATATCCGTAATATCCATAATTGCCATATTAGAAACTGCTTTCGTAAAGGCTCGATTTCTTTTTAATTCTAATATACTTTTTCTATCGGTCGCATCCGCCACACAAAATTCAATTTGTTTTGCATATTGTGATTGCCGTCTTTTAGCCAATTCTATCATTTTTTTGCTGTAATCAAAAGCGACAACCGAAGCGCCTCTTTGTGCAAGATACGAAGAATAATTTCCATTGCCACACGCAATATCCAAAATGTAATCCGCAGGATTAGGAGATAGAAGTTCCGTTACTTTGGGACGCACTACCTCTCTGTGAAATTCATTAGATTCGTCACCCATTGCATTATCCCAAAATTGTGCGTTCTCCTCCCAGATTTTTTTACTTTCCTCTGTTCCCATGTTCTCTCCCACTCCCCAAATTTGCTTTTTTGCTTCCATTAAATCTTCCTTACTATATTCCATTGTTACCCTCCATAACTTCTGATTGTTGCCGTCTTGACGATTATGTATCTTTACATTACCTTCTGAAACATATGGCGCACCTTGTCCAGGCGGCTGTTTGGACGGCGGGGCTGGATGACCGGCTGACCGACAGCGGCCTGATATCCTTTCAGCTCTGTAAGGCATACGCTCCGCCCGTTGGTGTAAAAGGCCAGATCAGTACGGTATGCCTGTATACAGCGGGCGGGAATCTCGCCAGTAAAGACAACTTCATCCTTTTTTACCTGGGCCGTTTCGATGGTGGCACAGTATTTCGGTGCATCATGATAAGCCCTGGAAAGGTATTCCTGGGGCGCATAGAGGATGAAGGAGAGATAAGGTTCCAGCAGCTGCGTCCCCGATTCCTTCAATGCCTGTTCCAATACAATCGGGGCCAATGAGCGGAAGTCCGCCGGCGTGCTGACCGGACTGTAATAAAGCCCGTATTCAAAGCAAATCTTACAGTCCGTTACGTTCCAGCCGAACAAGCCCTGCTCCAGCCCGTAACGGATACCATCCCTGACAGCGTTTTGAAAACTCTGGTTCAAGTATCCCAGCGAAACCCGGCTCTCGTATTGTACACCGGAGCCAAGCGAGAGTGGTGTAACAGACAGTCCTATGGATGCCCAAAACGGGTTGGGCGGCACCTCGATATGGATGGTGTGGCTGGCTGCTTTGAGCGGCCGCTCCATATAAATGACGGAGGGTTCCTTTACCACTGTTTCAAGCTTGTATTTTTCCGACAGCAAAGCGGAAACAACCTCCAACTGCACCCGGCCCAAAAAAGAAAGAATGATCTCATGGGTGATGGAATCCACTTCGCAACGCAAAAGCGGGTCAGTATCCGCAAGTTGCGTAAGAGCGTCCAGCAGCCGTTCTCTTTGCGCTGCCGTTTTCGGCGCAATCGTCGTCCGCAGCATGGGGAGGGGGTCCTCGCGCCACCTTTTACGAGGGAGCCGGGTTTGGTCCCCTAATACATCGTTTAACCTCACGCTGTCGCTGGGAAGGATAACAATTTCACCCTGATAAGCGGTGTCTGTCCGAACAATTTCCCCTTTGGATGGAATACGCATCTCTGTGATTTTCAGCTTTTCTCTCCCGGCCAGGGCCACCGTATCCCGCAGGCGCAGCGTTCCGCTGTATAACCGTAGATAGACACGCCGCTGGCCGCAATCGGTGTACTCAACCTTGAAAACGCTGCCGCATAGGGCGGCGCCCCCCTGTTCCCCAATCGGTTGGAACAGCCCTGTCACCGCATCCATCAACGGTTGAATGCCAAGGCCATTTTTGGCGCTGCCATGATAGACTGGGAACAGGGAGGCGTCTTGAACCCGCTGCTGTTCCTCCCGCGCAAGTTTTTCCCGGCTGATTGGTTCTCCTGCGATATACTTTTCCAATAATTCATCGTTATTTTCGATGACCGCATCCCATGCTTCTATGTCGGTATTTTCCTCCAGGACTATTTCCGGGGACAGCGACACCGTCTGCTTGATGATAATATCGGCGGAGAGCTTATCCCGAACAGACTGAACCACGCTCTGCAAATCAACGCCAGCCTGGTCGATCTTGTTGATAAAGATAACGGTGGGAATGTTCATTTTCCGCAGGGCATGGAACAGAATACGGGTCTGGGCCTGCACGCCATCTTTAGCGGAGATCACCAAGATGGCCCCATCTAAAACAGCCAAAGAGCGGTACACCTCCGCCAAAAAATCCATGTGGCCGGGCGTATCCACAATGTTAACTTTACATCTGTGCCACTGGAAGGAAGTGACTGCCGCTTGAATGGTAATCCCACGCTGCCGCTCCAAAAACATGGTGTCCGTCCTCGTTGTCCCTTTTTCGACGCTCCCCGGTTCTGAAATGGCTCCGCTGGCATATAGCAGGCTCTCCGTCAAGGTCGTCTTTCCAGCGTCTACATGGGCAAGAATTCCAATATTGATTATTTTCATGTGATTGTCCTCCCTTTACAGCCCCAAAGGGCATAAAAATCCCCAGCAGTAAAATACTTTTACCACTGGGGATTATAAGTTGCGGACATACACATATACAGCATACACCTGTTTGTGATTGCTGTTTTTGGGGATATGTCAAAATTGATAAGGCAAAAGTATTCTTAAATTGGGTACAAAAAACTAAGCCCCTACAAAAGGAGCTATCATAATCCTTTGTTCCCACTATTTGATTATAGTTTTATTTAAGAATACCTTGCCGCATATTTTTTACTCCTTTTCTGGATTAAATCATTGTATCACATCAGTTTTAGGAAAGCAAGTACCTAAAAGAAATTTTTCTTCCCCTTATATGTAACAATCATACCGGCTTCCTAGCGTTCAGAATGTTTTCTGCTGTCTGCTGTGGTGTTTGGTTGGAATTGTCCAACCAAAAGCCGATCCGTGGTGTTGTCTGCATTTTACTAAATACAAATTCAATGTATACAGAAAGATATAAGGAGTGGGAGGGATTCCGCCGTAGTTGGCATTGTAGGAAAATCCAAAAGTTTAGATTTTCCCACAATGCTTATCTTTTGGTCTTTGGTTCGGAATAGTGTAGTGCTGGCGGTCTATCTCTTGTTTTCGGTTGCTTGCTTCCTTACCGTACATGAGCATTCGCGCCGGGGTTATCGTTGCCGTACCCCTCCATGAGGTTAATGCCGCCCCAAATGCCAAGTCCTGCGCCAAGCGCGATTACCAAAGTCTGCAATACGTCAACTGCGCTGTTGAAAAAATCCATATAAACCTCGCTTTCTGCCGCTAAAACGGCTCAAAAAATGTTGTTGGAAATAAAAATGCCGCCGTTTTTATTCGGCGGCTGCGTCCTCGTCGGACAAATCTATTTCGTATATGTCAAAGGGTTCGTCGGGCTTTACGATTGCCGGACGGGTGGACATATACCGTTCAACGTCAAAAGCGTTTTTCTTGTCGAAGTCGGAAAGGTATTTGTAGTTCGGGTGCTGCGTTATATCGTACTTATCGCTGAAAAAGGGGCGCACGCCGCGCAACTGCAAAATACATTTTCCTCCGTCCATAACTGCGATTTCGTCCTGTGTCATCAACTCCTTTCCCAATTTCTGATAATTGAGGCCATGAGAAACCTGCGTGCCGCGATTTTCGGAAGTGTTGAAACTGTCGATTGTTTCACGTCCCAAGTTCTCCGAAATATCCTTTGCATTTTTCCCGCGCCCTCCCAAAAACAAGGTGCTGTCGGCATTGTCAAGTATGATTTCTGCCGCGTCCTTGTAAATGGCTTTTAGCTGGCTCTGCGATTGCAGAATGATAGAAGCCGAGATTTCCCGGCTGCGGATTGTGGCAATCAATTTTTCAAACTGCGGGATTTGTCCAATGTTTGCAAACTCGTCTAACAGGCAGCGAACATGAACCGGCAGCTTGCCGCCGTATTCGTCGTCGGCCTTGTCGCACAAGAGATTAAATAACTGCGATTGCAGCATAGCGATAACAAAATTAAACGTGCTGTCCGTATCGCTCATAATCAAAAACAAAGCTGTTTTTCTGTCGCCTAACGTGTCAAGTTCTAATTCGTCGTAGGACATAAGATCGCGCAATTCCTTTATATCAAAAGGAGCGAGCCTCGCACCGCAAGAAATGAGGATTGATTTTGCGGTTTTGCCCGAAACGAGTTGTCAAGGACTTTTTAATCAAATTCACAAAAAAGCCACAAAAAAAGTGCCAGAAGCACTTTCATGCTCCTGACACTCAGGCGGGCGGGTTACTCGCGGCTGCTTAACAGTTCATCGCAAAGGTACGCATATTCTGGCAACTGGTCGATATAGGTTTTCCAACGCCGTTTGATTTCGGTCAATTCCAGTGGGTCGGCCTCTTCTATCGAGTGGTCGTTTCCTGTCATATACAGAACATCCATCGCAACATCATCCAGGCACTCGTGACAGAGATCGGCGGCAGACTCTATCCTCCTTCCGGTATCAACATAAAGCGGTTTTAGGCCAATCGCCAGCCAGACAAAGCCCACTTTATCAGACCATAGCAGTTCAAAATTAGTGCTTTGCTGAAGATGCTCGCCAAACACCTTTCGTACCCGTTCAATCTCATTTTTCTCTTTTTCTGTGTATAGCATTTTTGTGTCCTCCTTGGATAAAAGTTTTGGTGCGTACCACCATCAGTTTAGCACAAGGCGGCTGGCTTTATTAGCCGGTCACATCTGCTGTATCTCGTTTTTGAGCATACGCTTGATTTTGTCGCTCATGGTTTCGGTGCTGGTCTGGCTGAAATGGACGCGCACTTTGTAGGTGGTCTTGCCAATTTTCTTTACCAGCGCGGGGGCGTCCTCCGGCGCTCTGGCCGGGGTGGTGTCTGCGGTCTGCATGGTACGGGCTTCTTCGCTCATGGCGCTCCTTTCTCCGGGCGGGGCTGTGCCGTCCGGCAAAAATTACTCATGTTTGCGGTTTACAATGTCTTTCGCCGTCTGCCTGGTGGCCCCGGCGTTTTCCTCCCGGAAATTCTTCCCGGCAAAGAGGATCGGGGCGCACCGTTCCAGAATACGGTCATAGATACGGGCGTGGGCCAGGTCGGGCGGGTTCTTGAGTTCGGCCAGCTTCAGGTTGGTGGTGATAATCATGGGCCTGCGGCTGCGGTAGCGGCTGTCAATGACGAAAAACATCTGCTCCATCGCATACTCGGTACTGCGTTCCACACCCAGATCGTCAATGATAAGCAGGTCGTACTCGTCAAAGCTGGCGATAAAGTCAGCCCTGTCCTCGGAAAACATCCCGGTCAGGCGGTTCAGGATGGTGGGAAAGTTCGTCATCAGCACCGGCACATCCCGGTCAAGCAGGGCGTTGGCGATACAACCTGCGAAAAAGGACTTGCCGGTTCCCACATCCCCAAACAGCAGCAGGCCGGTGTTGTTTCGGTATGCCTCCTTCCAGTTCTTCACATAGGCGCGGGCCTTGTCCATCAGGGGATTTTGGCCGTTGTCGTTGGCAAAGGTGTAGTCGTACAGATAGCGGTCTTGCAGGCCCTGGGCCTTCCGGCGCTTGATGCGCTCCATGCGGCGCTGCCGTTCCTCGGCGGCTTTGCGCTGTTCCTCGGCCTCCCGCTGGCACTGGCAGATACAGCGGGGCATGAAGTAGCCTGGTTTTCCAAAGCATGGCACAACGGTCTGCCTCTGGCCGCCGCACTTCTTGCAGTGAATGAGGCCGTCTGCCGGGTCTATGTACTCGTCCCCGGCCAGCTCCACACCGGCGGCTGCCTTGTCGATCAGCGCCCGGATTTCTGCGGTAATCTCCATCATACGGTTTCATCCTCCTTTACGCTGTAATCCCGGTTGCGGGTGGGCGGGGCTGCTTTCTTCGCGTCCTCACCGGCCCAGCGCCGGATGGTGGCGGCGTGGCTCTGATACCGCTTGCCGGTAGAGGCCATGTACTCGGACAGCTTTTCGATGTACTGGCCCCATACCGTGGGAAAGCTGGCCTGCAAGTCTGCCAGTTCCTCGTCCGACAGAAAAACATTCTGGTAACGGCCATAGGCGCGGGCGCTTTCACTCTCTCTATTCTCTATACTCTTATCTCTAATATCTAATCTCTTATCTCTAATCTCTGGTGGACAAATGTCCCCCCGGCTATATGGTGGACAAATGTCCGCCCCGCCGGATGGGAGCAGTTTTTGACGCTTCAACCGCATACGCTCTTTCTTTTTTCGTTCGCCCTCGGTAGAGGACTGGCCGATCAGCAGTTGGATGTCGGCCATGTAGTAGGCCCCGTCGGTCAAAATCTCCACAAGGCCAAATTCAACGAACACCTTCAAGGCCCGTTCCACCGTCCCCACCTGATGGCGGGTAAAGGTGGCGATGGTCTGGGGCGTGTGGGGCAGATGGTCGCCCAGCATGAGGATACCGCCGCTTTTGAGTGACATGAGGTACATTTTCAGCAGCAGATTGGAGTACAGCAGGCCGTCCTGCATACTCTCCAAAATAACCATCGTTTCGCTGTTGTAGAAGTTTTCTTTCAGCTTGAGATAGTAATATTTTCGATTGTCTGACATGGGTTCCTCCTTGGGGTTTATTTCAGGGGTCTGTACGCCTTTAGAGGGCCGTTTTGAGGGCCAGAGGATAAATCTATCAGGCCCCCAGCGACACCCTCGAAAAAGTCCTTGATTTACAAGGGGTTTTTGCCCTCTAATTGTCCACGCTGTACCCTTCTCCGGCGCTCGCACTCGGCCTTTTGCCGCCGGTGGACTTTCGGCGCACATTCCGGGCAGTATTTGGCCCGGTTGGAGCCGGGGGTGAACAGCGCCCCGCAGACGGCGCACCGCTTGGCGTCCAGGCGGTGGAACAGGGCCGTTTCCAGTTCTCTGTCCAGCGGCAGCACCGCCGCCCGGAACCACCGGCACAACAGGGAGTAGGAAATGGATTGGACGCAGATACATTCCTCCCCATCGTCCAGCGCGATACAGTTGCCGACGTCATAGTTACAGCACTCATGTACCAGCCGCCGCGCCCTGCGGTACTGGCGGTAGTCCATGACGGGGACGGGTTCAGGCTTGCTTTTCTTCATGCTGGCACTTCCCGCACCCGCCGCAGTTACCGCATCCCTGGCAGGCATGGGCCTCCGGCTCCGGGTCGGTGGGCGCGTCTGCCGGTTCCGGCTGCAAGAGGGTAAGGGGCAGGCGAATATTCAGGTGGACGGTGACAGGTAAAATAATCTGCTTCATAGGGCAATCTCCTTTCCGTGAGTAAAGGTTGACAGTTTTTCATAAAGGGGGTCACGAAACATGACACCCCCGTGAGGGGTCGGTAAAACGCCGTACCCTTTACCGCTCCGGCCCCCGGTCGCGGGGCTTGTCCCGTTCCTGCCGGGCCAGTTGGTCGGCGGCCTTGCGGAGCCGTTCCACGGCTTTCAGTTCCTCCCGCATGGCTTTCATGTCGATGCTGTCCACCTGCTTCTGGGCGGTTAGCAGGTCAATCTCGCGCCGCCATTCCTTGGGAGTGATTTCCTCGCCGCTGGCTTTCAGTTCTTTCAGATACCGGGCCGCCGCGTCATAGAGGATCAGTTCCCGGCTGTGGCGCTGCTCGAACAGTTCCCGCTTCTCCGGCTTCACCCTGGCAAGCTGCTTATGGACAGTCCTGTACTCGTTGTACTGCGCCCACATCTCCCCGCGCTCAGTGAGAACAGCGATCCGGCGCTCGGCCTTAACGATTTCTCGCCGCAGGTCATAGTAGCGGGTGTTCATATCGGAAATTTTTTCATGGAGCTGCTGCATGGACTGGATGCCGTTTGCCTGCAAAAAGCTGAACAGGGCGGCGCTCTCCTGCAAAGCCCGGATTTTGCCGGTGCGGGTGTCGGGCCGCTTGAGCTGCTGCTGGGCCTCCCACAAGTCGATCATGCTGGGCTGCTGGCCCTCCGGCTTCTCTGCCTCGGCCTTAGACCAGTTGTAGAGGCGGGTAATGCGGGCCTTAATTTCCTTGAGCAACTTGTTGTCGGCGGCGATCTGCCGGTTGACTTCTCCCTTGTCGGTGCGGATGCCGCGCTTCTCCATCTGGCTGGCCGCTGGCCCCAGGTGGACAGAGGGGATTTTATCAATACCCCGGCGCTTGTAGCTGCGGTGGTCTACCAATGCAGGCTGACCGGCGGCCTCCAATGCCCGGTTGGTATAAGCCGCCCATGCCGCCCGCCAAATCTCCACATTCCCTTTGTCGTTCCAGTCGGTGGTGTCCTCCCGGTGGTTTTTCCAGCCGCCTCTCCCGTCCGGGATGCGCTGGCCGTTCTCATCCAGGTCGTATGCCTTGCGGCACTTTGCGCCCCATGCGCCATTTTCTTTCAGGGGCCGGACGGTCAGCATGATATGAACATGAGGGTTGCCGGTTCCCTTATCGTGGATGGCGAAATCGGCGCACATCCCCTTGTCCACGAAGTTGTCCTTCACATAGGCCCGGACAAGGGCAAGCTGCTGTTCCCTGGACAGTTCGCGGGGCAAAGCCGCCTCAATCTCGCGGGCAAGCTGGCTGTCCCTGGCTTTCTCGATCTGCTCCACACTGTTCCAGAGGGTGGAGCGGTCTGAAAATTCCGGCGGGGCGTGGGCGGGCAGCATGATCTCCGCATGGACAACGCCGCCCTTCCGGGTGTAATCATGGGTCAGGCCGTCCCATTCATTCGTCAGCTTCGTCCCGCTTCGGTAGGCGGCTGCGGCAACAGCGGAACGGCCCTCGCTGCGCTTGATAATACTGACGGGGATATGACAAAAATCTATGGGTGGCACCTCCTTTCGGCGGGGATATTTCAGGCTCCGTGGAGCCGGACAGACGCAAAGCGGGTGTTTGGCTGCGCGGGGCGCACAAGGGGTTTGGGGAGTGTAGCTCCCCATCGCGCTCGGAGAGCGCAACAGCCCCCGGCAGGGCGCACGACACCGGCAACGGTGTATAAGTGCGCCCTTGTAAACAAGGGACTTATGGCTTGTCCCCGGATTTCGGCAGTTTTGCGGCCAGTTCCGCCGCCCCCGGAAGATGGGACAGGGCAATCAGGAACGCCTTGACCTCTACGCCGGGAAGGTCTGGGGCCAGAGGAAAAACGCCCTCCAAAATGGCCCCGCGCTCAATCAGGCGGCGGGTGCGGGCCTTGCGTTCCTCATTGCGCTGCTTGTTCTCCAAAATCTTCTGGCGGTTCTCAAGCTGCCGGATTTCCTTCAGGACTTCTTCTCGCTCGTCTTTTTTCGGTTTCGCTTGGGTGGTGCTGTCTTTGTGCATATCGTTTTCTCCTTTGGCGGCTTCATCCAGCCGCGCTTGATATAATATTTCTGTAACTTGATAATGGCGTTGCGAACCGTGACAATGGCCGCTGATGTCGTGAAGCCTTCGGCCTCGGCAATCTCCTTAAACTGCTTGCCCTCCCAAAACCGGGCATGAAGGCAGCTCGCCTGCCGGGGCGTCAGAGTGGCAAGGGCCTCCCTGAGCCGTTCCATCATCAGGGCGCGGGCGGCCTCCTGTTCCCGTTCCGTTTCCTTCTCCATCAGAATATCCTCCGGGGAAGCGGCCTGCTCCGGGAAATAGTGTTCCATGCCGGGGGATGCGTCCAGAGAGTAACAGTGATAGTGCTGCTTGGCGTCATTGGCGTCCTCTGCGCGGCTTTCCTCCACAATGGCGTCTGCCACCTCGTCCGGCACTTCCACAAAGGTGTCTTTCTTACAAATCGGGTAGTAGTATTTTTTCAGGTTGATGGTTTTCATAGGCCGCTTGTCCATTTCCGGCGTATGAAGTACCGGCGCAGCCGCCGGAGCGCCGCATGGATGGACTTCCCCGCCTGGGATGGAGTGATACCCTCCATCGCGGCAATGTCCTTCACTTTCATCCCCAGCATATACCGGGCATGGACGCGGCGGGCCTGCGTTGGGGGCAAAGAAGAAATGGCCTCATAGAGCCGCCGGATCAGCTCGGCGTGTTCGGCCTGTTCCTCTTTCTGTACGATGTAGTCCTCCGGCGATGGCTGCGCCCAGCCGATGGCGGCTTTTTCAATCCCATCGTCACAGTCAAGGGAGTAGTGGGCCTTGTAGCGGTACATCTTGCGCTCCCTGGCAGCCTCGGCCCGCTTGTCCAGCAGGAACGCTTCAACGATTTCATCCGACACCTCCACAAAGGTATCCTCGGTGCAGAACGGATAATACTGTTTGAGGTTGATGGTCTGCATAGGCCCGCCCTCACTCTGATGGGAAAAGGCCGTCATAGCAGCGGCGCATATTCCGCAGGCCCCGCCGGATGGCAACGCTGACCTTGCTGCTGTGTACGCCCTCCATCCGGGCAATTTTCGGCTGGTTGATACCGGCGATGTAGTAGTCCCGGATGCGGCGGGCCTGGGTGGGAGTGGCATGGGACAGGGCCTCCGGCAAGGTGGCAATCAGCCGCAGGCGGGCGGCCCGTTCTTCGCGCTCCAAAAGGATTTCCTCCGGCGATCTGCCGTGTTCCAGCGCGTAGTTCTCCGCCCGGCTATATGCGTCCAGAGAGTACCAGGCGCGGTGGTAGACCTTCCGGCGCTCATAGTTGTTCATCTCGCGCTGGGCCTGCCGCATGGCCTCCCAGACCTCGTCGCTGACCTCTACAAACTCGTCGTGCCGGTAGTGGGGATAAATCCACCGCAGATTGATGGTTTTCATAGGCTTACCTCCTGAAAATGGGAGAGGCGGGCAGCTTGTCCGCTGTCCGCCTCCCGCTGGGATAAGGGAAACAATCCCTTTCACTTGGTAGCCCGAAAACAGGTCATTCGTTAGGGTAGTTCGCAAAGAATTTCAAAAATTTTTTCCGAACCGCGTCAATGCTTTCATAGACGGATACTTTGGAGCAGCCGCACACCGTCCCAATCTCCGCAAAGGTCAGCCCGTCCAGGGCATAGAGCAGGAACCGGCGGCGCTGGGCCTCGGTGCAGGTGTCCAGGACGGCCATCAGCTCGCCCAGCGTTTCCATGCGGCACAGGTAATCCTCCGGCGTTTCGCCGTAGATACCCACGCCCTCGGTGGCAACTATGTATTCGTCAAACTCCCGGCCATCCCAATGCCGCCGCTGCTCATGGGACAGGTTCTCGGCTTTGTGGTCGGCCCGGTCAAGAAATTCATAGACTTCCAGCGTGACCTCCACGGCCACAGCTTGTCCGTTGTAATGGATGGTGACTTCCATCTGCCTTTCCTCCGTTCAGATTTTTGCGGGAAAATCTGAACGGGGCGGCGGGGAACGGCACCGGGGGCAGGGTTCGGGCCATGTTGACCCGATGTTCCGGCCCCACAGGTATGAAAAAGCGCCCGGACAGCAGGAAGCTATTCGAGCGCAAAAAACACGGTATTCAGTTACATTGTGACAATTTTCGCACCGGCTGCCAGACGGGGCCTGTTCGGTGGCTGGGCTTTTTTTGACGGTAGTGCAAATATCGTCTGAATTTGTCGGCGGTCAGTGTGCTTCATGGCGGCTCCCTCCTAAAGCCGCCGTGTCAGCGTATGGGCGTCACTCCTTTGTCGAGGGCATAAGGAACGGCGGCCTTGATTTTGTCAAAGCCGCCGTAGGATCGAGTATAGGACATGGCGATTGCCTGCTGAACGACGGCTTTTTTCTTTTGCCGTCGTCCGGCAGATAGTTCATTTTATATCTCGTTTTTTCATAATGATAATCCCAATACAAGTCAACAGCACTCCGTATATTACAAAAATAGCTGCGACAACAGGAAACCATTCAGCCACCGTCATCACTTGAACTCGTTGGAACATTGCTACCGGCCAATACATGGAGATCACATAACTGTGCCAGATAACGTCCTCAATACGATGAACAATGAAAAATCCGAAAATCAGCAAAAACATATTGACTACACTGGAAGTTACACTACTCCTAAATAAAAAACAGGTAAATACCAAAAAGCACGCATAAGAGGTATGAAGTATGATTTGGCTAAAGAAGAAAAATAATAGTTGTAATGTATTTATTTGAAGTAAGCCACCAAGATTATGCCATAGTATTTGACTGATTATGGTTCCGCTTATACCTGCAATTACAACATATAGGGTAGCCGCAAAAGCGCAGGCTATCGTTTTGGACAAATAATATTGAGTTCTCGAAATTCCTTTTGAAATATAGTAATGAACTGCACCACTCATAAAATCATCCGAAGCAAACACCACACAAAAAATCAAAATGGGAAGTCCTGTGCTATAATTCTGAAAAAGGATGCTATAATACTGGAACAGAGGCATACCGTTGGCAACTGTTTCGGCTTTCATGCTCTCAAACACAGCATAAAACACCACGGAGCATATAGTTAAGCCAGCACCCGCCCAAAAAATTGTATTGTGAAATAACTTGTAAATCTGGGATCGAAGCAGATTAGGCATTTTGTTCACCTCCCGCTATAATTGAATTGAAGTAATCCTCTAAGCTATCCTCATGGATTGTTGACTCAAAAAGCACGAGGCCATTTTGTATCAGAACCTTATTGACAACTTCTGACTGTTCAACATACTCTTTTAGGGAAATTGTGTATGGCGTCAAAATTTTATATTTTGCAATGCCCAACTGTGCTTGTAGGACATTGACTGCTTTATCAGCACAGTCAGTTCGGATAATCAAGTGTCGCTGGCATTGATCCATCAAATCATTGGCGGATAATTCTGAAACAAGAGAACCTTTGTGAATAATTCCATATCTGGTTGCAATTTTGGATAATTCACCTAAAATATGACTTGAAATCAAAAGCGTAATATTTTGCTCTCGATTTAACTGCACAAACAAATTGCGCAGCTCTTGTATTCCAACAGGGTCTAACCCGTTAATTGGTTCATCCAAAATCAAGAACTGGGGATCACCCAAAAGGGCAACAGCAATCGCCAATCGCTGTTTCATACCTAAAGAAAAATCTCCAACGCGCTTTTTTCCGGTGTCCGCTAACCCCATGAGAGATAGGACTTTATCTGTGCTCTTGGCATTTTTTACACCGAAAGCGAGACGGAAAATTTCAAGATTTTCTCTTGCGGTCATATTTTTATACAGAGCGGGATTTTCAATCGTGCACCCAATATAGTGCCGCCCTGCCTGTAAGTTTTCCTGCCCAAATAACCTGATTGTGCCAGATGTGGGTGATGCAAGTCCTGCAACCATACGCATAAAAGTTGTTTTTCCTGCCCCATTTTCACCAATGAAGCCATATATATCGCCTTGCTGAATATTCATGCTAACACGATTGACCGCAGCGGTATGAGCAAATTCTTTACACAATTCTTGTGTTTGCAAAATATATTGCGGCATCAAGACACTTCCTTCCCTGTTTATTTAGTGGATACAGTGTATCCTACCGGCTTGGAATAGAAGTGCGTTTGATGTGAAATCCGTGTAAAATAATAAAGCCCTGCTCCCAAAAGAAAAGCAAGGCTTTGATTGGCTTATTTGTTTGCAATCGGAAATTGAAAATAAAACTCCACACCATCAGTATGATTGATAGCTCCAAATGGAACTTGATACATGGTCAATATTTGAGAGACAATGGCGAGGCCAAGACCGTTACCACTTTGTCCCGTCCATTTTCCCCGATAGAACTTTGACCAAATTTGGGAAATCTCCTGTTCTGGAATAGTGTTCCCCTGATTGAAAACAGAAAAATAGATCGCCGAATTTTCTTGCTTTACAGTTAAATGAATGTTTCCGTTTTCACATACATATTTTTTGGCATTACTAATTAAATTTTCAAGTACCTGTTCTATTCTACGCCGGTCTGCATAAACAATAATTTCCCGCTCTGGTAGTTCATAAGTAAAGCTGTACCTTTCACAAGGAACATCGAGCAATAGCCGTCCGCCTACTTCCTCTGTCAGTTCTACAAAATCAAAAAGAGTTTCCATTAGAACGGTGGTTCCGGCCTCTAATGCAGATAAGTCTAATAAGGAAATGATTGTATAATTCATTCTTTCAGTGGCGGCCAGAATGGCATCCATATACTTTCTGCGCTTATCATTATCTATCTCGTTTTTTAATCCTTCAGTATAAGCCTGTATTAAGCCAAGAGGCGTTTTCATTTCATGCGATAAAGAATCCACTAATTCCTTTCGTTGCTCTAACAGTATCCTTTCATGTTGAACATCTTTTTTTAACTGTTTGTTGGCTTTATTTAATTCGTCCAAAGCATTTTGTAAATTTGAGGCCAAAGTATTTAGGCTATTCGATAAACTGCCTAATTCATCGTTAGACTGAATATCACACACCGTCATAAAATCAAGATTTGCAAGTTTCTGTGCAGTATCAGTAATGCTCCCCAGTGGAACCACAATAATGCGATGTAAGTAAATCTCTTGCAGCCATTCACCGCCAAGAAATAAAAGCAGCCAAATAAAAGGCAACAGGAATTTATACTCTATCGGTGTTATGAGGAACATAATAGGATACAAAACTGTAATAACAAACCGTATAGTTCTTGAGAAAGCAAAGTATTTTTTCTCAACCGACTTAAATGAATTGCTCATGGTTTTACCTCAAACTTATAGCCAGAACGAATTAGTGTCACAATATGACGCCCTTCGGTTCCTAACTTTTGACGGAGCGTTTTGATGTGTGAATCGACAGTTCGTGTATTTCCCTCAAAGTCAAATCCCCAAATACGGTTTAACAACTGCTCACGCGAGAACACTTGATTTTTATTCTGCAAGAACAAATGCAATAGTTCGTATTCCTTATGAGTAAGTTCAACTTCATTACCAGACACAATGACTGTATGAGCCGATGGATATATCATTATTTCTCCCGCAGATAAAATGTCATGTGAATTAGCCGTAGTTGCATGACGCAACCACGCATTGACTTTGGCTAACAGTATTTTGGGACTAAAGGGTTTGGTGACATAATCATCTGCACCATATTTATAGCCTTTGAGTTTGTCATTTTCCTCGCCTTTGGCAGTAAGAAAAATAATGGGTACATCGCATATATTCCGCACAAATTTACATACAGTAAATCCATCTAATCGTGGCATCATAATATCTAAAATGATAAGGTCAACCGTATTATTTTCCAAAATGGAAAGTGCCTCTACTCCATCATTAGCTAAAATGCAAGAATGTCCGCCTTGTTTCATAAAATCGACAATAATGTTTTGCATATCTTTTTCATCTTCTGCTATTAAAAGTACAGCCATCTACTTAGCCTCCTTGCCTTTTTTCGTCCTGCCGTCTATTGGTTTTTCAGCATCTTTTGGGATCAGCCAGACACCGGCCATTTTCACAGCGCCGGGAATACGCCCATCGACGCAGTAATAGTTGACTTGACGGGACGAAACGCCCCATTTTTCGCTTGCTTCTTTGAGTGTCATGTAGTCCATATCCATACCTCCGACAACATCTATCATTATATTTCATTATCTCGAAGAATACAAGGCATGAGATATGTCGAAAGCGTAAAAACAAACAGAGGCCGCAAGTAGCAGCCTCCGCTTGCAAAAACTATTGATAAATCAGCTCTGTCAAAATGACTTCCTCTGCTTGTGCTTTCAGCGTGTTCATCAGCCCCACCCAGCGCATGGGATCACGGGCTTTCAGTTCCTCGGTGACGCCTGCCGCCTCCATCATGCGGGGCAGCATGGTGTCCATACGCTCCCGCGCCGCCCGGTCAATCTCCAACAGGTGCGGGTACAGCTTTTCACTCAAAATCAGGCCGCTGTAAAGGCCGGGCCGGTGTTCCTTCAGGTAGCGTTGCCGCATACGGCCATACTTGCCGATGGGGGCCTCCGGCTGCTCGGAAAGTTTCAGGTCGGGGATGTAGTAATCCCCGCAGCGGGTGTAAGTCAATTCGTTCATGTTCGTCCTCCTTTGCACTGTGATGATTAAACTGCGGCGCTGGCCGGTAAGGTGGCCTTGCGCGGCTCCTGCTTTGGTAACTGACTAACAGGAATAAAAACGCCTTTTTCCATATCCTCGGCCCGTATTGCGGCCTTTGCCGCCTCCACTTGGGCCTTGCGCTTGGCGTTGTAGCGTTCTTCCCATTCCTTCTGCTTGCCATTCGCTTTGCGGCGCAAGTAGTTCTGGTGAAGCCTGTCCTTGCGTTCCTCCTTCTTCCGCAGTTCTTCCTGTTCCTCCGGGGTCAGGGGAACCGGCTGCAAGGCGGGCGGGATATACCGGCCCACAAAGTTGAAGTAGATTTCAACCTCCTGCGTGGTGTCCTGGCTGCCTTTCCGGGCGCGTTCATGGACAAGAATTTTCTCTACAAACTCGTTGAGCATGGTGTTTGTCAGCGTGTCGAAGTTCTCGTACTTATCAATCAGGGCAATAAACTTCTCCGCAGATTTCCGGCTCTGCTCATAGCCGGTAACGGCCTTTTCCAGTTCCGCGATTTCCGCATTGAGGGTGTCCTGCTCTTTGGCGTACTGCGCGTCCAGGGCCTCATACCGGGCGTCCGGCAGCTTGCCCAGGGCGTTGTCCTCATAGATTTTGCAGATCAGCAGTTCCAGTTCCCCGGCCCGCTTTTGAGCGGCGGCCAGCCGTTTCCGTTTCTTGGATATATCGGCGGTCTGCTGGGCGGCCTGCGTTTCCTGGACAGTGCGAATAAACTCGGCCCGGTCATTCCTGGAATACTCCGCGATAGCCCGGAGCATATCGGTTATCAGGGTCAGGACGGCCTCAGCCCGGATGCGGTGCTGTGTGGGGCAAAGGGAGCCGATAGGGTACTTGCTGTACTGGCTGCAAGTAAACTGTGGGTCACGCTTGCCGTTATTGACGCGATGGACATACATCTTGCCGCCGCAGTCGGCGCAGTACATCAGGCCGGTCAGAGGATGGGCCTCGCCCCAGCCGTCCGGGTAGCGCCGGACATTCGCCCGGATGCGCTGCACATTGTCAAAGGTTTCCTGGTCGATGATGGCCTCATGGGTATTCTCGAAAATCGTCCACTCGCTTTCGTCAACATAGTGGCTTTTCTTGTCCTTGAAGTGCTTGCGGGTCTTAAAATTGATGGTGTGGCCCAGATATTCCCGCTTTTTCAGGATGTTCACAATGGTGGATGATCCCCAGCCGTAGGGGTCTTTGACCGGCTTCGTCCTGTTTACTCCTTCGTCAAAGCGTGCCAGATGGACAGCGGGAATTTCAACCTTTGCCTCGGACAGCAGCTTGGAGATTTGATAGGGGCCGTAGCCCTCCATCGTCAGGGAAAAGATACGGCGTACCACTTCGGCGGCTTCTTCGTCCACAAGCCAGTGTTCCCGTTTTTCGTCCCACAGGTAGCCGTAAATAACGGTGCCGGTCAGGTGCTTGCCGCTCATGCCCTTGGACTTGAACACAGAACGGATTTTCCGGCTGGTGTCGCGGGCGTAAAATTCGTTCATGATGTTGCGGAACGGGGTAAAATCATCATCGCCTTTCAGACTGTCCACACCGTCGTTGATGGCAATCAGACGGACGCCGCGCTGCCGCAAAATCTCCATAACTTGGCCGACTTTCAGATAGTCACGCCCCAGGCGGCTCATGTCTTTGATAACAATGGCCTCCACCCGTCCGGCCTCGACTTCCTCCATCATCGCCAGAAAGCCGGGACGGTCAAAACGGGTTCCCGATACGCCGTCGTCGGTGAAGTGGGTGGGGTTCGGCAGCCCGTTCCGACGGGCAAAGTCCTCTAACATCTGCTTTTGATGGCTTATGGAGTTGCTCTCGCCCTGTAACTCATCGTCGCGGCTCAAACGCTCATACAGTGGGGTGATTTTCTCGTTTTTCATGGCTGTACCTCCTGAAATGAAAATGCTCTAAGTGACTGCTTCACTAACCATGACAAAAAACCATGATTAAGAAGTCACTTAGAGCATACATCTCCCGCCGCCAATTTATATTTTCGGTACTGCTTCACCGCGAAATGGTCGGGGTCGCGTTCTTCCAAGTCGGCAAACAGCAAATCGACGGGGCTTTGATATTCCTCGTCGTCCTCGCGGGCTTCGCTGGCGTTGATAAGTTCCAACAGGGTAATAAAGTTCATTTCCTCGGCGGGGGCTTCGTACCAGATGTAGCCCACCAACGCGCAATACAAAAGCCGTTCTGCCTTTACCCAAAAATCCTCCGCGCTTTTTTCTCCCTCACCTTTGGTATTCGCTATCAACGTATTTACCAGCTTCAAAATATCTTTCTCGCTGCGGATATACACAAAGGGGTTGTAGTGCATAGATTTTTTGAAGTTAATCGTATTCAGTACCTTAATGCGGTAGCCCGCCCGTTGCAGCAGCTTCCCGCACTCAATCAAAACCGTACCTTTCGGGTCGGTTAAGACGTAAGAGGAATGAAGCTGCATTAGATTAGGTTTGACAAAAAATCTTGTTTTTCCGCTGCCGCTGCCGCCGATCACGACGACGTTCTTATTTCTCGCGTACTTCGGCTGCTTCGGGCGGCTGTTCATGGTAAGCCGTTCCGTCTGCGTCAAAATGATGTTGTTTTGGAAATCCGGGTCTATGTAGGGCTTTATATCTTCGGCGTTTCCCCATGAAGCGTTTTGTCAAGTGCTTTTTTGAGTTATTGACGCAAATTCTTGTGAAAGTGCGAAAGTGCAAAGTGCAAAGGGTCTGCGTTTTGCACTTTCAGCTTGCGGGTTCGGGCGGCTGCTTCTTCTTGATGAAGTTATACCATTGACCGCCGACACGCCTTGCCCCCAAAGTGCCGCCCATGTTGCGCTTGGCGTTCTGTACTGTCCTCTCGGATATTCCGGCTTCGGCAGCGGCCTTTACAATGTCCTCGCTGGCAAGCTCTTTCCCATCTGCAAGCAGGTCAAGTATCAGCCGTTCCGCCTGTTCGGTCTTGGTGGCGGTGTTCCCGCCCGCGCCGGATAGCAGCTCGTCGGCGGTTATGTCATATTCGCCTATCCACGAAAAGCCTGTTTCCGGGTCAAGGCAAAAGGCTATGGGCTTGCCCTCCGGCGCAAGGGAAGATTTGTCATGGACGATTACCCGCACATTCGGCTCCCGCTTCACGCGCCCGATCAGCAGGACGCTACGGGCGGCGGCTCGAAAGTCGATAGAACCTAAGCCCCGGTAGGCGCTCTGTCCTCCGGCAGCTTTGTTGAGGTGTCCGATAAGGATAACGGCGCAGCCTGTGCGCTCGGCAACATCGGCAAGGCGGCGAAACATGGGGCGCACTTCATTCGCCCGATTCATATCGGTTTTCTCGCCCATGTACGCCTGTATGGGGTCAAGGATTATCAGCCGCGCCCCGTTCTGTGTGATTGCCTTTTCTATGCGCTCGTCGGAAAGGGTAAGCTCCTGCTTGGCTTCGTCAATGACTAGAACGCGGTCAAGGTCGGCTTCGGCTTCTATCAAGCGGGGCTTGACGGTATCGCCCAGCCCGTCCTCGGCTGTCTGGTAAATCACTTGAAACGGCGGCAGGGGCTTCATGCCCGGCAGCGTTCCCCCTGTGGTGCAGGCGGCGGCAAGGCGTAGGGCAAAGGTGGTCTTGCCTTCGCCGGGGTTGCCCTGCACAATGGTTACTTTCCCAAAGGGGATATACGGCTCCCATAGCCATTCAACGGTCTGCGTGTCAACCTCGCTCATGCGGATAATCTCAACGGTTTCTTCCTGCGGCGGCTCTTTCAAGCCGTAAACCGCTTCCCGCAAAAACTTCCCATCTGTGATTTCTGCCCGGTGCTGCAATACCTCGTTCCAATCCTTGAAAAGAGGGATAAGCCGGTGGACGGTGTAGCCCTCCGGCATGAGCTTCACAAGGCGGCTGCAAGCGTCGTTTCCGGCTTCGTCGCTGTCAAGGCAGAGATAAACGGTCTTGATGTTCGGACGGTCAGAGAGAAAGCGGAGCAGGGCTTTTTCTCCCACGCCGCCCAATGACAGGTAGCTTTGCTTCTGCCATTCCTTTTTGAACAGGCAGAGGAAAGAGAGCAGGTCAACGGGGGCTTCAAAGACAAAAAGCCTGTCTCCCTCGCCCCGGTAGCAGAAATTAAAGGCTTTGTCGCTGCCTTTCACATCAAGTCGGAAGTTTCCCGCCGTTCCCTTGCTGTGGGCGTAGCGCGGTATTCCGTCCTCGTCCCGCCCCACAAATACGGCGTTGTGGTGGGCTGCGTCCTCGTAAATATCGCCGCGGGCAAAGAAAAAGCCCGTCACATCTTCATCAATGCGGCGGGCTGTTGTGAGGTAGTTCCTCGCTGTTCGGTTGTCGCTGTTTGGGGGCGGTAGCCGGAAGTCGGATAGGGACGCGGGGCAAGGTCTGTCCGGCGGCGGTGCTGCGCCTTTTTCTCCTGTCAGCAGTTCAACGGCTTCGGTAAAGCTCTTGCCGAAAAACTCCATGACAAAATCAACGGGTGCGCCGCCCTTGCTCTGGCTGTGGCGATACCATTTGTTTCCCCAGACGGTCAAGCTGTCGTGCCGTTTCCAGCGGTATTCCTGTCCTGCGCGGATAAGCTGCTCGCCCTGTGATTGCAGGAAAGAAACAAGGTCGGCTTGGTTCGCCCGGTCTATCTGTTCTTGGGTGTAATACATGGTTGATACCTCGCTTTCTGTGGTTGAATTGTTCATAGTTTTGGAGTAGAATAAAGTCAACAAATCGGAATATTGGAGGCAAAAGACGATGGAAGAAAATAAAACGACAATAGTGGAAAAAACTGTAAAAACAGGAATAACATTTGGTAGTGCTTTAGCTATGGTAATAAGTTATACAACATGGAAATCTGTTTGGTGGGCAATTTTTCATGGCTTGCTTAGTTGGGTATATGTGATTTATTTTGTTTTGCGCTATTAAATTGCCATTTATTGAGTAACACATAGGACGGACAGGCAAAGCAGCGTGCCCGCCCTTTTCTTTATCGCTCTTGTTCCTGCCGCTTGGTGCGGCTCTGTGTCTGCTCCGGCTGGTCGGCTTTCAGCGCAATATCAACGCACTTGAGGATATTGTGCAGCTCGGCAACCTCGGCGCGGGTTTCTTTCAGCTTGGTATATTCCGCTGTTCTCTGCCCGCTGAGAGTGGCGTGCTCTTTTTCCCATTCAGAGATAGGCAAGCTCTTTGTCCCTTTCGGCAGATTTGCATGGAGATAGCGGCTCGCTGCGTTCCATAGCGTAAGCTCGGCGCGGTGGGCTTCCTCGTACTTGTCGCGCTTGTTTGTCCAGCCGTTTTGCAGCTTTTTCAGTTCATCGTGAATGGGCTTGTACTCTGTGTAGTTCTTCCCGTATTCAATTAGCTTTTGTAGCTTCTTCATGCGCTTCTCGGCGGTTTTCATGCCCTCCCGGATAGCGTCGGCTTGGTCGCTGACAGAGGAAAGGGCTGCGTCCAGCTCGTCAAGGGTGGAGATACCATGCCCGGAAAGATAGTTGACCGCCTTTGCAACGGTTTTCAGCTCGTCGGCTGCGTGCTGCCTTTGCCAACTCTGCGAATACTTCCGGCTCTTTTCTCTCTGAACGCTTAAATACTTCATCAGCAGATTTGCAAGGCCGGGGGATTGCGGGGGCTGCTCCGGGGCGGTTTCCCGCGCCTTGAACAGGTCGGCAATCCATTCTTTGAGCTTTCCAATCTGCGCCCGGATTTCCCGGATAAGGCGGTTTGCCTTTTGGATATTCCGGTTCAGCTCGCCTTTCTCGGTGGCTATGCCTTTCTTCTCCATTTGACAAGCCGCTACGCCCATGTGGACGGTAGGCAGCTCGTCAATGCCGCGCTCGGCGTTGCTGCGGTGGTCGATACGCTCCGGGCTTCCGGCGCGTTCAAGGTAGGCGTTTGAAATATCCGCCCATGCCTTGCGCCATAAAAGCGCGTTGCCCTTGTCGTTCCAGCCTGTGAGGTCAACTTTGTGCGTCTTGTATCTGCCGCTTGGCAAGCGAATACGCTCGCCGTTTTCGTCAAGGTCATATTCCTTTTTGGACTTCGCCGCCCATGCGCCGCGCTCGTCAAGGGGGCGCATGGTAAGCATGATATGACAATGGGGGTTGTCGCTGCCGGTGTCGTGAATGGCAAAATCAACGCACATTCCTCTGGAAACAAATTGAGAGGAACAGTATTCCCGGACGAGCCGGATCTGTTCCTCTCTGGATAATTCTATGGGGAGTGCTGCGTCAATCTCTCTGGCAAGCTGGGCGTTCCCGGCTTTCTCGTAAAGTTCCACGCTGTTCCATAGGGCAGCGCGGTCAGAGAAAGAGGGCGGGGCATGGGGCGGCAGTAGGATTTCCGTATGGACAACGCCGCGCTTGCGGGTGTAGTCATGGGTCATTCCGTCCCACTCGTTTGTGATTTTCTCGCCGCTTCGATAGGCGGCTGCGGCAACGGCTGACTTGCCTTTTCCTCGGCTCACAATGCCGATGTTACAATGGTAAATGGCTATGGGTATCACCTCCCGGATAGGATAATAAAACCCGCAAAAATAGTACAGACGCCGGGGCGGGTGTACTGTTTTTGTGGGTGTGCAGGGATAGCCGCGAAGCGGCGCAAGGGGTGCAGCCCCTTGTTGCGGCAAAGCCGCCATATCGGAGCGCGGGGAAAGTTCCCTGTGCGGAGATAAAGCCCTCGGCAGAGCGCACACGCCCGCAAGGGTGTATAAGTGCGCCCTTTGTTCCAAAGGGATTACTCCGCGTTCCCGTCCCCGGCTCGTTTTTTCAAAAACTCCTGTGCTGGCTCGCTCGTCAAGGCAAGCCGTAAAAAGGCTTTCGCGTCCTCGTCCGGCATGGCAATCAGCTCCGGCACAAGGCTCTCCATGAAGCCGCCGCGCTTGCAAAGCCTGTGGGTTCTCGCCTTGCGTTCCTCAACGGATAACTTCTGCTTGATGATTTTCTCCCGGTTCTCAAACTGCCGGATTTTCTTCTTGCTTTCCTCAATCTCGGCGGTCAATTCCTCGCGGGTTTTCTCTCTCGGTTTCGTCATGACTGGTCGCTCCTTTCTGCCTGTCGGCATAGAAAAAGGACAGTCGATTTTCTCGGCTGTCCCTTGTGGGTGGAGTGTTTGATTTTACTATGTTCTGTTCGATTAAACAAAAATTCATTCCTTAAACTTATTCTTTATTCCTATTTCTGTTTTATAAAAGCCGCAAAACAAAAATACTATTCCCGTACAAATTCCTACAGTAAGGGCAATATTAACTGAAATCTGTAAAAGGAACATTCCTATACTTAAAATAATCTCAACTACTCCTAATACCTTGCCAAGAGAGATAAAATTATTTGGTGCTATACTTTGTGCATAATTCCAGTGTTCTTGTGATTTCCGTGCAGTTGGTGTGTTATATCCGTTACCCGATTTTATGTCAGTTGCAGGATGTCTTTTCAATATGTCCCCAACCAAAATCATTACAAAAGGTATAATCAGATTTAATAACAATAAGGAATACATGGTTTGCCTCCTCAACTCCGATTTGTTCCCAAGAAACAGTATATCATAAGATTGTGAACAAATCTACATCATTTCAGCCTGTCGGCGACGTTGCTCTCTCTGGCATACCGCCGCGCCGCTTCCCGCCGTTCCTCGCTGTATGGGGCGGTCAGACGGAAAGAGAAGCGGCCTTTCTCAATGTCAAACTCCATGCAGCCCGTTTCCGGGTCTGCGTCAGTCTGCTGGCAGATCGCCGGATAACGGCGGCTGTATGCAAGCAGACGCTTTTTCAAGGCGGTGTTGTGGGTGCGGATATGGATAAGGGGGTCTTTCTCGTCAAACCAAATATCGGTGGTCTTTTCCTGCTTGGTAAGCCCTGTTCTCATGCAAACTCCTTTCTGTGCCCCTGTTACGCAATAGGGGCATTTTTCGGGTGTTTTCTCCGGCTCTTGACTTGGAGAAAACGGCGTTTTTGACGATAAAAACCGCCCGGACGTGGAATGTATCGTCGGGGCGGCTGTTATCGCAAGATTTCCGATTTTTCCGGCTCTTGACCGTCAGACGCAGATAAACACGAACTGTCGGCAAGTATCGTCTTGAGCAGCTTGTCGCGGAATGTTTCTGTGCTGCTGTGATTGAAAAATAACTCCGCAACAATAGTCTGCCCGTTTCTCTGCGTCGTGATGATACTGTCGGGGGTCTGTTCTGCCATAGGCAGCTCCTTTCTCCGGGCACAAAAGAGGGACTTCCCGTAGCCGGAAAATCCCTCTTGGTTGTCGGTTATTCTGTTTTACTGTGCGGGCTGTGCGGCGGCGGTCTGCGCCTTTCTCCTTGCCCGGTATTCCCGCGCCTTGATACGCTCATACTCCCGCTGCTTTTCAAGGTTTCGCGCCCGGTACTCCCTTGAATACTTCCGGTGGTAGGCGCGGCTCTTTTCCTTTTTGGCTTCTTCGATTTCTTCCCGCATTTGCCGGATTTCCTGCTCTGTCGGCTCTGCAAGCTGCGTTACTTCGTTCTCAAATCTGCCGATATAGTTGAAATATATGCTGATGTGCTGGATTGCGTATCTCGCCCTTTTCTGGTCGCGCTCATGCACTTCAATCCTGCTGATAAACTCGTTGAGAATGGCGGGGGTGAGGTCAGTAAAGGCGGCATGGCGTTCCGTCAGCTTCAAAAACTTCTGCGCCCGTCCTCCCGCGTTCTCATAAGCGGATAGCTGCTCTTGGAGTATGGAAAGCTCCGTTTTCAATGCGTAGTATTCTTCTGAATACTTCTGCGACATTTGCTCGTAGCGGTCTTGCGGGATAGTGCCGAGGGCGTTGTCCTCATAGAGCTTGTTCAGCACCTTGTCGATCTGTTCAAGGCGCGTCGTGATTTGTGGGATACGCTTCTGCTGCTTTTTGGTCTGGTCGGTCTGCTGCATGGCAAGGTTCTTTTTCACTAAGGCTTCAAACTCCGCCCGGTTGCTGATAGAATAGTCCTCGATTTTCTTCAGCACTTCCGCGACGGTCTGCATGAGCAAGTCCGCGTCAATGATGTGCGGGGAATGGCATTTGGGGTTTTTGGCTTTTCCCTTGTGGTACTCGCTGCAATAGGCAACGTGCCGCTTGCCGCCGTTTCTGTAATCTATGCGGATGTGCATTTTTGCGCCGCAATCCTTACAGAAAAGCAAGCCCGACAAAGGGTGGATTTCCCCGTCCCCGTTGGGGCGTCTGACGGGCGCGTTTTCCAAAATCCGCTGTGCGGTTTCAAAGTCGGCGCGGTCAATAATCGGCTCATGCACATTTTCGGTTATCTGCCATTGGCTCCGGTCTACATAGTGGTTCCGCTTGTCCCGGAAATGCTTTGTAGTCTTGAAGTTGACTACATCGCCGCAATACTCCTGCCGTGTAAGGATATGGGTCAAAGTGGCTTTGTTCCACTTGTAACGGTTATCCTCATTGAGCGCCCTGTTTTTGCACGTTCCCCGCCCGCGCTCTTTCATGTAGAATGTGGGCGTTGGGATTTGCGCCTGCGTCAGATATACGGCGATTTGGTTGCGGTTTTTCCCGTCCAGAAACAGGCGAAAAATCAAACGGACAACTCCGGCGGCTTCCTCGTCGATTATCCAAAAATCCTTGTTGTCCGGGGATTTGACATAGCCATAGAGAGCTTCGGTGGCAATCGGCTTTCCACTCATGCCCTTCGTCTTAATGCCGGTCTTTACTTTCTTGCTGATGTCCTTTGCGTACCACTCCGACATGATGTTGATAAAGGGCGCAAACTCCAATGTGTCGGGCTTCTCGCTGTCTATCCCGTTGTTGACCGCGATAAAGCGCACATTGTTCCGTCTGAATATCTCCATAGCGTTGCCGACTTGGAGATAGTCGCGCCCCCAGCGGGTCATGTCTTTCATAATACACACGCCGATTTTACCGTTTTCTACGTCCTCTATCATGCGGGAGTAGGCGGAGCGGTCGAAAAATCTGCCGCTTTCATCGTCGTCAATGTAGTGCCGGATATTCGTCAATTTTAGCTGTCTGGCGTAGCTTTCCAAAAACTTCTTCTGGTTCTGTATGGAGTTGCTTTCGCCGCCGTCCCTGTCCTCGTCGCCTACGGAAAGGCGGGAGTAAAGGGCTGTGATTTTGTTGTAATCATTCATGTGCATATCCTCCTGTGCGTCCATGTAGAGTTCTTTACACTTAAGATTATGCACTCCATCGGGCAGAGCCGTACTCCGCGCCCTTGCGGTATTTCTTCGCGTTTTTCCCTTTGACATAGACTATCAAGCGGATAATCACCGCACCGACAATGCCGACAAGCAAATCCAACGGGTAAACGCTCGGCAAGGCGTTTTCAAAGGCTGCGGAAAATCCTTGTGTGATATTCAGTATCTTTGCAGAAATATCCGCGCCGGGGGCAAGCCGCACCGCCTGTCCGACTTTATCAAAGAGATAGACAAAGAACACATAGGGGATATTCGGAAGTATCAGCTTTTTGTAGTTGATCTGCTTCATATCTCGCGCCCCCTGTCCATTTTCTTTACCTTGTCGCGGGCGGCGTTAAGCTGCTTCGCCTTGTCCTTTGCAGCGGCAAGGGCTTTGCGGATAGAGGGCTTTTTCTCCCGGTTCAGCTTCTTTGCGGAAAACTCTTGAAACGCTGCGGTCATAACGTCCGCGTCCCGGCCTTTGAAAAACACAAGGTAACGGGTCTGCTCGCCCTTAACCTTTTTTAGCGAAAAATCTATGTTGTATTTCTTCGCCGTACTCTCAAAGGCTTTAATATTGCTGTCGGTGATCTCGATGTTGGAAACACCCGCGTTCTGCTTCATAAGCTGCCGCATGGTCTGTTTCCCATGCGCGGGTTTGCTTTTCTGCTCCAAAAACTTTTGGATTGCTTTCTGTAACGCCTGTTCGGTAAGCCGCGCCGCGCCTTTTCCCACTTTGACGTATAGGGCAATCGTTTTTTGGGTTACTTCCTCCTGCAAGGTATCAACTCCTTTCCCGGTAAAGTGCGGCTATGCTCATTCGCCGCCGTATAAGTCGTGATTGACAAGGGCGGTATAGTAGCTGTCAATGGTACTCGGCGCGTTGAACAGCACCGCTTTTAGATACTGCTTGATGTTGCGCACTTTGGTTGTGTTCTCCCTCATGCAATCCAAAACAAACTCAATATGGCTGCTGTTCAGCTTCAAAAACTTGGATTTCACCAATTCGGCGGGGTAGTCGTCCCCGGCAATACGGATTGTCTTTCGGGCTGTGCAGACGGTTTCCAGCATAAGGTCAACAATCTCGTCCAAACGGTCTTTGTCAATTTTGCAGTTTTGAATGAGATGGTCGTATTCGATATTGTCCTTGATAATCTCCCTGTAAATCTCTACTGCGCTATTGCTTTTCGCTTCCGTTCTTTTCCTTTCCGGCGGCGTAGCCGCTTCGCCATGCGCAAAGGGCAAGGGGTTTAGGGAATGGAAAGGAATGGAATCGGTACTTGATAAATCAGTAATTGATTGTTCTTTACTTAATATATCTTTATTTAATTGCGTTGGATTTTCCAACGTAGGTTTTTCCTGCGTAGGTTTTTCCAACGTTGGATTATCCAATGTTGGATTTTCCAATGTAGGTAAATCCAATATAGGCGGCTGTCCGCCGCTGGTAGCTGCTTCCGGCTCTCGCGGCTGCGGCTGCTCGTATATGACGTAATCTGCGCCCCGCAAGCGTCCCTTTTCGTCGCGCTCCCGGCTGCGCACGATATATCCGGCTTTTTCGAGTTCCTTTACCGCTTCGCGGATTGCGTCGATCTTCTCCCGGTTGATATGGGATAAGCCCGCAAGGGTATAATCCCAATCTTCGGGCAGCGAAAGCATTTGCGACAACAAGCCCTTTGCCTTTAAGGACAATTCCTTGTTTCGCAAGTGGTGGTTGCTCATAACGGTATATCCCGTATTTCGCTCCACTCTGAAAACTGCCATATTTCCTCACTTCCTCTCTTGGTATGCGTGGACAATTAGAAAGCCGTTTTCGGCTGTTTTGGTATTGCAATATGCCCTTTGCCGTTTTCGCGTCTGCAAAGCCGCATGGCACAAGGGCTTTTGCCCGTCTATTTGTCCATGCTGGCGTGCGTTTTCCGCGTCCTTTTGCCGGGGCAATAGGGACACTCTTTGAAAACGCAAAACTCATATTTCCACCCGGGGCGGTAGAAACGGCAAGTGCCGCAATCTTCATCATCTCCGGCACAACCGGATTGATAGCGGTCAAATCCCGGCTTCTGCTGCATGAGCAATTCAAACGCCCGCTGCTTGCCCTTTGTGAAATACATTCCGGCTGCACCTCCTTTCCTGCGGGCATAAAAAAACGGCGTTACTTTCTCCCCCAAAGGGGTTAAGGTAACGCCGTTTGTGTGCGTATTCAGTTTTTAACACATTCCCTGTCTATCCGCTGTCCGCAAAACCATTGATTTTATTAGCTTTTTGCCGCTATCGCTATCACACCTCATTATTCCAGCGCCCCGGTTTTCAAGCCATGCTTGCAGACATTGAAGCCGGGAAAGTGGGTACGGTCATCGTCAAGGACATGAGCCGGTTAGGGCGAAACTACTTGCAGGTGGGATTTTACACGGAAATGCTGTTCCCTCAAAAGGGAGTGCGTTTTATCGCTGTCAACGACAATGTGGACAGCGCAAACGGCGGCATGGACAACGATTTTACCCCTCTGCGAAATCTGTTCAACGAATGGCTGGTGAGAGATACGAGCAAGAAAATCAAGGCAGTTAAAAGAGCAAAAGGCATGAGCGGCAAGCCCGTTACCAGCAAGCCGGTATATGGCTATCTCATGGACGAGGACGAGAACTATATCGTTGACGAGGAAACCGCGCCGGTTGTCCAGCAGATATACCAGCTTTGTCTTGCCGGGAATGGCCCGACCAAGATTGCCCGTATGCTTACGGAGCAGCAAATCCCCACGCCGGGGACGCTGGAATACCGTAGGACGGGCAGCACCCGCCGCTGCCACCCCGGCTATGAGTGCAAATGGGCGACGAACACCGTCGTTCATATCCTCGAAAACCGGGAGTACACCGGCTGTCTGGTAAACTTCAAGACGGAGAAGCCCTCTTACAAGGTCAAGCACAGTGTAGAGAACCCCGTGGAGAAACAGGCTGTTTTTGAGAACCACCATGAGCCTATCATAGACCGGGAAACATGGGAGCGCGTGCAGGAGTTACGCAAGCAGCGCAAACGCCCGAACCGCTATGATGAAGTGGGGCTGTTCTCCGGTATGCTGTTCTGCGCCGACTGCGGCCATGTGATGTACCAGCAGCGGTATCAGAACAAGAACCGCAAGCAGGACTGTTACATCTGCGGCAGCTACAAGAAGCGCACCCGCGACTGTACGGCGCACTTTATCCGCACCGACCTGTTGACCGCCGGTGTCCTCTCCAATCTCCGGCAGGTGACCGAATACGCCGCCAAGCATGAGAGCAGGTTTGTGAAGCTGCTTATCCAGCAGAACGAGATCGGCGGCAAGAGAAAGACCGCCGCAGCCACCAAGCAGCTTGAACAGGCGCAGGAGCGCATTGCCGAAGTGAGCCGCATTATCAAGCGGCTGTATGAGGACAATGTGAACGGCAAAATCAGCGACGAGCGTTTCATGGAACTGTCGGCAGACTATGAGCAGGAACAGCGGGAACTGAAAGACCGCGCCGCCGCTTTGCAGGCCGAACTGGACAAGTCGCAGGCCGCCACCGTCAACGCGGAAAAGTTTATGGGTATCGTCCGAAAGCACCTTGCCTTCGAGGAACTTACCCCCACCCTCTTGCGGGAGATGATTGAGAAAATCGTCGTACATGAGTGCAGCTATGACGAGAACGGCACCCGCAGGCAGGACATTGAGATTTATTACAGCTTTGTCGGCAAGATTGACTTGCCCGAAGCCTAACGCCCGACCTATCCGACACAATGGCCAAGTGCCGGATAGGAACGGCAAAATTTTTTACACTTCTATTACTTCTTTATCGCACATCAGTAAAGAGCCAGGGAATGAAGCAGCTTATGGCGGGCGGCGGCATCATCGTGCTGGGCACCACCCTGATCCCCCTGCTGTCCGGCCTGTTTTAAGGGCGATAGCTTATGGGATTTCTCACCGACTGGCTGACAGACTGGTTAAAAGGGCTTCTGATCGAGGGGATCATGGGCAACCTCACAGGGCTTTTTGATACGGTCAATACCCGTGTCGGAGAGATTGCGGTGCAAGTGGGGACGACCCCGGCGGCGTGGAACGCCGGGGTCTTTTCCCTCATACGGCAGCTTTCTGAAACGGTGATACTGCCGATTGCCGGTCTGGTCTTGACCTTTGTTGCCACCTATGAGCTGATCCAGATCATTATTGAGAAAAACAACCTGCACGATCTGGACTACTGGATTTTCTTTAAGTGGATCTTCAAAACGGCTGCGGCCATCCTCATTCTGTCCAACACATTCAATATCGTTATGGCGGTGTTTGATGTGTCCCAAAGCGTGATTGCCAGCGCAGCCGGGATTGTGCAGGGCTCAACGGACATTTCTTCCTCCATGATCGACACGCTGGAGGCAAGTCTGGAAACCATGAGCCTTGGCGCTCTGCTGGGGCTGTGGCTCCAATCGTTCCTCATTCATGTAACCATGTGGGCGCTGAACATCGTGATTTTCGTCATCGTCTACGGACGCATGATTGAGATTTACCTGCTCACAAGTCTGGCCCCGCTGCCCGTGGCAACCCTCTCCAACCGGGAGCTGGGCAGCATGGGCCAAAACTATTTGAAGTCCCTGTTTGCCGTAGGATTCCAAGGGATGCTGATCCTTGTGTGCGTCGCCATCTATGCGGTGCTCATTCAAGGGATCGCCACGGGCGGCGACCCCATCGGGGCCATTTGGGGCTGTGTGGGGTACACGGTGCTGCTGTGCTTCTGCCTGTTCAAAACAGGGACGATTGCCCGGAGCATCTTTAGTGCTCATTAAGAAAGGGGTGTTGTATGCCGAGAAGATATGGGCCGGACGGAACGGCCCTGTGGAATGGAAAAGCCCCGGAGGAATTTTCCGAGGCGGATGTGTACCGCTTCATGGCGGAAACGGAGGAAGTGCTGCAAAAGCGGGAGCTGCTGGGCGGTGAGAGCGACGCCAGGTCGATTGCCCAGCAGTTGGCCGAGGGCCGCACACAGGCCGCCCGGGACAACGCCGCCCGCCCCGCCAAGGTAGCGGCGAAGGAGTCCAGGCATGACCGATAAAGCCACTTTGGGACAAAATGTCCCAAACATGGTGGAGGGCCTGTACCTTATGGACGGGATCAAGGGGCTGCTGTCCCTGCCCCAGCACTCGGTTGATATGCTGCTCACCGATCCGCCCTACGGCACCACCCGGAATTATTGGGATGTACCGCTGCCGCTCCCCGAGCTGTGGGAGGCGGTGAAATGGGCGGTCAAGCCCAACGGGGCGGTGCTGTTCTTCGCCCAATGCCCCTATGACAAGGTACTGGGGGCGTCCAACCTGTCCATGCTCCGCTATGAGTGGGTATGGTACAAAGAACGGGGAACGGGTTTTCTCAACGCCAACCGAGCCCCGCTGAAAAAGTCGGAGAACATTCTGGTGTTCTACCAGAAGTCCCCAGTCTATCATCCGCAATTCACCTACGGCAAGCCATACACCCGGACGCACACCAGCAGCGGCATGAGTACCAACTACGGGAAATTTGTGCGGCAAGGCTCCGGCTCCAGCGATGGGCGGCGCTATCCAGGAAATGTGCTGTTTGTCCCCACGGTGATGGGTGGCATCCACCCGACGCAAAAGCCTGTGGAGCTGTGCGAATACTTCATAAAGACCTACACCGACGAAGGAGCGGTAGTAGCGGATATTTGCGCTGGCTCCGGCACAACGGCGGTGGCGGCCCTCAATACGGGCCGCCGCTTCATCTGTTTTGAAAACGCCCCAGCCATCTACGGCCCCGCCGCTCAGCGCATTGAGCAGGCACGGCTGGCCGTGGAGCGTGGCGGGAAAGGAGTGTAATTATCGGAGCATATTCCATCATCTACGCCGATCCCCCGTGGCGTTATTCCCAAAAGGGCTTGCAGGGGGCGGCGGAACATCATTACCCCACCATGAGCATAGACGAGCTCTGTGCGCTGCCTGTGGCCGATCTTGCGGCCCCGGACAGCGCACTTTTCCTGTGGGCCACCTTTCCCCAGCTCCCGGAGGCCCTGCGGCTGATCCGGGAATGGGGCTTTACCTACAAAAGCGTGGCTTTTGTCTGGCTCAAGAAAAACCGCAAGGCGGACAGCTGGTTTTATGGGCTGGGCTTCTGGACACGGGCCAATGCGGAGGTTTGCCTGCTGGCGACACGGGGCCACCCCAAGCGGCAGGCGGCAAACATCCACCAGTTTATCATTTCGCCTATCGAGGCCCACAGCAAAAAGCCGGACGAAACCCGGGACAAAATTGTGGCCCTCATGGGCGAT
The DNA here is from genome assembly GCF_045865535.1 of Owariibacterium komagatae. Classification (GTDB taxonomy): domain Bacteria; phylum Bacillota; class Clostridia; order Oscillospirales; family Ruminococcaceae; genus Ruthenibacterium; species Ruthenibacterium komagatae. The sequence goes on from NZ_AP031406.1 coordinate 904,184, forward strand.
CTGCCCCGTGTGGAGCTGTTCGCCCGGCAGACCCCGCCCGGCTGGGATGTGTGGGGCAACGAGGTACAGTCCACGCTCCGGGACTTCGGGACAACTTGTCCCAAGGTGGGCATGAAAGGAGGTTGACCTATGCCCTATGTAAATGTCCCCAATGACCTGTCCAAAATCAAAACCAAAATTGCCTTTAACCTCACCAAGCGGCAGTTGATCTGCTTCGGGATCGGGGCAGCCATCGGGATTCCCACCTATCTGCTGACCCGTGGGGCTATCGGCAACACCGGGGCGCTGTTCGTCATGCTGGGGATCATGCTCCCGGCCTTTCTTATGGCGATGTACGAAAAGGACGGGCTGCCCTTTGAAAAGGTGCTGCGGAACATGATCAACACCAAGTTCCTGCGCCCCGGCATCCGGCCCTATCGGACGCAGAACATCTATGCTCCATTCACGGGAAAGGAGGAGTCTATTGAACGCAGCCAAAACAAAACCAAACGCAAAAAGAAATGAGCGCCGGGCGGTGGTGTCCGCCCAGCAGACCATCCCTTATGTGGCGATGCACCCGGACGGGATCTGTCAGCTCCCCGGTGGGCTCTACACCAAGACCGTGGAATATGAGGACATCAACTACGCCGTGGCGTCCACCGAGGATCAGACCGCCATCTTCGGCGGGTGGAGCTCGTTTCTCAACTACTTTGACAGTTCCTTGCCCTTTCAGCTCTCCTTTGTCAACCGCCGTTCCCGCAGCGCCAGCCGCTACAAGGTGAATATCCCGGAACAGGAGGACGAGTTCAACAGCATCCGGCATGAATATGTGGAGATGCTCAAAGGCCAGATTGCCAAGAGCAACAACGGCATTGAGCGCACCAAGTACATCACCTTTGGGCTGCCCGCTGGCAGCGTGGGCGAGGCCCGGCCCCGGTTGGGCCGTGTGGAGGCCGATGTTATGGGCAACCTCAAACGGCTGGGGGTGCAGTCCCAGCCCTTGGATGGCCGTGACCGTCTGGCGGTGCTCCACGGCCAGATGCACCCGGGGAGCCGGGAGCCGTTCCGCTTTTCGTGGAAGGACATTCCCCAGCACGGCATGGGAACAAAGGACTATATCGCCCCGGACAGCTTCGACTTCCGGCAATCCCGGACTTTCCGGGTGGGCCAGTCGTGGGGCGCTGCGTCCTACTTGCAGATTTTAGCGTCGGAGCTCTCGGACAAGCTGCTGGCGGAAATCTTGGAGCTGGACGCCGAACTCACCGTCACGCTGCATATCCAGACGGTGGATCAGCTCAAAGCCATCAAGACCATCAAGGGGAAAATCTCTGACATTGGCCGCATGAAGGCCGAGGAGCAGAAAAAGGCTGTGCGGGCCGGGTACGATATGGAGATTTTGCCCCCTGACCTCATTACCTTTTCCAAGGACGCCGCCGAGCTTCTGGCCGACCTCCAATCCCGCAACGAGCGGATGTTCCTGCTGACCTTTACCGTGGTGAACATCGCCCCCACCCGGCAGCGGCTGGAAAACGATGTATTCACCGTGGGCGGCATCGCACAAAAATACAACTGCGCCTTGAAGCGGCTGGACTGGCAGCAGGAACAGGGCTTCGTGTCCTCGCTGGTGCTGGGGTACAACGGCATCGAGATCCAGCGGGGCATGACCACCAGCTCCACGGCCATCTTCATTCCCTTTATGACCCGGGAGCTCCGCATGGACGGGCAGGCGCTCTACTACGGCATGAACGCCCTTTCCCACAATGTCATCATGGCTGACCGCAAGAAGCTGAAATCGGCCAACGGGATGTACCTCGGCTCCACGGGCTCCGGCAAGAGCTTTGCCGCCAAAAGGGAGCTGATCAATGTGTTCCTTGCCACCAATGACCGGATCATCGTGGTAGACCCGATGGGCGAATATGCCCCGCTGGTGCAGCGGCTGGGCGGGCAGGTCATTGAGATCGCTCCGGACAGCCCTCACCACATTTCGCCTATGGATTTGCAGATGAACGCCAACGACGATGAAAGTCCGCTTTCCATGAAGGCGGATTTTTTGTTGTCCCTGTGCGAGCTGATCGTGGGCGGACGGGAGGGCTTGCAGCCCATTGAGAAAACCGTGATTGACCGCTGTGTGCGGCTGGTGTACCGGGAAATGGCGCTGGGGCTGGAAACGGCCAAAACGCCGCTGTTGCAGGATTTGTACGAGGAGCTTTTGAAGCAGCCGGAGCCGGAGGCCCGCCGTGTGGCAACGGCGCTGGAGCTCTATTGCACCGGCTCCCTCAACCTGTTCAACCACCCCACCAATGTCAACCTCAATTCCCGGGTTGTGTGCATCGTCCTCAAAGGGCTGGGCGAAAACCTCCGCAAAATCGCCATGCACACCACCAACGAGTTTGTCACGGCGGCGGTGAACGCCAACCACAAGGCCGGGATCGCTACATGGTGCTACTTTGACGAGTTCCATATCCTGCTGCGGGACGAGCTCACCGCCAGCTACTTTGTGGCCGTTTGGAAAATGCTCCGAAAGAAAGGCTGTGTCCCCAGCGCCCTCACGCAGAATGTGAAAGACCTGCTGGCAAGCCCGGCCATCTCCAACATTCTGGACAACACGGATTTTCTGATCCTGCTGTCTCAAGCCCAAAGTGACCGGGCGATTCTCGCCAAGCAGCTGGGCATTTCCGAGCACCAGCTCTCCTATATCACCCACTCCAATTCCGGCGAGGGGCTGCTGTTCTATGGAAATGTGACCATCCCGTTTGTGGATCGGTTCCCCAAGGGAGAGATCTATAACCTGCTGACCACCCGCCCGGAGGATATGGCCCATGAACGAAAAGACGAATAAGGCCGGGGCCACTTCGGGACAAAATGTCCCAAAGTCCCCAAACGGGGCCCCCACAAAGTCGAATGACTTTGTGGGGAGAGGAGGAGCAACGGAGCGGGCGGATTTTGGCGGCAGCGCCGCCAAAGAAGCTAAAGCGAAGTTCCGGCACAAGAGCCAACAGGAACAGACCGCCGCCAGCAAGCTCCGCATGGAAAAGCGGGGTGAAAAGCTGGAGAAGGCCAAGGAAAAGCTGGCGAAGCAGAAACCGCCCAAGCCGCCCGGCCCGGTTCGCCGGGTGGCCGGGACGGTGGGCGGCGGCGTTCACGGTTATGTGCATGGCAAGATGTTCGAGGTGGAGCAGGACAATGTAGGCACCGAGGGCGCTCACCGTTCCGAGCTTGTAGGCGAGTCTGCCTTGCGCCACGGCAAGCGGTTTGTGCAAAAGAAAATCCGGGAGCACCCGGCCAAGGCTGTCCGCAAGGCCGAGTCCAGGCACATCAAGGCCACAGCGGATTATCACTACCGCATGGCCGCCCAGGAGCACCCGGAAATGCGGGGCAACGCCCTGTCCCGGCTGATCCAGAAGCAGAAGATCAAGCGGCAATATGCCAAACAAGCACGGGAGGCCGCCAAGCAAGGAGCCAAGGCCGCCGAAAAAACGGCAGTCACCACGGAAAAACTGGCGGCTCGGGCTGTGGGCTTCGTCAAGCGGCATCCCGTGGGGGCGCTGCTGTTTGTAGCGGTGTTCCTGCTGCTGGTGATGATGCAGTCCTGTATGTCCTCGCTGGCAACACTAGGCAACGGCACAGCGGGGGCTATCGGGGCATCCACCTATCCCGCCGAGGACGCTGACCTGCTGGGGGCCGAAGCTGCCTACTGCGCTTTGGAGGCGGAGCTGCAAAACTATCTGGACACCTACGAGAGCACCCACGACTATGACGAGTACCACTACGATCTCGACGAGATCGAGCATGACCCCTATGTGCTGCTGTCCATCATCAGCGCATGGCATGAGGGGGAATGGACGCTGGCAGAGGTACAGGACACCCTGCAAATGCTTTTTGACCGCCAGTACATTCTCACCGAGGATGTGGTGGTGGAGGTGCGGTATCGGACGGAAACCCGGACGGACAGTGAGGGCAACGACTATGATGTGGAAGTGCCGTACAACTACTACATTTGCACCGTGACCCTCTCCAACGAAAACCTTTCCCACCTGCCTGTCTACATCATGGGCGAGGAACAGCTTTCCCGGTATGCCCTCTACATGGCGACGCTTGGCAACCGTCCCGATCTGTTCCCCGGCTCCGACTATGTGGGCAAGTACACGGGCGATCCCGTGGAGCATGAAGTCCCCGAGGAATATCTGACGGACAAAACCTTTTCCGCCCTGCTCACCGAGGCGGAAAAGTACATCGGCTATCCCTATGTCTGGGGCGGCTCCAGCCCGTCCACTTCCTTTGACTGCTCCGGCTACCTCTCATGGGTGCTCAATCAATGCGGCTGGGATGTGGGGCGGCTGGGCGCACAGGGCCTATACAACTACTGTACCCCCACCAGCTCACCCCAGCCGGGTGATCTGGTGTTTTTTGTCGGCACCTACGACACGCCGGGGGTCAGTCATTGTGGGCTGTATGTGGGCGATGGCTGGATGCTCCATTGTGGAGATCCCATCAGTTATGCCAACCTCAACAGCAGCTATTGGCAATCTCATTTCTACGCCTATGGGCGTTTACCGTAAAGGAGGCTTTCATGGCAATTTCCAAAAGTGCAAAGATCGAGGCCGAGATCGAAAAGGTCAAGGCCAAAATCACCGAACAGCAGGCCCGGCTGAAGGAGCTGGAACAGAAAAAGGTGGAGGCGGAAAACAGCGAGATCGTGGACATCGTGCGGGGCATGAGCATCCCTCTTGCCGAGCTGCCCGTGGTGCTCCAGCAGATCCGGGCCGGGGCCACCTTGGGACAAAATGTCCCGAAGTCCGAGGAGGTGTCTGAATGAAAAAACTGCGTGTTTTGATGGTGACGCTGTGCGTTGCCATGTTCCTGTGCGGCTTCTCCGTCACGGCCTACGCCGGGGGCGGCCCCGAATGGGAGGGCCTTGACCCGGCGGAGGAAACCACCACCCCCGAGCCCACCATTGAGCCCGGCGAGGGCTTCACCGAGGAGGGCAGCCTTGTGACCCGGGATCTGCTCTACGACGAGCACACCAACAAGCAGTTTATCACCGTCCAGACCAGCGGCGGCAGCACCTTTTACATTGTCATTGACTACGACAAGCCTACCGACGAGGACGCTGAACAATATGAAACCTACTTTTTCAGCGTGGTGGACGAGGCCGATCTGCTGGCCGCTCTGGAGGCGTCCGGGACGGAACTGCCCGAGTGTACCTGTGCGGAAAAGTGCGTGGCGGGGGCGATCAATATGGATTGCCCGGTTTGCTCCACCAATATGACCGAGTGCGTGGGGGCGGAGCCCGAGCCCGAACCCGTGGAGGAGCCGGAGCCTACCCCCGAGCCGGAGCCCGAACAGGCAGGCGGAAACACCGGGACGATCCTGCTCATTCTGGCGGTGGCGCTGGTGGGCGGCGGAGCCGGGTGGTATTTCAAGGTTTACCGCCCCAAGCAGCAGCGGGCCGCTGAAACCGAGGAGGACTACGGGGACGAGCTGGAAACCTACGACGATACCCCGCCGTGGGACGAGGAGGACGAGGACGAAACGGAGGGCGACAAATGAAATTCACCAACAGTCCCTATGAAACGATGATGCAGCAGGTTCCCCGGTATGAGCGGCCCGAGCCTGTCAAGGCCCCGGAGGGCTCCCGCTGCCACGGCTGCCCCTACTGGCGGGGGATCGGGTGCGTCGCCTGCTACCGGGAGCTGCTGAAAGGCGCTGGCGGCGGGAGGTGAAGCGGTGGCCCGAGAGCTGACCCGTGCGGAAAAGGCAGCCATCCGCAAGCTGGTGACAAGGCTGTGTGCCAACTATGACCGGGATGAGGGCTGCCTGCCGCTGGACTGCCCCTGCTATATGCTGGAAAAGTGCTGGACGGGGGCGCTGTGCCGCTACTTCCGGGAGGCGGTGCTGCCCAATGATCCCGTGCTGGAGGCGTCCCTCGCTGCGGAAGGCCCCGCCCCGGAAACCCGGCCCTGCCCGGTATGCGGCAGGGCCTTTCTCCCCGATGGCCGGACACGGTATTGCTCCCCCGTCTGCGCCAAGGCTGCTCTGCGACAGCAAAAGAGGAATTACATGAGGAAAAAGCGAGGCTGATGCGTGGAAAATTAGGCCCCGGAAACACCGATATTTCAAGGCTTTCCGAGGTCGCTTTTGAAGTAGGTAATATGTTTTCATTGGTTGCCCCAATTTAGGGCAAATGCTTTCCACACTTTGCGCCGGGGCTTCGGGACATTTCGTCCCAAAGTCCAGGCCCTTTCTGCTTACAAAAAGGAGGTACTATGTACGAACAGGATAACCCGCTGAAAACCGTAGGACTGTCCACCGAACAGAACTACAACATGATCGACGGGCTGCTGAACAACGGCCCGGCCCTGCCGCCCCAGCCCCCGGAAAAGGAGCTGGACAAGGTGAAGGAGTCCCCCAATAAGCATCGGAGCCGGGAGCGTGAGGAGCGGTGACAAAGAAACGCCGCCGCTGCGTCCATCTTCATGTCATGGTGAGCCCGGAGGAACAGGCGCTGATCGGGGAACGAATGGCCGAGGCGGGCATTTCCAACATGGGGGCCTACATGCGGAAAATGGCTTTGAATGGCTATGTGCTCCATGTTGATCTTTCGGACATCCGGGAGCTGGTGTCCCTCCAGCGGCGGTGCGCCAACAACCTTAACCAAGTGGCGATCCATGTGAACACCTACGGCGGCATTTACCCCGACGAGATCAAGGCCCTGCAACGGGACTACGCTGACCTTTGGGGGCCGCTGTCCGATCTGCTGAAAAAGCTATCGGCGGTGGTGGAAATGTAAAAAATATAGCAGGGAACAGCTTTCTGCTGCTCCCTGCTATGATTAGTTGTATTCGCTAAGGCGTTTGTCGTAGGATTTAATAGATGCTTTAAAGAAGCGTAGCAAAGGGTAATGAAAAGTTAGTGGTAACATAGGATCAATATCCTTATCGCCTTTGAAAGAAAAACGAGGAGTTCCATTACCATAATTTCCGATTACTCCGATATCATACAAATCCCTCAATATCTGCCCAGGTTTGCGGCCTTTGGTTTTTAAATATTCTACTTCCTCAAATATATCTGCTTTCCCATCAATTCTCTCAGCAAAATCTCTGGTTGAAAACGGAACTTGAAGGCCTGTCAATGCCAGCTTTATCCCTTCAACTTCAACATCAGAATACTTTACAGTTAGGATTTCTTCAAATTCGCTCCAAGATTCTTCAGAATATTGCTGTCGAACAATTTCAAATGTTTTTTGGTCAATAAAGGTTTTATCACCTGCAACCTTTTGCATAATCGAAAAGAGCCTAATTATATCCCGAGGTCTAAGCCAAGTCTGATCAAGGATATAGTTTTCAATAGCAATGCCAGACCGGCCAACGCTCTTTAAGAAATAAGCATCAAACACATCAGGTGTGGGGTCTAACCCACATATTTTTTCGCTACATTGAAAGCGACGCACAAGCATTTTCAAAAGTGGATTTTCTCGGATTGCTCCACCTTTTTGTTGCCATGAGATTTGTATGCCGAAGTCGTGTATGGGTTTATTGATTTCCAATCCCTTGGACTTTACTTCTTTGTATACTTCATTTCTGATAGCTGTAATTGCATAGACATTAAACCCATTTTCCTTTGATATTTCGTTTAGGTATTGAATGGCAAATATTAAATCACGGATCAAAGTAATGTCTCGCTCGTATTTTTTGGTTTGCTTTAATGATAACTCTAATTCATCTACAAAAATATAAAGCGTGTGCGGTACTGGTTGCAATTTGGAGTACAAATCTATTACTCTTTTCCCCAGTTCTGAAAAAGGTACAGTTTTCTTGGCTTCATCTGTCCATTCCAGCTCTAAGTTTACTTTGCCTAGCTTCGCAACATTAAGCTCTACATTTCCTTTCTTAATGCGAGGGAGGATCTTTTTTATTGGGTTTGCATTTTGCGGATCATCATATATGGCATCCAATAAAGCACAAAGATTTTCCCATTCAGCACTATCTCTGTCAAACACTCCGTATGCTGTATGCTTTAAGCGGTTGATAATAACTTTAATAAGATAAACCTGCCACGCTAAAACACAGTTAATTGTTGCATCGCCTGGGATTTCGCTTTCTATGACTTCTTCAAAAGGAGTTTGTGGCAATCCAGATCTTTTAATTTGATTTCGTTGATCTTCATCAACATCTTTTCGAAAACGAATAAATTCCGAGAACATGCTTTCTGGTTTTTCTGATACCACGGCTTCGACATACTTTAACAGCATGGTTTTGCCTGTACCTTTATCACCGCAAATATAATAAATCGAACCATTAAGTATTTTTTGAAGGTCAAAATTAGGATACTCAAAAAACAATTCTTTACAAACGCTTTGGCCGTATTCAAGAAATTCATTATAGCCGTCGGTTTTGCCTATATATAAATCTTTTAATGGTAGTTGACCCACTTCAAGCCCCCCTCTCGATATTGTTTAATTATACCACCGCTAGCTTTATACAACAAGACGAGATAACAAGTAGCAATATTTTTAGTTGATAGTCTATGGACAGGCTCTACTCGCTGAAATACTCCTTGCAGGATTTCAGCACAGGTTGATACTTCGGGACAACTTGTCCCAAAGTCTGAGCGGCGGCTGGAAACAGCCGCCGTTTGTCGTATCGAAAGGAGGGCGGCCTACGGCCACAACCTATTTCAAGAAGCACAAGATCAGCAAGGGGGAAACCGTCGCCCAATCCTTGAAAGAGCGGTTTGACTATGGGCAAAACCCGGACAAGACGCAGGGCGGCGAATTAATTTCCTCTTATGAGTGCGACTATATGACCGCTGATGCGGAGTTCCTGCTCTCCAAGGCCAAGTACAAGGCCACCACGGGGCGGGAACAACGGCGGGATGCCGATGTGCTTTGCTATCAGATCCGCCAGTCATTCAAGCCGGGAGAGATCACCCCGGAGGAGGCAAACCGGGTGGGCTACGAAACGGCGATGCGCTGGACAAAGGGCAAGTATGCCTTTTTTGTCGCCACCCACACAGACCGCCAGCACATTCATAACCACATCTACTACAACTCCACTTCGCTGGATTGCTCCCACAAGTTCCGGGATTTCATCGGCTCGGCCCGGGCGGTGCGGCGGCTCTCTGACCGGGTATGTCTGGAAAATGACCTGTCCGTGATTACCAACCCCAAGCTCCATAGCAAGGGCCGTTTTCTCCATTACGGAGCATGGCTGGGGACAGAGCGCCAGCCCTCCTACAAGGAACAGCTGCGGGCGGCCATCTGCGATGCCCTTGCCAAAGGCCCGGACAGCTTTGACGCCTTTCTTCGGCTCATGGAGGAGTCCGGCTATGCGGTCAAGTGGGGACGGGGCGGTGCGATCTCGTTCCTTGTTCCGGGGCAGCAGCGGGCCACCCGGCTCCGCTCGTCAACCCTCGGGGAAGGCTTTGATCCCGGGGACATCCGGGATGTAATTGCGGGCAAACGCCCCTTGCCGAAGCTGGACGCTCTGGCCCCCGCTGCGCCCAGGCATGTCGATCTGATCGTGGATATACAGGAGCGGCTACGCTCCGGGAAAGGCCCGGCCTATGAGCGGTGGGCCAAGGTGTATAACCTCAAACAGATGGCCGCTGCGCTGCAATTCATGCAGGAGCATCAGATCAGCGAATATGACCAGCTCACCACCGAGGCCGAGGCTGCGTCCGCCCGTTTCCATGCGCTGACGGAACAGCTCCGGCAGACCGAGGCTGACCTTGCCTATACTTCCGAGCTCATGGGGGCCGTGGTACAATACGCCAAGACCCGGCCCGTGTTTGACGAGTACAAGGCGGCCAAGTATAGCAAGAGATTTCTGGCCCAGCATGAGGCGGAGCTGGCTGACTATCGGGCAGCCAAAGCTACTTTGAACGATCTACTGGACGGGGCTAAACTGCCCAAGATGGCCCAATTAAAAGAAAAGCGCCGCAAGCTGGCGGCGGAGAAAAAGGCCCTGTACGCCAAGTACCGGGCCGCCCAACAGGAAATGCGGCAGGCCGTGGCGGTCAAGACCAATATTGACCATCTGCTGGGCGCGACGGACGGGCGCAAGAATAAGGAACAGGAGCGGTAGCGACGGTGACGCAGACAATTTACTTTGGGACAAAATGTCCCGAAGTGCCGGGGTTGGGGAGGCTCCCCAACAAGCGTTTTTGCGGCCCTCTCGGGCTGCAAAAATAGCAAGTGTGGCCACACTTGCCCTGCTTGCCGTTAGTGCGTTACCTCCAATAGAGCGCAAAAAACGGAGGTGCGTGTTTTTCTTACGCATCCTCCGTTTCCCGGGCTCTTTGCAGCCCCTCTGCGGTATGTTTCATAACGGTCAGCTCTTTTTCGTCCATAGAATTGAGCATGACATCAATCTGCTTCCGGCAGGTACTTTCTCCGTTAAGTTTGTCCGGGAAAAAGAATTGATCCACGGAAATCTCCAGCAGGGTGACGAGCTGATAGAAAGTATCAAAGCTGGGGTATTGGCCCCGATTCTCGATATACATGATGGAGCGAGGGGTGCGGTTCACAAGCTGGGCCAAGTATTCCTGTGTCCAGCCTTTTTCCTCCCGCTTGCGCTTGATCTCACGGCCCAAGGCGTGAAAATCAAGGTGTTTGTCGTATTGGTACATTCTCATATCACCCTATATTATTCTACATTTCGGGTTTGAACATGAGAACGAAACTAAATTTTATATATAGGACAATTTTATTTCGTGTTGCTTGTAAGTTAAGTTTTCTGCGTTATAATTAAACAATAACTCGATTGTCGGTAGCCACGCAGTTATGATAATCTTCTACTATAGACGGAGGGCAACATGGTAATTAGTCAAATCATTAGAGAAAAGCGAAAACAATTAGGATTAACACAAGAAAATGTTGCAGAGTATTTAGGGGTTTCGACACCTGCGGTCAGTAAATGGGAGAATGGAACAACCTATCCAGATATTATGCTCCTCCCAGCATTAGCAAGATTATTGAAAACAGATTTGAACACTCTTATGTCCTTCAACGAAGAAATGTCGGAGATCGAGATTAACAATGTTGTTCTGAAAGTCCAATCCCTAATCCAAGAAGATGGGTTTGAAAAAGGTTTTCAATTTGCTTTGGATCAGGTCAGAGCATTTCCGACATGTGAAAATTTGATTTATTCTCTGGGCGTTTTTTTACAACCCTCTTTAGGATTACAGTCAGAGGAGAACCAAAACAAGTATCGTGAAGAACTTGCTAAACTGTATTTCAGGGTGCGAAATAGCGAAAACATTGAAATAAAAAAAGAAGCAAATTCTTTTCTGTTCTATCTGCACTGCGAAAAAGAGGAATATGACAAAGCTGCCGCATTGTTAAGGGATTATCCTGCTGATACAAAGTTAATGATGGCTCACCTGCACCAGCATAAAAAGGAATACGAACCAGCGTGTGTTTTATTAGAGCATCGAATGTTGGAAATTGGAGTTGAATTAGAATCCATACTAATATCTTTAACTCAGGTTGCTTTATCTGAAAACCGATGGGAGGATGCCGAGAAATTGGCTTGTATTCAAGAGCAGGTAGCGAAACAATTTGGCATTTTAGAATGTACCGCATATACAGCTAAACTCGAATGTGCGATAAATAAAAAGGATGCTGAGAGCTGCACAAAAATACTGTCTTTGCTCCTTGCTTCTATGGAAAACAGTTCAGATATTTCATCAAATCCATTATATAAGCATTTGAATTTATCCGACAGCAATACGCAGAATCTGCCTCGGCAGCTTTTATCATCAATGATTGAGCAGTTGAAATTGGAATTGGACGATGAAACATCTTTCTTAAAGGAAAGCCCCGAATTTCACTCGCTCTTACAGCGTTACGGCGAGTATTTGGGGAGGTAACTATGCTTAAAGTTATTTCAAAATTACAATGGTTGTTTTGGATTGGTTTTATAGGCGTTTTTCTGGATAACCCGTACTTAACTCTATTCTTCTTGTTCGGATTGTGTGGATTTGCAAGTGTATTTTCGCCCGCACGCAGCGACATATCAAATTTAATATTTCTCGGTCAAAATTTATGGATGCTCGCTGGGATACTTATTGCACATATAAGACATGGCTTCCATCTCCCAGATAAAAATTCATACAAGCCACAAGTACATTACTCGCTCCCGTTTAACGGAAAGTGGTTTGTGGTAAATGGCGGAATTGACAGAGAAAGTTCCCATTCTTGGTTTCTTCCATCCCAGCGATATGCTTACGACTTTTTTATAAAGAACAGCGAAGATGCTACTTTTGCGGGTGAACGCAAGCAATTAGAGAACTACTTCTGTTATGCAAAAGATGTTTTGGCTCCGGCAGATGGTGTTGTCATTTCTGCGGTAAGTCACTTTCCAAATACGCCAATCGTTGCAGAAGGAGAGGTTGATTGCGCCGCTTCGGATGTGAGAGGGAACCATATCGTTATTCGTCACAGCAAACATGAGTGCAGCGTGATAGCGCATCTCCTTCCGAACAGCCTATGCGTACAAAAAGGAGATCGAGTTAGCAGAGGCCAGGTAATTGCCAAGTGCGGGAACAGCGGCAATACGAGTGAGCCACACATCCACTTCCAGATTCAATACGGAAAGAGCTTTGAAATATCGGCAGGACTGCCGATATTATTTACTCGCATTGTTGTCGATGGAGCGAAGATGCCGGAAGGCTTTATTACGAAAGGGCATTATGTTGAAAATGATTCTCTAATCTGATTTTTTGTTCAAGATTGACCGCCCAACGGGATAATAAAAAAACCGTTGTTTTGGCGGCTGAATATCCATGTGCCAAAACAAAATACAGTAGCCATACGGCGGTTTTGAAATAGCAATTTCAAGCCGCCATTTTCTTTTTGAAAAATGAGAATATGGGGGGTGTGTTAAAGTCGCCCTTTTTTAAGGATACGGCGGTGTCCGGGAGGTATTGCTGTGTCCTTTTTCTTTTTCCATCTCCCTAATCTGTCAAAAAAAGCTCGCCCGCCCAATGGGAGCAGTCTGGTGGCGGATGCGAAATATGGCAGTACATAAGTGAAAATGTAGTTTTATGCGCTTGTGTGTCGTTGCGGCATACAGGCGTATTTTGTTTTATCCACTTTGGGACAACTTGTCCCGAAGTAGACAAAGGTGGACCCGGCTGCCGATCTCCGCCGCCCTCCGTTCAGATCGCCATTCACCCCCTAACCATCTGAACGGAGGAGTTACAAATGACGACCATCAATCTGAAAGACTTTTATCCGTGGTACACCAACGACGAATACATAGAGGTTTCTGAGGAAGTGGCTAACGAACTCCGGGCAAGTAGGCTGTACGAGGCCGCCTATCAGCGGCGGATCGTCCGCAACAAAGCACAGTACTCTCTCGATTGTGAGGACGGGATCGAATACTCCGCCTGCGTCTCCGAACCCACCCCGCAGGAGCTGCTGGAGCGCATGGAGCTGTTCTGCCATCTGTGCGTTGCGCTCAATTCTTTGCCCGAAACGCAGGGGCGCCGCGTGGACGCCTGTGTGATCCTCGGTAAGAGCTATCGGGAGGTGGCTATGGCCGAAGGCGTGAGCAAAACTTCTGTGCAGGAGTCGGTTCAAAGCGGGTTGGCTACTATGAGAAAATATTTGAAAAAAGTTCTTTGATTGACCCTGCCACAGAGCCGTTTTTTGTCCTTGGTATATGAGAGGAGTTACATCCGATCAACAACTGAATAGCGGCGGCCCCGAGGCATAGAGCGGGGAGCCGTGCGGCGGGTGCGCTGTGACTTCTCCGGCAGGAGAACGAGCGAACAACACCAGCGCCGCAAGTGGGACAAGCCACCCCACGGCCACGATCCGCAGTCGGACAAGCTGGCCGCTTGCCCCTCCGGGCTGCCGCCCCCTCGGGAGCGTCATGCTGAGTATTGCTGTCTTATGACGGGCCAAGGAAATGAGCGTGGCGCTCCCGAAACTTTTATCAAGGAGGAAACCAATATGAAGTATGACCCCGAACTGGCGGCCCTGCTTGCCCAGCCGTGGAGCAACAACGCCTGCCGGGGCTATGTCATCTACGCTATGGAAAATTGCGGGTTTTCTCCCGCAGACATCCGGCGTGTGGTGGCAGAGCTCCATGAGGTCTTTGATCTCTGCGGGTTGGAGGAGGCCCAGCAGCACTTTGAGAACAGCATTTACTGACCTTGGGACAAGTTGTCCCAAAGTTGGAGCAAGGCAAGAGAGCGGCACCACCGAAGGTGCCGCTCTCTTGCGTTTCCCCACGGGACAAGGGGGACTGTCGGTCATTGTTTTGTATCACTCTGGAAGGAGGCCCACATGGAAGATCCCGTACCCGTCAAGGAGGAATACACCTATCAAGTCGGCAAAATCCAATTCATCGTTACGCCCGTCTACAAGGACAAAGGCGAGTCCATGCGTGACATCCTGTTGAAGCTGATGCTGGCCGATTTGGAGCCAGCCTAACTGTTCCATCGACATCCTTAACTCGGGCGGTCGGCAGAGGTATAATATACATAGGATGAAGCCTTGCTCGGCTGCTTGGAAAGGAGGACATTATGAAGCAGTCAAGCAACAAAATCTCTACCGGCACAGCCGCCCTCTACTGCCGCCTGAGCCGTGACGATAACATGGACAGCGAGTCCAACAGCATTCAGAACCAAAAGAAAATTCTCCAAAAGGCTTCCAAGGAAAAAGGCTATACTGACACCATCTTTTTCGTGGATGACGGCATCACCGGAACCACCATGAAGCGCCCGGGTTTTCAGAAAATGATCGCCGCAATCGAGGCCGGGTACATCTCGGCGGTGTTCGTGAAAGACCTCTCCCGACTGGGCCGAAACTACATTGAGGTGGGCAAGCTCACCGAAGAGTTTTTCCCGCTCCATGATGTGCGTCTTGTGGCTGTTTCCGATGGCGTGGACAGCGACGAGGGCGAGGACGATTTCACCCCGTTTAAGAACATTATGAATGAGTACTACGCCAAGGACATCTCCAAGAAGCGCCGTATCGTCAACAAGATGAAAGGCAACGCCGGGATTCCGCTTTCACCGCCGCCCTATGGCTACATGAAAAAACCGGACGATCCCCGTTTTTGGGTCATTGACCCGGAGGCTGCCGAGGTGGTGCGCTGCATCTACCGTCTGGCCTTGGAGGGCAACGGCCCCTTGCAGATTGCCACGGCACTGGGGACGATGGGGGCTCTAAACCCCTCGGCCTATCGAACCAGCAAGGGGATCAGCAAGGGCGGCTCCAAAAGCACGCTGGAGCCTACCAAGTGGAACCATACCACCGTCAAGAAAATCCTCACTTTGCAGGAATACTGCGGCGATGTGATTAACTTCAAAACCTACTCCAAGTCCTATAAGATGAAGCGTCGGATTGAAAACCCGGAGGAAAACCGGGCCATCTTCCTCAATGTCCATGAGCCCATCATTGACCGTGTGACTTGGGAAAAGGTGCAAAGCCTGCAAACCACCCGGCGCAGGCGGCCTACCGTAACGAAGGAGTCCAGCGCCTTTTGCGGCTATCTGAAATGCCCGGAGTGCGGCGGCAACCTGACTTTCCACTTTAACCAGAATAACCACGACATCAAGTTCTTTAGCTGCAACAACCACAATTCCGGCCTCCGCAAATGCTCGTCTACCCACTATATCCGGCTGGACTTTTTGGAGCAGGTGGTGCTCTACGAGATACACCGGCTTGCCTGCTTCGCTAACGAATACGAAAATGACTTCATCAAGGCGATGGTGGGCCGCTCCGCCAAGGTAGCGGAAAATGACCGGGCACGCAAGAAGCGGGAGCTGGACGGGCTGCTGGCCCGGGACGGGGAGCTGGATATGCTCTTTGAACGGCTCTATGAGGACAATGTGTCTGGCAAGATCGACGATGCCCGGTTCGCCAAAATGTCTAAGCGGTATGAGCAGGAGCAGGGCGAGAACGCCGGACGGATCAAGGCGCTGCGGTTGGAGCTGAAGAAGCTGGAAGATAAGCGGATGGATGTGGACACCTTTCTGGAAACCGTGCGCCGCTACACCGACGCCACCACCATCACCAAGCGCATGGTTGCCGAACTCATTGAGTACATCGAGGTCTATCCTGCGGTCAAGGAGGACGGTGTTACCAATCAGCGGGTGACGATTCACTATAACTGCATCGGGGCCTTTGAGGTGCCGGATCGCCGGAAGATCCCCGAGAGGGACATTCTTTTGGAAACGAGAAAAGGCGTAGCATTAAGCTACGCCCCCACACAGATCGCTATATAGATTTGGAAATAAAAAATGCGGAGTATCATCAGCAGACCTTTTCAGATCCTTTAATGATACTCCGCATGGTCCGAGTGGCGAGAGTCGAACTCACGGCCTCTTGAACCCCATGATTCGGGCAATGCGTTTACAGAGAATTTTGTGTTCCAATAGAGTCCATTTCCTATTTTGGAACGTCCCAATCGGCACTTTTGGGACAGCAGAGCATTGCTCATTTTGCTCTGAAAATGGTCAAAATCGTGGTCAAACTTTTTCCCAATAGAGTCCTTTTTTCGCCTTAAATATGTCGCTATTCTGCTTCAAATCCGATTAAGTCATATGGTGTTCTGTTGTTCAGACGGTCTTTCTTTTTCAGCCAGTTCCAGGCATAATTCCTCCGCTAGATACGCATCACTCATACAATGCATATCGGACACCCCTTGCCGCATCAGATGATAAACCTCCGAACGATAAAAGAATTGAAGCGCCGCATCCAAAGATAGGTTCTGTTCTCCGGCAAAGCGCTCGACTACGCGCGCATATTTTTTCTGCAGCAAAATAGGATTTGCATTCATACCGACTCGCTCCCCTCGAAATGCAAATAACTGTTCAGTGCACGTTCGGTTCGCAAACACACTTGCATGTTCGGCTTTTCATAACGCAGCCGCTCAATAGCTTCTGCCTTATCGATCAAACCGTCAAAATACAGTTCTACCGTATTGAACACCCTGTCATTTGCCACACCGCCCATGACAATATCATAGTCCGATTTATCCTTTCCGCTTCGGCAGACCAAGATAAAATCCAGCCATGCCTCGCTGTATGAATCAAAGTTCAGCACTTTCAATTGATGAAATGCTTCCTCGTCCAAGATGTAACGAGAAACGATTCCCGCCTTTCCCCTCCGCTTGAATTTCCCGCACCATTTCTCAGCCTGCTCATAAAGCGGCGTCGTATAAAAGCCAAGGCCAAAATCCACATTAGGGCGTGAGTGCAGTAAATCCGGTTTTGCAACCTCCAGAAAAGAGCCGTGATAAAGGATCATATTTCCACACCCCGTTCTTTCATAACATCCAGAATATCACGCACAATATATTCTTTACTTTGCGTGTGCAAAATCTCATATTCCGGCACAATATAACTGTTTAGGATATCGCTTTTTTCCGTCAACGCAGAATAGACCCGCTGCGCATCAACGCCGAGGTGTGCAGCAATATTTTCAATACAGAAAACAGCAAATTCTAATTCCCGGGAGTCGCTGATTTTTTTTCTCTCTGTGTCCAAATGAAAACCTCCCTCAGCAAACATCTTGCGCTGTAATGCCTTAAAAACATTATACTTCACAAAGCGCCGTGATACAACACTAGTCTCTCCCCTTCATTTGTGCCGTCAACATATTTAAGCCAGTCTTGCAAGATCTCTTTAAGACAGAAAGATTAACTATTAAAAGGCAACCCCCAAAATGAATGGTGGTGGTGAAAAAGAGATGGCTCAAAAAAGGTATAGCAAAGCTGAGGTCTTGTCAGACCCCTGCTGGCTATTCAAGTAGCTGCACTTAAGCTGCTGAGCAATATGGCTGTCTGGATTTTTCCAAGGCAAAAATTAAACGTACCAATTTCTTGGCAGCGTGAGAGATGGCAATATTGTGGTGTTTTCCCTCCGCCCGCTTCTTGGCGAGATAATCAGCAAAAGCTGGGTCCCAATGACAAACATACTTGGTTGCGTTGTAAAGTGCGTAGCGTAAGTATCGGGAGCCACGCTTTTCCATGTGCGGGTAGCAATTTTTGAGCTGTCCTGACTGGTAAGTGGAGGGGGACATCCCTGCATAAGCCAACAGCTTGTCCGGGGAGTCAAACCGGGTGAAGTCGCCGACTTCAGCTAGGATTATGGCAGCCATGCGGAATCCCATACCGGGGATAGAGGTAATAGGAGAATGCAGTTCATCCATAATGGATTGGATTTGCTCTTCGATTTCATCAATTTCACGATTCAGTTCACGGATGAGCCGGATGGTGTGCTGCAATTCAAGGGACTTGGCAGGCATCTGAGAGCCAATAGAGTTTTTGGCAGCATTTCGTATTTCAAGAGCCATATCCCGTTTGTAGTGGCCATTGGAGGCGGTTTCGAGCAATGCTTTCAGCCTCGTTAAATGGGCTGCGGCAACCGGTTTGGCCCCAGGGAACTCTTCCAGCAGGGCGTAGACAGAAGCAATATGCAGAGAAGGGACGAGTTTTTCCAATTCCGGAAACAGAATGCAGACCAGCCGGGCGATAGAACTTTTCAGCTTGGCACGCTCTTTTACCTTGTCAAAACGGTATCTGGTCAGTGACTTTAGCTCCTCGTTGTGGTATGCTGTATCTGTGTAGGGTTTGAGGCCCGCATCGGATAACAGCATAGAAGCAATCGTTCGTGCATCCACCCGGTCAGTCTTGGTCTTTCTCAGGCTAAGGCTCTTTCGGTAAAGGTTTGTGCGCAAGGGATTCAGGACATAGGTGGTCAGACCGTTGTCAAGAAGAAACCCGAGCAGATTGTAGCTGTAATGTCCGGTAGCCTCAAGCCCTACTTTTATTTTATCCTGCGGTGCGGTACAATGCCGGATTCGCTGTAAAAGGTAGTGGAACCCGTCCATGGTGTTGGGGATCGTGAATACATCCGCCAGGACTTCGCCCTCGGAACTGACGATAAAGCAATCGTGCTTATCTTTTGAGACATCGACGCCAACAGAAACCACCATAACAAATACCTCCAACGATAAATATATGATGCTGCATCCACAGTGCACCTTACTTTTGTAGCCTTGTTCCACATAAACCGTCTGGCGGTATTTAACTGATCAACAAAATTGTAAGGGGCTGTGGTTGGAACCTTTCTGGAACCATCTCGTGGTAGGAGGTTGCAACCAATCCACAGCATCCCTTACAGTGTAGCACAGCCCTTGGAGAGGGGCTCTAATAACTACTACTCTATAATACAAGGAGATGAACCTCAATGAGTGCTGTTTGTTTTATGAAAAAGCCGAATGGACAGAGCTGCGGTTCGATCATGTATCGCTGCCCGAAATGCGGTGCCATCGGCTGCGCCCGCGAAGGCTGCCGCAACCAGAACTGGGTCAACTACCGCTGCGTGCGTTGCGGCGGCATGAAACGCGAAATTTCAAAATAAACGAAAGGACAGGATGCCAGTCCCATGATCTATTTTTTGAACTGCTTTCTGCAGTCGGAATCCGGTGCCCCGGTCTTCCGCGATCCGTCCGTGGTCGATTTGTTTCCTTCTTTTGGCGATGCATATGCCGCCGGAAAACAATTTTTCCATCGACAAATAGATCTCCTGAAAGAGGACGATCTCTCGCAGGAGGAATGGATGACATCCGGCTGGTCCTATTTTTTTGACATTCGGGAATACAGCCCGGACTGCGAATGGAAGCGGGAATGGATGTTTCGTTTTGACGGGCAGCCGCTTCATTCACGGTGGGTACTGTATCAAAACGGAATCGGCGTAGAAGCACCTTGTGCGCAGGTGCCCGGGATACTTCTATGCCGTGCACAGGATTACCATCCCGGAGATCTTATCCTTCTTCGGCAGAAATACGGAGATCCTTTATGGAGCGTTGTGGTGGAAATTGTCCCTTGCCGCAACGCATCCCGAACCTTTCCCGAAGCGGACAGTTCGTTTTGGCTTTCCGGCCTCACGCTGAAGGAAGAATTTTTCTCTTTGGATGAAATCGACCCTTGTCAAACAGGCCTGCCCCCCAAAACAGCCGTTCCGCCGCCGGATCTTTTGCTCCTGTCGGAATGGATTCGTTCCGGCAAGCCGCTTCCGGAACAGCTGTTTGACGCTACATGTCAAGGTCTTCTCTGCACGTCGGACCTGGTGCGAATCGGGGATCTTTGGGCCTAACTTGTATTGCAGACACTCCCTCGGCAAAAATGCAGGGGGAGTGTTTTTGCACAGAGAACATTTCTGTCCACCCTCTTTCGTCATACTGTTTACGAAGTGGGGATCAAAAATCAATATTTTCACCACATGTCTCAGAAACCTCCCATCAGCGTCACGATTCCGTGGCTTTTAAACAACGAATCCGTACATCCGCCCTGAAGAAAGGTTCCTTGGATCAAACTTGGACAAAAAACCGATGAGCATCCGTCACGAACTGCACCCCATTTGTTAGACAGTATGATATACTGGATAACAATTAGGGTGCAGTTCGCTTTTGTTCTCTGTTCTTTGACTGAAAAGATGAAAGATCCGAAAAGACCTCTCCGCAATAGGGGCACACATGCCGGAAGTGTATCAGTCGGGCCACAGTCCCGCTTTCTTTTCGCACGGCACAGGTGTATTTTTTCTGCTGTTCGCTGCACAACAGGGCAACAGCCTGATTCATCGGCATTTCACAGCAATCTTCCTTTACTGTGTATCCGTCTGGCACTGAAATCACCGTTTCCTTTGCCGCCATTTTGCCGCTCTTTCAAAGACGCCATTGTCCCAGCTGTCGGGCTGCTTTTTCGGATGTTTCCCCTCCCAAAAGTGCTTCAAGGGTCCTTTTCTGCGGCTCTTCAAGCCATACAACCTCCACCCCCCGTTCTTTCAGGTGGTTACGCAACATCCGTTGCGGTTCTTGTTTACGCTTTTCGTAAAATGCAGGCGCGCACAGGATTCGAAGATTTACGTTCCGGGTTTCGCACAGTGCGATTAAAAAATCCATGCTCTGCCATGTGCTGCGGCAGATGAAATCCGTTTTCCAGCCCCCTGACCTTGCGGGCGGGCTTTGCCGGCGTATCCAACACCCGGATGTCCGCAATGCGGTCTAGGCGGTAGTGGGCCACATCCTCGTATTTGTCGTAATTTCCGATGAGGTAATACCGGCCGTTCACCGCCGCCATCTGATAGGGATTGACGATGTATTCCCGCGCTTCGCCCGCGCTGTTTTTGCGCGGATGCGCCTTTTTATCTGTGCCGTAGGCGAGATAATGAAACGCCACCTGCCGGCCGCGAGAGATTGCTTCATCCAGCGTTTCAATGGTGAGGAACAACTGCTTATTTTCCGGCGCCGTGTCCGGGAGCGTCCGAATGTGCCCCACCTTTGCCCGAAAATAGCGGTTCGAAAGCCCTTCCAGCTTTTCCACAAGCTGCCTGCACTGACTGTACGGAATGTGTTTGGAAAACAGCAGTCCGTCGATCAGCAGCCGCAGCTCTCCGTCGGTGAAATCGTGCACCAGGTAAAAATCGGTCAGAATCGTACTCTCTTCCCACTCGCCGTTCTTCGCATTCTTCACCCGGCGGGTCGTTTCGGTGTACTCGATCTCGCAGCCGAATTCCACCAGATCCATCAGGTTCCGCTTCACCGCTTTGCGGCCCGCTTTCATACCGTATTCTGTTTTGAGAAGCGTTTCGATCTCCTTCTGGCTGAGGCGGTGTTCTTCATCGGTATATCGTTTCAGAATGTCCAGAATATTGACGATCAACAGCTTTTTGGGCTGTGGTGCGTGCATGCTTCTCACCTCCGCTGCAATCGTTTTTCATCTTTATCATATCATACTTCGGATCTCTTTTTAATGCGTATCCGAAGATTTCCGTTCCGGGTATAAAACGCCTTTTGGAGCGCATTGCTGGTTTCTGTGAAATCAAGCGATGTCCATGGCAGATAATACGTTTCTTCGAGCCCTTCTTCATACTTCACAGAAATGGAGACAAATGTGGCGTGCTACGCCATGATGGATCTCCGCCTCCCCATCCTCGTCTTCGGTGCTGCCTGCATCGCATTCTGCATCCTGTACACCATCGTCGCGTCAATCCTCGTCTATCGCTTTGCGCCGCGCACATTCCGCCTGCGGACATAACAGATTCCGACAGAGCAACAAAACGCCTTTCCCCGGAGGAAATCCTCCTCGGGAAAGGCGTTTTTCTGTCGGAAAGCGGGATTGAAATGCGTCAGATCAAAGAGATATCCGCCGCGGACACAATTCTGTGCCAGAACGGAGCCGGAATATCCGCGTGACCTTCCTTCGTCTGCGACGGATCGAACGGCAGCCAGGGAATGTCCAGTTCCTCGATCGTATCAAACTCTCCGTTCAGCCAGCTCTCGAGCCTTCTGCGCGCGGATGCGATGCGCTCAAGCTGACCTCCGATGCGAAGATCAAAAATATCCAGTCCCGGCGCTTTGTTATTGGAGAGCCAATACGCTCTGAATGCGTCGGCAAAACGTCTCACATCTTCGGCGAGGGCAGGCAGTTCCGCGGCGCAGAGCGCTGCCAGCGTTTCGCGATCCCGTTTTTTCCATGCCGGATGCAGCGCTCGCTGGACGGACGCTTTCCGCGCCAGCGCATCCGCCAGCGCTCCGTAAAGCAGGAAGAGCCCTTTCCACGCTTCGTTTCGCTCTGCCGCCCCGGCCAGCTTTGCGGAGACTTCGCGCAAATGTGATTCATACGCCACGAGATCAAGTGCCGGGCTGAAAAGCGGCGTCAGAATATCTTCGTAAAGGAGCGTCTTTGTAGCGTTTACCGCCATGCGCCCCGGTGCGGGATTGTCCGGCGTAAATGCCAGTTCGTCCGGCAGAAGGAAATCCTCCCACACGCCGCCGCATGCAGCCCGGAAGCCACGCGCCCGCTCCTCGCCGGTTTCGTCTTCCTGCCAGCACAGCTGTGCCCAATGATACAGCGCGGGCAGCACGGCTTCCGTCGGGCACTCCGCTCCGTTGTCGCCCCACATTGTGATGAGGACCTCACCGATCCCTTGCCGGACACAGGCGTGATGCGCCCTGTCCGCAAGCTGCATGCTGAAATAATTGCTTGGCGCAAATCCGGACCATTTCCACGCGCCGCCCGCGAACACCACATTTTCGCTGAGGCACTTGTGGCGTGCGAGCATCCTGTCGTAGATCTGCTCGTCGAGAGAATAATAATCCCAGTAAATCAGCGATGTATCAGCCGGAATCGTCTTTGCGATGGATTCGTCCAGTGCACACTCCGGCGCATAGTATTCTCCCCCCGACGCAAGGCGGAAAAACATATCGCTCCACATCATGGGGCGGAACCCGTGGGCATTGGCCAGATCATGCACCATCCGGAAATGCCGGAGCATCAGTTCCGTCCGGTTTTCGTATCCGTGCAGATCCAAATGCCGGCCGAGCCCGAGCATATGCGCTTCATCCATCCCGATGTTGATCCGGTTCGTGGAAAAGCACTCCCGCATCGTATCGAACATGGCGCCGAGAAACGCCTGCACCTCGGAGGAATCCGCCAGAAGGATATCGCCCGTGTCCACGAGAGACGCCATGGCCTTCCATTTCAGACTCTGTCCCAGATGCGCCAGTGTCTGGATCGCAGGAACCAGTTCGATTCCGAGTGCGGCGGCGAAGGAATCCAGTTCTTTCAGTTCCTGCTTTGTATAGCGTCCGCGGCCGTGCCCGAAATACGGATATCCGTCCGCTTCGTACACGTCCTCCAGATACAGCTGAACCATATTGTACCCCATGCGGCACAAAATGCGAAGCAGACGTCGGATGTTCTCTGTCTTCGGCACCGCATTCCGGGAGCAATCGAGCATTACGCCGAACCTGCCGTACGCCGGAGTTTCCCGGCAGCTCCATCCATCCGGCCGGTCTCTGTTCTGCTCGAGAAGCATCGCGGCTCTTCCGATCATCGCGGGTTCTTTCAAGCGGACATGCCATTCTTCTCCGGTCCGCTCGAGCTGTATTCCGGGACCTCCCGCTTCCGCAAACACCGGACAGCCGGGTTCCGGCGCCTCCAACAGCCTGAGCAGCGTCTTCTGGAATTCAGTCAGATTCATCCACACAGTGATTCCCCCTTGCGGAAATACGATTGCGCTCTGTTCCGTTTCGAAACCGGCAGGCCGTTTTTCTTCGGCCCGTCGGCAGCGCATCCCGCCGTTCTGCCTCTATTTTAGAGTTTCAGCTGCTGTTCGTAAATAGCAATTTGGATAAATCTGCGTACCCATGCGAAATTCATCACTTTCAACCGAATTTGTCTTTCCTCTTTATACAGCATTTACAGTCCCGGGCTTTGCACGGCGGGCAGGCGGATCGGAGCCGAAATAAATATCCCCCGGCAAAGCCGGGGGGGTTTTCATAGACGGGTAAAACCCTGGAATACTAGCGCACGCGTCACGTCGCGTTGGTACGGTCTGCCAGCCGCGAAGGACTGTTACTTGCTGCCCGTAAACGGGCTTTTTAGATGTTTCCCATCGTTAACTGTTCACCGGCTTTGTCTTCTTCCAGCTGGCGCCGTATGTATTCCTCTATTTTCTTTGCATTTTTGCCCGCTGTGTCTACGTAGTACCCTCTGCACCAGAACTCCCTGTTGCGGTATTTATACTTCAATTCCGGGTACTTCTCGTATATCATCAGGCTGCTTTTCCCTTTCAGGTATCCCATAAAACTGGACACCGAGTACTTGGGTGGTATCTCTACGAGCATATGTATGTGGTCCGGACATACTTCTGCCTCTATGATTTTCACTTTCTTCCAATTACACAGTGTTCGCAGGATTTCTCCTACCTCTCTACGCTTCTGTCCATAGAATACTTTGCGCCGATATTTCGGCGCAAATACTATATGATATTTGCAATTCCAGCTTGTGTGCGATAAACTATTTACGTCGTTCACTCCGAATGACCTCCCTTTGCTTGGCTTGTGCAGTTGGCAGACCGCATTTCCATTATAGCAAAGGGAGTTTTTCTTCCTGCAGCATCGACTATAGTCTTCTTTTGAACCACTCGCCTAGCGAGTGGTTTTCGTTATACAATAAAACAAACGGCGGCCCTCAGCAGGCCGCCATGTGCTCTTTACTCCGCCCAGCGGTCCACGGCGTCGCACAAAAAACGCGCACAGCCGGAAACCGCTCTGTCGTAATGAGCCGTGAAACGCTCGTCCAGCACATACAGCCGGGCAATTCCTTTGTGCTTGGCCGGGGTGAGATTTCTGTCCGTCACCCTCAGCCAGCGCCGGTGCAGGTCACAGATTGCCCTGCCCTCTTCACTGTCCGGTGCGAGCCCGTTCGCAACAGCCTCTTCGAGCCGTGCGCGCAGTTCGGCGTCGAGCCCCGCCCAATGATCATACTGCTCCCGAGTCAGGCCCATCAGATTGGCATTCGCTGCATCCACTGCCTTTTCGCCGTATTTTCCCCGGGCTTCTTTCCCGTATGCTGCCTCATTGTCCGAAACAAGTTTTTCCTTGAATGCGGCAAATTTGCGTTCGTCCTGCATGATTTCCTTCCTTTCCTCGCAGCCGATGGTCTCCTCCACCGACCGGATCAAGCCTTCCAGTTTTTCCTTCCGGTCCCGCAGGGCGGCAAGATGTTCCCGCAGTGCGGCCAGACGGTCGAAGGAGGGAGCGTCGAGACATTCCCGGATGCGGGCAAGCTCCACCCCGAGTGCCCGGTAAAACAGGATATGCTGCAGACGGTCCACCTCCGCCGGGCCGTAATAACGGTAGCCGCTTTCGGCGACGCGCCCCGGTTTCAGCAGGCCGATCTCGTCGTACCAGCGCAGAGTGCGGGTGGACACTCCGGACAGGCGCGACAGTTCCCGAATAGAATATTCCGTACGTCTTTCCCCCTTTCTGTTTCCAGTGTACCAGTTGACGCTGCGGCAGAGTCAAGAGTATGATGAAAATTACAGAAAAATATTTTTCATGCTGACTGACAAGGAGAACTGCATGCCTACTGTTTTGATTGATGCAGACGGATGCCCTGTGGTGGATCTTACCATCCGCACCTGCCAACGCCGCGGTGTACCCGTGCTGATTCTGTGCGACACCGCCCACCGGATCGAGCGCGACGGCGCCCAGACGCTGGTATTCGACAAAGGCGCCGACAGCGTCGATTTTGCGCTTGTCAACCGTGTCCGGCCCGGAGATATCGTCGTAACACAGGACTACGGGCTGGCCGGAATGTGTCTTGCCCGTCTCGCCCGCGCACTCGATCAGAACGGGCTTGAATACACCGCCGGTAACATCGACACACTGCTGGACCGCCGCTGGCGGAACCAAAAACTGCTCCGCGCCGGCAAACACCCGAAAGGGCCTTCGAAGCGCACTTTGGAACAGGACGATTCATTTGTCCGCGCACTTGAAAGAATTCTGACAGAGAGCCTGTGAAATCATCCTTACGAACAGAATTCTGTCAAAAACGATGAGAAAGGTGTTTTTATGCGAATCCTGATGCTGGGTAACAGCCTGACCTTTGCCAACGACATGCCCCGCATGCTGGCCGAACTGACCGGAGTGGAAGTCGTCCATCACACCCGCGGCGGCGCACGGCTCTCCGAACATCTGAACCCTGCGACCCGTCTCGGCGCACGCACCGAAGCCGCTCTGGCGGACGAAACGTGGGACTACGTCGTGCTTCAGGAGATGAGCCACGGCCCCGTCACATCCCCGAAAAGTTTCTTTTCCAGTGTCGAACGGCTCTGTGTTCAGATCCGCCGGAACGGGGCCGTGCCGGTTCTCTACGCCACATGGGCGTACCGCGAAGGCTGTCCCAAACTTGCGGAAAAAGGCTGGACGCACGACGGAATGGCCGACGCACTGTCCGGCGCGTACCGTCAGGCAGCGCAGAACAACCATGCGCTGCTCGCCGACGCAGGCCGGAAGTTCCGCGAACTCTCCGGTGCGCACAATCTCTATGCCGACGACGGTATTCATCCGAGCGAACTCGGTTCCCGAATCGCGGCGCAGTGCATCGCATCTGCCATTCAGTCGGGAGAAACGGAGGGACATCCCAATGCCGAAACGAAAATGGACCCGTGAGGAAGTTGAAACGTGGATGGACGAAAACCATCGCCGGTTTTACGCGAATCCGCAAGACGCTAATCTTTTCGTCCGAAAACGGGGCTGGCGGATCAACTGGACGTTCAATCTCGCCAACCCCGCTGCATGGGGCGTCATAGCCGCCGGCACGTGCATCCTCGCGGCTGCCGCCGTGCTTCTGAGCCGGTGATTCCCGTTGTTTCACTCGCAGTGCGGAAATTATTTTCTCTCCACAGGAATCCAGATTTCGCAGTAGTAATCCTGATTCTGCGTACCGTGTTCAAATTTGCTGGCGTCGCTGTACATCTCGACGTTGATGCCGGCAGCAATTTGGTAATCGGGATTCGTGGGCAGCCACTGGGAGAAGATCTGCTGATTCATCCCCTGCAGCGCCTGAGGCATGCGGCCGGTGCAGGGAAACACCGCCCAAGTATGGGCCGGAATGGTGCGGGTGGTAAAGCCGTCGGGGACTTCTCGGAGCGGGTCATAGTTATCGGCAATAAGGTATTCAAACTCGTTACCGCCCATGCTCTCATCCAAATTGATACCACACATGCCGCAGACCACCTCGCCGCCGCCGGCAGCAAAATGCTCGGCCCAGAAGCTCGGCACTGCTGTCGCACCGTCCTCGTACTTGAACGTCTTTGCCCGGCATAAAACGGTAAACTCTTCTTTTTTCATAATCTTGCAATCCATGTTCTGACCACCTTCCAATGTCACTTTGATTCGGAGCGGAGCAAAGGAACGGACCGCGCCTCCGCTTTTTCGCAGTGCGGCAGGTGTGAGGCCATGGAAACGGGCAAACGCTTTGGTGAAGCTGTCCGGCGAGTCATAGCCGTAATCCAGTGCGATGTCGATGATTTTCCGGTCCGTCGTGAGGACCTCCAGCCCGGCGGCGGAAAGCCGGCGCTGTCGGATGTAGTCGCCCACCGTCATACCGCACAGCATGGCAAAGCCTTTCTGAAAATAAAAGGGCGACAGTGCCGCTTGCTGTGCAATGTCCCGGATGGGCAGCTCCTCCCGGAGATGCTGCTCGATATACTGGATTGCCCGATGAATACTTGTTACCCAATCCATTGGTCACACCGTCCTTCCGGATTCAGCATACCGGAACATAAAAACTCCCGCCCGATTTTCTGTGCTCATATTTGTCCGGCGGCCGGGCGCTTCAGAACAAACTCCTGCACCGGGCAGCCGAATTCTTCGGTCAGCCTGCCCGCCGAAAAACCAAGGCTTTCGTAAAAAGCCCGGGCGGCGATTCCGTCGGGATTGCCCTCCCGGTAGGTCGTCACACGAATGTCTGTGCCCTTCTCCATCTGTGTCAGCATAAAAGCGACCAGTTTCTGCGCAATGCGTTGTCTGCGGCAGGCGGGGTCTACTGCCAGAAAACAGAGCATACCGGTTTCTTTTGAGAAGAGCAGCGCGCCCAGAATGCGCCCCTCTTCCGACGCGCAGACGGCGCAAGAAGCCCGGATAAAGCGCAGGACGGCAGCTCTGTGCTCCGCCATCGCTCCGGCGGTCTCAAGGCCGGGAAAAACGTCTCGGACCTGTTCCACCAGCGCCATCCAGGCGTCAATGTCGCGCGCGTTTGCAAGTCTGATCTCCATCATCAAACTCCTTTGTTTTTTCTTTCATCTGCTCAGAAGCCAGAAAATTCCCGCCGCAGTGCGCTCGGCGGCGCAGTCATAGTGATTGCCTGCATTCAGACGGAACACGGCGTCGATTTTCTCGGCTCGATAAAAGGCGCAGAGCTCCTCCGTGTTTTTTCGAACATGTTTTAACAGCGCGTTCCGGGTTTTGCTCTCCTTGTCGCCAAGTGAGAAATACATGCAGTCCGGCCGGCGCTTCGGTTCACGGGAAACGGCATATTCCCTGATTCCGGGATACCACAGAGAACCGGATATGCTCCCCACGCGGGAGAACATGTCCGTTTGATACACGGAATAGAGCGCGAACAGCCCCGCCAGCGAATACCCTGCGATTCCGCGCCAGTGCGGATGCACAGGGATTTTCTTTTCCGCCGCGGGAACAATCTCCTGCGTCAGAACGCGCAGATAGTCATCCGCTCCTCCGGTGCAGGGTTCGGCATTTTTGAAGGCGGGCGGACTGTCCCACGGCGCCATGTCACGGTTCCAGTCGAGGCCGCTGATCGCCGCCAGCGTCACCGGTGGGGCACCGAGCGTCTGCAGCGCTTCAAACACCTTCTGCCCTCCCTCGGCAAAGGTGTTCAGGTAGATGATCGGCGCTCCGGGCTCATCGCCTTGAAAAACGGTTACGGTTTTGCCGCCTGCTGCAAAGGTATCCATCTCTGCGTCACCTCTCTGTCGGGATCGTGCCTATTGTACTGCATCGCACAGGAGTTCTCAAGTACGCGCGAAGTGCTTTGTTCAGGTCCTCTGGGGAAAGCGACGGGAGAAAATTATGATTCGAGGGAAACATTATGGTATTTTGCCTCATTGGACCGAAATTCATTGAATCGCAAAGAAGTTCCGTCTATATTGGTAAATAGAACCACGGAACGCAGCGCAATTGAGCATTCCGGGGGCTTGCTTTTATCGAACCATCTGTAAAACCGGGAGGTAATGCTGAATGAACTGGTGTGTATACGACGACTGCACTTGGACGTTTCCCGACAGTCCCCGCATCGGTGCTCAAACCGTGCAGCTGGACGCCCCGCGCGGCGGGCATGCTGCATTTCAGCTGCTCGCCGCCCCGCCTGCCGGGGCGGGACGCTGCCGCCTCTCTTTTCGCTGGGAAACGCCATGTACACTGGACGTGAAAATATTCTGTCTTACGCCCGTCACAGTCAACGAAAACACGTCGCCCTCACTGATGACTACGCTCAACTATGACTCCTGCCGCTCCTATGTCACACGGCAGGCGCCTTTTGACGTGTACGACGCACTTATTCCGTGCTCCTCCGACGGAACCGCAGAGGGCGATGCCTTTTATATCAGCATAGAGATCCCGCCCGATACCGTTCCCGGAACATACCGCGGCGTATTTCGGGCCGTGTGGGGCGACACTGCGGCGGAGTGCCCCGTTTGCTGTCAGGTATATGCCGCCTGTGTGCCCGCTGCCGGCAAAGGCGCCCTGAGCATGTTGAATTTTTTCTGCTATGATAACATCAATGCCCAGCATCATGCAGCCGAAGGTTCTGCGGAATGGTACCGCCTGATGCGCCTTTACATCCGCGCCCAGCTGGAGATGCGCTGCACACATATTCTTCTCCCTGCGGGACGGCCGGTCTTTTGTGACGGACGGCTTGTAGATTTTGATTTTTCCGCTGCGGAACGCGTCGTACAGATTGCGCGGGAAGAAGGCGCACCCTGTTTGTGCGGTGCACACATCGCCCACTGGAGCGAATGGACCGGTGCGGAGTATTACCCGTTCTGGGACGAGACAACATCCGTCACATCGCAGGAAGGGTATTTCCAACTCCGGATGTACTTCTCCGCATGGGCACGCATCATTCGGAAAAACAACTGGCAAAACTGCATGGCACAGGCGCTTGCAGACGAACCCCAGGTGCACAACGCTTCCACATACCGCATTCTCGCGGCAATCTGCCGTAAATTTTTGCCGGGCATCCCCATCCTTGATGCGGTAGAAGCCACCGATCTGGGCGGAGGGATCGACGTATGGATTCCGAAACTCGACACTTATGAAAAGAATCGGCAGGTATTTGACCGTCTGAAAAACGCCGGTGAAAAAATGTGGTTCTACACCTGTGCTTTTCCCGCCGGAAACGCGATGAACCGCAGCATGGATCTTCCGCTCACTGTGAGCCGTGCCCTCCTCTGGATGGCGGCACGATGCCGCCTGACAGGATATCTGCACTGGGGGTTCAATTATTACATCGGGGAGGATATCTGGCACAGCGCCTGCTGTCCCCACAAGGGTGCGCTTCTGCCTGCCGGAGACGCTCACATCGTCTACCCAGGCTCCGGCGGACCACTGCGCAGCGTACGCTTCGAAGCACAGCGCGGCGGCGCGGAGGACTGTGAACTGCTGTATCAGCTTATGAAATCCGACCCGGATGCCGTAGGCGCCCTGACGAAGGAAGTCTGCGTCTCATCGACGCATTGGACCGCCGACGGCACCGTGCTGCTCTCAGCACGCCGCCGTCTTCTGCAGCGGCTCGGATAATCCTCCTCTTCTGCTTGGAGTCGAAAAGAAGACCGGTATACCCGACGAATGTAAAAAGGCATCCGTTCTCAGCCAAAAGGCCGAGAACGGATGCCTTTTTGTCATTCTGAAACAATCCGGAACGTTATGGGAAAATGATCGGAAAGACCGACATCCGAATGAATGCGGAGGTCTTTTACCCGGCTCAGATCCCGCACAAGGACGTGGTCGATGGCGGTTCCGTATACCGTGGTGACAGCTCCTCCGCACGCATCGCAATACCCCGCCGCAAGCAGAGACTGAAATGCGTCCCGGTTTCCGCACCCTGCGTAGTCTCCCGCGTTGAAATCGCCTGCAATCATCGGACCTTCCGCACTGCAAAGCGACAGAAGATCCGGGCGGTTGTACTGTCCGTTTGCTGCGTGGACGGCCATGACCGTCAGGCCGACACCCGCCAGTGTGACAGTGACCTTGCGGTTGCCGTCGAACTGCGTCCGTTTCCGGCAGAGCAGCCCTTTCGGAGCCAGCGCGACCGTCATAAGAAGCTGACTCCGGCTGCTCAAATGATAGATCAGGTCATAGTGCCCGGGGTCAAATCTGCGGCAGAATGCCCCGAAAACTGCATGGCGTTTCCACGTATCGTTTGAAATGTAAGGGATCTCCTGAAGCAGGGCCACCGCATCGCCATGACCGATTTTCTCTTCCACAAAATAGAGGATTTGCTCCACCTGTTCCCAGTTGATCGGCTTTCGGTTATTCCCCTGCTGATAGAGCGCCGTATTCCAGCACAGAACTCCGACGGAAGCTGTCTCTCCCATTGAACGCAACTTTCTTTCATCTTGTCTGCCGGGCGCGTAACGCTTTGCCGCAGATTTCCCGCATCTCCGGTTTGTTATGCAAGCGAGCCCATCGGGTCCCAGGGAGCCAGTTCAACGGGTTCGCCGGACAGCGCCTCGCGCTGCGCTTCACTCAGGAAACGCTTGTTCACAACCGCCTGATAGACAAATTCATCGAACCACGCGTCACTGGCGATGTAATATCCTTTCTTTCCGGCATCTTCGCCCCAGCTGTTCTCGATCTTCCAGCGGTTCGGTTTTCCGTTTTCGTCCAGATTGACGCCGCACAGAACCATGGCGTGGTTCATCGCGCTGTCGCGGTAGTCCAGACGCTCTTCCTTCGTCATAGTCAGATCAAGTCCGCCGAGAATCTCGCCGTAGACGAAACTGTTCTGATCCCAGATACCGTCGTCTCGGCTGCCGAATTTGCCGCAGTCACTGCCGAACCACACGGGCTCTCCTGCTTTGAGCTGCTTTACGACGAGCGCCTTCATCTCTTCCATCGTCAGATTGAGATAGCGCACGCTGCCCTCGACCACATTACCGAGATACTTGACCGTATACAATTTCCCGTAGGGCTTGTCCTGCGTGGGTGCATTGATGACGCTGACGTAGTTCTCCAGCTCCATTCCGATGTACTTTTCATAGAACGACACCGGCGTCAGGCCGCGGTCGGCATGATACACGCCGTCCTTGTCGGTGTACTCGAAGTCGAAGCAGTCCACCGGGCGGCCGAAACAGATGCACAGCGCCTTGAACAGTTCCGCCAGCATCTCCTCCTTGCGCGCCGCGGCATCTTTTCCGGCGGCAACCAGTCCGCGCAGTTCCGCGGCGTCCTTGCGCAGTTTGGTGTTGATGAGGCGCATCACGTCTCTTGTGTTGCAGGACTGTTCCGTCTCCGGCATCACGGTCGCGGGAACGATGCCGTATTTTTTGACGATGCTTACCATCATATCCCACTGTCCGCCGTCGTTGATTCCGCCCAGCACCCAGTCGAGCGTGCGGTCCGCCACCGGCAGTTCTGCACAGTCGAGCACGCTCTCAAGGAAGAAGTTGATTTTCTCGAGCTTGTCCCAGAAGGCAAGCCAGTTGCCCGAGAGCTCAAATTTCTCGAGATTGCATTTCTCCGCCACGATTTCACGCATCACGTTCATCGACGCAAACAGCCAGCAGCGGCCGCTCTTCTTCTGCATCGTGACACCGCGCGTCTTCAGTTCGACGGAAAAGCTGTTTTCCAGCTTCGCAGCCTGCATCGGGTCGATGGAAGCCTTGTCCAGCGGCGTGTGTGTGACGGCTGCCGTCAGCGCGCGGGCCGCTTTGTCTGCGTCGTAGTCCGCCTTGAATCCGGCAATCATTTCATTTGTGATCGGTCTTGCGTGTTTCATATTCCATTTCCTCTTTGTATCCTGAATTATTTTTGCTTCACACAAAGCTGTTCCGGCATTTTACCGAAGTAATAGAATAAAGCAATCCTATCATTTTAGTTGTACACTCCGCACGCCGGATTGTCAATTTTTTGCCGAAAAAACGCGATTTCTGACAGCACCGAATCCGGAACCGGAGCCGTGTTTCCGCTGACCGAAATAAATATCCCCCGGCAAAGCCGGGGGTTTTTCATAGACGGGTAAAACCCTGGAATACTAGCGCACGCGTCACGTCGCGTTGGTACGGTCTGCCAGCCGCGAAGGACTGTTACTTGCTGCCCGTAAACGGGCTTTTTAGATGTTTCCCATCGTTAACTGTTCACCGGCTTTGTCTTCTTCCAGCTGGCGCCGTATGTATTCCTCTATTTTCTTTGCATTTTTGCCCGCTGTGTCTACGTAGTACCCTCTGCACCAGAACTCCCTGTTGCGGTATTTATACTTCAATTCCGGGTACTTCTCGTATATCATCAGGCTGCTTTTCCCTTTCAGGTATCCCATAAAACTGGACACCGAGTACTTGGGAGGTATCTCTACGAGCATATGTATGTGGTCCGGACATACTTCTGCCTCTATGATTTTCACTTTCTTCCAATTACACAGTGTTCGCAGGATTTCTCCTACCTCTCTACGCTTCTGTCCATAGAATACTTTGCGCCGATATTTCGGCGCAAATACTATATGATATTTGCAATTCCAGCTTGTGTGCGATAAACTATTTACGTCGTTCACTCCGAATGACCTCCCTTTGCTTGGCTTGTGCAGTTGGCAGACCGCATTCCCATTATAGCAAAGGGAGTTTTTCTTTCTGCAGCATCGACTATAGTCTTCTTTTGAACCACTCGCCTAGCGAGTGGTTTTCGTTATACAATCAAAACGCTCCACTTTTCAGTGGAGCGTTTTGGTATTTTAAATGAAAGTGCATTGACTGTTTTGTCTTCAATCAAACCATTAAAAGCTTTTCTTTTGAAAAATCTAAAGTTTTGTCATCTGCTTCTGAATACAAGTTCTCACACGGTCTGCAATGTATGATTGATCTCGCTCTGCGTAGAAGTGCAATGGCTCCGCCAAGGCGGCTGTTATATCAGCAGCCGAAAAATCCCATTGTAACCGGGGACGATAAATGGATTGCGCAGCATGCACCTGCCGTGCAAAGGTTGTGTTTAACGGCTGCGCACGAAGTTGTTTCATATGAGCATTGGGAGTAATATCGATAGGATAATCGCGGATATTTGAAAGCAGCCCCGCCCCAAAATCGAAGATAGGGCAATAGTCAAACTCCTCGCCCCTGCGCAAAACCGCAATATTGTTTAAATGGCGATCCTCATTACCAAACAGCATATCCATTTCAAACAGCAACGTGAGATAAATTCCAAACCGCTGTAATCCGGTGAGCCGTACTGTTTGCTCCACAATCCAGCGAACTTTACTGGGCAGATTGGGTTGAGAAGCCGCGACCTCTTGCCAGCGAGGGCCGACACCTTTGCGAAATAAATCGGCTAGTGTTAGGAGACTTTCTCCCGGCATCAAAAAATTGGAGCTGGAGCACCCGTTTCGGACACGCCGATGCGCTTCCAAGCGCTCCATGCGATATGTCACATAACGGAACCCCAATTGTTCCACATTGGTCTGGCGGAGCAGACGAGATGTCACTGTTTCCGCCAGTCCTTCGTATCCAAACAAATCTAATTTGTACCAGCGGCCATTCTCCAACCACTTTTCCTGATTTCCTTTGGAGGAAGTTTCTGCGATTCGGTTTCCGGTTGTCAATCTGACTGGCATACTTATCCCTCCACAATTTTGATCCAGCAGGCATCTTCTGCCATGCGCCCTGCAGTCTTGCGGATAATCTCAAGTGGTTCGTAGTGTTCCAGCCCCAACTGAGCTAAATAATATTGCAACCCGTCTCGTTGCCGGGGAATGCAACGGGATTCCAAAAAGTTCATCAGATCTTCCCAATTCGGATTTTGATTGATGCCAAACGCAGTTGAAAGAACATCATCGGTCTCATTTTGAATGGCTAATCGTCTGGTGGTCCGATCTGCACAGATTTTTGTACAAAGATTCTCGCCGTCATAATAGTGGAAAATCAGCAGGTCATGCTCTTTAGATCTCGCTTCATTTAGAAAGGATTCATACTCACTTGTACCTGCCCTGCGAATAGTGATGCACTCACCATCAAATTGCAAAATAATTTCGCGGTTTCCCTCGGAAATATCTAGCTGTTTGGCCCACACCGGCGGCAGTACCACACGATAGCTTTTCCCCGCCGGGCCCGCTGTCCCACCAGCCTTATTGACCAGAACTTTTGCCTGTCGTTCTTCCAGTTTCATACTGTCACCACCCCTGAAAATATTATATCATTGGACACCAATAATTCAATATATTATATAAGAAATCAAAATTTCTTATACCAGAGGTGCGTACTCAGTATGAAACTATAATTTGTTTGCATACGTGCCGGCAATCAATTTTTATCAAAAAAAGCATGTCTGACTTCCTCAAGCTATTTGCTACTCTATTCAGCCTTTTATATCTGTGCATAGTCTTAATTTAAAAATATTTTCAGACTTTTCCAACTCAAGTGTAAATTCTTCATAACTTCCGCTACGGTTTAGGATGCTAAGTCCATGCCTGCTCCAACCATAAAATCGTTCTTATCTTCTCACCACGTATTGTCGGCACACATCTCGGGCGCTGTACAAAATTCCTTATCGTCATTGACAGTATTCCTTGTCCCGGCATCTCATACAGACGGTGTATTTTCTTCGAGCGTGGCTGCAAAATCATCGATCTCGTCAAGCCATAACGAAAACTCTTCGCCGCTGCACATATTATGAAACCAAGCATCGGCCGAAGCACAGTGTTTGCCAGATTCGAACTTTCCGGTAGATACAAACACCGGAACAATTCCCGCCTGCCGTAGTTTTTGGATTGAAATATCGTCGGCGTATTCATAGATTGCATTGAACGCGATATCCAAATCTGCCGGCTGCGGTTTCCAGCAGACTCCATGCTCCCCAAAGAAAGCATCCTGCAAACGCTCCAAGCAAGTCTCTACCCCAAATCCGCTGCGGAAATAACTGCGCTTACCATTCTGAATGCAATAGTTATACTCTGCTTCACTGTCATCATAATCTGAAAGAGATTCTTCAATATCTTCCATTGCTTCCTCTGCATACTTCTTGAGTGACGGAACAGAAATATTTTTAAAGATGTATTTTGCTGTTTCTCGGATTTTCCCTGAAAGATTCCCCGCATTGGTTCCCCGACTTTGATCCCAAAAAGAATAAGTATAGGTAAAATATTTTTTCGGTAATGTAACTTTGAGTTGCGTTTTCAGCCATTCACAAAAATCATCGATGTAAAAGGCTTCTATTGCTAGATCTCCCGTATTGCCCTTTCTTTGTTTCTGGGCAAAAATAGAATAGAGGCGACAAAGGCTGACATACTTTTTGGGAACTTTTTTCAATACGCGTCCTGAAGCGGCACTGTAATCAATTTTTTTCAGAACAACCTTTGTTTTGCCATTCTCTTCTTCCCTTTCGCAATCACCAAACAGCTTATTGATGACCACCTCATTATCGGTTTCAAAAGTAAGGGTTGCGCAGACATTATATCCTCCACTCGGAGCAAAGTTGGGCAAAAGTTTCAGAAACTTCTGGTATTCCGGGTCTTCAGAATAATCTACACTCAACTCATCCAATGCATCTACAAAATCCTCAGGTGTATAAACTTCCGCTGTTAAATCCATCACCGATTGTAAAGTACAGCCATCGTCCAATATCTCTTTGATTTTTTCCGTTAAATTCCCGTCATCCTGATTGTCCCAATCTTTTGCGGACATAACATTTCCTCCTTATTCAACAACATTCCTCCACAGCATGTAATGCAATATATTGGGTTAAACAGGCAATGTATCATCCATTTTCCGGCCTTATTCTCCGATGTCCATACCAATCTTTGCAAGTAATTCATCCAAATTATCAGGTAGCACGATCATCTCATCCTCCTGAGATCTCTTCCATTGCCTTTTTTGTTTGAATTGGAGCGGAATTAAATTCTCATCAAACTCTTCGGAAGTTGAAATCCATTCAATCGCTTTGACTGTCTCATCACTGATGACGGATTCAAGCTGCCAATATTGTGGTTCGGACGGTGTACTAAACCTCATTCTGAGGTCAGCATTATACTTCACTAACCACCTCTCCATTTCTTCTACTGCCCTTTTCGGATTATTGGACTTCAAGTTAATTGTGAAATCAAGATATGCCGTACGATTTCGCGGGTTTTCTTTTTTACGTTCTGACAGCTTCACCAATCGAGTGATATTTCCGCTGGCAAGCGTGATAAAATCGTTGTCAAGAAGATAAGCGAGCGGTTCGTCATAAGCAACATATCCGACAGGTTCACCTTCAGCATTCACAACATAAATAGCACTTTGATTGCGGGCGTTCGTAAAACATCTTTCAAAAGTGAGTCTATCCCCTACATTTGCATGTTCCAATCGCTCGTTTGCACCTTTAATGAATTGAATTCCATTGGCGGAATTCTCCACAGTTGCGAAGACCTCATCAGCTTCTTCGTCGTCCGCTTCATAATCGATGTCATCCGGAAGCTCAATCTCTCCTACTATCTGGCAGTATGTTTTATACTCATCCCAGATGTCATCATTCTCGCGATATAGTTCTGCCGGAAGTATTTCTTCTCCCGCCTTTCTGAACAGGAAAATTTCGCTTTCGTTATTGTTCATCTTGAGAAGATATTTCTCGGCATTCCAGCGAATCTGAATATCAATTTGCAGGAAAGTATGTTTTCTGCGATTGCCGTTTTGCCCTTTCAAAAGGATTTCTTTTACACTTGCATGCGATATCTGTATCTCTTTTGCATCTAAAACAACTGATAACCATTTTGCTAACTCTGCAGGCAGATATCCGCATTGCTTGTTTTCTTTTGACTTCACCATAATTGCAAATGGATCATAGTCATTATCCGGTTCGCGCTCAAGGACGACGGAATCTCCTATTTTTAAAGATTCGCAGGCGCTTGTCCTTTCCGGTGAATAGTCTGTTCCCACGACGGAATAAGTAAGCGTTGCCAACCCAACCTTTTCTGAAGCGGAAGGCGCATATTCAATTGCTTCTTGTTCGGAAAAATCGTTGGGAGCTTCACACACACACTTCTTGCGCTCATCGCCTTCGTTTTTTTCAACCGCTTTGGCTCTTTCATCGGAAAGAACAAATGGAAGCTTCTTCTTCACACAGTATTGGTGCGTAATCGAACCTTTTGTGACGATGAAAATCACATTCTCGGTCGCCTTCAAGGAAATTTTCTCCATATTATCCGGCAATCGAACTTCTTTTAACGCGGTATTCAAAAAGGCATTGGGCTCGATAACATGCAATGTTTGCGGCAGCTCTACGCTGTAAAGTGCAGAACAATTCTGGAAAGCAGCATTTCCAATGATCTCTGTTCCTTCCGCCAGCACAATCGATTTCAGCTTTTGACAATTTTGAAAAGCAGCCTTGCTGATTGTCCTGAAAGGTAATATCCCATGCACTTCCATTAAATTTTCGCAATTCGTAAAGATGCGTCCGGAATCAGACAAGCTGTGCGAACATGAATCCGGAAACACCACTTTTTCCAGACGCCTGCAATTCTCAAATAAATCCTGCGGTATTGCTTTCAGTTGAGGTAAAACGGCGGATTCAATCCCGCTCGTTGCAAATGCCGCATAACCGATATACTCTACGCCTGGCATTTCGCACTGCTTCAGTTTTTTACACGCACGAAAAGCATTCGTCCCGATTACGCGCACCTTTTCCGACATTTTGACACTGCAAACCTTTTTATTGTCACGAAAGCACTCTGCACCAATATATTCGATATCCGATGGAATTTCAACGACTGGAGCTTCTCCGGTGTATTGAGCCAGAACATTTCCAAACGTATAAAAGCCGGGAGAAGATTCTGTCTGAAACCGCTTCGGCGGAATTCCGTAAAGATATTTTAATTGCTTTTGATCCGGCACTTCAAATATTTCCAAAGCATCACAGCCGCTGAACGCATTAAAGTTCAACGCTTCCAGATTATCTGGTAGAATCGTTACCCTTCGCAGCTTCGTGCAATCTTTAAATGCATCTCTGCCAACTTGCCGGATATTTGTCAACAGAGACACTTCTTCTAAAGCGGTACAGTTTTCGAACGCACTCCATTCGATTCCTTCAAGCATCTCCGGCAAAGTAATCTCACTCAAAGCAGTGCAATTTTTAAACATTTGGTTTCCCAAAACACGTATCGCATCCGGAAGGACCACCTTTTTCAACTTCGCACAATCCTGAAACGCTCTTCTCGTTTGAACGGATTCATCCCACATGGCGTCCGATGCGCTCCACTTCGGATCGAAAACTACACTTTCGAGTTGAGGATGATTCTTAAAAAAGCCTTCATTATATCCACACATCGGCAATTCTGTATCGGCCTGAATATAAACGGACCGGACAGTCGGATACCGTTCAGAAAATGAGAGCTTCTGTTCTTCCAGCATATTCACAATATCGTTTGTCAAGACAAGATCATATTGAGAAGATAATTTCGAAGATGGCGCTGGCTTTTTCGTCGAAAGTTCTTCATAGTTCGCATCCGGTGTTTCCGTTTTAACCGCTGCATCTGGTGCTATTGTCGTTACACAAGTGTCCTTTTGTTTTTTGTGAAATATCCGGTCCCAGAAACTCATTTTCTAACCGCCTCCACGTTTTTAGACTCGTTTTCTGTTCGCTTATCAGACGCCTAAATTGGGGTTGCAGAATACAGATAACTGCGTTTAAATGCCGCCAAAAGCATTTGTAATCACATTTGTTTCTTTTTTCGGGTCTCTTTAATTTTATCGTCTACACAAACGAATTTCGTCACCACTTGTTCAAAAGAAGGTTCTCTATCATCGTTCTCTATATTTTCCTCATTTGTATGCGTCCAGGTAAAGGAAACAAAATGTTTGTCAATTTCTTCGCCTTCCCAAATCAGCTTTCCAACCGAGGGCTTTGTGCGGGCAGAAAAGTCATTCTCAATGATCCTTGCAAACAGCGGTGCAAAAGCTCCGGTTTCTGAGGGCCGATTGGAAGATTCCACTCTGTGTGTTCTTCGTTTTCATCCATTTGCAGCGTCAAAAAGAAATCGTGAAAATGCTCACTGTCAATGATACTCTGACCGCGATAATAAAAGTCGCCTTCATTTACCGTCAGCGAATCGGATGCGAGCGTACTATTGATATTAGCACCAGTGATTGCGGGAAAAGCTCCGGATTAAATTACTCATCACTGGGTTTTCAAATTCGATGTAAGCCGAAGCAAACTCGCGACCATTTTCTATCATTGGCATTGCACTTTTCACGATTTCTCTCCAGATCAGGCCAATTCCTCGAGCTCATCCATCGTATGCCATCCGCACTCGGGCAGCTCGTCCCGTGAAAGTTCGCACAATTCATACATTCCGACCGGAAACTGATAGAACGATTCTCCTTGCTGTATCATGATCCCGTCGCGTCCTGCTTCGTCCGCACAAAGTCGGATTCTTTCAGCCTTTGCAAAATAGCAAAAGAGCGTTTCCAGAGGTAAGGCTTCGCTTTGTCCTCCCCCTTCATACTCTATCGCTTCGCTCAAATCAATACTTCCTGTAATTTTCTCCGTTCCAGGGAAAAATGCTACCTGAAACACACATTCCGGGGCGTCTGTAACCTGTACCAGCCAGGCTTTCGATTTCCATTCGGTGTGCCGGCTCCATTTCCAAAAAACCAGAAGAGCTCTGTTCCAATCGCTATCAGAGCGTCCAATCAAAGGTGCATAA
This sequence comes from Owariibacterium komagatae, assembly GCF_045865535.1. GTDB lineage: Bacteria > Bacillota > Clostridia > Oscillospirales > Ruminococcaceae > Ruthenibacterium > Ruthenibacterium komagatae. Next base: position 945,373 of record NZ_AP031406.1, read on the forward strand.
GCAACGCGAATACCTCTCCAGAAAAACACGATTGCAGGAACCGAATACGCATAGTCGGCCATCCCGCCGGCATGCATTGCACCCCAGGAATCATCACTGACCTGAATGCGAACTGAATCGATTTTCGCCTCAAACTCTGTTCCGAGAGGAATATGCTCCAGCAACGTCATGCTGATATACTGCGTCCAAAACCTGCTGATTTCTTCTTCGCTGCGCGCGTACAAATATTTAGACATAGATTCCTCGCGATAGATCAGCTGCGCTGCCTCCTCGGAAAAAGCTCTCGCGTACTCATCGCGTTGAATCAAGCTGTCCCGTTCGCTTAAGAGCCTATAAGGTTCCGCCTTCAACCGGAATTGAAATTGCACATTTTCCAGTGGCAACCGGCTGCTGTCGACCTCGGGACGACTCCAGTCAAGACAATGTGTCCGTTCCGGGAAAGACGTCGGACGGAACGGCGCATTATCAAGAAAGACAATGGCTATATCTCCGCTATCCTGCTTTGAAACGCTTGCATCAAAAGCCTGTCCAGGCTGAATCCGTTTCAGCCGGGTTACCGTTTTAACAGAAGAGTCCGCAAGAAACCCTATATGATTTCCCTCCGGCGTCAAAACCTCCAGGCGTGTTACAAAGTGGTGAATCATCGCATGGATCTCGACACATTGTCCGTCCTGCAGATCGCTTCTTATCCGATTCACATCAACATCATACAGATAAATGGGCGATAATTTTGCCTCTACCCTTTCCGGTTTGGGCACATACTCCGCACCGCCAACCAGCAACCTCGACTCCTCCGGGAAACTGTCCTTCTGTATCTGAATCCCTGCAGGCAAGTCGGCTTGCATCAGTTTAGCGCATCCTTTAAACGCCTTCGTTCCGATCGAGGTGAGGGTATCCGGGAATACGACCTCTTCGATATTTTTGCAACCGGAAAACGCCTGATCCCCGATCGCAGTCAGTTTTTTGGGCAAAACCAACTTACCGGAAAGCTTACTGCAATTCCGGAAAGCCTCCTTTCCTAAAGACGTAACAGAATCCGGCAGATGCACGCACTGTAAATTGCTGCATCCTGAAAAAATGCCATCAGGAAGTTTCGAGACGCCTTCCGGAATGGAGATTTCCTTCAGTTTTTTCCACCCCTGAAACGCTTTCTCAGGAAATTTTTTTACAAGATGCCGGTAGCTGCAGCTGACTGATTTTCGTAAATGCGGCCTCGAATTTCGGAAACACTCGCAGCGTGTCCGGAAGTATGATCTCTTGGATTGCGTAGAATCGGCTACCCGGCGCACCATATGCATCGAACGCGACCCGAATCTCATGAATCGGTCCTCCCGCATCAATCCGTGCGACATTCAGAGAGCGAACCGGAACCGGACAACTCCGGAATGTCAAAACACCTTTTTCATACAGGTAGGACAACCCCTCTTCTGTCTTAGGCATATCCGCACTTCCTTTCAGTCATCATAATATGTAATCTCGATGCCATATTCCGGATCCGGCGGGATCCACCCGTCATCGTATCCACCACATCCCTCGAACGCGCCTTGCTCCTGCCAGACCTCATCTCCTTCTTCATGATAGATTTCGCACTCTCTCGGAAGCAGCACCTTATTGAAGTCCGCATTGGCAAAGGCGCAGCTTCCGATTTCCCTCAGACTGCGCGGGAAGTTGATTTTTGCAAGGGAGTTGTTGTAATAAAATGCACAGGCGCCGATTTTCCGAATCGTATCCGGAAGCTGCACTTCCTTGATGCGATGGCGTGCCTCCTCCTGGATCAAAATATCCGTCCACTTTGCGGCGAACTGTTCTGCAGGAACAGGCTCACCCCAAGCAAGTCCCACTCGATCCATTACCACATCGGTATCAAAGGCGCAGGCGCCAATTTCAACTACCGGATGCCCGTCAATCTCGGCGGGAATAACCAGTACCTCCGGCCACTCTTTCGCTCCATAGATAGTTGCCTCGCCGTTTTCATTCAACCAGTAGAAAAAAGTTCCGTCGAAAAGTGCCTTTTCCTCCAAATGAAAAATCAGATACCGTTCTTCTGCTTCATTCATAGTTGTATTCGCCCCTTCTAACGATATAAATTTGTCTGCATCTTCAACCACGTTACTACGCACTTCGCATCTTGCTTATAAGCAAATTATACCAAAACGACTGTACCATAATCGAGACAATTTTTCATTCATAAAACAACAACCAGACGTATCCCTAGACTCTGCAGTAGATGTAACTTTTCGTCTTGAAGTTTTTTTGCGCTGGATGTGCTTTTCCTGAATTGCTAATATCGCCAATTTCGTACTGAAAAACCTGTAAGATTTTTAATCTGTAACTACTGTGGCCGAAAAAAGATTTCCCAACTGCCGACGGATTCGTTCCGGCGTACGGCTTCGAGTCGGAACATTGGGATCCAGTTTTTGCGCCAAAGAATAATACTTTTCCTCCGGCAATGTAAGTAATAAATCTAAGCGATATTTAGCACGGGAAGCTCCGACGTAAAACGCTAATCCACTTCTTCCTTCAAATGAGTCTTCACGCAAATCCATAAGAATGATGGCGTCCGACTCCATCCCTTTAAAGCGAATGCATGTGGTAACAGGATATTTACGGCCACGATAAGAGTAAAAACGTAGTGAGGCATTGTTTGGGTCTTCCTCCAGAAACCCCTTCAGAGCCGTATAATCAAATGTCTGTACCGTCAGGATGGTTATATTCTCAATTCTTTGCGCAATTAGAGTATCTAAGGTACGGTGTAATGCTGGGCGCTGCTGCTCCTGATTGGACAGCACATGTAGAGTCGGTGGAATTGGTTCCCCCCAGTAACCGGCGGTTTTCACTGGAACCTTGCGATTCTTTTTATCTCGCAGCGGCGTAACCGAAGTAGCCGCAATTTCTCTGGTATTACGGCAGTTGATATGCAAAGTCAAGCGGCAATCACTATCCTCAATACACTCTGGCAAAGGATATTTTGCCTGAGAACCTCCTTGAATCATCTGGTGTTTATCGTAAAACAAATAAAAGGTTCCCCCATTAGCCAAGGCTGCTTCCCGCAGAAAATCGATTACAGAACAGTTGATCTCTCCATCCGTGAAAAGTCTTCGATTTTCGTCCACCATACCGAAATCCTGTCCCTCATCCACAATAATGTGCATGTAAGGTAATTTCCCCGGGTAATCCGCACAATCTGCCAGACAATCAGCAAGGCCTGATATGTCTTGAAAATCCCCAACCAATTCATAGGCCAGCTTACTCAATGTCATAAAAGAAACGCGTTCAAACTGTTTTCGATATTCTGCCTGGGGATGGTTTTTGTATTGGTTGTTGAGCATATCACACAAAAGCCGATTGTAACATAAGAAGAGAACCGTATCTCCCGCCACACTATGTCGGCGGGCTTTTTCTACTGCCAGCATGGTTTTCCCCGTGCCAGCCGCTCCATTAATCACAGCTACAGGCTGTTCCTCCAGGAAATCCAACAAACGGTACTGTTCCCGAAGCAGCGCATTGAAATGTAGCTCCATTGCCTTGTTTTGGGAATCCGGTGTCGCAATCAAGCGGAATACTGGGCACAAAACATGATCCATCAAATGGTTAAATTCCTGCTTTGTAAGCGGTCCCTCCGGACAAAATCCATATACTGGTGTGGAAAAGATAGACAAGATCTTGGCGGTCGGATCTTGCAGGTCATCCTGTGTCAGGGTTAAGGAAAGCGGCGCTTCGGGCGGTAAGCTGATTGTATGCAGCACATCTAATGGGAGGTCCATGAACCATACTGCAGAAAGGAATTTGCATTTTCGTTTAATAGTCGGAGCAGCTTGGTCAATACAATTCATCAAGTTGTGCATAGCAACACGAGCCTGGTGATAGGGGCCGTGATGTGGCATGACAATCCCATTGGAATAATACCAGTTACCGTTCTGATAAGTAATATTGTTTCCTGCTTTGGCCTCAATAGTTAAAATGCCATGCTGAGGGCTGATAACAACGAAGTCACTCTCGTGTAAAGTATAGGGACGGTTGCGGCCAAGTGATACTGTAGTAAGAGAGTGAAACACATAAAATGTATCCGGCAAACGAGAAAGTGCTTCAAACACGACGCCCTCATGGCTTGCAGGTTCAAAGTCTTTGGGCTGTGCTGGAATCATATGAGCCATTAGGACTCCTCCTGGATTAGTTTTATGACGGTTTCTGCTTTAAATTGTTCATTCAACACAAAACAATGCCAATCATATTCAGAGAGTATTTCACACTGAGTGATACTTTGGGCATCCGTCTCAAATAGCGCTACTTGACTATCCGGCCAAAAAATAGCCGGCCATACATTACCCTCTGGCAAAGGAATCTTGTTATCAAGCAACGTAGTTTGCAAATGCTTTCCTTCACACAGCGTGAGAAGTGTTTCATATGCTTGCCGACAAACAGAAATCTTGCAGCCTTCCAGACATTCTCGCAGTGCTGCCACACAATCCTCACGCACATCTGCAACACCAATACAGTAACCGGATTTTTTTCGCCCCAAAATATCTGCTGCCTGCTTCTGATGAACTTCCGGCAAGGTTGCTGCATCTTCGGGCATACGCTGAGGGAGCGTCGTTGCAAGCCATTTGAGGTAGTCCAATGCTAATCCTCGAGAAAGGAACTCATGTACCATCTGATTGCCATAGTTGCGCAGACAGCCATAGCAAGATGTCTCCGGCGAACATCCACAAGCGCCACTAACCTGATTAATTGCCTCATGTATCACCTGCTCAAATTTTTCAAAGATCAGCTTGGAAAAGCCGGCGCCACCTGGGGTATCGTCAAAGAGAATCAACTCTTGTGTGCCGTCAGTGGTATAATTAACACAACCGCTAATGTCTTCACGGCTGATGTCCAGCGCGGCACTGGCACCTTCCAAAATCGCATATAAGACAGACGCAGCTTGATCCTTATCCTGGTACTCACTCTTACGAACATAATGAAGCGGTAAAGCAATTTTCAGAATATCGGTAGAAAAACGATGTCCAAGAGAAACATGCTCCAACTGCGTGCTGCAGGAACGATTAAATTTGGTTCTGTGCGGTCCTTTTCGCAGATCCTGCGGATCGATAGTATAGCCGCAATCTGGACATGTGCAGAAACCCCGATTCTTGTTTCCTTGATTCAACACAAATAACTGACCACCGGGAGAATACACCAGAGAGATTTTCTTGCCGGCAAGTAAAATATCTCTCTCCTGTGCTTCAGCGAGTTGGCGTTCGGTTCGACCTTCTAAACCCCAGAATTGTGTCTGTGTGGCATAGTAGGTTTTCGGACGGGAATCACCGACTAACCGGGGCTGGTCATCAATTTTGGTAGAAAATCCAAATTGAGGAATAATAAACTTACGCGCCTTCATGCGTACTCCACAGGACGGGCAATCACAAGCTTCTGCATCTTCCACACGGAATGTCGCATTGACCATTCCACGGACAGGCGGAAAAATCCGCTTGCACTCAGGACAAGTATAATACACATAAGTGGGCCAACTTTGATTTGGAACTGTGTTGATCGCATAGCTAGTCCACACCCTTCCATTTGCAACAACAGATGCAGGCGGCGCAAACTCACTGATGGCAATTTTCAAATCGCGCGTCAAATCGATACTTCCAGCAATTTTTGTATCCTGATACAAAATATTCAGATTGACAGAATCTACCGGGAATCCGTACTTAGGCAGAACTCCGTGACTCGACAAAAAATTAATTGCACGCTCCCTCTCCAGAGTTCGAATTAAGCGGCCTGCATTGTTATACTGACTCTGGTCAGCTTTTTTACTGGTGTCCAACTGCATTTGAAATTTTTGCAAGCTTTGGATATCTCCAGCGCGTTCCTGCACAGCCTTTGTCAGTGAACCGGCCGCTCCCGTGAGTTGCTCGATAAACTTCCAGTGATCTACTCCCAGCTGCTCACAAATTTCCGGAGAAAGAGCCCTGTGAATTTCTTCCAGAAGATCCCTCGGATGCGTTTGCAAAAGATCATGCAAGGCCTGGGCCATATTTGGCGTATCGGCGTCACCGACTGCAATAATTGCGCGCACATTTCCGTCAAAATATTGGCGCTGCTTTTTAAAAAACCATGAAATAACAATGGAATTCAGATGTCTCTCAGCAATTTTTTCATTGGAAATCTCCAGTGATGGCACGCGGATATTGCCCGCGATAATTTTTTCTGGCGTTTGAAAAAATGTCATATCATGGCTCACGCGCCTGGCAAAGGTAACAGAAAAAGCTGCTGAAGATGTGCGGCGTCCAGCGCGTCCGGCGCGCTGAATATAGTTGGCCGTTTCAGGCGGGATATTACGCAGGAATGTGGCTTCCAGTTCGCCAACGTCAACACCCATCTCAAAAGTAGTAGAACAACTCAGTACATTGATTTTTCCTTCTTCAAACTCCCGCTGGTATTGGGCAGCAGTTTGTGCTGAAAGCTGAGCTGTATGTTCTCTCGCCTCCATTGGAATAATTTTTCCTTTTTCCAGAAGGTGGCGGTAATAAACGTTCGTACGCGCCTGCCCGGCAGTAATTTTCTCCAGCGTACCGGAACACTTCATTTCCGGGCAGCATCCGCGAATATTGTAGCTAGTAATTTTACCGCATTTCTGGCATCGATAAACAAGATCCTCTTCTTTAAGATAGGTAACTTTCCATGCATGGTAATCCAACTGATAGCGATATCCCAAACGGCGATCTGAAACTCCAGAAAACAACTTTGTAATGTGCGGAACAAATTTACCCGCGATATCGGACAGAAATTGCGTAGTTTGTTGTTGTGCCTCGACTTCTGAACGTCCAAGTTTTTGCAGCAGTTTTTGCAAAAATGCAGCACGTTTGTTGATACGCCCCTCTGCAGGACAAAATGCCAAAACCACTTCAGCGGAAGAAGACTGGGAGCCCTCTGAACGGAACGAATAGATTCGGTTGCGTGGAGCAAAAAAATCATCCACTGGAGATACCTTGTCAGGAAAACTGCACGCCCCTTTTTGACGAAGCGTATCCATCAGGTAGCGCAGCAAATTCCAGGATTCCAGCCCGGTCAGCCCGGGTATCAAAGATTGTGGTTGAGCGTCCGGCGCGTTTGGAGAAAACATCAGATAACCCAAACCTTCTAACCCTGTACTTACATCCATATCTATAAACTCACTCATGACGTAAGAGCCCGCAATCTTTCTCTGCTGGTAGGCGTCAGAAGCGGCTTCCGCCTGGTAAAGACTGCATCGACGTGCTTCTTGCTCCACCTCCTGAATCAGTGAGTCGATGGCAATCCCTCGATCCCCAGCACGGCGCACAGCGTTCAAAATCAGACGCCGCCACATGATTTGGCGATATTTTTTTTCAAAATAGCCGGCAAAAAAAGCAGCCTCCTGTCGGTTATCCGAAAAAATCAATAGTTTTCGTCCGGTTTCATCCTGCGTTTCTTCCGGAACAGATTCCGTATCAAACATTGCTGCCCAGCTGGCAAATAAAGCGTCTGCCGAGTTCTGAATTGTAGGCGTCGTACGCTCCAGAGGTCGCGGCGGAATTGCATCATATAAGCTTTTTGCAATGGTAAAAGTCGCTGGCTGGTTCGCGGTCAAAAAGCGCCTGATCAATCCATGTCGCGTAGTACCGCAGCAAGGGCAGCAGTTCACATCCTGACCACGTCCCGTGAACGGGATTCGAACTACAGTGACAATTTTCATTGGATCAGCCGATGTGCAACAATCGCCAGAGCGGGCATTGGAAAACGGAGTGATACTGCCGCATGCAAGACAGAGATGATATTTCTCCATCTTGTTTTTTTTGTTCTTGTAATGTGCTGCCACATCTGTTTCATCGTCACTATCAAATAAAACTTCCTCTTCTCCGAAGTCCTGATTGATCAGATAGAATTCCGGCTGCTCCATGTCGCTTGAGTGCGCTAAAACTTTGCCGCCAGTCGGCGAATCCTTCTGACGTCCTACCAGATATTCTTGACCACAATTCTGGCAGTTGGCCAGTTCAAAGACCGGGTATCGTTGTCCATCCTGCCCGGAAGACTGTTCATGACGATCCAGGAAAACCTGCTTATTAGGGTACAACTGCACAAAAAGGCCTTCCAAAGCTTTGAGAAACAGGTGATAACGAGCAGGCAACAACGCTGCATTCTCCGGGGTCGGCTTTGCGGCAGCCGCCATTTCCACCATGTCAATTAAAGCAGCCTCAGCCTCTTTTTTATTACCCGCGTCAGGGAAAATCACATTAGCAACATCTTCCAGTCTTTGCGGGATTCCTTCCAGTGCAGCGTACAAACGATACAGCCGTCGATCACGTATTAAAACCTCATATAACCGGGAGTTGCGTTCACTTTCTGTAAGGCTGCGCGTTTCTTCATTGAGTTCATGATAGAACTCCGGACGATACAGTTTTGCATCTTCAGGTGCTTCCGGATGAATGCGTTTCGAAGTCACCACATCTTCTGCAAAAAACGGCTCACCGAACAGTTTGGACGCGAACTGAGCCAGTCCTTCTTGGGCATCGCTGCTGCCTAATGTGGCACTGGTGGCAATACACCGAAAATTATTGTGCATGTATCCTCGGATTCGTTCCTTCAATCGTCGCAGCAGAAATGCGATTTCTGTTCCTGTTGCTCCCTTATATGTATGAGCCTCGTCTAATACCAGGAACTGCCATCTGAAAGCAAATTCCGTATCAAAAAAAGGCGCAGTATCTGGCTGCAATAACAGATACTCCAACATGGCATAGTTCGTCAATAGAATGTGCGGCGGATTCTCAATCATGGTCTCACGACACATCACTTCATTTGGAATCGAAGTGCGCAATAATGGGTCTGCGTCGTGAAGATGTTCGTTGTTATATTGACTATGAAGCCGGGCTTCTGCTTCTGCGCTTGTTTCCTTCTCACCTTTGTGCGGTGTTTCTCCGGTATAGCGTCCAAACGTAATATCTGGGTAATCATGCAACAATTTGTGAAGTTTTTTTTGTTGATCATTTGCCAGTGCATTCATGGGAAACAGCAACAACGCACGAACTCCTGGTCCAAGAGTCCCCTTTTCCTTTTCTTTCAAAAGCGAATCAAGGATTGGATACAGATAGCATTCTGTTTTTCCGGATCCTGTACCAGTAGAAACAATGATATTACGTCCTTCCTGTACGCACTTGCGCAACGCGATTTCCTGATGGCAACGCAATTTCCAATCATCATAATGAAGTGCTCCGCCGACATGGGCAAATTCCTGTGACAACAGCCCTTCATCGACCAGTTCTTTCAAGCTTTTCCCGTTGACAAATGGTAATGTGGTTTCCAAGTACGGTCCCTTGACGAAACGGTCTGTATGCACACTGGCATGTGCTTTTCTGGTAATCTCAGCGTCTCGAACCGTAAGAATAGAGCACAGATAATTTTCATAATCTGTGCGGATTTTCTCCGTGGTCTCTCTCGGATTCATTGCCATAAGGACCGCTCCTTTTTCTTCAGATATACATAAGTAGATGCCATGACTAAATCTCTTTGGAGCATTCGCGGCGCCACTTGCCCTGCACGCGCGAGAAACAGCTCAGCCGCCTGTGCAAGGGAAATCGGCATTTGAGATGAGCCGTTGAGACGGAACAGCAAAGCAGCGATACCCATCAGATAGAAAAATCTGGGATAGGATGAAACTGTTGGAGGCGCCTGCATACATCCCTCTGCTTGGCGCGCAGACAATGCTCGCGCATACGGCCTCACCAACCAGCTATCATCGCCATAACACAGGCCCTGCAAACCTTCTGTCAAAATTCTCTGTCCATCCTTGACCGCACATATGATCATTTTCTGCCGAGAATAATCCCCTGTACCGGTATGATACTCTGTATTTATTGCCCAGTTCGCATATAAATCCACATATCGGTTCTGGTCAAAGAACAAGGCATCGACCACTTTTTCAGGCTGGTAATTCAAACTGACATGAGATCCGTCGATTTGAATGGTTTCACTGACCAACTTCATATCCCCGGAAAGTTTCTTGCTCAATACAATCTCAACCCCATTGCCGGGCCGTTCTAGCAGAAATTCTTTCCGCATTTCCTGTGCTCTCGCAACGTCAACATTCGCAGGCACTCCCAGCATCGAAAAGACAGCTTCCTGACCCAAAACTTTCAAATTATCCTGCAATACAGCCCGAATAGATAATTCTCTTTGCTCCAAAACAAGTAAAGCCAGCTCGCTGTTGTAGCGTTTCAAGTTACGAGCAATTTCCAAACAAAACTCCTGATTTCCAAAACTTTCAAAAAGAATCAGACTATACTGGCTTCGGCACATGTCAAAAACTTCCTGACTGCAATGTATCTGTACCAAGTGGCAAAGCAGTTCCCATCGTGCCCGTCCATTCAAGAATGTCTCAGAAATTCGTTGCATTAGAATGCAGATTTGCCGCTTCATACGGTGAGAAATCTGCGGCAACAGAGTAAACTCCGCTATCGCCATTAATTCAATTAGGTCCGTCTCGTCCAGTGCAATGTTTCTCCAGCCAGATGCTGGATTCACCTGCATACTGCAACTATCGGCAAAATTGGCTTTTGGGCTCGATGAATAACGCAAAATATCATAAACCGCCTGCTGAATATAGCTCTTCGGGGTTTGAATATTTTCCGGCCTGACTTTGACACAGCTTGGCACAGTAAATATGTTTTTTCGGACCGTCAAAGGAACTGTACCTTTCCATAGAAAATCTATTTCCTGTTGACTGGAAGAAGTTACAATATAAACACCATCCATCAGCTGCTGAGAGCATCCTATAGTCAATCTACTTTGGCCTTTTGCGGTGATCAGTTCAGCCGAGCTACAGTCCAAACGGATTGTAGGGCCATTCTTCCCATAGGCTGTCAGTTCAAGTGTTTCAGGCAGTATCTGATTTGGTGCAAAATATAAGTTCTTACGGTTTTTACCGACAACTGGGCGGCTCAGAAATTCCGGAGTTTCGGTAATAAACAATAGCGAAACCGGATCATTGGGGTGAGACTCATTGCACAACAGTAACACTGCCGGCAGTGGGATATGCGAAATTGTATCTGCAAAAGCGTTCAGCAAAAGGCTAGCCGTATTCCGATTGTGAAACCAAAGGGGAATTTGTTGTTCAATTCCATTGACGCTGCGAAGAATAATATGATAAAAATCTTTCACACAGCTTCCGTACAGCTGGACTCTGAGCAAAAAGTTCTTCTTCACAAAATCAGACATCGGAATGGAAGAAGGAATCGTTTCATCTGGGGCAGTGCTGTCCAGTATTCTCCAACTGCATGGAAGAACAGGGAGCTCGACACGAATAGAGAAAGAGCGTTCAGCCTGTTGAAAGCGCAAGAACCCATCCAGTTTAGCGCATTCTGGTGAAAACGTCGCAAACATGCCTTTGGGCGTCTCCGTACAAGTGGCATTGGAGAATTCAAGTGATATGTTTTCCGGTAATGTAAAATGCAAAAAGCGTTGCGTCTGCGGACTCATACGATTCCAAGGATAATCTGGTGAATAATCACTTTCTATTTCCGGCAAATAAAAGAACTCTGAGAACTGAATCAGTTGATGTCCTTGATACAGACGCAAAGAATATTTTCCATATTCCGGCGCCGCAGAAAGAAAATTCGCCAGCGCGATTGTCTCATCTTTCTCTGAAAGAACATACTTCTGCCCCGCTAAGACCAGAGTCAAGTCCTCACGATCCTGTTCATCCTCTGTGAGGATTGATATGCAAGGAAACTCAATAAAGACCGGGATCGTCCAAAATGAAAGCGGAAGCCCAAACAATGTTTCACCGTCATAATTCAATTTAGCGTGGGAACGAATCTGTAAAATTGCAGGAACGGTTGTCCCTGCCCTGACACAAGTCAAATTGGCACGACCTGACATCGGTGTCAACCGCCAAGCCGTGAACTCACCAAGCATAGGTGCATAAAGCTGTTCCTTGTAAAATCCACCACGATCCTGCCAATGCGCTTCCGGACCGGCCAATAAGATTACACCATGTTCTGGCAACCAGTTGCTGCGCATTAATGGCAGTCCATTCGTATCGAAGAGAAGGACTGCCGTCCGATTAAGACCGGAAACGGTCTTCGAAACGAGACATTCCTCTTCTGCCTCGACATGAAACAGCTCCACAGTATAATTTTCAGAAGGCCGCACTGCAACACTGCACTCTGCCGTATAACGAGTGCCTCTTGATGCAAAAACCCTATTCAGACATTTCCAATTTTCCCCAGTGTTGTTTGTAATTTCCCAACGCACTTCCTCGATCCAGTTTTCCTTCATTGAAACCGCTGGCAGAACCATGCATAGTCCGCGTCCATCAGGCTCGTAAATCAAATGAGGCTGCCAATCCTTTTCACCGGATTTTTGATTGCTCCGCGCGCGCTTTTCCTGACTGATCCATTCAATATACAGCTCAGCCAACGAATCTTCCGGATTCGCACCACTGTCTACGGCTTGCATGGTTTCATGGACTTGCGTGATAAGATCCAATGCACGCGTGTCAGGAAAGCGTTCCAGGAAAGAAAGAAGCGGCTTTCGTATCAGGTAAGCACGCCAAGTAGTCAAAGATTCCAGCAACATGTACGGATCGAAAAAACGGCTTGCGTCATTTTGCATGACGAAAAAAAGATCTGATATCGTAGAATCCGGTGGGGCAGCAAGTTGAAATTGCAAAGTAGCAACATATTTCCGTTTATCCGACTGCGGTGCCGACTGAAAGTGATATCGACGAATGGTCTGCAAAAAGAGATCTCCAACTACGCCTTGTGTTTGCGGGTAGAGAGTAATATTTAATGCATCTTCGAAAGCACCCCAAAAATTAGCGTCAAACTCATATCGCATTAAAAAAACAGCAACTGTCACCGTACAAACAGGATATTGCCACAACACATCCAAATCGGATCGAGAAGTGCTGTTTTGGATTGCATCACTCAGTCGACGTTTCAGCGTTTCGTATTCGTGGTTAGAAAGATTTAAATCCCCCCAATATTCAAGTCCTTGCAACAGATTACTGATGTGAGATTCCAACACGGAAATGTTCATATTGTCATAAATTATTTTCGCCATATCATATCAACCCTTATAATTTTTACATGCAAAATAATTCGTGCAATAAAAGAACTTATAACTATAACAAGTTTATCACATCACAAATTTCAAAACAATCGCCTCGCAGGCTAAAAACCTTTTTTCAGGCACGAAAAGTCCTGATTATCACCCTTGTTATTTGATATAATTACATACGTTGAAACACAAACAGCATCAACAGCAAAGAATACATTTAATTTTGAGGAAGAAGGAAATAATTATGAATTTACCCTCTTATCCGCAAATTTCTCCAACTGCGACTGGTCAGCGTCTACGATGTCTTTGCCTTGCTGCTGGGTACACGGTTCGCGATTTACAGATTTATTGTCGCTTGAACAATCCGCAATCTGTGTATAAATGGTTTTCCGGCAGTACTCTACCTACAATAGATAATTTCTACGCACTTAGCATTTTGCTAGGCGTATCCATAAACGACATCATCGTCAGTACAAACGATGATGTCGTTTTCTATTTAATCATTTAATATAAACATTGCTTTTTGCAAGTAAATGTTGATACTTTTTATTACTGATTCTGTAATCTTTATCAAAATGAAACGGAGTCGTCCCTTCTGCCCTGTCTAATATGATAACAGCAGCTATATTCAACATAAAAGTTTCTTCAATTTTTGAATTCGCACATTTTTCAAGCAGAAATTTCTTCATATCTTCTCTAGGATTTAATGCAAGCTGGTGAAGAAAAAAGCCGAGTTTCGGAAAGGCTAATTAGCCTTTCCGAAACTCGGCTACTCCTAGATTTAACTTTCCAAATCACATCGCATAAATTCGTTCATTAATGCGACAACTTGCTCTTTTTGATCATCGGCCACATATTCCAAAATAGAATCAAACAATCGCCCTACGCAGACAACATCCACTCGCCTGCTTCGTATGGATGCATCCCCTAACACCTTGTCCGTATCCAGACATTGCTTCAGTATGGGCCAAAAATCCGTTATATACTTTTTTACCTGTTTGTTATCGGTATGAAGTCCATCTAAACCTGTAAAAGTGTGAAAATATCGGCTTTTTTCACTGACCGCCTTAATATCTTCTGAACCGGATGTAAGATAATCGTCTGCCAGCTGATTGCAAGCAGATAACACCGCTCGGAACATCTCTTTCTCAAGGTGAATATTTTGCTGCCGCAGCCATTTCGTCAGTTGTCCATATACAAAGTTTCTGTTCAAAGCAGTCTTTTTCAAATTTGCCTGAGATACAACACCTTGAATATATTTCCTATAAAACGGAACGCACTCTGACATACACACATCCTCCTCCGGTTTTCAAATCGTCTTCATCACATCGAGCAGGTGCTGATAGCTATCCACATCATGATACCTTACTTTGCTGGTGGACAATTCGTTAAACAACTTACGGGCACAGCGGATTTTCGCCTGCTCAATCGGCTTTAGCTGCAGCGTCTCCATGGTTCCTTTTGTCTCCGCCACAAAGAAAATATGCTTCACCGTTCCCTCGTAGAAAGCGATGGCCCAGTCCGGAGAGTAGTTTCCCACCGGCGTGGGGATATGAAATCCCTTGGGCAGTTTGGCATACACGCACACCTCTTCGGCAGCATCCAGATCCTGCGCAAATTTACGTTCGATGCTTTGCTCTGCAATGCCATCCGTAAACACATAATCCTGAATTGCTTTTGTGGCGCGGAACGCCTTATCAAAATCATGGGCGCTTTTTTCAGCGGTGAAAATGGCGCTGTCATAATGACCGCCAATGCGGTCATAGGAGATATGCTCCACAATCATCGTGGCTTTCTGCTCATTGATCAGGCGGATGATTTTCGTGATAAACTCTTCCGGATTGTTTTTAAACATGTAAAGTTTATCCAGACGCAGCCCTTTCAGAATTCCCACTACTGTTTTCCGGGTGAGCACTGTGCCTTGTGCTATTTTCCCCACAAGGTCATACTCCAATCGCCCGGACGACGCTTTGCGAAGTGTCTGTGTCCGGGTTTTCTCTCCGCCAAAAGAATCCCCGCGTCCCAGCTCATGTTCGTTCATCTCATCTTTCTGGCGGCCTACCGTTGTGGTGTATTGCAGTTCAGACACAAACAGCCGGTCATTGACGTGGGCAATTGCTTTTCGGACAAGCTCTGCACTGTCGAAAGATACTGTATAAGCATACTTGTGATTGATTTCCTTCCACAACGCTTGGAATTCCGCTTTGGCAAAATTTTCGTTGAGCGGATTTTCCTTCACTTTGGTTTCATGGCCGTCCACGAACATCTCTTTCAGAGCGCGTTCGTCGTAAACAGCCTGAATCAGCAAATGAATACCTTCTGCCATGGGCGCTAACTCTTCCGGCAGCGGCGCAACAGTTCCCAACTGCACATCGGCGCGATATTTGTCGGTCACTTTCCGCTTCATATCAACATACTGATTGCTGATCAGATAGAACTCAATCGCATCTGCAGTCTCTGCATCAATCAGCGTGGGAACACCATCCACCCGGACATACTTGCCTTTGAAATACTCGCTGGTAGCCGTAGTCGGACGGTCATAGAGTTCTTTATTGATGTCACTTTGCAAATCGGAAACAAATGTCTTGTAGCTCTCGCTGGCAATGACCGTAAGCAAATTGATGTCCTGCACACGGTCGCCGCAGCTTTGGACATCCATCCGGTTGCCGCTTTGATTCACGCACAAACGCAGACCGCGCCCCACTTCCTGCCGCTTGGCCGTCTGGCTGTCGGAATGCTTCAATGTGCAGATTTGGAACACATTGGGGTTATCCCAGCCTTCCCGCAATGCGGAGTGCGAGAAGATGAACCGAGTGGGCTCTTCAAAAGAGAGCAGCCGCTCTTTGTTCTTCAAAATCAAATCATAGGCGGAAATATCGTCGGAAAACTCACTGCCTCTTTTGACCTGGCTGTCCACGCTGCGACCGGTCTTCTTGTCGATGCTGAAATATCCTTTGTGGACTGCCGATGGCTCGCTACAAACCTGACGCAGATATTTCTGATAAGGTGTGTCTTCCAGCGTCAAGTGCGCGTTGAGAATATGGAAATACTCCTCTTCAAACATCTGGCCGTACTCGCCCAGCTTCTCATTTCCGTTCTCATCGTATTGGCGATATTTCGCTACTTCATCGATGAAAAACAGCGAAAGCGTTTTGATGCCCATGTTGAAGTTTTTCTCTTCTTTTTCAAAATGAGACAGAATGGTTTCGCGAATCTGGATGCGGCGCATGTCGGTTTCCGATACATCGCCCACCACATCGCCGGTTTTGATCACTTCGCCGTTTGTAAAGGTTACCGTGCCACGCAGCGGATCTATCTCAGAGATGGTATATCCCCGATACTGTTCCATTCCCTGTGAAATGTGATACAGGTTATCGTCCACACCCAAGACGCGGGTTTCCCGGTTGATGGATTTGTTGTAGCCGATTTCCATTTCGATGCGGGCCATCGGCGGCTTCTTGGGGGAGAGAACGATCTGTTCCAAAAACAGATAACTGTCCGTTCCCCGAAGATTTTTCACTTCAAAGCCCTTGACCTCGATTTTCTTGACCAAGCGCTTATTGAACGCGTCCAAAGCGTCCAGCACATAGACAAGGTTGTGCTGGACGGCATGGGTGGCCGAATAATTGAGGCTGAACAGAGGATTGAAATTTTTCAGTGCCTTTTGCGTGACAGCACCGCCCATTTTCTGCGGCTCGTCTAAAATCAGGATAGGCCGATTCGCCTTGATCACGTCAATGGGCCGGCGGGATGCAAATTCATCGCGCTTGGAGTAAATGATGCGCGCTTCCTTGCTTTTCCCATCCTCTTTCAGTGAAGAGGCAAAAGCCTGTGTGTTGATAATCATGACCTGGATTCCCGATCCCGCGGAAAAATTGTCCAGCTGATTCAGATTCGCGCTGTTGTAAATGAAAACGCGGGCCTTTTTGCCGTAATACTCCATGAAGTGGTCGGCCATGATGTCGAAACTCTTTTTCACGCCTTCCCGGATGGCGATGGAAGGCACCACGACAATGAACTTGCTCCATCCATACACCTTGTTCAGCTCGAACATGGTTTTGATGTACACATATGTTTTACCGGTGCCGGTTTCCATCTCCACATCCAGACTGCATCGGCCCAGGCTCTTTACCAATTCCGGCGAGAGTTTGATGTTGTTCTCACTTTGCAGCTTGTGGATGTTTTGCAAAAGCTGGGCGTCCGTAAGACCGATTTCCTCGTTTTTAAAACCGGTGTCATCGTCCGGATCGTATGCCTCATCCGCCGCATCCACCATCGGCATCTGATACACGGATTGACTATTCTTTTTGCCGAGATCACGCACATACCGAATCCGGTCGTGAAATTCCTGTCCGGCAAACACTTTCACGACAGCGTCCACCGCATCAGTCTGGTATTGTTGGATTTTAAAGTTAAATTTCATTTGTGCCACCTTAATTAGTATAATGCTTCGCTTTGCAATTCCGACATTCATACCATTTGTAAGTACCGCCTTCCAAAACGCTGGCATAATTTCTGGGCACCAATGGTATTTTTATATGTTCCTTTTCCCAACAGTACCCACAAATATTGCGAGTAGAGCCATCTGGCATATGTTCCTGATAAATAGAACCCAGCGATTTATCCATGCGTGTTTCCGCTTTTTCAATGCTCTGATAATCTTCAAGTTTTGCCTTGCATTCTTGTAACTCTTGTTTTAAATTTTCACATTGTGCTTTTAAATCTTTGATATTTTCGCGATTTTCCTTTCTTTTATTTATTAACAAAGAACTTGCTGCCGTAACAAGTATTCCAAGAAAACCAAACAAGACACCATTGTTATTGATAAAACTGAGTATAGAATTAATCATTACAATACCTTCCTTACAGTGTCGGGGCTGTAGGTGGCGAAGATTTGGTCGAAGTTGGTGGCGACGCTATCGCTGGCGAGAGAGCTGTCGCGCATGACGAAATAATAGGGCTTTTGTTTGGCAATGGCGGTGATTGTTTCATCGGTGACATTTTCATCAAAACAGGCGATCAGGAAATTGTCTGCCACATTGAAAACCTTTTTGCCGGCGATTTCGGTTTGCTCGATTTTGCTGGAAAGCAGGACGCCCAAGTCCAACATAACCTGGAACAGCAAATCTTCCGGGGTACGGTCTTCTTTGATATTGTCGGCCAAACTGTCGAACATGCTGGGTTCGTATTCATCCGGATGATAATACACATTTTTCATATTGGTGCTGTCGCATTTGAGCACACGGAAGCCAACATCCAAATCCATGGTTGTCATTGGATTTTCTTCTTTGATTTTCGCTCCGGCGCGTCGGATGCGTTCTTTACCGATTTCACAGATGTTTTGATAGCCCGCTTTGTAGGCTTCGCTTTTTTCGTCCGTTTTTTCAGGTAGCTGCACCATGATGAATTTTCGGTTGCCACCGTCTTCTGCATTCAGCTGCATGACCGCATGTGCCGTTGTTGCAGAGCCGGAAAAAAAGTCAAGAACAACCGCATCAGCTGACACATTAGCAATTTGTAGAACACGTGAAAGAAGTCTAACTGGCTTTGGACCGTCAAAGTATCCTTTATCGTCAAACAGCTTTTTTAGTTCTTGTCTTCCTTCTTGATTATGACCTACATCTGTATATTTCCAAATGGTTGTAGCAGTCATACCTTGTTGTACATCAGAAAGATATCTTTTTAAACGGGGCATATTACCTCCGTCTTCACCAAACCAAACTCGACCATCTTCAATTAGCTTTTGCATGCGTTCTTTGCTTGTAAACCAACATCTTCCATCTGTAGGATGCACCACGTTACCGTTTGGTGTCGTGATTGAATAATCATATGAAGCTGTATATGTTTTTACTGTCATATTGTCAGCTGACCAAGGACCCCTTGGATCATTATCAGGGTTTTTGTACCTACTGTTAGCTTCTTTTGACCGTGGCAATAAACCTATATCGAACTCCGATATGGACTTTGCAAAAATCACAATATAGTCATGACTATCCGACAGGTATTTTGCATCATTTTTGGGAGCGAAAGCCCTCTCCCAAATCACTGCTCCCACAAAATTCTGTTCTCCAAAAATCTCATTTCCTATCTTCTTTAGATTTTCGATTTCATTTTCATCAATACTAATAAAAATGACCCCATCCTCTGCCAGCAAATCCTTTGCCAGTTTCAGACGTGGATAAATCATATTCAACCATTTGGTATGGAATCTTCCATCGCTCTCGGTGTTCAGCACAAGGCGGTTGCCCTCCTCATCGTACTGGCCACTGTTGGCCAGATACTCCTCGGTGTTCTGGGCAAAATCATCCTCATATACAAAGTCGTTGCCGGTGTTGTAGGGCGGATCAATGTAAATCATCTTGACCTTGCCCAGATAGGTTTCCTGCAACAACTTCAACACTTCGAGATTGTCGCCCTCGATGTACAGGTTCTCAGAATCGAAACCGCCGGGCGTGCCGTCCTTGCCGACACTTTCAGCAGGACAGGGGCGCAGCGTTTTGGCAATCGGTGCATTGGCCAACAGCACGGACTTTTTCTTGTCCGGCCAAGTGAACTGATAGCGCTCTTCTTTTCCGTCCACCACAGTAGTGCTGATCTCCTGCATCAGTACGTCCTTATCAATGGCACGCACCACAACACCGTTTTCGTCAATCGTCTCCGTCACTGCATTGGGAAACAGCGCCGCCAACTTCTTAAAATTCTCATCCGCCTTATTCGGTGTGTGCATTTTCAGTTTGTCCATTACATAGCCCCCACAAGTTCCTTCTCTGACAGCGTTACCACATTTGTGTTAGACGGTTTTGTTTCCGCATGTGTGTGTGTTCCGTCCAGCGAAAAAATATTCGGATTAATTATAACTTGAATACGGTCTTCAATTTGCTGATATACGTCTTCGTCTCCAAGCCCTTGTTTCACAAAAAATGATCTCTTCTTGTCTGCAATTCGAAGTTTTTTCGATGCTGAAATAGGTACAACCCCTTTAGCATACGCACATAAAATCAATCGATTGTTGGGATTTTTAGAAAGCCAATTTATAATATATTTCCACCACGTCTGATCGGAATCGCCCCAAGAAAGCCCATAAAGAAACAAATATCGGCTTTTATCAATCATATTACAGAAACGTTCCATCCGCTTCTCACCCAAAGCCTTGTTAATATTTGATTTGACCAAATAAGCCGACAACTCTGGATTATTTCTATTTTCGAAGTTATTAATTTGGTCTACAGAATCGATTCCCAAAATCAGATTGTCTTTAAGTGTTCCGTGGATATGAAGAGGCTCCCGAATTGTATCCGGATATGTCGTTTGTGCAATCACGCGGTTCGATAAAGGCTTGTATTTATTTTTGCATAAAGTAACCAATCGGTCCAAAGTGTTTGTATAATTGAAATTTACAAATTGATATGTGATGCTTTCTTTTAAACTGCGCCTTAAATTTTGATATTCCTCCTGCCACTGCGTATTAAGTATGTTATAAAAAGAAACTACACTTGATTTGAAACTCTCTGCTGACAGCTCTTCAGAAAATTCAATCCGATTTTCTTGTCTTCTCAAATATTCGATGAGGGCATCTTCCATTCTTTCTTTACTTTGAAGAAATTCTTCAATTTGATTGCTTTTTAAATTTGACGCCAATTTAGCCAAACCCATTTCCAAATCTGCCCAGTTCTCATAATTGCTTTTAATTTGTTTGACAAGCATGTCATCTTTTGCTGAGTCCAAAGTAAAATAGTAGTTGTAGAAATCTGTGTATTGCGTATTAAGTCCTAAATTCAAATCGAAGCCATTTCCAATCAAAAATGTAATAACCATTTTGTCTCCTTATGCTTTTTCAATTCGTTTATCTTTTGCACCAACTCGAACTTCTTCTTCGGCTGCTTTTCCGCCCGAGCTAACTTTTCCAGCCGGGCAATTTCTTTTTCCAGCTTTGCACGCTGCTCGTCCAGAACGATCTGCCGCTCCAGCGTGTTGCCGCTTTGCATTTGGATGCCGCCAATTTGAATGACGACATTCTCCCACACAGCGTCCATCGTCAGACCTTTGAGTGAAAGTGTCAGCACAGCCGGATCACACCACGGCGTTTGCAGTAGTTTGGTGTAATAGACGGCCAGCTTTGCCTGTCCACCGTGCTCCAGCAAAAGCACCATATTCTGCGGGATGAGTTTTGAGAGGGTAATCAGTGTTTTTTCGCTGAACTCTTTTTGCTTGAGCTGCACCTGCAACACAAAGAACGCCTGCACTGTTTTACCCGGCGCAAGGTTCAGCTTTTCGGCCGACACTTCATTGACAATCACGATGCGGGAGATGTCCGCATCGATTTTTGCCTTTTCCGCTGCGTTCATCTGGAACCGGGCGTAAATGGCTGTCTTGGGCAGCGGCTGATTCAATTCCGTAGATTTCGGCAACCCCAGCATCCGCTCACCTCCCGGACGATTCAAAGCGAATCACTTCACAAGGAATATTCGCTTTTTCGGCGCACTCAATCATGTTCTTTGCCCCGGCGGACGCTCCATCCCAAAATACAATGGCCGCATCCGCGATCTGCGCCATTTCCGCGTTGCGTTTTACAGCGGCTGCCTTTCCGTAATAATGCCAATTTGCAGGGTGCTCTTCCAGTTGATATCCTTTTTGCCGGGCGTACTGTTCCCCCAGACGGTCGGCGCCTTTGGCTGTTCCGCTGACGATCACTACGGGCTTTTTCGGCGCCAGTTTTTGCAAATACGCGTCCACCGCACTGGTCAGTGTGGAATAATCCGCAAACTCTCTGCTGCCAGCAATCACAAGGCGAAACGCATCTTTGCGGCTGCTTTTTTCGGGGGCATCACGGACCACCAAAAAACAAACTAATTCAAAGTCATCCAGACCTTTGATCTTATTGGCCAGAAAACTGATTTGCTCGCCACCCAAAAAGCTGTTAATGTCGCTTTCGGCTTTCACTTCAATGATGGAAGCAATGGCATCCCCCAGCAAACGGGAAAAGCCTTCCATGTTTTTTCCGTCATGCGTTTCCTTGTTGAAAGCACGGTACAGCTCCGGAATAGGCTGCGTTTTCCCCTTGCAGAGATACCGCATCTTATCCAGCATCTGCTTTGGAGAAAGATGGTCGCAGATAATCTCTCCCGCTTTGCTGATATAAACCATATAGAATGGATGCAGCCGGTTTTGATGGTCGATGTTGACCGCACCGGAACGATTCTTTAAAACAAAAATCACACCGGCAGGCATATCCTGCGTTGCGGCAGTCACTGCATGAAGGCCAAAAGGTGCGTGCTCAATATCAGGATGCTCTTTCATGTAATCCAGCAAGTCCAGCCGGAACTCATTGAGTCCCAAGTCCATGATGGAAATCCCGCTGGACATTTCCTCAATGTCCACCACTTCTTCCTGCAATCGGCGCAGCTGCGCTTTGCGGTACTCCAAATCGGTTTTTTCTTCCTCGCTCAGAATGTTGTCATCGCCGGTGGCGGTCATATCCACAATTTTCATGCGGGTTTCCACTTTGGCTTTCAGATCGATATATTCGTCCAGCGTCACATCCGGCCAGAAATTCACAAGCTGAATACAGGCGTTTTTACTGCCGATACGGTCAATTCGGCCAAAGCGTTGAATGATGCGCACGGGATTCCAGTGAATGTCGTAATTGATAAGATAATCGCAGTCCTGTAGGTTCTGGCCCTCGGAAATGCAGTCAGTGGCAATCAAAATATCAATGCTGCGGTTATCGCCGGGCATCAGCAAATGCTTGTCCTTTGAGATGGGCGAGAAACAGGTCAGAACCGT
Organism: Owariibacterium komagatae; assembly: GCF_045865535.1. Taxonomy (GTDB): domain Bacteria; phylum Bacillota; class Clostridia; order Oscillospirales; family Ruminococcaceae; genus Ruthenibacterium; species Ruthenibacterium komagatae. The sequence goes on from NZ_AP031406.1 coordinate 968,212, forward strand.
ATTCAAATCACTGCGCAATTTGGGCACAGTGGTACGGCCCTCCACATTGCCGGACACCATAGCCGTATGCAGGCCAAAGGTTTCCAGCATGTAGGAGCCTACATTCTCGTACAGGTATTCAGCAGTGTCGGCAAAAGCAGTGAAGATGATGACCTTACGGTTACCGGGATTGATCGGGTTCTCCACTTTATTTTTCAAAACCTGCAGCAGCTTTTGCAGTTTACTGTCATACTGCGGCGTAATATCGCCCACCATCAACGTGAGCAATTCCAGAACATCCCGGTCTTTTACCAGACTTCTTCGCCATGACACATAATCCATGTCGCCAATTTCGATTTTGACCTTGCGGCCAAAGGTGAACAGGTCGTTTTCGCTTTGATCGTCAGCATCAAACTGGTCTTCCATGTTGCTGATGTCGGTCAGGCTCAATGTATCACCTACGTTTTTATCATAGGCATCGATACGCTGAATCGTATCGTCAATCAGGGCAAGAATCCGCTTTAGGGTCAAATTGAACGAATAGACAGAGCTTTCCATCCGCTTCATCAGATTGATGGCGGTCAGGCGGCGGATGCCCTGTTCACGGTTGGCCTGGGTGAAGCCGACATTGACTTTATTGTCCTGATAGAGCTCCGCGTACTTTTCTATTTTGCTGCCCTGAATAAAGTGCGTTGGAGTATAGATGGTTAAATCGAGCTGCGTCAACTGCTCAAAAATCTGATTGTAGTTGATAGCTTCTTTCAAATCCGTCAGTTGGGGACGCAAGGAAACCGGCTTCAGGCGGGTCGGAAATGTCCCGATGGCGCTGGTGTCGTAATATTTCTGGATATGTTTGCGCGAACGCGCAATGGTTACGGAATCCAGCACTTCAAAGAAGTCGAAGTCCAGCATTTTGAGCAGGTTTTCGGTGGTGCGTTCTTCCGGCGGCCATTTGCTCCATGTATTAAAAGCCTGCTGTGCATTTTTGAAGATATCATCAATGCTGCGGGTTGTATTCAGCTTTTCATCGATCAGTTCGGTATTGCCTTCGTAGGCAAGCGCCAACTGATTTTTCAAATCGTTGAAGCGGTTATTGACCGGCGTGGCGGACAGCATCAAAACTTTCGTCTTGACGCCTGTACGGATCACTTTATTCAAAAGCCGCAAGTAACGGTTTTCTTTTTCTCCCTCTTGGCCGGACAGCTTTCCGCCGTTTCGGAAATTGTGAGACTCGTCGATTACAACAAGGTCATAGTTGCCCCAGTTCAGGCGATCCAAATCAAGGCCATTTGATTTGCCATAGTCACGGTTCAAATCTGTATGATAAAGCACGTCATATCGCAGGCGGTCTGACGCAATGGGGTTGTTAACATAATTATCTTTATAGGTATTCCAGTTGTTGGTCAATTTTTTAGGGCAGAGCACCAGCACCGATTTGTTCCGATTTTCGTAGTATTTTATCACGGCCAAAGCGGTAAAAGTTTTGCCCAAACCTACGCTGTCGGCCAAGATACAGCCGTTGTATTTTTCCAGCTTATTGATAATGGCCAAAACGGCGTCGCGCTGGAAGTTATAGAGCATACTCCAAATTTTGCTCTGCTTGAAGCCTGTGGCCTCATTGGGAAGAACATCTTCTGAAATATCCTCCAGAAACTCATTGAAGATATTATACAGCGTCACAAAGTAGATGAAGTCCGGGGCATTCTCAGCATAGGCGGCTGAAATGTTTTCGATTACTTCATCGGTAACATTCTGAAGTTTCTTCTCATCGTTCCAGAGACTGTCAAACAGCTCCATATAGAGATTTGCAAACGGGGCCTCTGTTTTCTGCACGATATTATAAGCATAATTGCCGCGTTCACAGCCGAGGTCTACCGTCGTAAATCCGTTGACCGGCATATAGTTCTTATCGTCCAGATTGATAAACCCCGGCATATTCTCATTGGTGACATTGGATTTGAACGTAACTTTCTGACGGATCCAATCTGCACACTCTTTTGCAATGGATTTTTGTGACAGTTCATTACGCAGTCGGATTTCAAATTCCGTACCGTAAAGACTGCGCTCACGGTTAAGACGAGGAATATAGAACTCCCGCTTTTCTTTTTTGGTCTTTTCGGTTGTAAAAGTGGGCGAGGTGAAAATAAAGCGGAGATCTTCGATATTTTGCAGTTCCGCTTTCAATTCCTGAAAGGCATAGATGGAGAAACAGGCTGCCGCAATCGACAACCGGCTGCCCGTTTTCAGCTCTGCGGCTAAATCATCTCGCAATATTTTCGTCGTATTGTTTATGAGTTCCATCTATGTACCGACTCCTCACTGCTTTCGTCTCAAAACAACTGTCATTCACCTTGTAAAAGTCCCTATAGCCGCCATTTTTATTGGGTTTTCTTTAGTATAACACACCTTTCGACTGTACAACACCGCTTTGTATTTTAAAAAATAATTTATAAAAGAGTGCCAATAGGCTCCTGCTTCCACATTGGGACGTCCCAATGCAGAAAAGGTGAGTCTATTGGCACTCTTTTTAGGTTGATTCTTTTGTCCCGTATGGGTAAACCCTAAAAATACAATGGTCTGGAACATAAACTGTCGTCTTTTTATTTTCACCCTTCCTGAGACAGGCAATGGTCTCTTTTGTGTCCACTGGTTTGTATATACTCCAAGCAGAAAGGAGATGAGATTCAATGAGTGCTTTCTGTTTTATGAAAAAGCCGAATGGGCAGAGCTGCGGTTCGATCATGTACCGCTGTCCGAAATGCGGTGCAATCGGCTGCATCCGGGAAGGTTGCCGCAATCAAAACTGGGTCAACTACCGCTGCGTTCGATGCGGTGGTATGAAACGCGAAATTCCAAAATAAACGAAAGGACAGGATGCCAGTCCCATGATCTATTTTTTGAACTGCTTTCTGCAGTCGGAATCCGGTGCCCCGGTCTTCCGCGATCCGTCCGTAGTCGATTTGTTTCCTTCTTTTGGCGATGCATATGCCGCCGGAAAACAATTTTTCCATCGACAAATAGATCTGCTGAAAGAGGACGATCTCTCGCGGGAAGAATGGATGACGTCCGGCTGGTCTTACCTTTTTGACATTCGGGAATACAGCCCGGCCTGCGAATGGAAGCGGGAATGGATGTTTCGTTTTGACGGGCAGCCGCTTCATTCACGGTGGGTACTGTATCAAAACGGAATCGGCGTAGAAGCGCCTTGTGCGCAGGTGCCCGGGATACTTCTACGCCGTGCACAGGATTACCATCCCGGAGATCTTGTCCTTCTTCGGCAGAAATACGGAGTTCCTTTGTGGAGCGTTGTGGTGGAAATTGTCCCTTGCCGCAACGCATCCCGAACCTTTCCCGAAGCGGACGGTTCGTTTTGGCTTTCCGGCCTCACGCTGAAGGAAGAATTTTTCTCTTTGGATGAAATCGACCCTTGTCAAACAGAGCTGCCCCCCAAAACAGCCGTTCCGCCGCCGGATCTTCTGCGACTGTCGGAATGGATTCGTTCCGGCAAACCGCTTTTGGAACCGCTGTTTGACGCTGCGTGCCAAGGTCTTCTCTGCACGTCGGACCTGGTGCGAATCGGGGATCTTTTGGCCTAGTTCATATTGCAGACGCTCCTTCGGCAAAATTGCGTGGGAGCGTTTTTTGCACAGGGACCATTTCTGTCCAACCTCTTTCGTTATACTGTTTACAAACCGGAAATCAATCGTCTGCTCTAAGGAAGGGAAATACATGAAAAAAGGACGAAAGCTTGGACAGCTGTCCCTGGAAGATCTGCTTCGCGTCGCGGACAAAGATGAAACCGAAATTTCTTCCCGGGATCTCGGGCGGATCATCGACAAGCTGCAACGGACACAGAATCAGTTGAAAAAGCGGGAGGAAATTCGCTCACAGGCAGAAAAGGCTAAAAAAGAGCAGGAAGAACGGAAACAGCAGGAATTACACATCCGCGAAGTAACCTGCATGGATCTGCCGCTCGCCTGGGAAAACGTTTTTGAACATGACCAGCGCACACAGGGTGTCCACGCGGAAACCCCTGCGGACGGGCTGATTCTCAGCCTGAATACGCTGGGAAGAGTGGATATCGAATACATCTCTTCTGTCACCGGGCTTGACTGTAAAACGGTGATTGGCGCGCTGAAAGGTTCTATTTATCAAAATCCGCTAACATGGAACGAGTGTTTTTACAAGGGCTGGGAAACGGCCGACGAATACCTTTCCGGCAATCTGCGGCGCAAATGGCGCGAAGCGAAAAAGGCAAACGAAATTTATCACGGCTATTTCGCAGACAACATCACCGCGCTGGAAAACGCCTTTCCGCCTGCTGTTCCATCGAGCGAGATTTACGTTTCGCTGGGGTCTCCCTGGGTTCCCGCAGACATCATCGATGCGTTTATCGCTCATATCCTGAACGATCTGTCCTTCCTGGGGCCTGTGATTTACAACAATCAGGATTGGCCGTGCACAAAGCACGATCCGGTGACAGGAAGCTGGGAGATTCCGAACAAACGCCGCGCGACCGGTGTTCGCGCCACCAAAACCTACGGCACGCGCCGGATCAATGCCCTTCAAATTCTGGAAAAGACCTTGAACATGCAATCCATTTGCATCACTGACCCCACTGCGAACGGAAAAAAGCGGGTGCTGAACCAAAGCGAAACCGTTCTGGCGCTGGAAAAGCAGAAAAAAATAATCGAAGAATTCAAAAAGTGGGTCTGGACCGATGATTCCCGGAAGCGGCGGCTGGAGTTTATTTTCGAGGATAAGTTCGGCTGTGTGCGGCAGCGCAGGTTCGACGGCTCCTTTCTGCAATTTCCCAATCTCTCTCCATCCGTTCAGCTCTATCCGTACCAGAAAAACGCCGTGGCCCGCATTCTGTTCACTCCCAATACGCTTTTGGCCCACGATGTGGGGTCCGGAAAAACGTATATCATGATCGTCGCCGGCATGGAACTTCTGCGCATGGGGCTTTCCCAAAAGAACATGTTTGTTGTTCCCAACAACCTGACCGGCCAATGGAAAGACGCTTTTCACAGGCTGTATCCGTCAGCCAAGCTGTTGTGCGTCACACCCGAGACGTTTTCGCCCGCCAAACGGGAAACCGTTTTGCAGCAGATCCGCGACGAATCGTTCGACGGCATTCTCATTGCTTACAGCTGCTTTGAGCAGATTCCTGTTTCTAAAAACTATCACCGGGACCGGTTGACGAAACAGCAGGCGAGCATCGAAAAAAACATACGGGACATCACTGCCTCAACCGCACGTCTGAAAAAAAAGCAGAAAGCCATTCAAAAAGCGCTGGCAGAGCTGAATGCCACATTGGACGATGCCTTCCAGAGCATCTGCTTTGATGAGCTGGGCATCACCCGGCTGTTTGTGGACGAGGCGCACAACTTCAAAAACGTTCCCTTTGAAACCCAAGCGAATGTTCTGGGCATCAACGCACAGGGGTCCAAAAAATGTCAGGAAATGCTGGACAAGGTCCATATTGTGCAGCGGCAAAACAACGGCTGCGGCGTCGTATTTGCCACCGGGACCCCGATCACCAATTCCATCACAGACGCATACATTCTCCAAAAATATCTCCAGGAAGGTGAGCTGACGTTGCTGGAACTGCAAAGCTTTGACAGCTGGGCAGGCATGTTCGCGGAACAGTGCGAAGATTTTGAAATCGATGTGGATACCCGCCGGTACCGGCTGGCGACCCGCTTTTCAAAATTCCACAATCTGCCCGAACTGACGGCTCTTCTTTCCTCTTTTTCCGATTTTCATGCGATGGACAGATCCGACGGGGTGCCCGAAACCGACGGGTACACCGATGTGATCACACCGAAGTCAAAAGAGTTCGAAGCCTATCTTCAAGACATTTCCGACCGCGTGGAGCAGGTGCGCAGCGGAAACGTCTCCCGTTCAGAGGACAATATGCTTCTCATTACCACCGATGGAAGAAAAGCCGCCCTTGACCTGCGGCTGGTGGACCCGGCCGCCGCTTTTTTCGATTTGTCCAAAGTGGCCCTCTGCGCCGAAAACATTCTGAACATTTACAGCAAGACTTCTGCGGCCGGGAGCACGCAGCTGGTTTTTTGCGATACATCCATACCAAAAGCAACCTTCAACATTTACGATGAACTGAAACGACTTTTGCTGCTCGGCGGAATCAGGGAAAGCGAGATCGCCTTTGTGCACGACGCTGATTCCGAGGCCAGGCGAAAGACTTTGTTCGGGAAAGTGCGCACCGGCGAAGTGCGTGTTCTGGTTGGTTCCACATTCAAACTTGGGCTCGGCGTCAACGTGCAGGACCGTTTGATTACGCTGCATCATCTGGATGTTCCCTGGCGCCCCGCCGATATGATCCAGCGGGAGGGCCGCATTCTCCGCCAGGGCAATACCCATTCCAAAGTACAGATCTTTCGCTACATCACCCAGGGCAGCTTTGACGCCTATTCCTGGCAGCTGCTGGAGACAAAGCAGCGCTTTATCGCCTCCCTGCTGGATGGTTCTCTCACACAGCGCAGCATGTCGGACATTCAGGACACTGTGCTGACCTACGCCGAGGCCAAAGCGCTGGCGGTGGGGAACCCGCTGATCAAAAAGCGTGTGGAAACCGCCAACGAACTGACCCGTCTGATCACGCTGCAGAAAAAAACAGAAGAGACCCGTCTGCTTTTGGAAAAAGAAGCCGCGGAGATTCCGGGGCAAATCGAACGTTTGAAAGAGCGTATTTCCCGCGGCACCGATGATCTCGCCTTCTATTCTCAATGGAAAGAAACGCAAACTCCCCCCGACGCCAATGAGAGAAAACGTCTGCGGGAAGAACTGCATCAGGCGCTTGCCGCACACATTTGGGAAACGAAGGAGCTCCCCCTTTTCTCTTTCTGCGGTTTTTCCGTTGTCCTGCCGGCCGGCATGACCCGCGATAAATTAGGTGCCTGGCTGCAACGTTCCGGCAGATATTATGTAAATCTTTCCGGCAAGGAAACCGGCGATCTGGTACGTTTGGAACACGCTTTGGAAAACCTTCCCCGGCAGCTGAAAAAGTGGGAAAAGAATATTTTTTCCATACAAGACAAAGCGCTGCATATAAAAGAAGAACTGCAACGGCAAGAAAGCTTTACAGAACAAACGGAAGCATGCCGAAAAGAGCTGAAAATGCTCGATCAAAAATTAGGAGTGAACCATTCATGAGTGAAATTCGTCTTTCCAACATGCCCACCATGACGGTTGGACAACTGACGCAGCAGCTGGCCGATGCCTACTGCACCCTGATTCGTGAGGGGATACCCGTCAAAACCATGCCTTCCGTGATGCTTTGGGGGCCGCCCGGCGTAGGCAAATCCCAGGCCGTTCGACAAATCGCCCAACGAATCGAACAGGAAACCGGCAAAACCGCCGTTGTGACCGACGTGCGGCTTTTGCTGTTCAACCCCATCGACTTGCGGGGCATTCCCACCTCCAACGCCGACAAAACGCTGGCGATCTGGCTGAAACCTCAGATCTTTCAAATGGACCCCGGCGACGACGTGATCAATCTGCTTCTTTTGGACGAAATTTCCGCGGCGCCGCAGTCTGTGCAGGCCGCCGCCTATCAAATCACACTGGACCGTGTGATCGGCGAGCACAAACTGCCGGAAAACTGCATCGTGCTGGCAGCCGGCAACCGAACCACCGACAAATCGGTCGCCTTCAAAATGCCCAAGGCGCTCGCCAACCGTCTGCTGCACATCGAAGTGGAGGGAAATTTTCCGTCCTGGCGCACATGGGCTGTACATGCGGGAATTCACAGCAAGGTCATTGGATTTCTGTCCTTTTCTCATGCGAAACTGATGACATTCGACGCTTCCTCGGACGATCTCGCCTTTGCCACGCCCCGCTCCTGGGAGATGGTCAGCAATCTTTTGAATTACATCAAGGATGATCCGGACGAACTGCTTCCGCTGATCGCCGGTCTGATCGGCCCCGGTGTGGCCACGGAATTCTGTACCTGGTGCAAAATCTACCGGGAACTGCCCGACATCCAGGACATTTTCGATGGAAAAATGCCGCAGCTGCCCAAAAGCAGCGACGCAATGTACGCCCTTGTCTCCTCTATGACATCCTACGCACAGAGCCACAAAGAGGATCTTGTGCGCATTGCCAACTCCATTTGTTACGCGCAGCAGATGCCGCCGGATTTTTCCGTAGTACTGATGAAGGATTACATGAATCTTGCGCCCCATTACCGGGAAAAACTGCTGACCATTCCGGAATTTGTGCGATGGATGCAGACGAAAGGACGGCTGCTGAATGGCTCTGTCTGACGATCTGATCCGGCGGTACACGCGCAGCCTGCTGCTCTCCCGGATGCGCATTCTGTGCAACCACGGCTTTTACGGGCTTCTTTTGATGCATTTGAGGTATTCTTTGGACGAAACAATCAAAAAGGTGGCGACGGACGGGGAAAAGATTCTGTTTCATCCGGACTTTTTGAACCAGCTGACCGATCAGGAGCTGGACTATGTGATGATGCACCAAATTGCTCATATCGCTTTGCAGCACTGCACGCGCGGCGAGCAGCTCGATCAGGAACTTTTTCACGTCGCCTGCGACATCGTAGTCAATTCCTATCTGCTGCAGGAAGCCGGCGGAGATCCGGACAGCATTTCCCTGCATCCGAACGGGCCGTGCATTCACACGCTTCCGGACGGCAGTGAGGGCTATCTGTACACAGCAGAACAGGTGTACGAAATTTTGCAAAAAGCGTCCTCCCCCGGCTCGACATCCAAGGACCAACATCAGGATCCGAATTCAAATTTTTCTTTGGAGCAATGGGACGACCACACTCGCTGGGCGCACTTGCAGCAGAACAACCTATTTGGCTTGGTCTGGTCGCAGCGGGCCCGAGCGGCGGCGCAGATCACGAAAAAGCGAACATCCGACCGCAACCTGCCTCTGCTGGCAGAGCGTCTCTTGCATGCGCTGCGAGACCCGCAGACGGACTGGCGAGTGATTCTGAATAATTTTATTCAGGAAGAAATCACCGACTATTCCTTCACACCGCCGGACCGTCGCTTTGATGACAGCCCGTTTTTCCTGCCGGATTTTAACGACAAAAGCACCGTAGTCAAAAACATTCTGTTCATGATCGACACATCCGGCTCCATGTCGGACGAAATGATTACGGCGGCCTACTCGGAAGTTCTGGGGGCCCTCGTACAATTCGGCGGCAAGCTGGAAGGATGGCTCGGCTTTTTCGACGCTGAGGTCATCCCTCCGCAGCCCTTTTCCGATGAGAGCGAACTCAAAATCATCCGGCCCGCGGGTGGCGGCGGAACCAGTTTTGAAATCATCTTTCAATACGTAGCCGACCACATGGCGCAAGATCCGCCCGCCAGCATCATTGTTCTGACGGACGGTTATGCTCCCTTTCCGCCGCAGGCGCTCGCCCAAAACATTCCGGTGCTGTGGCTTTTAAACAACGAATCCGTACAACCACCCTGGGGAAAGGTCGCCCGGCTCAAGCTCTGACAGGAAAAAGCCGACGGCAATGTCCGTCGGCTTTTTCCTGTTTCAAGTATCGCTCCATACCAAGCGGCCTCCGCGCCCGGAATACGGCGAACGGATGATTTTCCCGTCCTTGCTGCTGTTCAGTCGCCCGCGCTGAAATCACCGTTTCCCTTACCGCCATTTTGCCCCTCTTTCAAAGACGCCATTGTTCCAGCTGCCAAACTACTTTTTTGGGTATTTCTCTGCCGCAAAGTTCTCCAAGGGTCAGTTTCTGCTGCGGCTTTTCAAGCCATACAACCTCCAGCCCCTGTTCTTTCAGATGGTGACGCAACATCCGTTCCGGTTCTTGTTTACGCTTTTCGTAAAACGCAGGCGCGCACAGGATTCGAAGATTTACGTTCTGCGTTTCGCACAGTGCGATTAAAAAATCCATGTATTCCACCATGCATCGTCCGTTTGCCAGCATGCTGACTGAAACGACAAGATCCACTTGCTCATAGCGGGCGATCAGCTTTTCCAGAATCACGCGGTTGTTTTCAAGGCTGTTCATCATGGACTTTTCTGCGAGTGCAAAGAAGTTCCGCCCAGCCACGATGCCCGCAGGGAGAACGGCTTGCTGCGAACGCAGCTTGCCCGGGATTCTTTCCTCCGCGATTGCCGCACCCTCGCCCCGCGCGTAAATATGCACCAGACTTTCATCCGGCTCCATTTTATAATCTGATACCAGATATGCCGATTCCTCCGTCAACAGGATCAACCTTCGGGCAGGTGCCAATCGGTGTAGAGCAAGTTCCCCAATGATTCGCTCGCGCATACTGACTTTTGCCAATGTATGATCATCCATGAGAACTTTTTCGAGATCCGGAACTTCGTTTTCCAGGTTTCGCCGGCGGATTTCTTCCAGGTCGAGGATGCTCCGGTCAAATTCCCGCTCGATCTGCGCTTTTTGCACCTGCGCCGTTTCTCTTTCTTTTTCCGGCGCCGTTTTGGGCGGAAAGCATGCAACCATGCACACCTTCACACCTTTTTCCCGAAAGGCACGCGCTGCGGGCAGTGCGTATTCACTGTCTTTCTGGCCCAATACGGCCGAGATGATCACCAGGTTGTATCGTTCGGTCATTGTTTCCAGAAGCTTTATCGTCTTCGGGTCCTGCTCTGCGGTCTCCCGGGCAAGCGGCGCGGCAAGGAGCACCGGCGTGTTCTCCGTGCCCTCTGACCACGCATCTTTCGCCGGCTGTAAATCATTGTCCCAGTTGAACTTGTAATATTCCTCCTGCAATATCGCTTCGATGTCTTCCTGCACGGTGAGTACGCTCTGTACTTCCGTGCAATAAACGTCACCTGTCTTGACGAATGCTGCAAGCGCCGATGCAGTTTTTCCAAATGCGATCAATCCAACCATTTTTCGCTCCCTCCTTTGATGCTTTCATCCTATCACCACAGATGGCCCTTTTTCGGCGCACAAAAAACTCCCGCTCAGCCAAAATCTGAGCGGGAGTTTACACAGAGTCAGGGATTCTTTGTGATTTCCATATTTTCAATTTTTTGATTGCTGTATCGACTGGGGTGGCAATCGATTTTCGCAACTGTTTTCACTCCGGCGCTGCGGAAAACATCTTCAATCTCGCCCATCGTTGTTTCGGTATAGCAACTCGCACTGTACAAAACCACTGTGTCACATTGTAAAAGCTCGATTTCTTTTCGTATAAAATCTTTGTACTTTGCAATATAAGCAGCAAGCACTAAGTTGTCGCATTCGGAACATCCGCCTCGCTTGTTTAAATTCATATAGGCGCAGTCTTCCAGGTTCTTCTGCATCGTATGCTCTTTTTCAAGAAGCTTGTTCAATGTTTTCGAAAGGCAGTTGCGATATTTTGTCTTTGCACGCTTCACATCTGCTGAATCGCTGGTTGAAGGTTGATTCAGCACAACTTCGTTTTTCAACCAAAAATCCTTTTCTCCAACCTTCATATCTTTGCTCAAGTTGGATTCCTTGCAGATAAAGAGCACACTGCCTTTCTGTGCATTGCCCAAGCGGCCGTCTTTTGTGAAATTACATTTCGCCGCTTCTTGTGGTTCAAAGTGATGCTTCTTTCCTTTATCCTTTTCTTTAAACTGACAGGTTTTCTCCCAGTTCCCTTCTTCGACTTCCGCCTCGTGTGCCCGTTTCCACAAACAGAAAAGCTCCTCGATCGTCGTTGCCCGCTTTGCCCGTTCTTCCAGTTGGCTGAAACTTTCTCCCATGACTTTTCCTCCCGTCTCAAAGTTCATATTGCTGCGCTGCTTCGCGCAGATCGCTTTTCACCTGTTCCGCCAATGACTGTGGGGAAAGAATTTTTGTGTGCACGGCATACTGCATGGCCCATTTGCGCATGGCCTGCAGGTTCACTCGCACCCGGGCGCTCACTTCGTCCTGTGTCTCATCGAAAAATTCAATTTCGCTGCCGAACCAGTCGATCACTTCGCTGACAAGATATTTCCGGAGCCGGAAGGTCACCGGCGCGCTCTCGCCGGTGAACATATACACGTGCTCCGCCATGTGCCGCGGCAGATGAAACCCGTTTTCCAGCCCCCTGACCTTGCGGGCGGGCTTTGCCGGCGTATCCAACACCCGGATGTCCGCGATGCGGTCCAGACGGTAATGGGCCACATCCTCGTATTTGTCGTAATTCCCGATGAGGTAATACCGGCCGTTCACCGCCGCCATCTGATAGGGATTGACAATGTATTCCCGCACTTCGCCCGCACTGTTTTTGCGCGGATGCGCCTTTTTGTCCGTGCCGTAGGCGAGATAATGAAACGCCACCTGCCGGCCGCGGGAGATTGCGTCGTCCAGCGTTTCAATGGTGAGGAACAACTGCCTGTTTTCGGATGCCGTATCCGGGAGCGTTCGGATGTGCCCCACCTTTGCCCGAAAATAGCGGTTCGAAAGTCCTTCCAGCTTTTCCACCAGCTGCCTGCACTGACTGTACGGAATGTGTTTGGAAAACAGCAGTCCGTCGATCAGCAGCCGCAGCTCTCCGTCGGTGAAATCGTGCACCAGGTAAAAGTCGGTCAGGATCGTACTCTCTTCCCACTCGCCGGTCTTCGCATTCTTCACCCGGCGGGTTGTCTCGGTGTACTCGATCTCGTAGCCGAATTCCAGCAGATCCATCAGGTTCCGCTTCACCGCTTTGCGGCCCGCTTCCATGCCGTATTCTGTTTTGAGAAGCGTTTCGATCTCCTTCTGGCTGAGCCGGTGTTCCTCATCGGTATACCGCTTTAAAATGTCCAGAATATTGACGATCAGCAGCTTTTTGGGCTGCGGTGCGTGCATGCTTCTCACCTCCGCTGCAATCGTTTTTCATCTTTATCATATCATACTTCGGATCTCTTTTTAATGCGTATCCGAAGATTTCCGTTCCGGGTATAAAACGCCTTTTGGAGCGCATTGCTGGTTTCCGTGAAATCAAGCGATGTCCATGGCAGATAATACGTTTCTTCGAGCCCTTCTTCATACTTCACATAAATGGAGACAATATCACGCTGAGCGCGCACGCGCTCCAGAAAACGCCAATTGCGTATATGATCCCTCACACCCCACAGCAAGCCGCTGAAACGATGCACTTCTTTTTCAATGTCCCAATACAATTCCATTTCACAGAAATCAGCATACGTGATTTTTTCAATGTTTCCGAACTGCTTCTCGATCTCTTCGTGAATCCCGCTGATTCTGAACTGGTGAAACCATCGGACCGGTATCTCCACGGACTCACAATTTTCAAAACAAAATGAGACCATCTCCGCCTTTTTCACAAAACTCCTCCTCTCACGCTTCCTGTGCAGTCATTGACCGGTGTGCACGGATTCCTTCTCCGGTCGGCCGGCTGCGCCCATCTTGGCTAAAATTTCTTCTACCTGCTGCGCAATCACTTGATCCGCCACGTCTAAACAGTTCACCAGAGTAAACTTTTCTATTCCCATGGCACGTGCCATCTCCCGTATTTCCGCCTCGGCAACTTCCCGGACACATTCGCCCGCCTGTCGAAGCTGTTCCAGTGCCTCCCGCGCCTGCTCCGCTCTTTTGCTTCCCTCGAAATGAAACGGACTCTGCGCCACAACCTTGTGGGGAATTCCCATCTCGCGCAGCCATCCGGCCAATACCGATGTCCCGCCCGTACCGGTTCCTCCGCCCAGACATGCGATCAGGATCACCATGTTGTACCCTCGCACCGCCGCGCAGACCTGTTCTTTCGACTCCTGCATGGCCCCTTGTCCCAACTTCGGGTCTGCCCACGACCCTCTTCCGAGGCAGAGTCTTTCTCCCAGTTGGAGAATTTTTACTCCTCTGGATTTATGAAGCATCAGCGGACTCATATCTGTGTTCATCGCCAGCGCATCCACCCGGTCACTCAGACGCCCTGCATCAACCATTCTGCCCAGAGCATTGCCGCCACCCCCGCCGATCCCCACCAACAAGATGTCCGATCTTTTTTCCTGTTCCATTGTGCTTTCTCCGTTTCTGTCAAGTATTCAAGGCTCTTTAGTACTCCGTTGGAAAGCTGTTCGGCGGTCACATTTTCATCCGACGTCAATGATCTTCGTCTTGTCGTTTCATCTTTGCACTAATCCATTTTCCCCGCAGTTCAGGTAGTGCCATTCTTCGGCCGGATTGGCACCTGCATAGAAATTCTTGCATCGCGGACAGCACGCGACGAGGTTTTGGATTTTTCTTACTCGTTTTTTGTCCTCGAAATTGCGCCCATCTCGACTAAAATTTTTTCCACCTGCTGCACGACCACCTGATCCGCCAGTTCGAAACAATTCATCAGAGTAAACTTTTCTATTCCCATGGCACGTGCCGTCTCCTGTATTTCCGCCTCGGCAACTTCCCGTACACATTCGCCCGCCTGTCGAAGCTGTTCCAGCGCCTCCCGCGCCAATCCCGCCTTTCTGCTCCCTTCGAAATAGTACGGAATCTGCGCTACAACTTTGTGGGGAATTCCCATCTCGCGCAGCCACCCGGCCAATACCGTCGTCCCACCTGTACCGGTTCCTCCGCCCAGACATGCGATCAGGACCACCATACTATACCCTCGCACCGCCGCGCAGACCTGCTCTTTGGCCTCTCGCATAGCCGCCTCGCCTACCTCCAGGTCGTACGCACCTCTCCCACGGCAAAGATTTTTTCCCAGTTGGAGGATTTTCACTCCGCTTCTGTCTTGACGGATCATCAAAGCGCTCAAATCTGTGTTCATCGCCAGCGTGTCCACCCGGTCACTCAGACGGTCTGTGACAATCAGGCTGCTCAGAGCATTGCCGCCGCCCCCACCGATGCCCACCAGCAGGATGTCCGCTCTTTTTTTCCGTGAATGTTGGTTTTCCTGTTTCACTGTAAAGACCTCTCTTTCTGCATCGCTTCCGGAATCGTTTCCGCACCTGTAAAATAGCAAAACGGATGCGCCAAAAAAGGCCCATCCGCTTGGTTATCTCACGTAAAATGTTTCGCCGGTATCCAGACAGATCGCGCCGAGCGTCCCGCCCGAACCGCAGCCGCAGTCGATGGCAATGTGTCCATTGGCGCGGAAAATTGAATCCTTCTGTGTATTTCCGGGGATGCAGGCCACCGGTGTGTGCCCCGTCACCAGAAAACGGTCTTTGTAATACCGCTTTGTGTAATCAAGCCGCGTCCAGATCCACTCGTGCAGCCCGTAGTCCCACAGCGGCCGGTTCTCGGAAAAATTTTCCGGCCCTGCGTGCGCCAGCAGATACCGGTTTCCGTTTACGGTTACCTCCTCGTACAGTTCAAATTCCAGCAGGTACTCCAGCACCGCTTTTCGCCGTGCGGCGTCCAGCCGGCGGAATCCTTCCAGTGTCGTCTGTCCGCCTTCCTGCTGCCAGTTCCAGAGATCCCGGACGGTTTCGGCGGAAAACTCCGAAATCGTCTCTTCTGTGATCTTCTTTACCAGCGCACGCAGACACAGCACGGCCATATATTCGTGGTTTCCCAGAACCGGCCGCACATTGGGGCGCTGCATCATGTCCAGCAGGATCGGGACCGGCTCCGGGCCGCGGTCCACCACATCGCCCAGAATATACAGCGTATCTTCCTCGCGAAGCGGAATAGCCTCCAGCATCCGGCGGTACTTTTCATAGTCCCCGTGAATGTCCGACATACAGTAAATCATCGTTTTCCTCCGGCTTTTCTCTGTACGTTCCGTTTTCAGTTTACTGCAATCGATATGACTTTTACAGGCCATCTTCCGGGTGCTGTCCGAAGCATTGCCGTTTTTCTGCCGTCATACAAATTCGAACGTCAGGGTGTTGCATCCGGTAAACGCGTCTTCGTCCATGTCGATTGCAATGTTCGGAAGGAAAATGGTATCGAGACTTTTACAGTCTGCAAATACTCCCTCGCCGATGGTCATGACCTCTCTGGGAATTGCAATGGAACGAAGTTTCCGGCATCCCTGAAATGCACATTTCTCGATCTTCGTCACGCTCTCCGGCAGGCGGATCTCCACAAGGCGGCTGCATCCCTCAAAAGAACCGTAAGCAATCGTGCGGACTCCTTCGGGAATGGTGATGGCGGTAAGACTTTTACACCCTGAAAAAGCCTGCCTGCCGATCACGGTGACACGTTCCGGAATCGTAATTCGCCTGAGCTTTCGGCAGTTCTGGAAAGCACATTCCCCGATGGCTGTTACACCCTCCGGAATCGTAATCCGGCTCAATGCTTGACAATCGTGAAAAGCAGACGCCTCAATGGTCGTCACGCTCTTCGGCAGGATGATTTCCCTGAGATTTTTGCATCCGATAAAAGTGCCAAAACGGATCGTGGTGACTCCTTCCGGAATGGTGAGGCATGTAAGCTTTTCACATCTTTGAAATGCATTTTCGCCAATGAATGTCACTTCTTTTGGAACAGAGACAGCGGCAAGGCTGCCGCAGTTCAAAAAAGCGCCTTCCTCAATGCAAGTCAACGTGTCCGGAAGGGTAACAGCTGTCAGGCTTGTGCATTCCATCAAGACTCCGGTTTCAAGCGTTGTTACACCATCCGGAATGGCAATCGCTTTCAAACTCCCGCACAATCCAAAGGCCATTTTGCCAATGGCCGTCAATCCTTTCGGGAGGATCATGTCCTCCAGTTTTTCGCAGTCGAAAAAAGCGTAATCGCCAATGCGCTCTACGCTCTCCGGTATCGTAATGGATGCAAGGTTTACACAGCCGCGAAAGCTCTCTTTCTCAATGACCGATACTCCCTCCGGAATCGTTATGGCTGTAATGCTTTCGCAATTCAGGAAAGCATGGCGGCCGATGGAAACAATACTCCCGGGAAGGGAAATCTCCGTCAGATGGTCACATCCGGAAAAAGCAGCGTTGCCTATCACGGTCACACCGTCCGGGACTGTAATGGCTGTCAGATTTTCGCAATCCTGAAAGACACGCGGCTCAATCTCCGTCACTCCCTCCGGAATGACAACTTCCGTCTCTCCCGGCTCCGGCCTGTAGTCCATTAAAATGCCGTGTCTGATTCTAAATGACATCCCAATTTTCCTTTCCGCTTCTCCAATCCATACAAATTCGCGATGATAATCTGTCCCACATGACTATACCCTTATGAGACAGGTAAATAAAACAAAAACAAGTGCCAATAGGCTTGCTTTTCTTCATTGGGATGTCCCAATCAGGAAGCGGCAGCCTATTGGCACACTGTTTTATCAGGTATGATTTATTCGACGGAACAAATTACACCAGATATGTTTTCTCCCATTGCTGCATATGCTCGTAAGAACCTTCCGTCAGATCCGAATTATCAAACAGCAACTGCGGCATTTCCGTGCCGGTTTTTATAAGTAAAGTGAAGTTAGACCATTCATCGGAAAAATTCGCACGAAGCAGTTGCGCAATCTGCGAAAATGCTTTCTCTAGAGTTTTCTCAGACAGGCTGAGTTCCTGATACATTTTATAACACTGATGCCACTTTTGATTTTCTTCCGTCTTCACATAGTAATAAATCATGTAAGAAGCAGCTGTCACTTCACCGTAAACGGCAACCTGCTTCACATTAGCTTTTTCCGGAATCGTTTGTTGGATCATTTCGGATATCTGTTTTGCTAACATGTCTTTTTTCATTTCTCTCACCTGCCGCACACATTGTCAAACACTTTTTGAATCTTTTTATCTTTCGTTTCCACAGTATAAGTGAACCCACTGGGTCGGATTCCCTGCTGATCATCGTATCGAACCTCAATTTTGATTTTGGGGTTCTCACCGTTTTCCAGCATTTTTGCGACAGTCAACTCCATCGACTTATAGTCGCCCCGATTCAACTTTGCGTCCATCGGAACAATATTCAGCCACGATGCATCCCCTCCCAGCAACTTTGCCACAAGATGTCCACCATCATCACTATCGACGCGATCCAGTCCTCCGCTTGTTCTCTGGTCCACTTGATTTCTTACGCTGTCCTCTTCCGGAAAACGCGGATACCCTTCTATCAGCGTCACACGCCCTTGGTCGTCCGTGTGGTATGTAAACCCATCTAAAGTATACTCGGCATTGGGGATTCGATATTCGTGCACAGTTTTTTCGCTGATATTCCCCACACGGAAACCAGCCACCTTACCATCATCGTCCGTATAATAGGTAATCGTTTCACTTTCCAGCGTCTCGGAAATCTTTCCCCGCTTTACCGGCGGTTCCCAAGATTCGATATCCTCGATTTTTTCCGCAACGCGTTGTATCCGGTCCTCGGCTGCGTCCTGTGCATCAATTAAATCGGATGCCGGATCAAAGGGATCACAGTATTCCTGCGCCATTCGCGGGATGAGAGACGAAAGGCTTTCTGCCCTAAACTCCGCCATTCCGTTTCTGGTATCCAAGTAAAAATTGGCCATATCGCGTTCCGCCACCGGCCTTGACATATCTGACAGGATGTTTTTTAATTTTGCGTTTTCCAAGCCAAACAGCTTATCACTAATTACATCATACACTGCCATGTGCTCTACGAAAGGACCATTGTAGAACATCTTGTCAATTTCCTTAAAGGCTTGCTCACTGCTCTCTTCGTACAGCGCATTGACCTTGCCTCTTAATTCATATCTTGCATCATCCACTCCCAGTTTTTTTAAAGCTTTATCTAAAGAATGTTCCTCGACTTTACTTTTCAGAAAATCTCCGTACGATTCTATCCTCTGCAGAGCATCCTGCATCGAAGCTACCTGTTGTTCTCCAGCATGAGAAACTGCTTCCAACGCTTTTGCAAAAGACTCTATTCCCAAGCTCATCCAATCGCCCCTCTCTGCATGATCATCTCTCGCCAAACATTTGCCGTATCAATATTCCGCATATCCTCGATGCAGGCGCCTTCTATCGCAAGCGTAATCAGAAGTTGCTGCTGCTCTTCATCAAAAAGTTCAAGATAGCTGCCGATTGCCTCTCTTGCAGCGGTCTCTACCTTTTTTGCATCCACATCCTTTTTTTCTTGCGCAAATCGCGACATCCATTTACTCGCCTGAAAGAAAGACGCTGCTATGCGGGTGCGCAGGATGCTCCGTTCAGACCTATTCTGCGTATACAGATACTGAAATACAAAATATTTCAAAGAAACTTTCAAATCAGCCTTTACCACCTGTAACCTGAACTCATCCACATTTTCCGGCACTTGATCTTTCACAAGAATATTCAGAATTTCGCGTTCCACCATCGCTTGGCGCACTTTCGCGGAACTGTATCGCGCTGCTCCCTTATATTCCTTTCTGTCCGTAAAATGATCGACCTTGCACAGTACCGGAGCAAGCCATTCGTTCTGATATACAGCCGCCACACCCATGGGGAGCTTGGCCAGCTCTTTGATCTGATCGTCGTTCAGCCCTGCGGCCTTGCCCACCAGTTCACGGTCGCCCTGATCCGGCAGACGCATGATGATTTTGGTGTTTGTGTTCCGGATCACCGCCATATCCATCAGACCGGGCGCCTGATCAGCGATGATGAAGCCCTCGCCGTAGGTGCGCATCTCCGCGATTGCATTGCCCAGCATCTCCACCGATTTGCCCAGCAGATTGGCGCTGTCGCTGCTCTGTTCCGTGGAAGTGCGTTTCAGCAGATTGTGTGCTTCTTCCAGCACGGTCACATGGCGCAGGTCGCTGTCCGTGCCTTTTTGCCTCGCCATGCGGTATTCCTGAAGCTTCATTACAAGTAGCCCCATCAGCAACGCTTTGGTTTCTGTGGAACCGACACGGCTGAGAGCAACAATCACATTTTTATCGAACAGATCCTCATCACGCAGAGCATCGGGCGTAAAGATCTGGCCGTTGAGACCCGTTGTCAGGGATTTGACGCGGGTGACAAGTGCGCCTTTGTAATCACCGCTGGTATCCGCTGAATAGTCCGTTTCGTTTACGACAATTTTAATTTGTTCCAGAACATCTGCAAAAGTTGGGAACAATCCATCGTCATACTGATTGACACTTTCGACGAGATCCCAACCGGCGGCGACATATGCACGCTCGCAGGCATCCTTCAAAATCGCAGGCATAGCAGCATACATCGGCCAGCACACATTGAAAATTTCCACCAGTCGGTCCAGGTGCTCCAGCACATGAATACCCCTAACAGGGAAGCTGAACGGATTGATGCGCAGCAACTCTGTCAGCTGCGGGTTGGTGCCGTATACTGCAACATCTTCGCGTCCGCCGAAGGCGCCCTTATATTCGCCTTTGGCCGGTTCTACTACTAAAAAATGAACCGAATCGTCTTTTGTCAGCTCATTCAAAATGTGATACACCGTATTCGATTTGCCCGCACCCGTTGAGCCGGTGATGAACGTATGGGCAGTGAGGCTTTTGTCCGACAGCTTTACGGAAACATTCTCGTCCACCTTGCCCATCCGATACAGATCTCCCAGCCGCAAATTGCCGCTTTCCGGCGGATTGCAGTCAAATTCCGCATGCTGCATTACCTGAACACCAGGGAAAGAGCGTTTCGGCAGACCAATTTCCAGAGCCAGTTCCTGACCGCTGATCAACATGGCAGGAGTGACTGCCGTTTCTGTGTCTCCCATTTGATATTGAAACTGCGGATGGAAAAAGCCGCCCAGATAACGCGCAATCTCTTGTGCCTGCCTGCCCTGCCACGAATTGATCTGGGTCGACTGCAGCGCAGATTTTTCGCCGCGCATCAGCGCATTGTAGACGCACGCCGCACGCGAGCAAACAACCGGGCTGTCGGATACAACATATGCCGCGCTGGAAAACGCGCCGAAACCGGAGCACAAATCGATCCGCTTGATGTTTTCCTCGATGATTTTCAGGATATCCGTAATGCGCCGATCTTCGTAAGTAAACTGCACAGTACGCCCGTTGGCACTGCTTTGCGTATTGGTCTGCGTGTTGGAAAGCGCGCGGGAATCGCTTTCGTTTGTTCCGTGGCTGCTGGAAGTGGAATGGGTGTCAGAAGTACTTGTATTGGTTCCTTCGGAAGTATTGTTGATGAAGGGTGTAATAAGTGAATCAAGTCCTGGTATGCCGGCAATACCGCCGACTACTGCAGCGCCGGTCAATGCACCTAAAGGGCCTCCGATAATTCCACCTACGACTGCACCAGCTACTTTCAGACCAGCTGCAGCCTGCCCACTTTTATTGATGTTCTCCGTATGGCTTGATCCTTCCGTGTACGTATGCGAATCCGATTCTGTCTCCGTGTCCGAAGTTCCTTCCGTATGCGTATCCGTCACACCTTCCGAGAGAGCCAAGCTGTCTGTGTCGGTTTGGTTAAAGCTGTAAGAGGACTTGCCAAATGAACTCAGCTGAGAATAAATCTTCTCATAGCTGCGTTTCATTTCCAGCAATGCGGCTCTTTGCACAGGGTCTGCTTTTACCAGCATGGTATAGCTGCAGCCGCGAAGAGAATCCACCATGTTTTCGATTCCCTGTACAAACCCTTCGATATTGAATTTGTCCTCGCCGCCGCGCAGCGAAGGCAGACCGGAAATCGCTGTGACATTTTCACCTTGCACAAACGCTTCGCTCAACTGACGGACACAATCATTATCGCACAAATCCAGTTCGCTGCCTGCAAAATTCCCGACAAAGGCATCCTGAAACGCCGTTCCCTGGCTGGCATCGTTCGCTTCCGTCAACTGCACACCGATGTAATAATCCGTCTTTTTGCCGTCCGATGTAACAAGAACCATCACAGGCGTATCCTGCGCATACGCGGTATACAGCACCGTTGTGATTTTCTGCAGAAAATTCTCCTTAGGTGCATACACAACCTTATCCATATGATAAAGCCGTGTCCACTGCGCAATGTCCTCCATTTGCTCCTGCATCTGCTCTGACATCGGAAGGATCGGACAACTGTTAAGATTGGCCACATAATCCGTTGTCACCAGTTCCAAAGCGCGCTGCAACCCTTCGCGGCGCGTCGAAAGATCACGGGGATCAATCGTCTGCTGCGCATTTTGCGGCATCAAGCCATTTCTCAAATCATCCATATCTTCAGTCTCCCTGTATATACTCGAACAACCATCGATTTTTCTGCGCACTGTTTGCTGTCATTTTATGCCTCTTCATAGCCTTCAAACGCACGGAAAGCGGACGTTTTGCCCATTCCGGTGAATGAGGGCTCATTTTATTAAGAGGTAGAGCAGAACCGCCGCCACGGCAACGCCCCCGGCTACCAGCGGCCACACCTTTTTGGTCTGACCGCTTTTCGGAGGGTTTTGCACTGTCCTCTGAGTGTCGCTTTTATAGGACGCACCAATCTCCCGCGCGGTTATCCCGCTCGGACGATGCGGCTCGAACCGAGGCTGCGGCTCCGGCTTCGGCGAATGCATTTCCTCCGGGAACAAATAGCGCCCCAGTTTCTTGGTGTCCTCAATGCGCTCGGGGCAGAAGTTTTCTTTTAAATATGCAACAGAAACTGCAAAATCGTCCGCTTCTAATGTCTGATCCTTCCGGTCAACACGCTCCGCGTATAGCGGCTTTATTGATTCATCAAACGGCTCATAAATATCCACACCTTTTACGTCCCGTACATATTCTAATGCGTCTTCAAACTTGCTCGTTGTAAAGGTACGATCAAATGGGCATATATTCGCTATTACGCGTCGGGCACTTTTTATATTTCCTTCTTGTAATGCCTGATCAATTAAATGAGTCATCTCGAATTTTTTATAACTCATAAAAATTACCTCCCTAAGTTATCTCCTCGAATTTGTTTAAACAATTTTACTCAAAGCGGCGGTGCAATTTTCCATCCACTGGATACGTCTTTCATTTTCTTTTATATCGAGTTTGCTATTTTCCACCTTTGCAGCTAAAGTGCGCAAATAGCCCAATTCCTTTTCCTGTTCTTCAGAAACTTTTTTCAAAAAGGTCATACATTCTCCCCTTTTGTCTTTGAACAAAATAACATAGCTGTTTTCCAACTCCTGCATTCTTTTTTCAAAGTCATCTTGAATCATTTTCACTACTTCACTATAGAGCAATTCAGCACTAATGTATTCTCCATCTGAAACCGTTATAGTTTCCGTAATGGTTTTTGGTTTCCAAAATTTAAACATTCCCAAAAATCCAGCACGCTCCGGATTTGCACGAGTTCTAGTTTCCTGATGACTTTTTTGATAAGTATAGTCACTCTCATTAAAAACATCCGATAAATCTTCTAGTTCCATCAAACTGAGCAGGTCGTCCAGATCCGTCAATTCTTTCACGTTACTGAAATCAATTCCTTCAATTTCCAGCTTTTTAAAACTATTTTGTAACTCTCGGATAATCTGGTAAATTGGATCAAATTTTTGATGCAGTTGTTCATTCAACATTTTGTACAACGCTTCCTGAGCATTTTCTATCAAATCACGTTGTAATTGTTCCAGTTTTCTTAATAACGAATGTTTCTGGTTCACTGGAATATCCTTGTTCATTTTTGATAATACCGCTTGCTCTGCTTTTTTCTCAAATTCAGCACCAAACTCCATAATCGGTTTACGATTAAATTCGATCGTATCAATTTGCTTTTCTATTTCCACCGCTTTTGCATCGAGTTCTTTTTTTTTGCGCGTTGCCTTTTCCAATGCGGCTATGGCTTTTTTCAGATTCTCTTCGCTTTCAGCTATCTGCGCTACATATTTACCATGCATTTCTTCTTCGTTCAGCTTTTTACTGAATGTTTCAATGATACGACTGATTTTATAAGGGTAAGCATACTTTTCCAGATACTCGTTGATTGTCAGTTCCAAGCCGATGACACCGGTGGAGATCAAAGCAAGCATATCTTCGTCACCGGCCTGTTTGGCTTCTTCTTTTTTCCGGTTCAGCTCTGCGCGGCAGGCCGGGCTGAGCAAGGCAACTTCGTCTAAATTTTTTCTACCGAGTTTTCTTACCGCACCGGGCAAATCGTCCCTATCATCGTCAGAGAGATCGAAACCGTTTTTCTGCATCCGCAGAATCTTTGCGGTGCTTGCACTTACCGGGATAATCTGGGTCGCCTCAATTCCGCGCTCCCCCAAATACTTCTGACGCCGACTCAGGATTTCACTGATTTGTCCGTCCTTTTCCGATAACATATCAGCCTTGTTCATTACAAACACAAAGCGTTCCTGCGTCTGCTTACCGCCGCGCTTCATTGTCTTTGCAATATCTTCCAGCAGCGCTGCGTCGGATTCATCCTCCGGTTTTGTGCTGTCCATCACATACAAAATGATCGGCTGCCGCTCTTTATCGTGGAGCACCGTATTGGTCACATCGCGATGTTCCTGCGTCGCAGAGTTGTTCGGCCCCGGGGTATCCAGAATATTCAGGCGCAGCATCGAACCGGAAATACCGGGAATATCCCCGTCCAGATCAACATAAAACACCTTGTCATCCTTGTTGTACTCGTCCAGCAGTTCCGGCGTCGCCAGTCTGCTTTTGTACAAAACCTCCCCCTGCCGAGTGCTGCATTCCACGGTAAATCCTTCCTGATCATCACGGTCATGGATTCGCGTGATTTTCGCGGTGGTTGCGTCGTTTGCTGCCGGCAAAAGATCGCGTCCCAGCAGAGCATTGATGAGCGTAGACTTTCCGCTGCTCATGGTGGCAACTACAGCCAAGTCAAAATCATTTTTGCGCTCTTGCTGATAGCGCTGCTGCAATTCCTCACTGCGCAGTTCTTCCACGGGGGAATCCTTGAATGTTGCCACCAGCTTGTCCAGCTCCTGCAGAACATTTTTATCTTCCCGCAGTTCGCCTTTCAGCGCTCTCAGTATAAAGCGCGTTTTATGATCCTTGCCGCTCTGGCTGTTCCACTGGTCGCAGAAGAGCTGCAGATCCTGGTAGTCGATTTTCCTGCCGGTAAACTCAATTTCCACTTCCCGCTCATTCAACGCATTCTGGATTTCGACAGCAAAACCTTTCCAGTTCGGTGCAGGATAAAACCATGTTTGCAGCCTGCGTCTGCGCAGATATTGTGCCCAAGGCGTTTTGTTTGCACTTTTTCCATTCACCTGAAAACGGCTTTCCAGCAGATACGGATTGTACGAAATTGATAACACCATTTGTCCTGAACTCCTTTTTAGTCTATTTTTTATATTGCTGATGACAAAAGAACATACCAGTATCCATTTATGTATTCAATCAATCCTGACACAGGGTGGAATTCTCAAACGAACAGTTTTTGAATGTCGAGTGCTTTGACAAAATCTCCACACAATCGTTGAATTCACACGAATCCGCATCACTTCTTGCTAAAAAGAGGCAGCATGAATCCCACTGGTCGGAATCCCCCTGCGTTGTAAAATTGCAGCCCAGGATAACATTAAAATCCGTTACTTTTATAAAAGGCGGGACAGAAAAATGGTGTTTTTTCCGAGGCGCAAAGCTGAAATCGCAGCATGCAAATGCTATGCAGTCATATTCCCTTTCCTCCTCGCTGTCATCGTCTAATTCATCCTCATCTTCAATCTCATCCCCAAGGTCATCTTCCTCGTCTTCACTCCGGTTTCCCAAAAGCTTCTTCAGAGGATCCTCCGGGCTGCTGAAAAACTGACCCGCGAAATTTTCCGTTTTCACCTCTGTAGCCAGGAAATTTATACCACTTCTGAAAAAATTCCCAACGCAATCGCAGAAATCCACCTTTTCCAGCTTTACGCGTCCTGTACTGTTCACCGCCCATTGCTCAGTCGAATCAATGGTCAGATTCTCAACCCTGCAGTTTTCAATTTTCAAAACGCCTGAACTCTGAATCAGACATCCGTATTTATCTTTCGACCGCCACGCCTCTCCGGGCTCGGCCCCCTTTATCACACAGTTTTTGAGATTAAGAGACCCCTTTTGCCAGATATCAACGTAGCCACGCGGCGCGATCCGGATCTCACAGTTCTCGCAAACCACATTTGCACCGATATCTACCTTTGCATTCAGATACAGGACCTGATTCATCAGCGCGGCATCCTTCCAAAATTCCCGGTTCGTGCTCACATGGGAGATTGCTTGCTGCTTTGCTTGCTGAAAGTCAATGTTCATCGTTTTTTCACTCCTCAAATAGTGCTGTCTTTTATCTTGCGAATATATGCGTCCTGACTTCCAAGCCACATGTCAATTCCTTTTCCGAACACCTCGGCGGTGACGAGCCAGCCGGTTTCCGTCTTTCGCTCAACTTTTGCGGTGGGCAGCCGGTCGAGCACGGCCTCGATACTGGGCCCGGTGTACTCAAAGCGGATGCGCCGCAGCTCGCCGCCGTACATGAACTGGATGCGCTTGCGCATCTCGCCCTCCTGAAACCGGTCCTTGTACGGAACGTGGAAATGTTCACCTGTCACGGTCAGCGCTTCGATTTTGTCGATGCGGTAAATGGTAGGGGATTGATCCTGCGGGTTTTCGAAGTGTTCTTCCTTATCGATTCCCTCAATGAACGCAGCAAGGTAGAAATAGTACTCGCTGAACAGGATTCCCACCGGCTGGACCCGTCGGGTGACCATATCGTTTTTGTGCGTGCGGTGATAGGTGATCTCCAGAACCTGATGGTTTTCGACCGCAGTGCCGATTGTCCACAGCTGCTCCACAAACATTTTTCCGTGATGCGGCTCGACATAGTGGAATTTCTCATTGGCAATCAGCGACTGCACCTGCTTCAGGCTTTCTCTCGGAGTGCAGCAGCGCACCAGTTTATCCAGGATGGGGAACATTTCATCGCATACCATGCTGCGGCTTTCCAGCAGGATTTTGGCTACGGCCAGCACCTCGCTGTTGGTCAGTGCTGTTGCTTGATCTGCCCTCAGAACATAAGCGCGCGTTTTTGCATCATATACCAGACACCGGGATTCGCCGGAAAGAGTAAAAAAATTCCGAAGGTCTTCAATGTCTCGCTGAATGCTCTTTTCGGCCACCCCGAATTTTCGCGCAAGCTCGCCTTTTCGCAGAGCTTCGCCCCGGGTAAGCATGATGTACAATTCTAAAAGGCGCGTGTTTTTATCGGTATCCGCCATCTTTTTTTCGCCTCCACAGTCATTTTAGCACAAGTGCATACCCCAAAACTGTCCAACCGGCAAAATCTATATTATTTTCTCTATATTTGCAACAATTCTATCATATATTCACGACAAATTCTACTATGTTCTCTTAATATCACTCATATATTCATGGTACACTCAGCAGGAGGTATCGAGTTATGAGTGATATTACAGTCGCACTGGGTAAAAAAATAAGGTCGCTCCGTCAGGCACATGGCTGGACGCAGGAAAATCTTGCCGAGTATGCCGATCTTCATGTATCGTATATTGTTCTTTTGGAAAAGGGAAGCAACCGGGCAACCATTGAGACTCTGGACAAACTGGCAAAGGCCTTTGGCATTTCCATCTCAGATCTGGTCCAGTCTCTGGATGAAGCGCGCGATGATCCCGTGCAGAAACAGCTGCGTGAAGTTCTCGAAGATTTTGTTCAGAAGATCGATGCCATATACAAGCAATGATCATCCGGTTCAGCCATTTTCTGTCCTTCTTCCATGATACGGTCTGCCCGTCTGCAGTTGTTAAGCTGCGAGCATAAAAAAGGAACGATGCCTGCGCATCGTTCCATTTTGTTATTCCATCGCTTCCAGAATTTTCTTGATCTGAGCAACAATGGCATTCAACTGTTCCTCGGCCTGAGGATCTTCTTTCCTTTTTTCAGCCTCTCGGCTGCAGAACTCCAAAAGCTGTTTCAATAATACCAATAAATCAGGTGTCACTTCCATATAATAAGCTCCTCTCCCATGCGAGTCACGAAATCCAAATCAGTTGCTCTGAAAGCGCAGAATAAAAGATCCGTACAATCCGGGATCTGCCCACTTGATAAAATAACATACAACGCGTTAAAAGACGAGCGTTTCTCCTGAAGAAGAGTGCGGGAAAAGAATTTTAATCTGCAGCCGCAACCCGGTAAAACGTACTCTTGCTGACCTTCATCTTCCGCATGGCCTGCGTGGCGGTCAGATTGCCTTTGCGGTATTCGTCTAAAACAGGTTGCAGAGCCGTCCGGTCGATGGGCTTGCGTCCCTTGTATTTTCCAGCCTGTTTGGCGATGGCAATGCCTTCCCGCTGCCGCTGCAGGATGTACTCCCGCTCCAGTTCGGCCACGGCGGCAAATACCGTCAGCATAAATTTTCCCGTGGGCGTGGTCGTATCAATGGCTTCTTTCTTACTGACGAACCCGATGCCCTTGACGTTCAGCTGTTCCATCAGCTCCAACAGATCCCGGGTGTTTCTGGCAATGCGGCTGATGCTCTCTACCACGATGGTATCGCCCTGCCGTGCGAAAGTCAGCATCTCCTGCAGCTGGGGACGGTTCGCATTTTTGCCGCTGGCCTTATCAAGATACACTTTCTCCACGCCCAGTTCCCGCATCAGAACTTCCTGACGGGCACTGTTCTGTTCCGCGGTACTGACGCGGACATACCCGATCAACATAAACTTCATCCTCTCTTCGGTAAAAAAGAAAGCCTGCGGGCTTTCTTTTTTGCTGTTATTCATCCATCCGTGCATAGACAGTTTCTGCAATGGCATCGTAAAACGCTCCCGGCATATTCAGCAGTTCTTCAATATCACTTTCATCGAATCCTTCCTCGAGCAGAAGAAATACATCGTCTTCCAGAAATCCCATATTGCAGGCGGTTTCCATCAGAGTATCCAGAGAGGTGCGCAGATCCTTTCGGTAAAGACGGCGGCTTTGGGGCATCCAGCAGTCATAGTTGCCACAGTCCCACCAGCGCAGATGTTTTTGCAGATTGGACGTATCAAAGCGGCTCATCTGCAGCCGTCCGTCCGGGCGGATACACAGGATGTCCCCTTCGGACAGACTGACGATCTCCTTACTGCTCGGCAGAAAACCGCACCGGGCAAGGGCTTCTTTCAGGATATCTGCGGTGCTGGCATAACAGATCAGGCCGTTTTCAAACCGGTAAATGCAGAGCGGGCTGTTTCCCTTGACCAGATACAAATGATTGAACTGATTGAGAATTGTCAGGGAGAACGAACCTTCCAGCCGGGCAGCTGTATTTCCGATGGTCTCGGCATCCAGCCGTCCGTCCTGCTCCAGAAGCTGCACTGCCACATAGCTGTCCGTCTGGATGTTTGTCTTGGGAAGATGGAAGCGCTTTTTCAGCACATCGTCATTGTGCAACACGCCGTTGTGTGCCAAAGCGAAGCGGGTATCTCCGCATATACCCGGAAAGGGATGGTTGTTGGGGTTGAAGGCACTGTTTCCCTGCGTGGTCATTCGGGTGTGTCCCATGACTGCGGTCGTATGGGCCGGGACGAGCCACGTCATGGAATGAGCGGGAAGCGGCCGCTTGTAGATCCGAAGCGTCTGCCCCTGCACATAGGCGATCCCGCTGGCGTCCGTCCCGCGCTGCTCGCTGGCCGTGGCAAGGCTGCCCGTCAATCTTCGAATCTGCTTCTGGGTCAGAGTGTGCTTCGGGTCACTGAATCCAAACAGTCCGCACATCTGTCACACCTCGCCTTCCGCATTTACCGGTTCATTGATGTACAGACGGCGCTCTTTCAGATACTGTACCAGCTCCGGGTATTGCTGTTCCCGGATCCCCAGCATGAGGTCACTCCAGGACAATGCCTGCAATTCTTCCTGAGACAAAGAAATCGCCGCACTGCACAGTTTCTCTACAAACTGCAGTGTGGCGATCAGTGTATTGTATTTGAGTGTGCCGCGGAAGATGCGGAACTCGATGGTATTGGCGTTGGTCAGATTCACGCATGTGTATCGTCCCTGATAGGACTTCTTGGCATGTTCCAGAATTTCCCGGCCGGTGTCTTTGTATCCGTATCGTGCGGCCCATTGCTCGACCTGACGCTGGGTGCGCCGGGAAAAGCGAAGCAGCTCCTGCCAGAACCGCTCGAACAGATACAGTACATTACCAATGCGTTCATCCTGCTGCGCACTGGTATTTCCGAAGAAGCTGCGGTTCACATGGACATGGAGTCCGCAGGTCGAAGCCTGATGGGAGAAATATCCGAGAGAGCGGATTTTCTCCAATGTTTCTTCCCACGGGACTTCCTGCAAGTGTGCTTTGAGTGTACAGGGATGGGTCACAAGCTCCAGCCCGTCATCCAGACTTCCGTCTGACTTGATGTATCCGTATTCTGCGTTCCGGTTGAACACGGAGAGAATTTTGCGGGCGTTGCCGGAATCCTTTCCGCCATCGTCCACTTCCAGCTCCACGCCCATGTACATGGGTCCGTCTCCGTAGAAAACCGGAATCGGTTTGTACGAGTAGCAGTGGATGGCTTGTCCGGCTTCATGGAAACAATCTTCACAATAGGGGGATGTTTCATCGTCATCGTCTTCCTGATAATACGCGGATGAGAACGAGATCAGGCGGCCACATCGGACGCAGCGGGTGTAGTGCGAATCGTAACAGGATTCGCACAAAGGCGTATCACTGTCTCCGGCATCGTGTTCGCGCCAGATGCGCTCGCCGCAGTAACTGCAGACAGTGGTGTCCGTTTCGGCACAGGACGGACAGACGGCTTCGTCGCCCACATACAGGGCTGTTTCCGGGCGGAGCTCTGCTCCACATTCGGTACAAACAATTTGGCTCATTTTTTCCTACTCCTTTTTGTTTTTGAGAAAACAGTCGGAAGCGGCCATCAGGACGGCGACCGCAAAGGTCAATGCCGCCTCGATGACCGCCTTGTTCAGGGCAGGAATATCTTTTTTGCGAACATATTCATTCCTCCTTTTTCTATCTTCAGAAAAATGATATATGTTTCAGATCTGCGTGGTTGCGGGAGTCAGCCGGAGTGTTTTTCGATGAAGCCGATCAGGTCCTTTTTGTAAATTCTCCAGCTTCCGCCCAGCTTGAATGCCGGAACGATCTGATTCCGGAACAGGCGGTAGACGGTATTCACATGTAAATCCAACAGATCAGCTACCTCAGCCGGACGCAGCATGGCACGGGGATCTTCTGTTTCTTCCCGGACCTGTTCTGTATCCGCATCATAAATCATTGCCATATAGTTCTTCCTTCTTTCTTTGTAAAATTGCTCGTAATTACGGTATCCCATACCGTTTCACCAATTTCCATCAGTTTCACCATGTTTTGCGCAGTATCTGTGTAGTGTTTTTCCCTAAGTGCTTCACAGAGTGCGTTGAGGCTCATTGGTTAACTTTAAATTGCTCTTTCATTTTAGGTGTAATTCTGCAAAAATTATATGTTTACACCGTCTGAACCTGCCTTTGGCTGCAATCCTGACACGAGTTCCAGATATATAAGCGGAGTATAGATGATGTCCGGGTCTTTCTTCGACAGCGGTACCGGCTGAAGCATCACCTGTTCAAAACGCTCCATCAGCTCTCTGTACTGCCGCTTTGGATGCTTGTAAACCCCTACAACACACTGTAGGATTCGCTCTCGGGCCGACTGCGGATCTTTACACAGACGGTACATCTCGACCACTTCCAGCATGTCTGCACAGATCCTGTCGGAAAACCCGGATTTCCGAATTCGTTTTTTCACTTCGCTCCTTTTCAGATAGACACCATACGGCAGTGCCTTTCTCAGCATTCTGCAAATCAGCCGCTGCGATGCATCCGAGAATAATTGGACCTGACCTATTGCATCCGTATCCCGCACTGCATTTTTAGCCAACCATTTTATGATGGCGTCTCTCTTCAATGTAACCTCGATCCGAAGTAACCCTTTATCCATTGAAAAATCGGGCAACCTGCCGTTTTTCTGCACTTCGTACACTTTGTCATATACTTTAATACACTCCTGCTGCAGTGCAATCATATAGGAGTGCATATTTTTTTCGTAGGCTTCCATACCGTATTCCGACTCAGCCGATGAAAAGCTGACCCGATGATATTCGCCTTTGGGCGGCGTCCTGTTTAAAAGCCGTATGATCGTTGTCGGCATGGATTCTTCTTCGAACAGAATATTTGTACACAAGTCAATTCTCGACAGCCGAAATTGTCCTGTCCGGTACGGTAATCCTCGGGTGTCCAGAAATCCCTGAATTCTCTCTTTCAGCTGTCTCTTAACCTCTGCAGTGATTTTTGTAAC
Source organism: Owariibacterium komagatae (assembly GCF_045865535.1). Classification (GTDB taxonomy): domain Bacteria; phylum Bacillota; class Clostridia; order Oscillospirales; family Ruminococcaceae; genus Ruthenibacterium; species Ruthenibacterium komagatae. Next base: position 1,000,192 of record NZ_AP031406.1, read on the forward strand.
GCCAAGCGGATTCCGATCTCCGATCAGATTCCGCGGGGAGACCACCAGCTTGAGCCAGACAAAATCCCTCTTTTCCAGATGTAAGCGGATTCCGTATGTACGATAATCGCAAATCGTTCCGTCCTTCTGCTGCCATACGCCTTTTCCTGTCTCGCCTATAATCTCACTGCCTTCGCTATACAGCTTAGCTGCACACTCCCGATATTCGTCAAAACCAGATAACTTTAAATTCAATTCAAGCGTGTGAACACCAAATTGGTTTTCATACAGCTCATAGCCATTACTCATTTATATAGCTCTCCCTTCCGTGTTTTATTGTCTTTATTCTTTCTCATCATACGTATTTATATGGATTAACTTACTTCGATTCTATTCATACCCTCATTCATATGGAGTGCTTTACTTATCCACTGTATATTTCTTTATTATATTTGTGTTCTTTGTGTATTTTGTTATTAGCGGCGAACATGTAGGTAATTGAGGAGACCGTATGTTTCCTTACATAATTTGTTAGAGTTGAATAAAAAAATAAGCGTCTGCCTTTCGACAGACGCTTACTCATCGATTACACTTTGCTTCTCGGTTATTTTTAATTCTGTGTTTTCTACCACTCAACACTAATAGCCTATTCTTCACTAAGTACAAAATGCTGACAATTTGAATTCATTTGACATGAGTAACTGATGTAAAAGTGTAAATTATTACAAAATTACACTTCTCTCAGAATACGAGCACACTATCATATACCAACCCATTAGTTTTTCTTTTGCCATCTTGACCAAAGCCAATCATACCATGGTGTTTCTTTTTTTATATCCAACACTCTTTCTTCCCATTTTAATAAACCCGTATGTAAGTATTTCTCGTCTGGAAATACCATTTGCAGGTAGCGCAAGGTATGATAAAGCAACTTGTCATTTTGCTCCCAAGTAGAGAGCGCCTTTTGGGCCACTAAATCCAGCAGACCATAATCATGTTCCTCTTCCGGAAATTCATTGAACATTCCCCCTTCATAATCTCCGTTCTCATCCACTTCAATTTGAGGAACTTCATAATTAAATATTTGATCAATTCTATTTTTAAAGTCCTCTTCAAAAGTAGCTTTATGTTCAACGATACGGGCAAATCTCATCTTCACTTCTTCTGATTCTGTTTCAAGCAAACTTTTATTAGGTAATGTACCATGGTTATTTTTTATCAGCTCATACAAACTCGGCCTTGCCCACAGCAGTATCAGCATATCACTCCAAAAGGCGCGTTGCTCCTTTTCTGCAGCAAAATGCCCTGTTAAAAGATATGCCACATCAAAGTTTCTTCTGAGGTTCCGATCGAACGGAATAAAATACCCTCCTGAGAATGCATCAATTAGCTCTTTCTCGTTCTTTTCAGATATCGTCTTTTGGTGCTTACTCTCAGTCCCCTCCTTTAACAGACTTTCAAATGAAGACAACAGGAACGACAAATATGCTTCAGAACTTACTTTTATAAACGTTCCTTTTCTCAACCACCCTCTCCGCTCAGCATCTCGGAGCATCCCTAACGTGTTAATATTATCAATTCCAAACATGCAACTGAGTAGACGCGTCCGATATTCGAACAGCAGGAAATTATCCACTCTGCTTTCTGGTGCAGACTCTAGTAACACAAATAAAAAGCGTACCACTTTCTGATAATTCTTTTTTTCCTTGCCCCGATCAAACCACGAGGTATATGCTTGGTAATATCCGTTAGAAAACCAACACTCCTTACCCAGCTTTTCTTCACTAAAGGGAAATTTTTTGGGGAGATAGCGTCTCCAGATATTCTTTTCAACATTAACTGATTCTGCAAAATAAAGCGCCGTTTCGCACCAAAGCGGATACCAATAGAATACATCATCACTTCTAAGAGAACTGTTGGATTTCGTATTTCGCTGCACATCTTTTAAACTATTTTTCAGTTCTACCACTGTCTTCCAAATTTCGTCCTCAAACAATACATCATAGTCTAGTGAATCAAAGAGGCCACAAAAAGTTTTCTTATTACCCAAAATTATCTTCTTTTTTTCTTTTTTTTGAGCTGCCTCAAGGTCGTTGTCTTCTACTATACCACCAACTATAAGGGTATGCTTTTTTGTACCCTTCTTGTTTGTACCCTTCTTATTTGTATCCTCCTTATTTGTATCCTTAAAGAATTCGATGTTAGATCCAACTTCTATATCCAAACCTTCATCTTTAACAAAATATACCTTAGTGCATTCACTACAAATACCGCCGCAATGAACCCGCGATTGGTGTTCTACCGAACAACTGTACAATATTCCTGTGTATGTTTTATTTGCAACTGTAAATTTCACTTCACAGGGCTCTAACAATGAATTTTCTTCATAATATGTATGCGCTTTATCCCACAAAGATTTGAAGTATACATCTTTTGAAAACGGCTCCGTCAGGCTTTCATTATATGGAGTGACTTGTAATGCTTTATAGCATGCTTCTGCCTCTTGGGTAAGCTCAATATATAAAGGTTCGAAATTCATTTTAAATTCCAGATTGTTTTTTCGTCTTTCACTTGCTTTATTGCTTTTTTCCTCTTTCATCAACCATCCCTCATTCTTTAAGTTCTGTTGTCTTTCCTTAGCCAATACACTCTGATAAAGTTATTCCGTTTTTTTCTCATTTGTAGAATAGAAAAAGTTAGTATAAACAAACTACAAGTTGACTCCTCTGTCAAAGGTCTATACAACACTGTAAAATAAGTTTAGCCGGCAACCCGAAGCATCAACCAGATGATCTGTTAAGTCCGGGCTTGGCACATCATCTTTTTTATTGAAAAGGAGAGCTTGTCAATGAAAAAAAACGACCTGTTTATCCCCATGCAACCTATTGATTGGACCGAGCTGTCGTCGGGCTTAACAGCCGACATTCCTCTGGCCACCGAAGAAGAGCACGACTATGAGGATTACAAACCGCTTGATTGCTTTGCCAGCCGGGAAGAGCCAGCACTGTCTAAACATCCGAAAAAAAAGAACTGGAAAAAACGTCTGCGCAAGGCCGAAGAGAAGTTTCAGGCCAAACAGCAGGAGCTGACACACGCCCAAAAAGAACTGGAATCGTGGCAACTGCACGCAGCTGGACTTCTTAGTGCTGTAGCTCAGGAGCGGAGAGCACGAAACCAGGCGGAACTCGAGAATACCTCCCGGCAGGTTGCACTCATAATGTCTGAGGCAATTCGCCGAGGGCAAGCAGCTGAAGCCTTCCAAGATTTGGCATTTGGTGGAACGGACACCCTCCTGTCACGTGGTCGGTGGCTGTTTCAAGGAGGTAACCTTGACCGCACTGTTCCTCATCGGAAGCCTCGGCCGGACGGCTACGTGCTTCCGGACAAGAATTGGCGGATCCTTGACGATCAGAAACCCGAGGACGAACACGAAGAGGGGTGAAAAAATGGCCACATCTGAATACATTCGGAAAAGTGATGGCACGTATAAAACGGTTGCGGGCAAAAAGGAACTACAGAAACTGTTCACTTTTTGGCCACAGGTTTCCAACGCGCGCATCGAGCGCACGGATGAAGGCGACCAAGTTCACTTTGATCTGCAGCTGTCCACCAGCACGGCTAAAACCGTGCTGAGCAATCAGACGGAACGCGGTCTTCGCAAGTTGGCATGGGACACCTTGCCTCCGGCCTTCCGCTTGTGTCCACCAATTCGAATGCATCATGAGTGCTTTCTGGAGTTGGTTCAGCAGCAACTCTCCTCGTTGGAATTGCCTGTTACCTATACCCCCAGCAAGAACGGCTGGAATCAAGTCAACGATACATACTATTTTTTGTTCGGTGACCGGTTAATTCTTCCGCCGGAACTGGAAGGGCAAGTATCACTGCCACAGGAAATCGCGCTACGGGTATCCCTTGCTCAGGAGCTGACTGAACAGCAGATTGCCGGATGGTTCACTCATGTCCTCTGCAGTGTGCCGCATTTGAGTCTGCCTCTTTGCCTGTCTAACATTCTGGGACTGCTTTCTAGTCGGCTACAGGCCCTCGGCCGCATTCCCGAAGGATGGCTCTGGGTGGTAGGCCGATCGAGCGCCGGGAAAACGAGCTTGGTACAGACTTTGTGCTGCCTATACAATCGGGACAGCGGGCTGAAATCATGCACCATCCCCGCCAGCAGTACCGTTGCATATGCAAGCAACAGGATACAACAGCTGCAGGACACCGTTTGTATCATCGATGATAAAGCCATCACCGAGGGAACTACGCTTTCAGGGCGGCAGACAGCACTGATTGATTCCTTGATACGTAGCAGCACCAATCACGCGACTCGAGGGGTGTTTGGTCGCGCTGAAAAACCGGCTTGCTGCTATTTCGTAGGCACAGCTGAAGCCGGATTTCAAGCAGAGTCGGTCGCCAATCGCGGCATCGTTCTCAAAATTGGGGCCGATCGGATCGATTTTTCCGCTTTGAATGATTGCCTAGATGATAGTCACCACCGGCTTGAAGCCTTTTGGTTTAATTTTACCCGATGGCTAGTGATGAATCAAGACCTAGATACCTGGCTCCAAACGCGTACACAGCAGGCCACTCATCTGGAGGGAAGCCATCAACTGGAAAGCCCTCGTGTTGCTTCGCACATCGCGTTTTTCCATATGGCGGGCGATTTGCTGTTGGATTATTTTGACAGCTTGAAACTCTGGGAAGAAGAGATTGCCGCCAAATGGCGTTCAACTGTTCATGAGCAGTTGAACCAACTGTATAATCGGCAGCTTGTCCTGTTATCCCGCCTTCGCGAGCAGAATGATCCCAACGTGTTTGCGCGAACCATTGCCGATCTGGTCCGCAGCGGTACGCTGCGAATCGTACCGAGCATACACCTTGCATTTCCATCACACTGCGATGCTTTCAAATACACCTCTGGCCGTGGGGAGGTATTTGTCTGCTTTCATTCGAACATTTTGATGCGGACACTGGAGGAACGCGGACTGCATGCTACGTATGCCAAGCTGCGTCAAACACTTTTACCTCCGGGCATCTTAATCCCGGACTGTGATGGCAAGGTCACTCGAAACATCGGTGGGACACGAGGCGTCCAGATCAGCTGGACACGGCTTGTGGACGTCTTGTCTCATCAGTGAAACCCGACTCCATGCATTACGCGCCGCAACTAGGCGCTTCTGTAAGGTATATTATTGAAATGACATTACATATATTAGGAGGTTATGTCATGAACGATATGCAACAAGGTAAGCAAAATCAGCCCACAAAAGAGAATCAGTTTTTTGATCTTCCTCTTCTCTTGACCGTTGCGGACATTCAGCGGATTCTTGGCCTGTCCAAGACCAGCGTCGGATATCTGGTGCATCGGAAAGATTTTCCTCTGGTGCAGCTGTCGCCCCGCAAATACATTATTCCGCGAGATCGATTCCTACGGTGGATCGATTCACAGGCCATGCACTAAAAACAACGCAGGGGGGGGCAGAAAAATCTGCCCCCTATCTTATGAAAAAAGGCAGGAGAAGAAAATGGCAAAGTACAACAACATTTATCATCGAAATGATGGACGCTGGGAAGGCCGCGTTCTTCTCGGACGTAATCCAAGCACCGGCAAGCCGCAGTATAAAACTTTTTACGGCAAAACACAGTCCGAAGTACGCCAGAAAATCAAGAATGGTCTTACATTGCTGGAAGACGGCGTGCAACTCACTGGTGAAAAATGGGAACTGGGAAAATGGCTAGACCATTGGCTTTCAAATTACAAACGCAATGAAGTCGCCAAAACGACATACGATAACTACCGATTTGCCCTGGTACATATCAAAACCGCTATCGGGAAATCCTATCTTGCCGATTTGAATACCGATATGATTCAGCTTGCGATCAACGAGCTTGCCCAAAGCGGGAGAAAACGCACCATAAAAATCACACACTGTATCTTAAGCGCCGCTTTGGATCAAGCGGTCGAGAATGGTCTGCTCGCCAAAAATCCGGCAAAAGCGGTCATCCTGCCTCGGCAGCAGTCTAAAAACGCGCGTGTTTTGAGTGTTGAAGATCAGCAACTGTTTATCCGTGCGCTGCGCGGACAGAGGCTCGCCAATCTCTTTATGCTGCAAATTGCAACAGGATTGCGACCAGGAGAAGCACTGGGACTCACGTGGGATAATGTGGATTTTGAAAACAAGATTCTTCATATCACAAAAGCCGTACGACGGGAACGCGATGATAACGACATCTCGCATATGGTCTTCGCACCAACCAAGACAAAGCGTTCTCGTGATATGGAGCTTCTGGATGAAGCAATCGAAATTTTGAAACGTCAGCGTGAACTGCAAAACGCGGAGAAAAAACGTCTCGGAAACGCCTACACAGATCTCAATTTAATTTTCGCAACCAAAACCGGACAAATATTGGAACGGCCTCATGTCGCACAGACCTTAGCACTCATCCGAAAACAAATGCGTATCATCCGAGCCGAAGAACTCCACAAAGATATCAGTGAGGTCGAAGAGCCCAATTTCACACTACATTCTTTGCGCCACACCTTTGCAACCCGCGCATTGGAGCAGGATATTCCGTTGAAAGTTGTATCTGACTGGTTGGGGCACACAACCATCCGGATTACCGGCGATATTTACTCTCATGCGCTTCCCGCAAAGCGCAGAAACAGTATTCAGAGATTAACAGGGATCACCACAGACCATTACAAAAATGGTCAAAATCGTGGTCAAGTCCAAAATGATGAGTAAAAGCTAATGAAAAAACCACGTAGAAATCGCCATAAAACAGCGTATCTACGTGGTTTTCTCTTGGTCCGAGTGGCGAGAGTCGAACTCACGGCCTCTTGAACCCCATTCAAGCGCGCTACCAAACTGCGCTACACCCGGACATTGCCGTCTTTTCTGACGGCAAAAATTATTATAGCGGATTCGAAATCAATTGTCAATATTTTTTTGCGAGAATTGTGAACGAATTCTTCTTTCGGCCCCATATCCGACACAATTTTCCGCCTGCTTATAGCGATCATAGCAAAACTGGATAATGCTGTTGCGTTTTACAATGCCAATAAAGCTTTCTTTGCCATCGATCACCGGTACAAAGTTCTGTTTCATAGCTGCCGCAATCAGTTTCTCCATATCCGTATCCACGGAGACACACTGATAATCGTGCTTACGGGGAACACTCATCAGAGGCATATCTTCTGCCTCCTGCAAATTCAGATTATGTGTTCGCTTAATGGCCCAGAGCAAATCGCCCTCTGTAATAGTCCCTACATATTCCCCTTTCCGATTTAAAATGGGAATGGAAGAATAACGATGATATTCCATTTTCTCCAGCGCCTGCCGGACAGTAAAATCATCGTATAAGTACGCCACTTCTGCTTTCGGCGTCAAGAAAAACAATAGATTCATGGTCACCAAGTTCCTTTTCTCGCGGTTACGTCAAAACTGCGGTTTTTCTTTCCACTAAAAGTATACCATGCAGATAACAAATTTGCATGAATGAATTGTAAAAAGCGTTCTTGTTCTGGTATGATGATACAAGCAGCAAAAGGAGGCTCTTGTATGCCGGATCAAATTTCTCACGCACCGCGTTTCTACCGCTTTGTGCGTGTGTTCTTTCTTTTTTGTACGCTTATTTTATGTGCGTCGCTGGCTCTTTGCAGTTTGGTTGTCACCACATACTTCCCAGAAAGTTATGACGAAATCCCCCAGTACTCCTGTTCTTCGCTTTTGCCCGTTCTGATCTGCTGCGGCATCTTTTTCGCACTGAGCGCATGGGTACTGCCTCACTGTAAAAAGATCTCCCGCTGTGGGATCATCCTTTTTGCGTGTCTGTTCGTTTTTGTTTTTGGGGGGCTGTGGGCATTCTTCAACAACACAATGCCTACCGCCGATCGAATATTCATTTACCAAAACGCACAGAATCTTCTGGTTGGCGATTACTCGCTTTTGCGGCCGGGTGCTTATTTTTCGCAGTTTCCTTATCAGCTGGCCACGAGCCTTTGGGCCGCCTTGGTGATGAAACTGTTCGGAGCCGGGCACTGTTTCTTTGCCTTTCAACTGTTCAACGCGTTTTTTGCCGCACTTCTTGTGTATTTTTTGCTTCGCTTGACAGAACTTTTCAATCCTGATAAAAAAGCCCTGTGCCTGGCAGCTTTTTTGTGCATTGCCTTTTATCCTATTGCCCTGCTGTCCACCTTTATCTATGGAACACTGGCTTCCGCTGCCTTTTCGGTCGGAGCTCTATTCTTCGCGCTGCGTGCCACTGACAGTGGCAAAATCCGCTTTTATACAGGTTCTGCCTTATGTATCATGCTGGCAATGCTTGCCAAACCCAACAGTGCAGTGTTTCTGGTCGGTCTGGCACTGCTGTTTTTGACAGCTGCACTGCACCGCAAATCTGTGCGTCCTGTGCTGGGACTGGCTGCATGTGTGATTCTGGCACTCGGTGCCGGAGAGCTGCTGCTTTTTGTCATGGAACAGCGTTCCGGGTATGACCTGCACAACGGGGAAACCTTCTGGGCCTGGATTGCCATGGGATTACAAACCGGGCCGCTGGCGCCGGGCTGGTACAATGAATACAACGACATGTTGTATGTGCTTCATCAATTCGACAACGACGCCATCGCGCAACAGGCAATTGCCTCCATTGGAACCAGCTTCGCCGAGTTCTGTTCACATCCAAGCTACGCGCTGCACTTTTTTGGATTGAAAACCATCAGCCAATGGTGCGAACCTACGTACGCGACTTTCTGGATCAGCAAAAATGCATTGACCGATCAGCTGGCACCCAATTGGATTCAGGCCTGTTATGCCGGGCCGGTCCACGACGGATTGGTCCTGTGGGCCGACGCGCTGCAGACGCTTTTGTACACCGGTGCGGCAGCCGCTCTTTGGAACAGACGAAAGAACTGGCGTGCGGAGTATTTGATCCCTGTTCTGGTCGTGTTCGGTGGATTTGTGTTCCATACCTTTTGGGAAGCCAAAAGCCTCTATATTATTAACTATTCGGTTCTGCTGGTCCCCTATGCCGCGTTGGGACTCTGTGATATCTCCTGTTTTATCTCTCGTTATTTGTGCAAAAAGTGCAAATCCAAGGTAAATCCATGAATTTTATTGTATTCTTTTGAGAAGCATGATAATATAAAAAAAAGCGTTCATTCCACAGAATGAGCGCTTTTTGAAATGGAGAGATGCTTTTATGGAAGAACGCATTGTCAAATTGTACACCAAAAACAGCAGCATTCCTCTGAAAGTTGTTCCCGGACATTTTGCCACCAACCACTCGCATGTAAACTACTATCTTGACATGACCACCCTGAAAAGCCGCATTTCCGAGGCGACAGAAGTGGCACAGAATCTGGCGGGAGATTACATGCTGAATACGGTGATCGACACCATTGTATGCCTGGACGGCATGCAGGTGGTGGGCACGCTTTTGGCACAGGAACTGACCCGGGCAGGCCTTCATTCCATGAATGCGCATAACACGATTTATGTCATTACCCCGGAAACCAACGGCACCAGCCAGCTGATTTTCCGCGACAATCTGCAGCCGATGGTACAGAATAAACATGTACTGATTTTGATGGCCAGCGTCACTACTGGCATCACCGTCCGGAAAAGCGCCGAGTGCATTTCGTACTATGGCGGCACGGTAGCGGGCGTTGCTTCGATTTTCTCCAATGTGGCAGAAGTGGAAGGCTTTCCCATTAACGCCATCTTCCATCAGGAGGATATCCCGGATTACCAAAGCTGCGCAGTACACGATTGCCCCATGTGCAAAGCCGGGCAGCGCATTGACGCCCTGGTCAACAGCTTCGGCTATTCCAAACTCTAAAAAATTTTTCTTCCCCATGCGGATCACCGCATGGGGAATTTTTTTGCGTATCTATTGACAAACTGTAATTACCGTTATATACTGTTCATACAGTATATATACAGAATTACTTTGAGGTGTACTATGGATATCCTGATCAGCAACACATCCGGCAAGCCCATCTACGAGCAAATCACCTCGCAGGTCAAGGCGCAGATTCTTTCCGGCGAACTGAAAGCAGGGGACGCCCTGCCCGGTATTCGCACTTTGGCAAAGGAACTGCGCATCAGCGTTATCACAACCAAGCGAGCCTACGAAGACCTGGAGCGGGACGGTTTTGTGGTCACCGTACCGGGAAAAGGCAGTTTTGTGGCAGCGCAAAATGTCGAACTGCTGCACGAAGAAGCGCTGCGGCAGACGGAGGATATTTTGCAGCAGGCTGTGGACGCTGCCCGGCGGGGCGGTGTAACCCGCGAAGAACTTTTTCAGCAGCTTTCGCTGTTATGGGAGGAAGAATAATGGAATATTCGGTTGAGGTACAAAACCTTTCCAAGCATTTCAAGGATTTCAGTCTGCAAAATGTATCCTTCAACGTGCCGACCGGCACCATTGTGGGATTCATCGGTGAAAACGGAGCAGGCAAAACAACAACGATCAAATCGATTCTGGGATTGCTGCATACCGATGGCGGAAACATCCGTGTCTTTGGCAAAGATCCGGTCAAAGACCGCCGTCTCATCGGTGAAGACATTGGCATTGTGATGGAAGGAAGCTTCTTCTCCCCCGTTTTGAACATGCGGGAAATCGGTTCTGTCATGGCCAAGCTCCATCCCCGCTGGGACGCCGCTTTGTACGAGGACTTCTGTAAGCGCTTTTCCCTTCCGGCGCAAAAGCCGGTCAAGGACTTCTCCCGCGGAATGCGCGTCAAAGCCGCATTTGCCACAGCGCTTGCCCATCACCCCAGACTGCTGATCCTGGACGAGGCCACCAGCGGCCTGGACCCGGTGGTGCGCAGCGAAATTCTGGATTTGTTCTTGGAATTCATCGAAGACGAAAATCACAGCATTCTGCTGTCCAGCCACATCACCAGCGATCTGGAAAAGGTGGCGGACTACATCGTGTTCATTCACAACGGACAAATTGTGTTTCAAATGGAAAAGGATACGCTGCTGGAGCGGTTCGCTGTTTGCAAATGTGGCAAAGGAGAGCTTTCCCGCTTTGAGCAGGCGCATATCCTCGGTCACCGGGAAAGCCGGTTCGATTTGGAATTTCTGGTGGACAATGCGCCGCTGGTTCGGAAAGCCTATCCCGAGCTGCTGACAGAACCGGCATCCATTGACGACATCATGACCTTTTTTGTGAAAGGAAGCGACGAAACCGTATGAAAACACATCCGATTTTCGGCCTCATTCTGAAAGACTTCTACTCCATTCGCGGATACCTGATTCGCCAGATCGGTCTTTTGCTGGTGATTTATCTCATCATTGGCGTCGCAATGAAAACCATGTCCATGCTGCCCGCCATGCTGATGCTGGGCGTGACCATGAGCCTGATCTCCATTTTTTCTCTGGATGAAAGCTCCCGCTGGAACGCTTATGCATTGACGCTTCCCATCACGCCAAGGGACCTGGTGATCTCCAAATACCTGATTTACTATGGCGGCATGTATGCAGTGGGGCTTCTGGCCAGCCTGTTCAGTGCGGCCGTGGACACGGTTTTGTTCCACAACGGAGAGGATGCCGTGGAAAATCTGATTTTGGGTGTAGGCGGTGGCCTGGCGATCCTGATTATTTACTCCCTTGTGATTTCCGTGGATATTCCGCTCTATCTCAAACTCGGCATAGAAAAATCGCGCATCCCTACAACGTTGACGTTCCTGGTCCCCTTTGTGGCCATTTTCCCCACGGTCTCCTATTGGGGCCCCTGGCTGGCGAATATGGACTGGTCCAGCGTCAACTGGCCTGTGGTCATTTTGATTGCCCTTGCCGCTCTTGCGGTGATCGTTCTCGTTTCCTGCCGGGTTTCCATCCGGATCATGGAGCAGAAGGAGTACTGATATGCGAAACACCCATTGCTGTCCCAAATGCGGCGGGACCGACATTGTCCTCATTCCTGCCTCGGAATGGCTGTTCAGCCGCGGGATCAACGTATACACCGGTCTTCACAAAGGCAACAAGGTGCTGGTAGAGCGCTACATCTGCCGCAGTTGTGGCTATCTGGAAAACTGGGTGAAGCCCGAACATTTGAACCGACTGTAAAAAAAGCGTCCGCTTATGCGGACGCTTTTCCATTTTGCGGAAAACATTATGAACTTTGCAGGCTTTTCTGCTTCCATTTTCCCGTCCGGTACTGGGCGAAGGAGATCAGATAGTTGACCAGCCAGCCCAGAGGAACTGCATACCAAACCATCGCCACACCCAGCCGCGGCGCAAACACCACTGCCACAAAAACCCGCAAAAACAGGTTGGCCATGTTGGCAACTGTAAACATGACCATATCCCGTGCGCCCCGCAGCAATCCGTCGGTGAGCATCTTCAGGCCGATCAGCACATAGAACCAGCAGATAAACCGCAGATAAGCCGTTCCCGTCTGAAGCGCAGCTGCGGTGCCGTCTTCCCCCAAAAACAGAGAGATAAACCATTCCGGGGCGGGTTCAAACAGCACACAAAGCAGAACGGCAAAGCCCGCCACAATGGCATAGCCGGCCCGATAACCGCTGCGCACGCGGTCCAGACGTTTGGCGCCGATGTTCTGCGCAGTGTAGGAAGAGATGGCATTGCCCATGGCAGCCATGGGCACAATGCAGAAACTTTCCAGCCGGGACGCCGCCGTGTAGCCTGCCAGCACCTGCGAGCCGAACCCGTTGACCACGGACTGCACCAGCATCATTCCGATGGACACCGTAGACTGCTGCAAAATAGACGGCAATGCCACACGGGCCATACGCCCCAGCTCCGCCCCTTCAAAACAGACCACGCTGCCCGCCTGCCGGTATTCCCGGAGCTGGCGAAGCAGGATCAAAAAAGACAAAAGCGCCGAAAGCCCCTGGGCGATCAGTGTGGCCCAGGCCACGCCCGCCACGCCCAAATGGCCATACCGCACCAGAACATAGTCCAAAACAATGTTCAGTACCGACGAAAAAATTAACAGATACAGCGGGATGCGGGACTTACCCAGAGAGTTGAACACCGAGGACAGCACATTGTACATAAACAGAAAGGGCAGCCCCAAAAAATAGATTCGAAGATAGGTAGTGGCATCTGCCATGATATTTTCCGGCGTGTTCAGCAGCTGCAAAATCTGCGTACCGAACCCCAGACCAATCCCGGCCAGCGTCAGGCTGAGCGCCAGAAACGAAAGCAGCGCCGTATCGATGGATGTGCGCATGCGTTCGTACTGACGGGCGCCGAAGTGCTGACTGGTGAGCACCGAAGCACCCACGCCACCGCCAATGGCAATGGAGATGAACACCGTGGTCAGCGAGTAGGAAGCTCCGACCGCCGCCAGAGCATCTTCTCCCACAAAGCGTCCTACGATCATGGAATCCGCCATGGTGTAAAACTGCTGGAACAGATTTCCCACGATCATGGGAAAAGCAAAAGCCAAAAGTGCCTTTGCCGGCTTTTCACGAATGAGATATTCTTTGTCCATCGCCATTTCCTTCCGTTCAAATCTCACTTCTTTCGAGTATAGGCCTTTTTTCCCATACGCGCAAGCTGAAAAAGAAGCGGGACGGCCGTGCAGCCGTCCCGCTTTGCTGTTTCATTATTCCGCTTCTTTGGCGTAGTTGTCAAAGTAGCCCTGAATGAAGATGATGGGCGTGCCCTTGTCGCCGGAACCGGAGGTCAAATCGCACAGACTGCCAATCAGGTCCGTCAGGCGGCGGGGCGTGGTGCCCTGGCTGGCCATCTGGCCCTTCAGGTCCGCCTCTTTGTGAGAGATGCTCTCTTTGATGGCGCTGGTCAGCGCTTCACCGGATAGATCCGCAAAGTCGTTGTCCGCCAGATATTTCAGTTTCAGCTCATTGGGCTGGCCTTCCAAACCACTGGTATAGGCGGGGCTGACCACGGGGTCCGCCAGCTCCCAGATTTTGCCCACGGGATCCTTGAAGGCGCCGTCGCCGTAAATCATGGCTTCGATGTGTTTGCCGGTGGCCTTGTACAGGCTTTCGGCCAGGGCGTTCACAAAGCTCTGGCAGTCGCGGGGGAACAATTTTACGCTGTCCTCGGTGGCTTTGTTGGAACCCAGCAGACCATACTGCTCGTTGCAGCCGGAACCATCCACCGGAGCATTCATAATATCGCTCAGCAGCAGCACTTTCTCCGCACCGGCTGCCAACAGGCGGCGTTTGGAGCGCTCGCGGCTGTGGATGTCGCAGCAGAGCACATTCTTGGTGTAGGGCAGAATGGCGCGCACGTCATTGGCGAACACAAACTCCACTTCGCAGCCCTCGGCACGGAACAGCTCACCGTAATACTCCACATAATCCACACCGGTAAAGGGATGCTTCACATAGCCGAACAGTTCACGGTACTTTTTCTCGTCCAGCACGTCGCTCCAGGGATTGACGCCCTTCTCGTCCAGCAGATCCTCATCGAACAGGTGATTGCCCACCTCATCAGAGGGATAGCTCATCAAAATGTATGCCTTTTTAAACGCTTTGGCGATGCCCTTCAGGCAGATGGCAATGCGGTTGCGGCTCAAAATCGGGAAAGTCAGGCCGATGGTGTCCGTGCCGAATTTGGCGCGGCAGTCCTTGGCGATGGCCTCAGTGGTAGCGTAGTTGCCCTGGGAGCGCGCCACGACCGCCTCGGTCACAGCAACGATGTCCCGGTCGTTGAACGCAATGTTCTGCTCTTTTCCGCACGCAACAATAGCGTCCGTCACGATTTTTACCAGATCGTCGCCCTCGCGGATGACCGGGCAGCGCACACCTCTGGACACAGTACCGACAGTTCTCATGATGCACAATCTCCTGTTCTGTTCATTGTGATAAAATGTTCGCGCGCCCTTGCGCGCAGAATCCTTCTCTATTATAATGGGCCTATATCCATAAGTAAAATTATTATTTATTATATTTTACATAAGTGAGGTTTATATTATGACAACCGACCTGGAACTTTACAAGATTTTTGTGACGGTGGCACAGGCTGGAAGTTTCAGCGCAGGTGCCAAAGAGCTGTTTCTGACCCAGCCTGCCGTCTCCCAGGCGGTGCAAAAGCTGGAACAGCAGCTGGGCGCGCGGCTGTTTGTGCGCGGCCGGAAAGGCGTGACTCTGACGCAGGAAGGGCAAATGCTGTTCCAGCATGCGCTGAGCGCTTTGCAGCTTCTGGATGCGGGGGAAGAAAAATTGCGGCGTGTGCAGACCCTGAAGGACGGGCAGCTGCGCCTGGGGGCAGCCGACACCATCACCAAAGAATTTCTGCTGCCTTATCTGAGTGCGTTCCGCCAGCTGCATCCGGGCATTCAGCTGAAGGTGACCAACCGCACTTCCCGCCAGCTGACCGAACTTTTAAAACAGGGACAGCTGGACATTGCCATTGTCAACCTGCCCATTCTGGACGAACGGCTGATCGTACAGCCCATTTTGGAAGTGCACGACATTTTCGTGGCCGGTCACCTTTTTGCCGAATTGGAAGGTCAGTTTCTCACCCTGCGTGAGCTGGCCGGATATCCTCTGGTGATGCTGGAACGGGAAGCCAACAGCCGGCGTTATGTGGATGACTGGTTCGCCGAACAGGGCGTGCGTCTGGCTCCGGAGATCGAATTGGGCGCGCACGAACTGCTGCCCAGTTTTGCCGCGATCGGCTTCGGGCTTGCCTGTGTGGTGCAGGAGTTCTGCCAGAAAGAGCTGGCGGAGGGCGTGGTCTTCCCCCTTCACCTGGTGCCGCCGGTTCCCGCCCGCAGCATAGGCGCCTGCTGGGTGAGAGACCTGCCCCTCTCCAGCGCCGCCGGAGAGCTGATGCGCCTTCTGCACAGCGAGCGAAACTGAGTCATTAAGCCTGGTTTAAACTTACACTGATAAAGTAGAAACAGAAAATGAGGTGTATGGGAATGCGGTTATTACTTGCGGAAGATGAAAAAGCGCTCTCACGGGCTTTGGTGGCCATTCTGGAGCGCAGCAGTTACTCTGTGGACGCTGTTTTCGACGGGCAAACTGCGCTGGAATATCTGGAGAGCGAAGAATACGACGGTGTGATTCTGGACGTAATGATGCCCCGCCTGGACGGGTTTGAAGTTTTGAAAGCCCTTCGGCAGGCAGGCAATCTGGTCCCGGTTTTAATGCTGACCGCCAAAAGCGAAGTGGATGACAAAGTATTGGGGCTGGACCTGGGCGCCAACGATTATCAGACCAAACCCTTTCACACCCGGGAACTGCTGGCGCGGGTGCGTGCCATGACCCGTACACAAATTGCCCGGCCTGACACCCGCCTGTGCATGGGAAACCTTACACTGGACCAAGCGACGATGGAACTTTCTTCCCCCTTCGGCAGTTTTCGGCTGGCCAACAAAGAGTATCAGGTTCTGGAGCTGCTGATGAGCAATCCTCGCCGCCTGATTCCCACCGAACGCTTTCTGGAGAAAATCTGGGGATATGACAGTGACGCGGAATTAAACGTGGTCTGGGTCTATATCTCTTATCTGCGCAAGAAGCTGGCGGCGCTGCACGCTACCGTTCAAATCAAAGCCACCCGGAATGCGGGTTACACTCTGGAGGAAACCACATGATTCGAAAGCTGCGTTTCAAGCTGATCGGAGTTTCCATGCTGTCGATTTTTCTTGTGTTTTCGTTGATTCTGGGAACCATTGCTCTGATCAGCTTTCAAAAGGTAACGGCCGACGCCGACAGCACCCTTTCCATTCTGGCTGCCAACGACGGACTTTTTCCAAAGCCGGAAGACGAGGAAGCGCCGCCTTCATTGGATGCGCATCCAGGCGGCGGGCACAAAATGTCACCGGAACTCCCCTACGAGTCCCGCTTTTTTTCTGTTCTGTTTGACTCGGACGGAAATCTGATTTCCGTCAACACCGCCCGGATCGCCGCAGTGGACACCGATGAAGCCATTGTTTTCGGGCAGGAAGTATTGGCATCGGGGAGTACGAAAGGCTATCAGCACGCATATCGGTATGTGGTCACACAAAGCGCGGAAGGCATTCGCGTGATTTTTCTGGATTGCGGACGAAGCCTTTCCAATCTGCGCTTTTTTGTGGGAATCGGTCTGCTTGTATTCTTTCTGGGATTACTGGCGGTCTGGCTGCTGACCATTGTGCTTTCCCGCTACATCGTTCGCCCCATTGCGCAAAGCTACGAGAAGCAGAAGCGTTTCATCACCGACGCCGGTCATGAAATCAAAACCCCGCTGACCATCATTGACGCTGACGCCGAGGTGCTGGCCATGGACCTGGGCGAAAATGAGTGGATCAACGATATTCAGGAGCAATCCCGCCGTCTGGCTGCGCTGACCAACGATTTGATCCTTCTCTCCCGTCTGGAAGAGGACAACACACAAATGCAGCTGCTGGATTTTCCCATCTCGGATGTGGCGGAAGAGGTTGCCCATTCGTTTCAGGCCCTTGCCATTACACAGAAAAAAGAATTTTCTGTTTCCATTCAGCCCATGCTGACATTGTGCGGCGACGAAAAGATGATTCGCCAGCTTTTGATGATCCTTCTGGATAACGCGCTGAAATATGCTCAGACCGGCGGGCGCATTTCTCTGACGTTGGAAAAAGCAGGAAAAGCCTTGAATCTTTCCGTCTTCAACACCACAGAGCACATTGAAAAAGCGCAGCTTCCCTGCTTATTCGACCGTTTTTACCGCACCGACCGGTCCCGCAATTCCCAGACCGGCGGCCACGGACTGGGCCTTTCCATTGCCGCAGCGATCACGGCTGCTCACAAGGGAAAAATCACAGCTTCCACAGAGGATGAGAAGTCGCTGCGCATTCAGGTGAGCCTGCCCGCCTGATTTTTAAGTTCGTTTAAAGTGACGGTTTAAGTTCTGTTAAGTTTGGTCCTGTAAGATAGCAAACATAAAATTGCACACAAAGGATGACTGCCATGAACTATCAAACCACCTTTAAGCGATATGAACTGAAATATTTGCTGACGCCTGCGCAAAAGGCGCTGATCCTGCAGGTGATGCAGCCCCATATGGCGCTGGACCGGTACGGCCGCACCGCCATTCGGAACATTTATTTTGACACAGAGAATTTCCGGCTGATCCGCCGCTCGCTGGAAAAGCCCGCTTACAAAGAAAAGCTGCGCATTCGCAGCTACCGTGCCGTAGGCCCCTGCGACGATGTCTTTGTGGAATTGAAGAAAAAATACCGGTCGGTGGTGTACAAACGCCGGCTGGTCCTGCCGCAGAACACAGCGATCTCCTGCTTTCGCACCGGAACCTCTCTGCCCGTACACTCGCAGATCGCCTCGGAAATCGACTATTTCCGCAGCTATTATCAGCCGCTGTTCCCCACTGTGTTTCTGTCTTACGAACGCGAGGCCTACGCCCCGCTGGAAGACGGTGATTTTCGGGTTACATTTGACGAAAACATCTTATACCGCACTCATCACTTTTCCCTGAGCTCCGAATTGCGGGGCACCCCGCTGCTTTCGCCGGGCCAGACGCTGATGGAGCTGAAAACATCCGGCGGCATTCCCCTTTGGATGAGTCACGCACTGACCGTGGGAAAAATCTATCAGACTTCCTTTTCCAAGTACGGTTCGGCCTATCAAAATCTTTTGGCGCAAGGAGGAATTCAGTATGCTTGAATCACTGTTTCGGGGACTGTTTGACACCGAGATGACCACGGTGATCCCGGTTGCAGATTTTCTTCTGTGCGTTGCCAGCGCACTGGTCATCGGCCTGCTGCTGGCCTGGATGTATATGTATAAAACCCGCTACACCAAAAGCTTTGTGGCCACGCTGGCCCTGCTGCCCGCAGTGGTGTGCGTGGTCATCATGATGGTAAACGGCAATGTGGGCACCGGCGTTGCCGTAGCAGGCACCTTCAGCCTGGTGCGATTTCGTTCCATTCCCGGCACTGCCCGTGAGATCGGTGCTATTTTCCTCGCCATGGGGGCCGGTCTGGTAGCGGGCATGGGCTATCTGGCCTACGCTTTTCTGGTGGCAATCGTGCTGGGTGGTGCCGGCGTCCTGTTCACCCGTCTGGATCTGGATCGAGGCAAAAAAGCCGCCCGCTACAAAACACTGCACATTACCATTCCGGAGGATTTGGACTACGAAGGTGTGTTTGACGATTTACTGAAACAATACGCCGCGGAATATGAACTGACCCAGGTGAAAACCACCAACATGGGCAGCCTGTTCCGTCTGACATACGACTTGACTTTGCGCCGCACCGGCACGGAAAAAGATTTGATCGATCAGCTTCAGTGCCGAAACGGGGACCTGGAAATTACGCTTTCCAAACAGGAAACCGTAGTGGGCGCGCTTTAACAGGAAGGAAGAACCATTATGAAACGAGCCATTGCGGCCATTGTACTCTCAATGGCCATTCTGCTCACCGGGTGCTCACAAACCACCGCCTCCAGCGAAATTTCCGAACCGTCTTCGGGAGCCACCCTCTCGGTCGACGACGGAATGTTTACTTCCAGAGACATGGAGATCGGATACGATGAAAGCACCTGCGTGCACATTGAATTGAACGGCGACGCTGTTTCCTGCAATTCCGACGCAGTGACTGTTTCCGACGGTACCGTCACCATTGCCGACGAGGGAACCTACCTTCTCACGGGCACACTGAACGACGGCATGATCCTTGTAGACGCGGAAGACAGCGATGACGTGCAGCTGGTGCTGGACAATGTCAGCATTGCCAATGAGGACGGCGCTGCCCTCTATGTGCGCAGCGCCGACAAAGTCGTGGTGACAACCGCAGCCGACTCGGAAAATACATTGTCCAACGGCGGCAGCTACACCGCCATCGATGACAACAACATTGACGCGGTTGTATTCGCTAAATCCGATCTGACGCTGAACGGCGCCGGCACGCTGAATATTCAGGCTGCAGCCGGGCACGGGATCGTCTCCAAAGACGATTTGGCCCTCACCAGCGGAACATACAGAATCACAGCTGCCAGCCACGGACTTTCCGGGAAAGACAGCGTGCGCATCGCCAGCGGCACCTATACCATCACCTGCGGAAAAGACGGCATTCATGCCGAAAACACCGATGACGCCTCTTTGGGCTTTGTCTACATTGCGGACGGCACTTTCTCCATTGTCGCCGATGGAGACGGCATCAGCAGCGGTGCTGATCAGCAGATTTTAAACGGAACCTTCTCCATTACAGCCGGCGGCGGAAGCGGCGAGGCCGCAACGGCTTCTTTCCCGACTGAAGCCGAACCGTCCGCATCCTCTTCGGAAGAGGATGCCACCAGCACGAAAGGCATCAAGGCCAGTGGAAACCTCACCATTCAGAGCGGGACTTTCACCATTGACAGCGCAGACGACGCCATCCATTCCAACAGCGATATTGTCCTTTCTTCCGGTACCTATCAAATCACAACCGGAGATGACGGCGTACACGCAGACGGAGCCGTGCAAATCACAGGCGGTACTCTTGCCATTGCACAAAGCTATGAGGGCATTGAAGGACTGACCGTCGAAATCTCTGGCGGTGAAATCTCCATTGTCTCCAGCGATGACGGGTTGAATGCAGCCGGCGGAACAGATGGCAGTGGCACCGGATTCCGGGGCGACAGCTTTTCCGCAAACGCAGACGCCTGGATCACTCTTTCCGGCGGTGTGATCTCCATTGATGCCGAGGGAGATGGCATTGATTCCAACGGCTCGCTGACCGTGAGTGGCGGCGAGATCTATGTCTACGGACCTGAGCGCAGCGGCAACGGTGCGCTGGATTATAACGGAGAGGCTTCCATTACCGGCGGCCTGGTGGTTGCCTTCGGACCATCCGGAATGGCACAAAACTTCGGCACTTCTTCCACGCAGGGGGCCATGCTGGTATCCATCAGCGGCAGTGCCGGAGATACAGTCACACTGGCCGCATCCGACGGTACAGAACTTGTCTCCTGCCAAAGCCAAAAAGCTTATTCCAGCGTGGTGATCAGCTGCCCTGAGCTGGTGCAGGGTGAAACCTATACCCTGAACGCAGGCGGAACATCCACGCAAATCACGATGGACAGTCTGATCTACGGTGAGACAGGCGGGTTCGGCGGTGGCCGGGGCGGAATGATGCCTGACGGAACATCCCCCAATGGGACCCCGCCCGACGGGACAGCGCCGAACACCGCCCCCGATGCAATGCGGGGTGGACAGCGTCAGCCCGCTTGAGCACTTGAAATAAAAAAACCGCCCGGCAGTACCGGGCGGTTTTCGTTTGTATTTTACTTGTTGTAAGTGCGCAGTGCAAACTCGGTCAGATCGTTGTTGTCTGCAAAGTTCTCTTTATACAGCGCACCTGCAATGCCGATGTCCGTGGAGCCCATGCCGATGATGCAGGCGCAGATGATTTCGTCATGGCTCTCACGGCCAGCCTTTTTGCCCACGACAATGTCGGGCATTTCCGCATGCACATTTGCCTCGGTCAGACGGCCGGCCTTCACCAGTTTCAACAGTTCGCCGCGATGAGCGTTCTGCGCCCAGCTGTCCACCACCAGTTTATCGCAGCTCAGCGGGATCTGCTCATCCAGCTCCTGGAAGGAACCCAGGCTCATCACGGTGCAGCCGGGTTTCAGCCACTCGTTCATCACCAGCGGCTCATCCGCGATGGTGACCGTGATGATC
The DNA here is from genome assembly GCF_045865535.1 of Owariibacterium komagatae. GTDB lineage: Bacteria > Bacillota > Clostridia > Oscillospirales > Ruminococcaceae > Ruthenibacterium > Ruthenibacterium komagatae. The sequence goes on from NZ_AP031406.1 coordinate 1,021,758, forward strand.
ACATCCGCGCCGCGGCAGGCCTCTTCATTGGTGGCGCAGGACACTACGCGAATTCCCAGCTCCTCGCTCATCTCGCGGGCATATTCTTCCGCAGCGCCGGGGCGGATATCGGTAATGCGCAGCTCTTCAATGTCCAGTTCTTCCAGAATGGCTCTCGCGTTCATACGGCCCTGTACACCGGCGCCGATGATTGCAAGCACCTTGGAGTCCTTATTGGCCAGATAGCGCGCCGCCACGCCTGCGGATGCGCCGGTGCGGATGTCGGTGATGTAGCTTCCATCCATGATGGAGAGCACTTCGCCTGTGCGCGCCTCATTCAAAATGATCACGCCGCCGATATAGGGAATTCCCTTTGCACGGTTGTCGTTGAAGCCCCAAACCCATTTGATGCCGGAGATATCAATGTCGCCGCCGATGTACGCAGGCATGGCATTGTACGATCCGCCATAGGGGGGCCAGTCGTTGCTCTCGCCGGTATCCAATGTAATTTTTGCCGGCATCAGCACCTGATCCTTGCCGTGGAGCTCGTACACTTTCTCCACCATATCAATGGTGCGCTTCATATCCAGAATTTTTTCAATTTGCTCTTTTGCGATCATCTTCACATGATCCATGAACCAGTTCCTCCTCATGTCAAAAAAACGAACCGGCGCCGCCGGCCGTCTGATCTATAAAAATTCGCGAGCATTTAGCCGCTAAATATAGTTTAGTGAAAAACGCCGTCCCTGTCAACCGCCCGGCCGATAAAATTTCAATTTTATGAATATTTATTCATAACCAACAAAAAGACCCGCCGAAGCGGGTCTTTTTTCAGTGGTCTTCTTCCGGCACAATGTTGTTCCAGCGCAAATCAGGCCGGGCCTGCAGTGCATCGGTATAGTGGCCCATCACTTTGTAGAAGGCCTCCATCTCTTCCTTGGTGCATCCGCGGTCCAGCAGTTCCTGATACAGCATGGCATGATACTCGCCTTCATTGTCCTCCATGACCTGACGAAGCTGCATGCCCTTCACCGTGGGATACAACAGCTGCATGCGGTCATGATCCTCGCATTTTTCCCGGCAGATGAAGCCTTTTTGCTCCAGTTTTTTCACGAGCTGCGACAGCGCGCCCCGAGTTCGATTCCACTTTTTGCAAAGCTGTGCGGCCGTCACGCCCGGATGCTCGGCAATCTCCTCAACGGTGCTTGCCTCGGTCATGGTCAGCGTCACGCCCGGCGCATACTGTTTTGGGATGGCGTTCATCGAGCTGCACACCGTGACGAAATCGTACACCAGACCAGGCCGGTGCGTGGACAGCTTGATCGAACTGGCGGAACGTTTTTGTTCCATAGGCACATTTCCCCCCCTTGTCCTTTTAATGCGACATGTTTATTATCTATTATAACGATACATGGGGCGAAAGTCAAAGAAAATGCGCATTTGTATGCACTGTTTGCTTGTTTTTTGTCGTTGACGCAGTGCGGACGCACGTGCTATCATGGCAGCAGCAATGTTTAACAACATAACACAATACAATCGGAGGCTTTTTCATGCAGGATTACAGCAAATTGTACCAGTACATTGATGACCACGCCGAAGAATACATTGCGCTTTTGCAGCAGTTCTGCCGCCAGCCCAGCATTTCCGCACAAAACATGGGCCTGCGGGAAATGGCTCAGCTGATCATGCAGACGCTTCAGAACATGCATGCGCAGACAGACCTTGTGGAAACCGGCGGAGCCCCCATTGTATATGCCGAATGGGCCGGGCGCAATCCGTCGCGCACGGTAACCTTCTACAATCACTACGATGTGCAGCCTGTGGAACCGCTGGATGAATGGGAAAGCGACCCTTTCGGCGCGCAGATTCGAAACGGCAAGCTGTATGCCAGGGGTGCCACCGACAACAAGGGAAGCCTTCTGAGCCGCCTGTGTGCCGTAATGGCCTGTCAGGCCGTTTACGGGCAGCCGGCGCTGAACGTCAAGCTGATTTATGAAGGAGAAGAAGAGATCGGCAGCCCGCATCTTGCCGAATTCGCCCGGCGCTATCCTCAGCGCCTTCAAACCGACGGGTTCGCCTGGGAGGGCGGGTCCAAACAGCTGGGCGGACCGTTGGAAGTGTGTTTCGGCACCAAAGGCATGCTGTTTGTGGAGCTGCGTTGCCGCACTGCATCAGCAGACCAGCATTCCTCCAAAGCCGCCATTGTGAAGAATCCTGCCTGGCGGCTGGTGCAGGCGCTTGCCACCATGAAGGATGCGCAGGACCACATTACCATCGACGGTTTTTATGATTCCGTGCGCCCGCTGACCGACTACGAGCGGGAATGCCTGAAAACGCTTTGTTTTGACGAGGCCGCCAACCGGGAACGCATGGGCCTGGACGAATACATCAACGGTTTGACCGGCCTGCCCTTGCTGGAAAAATTTTATTATGAGCCCACCGCCAACATTGCGGGCTTCCGCGCGGGAGAAACAGGCCCGTCTGCCAAAACCGTTCTGCCCGCCTCGGCATCCGTTGCCATGGATTTCCGTCTGGTGCCCGATCAGATGCCACAGGAGATTTTCCAGCGCATCCGTGAACACCTGGACCGCCGGGGCTTCACCGATGTGGAGCTGGTCCTTCGCTCCGGCGAACCGCCCTACCGGGCTGACCCGCTGAGCCTGTTTGGCCGAACTGTCATCCGGTGTGTAAAACCCGTCTACGGCATGGAGCCGGAAGTGTTCGCCGGTGCGGCAGACACCACCGCCCTGTATCAGTTCTGCCACGGAACCGGGCTGGATGCGGTGCTGTTCGGCGCAGGCAACGATGGCGCCAACATTCACGCACCCAATGAAAATATTATTCTGGAAGATTACATCCACGCCATCAAGCTGGCCGCCACGGTGATGGAAGAATTCGCTCTGGCAGACACAGAAGCCGCAGCGCGCATTTAACAACGCAAAAAATACCCGGATGAAACCATCCGGGTATTTTTGTTTTACTTCGCCGCATTGATAAAAGAGCGGTTGTCCCACAGGTACTTGGCGCCGGAGATCAGCGTCACGGCCGCCACGATCCAGCAGAGAACGAAAGAGATCACCTGGGTGGTGTACACGCTGGTGGCACCGGTGCTCACCGCCTGTTCGATTGCATAACCGAAATAGTAGAAAATAATGGTCAGCATTTGCAGTACGGTTTTCACCTTACCCCACATATTGGCTGCGATGACCTTGCCGCCGGGCGCGCCCGCGGCCACCATGCGCAGGCCGGACACGGCAAACTCCCGGGCCAGGATCAGCACAATGACCACCGGGTGGCACACGCCGTCCGCCATCATATACACAAAAGCGGTAGTGGTCAGCAATTTATCGGCCAGCGGGTCGGCAAACTTTCCGAAATCGGTGACCAAGTGATATTTCCGGGCCAGATTGCCATCCAGAAAATCGGTAAAACTGGCCACCGCGAACACCACGCCCGCAGCCAGCATCCAGTGATAAGCAGCGCAAACCATAAACACCGGCACCAAAACAATGCGCAGCATGGTCAATTTATTCGGCAGATTCATCTTTTGGTCCTCCCTTTACTCTTCCACAACTTCCGCGTACAGATCGTACACATCGCTGTCTGTCACCCGCACACGCAGCATGGTACCCGGCTCAATGGGCGTCTCGCTTGCCACGCACACCACTGCATCGATATCCGGTGCATCCGCTTCGCTGCGGCACAGATACAAATCATTTTCATCATCATATTCATCGCACATGACCGTGAGCACACGCCCCACTTTTTCGGCCTGTTTCTGAGCCATGATCTCGGCCTGAATGCGCATGATGATGTCCGCGCGCTGCTGACGCAGCTCCTGCGGCAGCTGCTCCATACGGGCTGCCACCGTTCCCTCTTCCTCGCTGTATGCAAAACAACCCAGACGGTCAAAGCGATACTGGCGGACAAACTCACACAGCTCCTCAAACTGCGCTTCGGTCTCTCCGGGATACCCGGCAATCAGCGTTGTGCGCAAAGTGAGGTCCGGCATGGCGGCGCGCAAACGATCCAGCGCGTCCAGAACCGTCTGCCGGTCGCCCTGACGGTTCATGTTTTTCAAAACCTGAGAATTGATGTGCTGAATGGGAACATCCAGATAAGGAAGAACTTTTTCGTTGCGCACCATGGCATCGATAAACTCATCGGTGATGCGCTCGGGATATGCATACAGCAGACGGATCCACTGGATGCCTTCCACGCGGTTCAATTCGTCCAGCAGACGCCCGATCTCCACCTGTCCGCGATCCGCGCCAAATGCCGTTACATCCTGCGCCACCACGATCAGTTCCCGAACACCTTCGGATGCGAGGAAGCGCGCCTCCGCCGTCAGGTCTTCCACGGTGCGGCTGCGCAGCCTTCCACGGATCATGGGAATGGCACAGTAATAGCAGCCGTTGGAGCACCCCTCGGCAATCTTTAAGTACGCGTAATGATGAGGCGTGGAGATGACGCGCCGGCCGCCCAGGGGCAGAGCCTCTTTGGCGCCGTAGCTTTCAATGTGCTCTTCCCCGGCCAGACGCTCCAGAATCTGCACGATGGCTGCGTTGGAGCCGATGCCCACCACCGCGTCTACTTCCGGAATCTCCTTGAGGATCTCCGACCGGTACCGCTCGGCCAGGCAGCCGGTGACCACGACCTTCAAAGCCGGATTGTACTGCTTGAAGCTGCAGGCTTCCAGAATGTTTTCAATGGCCTCCTGCTTGGCGCTTTCAATGAATCCGCAGGTGTTGACCAGAATCACGTCCGCCTCGCTCAGGTCCGCTGTGGTGGTGTGCCCGGCACTGATCAGCGCGTGGCACATCACATCCGCGTCCACCTGATTTTTGGGGCATCCCAGTGAAATCATGGCAATTGTCATTCAAAATCCTCTCTTTCCTCTTCCAGTTCCAGCAGACAGCGCTCCACTGCCTCTTTTGCTGCTCCGTACCCGAAGCCCCGGCGTGCCAAAGCCGCCAGAACCTTCTCCCGTTCACCGCCGGCCAGCTTGCGCAGGTAACTTTTCCGCACAAGCGCACAGCAGGCTTCGGTCTCATCCGGCGCAAGCTCGTCCATCACCCGGTCCACAATGTCCCGGTCCACGCCTTTGCGCTCCAGCTGAAACCGAATCTCCCGCTCGGATTTGTTTTGGCCGGCCAGCCACACGGCACGGCTGCGGGCAAAACGCTCGTCGTCCAGCAAACCCAGCCGCCGCATTTCCGCCACAGCCGCCGCAGCGGAAGGCGCGTCAAAGGTACGGCACAGCTTTTCGTACAGTTCTCCCGAAGAATGATCACGCAAAGAAAGATACCCCAGGGCCTTTTCCTTGGCCCTGCGGGTATCACTTTGCCGCTGCAGTTCCGCCAGAGCGGACGCGTCCAGCGTCAGCCCTTCCCGGAGATGATTTTTTACAAAAGTCTCATCGTCCACGGAGAACAGGAACTGATCCGATTCATCGAACAGTGCATACCGTCCCCGTTTTGTTTCGCTGATGCGGCCAATGGTCATGCGTCGTCGTCCTCAACCATGATGTCGATGTCCGCTTTGCCGGCGCGTTTTGCCGCAGGCTTGACCTCAATTTTGTCATCGGCCGGTGCGGCAGCCGCAGGGGCCGCTTTGGCAGGCGCATCATCCAGATTGGCCGGCCGTTTGAGCACCTCGCCTTTTTTCAGGGTATACAGCTTGTCGGCGTTGTCGCGCACCAGCTTTTCAATCTCTGCGAACAGTTCGGGATGCTCATCCAGATAGACCTTGGTATTGTCCCGGCCCTGTCCCAGACGGGTGTCCCCGTAAGAGAACCAGGCGCCGCTCTTCTGGATAAAGCCCAGTTTGACCGCCAGATCCAGCAGTTCGCCGGTTTTGGAAATGCCCTGCCCGAACATGATGTCGAATTCCGCCTCTTTAAACGGAGGCGCCACTTTGTTTTTGACCACCTTGGCGCGGGTGCGGTTGCCGATAAATGCGCCGGTGGAATCTTTCAACCCTTCGATCCGGCGCACGTCGATACGCACAGAAGAGTAGTATTTCAGCGCGCGGCCGCCGGGCGTCGTCTCCGGGTTGCCATACATCACGCCCACTTTTTCACGCAGCTGGTTGATGAAAATGGCAATGGTGCCGGTCTTGCCGATGACGCCGGTCAGCTTGCGCAGAGCCTGGCTCATCAGGCGCGCCTGCAGACCCACGTGGGAATCGCCCATCTCGCCCTCGATCTCCGCACGGGGCACCATGGCCGCCACCGAGTCGATGACAATGGCGTCAATGGCACCGGAGCGCACCAGCGCCTCGCAAATCTCCATAGCCTGCTCGCCGGTATCCGGCTGGCTGACCAGCAGAGAGTCGATGTCCACGCCCAAGGCCTTGGCGTACACCGGGTCCAGCGCATGCTCTACGTCAATGAAAGCCACTTCGCCGCCGTTTTTCTGTGCCTCGGCAATGCAGTGCAGAGCCAGCGTGGTTTTACCGGAAGACTCCGGGCCATAAATCTCTACCACACGGCCGCGGGGCAGGCCGCCGATGCCCAGCGCCAGGTCCAGCGACAGACTGCCGGTGGAAATGGCGTCCACGTTCATGGTCACGTTCTGGCCCAGCTTCATCACCGCGCCTTTACCGAACTGTTTTTCAATTTGAGAAAGCGCCGTCTCCAGCGCCGTTTTTTTATCGCCCGCCGCCTTTTTGGTGGGGGACACGATCGCTTTTTTCTCTGCCATTGTTTCCTCCAAATCGATTACTGTAACTTCAGTATATCATCTCATCCGTCCCATAAACCGGACTTTCGCAAAAATCCGGCAGAGAACGAAAATAGTATACCCCAAACCGCCGAAAAATGCAATTTTTCAGGGGCGCCGGGCACGCACGCAGCGGTCCCGTCCCTCCAGATCCTGCACCAGTTTCACGTTCGCATAGCCTGCCTGCCGGCAGATTTCGGCCACCGCCTGCCCCTGCCGCCATCCAATTTCGAACACAAGTTCTCCGCCGGGAGAAAGCTTTGAAAAATAGGCCGGTGCAATGTGCCGGTAAAAGGCCAGGCCGTTTTCCGGTGCTTCCAGAGCCATGCGCGGCTCAAAATCAAGTTCCGGGGCGAGCGTTTCCATCTCCGAAGCGGTAATGTAGGGCGGGTTGGACACGATCACGTCAAAACTTTCGTCCCGCACGGCTTCCTGCCAGCAGAACACGTCAGCCTGAACCACCGCCAAAGGAGAGCCGCAGCGCCGATTGTTCTCCTGAAGGTAGGCCAGTGCCTGCGGCGAGAGTTCCACCGCCGTGACCTGCGCCCCCGGCACATGACGCGCCACGCCCAGCGCAATGGCGCCGCTGCCGCTGCACAAATCGGCCACGCGGGGCGCTTCAAACGCACCGGCCGCTTCCATGGCCTGCTGTGCCACCAGTTCTGTATCCGCCCGCGGGATCAATACGCCCGGGCCTACCGTCAATGTCAGATCCAGAAAATCCCATTCACCCAACAGATACTGAAGCGGCTCTCTGGCACAGCGGCGGTCAACCAGCTTCTCCAGCGCCGTCAGCTGTTCCGACGTCACTTCCGCCTCGCTTCGCCCGTCAAAACCGGTGACAAAACGCACCAGCTGAACCGCGTCAAAATCAGCGTCCTCCACGCCCGCTGCCCGCATACGCTGCGCCGCGGCGCGCCAGGCCTCGCGTGCGGTCACCACTTGCCCTCGTCCGGGTCTTCCGGCAAAACCGGCAGAACTGCCGCAATGGCACACTCGATCATGCTGTCGTCCGGCTCGTTGGTGGTGATGTGCTGCAGCCACAAACCCGGCGCACTCACCGCACGGGTAAGTGCATTGTCGTGCCGGCCGCAGAACTTGATGATCTCATAACCTACGCCCATGACCACCGGCAGCAAAAGCAGCTTCAATACAATGCGCAGCAGCGTATTGGTACTGGTGATCAGCGCACCCACCAGAATGCTCAGCAAAACCACGATCAGCAAAAAGCTGGTGCCGCAGCGCGGATGGAACCGGGAGCACGGACGCACGTTTTCCACCGTCAGCTCCAGCCCGGCTTCATAACAGGCAATGGTTTTGTGTTCCGCCCCGTGATAGGCGAACATACGCTGGATGTCCTTCATGCGGCTGACCAGCGCCATGTAGCCCACCAGCATAACGATTTTCAGAACGCCTTCAATGAGCGCGCGCCAGAGCCCCAGCTCCACGAAACGTCCCAGCAAGCCGGTCATCGCCGTGGGAATGACCAGAAACAGCACCAGCGCCAGTGCACCGCCGGCCACTGCGGCCAGCGCCATTACAAAATTGCCCGCCTTCTCGCCGAATGTATCGTTGATCCATTTGTCAAACTTGCTCTCTTCCTGCTCAAAGGCCTCTTCCCCCATGGAGACTTCCGCGCTCTTCATCAGGCAGTGATAGCCGGTGACCAGACTGTCTACAAACGAACACACGCCGCGCACCAGTGGCCATTTCTGCCACGAATGGGTCGTAAGTTCTTTGGTTTCGATGTACATTTCTCCGTCGGGCTGACGCACTGCCATGGCCATTTTTTTCGGGCCGCGCATCATGACCCCCTCAATGAGCGCCTGACCGCCCACACTGGTTTTAAATTTTTCTTTGGGTGTTTGTTGTTTCAAATTGAAGTTCCTTTCCCTTCCTCTGTTTCTTTTTCCCTGTGATAGATTGGCAGGCGAAGTGTTACGGTCGTGCCGTGGCCCACTTCGCTTTGAATGTCCAGCGCGCCGCCATGGGCCTGCATGATCTCATCCACCACTGCCAGACCGATGCCGGAACCGCGCACAGCCCCCTTGCCCTTGTAAAACTTGATGCGCACATTTTCCAGATCTTCCGGCGAGATACCCGGGCCCCGGTCCGTGATGCTCACATAGGCGTTGCTGGCGTCGGTCAGCAGTTCGATGGTGATGACACCGCCCTTGGGAGAATACTTGATGGCATTGTCCAATACGTTGACGAACACCTGGCGAAGCCGCGCCGGGTCACCTGATACCGGCACCGGCTGGGCCGGTTCTTCCCAGACAAGGCGCAACCCTTCCAGCTCGACCCGCCGCTCCACCATGATGGCCGCATCGGTGAGTTCCGCCGCCAGATCCAGCAGCTGCGGCTTCAACGTCAGGCCGTTCTGCATACGGGAAAAGTCCAGCAGCTCTTCCACCATGGCGTACAGCCGGTCTGTCTCCTCCGCGATGACCTGCACACCGCGCTTGTAAACCGGATCTTTGGGATCCTCCACCGCGGCAATGGTCTCCACCCATCCTTTGATGGACGTCAGCGGCGTGCGAAGTTCATGCGAGACCGAAGAAATGAAATCGTTTTTCATGCGCTCGGTCTTGTCCAGCTCACCTGCCATATGGTTGATGGCCGCGGACAATTTGCCGATTTCGTCGTCGGATTTCTGCTCCAGGCGAATGGACAGATCGCCCAAAGCAATTTTTGCAGCAGTGGCCTCGATTTCATTCAGCGGACGCACGATGCTTCGAATGAAGAACATGCCGGACCACACACTGAACAGAATGATGGCCGTGACCAGTGCCAGACTGATCACCACCATTGTTTCAATGCTGCGGTCCACCAGCGCCAGACTGGTGACCAGCCGGATCGCCAGCAGATCTCCGGACGGGTACGGCAGCAAAGCTGTCATGGCCATCACTTTTTCGCCCATTTCGCTTTGATAAACCGAATACCCCGTGCCGTCTTCACTGGACAGCGCTTTCACCAGATCGTTGCCTGCAACCGTTTCCCTGGAAAAGCCTGTGGTGGAAACGGCAACGCGGCCGCTGTTGTCCACCAGCATCAGTTCAAATTTATCTTTTTCGGAGAACTGCTCCACCATGCGGCGAAGCACATTTTCGCGGCTTTCGCCCGTCTGGCTGCCCGAAGCGGACAGCTGCGTTAAAATTGTGCTGCTGCGCGAAGAAAGCGCGCGGCGCGCGCCTTCGTAATAATTGGAGATGGAAAAATAGAGAAACACAGCCTCTGCCATCAAAAGTACCACAATGGTGATGAGAAGGCTGCCGCGCACCCAGCGCTTTGTGATGCTGTTCAACTCCGGGCTGCCTCCTTCTTTGTTCTTTGCTTCAGCTGTTCCAGCGGTAACCGTACCCCCACACCGTCATGATGTGCTTGGGAGCCGACGGCTCGTCCTCGATTTTCATGCGCAAACGCCGGATGTTCACGTCCACGATCTTCACATCGCCAAAATAATTTTCGCCCCACACGCCTTCCAGGATTTTCTCCCGGACCAGCGCCACACCAGGATTGGCGAAGAACAATTCCATGATTTGAAATTCCACCTGTGTCAAATCAATGGGCTGCCCGTTCTTGTACAAAACACGGCTTTTCTGGTCCAGTACGAATACGCCGGATACCATGCGGCCGTCGTCTTCGGCCTGCTCTTCAGGCGCGTTGTGCGTCACCCGGCGCACCAGAGCGTCCACTCGGGCCAAAAACTCGCTGATGCTGAAAGGCTTTGTCATATAATCGTCCGCGCCGATGGAAAGGCCGCGGATCTTATCGGTTTCCTGGCTTTTTGCACTGAGCATGATGATTCCCACCGTGGCGGAATCCCGGCGAATGTTTTCGCACAGAGAAAAACCGTTCATGCCCGGCAGCATAATGTCCAGCACCGCCACATCAAAGGGTTTGCACTCCTTGAACACCGTCAGCGCTTCTTCCGCGCTGGCCGCTTCGTACACCTCATATCCCGCCATCCGCAGATTCAGGCCGACGACCTCGCGGATTGCTTCTTCGTCTTCCACTACCAGTATTTTTCTCATACCGTTTCGCCTTCCTCTTCATTCAATCACACACACGCCCCGCTGAATCGTGCGGGCGTCCTGCGCAGAACAATCATCGCCGAAATAAAGCATCACGTACTGATCACCGACCCGCGCCCCCTGGACATAGGCATCGGTCAGAGCGCTGGGACTCTCCACCACCCGCACGCTCACCAGCAGCTGCTGCGTCTCTTTGCTGATCACGTTCCACGCATCATCCGTGGCATTGCTGATGGAAACATCCACCGTATCTTTCCAGGTGTCCGGCAGGCGCACAAAATAGCTGTATTCTGAATCGTAAACGCCATACTGAAGCGCCGGCTCCATGGCCAGATAGTTGTTCCACTGCACGTAATACAGCTGACTGACCAGCTGTTCCGTGGCAGCGCTGCCCAGCACCTGCGGCACCAGAACCAAGCCGTTGTTGCCCAGGTCCGTCGAGTTCAAAGACGCCATATACCGAACGGACTGGCGCGGTATATCATCGGTTGTATCGCTGGCGCATTCCACCAGCCCCTTGCCCATCACACGCCAGACCTGGCTGGCATGTGCACCGGAAGAAAACGTTCCATCCACCACCAGGCCGCGCACTTTTCCGTAAATGGAAAGCATCAGCCCGGTGCAGGCGGTGAACCGCTCGTCCATCTGCGCCGTATGCCATGTTTCCAGCTGGCCGCTGCTGACGCCAATCAGTTGAACTCCCAGAGCTCCGGATTCGGCCACAGTGGGGACCAAAACCAGTTCCGGAACACCGCTGCCTGTAAAATCCGCAATGACATAAGAGTCATACGCCTGGGTATACATGGTGCTTACCGTCTGGCCGTCGTAGGAGTAAACAGCCAGGTACTTGTCCGCCAGGTTGGAGTTGGCATATCCCACTGCGAACTGCACGCCTGTTTCCAAAAAAGAGACACGCTCCACGCTTGCCACTTCACTGGACAGGCCGCTGACCTGCTGGGTGACCACCCACTCGCCATCCTGCTGTTCCAGCAGGGCAAAATCCACATTCTGGCTTTTATTTTTCAGCGTATAAAACACCAGTGCCTCGGTTTCACCGTCGCCATCGAAATCATCCAAAAGCAGAGGCGCCATTTCGTCGCCGCCGCGGGGATATTTCAGCTGAAGGGTGTCGCCCATGGTGGCGGTGAGCGCCTTCTGTACGGCGCTTTGCTGCTGCGTGGCCTGAGGCGCGCGCAGCATTTCTTCCACGTCGTCTCCGGGCGGGAAGCCCCCACACCCGGTCAGAAGCGCCATTGCCGACACCAGAGCGGCCAGCCGCTTCCAAACAGCCATCGCGGCCCCTCCTTTTCTGAGTATGGAATTATGAAAAAATAATTACAATTAGTATACCACACACCGTGTTTTTAAACAAGATGAATGCCAATGCTCATGACCAAAATCCCCACGCACAGGCCGGCTGCCGCGCCGCCATGCCGCGAGGCGGAAAACCCCTGCGGGATCAATTCGCTGACGGAGACGTACAGCATCACACCGGCGATCAGTGCAATCAGACCATTCAGAAACAAGGGCGACAAAAAGCCCCGCAGAAGGGAGAAGGCCAGCACCGCCCCCGCCGGTTCCGCCAGCCCGGACGCCAGCGCATACCACACGCCCCGCGCTCTGCTGCCGGTTGCATAGTAAACGGGAACCGAGATGGCAAATCCCTCCGGGATATTGTGCAATGCAACTGCCGCAGCCAATGTGAGCCCCAGCGAAGGGTCCGCATAACTGGTGAACAGCGTGAGAATGCCCTCCGGAAGATTGTGCATAACGATCGCCGCCGTCGTCACCATGGCACTGCGCAAAGCGCCGGCCGGCACACCGTCCCTCCCGGTTGCCATCTCACTCTCCGACGGAATGCAGCGTTCCAGCAGCATCGCCGCCACCATTCCCATCAGGCACAGACTGGTCGAGCACAGCGCCGCAGTGGTGACCGGCATGGTCTGACAATACGTTTCCACCGTATGAGGCAGCATATCCGACAGAGAGACCGTCATCATCACACCCGCGGCAAACCCCATGGAAAAAGACATCATTCTTTCGCCCGGACGGCGAAAGAATAAAACAGCCAGACCGCCGATTCCTGTGGACAGGCCCGCCAGACCGCTGATCAGCAAAGCAAACAGCATTTCCATTCCCTCCTCGGAAAATAGATATGCCGCTGTCCGGCCGGGTTATGAAAAAGGGCGCGCCGGGCGGGCTTTCAACCCGTCCGGCGCGCCGAACCATGCTTATTCGGGAGCTTTCATACTTTCCACCATGCTGATGGACCGCAATTTGCGGTGCATCACCAGGTTTACCAAACAGCTGAATACCATGGTCAGCAGCGCACTGTAAACGTAGCTCATGGTCTTGATGGTGCGGCCGAACATGACCGCGTCCACCTCAGCGGTTCGGATGACGAACATGTGCAGGAAAATGCCCAGCACAAGCCCTACCAGAGTGCCGATGATGCTCAGCGCGATGGACTCGCGGTAAACATAGGCCGAAACCTCTTTGTCGTAGAAGCCCAGCACCTTGATGGTGGCGATCTCCTTAACGCGTTCCGTAATGTTGATGTTGGTCAGGTTGTACAAAACCACAAAGGCAAGCACGCCCGCCGACACGATCAGTACCACTACAATGGTATCGATCTTTTCCAGCATATTGGAGAACGTCTCCTTCAAGTCTTCGGTGAAGCTGACGGAAGAAACACCATCCACGCTCAAAAGAGCCTCGCTCAGCGCGTCCCGGCCTTCCTGGCTGGCATCGGCCGAACGCGCATAAACCGTGTTGAATTCCGGTTCCTGGCCAAAGCCGTCCCGATAGGTGTTGGCGGTCATATACACGTAGTTCTCCACGTAGTTTTCCACTACGCCGCTGACGGTAAAGCTGCCCTTTTGTCCGTCGCTGTTTTCCAGTTCCACCGTGTCGCCCACATCCACGTTCATCCGCTGAGACATTTTCTCGGTGATAACCACCTCGCCGTCGGCAGGCACATCCACGGGTTCACCGCTCTTGCGGGTGTGCAGATCGACAAAGTTCGGCAAATCTTCCATGGTCTGGGGCACCAGCAGATACGTTGTAAAGCTGTCGGAACCCATGGAATTGGTGCTTTGCTCCTGATGAATGGGCAGGTAATCTTCCACCAGTTCCGAATCGTTTAGAATGTCCTGCATCTCTGCTTCGTTCAGCGAGCTTTCGTTTTTCAGCGAAATGGACACATCGTAGGTGAACACCTCGCCGAACTGTTTATAGACGATGTCGCTGATGGAATCATGCAGGCCGAAGCCCGTCACCAGAAGAGCCGTGCAACCCGCAATGCCCACCACGGTCATGAAAAACCGCTTTTTGTAGCGGAACAGATTGCGCGCCGTCACTTTGTAAGTGAATTTCATTCGTTTCCACACGAAGGTCACACGCTCTAAAAGAATGCGTTTTCCCGCTTTGGGTGCCTTGGGCAGCATCAGCTGTGCCGGTGTTTCCTTCAGGGTGGCCCATCCGGCGTTCAACGTGGCCAGCAGCGTACAGGCAATGGCTGCCACAGACGAGATGACGGCGTATTTCACATTGAATTGACAATACAAATCCGGCAGGTTATACATCATGGAATAAGCGTTCCAGATCACCGTGGGGAACAGCCGGAAGCCCACTGTCAGGCCCACAATGCAGCCCACGATCGATGCGGTCATCGCATACAGAACGTATTTGAGCATGATGGCGCGCTTGGTATATCCCAAGGCTTTCATCGTGCCGATCTCCAGCCGCTCTTCCTCCACCATACGGGTCATGGTGGTCAGTGCCACCAGTGCGGCCACCAGGAAGAAGAATACCGGGAACACTTTGGCGATGGCGTCCACCTTCTGCACGTTGGACTCAAAGGAAGCAAAGCTGACGTTTTCATTGCGCGTGAGCACATACCACTCCGGCATTTCGATTTCGTCAATCTCCGCCTGGGCATCGTTCAGTTCCTGCTCGGCATCGGCCAGTTCCTCTTCCGCATCCTGCTTCTTTTCCGCGTACTCGGCCTCACCCTCTTCCAGTTCCTGCCGGGCGTCTTCCAGCTCGGCAACCCCTGTTCGATATTCTTCCCAGGCCTCATCCAGCTGCCGGCGTGCCTCATCAAATTCCTTCTGGGCCAGACCCGGAGCAGCCTGCAAATCAGCTTCGCCGGCCGCGATCTGTGCCTGCGCGCTGTCAATCTGGGCTTTCGCCTGCGCAAGCTGCGCCTTACCTGCCTCCAGCTGCGCTTCACCGTCCGTCAGCTTCTGTTCTTCCTGCTCCAGCAGTTCACGGGCTGCCTCCAGCTGCGGACGCCCCGTGGTTACTTTTTCGGACGTCTCTTCATACAGCTTTTGGGCGCTGTCCGCTTTTGCTCTTGCTGTGGCAGCAGCCTCGTCCAAACCGTCCAGCCGCGCCTGCTCATCGGACAGCTGCTGCGAAGCCGTTTCCCAGGCGGACTTTTTCTCAGACTCTTCGTTTTGCGCCTGCTCCAGCTGCTGCTGCACCGTGCTGTAGTCCGGGTCGCTGGGGTCCATGCCCGCCAGCTGCTCTTCCAGTCCGGCGCGAACGTTCTGCGCCTCTTGGTAGGCAGCCAAAGCATCGCTTTCAGCCGTCTTCAAATCCTCAATGGGGCTGGTGTCATGCGCGTCCTGCGCAGCTTGTTCCGCAGCCTGCGCGGCACTTTCCAGCATCTGGCTCTGTTTTTCCAGCAAAGGCAGCATCTGTTCGGCCTGTTCCAGCTGTTCTTCTTTCTCCGCAAGCTGGGCCTTGCTCTCTTCCAGAAGCACCTTGCCGTCTTCCAGTTCCTGTTCCTTGGCGTCCAGCTCTGCCACGCCGGCCTCATACTGGCTGACAGCGTCCGCCAGGCTGGCCTTTGCCTGATCCAGCTTGGCCTGCGCCGCACTCAGCGTGCCCGGAAGATTTGCCTGGTTTTCTGCCAGTTCCTGCTCTCCGCTTTCAAGCTCGCTTTTGGCATCGGCCAGTTCTTTTTCACCGTCTTCCAGTTCTGCGCGCCCGTCGTCCAGCTCCTGCTGTGCATCGGCCAGCTGCTGTTCCGCATCCGCTTTTTTCTCTTCGTATTCTGCCCAGGCGTCATCCAGTTCCTGCTGCGCCTCACCGTGAATCTCATCGTACCGGATCTGGCAGCGTTCCCCGCTGATGTCTTCCAGCCGGTCCACCACCACGTCCACCACATCGTCGTATTCATCCAGCAGAGAATCTTTTTCAGCCGCACCTTCCACGGTCAGATACGCTACTGAGTAGGCATCCTGAACAAAGTTCTCACTGCCCACATACATGATGAGCGACAGCGTTCCGTTTCCCACCGAGGCAGGTTCCCGCTCCAGAGAGAAATAATAGCTGGAACGCACCACGCCCACCACTTCAAATTCCCGGCGGGCCAGCGTATCGTCCACATCTTCGTTGTCCGCCGAAACCGTCAGAACCGACCCTACGGAAACCGATTCAGAAGTGAGCGTTCCCTGCTCCACCACGCATTCGTTTGCCGCTTCGGGCAGGCGGCCTTCCACCACCTCCAGCCGGTTCAGGTAATTTTCCGGTTCTTCCTGATCCAGCTGATCCAGCTGATCCAGCGGAAGGCTGTGGATCCGTGTGACCAGACTGTCTCCGTTCGGAGTGTCCACCATCACGTCCGTGGACCAGGCCGCCATGACCTCTTCCACGCCTTCTGTGTTGCGAAGCGTTTCAATATCGTCATCCGACAGGCCTAAATCACTCATCAGGCGAATGTCGAACAGCTTCGTCTCATCAAAATATTTGTCGCCGGAATAGCGCATATCCGGTGTGGTTGCCAACAGACCGGCCAAAAAACCCACGCCCAGCGCCACAATAGCAAATATGGCCAGAAACCGGCTCATGGTCTGCCGCACAGTGCGCAGCACGACCTTGCGATATGTTCTGCGCATTTACCACTCGATCCTTTCCACGGGAATCGGCTCGGCGTTCATCTCTACGGACTGCACCATGCCGCTTTTGATCCGGATGACCCGGTCGGCCATGGCGGCCAGAGCCGAGTTGTGCGTGATGACGATCACCGTTCTGCCCATTTGGCGGCAAGTGGCCTGAAGCAGTTTCAGCACCTGCTTGCCGGTGTTGTAGTCCAGCGCGCCGGTGGGTTCATCGCACAAAAGAATTTTCGGGTTTTTGGCCAGTGCCCTTGCGATGGAAACACGCTGCTGCTCGCCGCCCGAAAGCTGTGCCGGAAAGTTGTCCATGCGGTGTTCCAGGCCCACCAGCCGCAGTGTTTCGTCCGCGGGAAGCGGGTCCTTGCAGATCTCGCTGGCCAGCTCCACATTCTCCAGCGCCGTCAGATTCTGCACCAGGTTGTAAAACTGGAACACAAATCCCACGTCGTACCGCCGGTAGGTGGTCAGCTGTTTGCTGCTGTATGCGCTGATTTCCTGGCCGTCCAGATAAATGCGGCCCTCGTCGCAGGTATCCATGCCGCCCAGCATGTTCAGAACCGTCGTTTTGCCTGCGCCGGACGGTCCCAAAATCACGCAGAATTCCCCTTTCTCAATGGTGAAACTGATATGGTCCGCCGCCGCGATCCGCGTTTCGCCCATCTGGTAATACTTGCAAACGCCATCAAACTCCACAAAATGGCCTGACATATTTCTCTCTCCTTAAAAAAACAGTACGTTAATTAATAAACGTACTGTTGATTAATCAACCGCAATTCTATTATAATGGTATCAGTGAAATGGAGCAATCGTCAAAGACAAGGTTTTTGTGGAAAAATAGACAGTAGTATGCTCTTTTGTCGATTTTCTCTGTGAAGAGTTTGTGAAGTTTTTTTGTACAGGGAGGCGACCTTTCATGCCGCAAAAAAATGACCGTCGTGTGCGCAAAACACGCAGCCTTCTGCGCCAGGCGCTGGTGCGTCTGATGAATGAAAAAAGCATTCAGGAAATTACGGTGACGCAGCTGTGCGAAGCCTGTGACATCAACCGGGGAACGTTCTATTTGCATTATACGGATGTGTACGATCTGCTGTCGCGCATCGAAGAAGAAATGCTCACCGACTTTGAAAATGTTCTTGGGAAGCTGGTGCCGGAAGAGATCGTGGGCCAGCAGTCCCCCAGCTCTGCCATGTGCCGCCTGTTTGAGTTTCTGGCAGACAATGCGGACATGTGCAAAGTGCTCTTGTGCAACAACGGCGACATGGCCTTTGTGGAAAAGGTCAAGGGAATCGTCGAAGCGCGCATTATGAACAAATGGAGCACCCAGTTCGAGCGCGCCGGCTACGCAGACAAAGAATATGTGTTTGCCTTCATTGTTTCCGGCTGCATGGGAATGCTTCAGTACTGGCTGGAAAACGACATGCCCCTGTCCCCGTTGGAAATGGCCGGGATGATGGAGAGCATTCTCGTCCGCGGCCTGACCGCCCTGCAATGACGCACTGAAAAGGGAAATCCCTTGTCAGATAAAAAAGCGGCGTCCCGAATCCGGACGCCGCTTTTTTATTTAAACTTCGAACTGAACTGTAAAAAGATCGCCTTCTCCGCTGTTTCCGTCTTCATCGGTATACTGCTCCAGATAGACGATTGCGAAAGAACTCAAATCCGCAGGCACCTCAAACACCAAATCATAGGTGGCACTCTCATCCGTTGCCAGCTCCCATTCCAGCGGCATCATTTTGTCGCTGTAGGCATCCAGGGACCAGGCAAAATCTTCCTCTCCATCGCCCCACTGCACCTGAAAATCCGAATCATACATCGGCAATGCTTCCCCAAACGTATTGTCCACGGTCACATTGCACACCAACAGCTGATACCCATCGGCCGCCGTGTAGCCTTCATATTCTCCGACACTCTCCGCGCTGTTGACCGTCCAGTCAAAAAACATATTGGACAGGGTTTCCCCCACCACGCCATCCAGCTTCTTTTCCGCCAGAGGATTGACTCCCACGCAGGCGCTCAGACAAACCCATGCCAGTACGACCGCAAACAGTTTCCAGCTTTTTTTCATACTACATTCCTCCTGCAGCAATGCTTTACTTTGCTGCTATCAGCATATCAAAAAAACTCGAAAAACGCAAGATAATAAACAAATAGTATTATTCTTACAAAATTATACAAATTTTGAGCTATTTCCCCGTTGACAATTGGAAATTCTTCGCGTATAATGCGATTGTTTGAAATTCAAACTAAAAGGAGGCAGAGCATGACATCGCAGCAGGAAATGCTAAACCGTTTTTTGGTAGACGTGTTTGGCGACATTCTCCGTCTGGAAGAGGCCAGCCTTCGCAAGCATTGTCCCAATCTGTCTGTCACCGAACTGCACGTACTGGAGGCCGTAGCCGCCTGTGCAGGCGAAAACGGCGCCGGCATGGCCGTGATTGCCTCTTCCCTGGGCGTGACGGCGGGTACTGCAACGGTGTCTGTAAAAACACTGGAGCAGAAAGGCTACCTGGCGCGCACCCGTGCCATGACCGACCGGCGGCGGGTTTTTGTCACACTGACGGAAAAAGCCTATCCCGTACTGCGCCAGCACGCATTGTTTCACCAGCGCATGGTGGAACAGGTATCGAACACCCTGCCGAACGACCAATTGGACACCCTTTGTCAGGCGCTGGAAACTCTGCATAGCTATTTCCTGTCCAGCCGCTGACATCTGATCTGAAAGGAGAAGCTGTTTATGATTCGCATTTTGACTGATTCCACTGCTGATTTTCCCGCAAGTGAAGCCGCCGCCCTGGGGCTGCGTGTTGTCCCCTTGCAGGTGAACTTCGGCGACGAGCATTACCGTGACGGCATTGACCTGACACCCGAAGCCTTTTTTGAAATGCTGGAACAAGCGCCCAAACTTCCCACCACAAGCCAGCCCAGCCCGGAATTGTTCCTGAACGAATTTGAGGATGCCAAGGCAGCGGGCGACGAGGTGATCTGTGTCCTTCTGGCAGGCTTTTTGTCCGGCACGGTGCAAAGTGCGCAAATTGCCAAAGCCGAAGCCGAATACGACGGCATTTACATCGTGGACAGCAAAACGGCCACCCTGGCGGAACAGCTTCTTGTGCGCCGTGCCATTCAGCGAGTCCAGCAGGGGTTCACCGCACCGGAAATCGTTGCGGACCTGGAGCAGGCCCGGGAAAACCTGCACCTCTTTGCACTGGTGGACACACTGAAATATCTTCATAAGGGCGGCCGTTTGCCCACCGCGGCTGCGATTGCCGGCGGTTTGCTGGGCATCAAACCCGTCATCGGTCTGCAGAACGAAAAGCTGGGAATGGCGGACAAAGCGCGCGGCCTGCCGGGCGCCTATGTGGCCATCTTCAAGCAGATCGACAAAGTGGGCGGCATTGACGAGGAGTGGCCCGTCTGCGTGGGCTACACCGGAAAGAAGCAAGGTGTGGAGCCCTTTATGCGCTATGTGACCAACAATCTGCATCTGCAGAAACCGCTTCTGTTCCCCATCGGTCCGGTCATCGGCACCCACGCCGGTCCCGGCGCCTGCGGCATTGCGTTTTTTGCTCATCCGGAACAGTAAATCAAAAAACGGGAGAGGCTCTCGCCTCTCCCGTTTTTTTACTTATTTCTTGATCTTCGTCAACAGGCTGTTGATGTATCCCTTTGCATTGGCAGGCACTTTGTTGCCCATCAGAGTGAGAATGTTCTCCAGAGTCATGCCCTTGATCATTCCCATCATGTTTTTCATGCTCTTGCCCATTCCGCTGCCGGCGCCCAGTTTCTCAAAGAGCTCCATCAGAACCTTGGCACCTTCCTCATTGGCCATAATGGTACCCAGCTTCTCTTTGATGGACAGGTAGCCTTCCGGGAACTCCATCTTCACTTCGTTGCCCAGCTCGTCGAACCAGTTGCCCGCTTCGGTCTCCTCCTGCGGCAGGACATAGCTCTCATTGGGTTTGTCCACACCGTTCAGAGAAATGGTGTCATCCGGTGCACCGGCGGCCTTGGCCGTCACCGTGTTGGCACCGTTCTGCAGCGCGACCTCATGGAACACGCACATGTGGTCCACCGCCTGCTGCGTGCCGACCTCAGCGCCATTCACAAACAGGGTGACCTCCGGGCAGTTGGTGTACACGATCACGTCGCGCTGGCCCGGCGCACGGTCCACAAAGCGGGAACCGCACACATGCACCATGGGCTCTGTGGTCCAGTATGCCTTGTAAATGAAGAACGCGTCTTTCTTGATCTTGCGGTCGTAAGTGACCAGACCTTTGTTGTTCCGGCCTTTGCAGCCGCCCTCATCACGGGCATCCGCCGCAAAGTCGAACATATTCCAAACGTGCGTGCTCCACAAATACGGACGGGTGGCAAAGGTCTTCAGCATTTCGTGATGATAATATGCCTGATACTCCTCGGTATAATCGTGGCTCTCCGGCTTGGCAGTATGCCAGGTCAGAATGGCCTCGGCGCCGTACTCGGAAACGCCCACGGGACGGTCCGGATTCTTTCTGTGGAACTCATCCAGCCAGGGGCCATTTTCGGATACATCGCCCACATACCAGCCGAAATAGTGGTTGTAGCTCTGCACATCGGTGATGTACACATGCTCGGAGTCCATCGGCACCATGGAAACCTGCGCCATCGTGGTCAGGCGGCTGGGGTCCAGCTTTTTGGCCAGCGCATTCAGCTCGCACAGGTTCTGATACAGCGCCTCGCTCTCACCGGCGATGGTGATCTCGTTGGAGATGCCCCAGAAGAAAATGGAAGGATGGTTGTAGTTCTGCGAAATCAGCTCCGTCATCTGGCTGAGCGTATTGGCTTTGGCGTCTTCGCCTTCGCGGAACACGCTGATGAAGGGGATTTCCGCCCACAGCACCAGACCATTCTTATCGCACAGATCATAGAAAGGCTGTGCGTGCTGATAATGCGCCAGGCGAATGGTGTTGGCGCCCACTTCCTTGATCAGCGCCACATCTTCCGCGTGCTCTGCTTCGCTGATGGCCCAGCCCATGTCCAGACGGTCCTGATGACGGGCAACACCGTGCAGAGGATAGCTTTTTCCGTTCAGGAAGAAGCCGTTTTCCGGGTCCACGTGGAAGCCGCGGTAACCGTAGTTGACAACGATCTCATCGCTGACTTCGCCGTCCTTCAGCAGGCTGACATGCGCAGTATACAGATAGGGATCGGGCAGGCCGTTCCACAGATGCGGATTCTCCACATCCAGAACCACCACCGTATGCTCTTCCGCCGCCGCGGTCTCGCGGGCAACCTCATTGCCTTCGGCATCTTTCAAAACGCACTGCACCAGGCAGCCGTCTGCGTTCACGGGGAACGCGTCAATGCGGGTCTTGCCTGCTGCATGGGGCGTTACAAATACGCCGTTGGTGCCGCATTTCATCAAATCGAAGTGCGCGGGCTCTGCCTCGATAAAGCTCACGTTACGGTACAGGCCGCCGAAGAAGGTGAAGTCCGCCTGCTGCGGATACACGTCGCACTCCTCATTGGTCACGTCCACAACCAGCTCATTGCCGTCCGCCTTCAAAACGTCGGTCAGGTCAAAACGGAAGGTGGAAAAACCGCCTTTGTGGGTGCCCAGCTCTTTTCCGTTGCAGCTGACGGTGGCCACGTGGTTGGCGCCGTCAAACTGAATGTACTGGCGTTTTCCCGCGGTGGGCGCAGGCAGCTGCAGCTTATAGATTCCGTGGCCGCGCCAGTAATCGCTGCCGCCGTCCTGTCCGTCCAGATTGTTCCAGGTGTGCGGCAGGGTCACTGCAGCAAATTCCTCTCCCTGTTTTGCGAACAGGGCTTTGTTCAAAATAGTCTGTGTGCGCATAAATTTTTTCCTTTCTTTCATCGTGAAGACTCACACCGCAGAAAGCTCCGCGGTGTGAGGAGGTGTCTTACATGTGTGTATCCCACATGCCGCAGAACGCATCCACGGGGTCGGTGCCGGTAAACTCGCTTTCACCGCACAGTTTTTCCACCAGCGCATCCAGCGTGTCGTCTTTGGCGTCGTAGGCGTTGACATAGGTGCGGGCCTGCGGCACGTCCGCCAGCAGGAAGGGATGGCCCACGCTGGCCACCACCACCGGCAGTTCGTGCACATACCAGGGAATCTCTCCGCCGCCTTTGCTCATGGCCCAGGCCACGCGCTCGCAGGTCTGGCCCATGCCGTTCACTTCGCCCAGCGTCAGCACCAGGTCCTGTTTTGCCACGAAGTCTTTGATGGGCGTTTTGCCGGCAAAATACACCATCAGGGCACGCATCATCTCGGCGCCCGGGTCTTCGGCCTTCTCGCCGTCTTTCGCAGCCTGCGCCGCCTTGGCTGCCGCTTCTTTCTGCAGTTTCGACACGGGATCTTCATAGATCTCCACTTCAAATCCGCGCTGTTTCAGGCGTTCCGCCACTTTTTCAGCCGTCGTGGGGCCCTTGCCGCCTTTCATCAAAGCGAAAATTCCGCCGCCGGAAGCGCCCTTGGCCGGCACGATCATGATGCGTTTGTATTTTTCCGGAGTAATCGGGAACACATTGTCCTTGTTTTTCACCAGTGTCACAGCCCGCTCGCTGACCTCGCGCGCCATGGCCTTGTGCTCGTCACAGCCCACGATGCGTGCCACATCCTCACGGGGCGGCATGATCTCCGTGGGATCTTTTTTGTGCAGTCCCAGACGGGCTTTCAGGCCCAGAATGCGCTCCAGAGCCTCCTGCAGGCGCTCTTCGGTGATGATGCCTTTCTTGTATCCGTCCATCATATAGCCGAAATCTTCATCCATATCGTTGAAGAACAGGAACATGTCGCAGCCCGCAGCAATGGCACGCGGCAGAACGTCGCAGCGCTTCATCATGCAGGTCAGGCCCACCATGTGAGACGCGTCGGTCAGGATCATACCGTTGAAGCCCAGTTCCTTGCGGAGCAGGCCCTGCAGCAGTTCCGGGCTGAGAGTGGCGGGCATGATGTCTTCGTCTTTGATGGAAGGATTGATTTTACGGGTCCAGGCGGGCTGCATGATGTGGCCTGCCATCACAGCCTCCAAACCGCAGTCGATCAGGCCTTTGTACACTTTTCCGTAAGTGGCCATCCAGGTATCGCAGTCCGCGCTGTTAACACTGGGGACAGGTGCTGGTCACGCTCGTCAATGCCGTCGCCGGGGAAGTGCTTGGCCGCACAGCCGAAGCCGGCATTCTCGTGTGTGCCTTTAAAGTAAGCCTGCGTCATGCGCGCCACCACATCCGGGTCATTGGAGAAGCAGCGTTTCGAGATAACGGGGTTGCGCCAGTTCTGGTTGATGTCCGACAGCGGAGCAAAGCTCAGGTTGCAGCCGATGGCCGCAGCCTCTTTGTTGGCGATCCGGCCCATCTCATAGGCATATTTTTCATCGCCGGTCGCGCCGATCTTCACCGGCATACCGATTTCCGTGCCATCGGTGCAGGCGCCGTTTCCGCCGCCCTCGGTGTTGCAGGCAATGATCAGAGGAATTTTCGCATTCTCCTGCAAAATGCGGTTCTGCTCATAAATCTCGTCCGATTTTCCCGGATTGTAACGCACGCCACCAATGTGGTATTTCTGTACGCTCTCTTTCAGATAGCTTTCCTCACGGGAAGAACCCATGTTAAAAAACAGCTGTCCGATTTTCTCTTCCAGCGTCATGCCGGCGATCGTGTTCTTTACCCACGCTACGCCTTCGTCATCCAGAAAAAACGGATTTGCTCTCAAATCTACCATGTGAACATCCTCCTTTAATCAACCAGTTTCACTCCGTCCGGGTGTCGCCCCCGGTTTTCTACACTTTAATAATATCGGATTTTTCAAAGAGCAATGAGAAAATTATTTGCAACATCCGTAATTTTTTTGCTATTTTTTAAAAAAGCGAAAATTTTATCTTCACAATCTCTGGAAATTCCAGTAAAAGGCGGGTATAGTAAGCATAGAAAAAGCTGTCTGAGGTGAAATTATGCTTAAAATGCAGCAGCATGTGCTCAATTCCTTTGCGGAACTGGTTCAGGTGATGCTGGACACCAGTTTTATCTATGTAGACCGGCAGTTGGTGCCCGATGAGATCTATGAGCCCAACTATATGCCTCCTCTTCTGAAAGAGCGTTTTCGCGACCTTCTGTTCGGCGGCCTTCTGTTTGAATGTGAACCCGCCAGCAGCACTACCGGTCCTTTTTTCATTTATGAAGTTGGCCTTGCCTGTGATACGCGCATCGCTGTTTTATGTCTACCGGAACGGGAAGGTTTTGTGCTGATCGGCCCCTATCTGCCCGATGCTGCCAGCACTTCTTCTCTGGAAGAACTTTTGACCGACGCCGGGATTCCCCTTTCTCAGAAAAGTGCTTACAGTACTTATCTGAACACGCTGCCTGTTTTGGATCACTCGCGGCTTTACGTCGTGTTTTCCGCGCTGGTTTCCAGCGCGTACCAAAAGGATCTGGAGCACACGTTCCGGGGATTTGACATCTCACCGGAACATCCGGCCCCCTGCCCTGTATTCGAAGAGGATACTTTGCAGCTGCGGGCCGAAACCCTGGAAAAGCGTTATGCGGATGAGCAAAAGCTGCTGAACCTGGTCATCAAAGGCGATTTGGACGCCGTCTACAGTCTCGGAGTGAAGAATTTCTCTCTGGAGCGCGTTTCCAACAAGCTGCGCAACGAAAAAAACCTGATGATTATTTTAAATACTCTGCTGCGTAAAAGCCTGGAAACCGCTCACGTTCACCCGCTTTATATCGACGCCATCAGCGGTAAATGGGCTGTCCGAATTGAGAACACCGACAAAATCAGCCAGCTGGACACGCTCTCCCGTGACATGATTCGGGATTACTGCCGGGAGGTGCAGCACCACAGCCTGGCCAATTATACGCCCAATGTGCGCGCCATGATCAACTACGTGAATTTTAATCTGAATGATCCGGAATTGAGTTTAAAGAAAATTTCCGAGCATCTGGGCGTAAACGCCAGCTATTTATCGCAGCACTTCAACAAAGAAGTAGGCTGCAGCCTTCCGGAATACATCACCGACAAACGCATCAGCCAGGCCAAGCAGCTGCTGTCCGGCAATTCCAATCTGAGCATTAACCAGATTGCATCCGCCACCGGCTTCACAGATGTAAACTACTTCACCAAGGTATTTAAAAAGCAAATGGGATGTACCCCTACCATGTTCCGCAAGCAATAAAATAGTAAATTTGCCCATTTAATTCTAAAAATAGCAAAGAATTTACCCGTTCAATAAAATAAGTCCTCACGCTTATGATTCAAAAATGGTATTCTGAACTCGTTCGGTAAGCGCACCAGACAGGTGCACCCAAAAATTGAATCTTGGGAGAAGGAGACAACATTATGGCACACAATACCAATGCTTCTGTGCGGCCGTTCGGCATCCGCGACAAGATCGGATACATGTTCGGCGACTTCGGAAATGACTTTACTTTCATTCTTTCCTCCACGTTCCTCATGAAATTCTACACGGACGTCATGGGTGTGGAAGGTTGGATCGTGGGCGTCGTCTATGATGGTTGCGCGCATTGTCGACGCTTTCACCGACGTTACGATGGGCCGCATTTGCGATTCCAGCAAGATGACTCCCGTCGGCAAATTCAAACCGTGGATCCACCGTATGTGCGGCCCTGTGGCGATCGTCTCATTCCTGATTTACCAGAGCGCTTTCGCCGGCATGCCCATGAACTTCAAAATCGGCTGGCTGTTTGTTACATACATTCTGTGGGGATCCATTTTCTACACTTCTATCAATATCCCCTACGGCTCGATGGCGTCTGCTATCTCGGCTGATCCGGGCGACCGCCAGTCTCTGTCCACGTTCCGCACCATGGGTGCGACGCTTGCAGGCGTTGTCATTGGCGCGGGCGTACCGATGATCGCATACGATAAAGTTGACGGCAACAGTGTGCTGAACGGCGGCCGGTTCACCCTTATTGCAGGTGTGTTCTCCATCGGTGCGGTCATCTGCTAGCTGCTGTGCTATTCGCTCACCACCGAGCGCGTGCGCCCCGAGATCGATCCGAACGCTCAGAAAGCCTCCATCGGTCACATGCTGCGCAGCATCATTACCAACCGCGCGCTGGTTTCCATCATCGCTGCCGCTATTCTGATGCTTCTGTCCCAGCTCACGCTCACCGGAATGGCTAACTACGTATTCCCGAACTACTATTCTGCGCCGGACGTTCAGTCTCTGTCCTCTCTGCTTACAATGGCTCTCACCTTTGTGATTGCGGCTGTGGCCAAACCCATCGCCGTTAAGATCGGCAAACGCGAGATGAGCATCATCGCCAGCTTCATTTCTGTCATCGGTCTGGTGGCCGCGTTCATTGTGCGTCCCCAGAACGTATGGGTTTTCGTTGTGTTCTACATGTTCGCCTATCTGGGCATTGCCATGTTCAGCATGTTCTGCTGGGCGCTCATCACCGACGTTATCGACTACTCCGAGCTGAAGAACGGCGTGCGCGAGGACGGCACAGTGTATGCTGTTTACTCCTTTGCCCGTAAACTCGGCCAGGCCGCTTTCTCCGGTCTCACCGGCGCCCTGCTGTCCCTCGTCGGTTACACCGCCGCCACTGCTTATGAGCCGGATGTGCTCGAAGGCGTATTCAACATCTCCACCATCGTTCCTGCTGTTGGCTTCTTGCTGCTGGGCCTGGTTCTGCTGCTCTGGTATCCGCTTGATAAGAAAACAGTTGACGCCAACGTAATCGCTCTGAAGAAAAAACACGGCGAACTGTAATCGGAGGGTTTCTCATGGCTGAGATCTTTGATACCTTTGAAAAAAGACATGATTTTCTGATTTGTGTTGATTCGGACGGCTGCGCCATGGACACCATGGACATCAAACACTTCCGTTGTTTTGGCCCCTGCATGGTACACGAGTGGGAGCTGGAGCAATGGCAGGAGCCGATTCTCGCCCGCTGGAACGAGATCAATCTGTACAGCATGACCCGCGGTGTCAACCGATTCAAGGGTCTGGCCATCGCCCTGGCCGAAATCGACCAGCAATACAAAACCATTCCGGGCCTTTCCGATCTGACCGGATGGGTGGACCAGACCAAAGCGCTGTCCAACAGCGCTTTGGAACAGGCAATCCGTGAAACCGGCAGCGAATGCCTGCAAAAGGCTTTGCATTGGTCTCAGCAAGTCAACGCCAGCATCAATCAGCTGGACGAATCCCTGAAAAAGCCGTTTGACGGTGCCAGCCAGGGACTGGCCGCAGCAGCGGAATTTGCCGATGTGGCCGTCGTCTCCAGCGCCAACCGGGATGCCGTGCTGGAAGAGTGGGGCAAATATGGCCTTCTGGATCACGTGGATCTGGTTTTGGCACAGGATGCCGGTTCCAAACAACACTGCATTGCCATGCTTCTGGAAAAAGGGTATGCGCCGGACCACGTTCTGATGGTGGGCGACGCTCCCGGCGACCGTGCAGCCGCACAGACCAACGGAGTGTACTTCTACCCCATTCTGGTCAAAAAAGAAGCCGCTTCCTGGCAGGAGTTCTGCGAGAAAGCGACGGACCATCTGCGCAGCGAAAGCTACGCAGCTTATGGTGAAAAAAAGCTGGATGAATTCTTAAAAAATCTGGGTGGCTGATGCCGCCCGCCCAAAGCGCCTGATTTCAGGCGCTTTTTTCATGCCTGCGGGTCGGTTCCGAAATATTGACAGATGGCCTGATAATACGCCTGCGCCGCACGCTGGCATCCCTCTGGCGAAGCCCAGTTCTCCACGTCCTGTCCATTGGTGACAAAGCCCTGCTCCACCAATACAGCAGGACAGGGTGCCTTTTCCAACACGCCAAAGCTTTTCAGTTCCCGCACGCGATCATCGGAACTGTCCACCAGAATTTTCCGCTTTCCCTCATAGTAGGCAAAGCGGATCCCGTTGGTACCGCGCAGCCGGTGCCCGGCGGTTTCCATCTGCTGTGCAATGCACTGGGCAAACGCCATGGATTCCTGTGCCCACACGCGCCCCGGCGGCGGCGGGAAACACTCAAAGCCGTGCGAATCACTGTCTCCGTCGCTGTTTCCATGAATGCTTAAAAACAGGCATGCCTTGTTTTCCGCCGCGTTTTGTACGCGCTGGTCCACCGTATATTTTTCACCGTTGGGGCGAGTGCGCACCGGAATATAGTTCCCGTCCAATGCCAGCAGGTTGTACAAAGCATCCACCGTTTGCTCGCACAGCACCACCTCGTCCAGATATCCCTCTGCACCGGTATCCATTCCCCCGTGGCCCGCATCCAGTGCAATGGTATAGGGCGGTTGTGTGGGCATCTCATAATCCGCATTTACCTCCACGCTGCGGCGGGTGCCGGCCCAAAGCAGCATCAAAAGGAGGACGGCTACCGCCATTCCCCACGCCCAAAGCGGCGGTTTTGCACGCCGATGATGACGGCGCTGAAATGAACCCATTCTCATATCCGGCCTCATTGTGCGGCAGCCATACCAAGTTCCGTCAGGCTGCCAAAAGTATATCCCATCTCTTCCCATTTGCTCAAAAGCTCATCCAAAATCTGTGCATTGGTCGCACTGGTCGAGTGCAGCAGAACAATGGCGCCGTCGTGGGTGCGGGGCAGCAGCTTTTCGAACGCAGTCTCCCGGTCCGGCTGACTGTCTGTGTTCCAATCCACATAAGCCAGGCTCCACAAAACGGTTTTATAGCCCATTTCTTTGGCCCACACCAGATTTTCATCGCTGAATTTTCCTTCGGGCGGACGGTAAAAACGCTGCATAGCCTGCCCGGTCACCTGCTGAAAGATCTGTTCCACGTCCTGCAATTCCTTTTCAAAGGTGGCTCGGTCGGTTTGCGACAAATCGGGATGGTGCCAGGTGTGATTTCCCACCAGGTGCCCCTCTTCCACCATGCGTTTTACCAGATCCGGATTTTCCTGAATATAGGTTCCCACCACAAAAAAGGCCGCCGGCGCATTGTGTTTCTTCAGCGCATCCAAAATCGGGGCCGTGTTTCCATTTTCATACCCTGCGTCAAAGGTGATATACAGACGATTTTCACCCTGCGGCGCACAATAATATGCGTCATAAGGCGCCAATTCTTCCGGTGTCAGTTCCGCACTGGGCGGCTGATGTTCCTCCTGAAAGGACAGCCCCCAGGCGTGGCTTTCCACCGCAGTCGCCTGTGGTTCTGCTCCCCACGCGAGGCCGCCCGCCGCCGACGCCAGAATCAATGCCAACATCCCGGTCAAAACCCGATGCGTGGTCTGTTTTTTCATGCAGTAAAACATGGTGTATCCCCCCCTCATGCAAGCATATGAGGCGATGGATGCACGGTATGCCGCCGCGCTGGGAAAAAGCTCCTGTTTTATTCGAAGCTTCTGTGCGCACAATAAGCGCATGGAGGTGTTTTGCATGCAACCCGAAAAAAGAGCAAGCCATCATTTTTCCAAAAACAGCCACTATGCAAACCACTTTGGCGGTGCGCAAAACGCTCGCGTGGACCCGGCCAGGAACATGCGGGATTTGGGATACGAAGACGACATGCCCGCAGAGTGGCTTCCGGCCACGTATGAAAGCGGCTGCTTTCCCGGATGGAATGACGAACTGCCCGGAGATCCTGACTGAAAGGCTCCCTGTGCGAAATGAAAAAAGGACGGCGCTGTGCGCCGTCCTTTTTTCATTTCTTATTGGGCCGGTTGCAAAGGTCCAGCACCCGCCCGGCCTGCTTTACGTTCAACAGGAACCAGGCATTGCGCTGAATGTTCCGGAAAGGCAGATCGCCCACCATTGCATGTGCAACCTTTTGATTCACCTGTGCATGCGGCGAAAAATGCAGCGTTTTCCGGGTCATGACTCGAGCGGCTGATGCCAGCATCCGTGCCAGTTTTGACTCGTTCATCTGCCGCAGCGGTGTATTGCGGTCGTACTCGCCCGGGTGCGGCAGCGCATTGTTCTGCGGCGGACGGCTGTGCACCCCGTAAAAGGCAGCGTCCGAAAAGCGATTGTCGGAAAACGCGCCGTAAGGTCCATCCGCACTTTGGGCATACAGCGGCATGACCGCTTCTCCCGATACCAGTACCGCTTTGCGCAGAGGCAGATCCCGGCTGGAAGCGCCGGCACAGATTTCGTACTGCCCGGCCTCCACCACGAAACGATGCTGAACCGGATCGTAAAACGCCAGACGATCCCGCGGCACGGAGATCTCCACCTGCCGCTCCTCGCCCGGCTTCAGGCTTACCCGTGCAAAGCCCACCAGGACCCGCACCGGCCGGTGCACCGACGAATGCGGACAGCCCGCATAGATCTGTACGATTTCATCGCCTGCCCGGTCACCGACATTGGCGAGGCGGACTTTCACCAGAAGCTCGCCGTTCTTTCCAGTGTCCACATGCAGATCCCGGTAAACAAACCGTGTATAAGACAAGCCGTATCCAAAGGGGAACCGCACCGCCTGCCCTGCTTTATCATAATAGCGATATCCTACATAAATGCTCTCATTGTATGTGACGACCCGGGGGCCCATGGGGAAATAACGGGCACTGGGGTTATCCTCCAGCCGAAGCGGCCAGGTTTCGGACAATTTGCCCGAAGGGCACGCTTCCCCGAACAAAAGGCGGTACGTCGCCTCGCCCAGTCCTTCGCCGCCCAGAACGGTATAGAGAACTGCACGCACCTGATCCAGCCAGGGAACTTCCATGGGGCTTCCCCCTGCCAGGACCACCACCAGATTGGGGTTTGCCTCCGCCAGTTTTTCCAGAAGGTGCGTCTGATTTTCCGGCAAACGCATATGGGTACGGTCAAAGCCTTCGCTTTCGTACAAATCGGTCAGGCCCATGAAGTAAACCACGGTCTGCGCCGTGCGGGCATAGCGGACCGCCTGCTCCTCCAGCTCTGCGTCCGGCCGGGTGTGCTCGGTGCGATAGCCGGGCGCATAGTTGATATAGGCCCAGCCCCGCTGCGCCATAGCGCCGGTGAATCCCATCGGAGCGTGCGCATTGACCACACTGGAACCACCGCCCTGATAGCGGCCCGTACCGGCAGCCAGCGCCCCGATCACTGCCAGATTACTCTGTTTTTCCAGCGGCAGAATGCCGTCGTTCTTCAGCAGCACCGCAGATTTTTCACAGGCTTTTTCCGCCAAACTTCGATGAGCCGCCTGATGATAGGGCGTGCGGGGTTTGTGCGCATAAGCTGCCACCAGGCGCAGTACGTTTTTCACCGCCGCATCCAGTGCCTGCTCCGAAAGGCGGCCCTCCTGCACAGCCCGTACCACGTCTTCATCGGTGGCTCCGCCCGAATACGGCATCTCCAGATCCAGCCCTGCAGCCACGCCGGCAGCACGGTCGTCCACCGCTCCCCAGTCGCTCATCACAAGGCCTTCAAATCCCCACTCCCGGCGCAAAATGTCTGTCAGCAGCATTTTGTTCTGGCTGGCATACACTCCGTTGATCCGGTTGTAACTGCACATCACGGTGGCGGGTTTTCCCTCTTTCACCGCGATCTCAAAGGGCTTGAGATAAATTTCCCGCAGCGCGCGCTCATCCACTTCCGCCGAAATGGTCATGCGCAGTGTCTCCTGATTGTTGACCGCAAAGTGCTTCAGGCTGGCGCCCACGCCCCGCTTCTGGATGCCGCGGATCATGGCCGCGCCCATCTTGCCTGCGGCCAGCGGATCTTCGGAAAAGTATTCAAAATTGCGGCCGCCCAGCGGGCTGCGTTTGATATTGACGCCGGGCCCCAGCAGAACGCCCACGCCGTGCGAACGGCATTCCTCGGCAATGGCCGCACCCACCTGTTCGGCCAGTTCCTCGTCCCAGGAACAGGCCAGCGCCGCGGCCGTGGGAAAACAAGTGGCTTTCACACTGTGGCCGCCGTTTTCCTTTGCATTTTTCAAATCTTCCTTACGCAGGCCGTGCGGGCCGTCGCTCAAACGCAGCGGCCACACGCCTTTGTCCGGAAGCGGTTTTGTCTGCCAGAAATCCCGCCCGCTCATCAGGCTCGCCTTCTCTTTCAGGGTCAGGCGCTTTACAAAGGCATCCAATTGACGTTCCGTCATTGTGCAGTTCCTCCCAAATGGTTTCGGGTCATCGGCCCTTGATCTTCTCCCAGTAAGCTTTGGCCGCCTGCTCGGTCTTATTCTCGCCGTACTCATAATACTTTGTGCCCACCAGGGCGTCAGGCAGATACTGCTGCGCCACCCAGTGGTTGGGGTAGTCGTGCGGATAAAGATAATGCTGTCCCTTGTTCTGGTTGTCTTCCCCGTCAAAATGACAGTTCTGCAGCTGCCGCGGAACCGGACCGCCCCGCCCTTTCCGCAAGTCTTCCATCGCAGCCAGAATGGCATTGTGGGCCGAGTTGGACTTGGGTGCGGTCGCCAGCAGGATCGCCGCGTCCGCCAGAGGCAGCCTTGCCTCCGGCAGCCCCAGCTGCAGCGCACTGTCCACGCAGGCTTTTACAATGGGGATCGCCTGCGGATAAGCCAGGCCCACATCCTCCGCCGCGATCACCAAAAGCCGCCGGCAGGCCGACAGCATGTCGCCACCCTCCAGAATCCGCGCCAGATAGTGGACCGCCGCATCCGGGTCAGAGCCGCGAATGCTCTTCTGCAAGGCGGAGATGCAGTCGTAATGCATATCATCACTTTTGTCGTACCGCTGCGCCGCGCGCTGGGTCACCTGCTGCACCACCTGTTCGGTCAGCGTGCGCACACCGTCTTTTTCCGGCAGAGCTGCAGCGGCAAATTCCAAACAGCCCAGCGCTTTGCGCATATCGCCGCCGCAGGCCGAAGCCAGCAATTCCAGCGCGCCCTCCTGGGGCAGGATGGGAACGCCATCCTCTTCTCCCAGACGGTGCAGCGCATTTCGCAGCCCCTGCTGAACATCCTCCGGAGAAAGCGGTTTAAACTCAAACACGGTACAGCGTGACAAAAGCGCGTTATAAATGTAAAAATAAGGATTTTCCGTCGTGGAGGCGATCAGCGTAACCGAACCGTCCTCCAAACATTCCAGCAGACTCTGCTGCTGTTTTTTGTTCAGATACTGGATCTCGTCCAGATACAGAAGAATACCGCCCTGCGCTGCCAGCGTGCCCACATCCCCCAGCACAGCTTTGATATCCGCTGTGCCGGCGGTAGTCCCGTTGAGCTTGTGCAGGTGCATGCCGCTGTTTTCCGCAATGATGCGGGCCACCGTGGTCTTGCCCACCCCCGGCGGCCCGTAAAAAATCATATTGGGTACACGGCCCTGTTCCAGCGCACTGCGAAACACCCTGCCCGGCGCCAGCAAATGCTGCTGCCCGCACACTTCTGCCAGAGTGCGGGGACGCAGGCGGTCCGCCAACGGAGCGGCCATGGCCGTCCTCACTGGTGAATGACTGCGCTGGAGCGCCAGTCATTCATTTTCTTGGCCGCGTAGCCGTTGCCCAGGAAATAGTCGATGGCATAGACCAGACTGCGGTCCCAGAAATTCCATTCATGGACACCGTCCCACTGAATTCTGCGGTAGTACGCCAAATTCAGCTTATGCAGTGTGGCATGCAAAGAATCGTTCTGCTCTACGATGTGGTAGGGTTCAAAGTCCTGCAGGCCATTGGTCAACAAAATTTTCGGCTGGCGCTGCGGCGGAAGTTCTGCCGCCTTCTGTGCCACATAATGCAGGTTGCTCGCCTTGGGCAGCGCCAGGCTGTCGCCGAAAATAGGTGCAAACACTTCGCGCAGGCCGGGCACATTGGGGTCACGCAGCATCAGCGACAAATCCACCGCGCCGGAAAAACTGGCGCATCCGCCCCAGATATCCGGCCGCGACATGCCCAGATACAAGGCACCGTATCCGCCCATGGACAGGCCCGCGATAAAATTGCGGTCGCGCTGCATGGGGATAAAGCGGAAAATGTTGTGCAGAAGCACCGGCATCTCATCCACCAGGAACGTGCGGTAAGCGCCGCCGTACATCATGTTCTGGTAAAAAGAATTCCCGCAGTCCGGCACAATCAGCATCAGGCCATTGTCCGCAGCATACCGCGCCGCACTGGTCATCTGAAACCAGTCTTCTGCACAGTTGGTATATCCGTGCAGCAGCGTCAGACAGCCTTTGATCTGATTTCCCACTTCCGCAGGCAAGTCCGTGGGGAAATACAGTTTCACAGTGACGGTTGTCTGCAAAATCTGAGATTTCAGCTTGCAATCGATATAAGCCATTTTTGACTCCTCTTTTCCTTATTTCGAACGCGCATTCACCAGCGCGTTTATGTCATTGATTCTGTCTTTTATTATATAAGAAAGCGGGCGGATTGACAATCCGCCCGGCATGCGTTTTTTCCTTTTCGCTGTGTGTCCAAAGCCTATGTCCTGCTTTTTTCCGCACGGCAGTTGCGCACAAAAATTTCAAGGATCTGTTCCGCATCGCTCAATTGCTGTGGTGTCAGCCCGCGCAACAGCTCGGTGACCGGTGTCTGTGCCGCCAGAGAGGGGTCCGCCAGTAAAACATAGTTCGGCGTCACCTCCAGAATATCGCACAACACAAGCAAAGTCTGTACCGACAGACCCGCCTTTCCGCATTCGATCTGGCTCAAAAACTTTTCACCGATTTCTGCTTTGGCGGAAACATAGTCCTGTGTGTAATGCTTCGCCTTTCTGGCCGCTTGCAGGCGCTTTCCTATTAATTGCAGATCGTATTCCAAAAAACCACCCCTGTTCTTGAGTTTATCGTTAAAAAACGGTTTTTTAACTGTATAAAAACACGAAAGTATTGTTTTAAACAGGGATTGTTATGCAAATCACTTCGGAAATTTTTTCGGCGGTGAGAACCCGGTCAAAAAAGCCCTCTGCGCATGGCAGAATGCGCAGAGGGCTTAAAACTTGATTTATTCGTACAGGGGGAAACGCTCCGCCAGGCGCGCCACAGCCGCGCGGGTAGCCTCTTTTGTCTCTTCAAAACGGAAGGTGCAATCCGCGATGCAGTCTGCGATCACCTGCATCTCCTCACGGCCGAAGCCGCGGGTCGTCACAGCCGGTGTGCCAATCCGCACACCTGAAGTAACAAAAGGCTTCTCCGGGTCGTTGGGCACTGTGTTTTTATTGGCGGTGATATTCACCTCGTCCAGGCGAGCTTCCAGCTCCTTGCCGGTGACGCCGGTGCCGCGCAGGTCCACTGTCATCAAGTGGTTGTCCGTTCCGCCGGACACCAGTTTGACGCCCCGCGCCTGCAGCGCCTGCGCCAGAGCGCGGGCATTGTCCACAATGGCCTGCTGATAGGCCTTGAACTCCGGTTTCAGCGCTTCACCGAAGCACACCGCTTTGGCCGCGATCACATGCTCCAGCGGGCCGCCCTGCGTGCCCGGGAAAATCGCCTTGTCAATGGCTTTCGCATACTCCTGACGGCACAGGATCAAACCGCCGCGGGGGCCGCGCAAGGTCTTGTGTGTGGTGGTTGTGACCACGTCCGCCCAGGGAACCGGATTGGGATGAAGCCCTGCCGCCACCAGACCGGCAATGTGCGCCATATCCACCATAAACAGCGCGCCCACTTCCTTGGCGATGCCGGCAATGCGCTCGAAGTCAATGACGCGGGCATAGGCAGAAGCACCTGCCACGATCATTTTCGGATGATTTTCCCGCGCTTTCCGCGCCAATTCCTCATAATCCAGATAACCGTTTTCATCCACGCCATAAGAGATGAAGTGATAATTTTTGCCGCTCATATTCACCGGGCTGCCGTGGGTCAGATGACCGCCATTGGACAAATCCATGCCAAGCACCGTATCGCCTACATTCAGCAGTGCAAAATACACCGCCAGGTTGGCCTGTGCACCGGAGTGCGGCTGTACATTGGCGTGCTCGGCTCCGAACAGCTGGCAGGCGCGCTGGCGGGCGATCTCTTCCACCACGTCCACGCACTGGCATCCGCCGTAATACCGATGAGCGGGATACCCCTCCGCATATTTGTTGGTCAGAACACTTCCCATGGCCGCCATGACCGCAGGCGAGACAATGTTCTCGGACGCAATCAGCTCAATATTTCGTTTCTGGCGCTCCAGTTCCCGGCGCATGGCTGCGCCCACTTCCGGATCGCGCTGTTCCACAAATCCAATGGTATCCATCATATCCGCATACATCTGCAAAACCCCTCTCTTTGGCTGTATTGGCTTCATTATACCTTTTTTGCGGCGCGTGCACAACGCTTTTCTTGCGCGGTCAGGGCTTTTGTGCTATATTGTTCATACATTCAACGAAAGGGGAACCCCCATGCGCACAAAGGCTGATACCCGTGAGATCGTGGAGCGCCTGAAACAGGAGTATCCGGTCAGCGAATGCTCGCTGACGTATGAGGATGCCTGGCAATTGCTGGTCAGCGTCCGCCTGTCCGCTCAGTGCACGGATGCCCGGGTGAACATCGTCACAAAAGAACTGTTTGCAAAATATCCTACGCTGGAGAGCCTTGCGGCTGCCGGGCCGGACGCCATTGAGGCCATCGTGAAGCCCTGCGGTCTCGGGAAAAGCAAAGCGCGGGATTTGTACGGCATGACCAACATGCTGCTGCGTGAATACGGCGGAAAAGTTCCCAGCGAAATGGAGGAACTTTTAAAGCTGCCCGGCGTGGGCCGCAAAAGTGCCAATCTGATCCGGGGCGATATCTTCCATCTGCCTGCGGTGGTGGCGGACACACACTGCATCCGCATGGCCAACCGCATCGGCTTTGTGAACGACGACACCGATCCCGTCCATGTGGA
This sequence comes from Owariibacterium komagatae, assembly GCF_045865535.1. Classification (GTDB taxonomy): domain Bacteria; phylum Bacillota; class Clostridia; order Oscillospirales; family Ruminococcaceae; genus Ruthenibacterium; species Ruthenibacterium komagatae. The sequence continues at coordinate 1,059,084 of NZ_AP031406.1, forward strand.
AAAGGCGCTGGTCAAGGTCCTTCCCCCCGAGGAATCCAACGATTTCTGCCACCGCTGTGTGATGCACGGCCGTGTGGTATGCACGGCGCGCAAAGCCTATTGCGAGGCATGCTGCCTGCAGGACATCTGCCGCACCGGGCGCAAAACACTTTCTGCGAAAAATGCGAAAAAGGAGAAATCCGTATGAAACGGCTTTTATTTGCAATTCTGACGTTGGTGTTGTGCCTGGGGCTGGCCGGCTGCGGTGCTTCCTTACCGGACGGAATGGACGAAGAAAGCGTGCAGCAGGCCGCCGAGACCACCATCAGCCAGTTGGTGAACGAAGAGTATGACGCCCTGACCGATTCCATGGATGACACCATGAAAGAGGCGATTTCCGCAGAAGAATGGCCGGAAATCTGGCAGCCTCTGGCGCAGCAGCTGGGCACCTTTGTGGAAGTGGAAAAGCACACCATCGTCGGGAAGGACGGCATGGCGGTGGATGTGGCACAGGCTGCCTTTGAAAACGGCAAGCTCACCTTCACGCTGAGTTACGATTCCTCTTACCGGCTGGCCGGTCTTTACATGAAATGATGCGTTCGCCCGCGGCCCCGCCGCGGGCGTGCTTATGTGCCAAAATCGCTTAATAAAGAGGTATTTTTCTTTGGAACATACAAAATCCTTTCAAAATTCCTTTGCGGCCGGTCTGCGGGACGGAGTTCCCATCGGGCTGGGCTATTTTTCCGTCTCCATGACTTTCGGCATTCTGTGCGTGCTGGATGGCCTGCCCGTGTGGGCGGCAGTGGCCATCAGCATGACCAACCTGACCAGTGCGGGACAGTTTGCGGGACTTTCCCTGATCTGTGCCCACAGTTCTCTGTTTGAAATGGCGCTGACGCAGCTGGTCATCAACCTGCGCTATGCGCTGATGAGCCTGTCTCTGTCGCAAAAGCTGCCGCGCACCGTTCGGCTTCCCGGGCGGCTGGGTATCAGCTATTTCATTACCGATGAGATTTTTGCGGTGGCTGCCAGCCAACCCGGCGAAGTGGGCGGCCGCTATTTCAGCGGTCTGGCCATCATGCCCTATCTGGGCTGGACGCTGGGCACCCTGTGCGGCGCGGTGGCCAGTGGGCTCCTGCCCGACAGTGTGCGCAGCGCCTTCGGCATTGCGCTGTACGGCATGTTTTTGGCCATCGTCATTCCGGTGGCCCGCAAAAGCCGGGCTGTTCTGGGTGTGGTGTGTCTGGCGGTGGCGCTGAGCTGCGCGATGCGGTTCGTGCCGCTGCTGAACAGCATTTCCAGCGGATTCGCCATCATTCTGTGCACGGTGATCGCCGCCGGACTGGGTGCGGTTTTGGCACCCGTACCCGACCGAGAGGAGGAAGAGGACCATGCCGACGCATGAACTGATCGTTTACATCGCCGTCATGGCCGGCGTGACTTATTTGATCCGGATGCTCCCTATGGCGCTTCTGCGAAAAAAAATTTACAGCCGCTTTGTAAAGAGCTTTCTGTTTTACGTTCCCTATGCGGTACTGGCAGCCATGACAGTGCCCGCCATTTTTGAGAGCACGGGCAGCTTCTTCAGCGCGCTGGCCGGGTTTGCCGTGGCCGCTGTGCTGGCCTGGTGCGGCGGAAACCTGCTGGCGGTAGCACTGGCCGCCTGCGCTGCGGTATATGCGGTGGAATGGCTGCAGGGACTTTGGCGGTAAAGTGCTTGACAAGCCGCGACCCGGTGTCTATAATGATACGCGGACATAAAAACAGGGGTGCTGTGAAAGGCTGAGATGCGGTATTCCGCGAACCCTTTACCTGATCCGGATAATGCCGGCGTAGGAAGTTTCTTCTTCATAAAAGAGTGCTTTTGCGCCTGCGGTTTGACCGTGGGCGCCTTTGTTTTTATGTACTAAAAACGAGGGGGTCTTTCCATGACCAAAACCTATTCCAAAACGCGTGTTCTGGTGGAATGCGCGCTGATGATCGCCGTGGGTACCGTATTGGCGAACATCAAAATTTACACACTCCCCAACGGCGGCAGCGTCACGCTGTTCAGCATGCTTCCTTTTGTGCTGATCTCGTTCCGGCATGGCGTTAAATGGGGCCTGTTCACCGGCTTTGTCAACAGCCTTCTGCAGATGCTGCTGGGCTTCTGGGCGCCGCCTTCCCCCACCTTCTGGGCGTTTGCCGGCATGATCCTGCTGGATTATGTCATCGCCTTCACCGCCTTGGGACTTGCCTGCGTATTTGCCAAGCCCTTCTCTAACCGGATGGTGGGCGTGGGCGTCGGAACCGCGGCTGTCTGCGTCATCCGCTTCTTGTGCAGCTTTTTGTCCGGCGTGCTCATCTGGGGCAACTTGTCCGACGGCCTGCCCGCCTGGACGTACAGCCTTGGATACAACGCCAGCTACATGCTGCCGGAAACCATCCTGACTACGGTGGCCGCCGTGCTTCTTGCCCGGTTTGCCCCCAAACTCTTCACAGCAGAATAACCAAAAACAACGCCGCAAAATTTTCACGCCTTGCGGCGTTGTTTTGTGGTAAAATAAGGATAGGAAAAGGGCAGACCGCCTTTTTCAAAACCGTGTCAAGGGAGGCTGACAGGTATGAGTAAACGCATTGTAATTTGCATCGGCAGAGAATTTGGCAGCGGCGGCCGCGAGATCGGCTGCGCGGTGGCAGAAAAGCTGGGGATCCCTTTCTATGACAAGGAAATTTTGAAAAAAGCGGCCAAAGACAGCGGCATTGTGGAAGAGCTGTTTGAAAACGCCGACGAAAAGCCTACCAACAGCTTTTTGTATACGCTGGCCATCGGCGCGCATGGCCAGGCGGTGAACAGCTTTACCAACTACAACGATTACCTCACCAACGACAAACTGTTTCTGTTCCAAACGGACGCCATCCGCAAAATGGCCGACGAGAGCTCCTGTGTGTTCATCGGGCGCTGCGCCGACTACATTCTGCGCGGCCGCAAGGACATGTTCTCCGTATTTATCCACGCGCCTCTGGAACTGCGCATCCAGCGCATCTGCCGGCTGTACAATCTGGAGGAAGACGCGGCCCGTTCCCTGATTCGAAAAACCGACCGAAGCCGCGCCAATTATCACAACTTCTATGCCGATCGGGACTGGGGTGCGGCCGGCAGCTATGATATGAGCATCAATTCCGGAAAATTCGGGGTGGATGGCGCCGTGCAGCTGATTGTCTCCGCCGCTGAAACCTTCCGTGCGCAAAACAGCCAGTAACATTTTGCAGCCGCCTGCCGGGGCGGCTGTTTTTTTGCGTTCAAGTTGTCATATTGCATAATAAAATAACTAAAACTCTATGTTTATAAAACGAAAATTGTGCATAATGCCCATTTTCACCTTGACGTGCTCTGAAATGCTTTCTATAATGCAAATGAGAGAGCAAGGCAGGTTTTGACGATGAAAAAAGACGTTACCATTCACGATGTGGCCGCTGCGGCCGGTGTGTCGGCCGGCACGGTGCACCGGGCACTTTACGGAAAGCCCGGTGTAAGCGCCGCGCTGCGCCAGGAGATTCTTCATCTGGCAGACGAAATGAACTATCAGCCCGGCCCGACCCCGGCTATGCGAAGCCGTCGAACGCACCGCATTGTCGTGGCGCTGCCCGGCTGTACGCGGGAGAATCATTTTTTCTTCTCCCGCATGTGGGACGGCTGCCGTCAGCAGCTGGAAGACCTGGCCGCTTATCATCTGGACGTGGTGGAGGCACCTTTTGACGACACGCCTGAAAACGGGTTTGCCGCCCAGCTGGCCCGGATCTTCCGCCAGTATCGCGGCGAGATCGACGGACTTCTGACCGGCGGGCGAATCTTCGAAGATTCGCTGGAAGCCTTGACGAGAGTTCTTTCCAGCGGAATTCCCACGGTACTGGTCAACGAGACTTTTCCCGGCGTTCACCCTTTGTGCACCGTGCGCACGGACTGCTTTACCGAAGGCCGCCTGGCCGCTGAATTGCTGGACGCCAGCCTCGCCCCGGGCGACAAAGTGCTGCTCTGTGCAGGCGACAGCCGCCTGTCCTCCAACCGGGACACCGTGGCAGGATTTGAGAGTCTTCTGCGGGCACGGCGTCCGCAAGTCCCCATCATCCGCATCCACGGATACAGCGGCGTGGACGGAACGTACGAGACCATCCTCCGCGCACTGGAATCAGACCCGCACATTCGCGGACTGTTCTCCGTCAATCTTCGATGCACGCTGATGCTGGCCGAAGCAGTCCGCACCTTGGGGCTTCAGCGCCGGGTGTTTGCTGTGGGCAGCGACCTTTGCGACGAAAGCGCGCAGGCCCTGCGTCAGGGCGAGCTGTTCTGCCTGATCTCCAAAAACCCGGTCGAGCAGGGACGTCTGGCCGTCAAACGGCTGACCGGCTATCTTCTTCACGGTCACAGACCGGAATCCGAAACGGAATTCCTTCGGTCGGAGCTGATTTTCCAAAGCAATCTGGAACAATTTCTGTAAAAGGAGCATGCGATTATGAGCAGGATTTTTTACGGTTGTCAAACGTATCCCTGGAAGATGAACCAGGAAAAATTCGCGGGGGATCTGCCCCACATTGCCAGCGTCACCGCGCAGGCTGGATTTCAGGGGCTTGAGGCGGAAATCTGCATGCTGGGCGATTATTTCAACGACCCGCAGCGCACCCGGGAAGTTTTGGAAGAAAACGGGTTGGAGCTTGCCGCGCTGGTTCTTCATCAGCCCTGGTGCGGCGAGGAGGAGACCCCCGAAGAAGCTGCACTTTCCGACCGCGCCATTGACTTTCTGACGCATTTTCCCCGGGCACGGCTGATGGTTTCTCACCACGCCGGCAAAGATCCCCGGCCGGAAGGCGCCGCACTGCTGCAGCGCCGCAAAAACCTGATCCGCTGCATGTCATCGGTAGCGGATCGCGCTGCAGAACGCGGCATCGTCACAGGTTATCATCCCAACTCCGCGCGCAACTCCCTGTTCCGCACCCGGGAAGATTACGACGTGCTGTTTGAACTGCTGGAAGAGACAGACGTTGGCTACATCCCGGACATCGGGCACATCGTGAACGGCGGCATGGACGCGCTGGAAATTCTGAAACTCAGCCGCCACAAGATCCGCCACGTCCATTTCAAAGACCGCATCGCGCAGGATCAGTGGGCGGTCATGGGCGAAGGCTGCATCGATTACCCCGCCATCATCCGCTATCTGGAGCAGACGGGATACGGCGGCTGGATTATGGTCGAGGACGAATCGCCCAAGGCTCTGACCGATTCGGACGCCGTGGTGCGGGCCGATGGCGCCTACATTACGCCGTACAAATGCGCTGATTAAGAAGGAGGAATCAACCATGCATCGATACACAGTCGCCGTCATGGGCCTGGGGGTCCGCGGCAAAATTCACATTCACGGTCTGCTGGAAAACCCGGACCGCTTTTCCATTGTGGGACTTTGCGACATTGATCCCGCCGTTCTGAAAAAAGTTGCAGATGACAACGGGCTTTCGGATGTGCCGCAGTTTACCGACGCAGAGGAAATGCTGGCCAAAACCCGGCCTGAAGTATTTGTGTTCGTAGTGGCGCCCAATATGCGCCTTTCCCTGATGGAACTGGGTGCCAAATACGGCGTGAAAGGCATCTCCCTGGAAAAGCCCATGGCGGAGTCTCTGCAGGAGGCAAAAGCCATGGTGGATCTGTGCAAAGAGCACCACATCAAAGCCGTTGTGTGCCACCAGCAGAAATATCTTTCTCAAATGCGCAGCCTGAAAAAGCGCATTGAGGACGGAGAAATCGGCGAGATCCGCAAGATCCATGTGGAGACGCAGGCCTGGTTCAGCCAACTGGGCACGCACTATGTGGATTACACACTGTGGGCCAACGGCGGGCACCGTGCCAAATGGGTGTGCGGACATGTGCACGGCCCCATCTGCCTGGATGACAACCACCCTGCCCCGGACTATCTGCTGGGCACCATGGAACTGGAAAACGGCGTGCACGCCTACATTGAATGCGGTTACCTCAGCGAGGCACACAATCCGCCGGAATACGGAAGCAGCGACAACCGATTGACGGTGTACGGCACCGACGGCTACGTCTACGCTGAAACCGACGGATTCTGGGGTGCCTGCACCAAGGCGACCAACGGCCGTCTGATCACCGGCAAGGACCCCGGCTGGCGCAATCATCAGCAGGTGCCCATTCAGACGCCTTACTACACCGAATATGCCGACTGGCTGGACGATGACAGCAAAGTACACTCCTGCGACATCGAAACGGCCTATCACGGCTATGAAATTCTGGAAGGCATGTGTCTGTCCGCACTGCGCAACGTGCGCGTGGACCTGCCCATCACCGACCTAAACTATGAACCGGTGATCGAAACCATGCGGCGTGAACTGCCCGAATGCGGCAGCCGCAAAATGTACATTTACGACGGCAAAACACCCCGAAAGGAGCGGGATTGACATGGAAGGAGCCTTTGAACAGGATCTTCCCATCAATGGTCATCATCTGCATGTACAGACCATCGGCAGAGGCACTCCGCTGCTTCTTCTGATGGGGCTGGGCGCTGCGGGTGACAAATGGGCGCCCAACGTGGCGGTCTATCAGGAGCATTTCCGCTGCATTCTGGTGGACAATCTGGGCGCAGGGCGCTCAGACAAGCCGCAGCAGGAGGCCTATTCCGTTGCGGAAATGGCCCGGGACGCAGCCGCCGTGCTGGATGCGCTGGGCGTCGAAAAGGCGCATGTAAACGGTATTTCCATGGGCGGCGCCATCGCGCAGGAACTGGCCATCGCCCATCCGCAGAGAGTCAAGTCCCTGATTCTGACCAGCACCTTTGCCAGTGTGTCCAACTCCTTTCGCACCGCCATTGAGACGCTGCGTGACAACATCGATGTGATGGACAAAAAAGCCTTCAAGCGGCTGAACCAATGGATGACCTTTGCACAAAAAACGCAGAACACCCGCCCTGATTTTCTTTTGGAGATGGCACAAAGCGACGCGGAATACCCCTACCCCATGCCCAGTTATGCCTACAAAGCGCAGTGCAACGCCTGCCTTGGCCACAATGCCGCCGACCGGCTGAAGAAAATCACTGCGCCTACGCTGGTGGCAGCGGGCGCCTGCGATTTGTTCGTCCCCTATGAAAAAACCATGGAGTTGTGCGAGAAAATCCCCAATGCCACGCTGTACCTGTGCAAGGATGGCGGCCATGTGCACGAATGGGAGCACCTGGAAGATTACAACCGGGTCACACTGGAATTTCTTTTGGCGCAAAACGAATAAAAAAGAGGGACTTCCCGCGGGAAGTCCCTCTTTTCAGTTGTCCCCGCCTTCACAGCAAAAGCCGGAACATTCCTCTTTGTGAAACTTCACCAAGCCGCTTTTGTCCTTTTGTCAAAACCATGCTATAATGACAAAAAGAACGAAACGGGAGGATCTCGATCGATGTAAAAGATCTACCAAACAAAGCAATCCGCTGAACGCCAGCGCCACATTGTGGACTGCCTGTTTGAAATGCTGAAGTCCATCCCATTTCAAGATGTGACCGTACAGGCGCTGTGCCAGAAATCCGAAGTTCCGCGAAAGACGTTTTATCGCTATTTTGACGGAAAAGAAGGCGTATTTGACGCCATGGTGGATTACATCATGCTGGATTACGAGCGCTTTCCCGGTCCCTACCGCGAAGGGGAACGGCGCACTTCGGAAAAGGATATGGAAAAGATGTTTCTTTTCTGGCACGAACACGACGATTTTCTGACAGCGGTCAGCCGCAGCGGCCTGAGCGGACGGTTTATCGAGCGCTCAATTTACACGAGTTTTCAGGAAAAACTGGGCATGACGATGGTCGCGCAGCAGGAAAGTCTGGACTGGTTCCGCATCACCACCTGTTTTTCCATGTGCGGGCTGTTCGCCCTGATTTGGGACTGGCGCCGCCGCGGTTACCCGCAGACGCCGCAGGAAATGGCGCACATCGCAGTGAAGCTGCTCACGCAGCCGCTGTATCGCTCCTTGCCATAAAAATGCCAAAGTGTTTCACAAAAGTTTGGAACGGGGTGTCACACTTGTCTGTCTCTGTCTCTGTTTTGCCCGTGATGCAGGGATTATAATAGGATCAGATGAAATCGCGCCGGGCTTCCGGCGCACAACACTGATGCAGAGGAGTGCAGACAATGGCACAACAAGTCAAATTGCAGGCAGACGGCCTGCGCGAGCTGCGCCGTGTGGATGAGCGGCTCATGTCTTACAACGTGGAAATGACCGAGGTGACCGGCGGTACTTTCTGGAAGGAATACACCCCCGGCCAGATTGCAGGAACTGAAGGTTTTCCGCCTTCCAAGGGGCTGGAGGATATCGCCAACGCCATGCAGGTCTATCCCCCGGTAAACCTGTACGATGAGAAGCTGCGTGCTTTGGCCAAGGAGTTCGGTCCCGTTTGGGTGCGTGTTTCCGGCACCTGGGCCAGCAAAACCTACTACGATTTTGACGGTACGACCGGCGGCAAGGCTCCCGAAGGATACCAGAGCGTTTTGACCAAAGAACAGTGGATCGGCGTATTGGATTTCGTAAAAGAAATTGGAGCAAAACTGCTGATCTCCGTGGCCAACTGTGCCGGCTTGCACAGCGCCGACGAGCCCTGGAACCCCAGCGAAGCGGAAAAGATCTTCGCGCTGAGCAAGGAGTACGGTGTACCCATCGACGCAGCGGAATTCATGAACGAGCCGAACATGCTGCAGTTCAGCGGCGCGCCCGCCGGTTACACGGCTGCGGACTACGCCCGCGATCAGGATCTGTTCTTTGCCTGGGTGCGCGAGAACTATCCGGACACCCTGCTGGTCGACCCCTGCAACACCGGCAGCGCCGACGAGGACGAAACGCTGGGCGCCATAAGCAACAACAACAGCGACAAACAGGGCGGCGGCATTGCGGATTTGATGGGTGAGGTTGCCTCGCTGCACGATTTGATGCGCGGCACCAAGGAAAAGCTGGATGTATACAGCTATCACTACTACAACGGCATCTCCGAGCGTTTGGCTTCCGTCATGCCCGGCGCCCATTGGGACCCGTCCAAGGCTCATACCGAGGCCTATCTGGCAGTGGCCGGCAGCAGTGCCCGTGCCAATGTCCCCGGCCGTGATCAATACTGCCCCGGCGGCCAGATGTGGGTAACGGAGAGCGGCGACGCCGGCGGCGGCGGAGACACCTGGGCTTCCACCTATCTGGACGTTCTGCGCACGCTGAACGAGCTGGGTGAGTTTGCCACCATCACCGACGGTATCATCTTCCACAACACTCTGGCCTCTTCCGATTACGGCTTCCTGGATCATCGTACTCATGACCCCCGCCCCAACTATTTCGCAGTATTGCTGTGGAATCGTCTGATGGGCACCACGGTCTACGAATCCGGCGAGCCTCTGCGTGAAGGTGCGCACGTCTATGCCCACAGCCGCCGTGACGGCAAGCCGGGTGTTGCGTATCTCATCATCAACAACTCTCTGACCGATACCACCACCGTGGAACTGCCGCGGGACGCACAGCGCTACACCCTTTCCGCGCCCACGCTGCGCAGCCCGGTGATGTACCTGAACGATCGGCCGCTGGAGCTTTCGGGTGAGTTTGATCTGCCCGATTTGAGCCCTGTCGCACAGCCCGCCGGCACGGTGGAGCTTGCGCCCGCCAGCGTCACCTTCCTGGTTCTTTAAAAAACACGAAAACGCCCGAAGCAGACGCTTCGGGCGTTTTTTACATTCCTGCCGCTGCACAGGCCGGTTCGCAGGGACGAAGGGTCAGTTCTCCGGCGGCTGCGTCCAGCAGAAAGGCGTCTCCCTCCTGCGAGAGCATCTGCGAAGCCAGGCACTGCTCCACCTTGCGCGTAATCACGTGCCGCAAACTGCGCGCCCCGCAGGCGGGGTCGTACCCGCTCTCCACCAGCAGGCGCAGCGCGGCCGGCGTATGCTCCAGCACAATGCCCTGCCCGGCTGCACGCTCTTCCAGCTGCGCCAGCATCTGACTCCCGATGATCTGCAGGCTCTCCTTGTCCAGAGGCTGAAATACCAGCAGCTCATCCATGCGGCCCAGCAGCTCCGGACTGAAAAATGCCTTTGCTTCTCCCAAAACCTGCATGCGCACTGCCTGATCGGGTGCGGCTGCGCCAAAGCCCAGCGCGCCCTTCTGCCCCACCAGATGTTTGGCGCCCAGATTGGAAGTGAGAATGATCAGCGTATGGCGAAAATCCACCACGCGGCCTTCGCTGTCGGTCAAACGGCCATCTTCCAGAATCTGCAAAAGCAGGTTGGACACATCCGGATGCGCCTTTTCAATTTCATCAAACAACACCACGCTGTACGGCCTGCGCCGCACCGCTTCCGTCAGTTGACCGCCCTCGCCGTATCCCACATAACCCGGCGGCGCACCGATCAGCCGGGCTGCCGTATGCTTTTCCATATACTCGGACATATCAAAACGGATCAGCGCTTTTCCGCTTCCCATGCAGCATTCTGCCAGGGCTCTGGCCAGTGCGGTTTTTCCCACGCCGGTCGGACCAAGGAACAAAAATGCTCCCATGGGGCGGGTCTCACTGGCCAGGCCCAAACGTGCACAACGCAGAGCGGAAGCCACCGCTCGCACAGCCGGCTGTTGCCCCACTACACATCGTTCCAGTTCCTCTTCCAGATGTGCCATGCGCGCCGACTCGGACTGCGACAGCCGTTCTGCCGGTACGCCGCTTTGCCGCGACACTACTTCCTCCACCAATTCCGCCGTGATGCGTCCATCCGATTTCTCGGAGATACAGGCGGCGCTGCAGGCTTCATCCAATAAGTCGATGGCCTTGTCCGGCAAATTTCGCTCCGGAAGATAGCGCACCGACAGCTGCACCGCCGCGCGAATCGCCTCCGGTTCGATCGTCACATTGTGGTGGCTTTCGTAACAGGGGGCCACCCCCTGTAAAATTTTCAAAGCAGTTTCGGGAGTGGGCTCCGCTACGTCGATGGTGCCAAAGCGCCGGGCCAGGGCCGCGTCTTTCTCAATTTTTCGGTATTCGCTGCTTGTGGTGGCGCCGATGATCTGAATCTCACCGCGCGCCAGCATGGGCTTCAAAATGCTGGACGCATCGATGCCGCCTTCGGCTGCGCCCGCACCAATGATGGCATGCACCTCATCAATGAACAAAATGGTATCGCCCGCCCGCTGTACATCGGACAACACATTTTTGAACCTGTCTTCAAAATCTCCCCGGTATTTGGTTCCTGCCACCAAACTGGCGATATCCAGCGCCAAAATCCGCTTTTCCCGCAGAATGGCCGGCGCCTTTCCCTGGGCGATGCGCAAAGCCAGCCCTTCCACCACAGCGGTTTTTCCCACGCCCGGCGCACCGATCAGGCAGGGATTGTTTTTGCGGCGGCGCGCCAGGATCTGCTCCATGCGAAGAATCTCATCGTCCCGCCCCAGCACCGGATCGATCTCTCCATGCAGCGCCAGAAGCGTCAGGTCGCGGCTGTATTTTTCCGCCACACGGCCGGCAGGCCTTCCCTGGGGCCGGGGCGGCGGCGCATTGTACAACGGCAGCTTGCCGCTTCGTCTTCCATATTCTTTGGCGGCCAGGGCCGGTTCCAGCCCCAGCTGTGCCAGCACCTCGCCCGCACCGCACGGCACCTCCAGCAAAGCTGTCAGCAAATGCGTGGGAGTCGCTTTTCCGCCCTCTGTCGCCTTGGCTTCCAGCACTGCATAGTCCAGACAGCCCGACAGATGCTGGGTAAAATCCCGGGCGGAAAGATGCGTTCGTTTGCCCTGTCCCACACGCTGCGTCAGCACACGCCCCACCCGATAACCGTAAATTTGTTTTTCCACCAGATAGCAGGCCGCGTCCGTCGTATCCGTTCGCAGAAGCGCCATCAGAAGATGTTCCGTTCCCACGTAAGTATGCCCCATCTCCTGTGCCACGCGAATGGCGTCATGAATCACCGCGCCGGCCTGTCTTGCAAATCCTTTGTACCAGAACAATAAAATCGCCCGCCTTTCCTGCTGCTTGTCCCGCTTGAAAGTATGGGCTGCCCCGGCGGCCTTAAATCCGCCAAAATATGGTTTGTGCAAAAGAAAAAAGAGAGGGGCGAAACCCTCTCTTTTTCGTTTGGCGCGCTTATTGCTCCAGCGCTTCCCGCAGCGTCTTTGCAATCTGGTCCGGGCAGGATGTACTCTTGCTGCCGCAGGTCAGACCTTCCATCCGCTGGATGGCCTCCTGCGCGGGCATCCCCTTCAGCAGTGATGCAATCCCTTTCAGGTTGCCGCTGCATCCGCCCAACACCGTCACGTCCTCAATGGTCCCGTCATCCGCCAGCGTAACGGTGGTGGATACCGAACAAACACCTCTGTTTTTGCGTGTATAGGTCATCTTTGCTGCGCCTCCAACGTGCAATTGTCGTTTTTCATTCTAGCACAGCACGCTTTCAGATACAACATAGACAAAAGCTTTCCTGAAAATTTGGCAAAACTCCCGGAAGAGCTGATTTTTCTCTTTAAAATTCGTCAGATTTTCCATAATGCGGAACGACCTTCGCCTGCTTCTTTTGTTCTGCCAGCTTCCAAATGCGCTCGATCATCTCATCGCTGGTGGTAAACGCTCCCAGTGGCGTAGGTTTGGACATGTGCATGCCATGGAAGTCCGTTCCGCCTGTCACGATCAGATTCCAGCGCTCCGCCAGCACGTGCAGCGCCTGCCGGTCCTCGGGTGTGTTGCGGGGATGATCAATTTCCACGCCATCGATCCGCCCTTCGCTGGCCAGTTCTTCCGCCAGCTCCATGCTCTGGTACACACTCGGATGAGCCAAAACAGCCACGCCGCCCGCTTCATGAATCAGATCCAGCACTTTCTCCAGCGGCTCATACGCGGGGTCGTGAAGCACTTTTCCCCCGCGGCCAAACAACTCACGGTAAAGGTCTTTATAAATGCCGTCCGTATAACCATATTCATACAGCAGCCGGATCAAATGTGTTTTGTAGGTAACGCCGCTGCGCCTGGAAAACGCTTTGGCCGCGGCGCGGGTAAACTGCGGGTACATCTTTTCCAGCTCATCAATGCTCAGGCTGGTGACGGCATTTCGCCGGTCCTTCATCAGTTGAAAAAAAGCAAGCAGGCCGGGCGTCAGCTCCGGGCAATAGCAAAGCATGTGGACCCGCCGGCCTCTGCGAGTATCAAAACCCGTCATCTCCACAGCCGGAATCAGGCGCACGCCCTGATCCACCGGATGCTGCTGTGCGTATTGGATGCACAGCTCCGTATCGTGATCGGACACGGCCAGACTGGTCAGGCCGGCACGCCGGGCCAGCAGCGGGAGCAATTCAATATCAGATGATCCATCGGAAAAATTGGTATGTGTATGTAAATCGCCGGGCATGAAAAGGCCTCCTTTTCAGCACACAATGTGCCTGCCCTTATCTTACACCCACGCCGGATTCTTGACAAGTCTGCCCCGGCTGATAGGGCAGCGGCTCCCCGTCCAGAAAATCCTCAACAATGTCCCACACATGACACGGCTCCACATCGTACGCATTCAAAGCAGCCACCACCGCGCGCACAAAGTCCGGATCTGTTCCCACATCATGCACCACGACACCACCGCCCTGCACTCCGTACGTCTGATAGGTCCCCAGCGCGGGATCGCTGATCGTTTCCTCAAACAGATGATACAACATTTTTTGTCTCCTCTTTTGCAGGCCCCGGCCCGCGTTCCATGTTTGATTTCCAGTATACTCGGTTCAAATGGTAAATTTTGGCAAAACATGTAAAACCAACCCGTCTTCAAGGCCCGTGTGAAAAAAGATTGACAAGACGGAGAAAAGAGGCTAAAATAAACCATACGGCATGCAGATGTAGTTTAGTGGTAGAACTCCAGCTTCCCAAGCTGGCCGTGTGGGTTCGATTCCCATCATCTGCTCCAACAAAAAGCTCGGGTATGACCCGGGCTTTTTTACTTTCCCATCCCCACACTTTTTTAGCAGCACCTCCCTTTGAAAGGGCGGTTGACAAACAAGCGAAAACCCTCCATACTCAAAAAGGAGCTCATCCTTTCAAACGGCTTGGAGAACAGGAGATGTCTATGAATCGTGCACAAACCGTCCGGCGATACGCTATTACGCTCATCGCCGTTATTTTCTCTGCATTTTTGCAGGCCTTTACCCTTCAGGTCTTTTTCACGCCGATGCAAATTCTTTCCAGCGGGTTCACCGGTGTGGCCGTGCTGATCGAAAAAATCACCTCTCTGTTTGGAATCCACTTTTCCACCTCGCTGGGCATGATCGCGCTGAATCTTCCGGTGGCTGCCTTTTGTTTCAAGCACATTGGAAAAAAATTCGTGATTTTCTCTCTGCTTCAGGTGTTTCTGGCCAGTACCATTTTAAAATACGCGCATTTTCAGGCGCTCTTTGACAACGTCCTTTTGAACATCTGTTTTGGCGGGTTCCTGTACGGGATCGCCATTGTAACCGCTTTGAAAGGCAACGCTTCCACCGGTGGAACGGACTTTATCGCCCTCTATGTTTCCAATAAAACCGGGCACGCCATCTGGCAGTATGTTTTCGTCTTCAACGCCTGCATGCTGTGTCTGTTCGGCTATCTGTTCGGCTGGGAATACGCGGGGTATTCCATCATGTGTCAGTTTATCTCCACCAAAACCATCGACACATTTTATCACCGCTACAAACGGGTCACGCTCCAAATCACCACCCATGACGCGGAATCCGTGGTCCGTGAGTACATCGCGCATTTCCGCCACGGGATTTCCGTTTTGGACGGACACGGCGGCTACAGCGGCCAGAAAATCAGCTTGCTGCACACGGTGGTCTCTTCTTACGAGGTGCAGGACATCGTTCATCTGATGAAGCAGGTGGACCCGAAAATCATTATCAATGTACTTCCCACCGAAACCTTCTTCGGCGGCTTTTACCAAAAGCCCATCGAATAACACAGGAAAAGCCAGGGCGTTTTCGCCCTGGCTTTTTTCAATGCAGCGTCTTTTAAAAAGACATCATCTTATCGATCCCATTCATGGCCTTCTGCGCGGTGTGCGCCGCTTTTTTCATGGCTTTTTTCACTTCACGGGGATGTTTCTGTGCGGCATATGCCCCTACAGCCCCCAGCGCACTGCCGGCCAGCATACCCATCGCGGCACCGCTCATCATGCTTTTTGTGTTTTTATACATGGTCGTTCGTCCTCCTTTGCTTGGATGCTTGTTGGCATCTGCTGTTAGTTTGCCCCCTGCTTTTTTGTATTTGCAGGGAAAAATTTCCCTTTTCGCATATTTTTCATCCTCCGCACTCCCGGAATGTGGTATACTAACAGTATCTGTGGAGCGAGCAAGGAGGCTTTTTGTGGAACAGATGAAGCGTGTTCTGTGCATACATGACCTTTCCTGTGTGGGAAGATGCAGTCTGACGGTAATTCTCCCGGTTCTTTCCGCCATGGGAGTACAGGCCTGCCCACTGCCCACAGCTCTGCTGAGCACGCACACCGGCGGTCTTGGCACTCCGGCCGTGATTCGCACCGAAGCCTTCTGTCGGGACGCGCTGGCCCATTGGGAACGCCTTTCACTCTCGTTTGACTGCGTTTATTCCGGCTATCTGGCTGACGCAGCCGACGCGGAACTGGTGCGGCGCGCCTTTGCGCAAAACCCGGACGCCTGCAAACTGGTGGACCCGGTGCTGGCCGACCACGGAAAACTGTATCGCGGCGTGACGCCTGCGTTGTGCAGTGCCATGACGGACCTGTGCAAAATGGCCGATATTTTGTGCCCCAATGTCACAGAAAGCGCCGTGTTGCTTGGCCTGGAGCCCGATGATTCCCCGTTTGACCGCGCACAGCTGGCAGAACGGATTGAGCGGCTTCATGCGGCGTTTCCCCGTGCCCGCGGGCTGGTCATTACCGGCGCGCGCCTGAGCGACGGAACGCACGGCAACGCCTTTTGGCAGGAAGACAATTCGTTCTGTTTCCTGCCTTTTGACCCGGTGCCGCAGTCCTATCCGGGCACCGGCGATTTATTTGCGTCTGTTCTTGCCGGCGCGCTGACCCGCGGCCTCCGCCTGGCCGACAGCGTGGAACTGGCGGCCGGCTTTGTGGCCAGAGCAGCAGCCGAGACACTGCGCATGGGGGCAGACCCGCGTTTCGGCACTGCCTTCGAGCGTGTGCTGAGTGATTTGACAAAACCAAAAGAGGGATGATTCTACTTGCCAACTTTGAACATTGTACTGGTGGAGCCTCAAATTCCGCAAAACACCGGAAACGTGGCGCGCACCTGCGCCTGCACCGGCGCGCGGCTGCATCTGGTGGGACCCATGGGATTTGTAGTGGATGACCGAAAGCTGAAACGTGCCGGCCTTGACTATTGGCACATGCTTGATATAACATACTATCAGGATTTGAAGGATTTTTTTGCCAAAAACAACGGTCCTTTTTATTATTTTACCACCAAGGCGCCCCAGCGCTACACCGACGTGCGCTATCCCGACGGAGCATATCTTGTGTTTGGCCGCGAAGATGCAGGGCTGCCGGAACAATTGCTGTTTGAAAACCAGCCCTGGTGCGTGCGCCTGCCCATGCGCAACGACGCGCGGAGCCTGAACCTGTCCAATACGGTGGCCATCGGCGTATACGAAACGCTGCGCCAATGGGACTTTGACGGTCTTCTGGACCAGGGGCATTTAAGAAACTACGATTGGAAGTGAATGTATGAGAAAAGTTGCAGTTTTTACGGATTCCGCCTGTGACATTTCACCGGAATTGCAGCAGAAATACGGCATTGACATCCTTCCCTTTTACATTGCGGTGGACGGAAAAAGCTACACCGAGCGGGAGGATTTTACCAACGAAGAATATTACGAAATGCTGACCAAGTGCGAAGGCATTCCCGTCACATCCCAGATCACGCCCATGCGCTTTCTGGAGCAGTTTGCCCATTACGACGAACAGGGATACACGGACGTTTTGTATGTGGCCATCAACTCCACCGGTTCCAATACCTATCAGAACGCGGTTTTTGCCAGCCGTCAGTATCGGGAAGAGCACCCGGACAGCCAACTAAAATTTCACATTGTGGACAGCCACACCTATTCCATGACGTATGGCTGGCATGTGTGCCAGGCGGCCCGCAAGCTGCAAAACGGCGCGGATGTGCGGGATGTAGTGGAATATCTGGAAGAGCAGTTTGCCTCCATGGAAGTGGCGCTTTCGGTGTATACCCTGCGCTTCATTAAAAAGAGCGGACGCATTTCCGCGGCTGCTGCCTTTGCGGGCGAGCTGCTCGGCCTTCGCCCCATCATTTCCATCATTGACGGCGAGACTGCCACGCCCGCCAAAGTCCGGGGAGATCTGGCGGTGATGCCGGGCCTTGTGAAATACGTAAAAGGGCGCATTCAGCCCGGAACGCCTTATCTTGTGGGCGGCACCGATGAGGAAAACTGCAAAATGCTGGCCAAGCTGTGTAAAAAAGAACTGGGTTACGGCCCTGAAACGCTGTTTTCTTTGGGTGCGGCTGTGGCCACCAATACCGGTCCCGACGCGGTGGCCGTGGTGTTCAACGGCCCGAAGCGCCGCTGATCGATCGTAGGAGAAAAGGGGGTTTTCAAGTTGCAAAAACCGATTTTATACATTGTGATTCCCTGTTACAATGAACAGGAAGTTTTGCCCGTGACCAGCGGCATGTTTCTCAAGAAAATTCAGGACCTGACCGCACAGGGCAAAATCGCTGAAAAGAGCCGCGTGATGTTTGTAAACGACGGGTCCAAGGACAAAACCTGGGAAATTATTCAGGAACTGGCGCGGCAGGATGAACACTATGTGGGCGTGTGCCTGTCCCGCAACCGCGGTCACCAGAACGCCCTTCTGGCCGGACTGATGACCGCCAAGGATCTGGCAGACATCACCATCTCCATTGACTGCGACGGCCAGGATGACATCAACGCCATGGACAGTATGGTGGACGAGTACCTGGCGGGCTGCGACGTGGTTTACGGCGTGCGCTCCAAGCGGGAGACGGACACCTGGTTCAAACGCACCACCGCAGAGGGCTTCTATAAAGTCATGAACGCCCTGGGTGCCAACACCGTGTACAATCACGCAGACTACCGCCTGATGAGCCGCCGCGCTCTGGAAGGGCTGGCCCAGTTCCAGGAAGTAAACCTGTTCCTGCGCGGCCTTGTGCCGCTGGTCGGCTACCGCTCCACCAGCGTGTATTACGAACGCGCCGAGCGTATTGCCGGCGAGAGCCATTATCCGCTGAAGAAAATGCTGAACTTTGCCTTTGACGGCATCACCAGCCTTTCGGTGAAACCCATCCGGCTGATCACCGGACTTGGTTTTCTCATCAGTCTGGCCAGTTTCCTGGGCATCTTGTGGGTGCTGCTGACCAAGCTGTTCGGCGTCACCGTTTCCGGCTGGGCCAGCATGGCCTGCGCCATCTTCTTTATGGGCGGCGTCCAGCTTCTGTGCCTGGGTGTGATCGGCGAGTACATCGGCAAAATCTACAACGAAACCAAGGCCCGGCCCCGTTACATCATCAGTGAAACCACCTTTGACCATCAGAAGAGCGAGGATAACTAAACTCATGGAAAAACAAATGTGGAAAGGTTCCACGCTGCTGGCCCCGGTGCCGCCTGCGCTGGTAAGCTGCGGCGCACTGGAAGCCCCCAATGCTTTGACCATCGCATGGACAGGCATTCTCAACAGCCAGCCTCCCAAAACCTACATCTCCGTGCGGCCGGAACGATACAGCTACGATCTGATCAAAGAGAGCGGAGAGTTTGTCATCAACCTTCCCACGGCGGCGCTGGTGCGCGCCATTGACTACTGTGGTGTTCGCAGCGGCCGGAACGAGAACAAGCTGGCAGCGATGCACCTGTCTGTGCAGCCGGTGGAAGGCTTTTCCTGCCCGATGATTGCCGAAAGTCCCCTGAGCATTGCCTGCCGGGTGACCGACGTGGTCCCGCTGGGCAGTCATGACATGTTCCTGGCAGACATTGTGTCCATTCACGTGGCCAGTGACCTGATTGATGAAAACGGCCGCTTGCGTCTGGCCAAGGCCGGTCTGTGCGCCTATGCACACGGTGAATATTTCGCATTGGGACGAAAAATTGGAGATTTCGGTTTCTCTGTAAAGAAGAAAAAGAAAAAACCGCAATACGACCGCCGAAAGGCAAAATGAGAAAAGCCTCCCCTTGGGGAGGCTTTTTCAGCAAGGAGAGAACAGAAATGACGGAACGTGAAAAAATGCTTGCCGGGGAATTATACGACTGCGGCGACGCAGAACTTTTGGCACAGTGGCATCTGGCCAAGGACCTGATGCGGGAATACAACTGCACCCGCTCAGACGATTTATCCGCCAAAGAACGCATTCTGGACCGACTTTTGGGCGGGCACGGCCGGTCGGTGTGGATTACACCGCCATTCTACGTGGATTACGGCTGCAACATCTTCCTGGGCGATCACTGCGAAATCAATATGAATTGCACGTTTCAGGATGATAACCGCATTGTCATCGGCGACCGCGCCCTGATCGCGCCCAACGTGCAGATTTACACCGCGTTTCATCCTACTTCCGCCCGCGAACGCTTTGGGCCGGTGCGGGAAGACGGCACGTTTTCTTTCTGCAAAACCCGCACAGCACCTGTAGTGATTGGCAATGATGTCTGGATTGGCGGCGGGGCGATCTTGCTTCCGGGCGTCACCATCGGAAACAACGTGGTCATCGGGGCGGGAAGCGTGGTGACCCGAAGCCTGCCGGACAACGTGATCGCATTCGGGTCGCCCTGCCGTGTCGTGCGGCCCAATGCATAAACACGCAACGCAAACGAACCTTTTTTGTTCGCTTGCGTTGGTTGCCGCCAACGTTCTGACCGGGTATTCTTAAGGAAAGAAAGGAGTTCGAAAAAAATGAATCTTCTGATTTCTCAGAATCTGGCCGCCCTTCGGCGGATGCACGGCTACACATTGGAACTGACCGCTGAAAAAAATCGGCGTAACTCTCGCCGTTTTAAACAAGTGGACCTGTAAAAGGACAAGGGGGCATGGCCGATGGACATGCCCCCTTGTTCCAATGAAAACCCACCCGTCAAATCTCTCGTGCCAACCGATACGCTGCTCGATTGGCTTCCAACACACGGCCGCCTGCAAAGCTGTCGCCGATGTTGTACATTTCCGGCGCCACCTGTGCGGCCAGCGCCTGATAATAAGGTGCGTCATCCGGCCGGCCGCCCATGGCCAGCACGACCAGATCCGCCTCCAGCGTAATGCTGGCTGTCTCCGGCCCCAGTTTCGGCGCCAGAGGATTGGGAATGTTTTCCGGAAGCAGCGGCTGCCAGGTATTGTACGGATTGGGCGCACCCTTGGACACATTGCGTTCAATGTGCACCTTGCCCGGCTCAAAGCCTGTCACCTTGGCACAGTTGTACAGCTCCACGCCGGCCTTTTCCATGTAATGCAACAAATGGCCCCGGTTGGCGGTACACACGCCCTGCATAAAGTGCGGCAGCATTTCCACCACTTTGACGTCCCGGTTCAGCTCATACCGCAGCCAATAGGCGGTTTCACAACCGACCACACCGCCGCCGGCGACCACAATTTTTTTCGCATCGCCCAGCAGGGACGGATTTTCCAGAAGCGCCACCGCCTGCACATACCGCACCTGGTCCAGCCCGGGAATGGGCGGGCAGGCATCTTTTGTGCCCACAGCGAACACGATCGAATCGTATTTCTGCTGAGCCAGCCATTCCGTGGTGGCCGCGGTATTCATCCGCAGCGTGAAATTGGGAAGTTTCTGCGCACTTTGCAGCTGCACATTCAGCCATTCCAGATAGTTTTTGATGTCAAACTTTACCGCCGGCACGCTGCCGGACACGATGCGCCCGCCAATACGGTCGGTCTTTTCGATCAGTTCCACTGTGTGCCCGCGCCGCGCGGCTTCCACTGCAAAAATCACGCCGGCCGGGCCGCCGCCCACCACGCCGATTTTCTTTTTGCGAAGAGCCGGCGAAGCCTGTTCGGGAATGCTGTCTTCAAAGCCGGTGCGGGCATTGACTGCGCACTGGATGTGGCCGCCTTCCACAAACTCGTTGACACAGCCTTCCTGACAGCCGATGCAGGGGCAGATGTCCTCGACTCTTCCCTCAAACGCTTTGTTGCACCACTCCGGGTCTGCCAGCAGGGGGCGCCCCAGCATGATCATATCGCACTGGCCGTCCCGCAGCGCTTTTTCCGCCACGTCGGGATATCCCAGTTTGCCGACGGCCACCACCGGAACTTCTACCCCCGCATTGGAGACAATGCCCTTTTTGGCAAAGTGCTCCTTCACGATTTGGGACACATTCAAAAAACAGCCCGCAGGCATGCCGGAAGGCGGATGAGGCAGCCACCAGTTGTCGTAGCAGCCGATGTCCACGTCAAACAGATCCACGCCTGCTTTCACCAGATTTTCCATGTACTCCAGCGTTTCCGCCACGCTGCGCCCGTTTTTAAACTTTTTCAGCGAAGAGACCTGATCCATTCGCTCTCCGTAGGTTTCGTTCAGCGCCAGTGTCAGGTCGATCCGGTACATAATGGGGTAGTTCGGCCCCACGCGGCGGCGAATTTCCCGCACCATATCCAAGCCAAAGCGCTGCCAGTCAGCATACTTGCCCAGGGAGCGGCGGTTGAAGGCCCGGTTGGTCATCTGCTCCAGCAGATAGCCTTCGTGGCCGTGCAGATACACGCCGTCGATCAGACACGCTTTTGCGTCTGCCGCGGCCTGACCTGCGTTATGGATGATTTTGGTCAGCTTATGATCGGACAGACGCAGGCACGGCAGTTCGGGAATGTAAAAGTTGGGATTAAAGGATGCGGACACCGGGAATTTCGTCTGCTGCACCAGGCACGTAGGCGGGCCCACACGGCCCAGGCCCGGCGTCAGCTGAATGAAAAAGCGACTGCCGTATCCATGGCACTGCTGAGCCAGATCGCGCCAGCCGGACATCAGCGTGCGCGCCGGGCTGATGCGCGGCATCATCACTTTTCCGCCCACCTCGGTGACAGTGGGGTCGATTTTGTCGCTGATGGGCACCAGACCGGACGTGATCAGACCCACACCGCCTTTTGCCCGGGCCACAAAATAGCGAATCATCTTTTCACTGGGGCGGCCGTACTCCTCGCACATCATCAGGTTTCCCATGGGAGCCATGACCACACGGTTTTTGATGGTCATGCGGTTCACACGGATGGGCGAGAACAGCGAGGTATACGGATACAGTTCCCTGGTCATACGGGCCGCATTGCCCGCCTGATTTTTCACCCCATCGCGGAACCAGTCGCCAAAATGGTCGCACAGCTCCTGAATGGGGGCGTCGGTTCTCAAATCGCTCAAGACAAACTCCTTCCTGCGCGGGTTTAATGTCCCCTGCGTCTGATTTTTCCATGCATTTCTTTCATGCCTTCCACCTCGTCGCAGACCACTTTCCACTCGCAGGCATTGCAGTCCATATTCACGTCATCCAGAATATGGTCCAGCGCCTTGGTGATGGCCTGTGCTTTGGTGGCCAGTGTGTCCAGCTCGCCATAGGGTGCTTCCGGCAGCGTGACAAACATCAACTTCACCGCCTGGACGTGGCGATTCTGCTTGTACTGCCGGATGAACAGATTTCCGATCTGTTCAAAATTCAGCCCTGCTTTTAAAGCCTTTTTCGAAACGCGGGCCTGCTCCCGGTTGGAAAACGCCGCGGCCCGGATCATATAGCCTTCCGGATACACACCATATTTGCGGGTTTCGATCTCCCGGAGAATGGCGAAAGCCGCCTGCTCACCGTTTTGTGCAATGTTGTCGGTTCGCAGAATCGCAATGCGGGCAAAGCTGCAGTCCTGCCGAATGTCCGCAAGATCCGGCCCATAAACCAGGATTTCGTCCTGCGGGACAGCGGTCTCGCTCTCCGTGACCAAAAGTGTGCTGACACTGTCACAGGAAAGCGCCCCCAGTTCATAAGCGGCTTCGCTTCCCAGAATCAGCTGATTTTTGCCCGTTTCCCGGGCCGCGCGGGCCGGATTGCCCGGATAAATACGCGGCGTATACGGTGCCAGGCAGGCCTGCGTCTGGTCGATCACCGTGTCAAAAAAATTCATCACAGCTTTTCTTCCACATCCTTCTGGTCATGATAGGCCAAAAGCCGATTGTACAGCTTCTCTGCCATCTTCATATCCGCATTGGTAATGTACACCAGGAAGGTCAGCGCAAACAGCGCCACAATCACAATCAAAACGATCCAATACCAGGCCATCTATCTCACTCCTGTTCCATACCTTTCTGACGGGCGTATTCCGCCGCGCCCAAAGCACCCATGAGCTGCGGGTCCACAGGCAGTTCTGTCACCTTGATACGCAGCACATTTTCGATCGCCGCCTTCAGACCTTTGTTTTTGGCGCATCCGCCAGTCAACGTAATGTGATCTTTCGCACCGGCTTTTTTCGCCATGACAAAGCAGCGCTTGGCCACAGACTGCTGGATGCCCGCTGCGATCTCATCGCGGGGCTTGCCCTCGCCCACCAGCGTGATGACCTCGCTCTCGGCAAACACCGTGCACTGCGCCGTAATGGGAATCACGTTCTTGGCCGACAGCGACAATTCGGAAAATTCATCCAGCGTGCATTCAAACGCACGGGCCATGGCCTCGAAGAAACGGCCTGTGCCTGCGGCGCATTTATCGTTCATGGCAAAGTTCAAAACTGTGCCGTCCTGATCGATGGCAATACCTTTTACGTCCTGCCCGCCAATATCGATGATCGCCTTCACCGTGGGGTCCACCACGTGCACGCCCATGGCGTGGCAGGAAATCTCAGAAATGTTCTCCTGCGCCTGAGGCACCTTGTTGCGGCCGTAGCCGGTACCGATGAGGTATGCCAGATCGCCGATGCCGGACAAGCCGTCCACCTTGGCCACTGCCTGATCCAGCGCTTCCTTGGCGCTGATCTCGGAATTGATGCGGCTGCGGATGGTCACATCACTGACCATTTTCCCAGCCTCGTCCAGAATGACGCATTTCGTGTAGGTAGAACCCACATCGCACCCGCCGAAATATTTCATATTCACTCTCTCCTTTACCAAGTCAGGTCATCGTCGTAATCCACCAGCGTGGGGTCCAAAGGTTCGGCCCGGAACACGGTGGTCATATAGCGGTTCACACGGTCGCGCATGGCTTTGCGGGATACGGTCCGCGGGTCCATCAGATCGTGCTCGATCCAGATCAGGTGAATGCCGCGTTCACGCGCCTGCTCTTCGAACAGACCCTGCAGGCCGGCAAAGTTTTTGCACGAAACATGGTTATACATGAACACGATGTTCGCGTTGAACTTTTCGCACATCTTCCAGCATTCGTCCAGCGCATTCACATAGCCGCCGTTGGAATGAGAGCGCATGGTCATACGCTCGTAGCCACGGGCCATATCTACCAGAACTTTCTTTTTGTCGTGCTCGTCATAGTGGTGATAGGCCAGCATACATTCCATATCCACCAGGGTTTTGATGCCCCAGCAGTTCTGCGCCCAGTAGGTAAAGTTGGAATAGTAATGGGCCGGGCAGCTCCATACAATGGCCCGGTAACGGGGTTTGTCGTCGGTTTCCACCGAATGGGCATAGCCCTTTTTCATCAGCTTGTTTACCTTGGCGTCGTACTTGCACATTTTCGGGTCCAGCGAACTGGCGATCTGCATCTCGTATTCCCGGTGCAGTGCCAGCGCCGCGCCGCAAATCTGCGGATAATCGGTGCAGTTCACGTCCCACTTTTCGATCATGTAGTCGGATTCTTTGTTGTAGCGTTTCACGCCTTCAAAGAACGCGTCCCAGTCAAACTTGACGTTGAACTGCTTTTCAATGAACTCCACGCAGCCCCACAGATTCTTGACTGCGTATTCCTGCACTTCCGGCTCATTGAAGCGCTGCGGCGGCGTGATCTGATAGTTGGGCAGTTTGAAGTAGCGGTTGCTGTACATGGTGCTTGCCACCGAACCGTCGCAGGGCATGGAGCTGGAGACATAAGCCGCGCCCACCTTGGGATAATCATCCACCACGCAGCAGCCTGCCTCAGCTGCCGGCAAGGGGCACACGTCCGATGCAAGGCCATAGTGCTCAATGGCGTCGATGTAGTAGATGTTGGCCTGCTGGTCCACCTCACCGACCACAAAGATAGGCGCCATCTGAATGGGAATGCCCTTCAGCGTGGGGAATCCGTTCATGATCTGAATGGGCATCATCTCGTCAAAAATAACGGTTTTCGAGCGAAGTTCCGCAGCCTTCTTGGAATTGGGATTCAGGTTTTCATCCCGCTCCAGCAAATCGCGGATCATCCCTGCGGAATTCTGCAGAACAGCGTAAAACTGCTGATGGGTGTAGCGCAGTTCATACCCGCGCAGGCCGATGGTGTGACGGTCCAGAAACGCGGGGGTGGTGATGTAGGACACAAGCCACCGGTAGCGTTTCAAGCCGCGGAAGAACTGCGGCAGAACCGGCCCCAGCTTGCAGCCCAGCATTCCCAGAAGCCGCAGCCAGCATCCGTAATCATAAAGTGTGTCTTTCAGGCCTTTCCACTCGCGGCGCTTGGTGCAGCGGTGCTCGGCGGAATACAAATCGCCCAGGCCTTTTCCGGTTTTGGGATCATAGGCCATGTCACTTCACCTCCCGTTTTTTCTTCGCTTTGATCTTCTTGATCTCGATGCTCTCCACAAAGGCCTGCACGCGGGTGCGCAGCTGCCCGCTGGTGCGGGACATATACGGCCGGTCAATGGACAATGTGGGGATATTGTACTCGTTGTGCATCACATGGCTGGCCAGCGCGCGCTCGTAAGACCAGTAGGTGCAGAATTTGATCTGCTCGTAGATGATGCCGTCGGCGTGGTAATCCCGCGCCAATTCCGCCGCGAAATCCAATCGTTTCTGCACCTTGTGCTGCGCGCAGTGCCGCACGCACAAAGTTGTCTGCAGATAATTGCGGCAAACCTGCGTCAGGGCGTCCTCGTCCTCGGTCAGAACGATTTCCTGCCGTCCGGGGAAACTGCCGTAGCAGAACCGGTCAGCCACCACCAGAGCACCGCTGTCTTCGATCAGACTGATGAGCTCCGGGTCGTCGATCTCGGAACCTACGACCACCACTTTTGCACGGAACTTCTTTTTGGGGTCCGGCTCCCGCGTTTTCAATTCCTCCAGCGTCTCACGCAGCTTTTCCACCACCAGATCCTTGGGGCAGACATAGGTGGCCAGCGTCAAAATGTGGAATTCATATCCCGTGATGGTGGGGTTATCCAGCTTGCGGAAATTTCCGATCTCCGTGATGAGACGACAGATCTCGTTGTGGCGTTCAACCGCTTTGCGGATGGCCGCGTCCGACACGTCGATTCCATAATTTTCATGCAGCGGCTTCAAAATCTTGCGGGAAAGCTGCTCCCGCAGATGCGCCACGCAGTCTTCGTCGTCCGAACAGGGCGAGTCCAGATTGCACCAGAAAAAATCTTTTTTCTCCGGATCATTCACGCCCAGAAGCTCCATGTTTTCCATGCCGCGGTTCATGCACTCGCACACGTCCACGCCGGCCATGGCGTCCAGGAATTTGTAGCCGCCCTCCAAACCGCGTTCCAGCAGTGCCCGCGCATATTCGCAGGTCGCGTTGGACATGTAGTACGTCGCAATCTCCATGGAGCCGGTGCGCGGCGCACGCAGCCGCACGGAAAAGCATCCGTCCAGGTTCAGCAGCACTTCGGGCATATGATAGCAGGTATACCCCAGCGCCAGCCGCCCCTCGGCTTTGGCCTGCCGCACCAGATCGTTGTTTGCATCTTCCAGCAACTTTTCAAAATAATACAGATGTTTCAGATCTTTCATACCGCACCTTCTTTCCCTGTCAACTTATTGGATGCCCATGGCGGTCAGCGCCTTGCGCACACCCGTTACCAAATTGGAATCATCCGGCAGTTCCATCACGCTCTTGCCCTGCACATCACACATGGCCAGACGCGAATCGTCCGCGATCTGCGCCAGCACCGGTATGCCGCCCGTATCCACAAACTGTTCCAGCGCCGGGTCGTTAAAGCGGTTGATGATGACGCCGATCTCCTTGTACATCACCAGCTCATCCGCCACCTGCTTGATGGTGCGGATCACCTGTGTGCCCTTGCGGCTGGGATCCGTGACCAGAATCAAATGCGTCACGTTTTCCATCACGCGGCGGTTCACCTGCTCGATGCCGGCTTCTCCGTCGATCACCACATAATCGAACTCGCCCGACACCATGCTGATCACAGCCTTCAGGTAGGAGTTGATGCTGCAGTAACAGCCAGCCGCCTCCGGCCGTCCTACCGCCAGAAAGACGAAGCCGTCTTTTTCCACCATGGCGTCAAAAATGCGGAACTTGGATTCGCCCAACAGTTCAATGGCTTTCTTCTTGCTTTTGTCCTCTTCTCCGGATGCAGTGATTGCTTTTCGAATGTCGTCAATGGTCTGAGTGACCTGCACATTCAACGCGGTCGCCAGCCCCACGGCAGGGTCTGCGTCAATGGCTAAAATGCGCGCCCCCGGATGATCGTGCACCAGCTGACGCACGATGGCCGCGGAAATGGACGTTTTTCCAACGCCGCCCTTTCCAGCGACCGTGATGATCACGTTCTCCATACTCTTCCTCCTTTATGCCGAAGAACCGGCTTCTAAATGTCAGTCATTATGACATTTAAGAGCACAAAAAAACACGGCATCTATTTTTGGCCGTTTTTTAAACAATCGCCGCGGAAAGCTGCCACAAACAAATCACACAACTGGTCCATGCGCGCTTTCGCGTCCTGCCGAAGGCTCCGGCGATCATAACTCATTTTCTCCATCACGCCCAAAATGGAATCATAGGCGTTATAATACAGCGAAGCAACATCAATTTCGGAACTGATGGTTCCATCTTCCAGCCCGCAGCGAATCGCCCGCACCAAAGGGCTGTCGGAAATTTCAAACCGCTCCGGCGGCCAGTTCACATCCTCTTTCTCCCGGCCGGCAGAGCTGAGCGCCATCTCGGCATCCGCGCAAAAACGAATTTGCGCGGGATACTCTAAATACATATGCGAATAGAACATCAAAATTTGCCGAACCTGCTCGATGCCGGGTACCCCGCTGGCACATACTTTCTGTGCGCGCAGATTTGCTTCCTGCGTCATCCGGTCGTAATACAAATAGGCGGCCGCCTGCACCAAGTCCAGTTTCGTTTTATAATACCGGTAAACCGATCGTTCCGTAACACCTGCGGCCCGGGCAATGTCCGCCACGGTGGTTCCGGCGATGCCCTGGCACACAAAAACGTCCAACGCAGCCTGTACCACCCGCTGTTTGTTCTGCTCCCGAATTTCTTCCAGTGACATACTTCTGCCCGTTCCTTTCTTTATCTTCATTGAACCACAGTTTTTGTGCAAAGGCAATTTCTTTTTGCATAAAAGTTATTTTTTTGTCAATGTGCATTTGAAAAAATGCTCTTTTTTGTACACATTTTCCTGCAAAAAAGCACAAAGGCCCGTGCGGCAACGCCGCACAGGCTCTTGTCAGAACTTCAATATTCGCTTTACGCAATGCCCCCGGCCTCTTATCCCATCGCCGGAATCGGGAGTACCTTTCGATAAAATTTGACGATCATGCCCACCAGCACAGCGGACACCACTGTCCCCACGCCAATGCCGCGCAGCTCGTGAAAGAAGCACAGTGACAGTACGATTGCCAACGCCACTGTGGTCACATCAAAGCAGACTTTCACCGTTCCAAAGTCGCGGTTCGACACATGTGCAATGGCCTTCACAACGCCTTCACCCGGTACCAGCAGTGCGTTGGCCGCCACTTCCAGCGTAATGCCCAGTGCGAGAATCGCACAGCCGGCCAGCAGTGAAATGGTTTTGGCCACAACTGTTTCGGGCTGCATCCTGCTCAGCAGCAGCATACTGACGTCGATGGCACCGCTGAAAATCAGGTTGACTAAAATTTGCAGATACTGGATTTTGGGGAATTTGCGGCGCAGCAAAAGTGTCTGTGTCAAAATGAACAGACAATTCAGAACGAACGTAAACTGTCCCAGCGTAGGTGAAAATTTCAAGCTTGCCACATACGGCAGACTCGAAATAGGGGATGTTCCCAAAGCGGCTTTCGTGATAAAGCTGATTCCGAAAGAGTTGATCACAAGCCCCAGAACGAACAGCGCATACCGCTGCACCCATTTTGATTGTTTCATGAAAAAAATCGATCTCTTTTCTTTCCAAAAATCACATAACATCTCTATTTTATCTCTTTTAGAGCATAAGTACAAGCACACTGTGACGCCTCAGGGCTTGACAAACATCTCCTAAAAAGGTATAGTTTAAACAGTCTTTTTCAGGGAGGAACAACGATGCAGACAGCACTTCTTTATGCGGCTGCCGGAACCGGATTCACATTTTTGATGACGACTCTTGGTTCCTCGCTTGTATTTTTCTTTCGCAAACAGGCCGGCCACAATATTCAGCGCATCTTTCTTGGATTTGCGGCAGGCGTTATGATCGCCGCCAGCGTTTGGAGCCTTTTGATGCCGGCCATTGAGCAGGCGGAAGAATCCGGCATTCCCGGCTGGCTGCCTGCGGCAGGCGGACTGGTGCTGGGCGTAGCATTTTTGATGCTGATGGATTCGCTTCTGCCCCATTTGCATCCGGGTGCTTCGGAACCGGAAGGTGTACCTTCGTCCTGGCGGCGTACCACATTGATGGTTCTGGCCGTCACACTGCACAACATTCCGGAAGGCATGGCTGTGGGTCTTTCCTTTGCGCTGGCCGCACAGGCTTCCCAGGGCGGAACAGCTGCCCTCTCGGCCGCCGCGGCGCTGGCGCTGGGAATCGGCATTCAGAACTTTCCGGAGGGCGCCGCGATCTCGCTTCCCCTGCGGCAGGAGGGCATGAGCCGGGGCCGCGCTTTTCTGTACGGCAGCCTCTCGGGAATCGTCGAACCGATTTTCGGAATTCTCATTGTTCTGATTGCCGGTTCCATCCAGCCGCTGATGCCTTGGATGCTGAGTTTTGCGGCAGGCGCCATGCTGTACGTAGTGGTGGAAGAACTGATTCCCGAAGCGCATCTGGGCGAACATTCCAACACCGGAACGCTGGGTGTGATGGCAGGTTTTTTGATTATGATGATTTTGGACGTGGCACTTGGCTGAACGTTCAAAAACGGCATGACCCGATGGTCATGCCGTTTTTTTGTAGCACTTCTGCAAAGCAGCTTTTTACCGTGTCTTTCGCGACCTGCACCCCAACGGCCGGAACAAAGCCCCCGGCAATGCCAGCACCAGCACAATGCCAATGGCAATGGCTGCAGCGATTTTCAGTGTTTCCACGCCTTTTGCCAGGCACTGGCCTTCTTCCCCCATAATGAAATAATACACCGTATAATAGATTCCCGCACCGGGCACCAGAGGAAAAATGCCGCCCATAATAAAAACTGTCATGGGGCAGCGGCGCACCACTGCCAAAATGCGTGACAGCAGCGCCAAAACCACCGCCGCAACCAGCGATGCGGTCACCACGCCCTGCTCCATCTGAACCAGCAGCCAATAGGCGGCCCATCCCGCCATGCCGGTCAAGCCGCACCAGGCCCACTCCTGCCGCGGCGCATGAAACAGCACCGCAAAAGCGACCACCGATACAAAGGAAACCGCGCACTGTATCAGAAACGCAAAAATCATAACACTACCCCCGGAATCAGCGCACACAGTTTCAATACAAAACCGACTCCCAGCGCGATGGATACCGCAATCAGCAGCGCCTCCGCCGCTCGAATGGTCCCGGACACATAATCGCTGTTGGCCACATCCCGAATGGCATTGGTCAGCGCGATGCCGGGGACCAGCGGGATAATTCCGCCGATGATGATCTTATCCAAACTGCATGTAACTCCCACCAAACGCATCATCTGCATCATGAGCACGCTTGCCATTGCCACCAGCACCGCACAAAGCGTATTGGAAATGAACTGACCGGCTCCGTTCTTTCCCAAAAACAGAACAAACGGCTGCAGCACGAGCCCCACCCAAAAGGCCGCAAAAGCGTCCCAGGCGGTACCGCCGAACAAATAGGCAAAGCAGGCCGTGCCCACACCGCAGGCAAACACCTGCAGCCAGACGGCGCTCGCCGGCAGGCTGCGCACATCTTCCAGCTCTTTTTGCGCCTGTTCCAGAGAAACTGCGCCGCCCGCAATGCGCCGCGACAATGCGTTGACCGCCATCACTCTGGACAAATGCACACTGCGGGTACGCACATAGCGCATTTCATTGACGCTGCCGCCCTCGCTTTTTTCCAGGGATACGAAAATCGCATTGGTCACTACGTATGCATGAATGTCGGGTGCACCATAGGCCCGACCAATGTGTTCAATGGTTTGCTGGACCCGGTAGATCTCGCCGCCGCTTTCCAAAAGAAGCTGGGCTGCGTCGGCGGCCAGGCGAGCCACCTGTTCCTGCTGTGCCAAACTGATCTCTCCTTCAAAAAAGGGAAAGCTTTCGGCTTCCCCTGAAAAACGCTTACTTTTTATCGCCCGGTGTGATCAAAGAGCGCCGCATTCCGGGCGTGATGGTCAGGCTGGCCAGATGAGGGAACGCCGCCCGAAAGTCCAGTTTTTCCTTATCCAAAACTTTCCGGCATCCCAGATCCAGAGTGCGGATTTCAGAAAGGCCGCGCAAAGGCACCAGACTTTTCAGCTGCACATTGTCCCAGGGACGGTTTTCCACAAGCAGATGCTCCAGCCCGTGCGCACCGGCCAGCGCCGAAAAATCGTTCACCCGCTTACAGCCTGTAAATGCGATGCCGCGCACCGCAGGCGTCGCAGACATCTGCCACAGCTCGCACAGATTCGGGCACTTCCACACACCCACCCACTGCAAATCATGTAGCATGGCCAGCGGGGCAAGTGTGCGCAGCTGCAAGCTGTCCCGCACGATCACGCAGACAGCATCCAGCCGTCCGCGCACCGCATTGGCCAGCGTGTCATCATCGACATTTTCCACGATCAAAGCCGGTTCCGCCGGAACATTACCGCCCAGTGCAAAGGGATAAAAATCCGGAAAACGCTCAATCAAATCCGGACTGACATGCAACGACATCTATTCACCCTCCCTGCATTCAGCGGGAACAGCGCTCCACAAACGCCGCACACCGCCGCGGAATCCCGCTTTTTCAAACAGGCGCTGCGCCTGTTCATCCCGGACATAAACAAAAATATCTTCATAGCCCCTGTCCGGCTGGGCCGCAAACTCCACCGCGGCCGACAAAACCGCCGCGCCGTAACCCTTTTGTCTCTGATTGGGCGCTGTGTACAGGCCCCACAGGCGAAATGCCGCGCCGTAACCCATGCCGAAACAGCAGCTGACCGGAATTTCCGCCCGGTTCAATGCAAAAAACACCCGTGCACCGGATTTGATCTGACGGTTTGCCACCAGAAGGCCATCCTCTCCGCCCCATTCGCGCACAAGCACTTCCCAGTTTCCTTCAAGGCGGGTCGTTATCATCTGCACCTTGCATTTCCGGCGCACCAGAAAAGGGCTGGGCTCCAGGCACTGCGTCAGCCTTCTGCATTCGTACTCTTTCACCGAGTAGCCCCGCTGTTCCAGCAAACCGCGGCACTCGTCCAGAGAGACGCTGTCGGGCGCACTGCACACCCGGCAAACCGCCCCTGCGCTTTTCAGCTTTGCCTCGATGGCGTCCAGGCTCTTGCCCGCGCCGTTCATTTGTTTCAGCACGCCGTAATTCGCCGCGGCAAATCCAGCCGCGCCCTCTGCCCAGAATACACGATATCCTTCTTTTTCATCATAAGAAAGATATTTTTTCGGGCAATGGATCTCATAGCGTTCGCCGTCCGTCATGTTCTGTCCTGCTTTCTGATGTTCGCCTGCACGATGCCAAAGGCCGGATACGTCCCATACAGGTAGTGGGCGATGGCTTCCATCAGGCGATAATCCTCTTCCGAATCGATGTCGATGATGCCGGTGTCGAACATCTCGTACATGCCGATCTTTCCATCCCACAAAAAGCCCGTTTCATTCTCCAGAAGGAACTTGCGGCCGAATACGTAGATGGAAGCATTCAAATCAAACACCGGCGGGGTCTGCTGCCGCGCCGTAAAATGATGATCGATCACACGCTTGGCATAGCCGTTCTCCAGTTTTGCCATGTTGAAATAAGGCGTGCGCCGGGCCGGGCATACGCTGAACACAAGGTCCAGTTCCGGGCGGCTTTTCTTCATCTCATACGCGCCGGACACATCCTTTTCCTGGCGCAAAGGACTGGTGATATCCAAATCAATCAGGTTCTCATACTGCCGGCCGGTCAACGCCTCCATCTGACGCAGGCTGTGCTGATACACCATCATTTTGGGCACCACGTCTCCGCAAAGTTCCTCAGGGCGGTGAAGCACCGTCACTTCCGGATAGCGTTTGGTAACCACGTCGATGAGCAGATCGCTGTCGGTGTTGAGACACACGTCCACGTGCAGCTCCGGGTGCTGCTCGATAAACAGCTGTGCCGCGGACAGACTGTAATAGCTCAGCGGCTGACCGTCGAAAATTTTCAAATTTTTGTTTTTAAAGCCCTTGCTGCCTGCCCGGCCGCAAATGGTAATGAGTACATTTTCCATGGTCAGATCTCTCCCAATGTCAATTTCAAAACATCCAGTGCCGTGGCGGGCGTATTTACGCTTTCGCCCGTGCCGTTCTGCGCATAATCAAGAAAATATGCCATCTCCCGCAAATACCGCTGATTGACCGGCTCGTCCCAATGCTCCACCGTGCCGTCAGCCAGGGTCAGCGTGCCCGCGCCGAAATCCGCGACGACTGTTCCTTCTTTGCAGAACAATTCAATGCTCCGCCGATACTGCCGGCCGAAATAATCCAAATGGACCTCTGCCAGCATGGTGGGATACCGCGCAATGTACACGGACAAATCATCGGAATCAATTTCCAGATCGCTGTAGGTGCCTTTGAAATGATGCATTTCCAGCGGCTTTCCAAACAGTTCCACCAGATAATCCCACTCGTGGATCAGATCGATGGTCACGCCGCCGCCCATCTCCCGGTGAGCAGAATATACCGTGCGGTAATCCACACCGGGGCGCCAGTCCGGCAGGTACGACGAGCAGATCACCCGGACCGAATAGGGCCGAAGTTCCGGAAGGCGGCGTTTCAGCGCCAGCATCACACCGCACCAGCGCATGGGCGCGGCCACATACGCCTTTTGTCCGGGCGCAAGGCATTGTTCCAGGTCAGCCTCTGTGCGGTCGAAAATCGGTTTTTCAATGAACAGCGCATCGGCCTTGCCCCGCAGCATGCGCAGCGATTCAAAATGCAGGCTGGTGGGATTGGTGATAAACGCCGCGTCAAAATGCTCCTGCCCGCTGAGGGCGCGCATCTCACCGGCCAGCAGCGCCTGTGTGGCGACGGGGAGTTCCCGCCCGGAAGACCGAAGCGCCCATGCTTCCACCGGAATGCCCTTCTCCGCGGCCACCGTGTGCAAATTCTGCAAATGCCTGGTCCCAATGGAACCAAGGCCCACAAACAAAACTTTCATACTCCGCCTCTTTTTATGCGTTTTCGATGCGCTCGATCAGCTCCAGCACCGCTTTGTCTTTTTCAAAGCTCCAGCGCGGCTGCTGGGTGCCGTCCAGCACCCCGAAGAAATTCACGATCTCGTCGCCGTAAGCATTCTCCACAATGTTATCGGAATAGCGGGCGTCATGCTCGAAGCTTTCATAGGTCTGCACGGGCACTTTGTCCTTGGCCGCAGCATCGTAACGGGCCAGTGTTTTGGGGTTGCCCTCCCAGAACAGGTGCAAACCTTCGCCGAACACCTCAAAATTGCGCACCGCTTTCGGGCTGACCACGTCTACCGCCAGAATTCCCTTGACACCGTTCTCATGGCGCAGCGTTACAAAATACGTATCGGGGTAATCAATTTCCAGCTCGCTGAGCTTGTCCTTTTCCACATACACATGTTTCACCGGGCCGAAAGCATCCAACAGCCAGGGAAGATCAATGGCAAAAATCTCCCGCACGCCGCCGGTGCGCTTATCGCCCACGAAAAAGTTTTTGTAATTTTCCCAGGGGTGCCAGTCCGGCAAATACTGACCGATGTGGTAAATGTAATTGACCGGCTTTTCAAATGCCTGAACCTGTGCCTTGATGTACTGGGTCTCCGCGCGATAAAGCATGGTGGATGAAAGGAACAGCGGCACGCCCTTTTCAGCCGCCTTGGCCGTGAGAGCGTCATAGCCGTCACTGACCAGATTCAGCTCGGTGAACACCGGCAGGCCCGCATCCAGCAACTCGTCAATGATTTTTGCATGAGTGATGGGAGCGGTGCACACAAAGGCACAGTCCGGATGTTCCGCGGCCAGCGCCCCGGAAATGGAATCGTATGCCCGGATTCCCAGGTTCTCGGCCTCTTTGCGGCGGGATTCGGTCAAATCCACACCGCACAGTTCTGCGTCCGGCTTCACGCTGCGCAGAATGCGGCCCCGGCGCTTGCCCATACTGCCCAATCCAACGATCAATACTTTCATCTTTCTGTTCCCCGCTTTCCCGTGATTGTCAAAGGGTACCAAGCGCCTTGTAAAAGTTGCCGTACCCCACAATGGTATAAATCAGGCCGGTCTCGGTCTCGGTATACAGGCACCCGGTCTCCGGTGCAGCCAGGATGCGCACTTCGCCCGCATCTGTCAAAAGCGTGATGCGAAACATCTGCCCATAGCCTGCATACGGCAAATCCGTCTGCCAGCTTGGAACGCACGACGTGTTCTGCAAAAGTTCCAGAAGCTTGTCGGTCTGGCTTTCGGTGAGCTCCACCGGCTTTTCCTTTTTGCCCGGCACACGGCTGGACAATGTCACGCTTTGCACCTGGTCGGTCTGTGCCAGCGACGCGGGCCAGTAGGCCCAGGCACACAACCCCAGAACGACCGCAAAGGCTCCGCCCAGACTGATCACGCGGCGCAGCAGAGATTTCCGGCGTTCCTCATCGGGCTCGCGGCGCCGCTTGATCTCCGACAGAATCAGCGTAACAAGCAGGACTACAGCAAGTCCCAGCAGCGCCAGCAGGCACAGACGCAGCGCCGTGGTGATCATGCCATCAAAAAACTCCGGTGCCTCCAACTTCTGGCGGCCCCACACCTTCCACACCGTGCTCCAAATTTCCTTGCATTTTGCAAGCAACGCTTCCATGGGTCATTCTCCGTCGTAAAAAATTTTGGGTTTTCCGCAGCGCGGACCGGTCAAAAAGCACTCCATTCCCCGCACCATGCGCAGGCTGGTCTCGCCGCCGTTGTAGGGGCTGACCGTGGTTTTCGCCAGTTGTGCAAACTCCGGCGTAAGCGCTTTTTCCACCGCAGCGCGGATTGACGCGGCGTCCGCTTCACAGCAGATCACATTGGGGCACAAAATGCGCCCTTCCTGCCGGCGGCCGATGTTCACCGCAGGCACACCCAACGTAGGCGTTTCCACCACGCCGGAAGAAGAATTTCCAATAACCGCCGCACAATACTTCATGGCGGACAGGTACCGCAGCACCCCCAGACTGGTGAACGCCTTATATCTCTGCGGATGAAGCGCACAGATCTCATCAATGCGCCGGTTGATGTCCGCTCCGCCCGCATCTGCATTGGCCTTGGTAAAAATTACGTGCAGCGGCACATTTTCCAAAGCGTGCAGCAGTTCGTCAAACTGCCCGACCGGAGATGCACCGCCCGCGGTTTCCGGATGATACGTCACCAGCGCATAGGGTTGCTCCAACGAAAAGTCAATGCTCTTTTCCAAATCCGCCCGGCTCAGCAGCTTCATATTGCGCAGATTTTCATCGCCCAGACCGCCCACGTTCTCCACCGTGGCGGGGTCCTCTCCCATCCGGATGACCCGGCGGGCATACTCCTCGCAGGCTGGAAAGTGCAGGCTGGCCATTTTGGTCAGACAATGCCGGAAATAATCATCCGCCGCGCCGTGCGTAACGTCGCCGCCGCTGATGTGGATCAGCGGAATCTCCAGAAGAGCCGCCGCCTGCCCCACAGCAAAAATCTCGTACCGGTCACCCAATACCAGCACCGCGTCGGGCCGTGCCTGAGAAAAATAGTCCACAAAACGATCCAGCGTGTAAGCAACGGTCTTTGCCGTGGAGAGCGCACTGCCCGTACCGAACTTCAAAATGTCGATGCGCGCATCGATGGGGGCTTCATCCGCCTCCACCTCCGCCACGGTATGGCCAAATGCATCGCTCAGATGAGCGCCCGTGACCACCACGCTGGGGCGCAAAATCTCGCTCTGTTCCATCTTTTTTACAACGCCCCGCAGCAGGCCCCACTCCGCGCGGGTGCCTGTTACCACACAGACCGTTTTTTTCATGGTCATTCCCTCACAACTCAATTTTCTCGTCCTCGGCAAAATCCCGCTTGGCCGTTTTGCCCAGAACTTCGTGCCAGCGCATGGGGCTGACTCCGTCGCCCGGACGCTTGGTGGTGATGTTCTCCTCGGTGAACACCTCACCCTTTTGGATGGGTTTCGCTGCTACGATACTTTTGCGGGCAATGGCTTTGTTTTTTGCCTCGCTGGGGCTGACGTGCTTTTTGCCGTCGCCCAAGGCCTTTTCCACATTGCGTACAGCACGCACCATGGCGGCCAGCTCATCCGGCTCCAGGCTCGCCTTGTGATCCGGACCTTCCATATTGCGGTCCAGCGTGAAATGTTTTTCAATCACACAAGCGCCCAGCGCCGCAGCCGCAATATCCGCCTCGTAACCCGTGGTGTGGTCGGAATATCCCACCGGCAGGCCGAACTGCTCCTGCAGGTCATACATGGCGGTCAGGTTGGCGTCCTCAAAGGGCGTCGGATACTCCGTGTTGCAGTGCAGCAGGGTAATCTGCTCGGTACCGCCCTCTTCCAAAACGCTCAGCGCGTCTTCAATCTCGCTCAGCGTGCTCATGCCGGTGGACAAGATCACCGGCTTTTTGGTGGCGGCGATTTTTTCCAGATACGGCAGATTGGTGATCTCACCGGACGGAATTTTCCACACGGAGAGGCCCAGTGTATTCAGGAAATCAATGCTGGGCAGATCAAAAGGCGTAGAGAGGTATTCAATGCCGATCTCATCGCAATAGCGTTTCAGCTCCGCATGGCCGTCAAACCCGAAATGGATGCGGCGGCACATGTCCAGCTGACTCTCCTGCGCGCCGGTCTGTTCCTTCTGATACTCGGCCTTCTCGGCAAATTTGCTGATGACCAGCTCCGGAATAGCCGTTTGAAATTTTACGATGTCCGCGCCGGCCTTTTTTGCCGCCAGCGCCATTTTTTTCGCCAGTTCCAGGCTTCCGTTATGATTCACGCCCGCCTCAGCGATGATGCAGATGGACATGAGATTCTCCTCCTTTATTTTTCTTTCTGCCAAAGAGCCACAGAGCCGCCAGCATTGCGGCTGCTGCAGCCGAAAGGCACAGTCCCCAGGTTGCGCCGGGCACCGTCCAGCCCAATTCCAGGCTTTGTTCTCCGGCGGTCAGCTCCACGGCACACAACCCGTCGGCCAGCCGGTGCACAGAAACAGGCTGACCATCTACCGTACAGCGCAACGCCTGAGACCAGGGCACGCTGATCACATACAGGCTCTGGCCGTCCGCCTGCACCTGCGCGCGAAACGTGCCGATTTCCAGCTGTGTCTGCTGCACGTTTTGCGACGCACGGTCGCAAAATGCCTTCAAACGTCCGGTATCCAGCACACAGAAGCGAACACCGGTCAGCTCCATCTCCTCGTACACGGCCTGTACCTGCGCACGCACTGTGTCACCGGCACTGTATTCTCCCAGGCACACCACGCCCCAAGTATACCAGATACCCGGCTGCGCGCCCACCGCGTCTGGAATTTCCACCGGGAGTGCTTCATCGCCTTCCCACACGGCATAGACAATTCCATCCTTTGGCACCGAAGCAGTATACTCCTGCTGCCCGGTCAGACGTCCCGTAGGACCTGAAACCGAAAGATCTTCCAGCAGCAGCGCGTCCTCTCCGCTGAGAGCCCGGAACAATGCATTCTGCACGTCGAACACATCCTGTCCCTCTTCACAGACGGGAATCGTCTGTTCCAGTGCCTGCACGTCTGCGAAAAAGCCAACCGGAAGAGCATACGGATTCTGCCACAACTGCAGAGATGTCTCTCCCGCCTGCCCTGCAAATACATAGTGAGGCTGAAGCGAATCGCCCTCCCGCGCAAGCAGGTATTTCAAACCGATCAGCGCCTCGCCAAAGGCGGTCCCGCCGGACCGGTAACCGTTCAAATCCGAAAAGCCCATGGCGGACAGCCAGTCGGTGTTGGCAGAGTCCTGTGTGGAACCAAAATGGGAAACGCCGTGATATCCCAGCAGCATGGGGTCGTTGTAGCTGCGCTGAAACGTCTTTTCCATGCGCGCGCCTTCGTCCAGGTGCTCGGTATATTCCACGGCTGCAGACGTCTCATCGTAAAAATCCAGATAATCCTGACGGGGATACTGCTCAAACCGGCTCAGCACATCAGCGCTGTTCCAGGTCAGTTCCAGCACACACAAAACGCCGTACACGACAAGCGCACCCGCGCGCACCGCACGCCGGGAAGCACGCAGGCACACAACGCAGACCGCACTGACCGCACACAGTGCCCCGCCTGCCACAAACAACGTGGCAGTGTACCACTCGTGGCGCACCAGAAAGCAAACCGCCAGAAAGCCCAGGCCCGCGCCGCCCGCACACGCAAGGCGCCACGCATTGAGACAAGGGCTGACCAGCGCACGTCCCGCCAAAAAACACAGCCAAAAAGAAAACAAAAAAGAATTGCGGTAAGGGAACCACACCGGCGGCGTCAGCCCGTGGAACAACAGCATTAAATCCCTGCTGTACAGCGAGGCAAACAAAATGCCCAGCACTGCGGCACTGGCCAGCTTCTCCCGAAGCGAAATTCCTCTGGCGCAGAAATACACAATGACCAGCACCACCACCAGCGTGCCGCAATACACGTTGGGCAGCCCTGCCTCCACATTGCTCCAGTCAAAATTGCCCGGCATCAGCCGATAGAAAAATTCACTGGCCTTGAAGCTGGTTTCTCCGGTGATGGAAAAACTGCCCGACATGCCTTTGTTCTGCTGCACATCCAGCAGCGCCGGAACCAAGAGGAAGGCAGGCAGTCCTCCGCCGCACAGCGCGCCGAACCCGAAGTCAACACAGCGCCGAACACAGGTGCGCCTGTCCAGTTCATGGCCGCCGGCCCACAGTTCCCAAAAAAAGTACAGCACGCAAAAAATGCAGGCCATGTAGGCAATGTAAAAGTTGGAAAAAATCGCCAGTGCCAGACTGACGGCGAACACAAACGGCCGCCCTGTGCGACACAGCGCCCAGATACCGTAACACACCAGCGGAAGCAGCAGCCACACGTCGTGCCACATGATGTTCTGAGAATACACAAATGCCCAGGCGCAAAAGGCATAACCCAGCGCAGGCAGAATCGCCCGATGGCGAAGCTGCGGAAAGCGGCGTTCCAGGAAAAAAGCCATCGCCGTACCGGCCGCAGTCACCTTGCACAACAGAACCAGCGCCGCGATCTCGGTGTAATACCGGGGATCAAAGAAAAAATACAGCACATGGAAGGGGCTGGCGCAATAATAGGCCAGAATGCCCATCAAGTTTCCGCCCAGGCCCTTTTCAAAGGTATAGCCCCAGCCGGAGAGCCCATCCAGAAGAGAACGGCGCATGTGGGCGAAATAGTTCAGATACTGACCGCCCAGATCGCCGGTCACTACCGTATTGGGACCGAAGGGCCATACACCCAGCGCCACATACACCGCGCATACCATTCCCGCGCACAGCAGCGCCGTCACAGCCAGAATCCTTTTTTCACTCCAGCCCTGCTTCATCGAATCCGCTTCGCTCCCTTTGGGCATCGCCCGTTTGTTCATTGCTGCTCCAGACGGCGCCGCATGTTGTCCAGCTCTTCCAGCTGGCCCATATCCATCCAGCTCTGCTCGCTGACGGGGTAAACGCCCACCCGGCCGCCGCCCTGACGCACACGGTCGATCAGGTCTGTGAACGGCGTCGGCGTATCCGGCTCGATCATGTCGATCACCTGGGGCTCCACCACATACACGCCCGTGTTGGTGAGGAAGTTCATCTCCGGCTTTTCCTGAATGCGCTCGATCACACCGTCCGCGCCCAGCTCCACCACTCCGTACGGAATGGTAAAGTGCTTTACCGCGCACACCATGGTGATGGCATTTCCGCCTTCCTTGTGGAACTTGTAAATATCACCGAAATCCGCGTCCACCAGAATGTCGCAGTTGGTGAGGAAAAAGGTGGAATCGATGCGCCCCTTCAGCAGGCTCAATCCGCCGCCGGTGCCCAAAGGTTTGTCCTCATCCACATAGTCCACTTCGTAATCTTTCTGCAAATCGTTGAAGTAAGACTTAATCATGTTTTTCTTGTAGTTGACCACCAGATAAAAGCGGCTGCAGCCCACGTCGGTAAACCGATGAATGATATGTTCCGCAATGGGCAGCTCTCCCACCGGGATCAGGGGCTTTGGGAGAATTTTTGTGTACGGATACAGCCGGGTTCCAAGGCCGCCGGCCATCATCACCACCGGCACGTCGGTGCGCTCCGGGGTTTCAATGTCCAGCCCGTCGGCAAACACCACGTCCTGAATGCGGCCGGCCCGGTCCAGCAAAGGCAGCGCGCTGATGGCGTTTTCCTTCAAAATCCGGCGCGCCTGACTGCGCTGCTCCATGGGAAGCGCTTTGGGGTGATAATTCGCCATGCCGCTGACCGGTGCCTCCAGCTTGCCGCTGGCCAAAATATACCGGCGCACATCGCCGTCTGTCAGGGCTGCCTGCAAAACGCCGCGGTCCGCCACAAACAGCACCCGCAGACCCGTCTCGTCCAGACGGCGCATTGCCTCCAGCACACTGATGGACCCCTCAATGAGAATATCCTCGATTTTCATAAAAAATCCCCCGTGCATTTATTCGGTGCTCAGCCCTGGGACAGCTCCAGCAGCACATCCACCACGCGCTGGGCATCCTCTTCGGTGAGGCTGGTGGAACAGGGCAGGTTCACGATGCGGTCCAGATAATGACGCGCCAGATCCGTGCCGTAGCTCTCGTTGCGCGGATAATCCGCCTGATCCTGAATCAGTCCCCAGATAGGACGGGTCTGGATCTTGCGCTCAGCCAGCCGGCGGATGATCTCATCCCGCTTCAGAGGATGCTCGTCGTAGACATACAGACTGTAGAACCACTTGTTGGAACGCACACCCTCACGGAACGGCATGATGCCGTAGTGACCTTTGCCGTTCAAACGCTGGAAATAGAAATCATACATCCGGTTCTTGTGCTCAATGAAGCCCTCCAGCTGTTCCAGCTGCGCCAGGCCCATGGCCGCCTGCACGTTGGTCAGTCGGTAGTTGTAACCCACCTCATCGTGCTTATAATTCAACTCGTCGGATTTTGCCTGCGTCGACAGGTGCTTCATATGCGCCAGATACTCCGGATTGTTGGAAACCACCATTCCGCCTGCGCCGGTGGTGATGATTTTGTTTCCATTGAAGCTGTAAACGCCGATGTCACCCATGGTGCCGGCGTATTTTCCCTTGAAGGGGCCGTCGGTATAATACGTGCCGAGGGCTTCGGTGGCATCCTCAATCACAATCAGATTGTACTTTTTGGCAATCTCCAGCAGACCGGGCATGCTGGCCATGTTTCCGAACACATGTACGACCACCATGGCCTTGATGTGCGCTCCGGTGCGCTTGTTGATGCAGCGGCCATCCCGCATTTCCGCGTTGGCTTCCAGATACTCCCGCACCAGCGTGGGGCAGATGCACAGGCTGTCGCCGCAGCCAATGAAGATGGGCTGCGCGCCCGCATAACGGATGGGGTTCACTGCCGCGATGAACGTCAGCGTGGGGGCGATCACCTCATCGCCCGGTCCCACACCCGCGGCCAGCATTGCCAGATGCAGTCCGGACGTGCCGGAGTTACAGGCCACGGCGCCCGCGGCACCTACGTATTCGGCAATGGCCTTTTCAAATTCGGGCACCTTGCTGCCGCCGGTGGACACCCACTCGCTGACCACAGCGTCGTTGACATACTCCTTTTCGTTGCCGCAGAAATTGGGCACAGACAAGGGAATAAATTTCGGTTCCATGTTTATTTTCCTCCCTCTCGCCGGGCGGCGCTGTG
Source organism: Owariibacterium komagatae (assembly GCF_045865535.1). Lineage (GTDB taxonomy): Bacteria > Bacillota > Clostridia > Oscillospirales > Ruminococcaceae > Ruthenibacterium > Ruthenibacterium komagatae. Next base: position 1,102,297 of record NZ_AP031406.1, read on the forward strand.
CAAACGCAGGGCCAGGGCGGCGGCATATTTCAAAATTGCGGCGCTCAAAGCGGGCACCACCAAAAAGCTCAGCGCCCACGTGCGCGTAGGCGTAAACCAACTCAGAAAACTGCGGGGTTCGTTGAAGGTAATGCTCTCCACATCAAACCGCAGGCCGTAATAAATCCCCGGATCGATGCGCAGGCCATAGATATCTCCGTAAGGCAGTGTGAACGTATAGCTTCCGTCATCTTCCACGTGCGCCCACACCCGGCACCGGGCGTCAAAATCCTCCATGCCCTCGCGCGGTTTGTAGAACAGGCAGAACTCTCCCGGCTCCATGTTGGTGAAGTTGAAGCGAACCGTCACCGTCCGAACCGTTTTAGGCGGATCCTTCATGACCATGCGCGGGTCCACGCTGATGCTCACATAGCTGTCCGGTCCGGTCTGCTCCAGGTCCGTCAGTTCAAAATCGCTCATGGAAACTTCCATGGGGGTCACATTGCCCAGCGCCCGCTGCACCCGGTCTTCCACATATCCGAACAGCGGCCAAAGCAGGCTTCCAGCCAGAAACACCGCATAACAGAACGCCAGCAGCCGTTTATCGTTTCGGAACAAGGATGCGCCCCATTGTCTCAGCTTTTTCAATCGCGGTATCCTCCTCCCTCGACCGGCTCAAAGCGCATCGCATCGCCTGTACCCACAATGCGGTACAGCCGAGCCTCGCTCTCCAGCCCGTCAGTGAACAGGTCCGCATACGTATCGATGAAGACCTCGTCAATGTCATCCAGGTAAAGCGCCGTGCACCCGGTGGCCTCCAGATAGGCACACAAAACATCAGGCGTCAGTGTCTTGCCGATGAATGCCTCCCGATCTTCCGCGGGATAATCCGAGGAAAAGGCGCCTTCACGAATCTCGAAATCCGCGGAAAGCTGACCGCCGCCGAAGCTGTAATCCAACTGCACGTCCGGATAAAACTCATAGTAATGAATGAACCAGTTCTTGCCGTCGTCGCTCTGGCTGACATAGAACACCCGGTCGTCTGAAGTCAGGAACTGTTTGGCCTGCTCCACCATGGCAATATCCCGTTTGCGCCCGGCAAAATATCCGTCGGAATAATCCACCACCGACAGCTGCGGCTGTACAAAACTGGTCACGCGCCAACCGCAGCCCAGCGTCAGCGCCAGCAGAAATCCCGCGCCCACACTGGCCGGCTTCGCCTGTTTCAGGCTGCGCAGCAAAAACGCCAGCGCCGCGATGAACCAGCCGATGTAATAGGGATAGATGTACCGGTTGTAGCTGCTCAGCGCCGCGGCCTCGGCCTCCTTGAACACATACACATAGGTGAAGCCCGTAAAAATATAGAACGCCGCGAATCCCAGCACGCTCCACAGGGCGAACCAGCCCACCGCTTTGCGGCCCCGCTTGTCCTCATAGACAAAGGCCACTGCCAGAACCAGCAGGATCACCAATGTCACGATGAGACCCGAGCCGTTGAGATAGCGGCCCACGGTCCCGTCCTGCGAACCGACGCTGAACATGGTCAGCTTGGTGGAGTAAAAAGCCTGGGCCATATTGCCCATGACCTGCACAAACTTTTCGCTCTTGTTGGGACTGAAAAGCTCCACTATGCCTGTGACCACCATCTGCACCATGCCCATGTTCTGCTCACCGCCGATGTCAAAGCGGTTGGCCCCGGTGACAGCGCTCATATGGGCCGCCCATCCGAAGAACGCAGCAACAGGCGCTGCCACCATGGATACGATCCAGCACCATTTGGCTCCGGTGCCCCGCAGGCGTGCAAAACGCACCTCGCCCTTTTCCAAAAACAGCAAATCAAAGCAGATCAGTGCTGCAGCAATCAGGCACAGCGCAAAGCCCATGTCCTTGGAAATACATTCCACGGTCACCCCCATCACCGCGCACAGCAGCACAACAGGCGTCTTCTCCTTTGCCAGGAAATACACCACCAGCGGTGCGCCGAACAGCAGTCCCATGGGAATATCCGCATAGCTGCACATGTAAAGCGGCGACACGTTGATGTCCCGCTGATACATGGTCATCAAATAAGGCACCATGCACAGCAGCAGTGCCGCGGGCACCGCCAGGTTCCAGCGCCGCCGTTCCAGCGTATACAGTCCTGCTGCAAAAATGGCAAACATCAGAATATCGTACGCCGCAAACACCTTCCACGGCGCAAAGGACGTTCCCAAAAACTGAAACGCCTCATCCAGCATCACAAGGCCGGGCACGTAACTGGTGACCCGCAGGCCCTGGGGCTGGAAGGTATACAGCTGACCGGTGGACTTAACCACCTTGGGCGCAATGCCCCAGAAGCTGAATTCATCCCACTCCATAAACAGCGGCTGACGCACGGCAAACACCGCGATCACCGCCACACTGGCCACCAGGAAAAACGCCGTGGATGGCGTGATCAGCTCTTTCCAGCGAATCTCGCCGCGCTTGCGGACCAGCCACACCAGGGCCAGAACCGCTGCCGCAAACCACAGGATTCCCGCGGGAAACAGCAGGTTGACACTGGCCAGCACGCTATACCACAGAATGGTGGCATACAGCACGAACAGCGGGCTGATGCCCGCCGGAACATTCCATTTTTTCGTGCAGAAAATGCAAAGGCAAACGAGCGCCCCAAAGGTGACCATGCACCCGGCGCCCTGCAAAAAAGCTTCCAAAAAAGCAACTCTCCTTCTCTTCGGCAGCGCCCGCTCAGGGCACGATGCAGACCGGACCGATGAAATAGTGCTGCGCCAGCAGCACCGCGCTGAGCACCGCGAAAAAGGCGCAGACGCTCAGTCCCAGATGAAACGCCTTTTTTCCGCCGGCGCGGGTCGTTTCAAACACATGGCTCAAAAGCGCCGCCAGCAGCACAAACAGCATCAGGAATGCAGGCAGCAGATAACGCGCCTGCACCCCCAGCACCCGCACCATGGCCACCGGCGTGTATGTGATATACTGAGCGGCCAGCACACCGCCCGTATACAGCACCGCCAGGCCGAACAACCCCAGCGAAGGCCGCAGCGTCAAACTGCTTTTTTCGTGTACCGACAGGGCCGACGCAAAGGCCAGCACCACCGGTGACAGCATGGACACCAGACCAATGTTCAAATCCATTGCGCCGAAGCTGCCCAGCAGCCCCAGGAACAAATTATTTTCGTACAAAGTGCCCAGGAACACCATGGCTGTGCGAGGCAGATTCTGCAGCACAAAGCGAAGCTGCTCACCCATGTTCACTGTCTCACCCAGCATGCGGGCTTCCTCGTAATTGGTGCGGAAGGCCTGTCCATACCATTCCACGCCCACGGTCACCAGCACCGCACACACCAGAACGACCACCGCCACCTGCCATTTTTTCCAGCGGGCCTTCCACACCCGGGTGGGCAGGATCAGCGGAATGACTACCCAGAGCAGATTGATCCAGGGCTTGACGGCGTTCATCAGCGCAAACGATGCCAGGAATACCGCCAGATCTTTGTTTCGGATCTCGTCCACACAGAAATAGCTGGCAGTTAAATAATAGCAGCCCAGCATCAGGGCGTCGTAGTTGCAGGAAGCGCCGATATACAAACTCAGCGGAAGCAGCATCACCGCCAGGAACACCGGCTTGTAGCGCCGGCAATTGCGCAGGGCCAGCCAGCACAACAGCGCATACACCGCCAGATTGGCCAGGCGTCCGGCATAAAAGCAGCCCAATGCCCCAAAGCCCACAACCCGCGCCAGCACCATGGCCAGCGCCTGCGGCAGATACGGCAGTACCTGCTTGATTTGAGACTCCCGCACCACAGGTGCGCTCGCCTCTGTTTTCATTTGCTCGTACAGCGAAAAATGGTCTGCCAGACTCACTGTCTGTCCGTTTTGCTGTTTGATGGCATAGTTTTCGCTGGACCCGCCGCCGTTTACATTTCCGGCGGCATCATGCTCCAGCCAATAGGTCGTATTGCCATTGGCCCACGCACCGGGGAACGCCGCCAGCAGCGCATCCACATCCGGGCTGAACGTCCGTTCGCCGTCAAAATCAAACCGGCCCAGGCTCACCGCATAGGCACGCAGAAAATGTTCGCTCTCATCCGGCGCCTGCATGGGCGGATTGGCAAAGCAGAAACACAAGCCGCACAAAAACACAGCCAACGCGGCGCGGGTGTCGAAGTTTTTCACAAACCGAACCACCAGCCAGGCCGCCAGCACCACTGCCAGCGCCAGCGCACACACAGCCAGCGTCATGGGAACCGGCGCCACCGCGTCAAAGCCGTAAAATACGCGCCAATAATAGACCACACCAATCCCGCACACCACGGCGGCCAGCGCCGCCAGGCCCCAGCCCAGTGTGCCGTTCAGGTGCAGCATCTTCGGTTTTTCACCGTTTTGCTTCATCAAATTCTCCAAAAAGTATTTTTAAAGTAAATATTACAAACTGTAAACGCCTGTGCGAAACGAATCCATATGCTCCCGAATCCAGGCAATGGTCTCAGCCAGGCCCTGTTCAAAGGTATAGGCCGGTTTCCAGCCCGTCATCTGACGCAACTTGGTGGCATCGCCCAGCAAACGGTTGACCTCACTCTTTTCCGGGCGCAGGCGCTCGGATTCGCACACGATCTTCGCCTGGGGATTGATCTGACGGATCAGCTCATTGGCCAGATCGCCAATGGAGATCTCCTGACCGGTGGCAATGTTGATCTCCTGACCGACAGCAGCCTCGCAGTCGGCAATGGCCATGAAGCCGGCCGCCGTGTCCTTCACATAGTTGAAATCCCGGGTGGGGGTCAGGCTTCCCAGCTTCAGCTCCTGTGCACCGGAGAGCAGCTGTGTAATGATCGTGGGGATAACAGCCCGTCCCGACTGACGGGGACCATAGGTGTTGAAGGGCCGCACAATGGTGACCGGCAGTTCAAAAGAGCGGTAGAAGCTCTCGGCCAGCCGGTCCGCGCCGATTTTCGTGGCAGAGTAAGGGCTCTGGCCCTGGAAGGGATGGTGCTCGTCGATGGGCACATACTGAGCAGTCCCGTACACCTCGCTGGTGGATGTCACCAGAAGGCGGCGGGTGCCCACATCCCGGGCCGCGTTCAGCACGTTCAGCGTGCCTTTGATGTTGGTGTCCACATAGCTGTCCGGGGAATGATAGCTGAAGGGAATGGCGATCAGAGCCGCCAGATGATAGACGATCTCCTGTCCTTTCATGGCCGTGCGCACGCCGTTGGGATCACGAATATCCCCCATAAATACTTCGATCTCGTTTTTGATTTCGGGCGGCAGCGTGTCCAGCCAGCCCCATTTTCCAAAGGAATTATAATAACAAAAGGCCTTTACCTTTTCGCCCTTGCGAACCAGTTCTTCCGTCAGATGGCTGCCGATGAAACCGTCGGCGCCCGTCACCATTACGGTATGTGCCATACTACCTCTCCTTATCGTGCATGGTGCAACATGCAATACTCGGTTATTAGTATACTATAAATGAGGCGCCAATTCAATAAAAGTTCGTCTGCGGGACAAAAGACGCCCCCCTTTGCTTTACAAACAGAGTCTTTACATCTATAATAGTAAATTGGTCTTGTGTGGCCAAACCAGACAAAGGAGAGCTTTCATGACCCTGACAAGCGTGGGCTACGCGCTGTTTTTCGCGCTGGTAGCCATTCTCTATTTTGCCCTGCCCAGGCGGTTTCAAAACGGTGTTCTGCTGGCAGCGAGCGTGGTATTCTACTGTTTCAACCTGCCCGGTGCCGAATTAGCGGATGGTTCCGCCCGCCCGCTGTGGCTTCGGCTTCTGCCGCTGGCAGTGCTGGCATTCAATGTTGTGTTCACTTTTTTTGTTGCGCGTGCCATCGGGGCAGCCAAAGACGCACGCCGCAAACAGCTTCTGGCCCTTGGTGTGTGCGTCAGTGTGGCGGTGCTGTGCTTTTTCAAGTACTGCAACTTCTTTCTGCCCACACTGTTCGGCTTTACGGCGGTTTCCTTCCCGCTGCCGCTGGGCATCAGCTTCTACACCTTCGCGGTGATCAGCTATCTGGTGGACGTGTATTACAAAGCAACGGAACCGGAGACCAACTTCCTCAACTGGGCGTTGTTCGTCTCTTTCTTCGCCACCATTACATCCGGCCCCATCTGCCGGGCCCAAAAGGTCCTTCCGCAGCTGCGGGAGCCCCGCCGCTTTGACGCGCAGCGCACCTGCGACGCCTTCCGGCTGATTCTGGCGGGTCTGTTCAAGCAGATTGCCGTGGCCAATGTGCTGGGGCTGTTTGTCAATCAGGTATTTGAAAACAGCGCCGATTACTCCGGCCTGATCCTGCCTTTGGCGGCCGCCCTGTATGTCATTCAGCTGTATTTCGAGTTCTCGGGCTACTCCGACATTGCCCGGGGCTGCGCCATGCTGCTGGGCATCGATATCCCGGTCAACTTCAAAACGCCCCTGTTCTCCACCAACTTTTCCACGCTGTGGAAACGCTGGCACATCAGTCTGTCCAACTGGCTGCAGGATTATCTGTTCACCCCCATTGTGTGGAGCCGCTGGGGCGATCACCTGCCCCGCGTAACCCAGAAAAACGGCAAAAAAGAGGCCAAGCCCTTTGTGGCCACTGTGGGAATCGTGTTCTTCATCAGCGGCTTCTGGCACGGGAACACCTGGCCTTTTGTGATTTGGGGCCTGCTGCAGGGCCTGTACCGCGTGGGAGAGGATCTGCTGCACAGCTGGTACCGCAAACCGCCCAAGCGCCCTTCTCTGCCTGTGCGAATGGGAAAAATCGCCGTGGTATTTGTGCTGTGGGCTGCCAGCCATGTGTTCTTCCGAATCGGCCTTGTGTCCGGCGGGACCGTGGGTGATTGCCTGCACTATTTTGCCAACAGCTTCACCGATTTGTCTTTGTCGCACTTTGTGAGCAGCTTTGTGACGGCGGTGGAAAACGGATTCTATACCCGCCCCATCATGGTGGTCGGCTGGTGCGTATACATGGCGGCTGTTCTGGCCATCGGTGTGTACGCCGATTGGCGCCAATGCTTTAAAATGAAGGATGCGCACTGGTCCACCGGCCTTGCTAAACTGCCTCTGGCAGCGCGCTGGTTGTGCTATTATGTGCTGATCGGCTGCATTCTGGTCGGCTTTATCATGCAAAGCGGCGGCTTCGGAACCGTCAGCTTTGCCTATGCAAACTTTTAAGGAGGAGCGCCGTGAAAAAAATCATTCCCAAACTGGCGCTGGCGCTGGCGCCCATCGTCCTGTATCTGGCAGTTTTTGTGGCCTTTGAGCCCAACAATTATTTCGGCCTGCGGGCAACGGGCAGCGACAACAGCCCTATCTCCCGCATCCGCGCCTTTGAAAAAGACCCGCATGACAGCATCATTCTTGGCGATTCCCGCATGGCGCATTTTGACATGGATCTGGTGGACGAAGTCTCCGGCACCCAGTGGTCCAACCTGGCTTACGGCGGCGCCAGCCTGGAAGAGAGCATCGATGAATTTTATTATGTCTATGAACAGCATCCCGAAATCCAACGCGTTCTGATGAGTATTTCCTTTTATACACTCAACGCCAACTACCGCACGGCCAACCGCATGGCCACGGTCAAAACGCAGCTGGCCAACCCCGTGGCGTACATTTCCAATCTGGAGTATAACATCAATACGCTGACCGTCATCGGCGATAAGCTGCGCGGCCTGCCCGACGCCGAGGAGACCGCCGAACACACCCCCGAGGATTATCTGCCCAACGGCCAGCGAAAAGACTTAGTCGCCTATGCGGCAATTTTGTACCAGAACTGCGCCAAGGCCGGCACCCTGCCCATGGTGGAAGGCTATTCCAGCACCCAGAGCATCGTGGAGGCCATGGACGCGGGCGAGCTGGACGGCGAAGCCCTCGCCGCAGCCATGGAAAGCTGTACGGTGGAGGACTCCAAATACGCCATCAACGAGGCCGGTCTGGAGCGGCTTTTGGAACTGGTGGAATTCTGCCGGGAAAACAACGTGGAGCTGACGCTGCTGGTGCCGCCCATGGATGACAGCCTGTACCGCTATGTGTGCGAACCGTTGGGCATTGATGATGCCATGCGCGGCGCACTGGATACCATTCGTGCCAGCGGCGCCCGCGTGCTGGATTACGAGTGGACCGAAATGCCCCACTGGGATGACACCGCTTACTTTGACGGATTCCACCTGGATACGCGCCACGGGCTGCCCCAGTTCACGCAGGAACTGTTTACCCGTGTGATGGAGGATTGAAGCGTCCTCACTTTTTGAAAAGGAGTTTTTCCATGTCTTTGGATTTTCTGATTTTGTATGAGCATGTGGTGCGGGAATACGAGAGCCTTTTGCTGCTGAAGCTGGAACTGGAACGCCGCGGCTATACCGTGGCCATTCATCAGCTGCTGGACCGCAAAAAGCTGAAATATTTCACCTGGAAAAAGCCCCGTGTGCTGGTGTCCAGCTGCATGTACGACGACGAAGCCATCAACAGTCACGTGTACAACAATGTGGGCGTGTGCAACCGCGTGGTCAATCTGCATTGGGAACAGATGCTGTCGGACACCCAGGAGGCCGCCCCCTGGTTCAACTTCAACGGGAACGCCAAGAAATGCGTGCAGACCTGCTGGGGCGAACTGACCCGCCAGCGTCTGATCGCCCACGATGTGCCGGAGCGCAACTGCCCGGTGACCGGCGCGGTGATGATGGATTTTCTCCGCCCGGAATTTCAGGGCTATTTTAAGACCAAAGAACAGCTTTGCCGGGATTTCGGGCTGGACCCCGACAAAAAACTGATGCTGTACATCTCCTCTTTCGGCTACGGCAGCATGAGCGAGCAGGAAGTACAGGAGCTGAGTAAAATGGCGGGCGAAGATTTTACACAGTTCGCCCGCACCAATCGCGAGAGCATGGCCGAGACGCTGCGCTGGTTTGATGAATACCTGACCGGACACCCCGAGGTGGAGCTGGTGTACCGGCGGCACCCGTCGGAATGGAACAGCCCGGCGCTGGACGCTCTGCAGAAAAAACATGCCAATTTCCATGTGATTTTTGCCGACAGCGTCAAGCAGTGGATCGTGGCCGCAGATCAGATTTTCATCTGGATGAGCACCGCCATTGCCGAGGTGTACTTTGCGGGAAAGAGCTGCCACATTCTGCGGCCCCAGCCCATTGAGCACGAATATGATCCGGTGATCTACAAAGGCGGACGGTACGTGGAGACCTATGAGGAGTTCTGCGCCGCCGCCGAACAGGAAGATGCCCCCTTCCCCATTGACAAGGACCTGATCGAAGGTTATTTTGACAAAAACGAAACCCCCAGCTACATCCGCATGGCGGACCTGCTGGAGGATGTCTACAAAAATGAGCCGCGGGATCTTCCCTTCTCGCCGCCCTACAAACCTCATTTCAATCTTTTAAAGTTCTGTGCGCTGGTCGGCATTCACATGATGTACGCCGTGAAGCTGAACCCCAAGGTTTTCCGCCGCATCTGTCCGCCCTTCGCCGATTTTGCCGGGCGCATTTACGGCTATGTGGATAAGGCCCACATTTCCAAGGCGGAAATTGCCCGTATGGAAGAAAAAATCCGCCCCTTCGTGCACTGATCACAATAAAAAAGAGGAAGGTCCCGCGCCTTCCTCTTTTTATTTTTCCTGAATAAACCGAATCAGTTCGGCTCTCGCCTGTTCCTGTGTGGAAAAGAATTTCCGCGTTCCCGTTAAATACTCATAAAGATCGTACCACTGCGTCAGCGGGAAATCTTCCGGGCGCAGGATGCTGATGCATCCCAGCAGCGGTTCCGGCACGCTGAAACGCAGGTCCGAAATGTGCGGGCATGCACAGCTGCTGGTCAAAGTTTCAAACAAATCCATGTGTGCATCCCCCATTTCTCTGTCTTGTTTTCGCAATAAACCGGCGATTGGTTTAATAATAGCGTTTTTAAAACGTAAAATCAACAGATTTATTCAAAATAATACCGTTTTAAACCACTCTTATTCTTCCCTAAAACGGTATGCTTAACAGAAAAGGAGGTCTGGTCTTGAAAAACGTCGATTTTATTCGCGAACGCATCACACAGCTCCGCATGCAAAAAAACGTCTCGGAATATCAAATGAGCATGGAACTCGGGCAGAACAAGGGCTAAATCCAGGGCATCACTTCCGGGCGCTCGCTTCCCTCGATGACCATGTTCTTCGAGATCTGCGATTATTTCGAGATCACGCCCGAAGAGTTTTTTGCCACAGCCCAGGGCAATACTCACACCGTTCAAAGCATTATGAAAAAAGTGCGTGCCCTGACGCCTTCCACCCTGGAACTTTTGGAGCAATGGCTGAATCTTGTTCAGTGACAATTTTGTAAAATGCGAATGCGGACTTGTTTTTCCGGGTATAAGAAAGGTATAATAGAGCAGTAGTTGCCGATTTGGGGCAGCACAAGGGAAAGCGAGGTTTTCAACAATGAAGTACTGCAAACGATGCACCATGCCCGACACCCGCCCCGGCATCACCTTCGACGAAGAAGGCGTATGCAGCGCGTGCCGCCATTACGAACACCGCAAAGATGTGGACTGGGACGCCCGTTGGAAAGAATTTGAAGCCATGTGCGACAAATACCGTGGAATGAACGGCCCCGGCGGTTATGACTGCGCCGTGGCGGTGTCCGGCGGAAAGGACAGCCACTTTCAGGTGTATATTCTGAAAGAAGTCATGCACATGAACCCGATTCTGTTCAGCGTGGAGGACAACTTCCCCATGACCGAAGCGGGCAAACACAACCTGAAAAACATTTCGGAAGAGTTCGGCTGCACCATCATCAGCTGCAAGCCCAACATCAAAGCGCAAAAGACCCTGATGCGCGCTTTCTTTGAAAAATACGGCAAGCCCACCTGGTACGTAGATCGTCTGATCTACACCTTCCCCCTGCACATGGCTGCCAAATTCAACACTCCGTTCCTGTGCTACGGCGAGAACGTCAGCTTCGAGTACGGCGGCAACGCAGACGAGGAGACGTATTCCGCCAAAGGGCAGATCGAAAACGGCGTCGCTGTCGGCTTCCCCAAGGAAGAACTGCTCAGCTATGGCGTAACCGAAAACGACCTGATTCTGACCGAGGCCCCCTCTGCCGAAGAGCTGGCACGGCTGGACCCCTTCTATATGAGCTATTTCCTGCCCTGGAACAGCTACAAGAACTATCAGATTGCGAAAGAGCACGGCTTCCGCGATTTGACGCACGAGTGGAAACGCACCCACCACGCCGAGGACTTCGATCAGGTGGATTCCCGCGCGTATCTGGTGCACTCCTGGCTGAAATATCCGAAATTCGGCCACGCCACCGCCACCGACTACACGGCCCGTTATATCCGCTACGGCATGATGACCCGGGACGAGGCGATCAAAATCGTCAAAGAGCGAGACGGAAACCTGGATCCCCTGTGCGTGCGCGATTTCTGCGAATTCTGCGGCTACAGCGAAAGCGAATTCTGGGCGATCATGGACAAGTTCTACAACCGGGATCTCTTCTACAAAGATGAGTTCGGCCGCTGGATGCTCAAGCACCCCATTTGGGAAGAATAATCTTTCAAGACGCGCGATGATCCGCGCGTCTTTTTTGTGATTGACAAAGGTCTGTTTGCCTGTTATGGTTATCCCTGAAAGGGGAGATTTTTTATGCCAAGGTCCAGAAACATTGTCGCATGCATTCTTCTGTCCCTGGTCACCTGCGGATTGTATACCATCTACTGGTTTATCACGCTTGTGAACGATTTGAACGCGGCCGCAAACGATTTTCACTCGCCCTCCGGCGGAGTGGTTTTCCTTTTGTCGCTGATCACCTGCGACATCTACGGCTTGTACTGGGCTTATAAAGCCGGCGAAAAAGTGGACTGGATGCGTCAGCGGCGCGGCATCCTCAGTTCCAGCAGCGGCATCCTGTACCTGCTTCTGTGGTTTTTTGGTCTGGGCATTGTGACGCTGGCGCTGATCCAGAGCGAGATCAACGAAGCCGTTCCAGGGCGCTTTTGACCTGCCGGGGCCGTCTGAAAAGAACCTGTCTGCTGGCCGCAGGTCTTTTCTCCGTTCTCCTTTATCTGCTTTGGGTGGGGCGCACCGGCATCGGCATTCCGTGTGTGTTTCACCGGGTCACGGGTCTGCTTTGTCCCGGCTGCGGCGCCACGCGCTGTCTGACAGCGCTGCTTCGCCTGGATTTTGCCGAAGCTTTGCGCGCCAATGCGGCGCTGGTCCTGCTATCGCCCTTTTGGGTATGGCTTCTGGTGGCAATGGCCCGGGGCTATCTGGCCGGCACCGGGTTTCGGCCGGGTCCCAGGCAGCAGCGTTTGATTGCCGCGGCACTGGTATTCGTTTTGCTGTTTGGCGTCGTTCGCAATCTGCCCGGCATGTGGGTCCTTCGCCCGTTCTGAAAACATTGAGAAAATGCAAAACCGGAATCTTTGAAGGGTTCAAAGATTCCGGTTTCATTTTTCTGCAGCATTTTTTACGCGGGGTCCTGCCATACCCGCACCCACTGAGCGCAGCGCTCTTCCCCGATCAGAACTGTATACAGCTGCGTCAGTTTGGCTGCGAGGGACGCGTCGTCCGTGCCGACTGGCAGGTTCCAGGCAATAATGCGGTAATCCACTCCGTACAGCCAGCTGCGGACGCCCGTCTGGCAAAAGCGGTTGCGTTCATAAAACGCCAGTCTGCGGCGGCGCAGTTCGTCCTCCGCACCGCCGTCCGGTGTTTCCACCTCACCCACGATGGACCGCTGCGCAAAAGGACCGTCCAGCAGTTTCTGCAGGAAACAACTTCCCAGCCCTCTGCTGCGCTGCGCTGGCATCGTCATCAGGTAATCCATCAGATAAAATTCCTGTGCGCGGACGAAGAAAGCGCAGCACAGCAAAGTTCCCTGCTCGTCATAGCCGCCGTAACAGACATACGCACCCATGCGAATCAGCGATAAAATACTTCGCCAGGGACGCCGTTCCGCTGGCGGAAACGCCTGTACAAAAGCATCCGCACAGTAGGCTTCATACGCCTGACGCGGTGTCATTTCTCGAACATTCAAACAATTTCTTCCTTTCAAGCGGCATGTTCCGTACACATTCCCGGAAGATTATCCGCCTGATAATATCCGGTGGCCGTACGCGGGCAGTTCGCCGTGGCGATTCCGCCGCTGGACAGGCAGTATTCTTCCTGCACCACCGTGGAATCCACCGGAAATTCCTTGGTTTCCAAACCGTTTTGCGCCTTGCGCATCACATAGCGCCAGGCACTGGTGGGAGCATGTGTGCCCGCCGAGGTATTCAAAGCAAAGCCGGAATCATAGCCATACCAGGTGGCGGTGACATAATACGGCGTCAGGCCCACAAACCAATAATCCCGGTTATCAGAACTGGTTCCGGTCTTGCCGATGCTGTCCATGGAGCCGCCCACACTGTACCCTGCGGCCGTTCCGTTGCCTTCCATGACGCCCCGCAGCAACCGGTTCATCACATAGGCCGTATCACTGTCCAGCACCTGTTTGGTTTCCACATCCGGAACAAGAATTTCCCGGCCGGCGCCGGTTTGAACACTCTCATAGCAATGCAGTGTGGTGAAGGTGCCTCCGTTGCCGAACATCATATACGCCCCCGCTAATTCGTACGGCGTCACGCCATATGTGGAGGAGCCGAGGATCATGGGCCCGGAGTCTTTATCCTCTTCGGTAAAGCTGCTGATTTCCAGCTGCTCGGTCACAAAGCGATAGATGTTGTTCACGCCGGCCAATTCACCCACGCGCACCGCCACTGTATTGATGCTCTGCGCCAGTGCGTCGGCTACCAGCATGTTTTTCTCACTGTAGGTTTTGGAAAAGTTGGCCGGCCAGTCCTTCATCTCACCGGTATTCTCGTCTTCAATCTGCCGGACCGGCGCATCCAAAAAAGGCGTAGACCAGGTGATTTTGTCCTGCTGAAGCGCCAGCGCATAGGCGCCGATGGGCTTCATGGTACTGCCCACCTGCCGCAGTGCATCCGTGCCGCGGTTAAAGCCTCGGCTGACCTCTTTTTCACCGAGGCCGCCCACCACGGCGCACAGCCGGCCCTCGTAATCCACGCTGACCATCGCGGCCTGCGGATACTCGATCACTTCTTCGGTGACCGGATTGCCGTTCTCATCCACAACCCGGGACCCGTCCTCATCGTACACATAGGCCGTTGTCTTCACGCCCAGACCGCTCTGTGGGAAGAAATTGCCGTACAGCATGGCATTTTCCATCTGCTCCTGCAGCTGCGGGTCCACCGTGGTGTAAATACGCAGGCCGCCGTTATAAAGCAGGTTGGTGGTCTCGACCCCGTTGAGGCCGTATTCCTCACGCAGAGCCGCGGACACATCGTCCAGAACCTTATCTGTAAAATAACTGGTGACAGGCGTCTCGTTGACCGGCAGATAGCCCGGCGACAGGCCGATGGGCTCTGCCGACGCCGTATTGTATTCTTCTTCGGTAATATACCCCTGCTGCCACATTTCATACAAAATGTAGTTGCGTCGGGACAGATGTGTGTCCGGGTTGCTCACAGGATCATACCGGGTGGGATTTTTGGTGATCGCGGCAATGGAGGCACACTGCGCCAGGCTCAGTTCGCTGGCAGATTTTCCAAGCAGCTTGATGCTCTCGGCTTCCACCCCGGCGGTGTTTCCGGTAAAGCTGATGACATTCAGGTAAGCCTCCAGGATCTGGTCCTTGTCATAGGTCGCATCCAGCCGCAGCGCGCGCCAGATCTCGCGCACCTTACGGAAATAGCCGTCAATGCCGCTGCTCTCCTCATCCCGTGTTAAGTTTTTCACCAGCTGCTGCGTAATGGTGGATGCCCCTTGCTTGATGCCGTCCTCGCCACCGAAATAGGTGCCGGTGATCATTTTTTTCACTTCGTTCAGAACCGCAAAAATGGTGCGTTTCCAGCTGACGCCATGATGCTCGTAAAAATCCCGGTCCTCCACCGCCACAAAGGCATGCTGCATATCTTCCGGAATGTCGCTGAGCGAGACCCATTTTTTCTGCTGAGTTGACTCCAGTCTTGCATATTCTTCCCACTCGCCTGTGGTCCGGTTCTGCGCATACAGAATGGTTGCGTCCCGGTGGGGAAGCTGCTCCAGGTCCAGCCACAGAAAGTCGTTTTGCGTGGCGTTGACCAGATACACACCCAATACAGCGCTGCAAATCAGCATAAAGCAGCACATGACCGCGATCAGAAGCCAGATCCAGCGGTGCTTTTTGCGGCCCTCTTTAAGCTTTTTCTCATGACCGCGCAATTTTTTCTTTGGTGGCGGGGCAGAAGACTCCGGCTCCTGCTGGCTCGTCAGCGTTTCCAGCAGATGATCTTCCTCTTCCTCCGGCAGTGCGATGGGCGTTTCAAACGCCCCTGTCTCCTGCGGCGGGCGCGCGGGACGAACCTTTTTCTGATAGGATTCGGGCAGGCGAATGTTTCGTTTTTCCGGCAGCATCTGCCTCACCTCCTTTGCCTGCGGGGTAAATCCTTACGGTTTCTCAGCTCTTCTTCAAATACTTATGATGTCCGTACTCATCGATGATCACGGTGTTGTCCAGCTGGGCGCGGAGAGACGCCTTCATGCTGTCAATGTATTCTCTGCGCAGCGCCGCCTGCTCTGCCTTTTCCTGTTCGGTCAAGCCCTCCGGAGTGCGGCTTTTGCGGCTCAGCTCATTAATGCGCTTGATCTTTTCATCGGTCATAGCTCAAACTCCTTTTTCACGTATTGTTATAGTATACCACAAACCGGATGGTTTTGCACGGTCCGAAAAACAGCGGCAGCGCCCAGCTTTATCCGGGCGCTGCCGCTGTTTTTGTGAAAGAGGAATCAAGATGAGCAAATCCTATTTATAAAAACCCCTGCGGGGATGATTGGTTGCCGCCGGGCGGCGCGGAACAGGTCGATGAATGCCAACCTGACCGCGCGACCCGGCTTTCATCAAAAAGCCCAAGCCTCAGCACTACTGCCTGTGTGCGCGAAACATTTGCACGTCCCTGACAAAAGGCTTCTTTTGCCGCGTGCTTTTCAAAGAGCAGCCTTTCTTCCATGGGCTTATTCAGCGGAAGGGGTGGCTCGCAAAACACTCTTTGTGCCAACAACTATATTATACCCGGAGTTTATGAACAAACTTTGATGTCCGGGTTAATGATTTGCGAAAAAACATATCCCACCTCCCTCTTTTGTGGTACAATGGAACCGAACGATCGAATAAGGAAAGGAACCTTCCATGGCAAGAAATTATCAACTGGAGCTGGAAGCCTGCCTGCGCGAACTGGCCGGACAGCGTCCCCGCCTTTTGCTGCACAGCTGCTGCGCCCCCTGTTCCAGTTATGTGCTGGAATACCTCAGCACTTTTTTTGAAATCACAGTGGACTATTACAATCCCAACCTGGACAGCGAAAAAGAATATCAGCTGCGCTGTGCCGAACAGGCGCGGTTTCTGGAACAGGCGCCTTTCTGCACAGGCGTCCGGCTGGAGGCCGTGCCCTACGAACCGGCCGCTTTCTACAGCGCCGTCAAAGGGCTGGAGCGCATTCCCGAGGGCGGCGAGCGCTGTTTTGCCTGCTATCGGCTTCGCCTTGAGCAGGCGGCCCGCCGGTGCCGGGACGGCGGTTTCGACTTTTTCACCACCACGCTTTCGATCAGTCCGCACAAAAACGCCGCCAAGCTGAACGAAATTGGTGAAGAGCTGGCCGCACAGTACGGTGTGCGCTGGCTTCCCTGCGATTTCAAAAAGAAAAACGGATTTAAGCGCAGCACCGAACTGGCCGCCGAATACGGCCTGTACCGGCAGGATTACTGCGGCTGTATTTATTCAAAACAGGAGGCCGAACAGCGCCTTCTTCATCATAAGGAGGAATCGAACGCATGAAAATCGTTTTGTTGGAATCACTTGGAATTTCCGAGGAATCTCTGCAGCGCCGGGTCGCTCCGCTGCTGCAGGCCGGTCACACGTTTGAGGCTTATCCCCGCACATCGGACCCGGACAAACTGGCCGCCGAATGCGCGGGCGCGCAGGCGGTCATGCTGGCCAATATGCCTCTGCCCGGCTCTGTCATTGAGAAATGCGACGATTTGAAGTTCATTGACATCGCCTTCACCGGCGTGGACCACGTGGATCTGGAAGCTGCCCGCAGCAAAGGCGTCATCGCCAGCAATGCCTCGGGCTACTCCACCACCGCGGTGGCTGAGCTGACCGTTTGCATGATGCTGTCTCTGCTTCGCAATGTTTCCGCTGTGGAAAGCCGCTGCCGTGCAGGCCAGACCAAAGACGGCCTGGTGGGCAGCGAACTGTCCGGCAAGACGGTTGGCATTGTGGGCACCGGCGCCATCGGCCTGCGCGTAGCGGCTCTGTGCCATGCGTTCGGCTGCGAGGTCATCGCTTACAGTCGCACCCAGCGCACCGACGTACCGGATTATATCCGCTACGTGCCGCTGGACGCGCTGATGGCCCTGTCCGACATCGTCAGTCTGCACTGCCCGCTGACAGAGCAGACGCGGGCCCTGATCAATGAGCAGCGTCTGGCGCTGATGAAGCCCGGCGCACTGCTGATCAACGCAGCACGCGGCGGCGTCGTGGACACCAAGGCGTTGGCCGACGCGCTGGAAAGCGGCCGACTGGGCGGCGCCGGAATCGACGTATTCGACAGCGAACCGCCGCTTGCTCAGGATCATCCGCTTCTGCACACGCCCAACACACTGGTGACGCCCCATGTGGCGTTTGCCACCGCCGAGTCCATGGAACTGCGAGCGGACATCGTGTTTGATAACCTGAACCAGTGGATGCAGGGTCATCCTGTGCGTCGGGTGCTCTGAAATCCTGCGGCCTGTCCGGTATTGGAAACATCGGGCAGGCCGCATATTTTTCGGTCGGTCTGCCAAACTTCTCGTAAATAACGGAATCCCTGTTCCGATTTCAAGACGAGGAGTGAACAGCCCGATGAAACCATCTCTGAAAAAGCAGTTTCAGGAAAAAATCAATCAGTTTGCCGACCAGTCCGCTGCCTTTCAGGCCGGCAGGCTGGACCGCAAAACCTACAAGGGAATGTCCGGCGGCATGGGAAGCTATGCCCAGCGTGACCCCCATCTTCATATGCTGCGCCTTCGCACAGTGGGCGGTTGTGTGGATTTGAAAAAGCTGAAATTCATCGCCGACGCCGTGGAAAAGTATCATGTGCGTCGCCTGAAGATGACCACCTGCCAAACGCTGCAGCTGCACGACCTGCCGGCCGAAGCTCTGGCACCGCTGATCCAGTCTGCTTTGGAGCACGGCATCGTCACACTGGGTGGCGGCGGCGACCATCCACGCAGTGTGATGGCAAGCCCTCTGTCCGGTGTGGAGCGCGGAGAAGCCTTCGATGTTCTTCCCTGCGCAAAGGCCGCTTCGGATTATCTGGTCAGCCGCCTGCCGGATCTTCATCTTCCCCGCAAACTGAAAGTCGCTTTTTCCAACAGTCCGAAAAACGAAACTCATGTCACGTTCCGCGACTTGGGCTTTGCCGCACAGCCGGATGGCACGTTTCGGGTATTCTGCGCCGGTGGCCTCGGTCCCAACCCCAAACTGGGTGTCTGTGTAGAGGAGCACGCAGCGCCTTCCCAGGTGCTGTGTTACATTGACGCAATGCTCCGCGTGTTCACAGCATTCGGCAATTACGAAAACCGGGCCCGGGCTCGCACACGCTATCTTCAGGACACATTGGGTCCGGAGGCATTGCGCACAGAATTTTCCCGGGCACTGGCGCTTTCCCGCATGCATACGCCGGTCGTTTCCCTCACGGTTCCCACGCTGCAAAAGCAGCCGGACGGAGAAGCGTTTGGCGAACGCGTGATCGCACAAAAACAACCCGGTCTGTACGCGGTCTCGTATCATCCTGCCGGTGGGCATCTTCCGCCTGAGATTCCCGGGGCTCTGTGCGTTGCTCTGGCCGGAACAAGCCACACGCAGGTACGCATCGGGCCGGACGGCACGCTGTATGTCATCAATCTCACCGGCCGCGAAGTTCCGGCGGTTCTTCGGGCCACCGAAGAAGGTGCCGTCACAGCTTTCGAGCGCAGCGTGAGCTGCGTGGGCGCGTCTGTCTGCCAGCAGGGCGTGGGCGATTCACAAAAACTGCTGGCCGCCATGCTGGAAGCCGTGCAACCCTGGCATTTTCCGGACGGAGTTTTGCCCACGGTTCGCATTTCCGGCTGTCCCTCCAGCTGCGGCTGCCATCAGGTCGGCAGTCTGGGATTTGCAGGCAGCGTAAAAATGATCGGCCAGACCGCCCGCCCTGCCTTCACCTTGTATGCAGGCGGGCGAGAGCGGCTGGGACAGGAATGCTTCGGCGAAAAGCTTGGCGTTTTGTTGGAAGAGGACATTCCTGCTTTTATGATCCGCCTGGGGCAGACCGTGCAGGCCTCAGATATGACCTATGACCGGTGGGCAGAAAGTCACCGGGAAGAATTGAATGCATTGGCGGCAGCGTTCACCCGCGGGTAACGCGCCGCTGGTTAAAGGAGCTCTTTATGCCAAATTGGATTGAAATCGACGACCTTTCCCGGCCGGAACTGGGTGTTTTCGCACGTTTGACGGAAGCCCAGCTGCGCAGCCGCATGGAACCGGAAAAAGGAATTTTCATCGCGGAAAGCCCTAAAGTGATCGAGCTGGCTCTGGACGCGGGATGTCAGCCGCTGGCTCTGCTGATGGAACGCAGCAAGGCGGACGGCCCCGCGCGGGAACTGATCTGCCGCTGTGCCGATGTTCCGCTGTACACAGCAGACCGTGAAATTCTGGCCGGGCTGACAGGTTTTGCCCTGACCCGGGGCGTACTGTGCGCCATGCGGCGACCGCAGCCGCGCACCATGGAAGAAGTCTGCCGCGGTGCGCGCCGCCTGGCTATTCTGGAAGGCATTGTGGACGCCACCAATGTGGGCGCGATCTTCCGGTCAGCGGCCGCGCTGGGTGTGGACGGCGTTCTTCTGACTTCCACCTGCTGCGATCCCCTTCGGCGGCGAGCGGCCCGCGTCAGCATGGGCACGGTGTTTCAAATTCCCTGGGCACGCATTCCGCTCTCCTGGCCCGAGCAGGGGCTTGCCCGTCTTCAGGAAGCCGGGTTCCGCACCGCGGCGCTGGCATTGAACGAACGCTCCATTTCCATCGAAGATCCCCGCCTGGCCGCTGAGGCACGGCTGGCTCTGGTTCTGGGCACCGAAGGAGACGGCCTGTGTGCGGACACGATTGCCCACTGCGACTGGACCGTACGCATCCCCATGTCCCATGGCGTAGACTCACTGAACGTAGCCGCGGCCGCGGCACTGGCATTCTGGCAGACCCGCCCGAAAGCCATCACATAAAAGAAGCCTGACCGGAACCGGTCAGGCTTCTTTCTTAAACCGCACTGCGCACAGCCGCCTGCAGAGCCGCCAGGTCCTCCGCATCGGGATGAGAAAGCGCGCGGTCAAAATTCTCGATCATTGCACTCACATTGGGGACGTGCTCCGGGCTTTCCAACATTTTCTCGTATCTGGCCCGCACAGACATGGGCATTTTCCCCTGGCACATAAAGGAACCCGCCAGCTGTGCGCAAGCAGGCAGATGCCCACTGACACGATGCAGAATGTTTTCAAAATAAGTCGGTGCGCCGCCAAAGCCTGCCGTTCCAAACAAAAAGACTTTCTGATCGGTCACACTGCTCAGGAAAGAGGCCACCGCTTGGTCACAGTCACCCTTATCGGTCCAGAACCCCACATACAAAACCTCTGCTTTCAAGGCTTCGGGGGCTGGTTCTCCAAAATACAGACATTCTTCCGCCGGCAGGACCTTGCGGATCTCCTCTGCCAAAAGACGGGTGTTTCCGGTCTTACTGCTGTAAACAACGGCGTATTTCATTTTGCATTCTCCTTTTCAAAAATACAGTGAACTCCTTTATGGGCCATCATTCCACCCAGGCAGGCGCGGTTGCAGCGCACACAGCGCCGAATGTCACGCGCATGTCCGGTCATCGTCTTTTTCGGCCAATCCGGGTCCGCGATCAGCGCCCGGGACAAAGCGACGCAGTCCACGCGGCCTGTCCGCAGCTGCTGTTCTACAAAATCCGGATCCGTCAGGCCGCCCACGCCGCACACCGGAAGCTTTGTCAGCGCCCGCACCTCATCGCAGAAAGGAAGAAAGCATCCTTCCCCGCCAAACTGCGGGTGACTAGCGGGCGGGATGGTATCGGTCAGAGCGCCGTGATTTGCCAGCGTCACATGAAAGCTGGTTACCCCCGCCTGTTCCAGCAGCGGCACAAATACTGCCAGCTCTTCTTCCAGAACGCCCGCATTTCCGTAGTGCGGTGTTTCGCATCGCACCGCCAGCTTGTAGTCAATTGGCATGTCCGGCACGCGGCTGTGCACCGCGCGAACTGCCTCGCAGGCAAACCGCGCCCGATTTTCACAGCTGCCGCCATAGGCATCGGTCCGGTGGTTGTACACAGTGGAACTGAAACTGCCGCACATGCGGTCTCCGTGGACCTGCACCAAATCGAAACCCGCCTGTTTGGCCAGCACCGCCGCATCGCCGAATCCCTGAAGGATACGCCGGATCTTCTTGACCGGCATCCCCGTCACATAGGGCCCCACTTCCCGGTTGAGCAGTTCCCGCAGCTGCGCAGCCGTGATCTTCCGGCTCAGAAGACCGGGAACGTACTTGAGCATGGCACGCATGTTGGAGTCCGACTGATGCAGCTGCGCACACACCAGGCAGTTTTCGCGGTGCACCGCCTGCGTCAGTTTTTGATAAAACGCCATTCCTTTGCGCGTATAAAGCGACGGGCCGAAGCCGTGCGGAAGCACGGAAACGTCCCCCACCACGATCATGGCGCAGCCGCCGGCGGCAATGCGGCGCAGCTGCTCGATCGTCTCATCCGGACTTTTTCCGAGCGAGGTCGGCGAAAAGATGATTCGGTTTTTCAACATTGCCCCGCCATAAGAAATGGGGCTTGCAATGGTTCCGTAGTTCATTCCTGCTGTATCTGTCCTTTCCGTACTTTCTCCAGCAGTTGACACAGCTGCCCGCGCTCCTCCTGCGTCAGAGGCGCCAGCATCTGCTGATCCCAGTCAAAAAACACCTGATGACTGACTTCAAAGGCATGGCGCCCTTTTTCGCACAGCTCCAGTCGATAAGACCGTCCCTCTTTGGTGCGGCAGATGAACCCGTCATCCACCAGTTTTTGAATGCTGCGCTGACCATAACCCCAGTCCAGCCCCAAAGCATGCACCAGCTGCGAAGGAGTACACCCCGGATGTTTTCCCACATAAATCAGCGGAAACAGTGCACCGTAGTTCAAACCGATGCTCTGCAGCACCCGGGCCGTATATGCGGAAAACTCCCGGTAAAACGCCGTGGAATAAAATGCGAATGTCTGAAACATGACGCGCCGCCCTTCCTGTTGAAGTAGGCTCAGTATACGCCATTTACTTGACTTAGTCAAGTAAATACGCAAATGTTTTCTTTTTGTTCACAAACAAAAGCGCTCCACCCTCAAAGGGATGGAGCGCTTGCTCTTCTTTACAGTGTATCGGAATCGCGCGGCTTATTTACAAAGTGGATCTGAGGGCCGCGTACCAGTGGGAACAGCTGCGGCTGCTCACCATCCAGATCCTCGTCAAACAGCGAGACGGCATTGATGCGGCTGTTTTCATAAGTTTTGTAATAATACACACCGCATGCCCCGTCAATGCAGCAGGCATACCGCGTTTCGTCGTTCTTGCCTTCGGGCGTGATCACGCTGCCGCGCACCATGGACACGCCGCCCAGCACATGGAAAAACTGTTCGATGCGCACGGGGTCATCCATGTCCATCACAGCGTTTCCCCGTAAAAAGGCGGCCCGCACAAATCGGGACATGGGAGAGGTATCGCCCGGAAGCCCGATGGCCCCCATTCCCTGTCCGTAAGTGCGCAGATCCAGCGCCGGTGCAAAGTGATTTTCCGGCGGGTTTGGGGAGAGCGTCTGGTAATTGTTGAGATTCATCAGCTGAAACGGAAACGGCGGATTGTTGGTCAACACGTCTGCCGGATTTTCATATAGATGAAGGCCATCGTCCATGGGTTCGGCCACCAGAGAACCGGTTGCATCCGCAATATGCCAATGAAGCGGCGCCGCCGGGTATCCCGGCGCAAAAGATTCCGCAGTGAGGTGGACATTCTCCAAAAGGCGGCGTGCCTGCGCCAGCGTGGCGCATGTGCCCAGCACCAGCGGGATCAGCTCGTAAGGCGCCAGATTTTCGCGGCCGGGGTCGGTTTGTTCAAAATAGAAGGCGTTGCCCGGAAAATTCAGCCCGGCCATATACAACCCTCTTTCATTTGCCGCCTCGGCATACAGCGGGACCTGGTTCACCACGCTGGCCATTCCGATCATGGCGAAATGATTGGAAACCGACGGGCGATGATGAAAATGAAAGGCATAGTTGCGTGGCGTGACCACGACCTGTTCTCCAAAAGATGTTTCCAGATCCAGAGTTCGGCCAAACAGGGCGTGCGCGGGAAAAGAAATGCTGGTACACATAATAATCTCCTTCTTCCCATAATTTCTTTTTTCATTATATCCCATTCTTCATCAAAAATCAGTTGCCTGCACAACGATTTTTGCCCCGATGCAGCCGCAAAGTTCTCACGCCCGCTCTGTCTTGCGCGCCTTGCAGATCAGCTGGGTCATGGTTCCCATGGGGCAGTACACGCACCAGGACCGCGGCTTGAAAAGCACCATGGTCACAAGCCCCAGGATGGTGGATGTAAGCATGACGCTGTAAAACCCGAACGCGAACTGTGCCACTCCCGGATGGAACAGCGTTCCGTGATATGCCCAGTGCCACGGCAGGCGGAAGGTCCACAAAACCGTGACCGCCTGTCCCAGTGACCGCACCCCGGCGAACACGAGCCAAGTGTTCCACAACATTGCAAAAAACATGACAAAAAAGAACACCAGAAACCCGTAACGGAACACCTTGGATTTCATCCAGCCGGGAACATCCCGGCGGCGGGACAGCCCCAGCCGACCGCCCAGCAGCTCAAACAGCTGGCCCCGGCCGCAATAGCGGTTGCAGTACCCCTTGCTGCCGCGCGCTGCGAATAACAGCGGCAGAAAGAAGCAGAAAAGGCCCAGCCAAGCAAACAGAATATTGAAAAAGCCTAAAATCAGATAGATCAGAGAAACTACCCACAGATAATCGTACCAATGTTTTTTCATACCGGCACCTCCCGCAGTTCCACCACGCTGGCCGGGCATTCCCGCACGCACTTTCCGCAGCCTACACACTTTTGAATATCCACCTGGGCGTAGCATCCCCGCTCTACCTGAATCGCCGAAAGCGGACACACCTTCACACAGCATCCGCAGGCCACACAAAGCCCCTGGTCCACAAACGCTTTTCGTCTTTTGGCCAAAGCCTTCACCCTTTCCTGATTGGTAAAAAGAGCATACCAAATGCAGACGGACCGCTCTGTGACAAAATCACACTGGGCCCAGACTTTCGGGAAGGCTTTTTGGAAAAAAGCACAAAAAAAGCCAGAAAATATTTACTAAAGAATTTACTAAATATTATTGATTTTCTATTGAAAAGTAGTAAAATTCAAAGAAAGAACATCCGGCAATTTGCGGGAAAGTATGCACATCCTTCGGGGCATGATGCACACCGTGACAGGTATTCCCTACTGGAGCACGGTTCCCGCTGAAGCGAAGAGGAAAAGGCACAATAAGCCAAAAGGAGCAGTGTTATGTTACTCGGCGTTGACTACTATCCGGAGCAATGGGCTCCTTCCTGCATGGAAGCAGACATGGACCGCATTGTAGAACTTGGATGCAATGTGATCCGCATCGGCGAATTTGCCTGGCACCGCATGGAACCGCAGGAGGGGGCTTATGACTTCTCCTTTTTCGACGGTGTGATCGACCTTGCCAAGAAAAAAGGATTGCAGATCATTTTCGGTACCCCTACCGCAACTCCCCCCGCCTGGCTGATCGACAAATACCCCGACGTTCTGTCCCAGTTTGAAGACGGTGCGCCCCGGGTTTTTGGCGGCCGCCACACCTACTGTTTCAGCAGTGCGGTCTACCGGGAATACTGCAAAAAAATCGTCACAAAGCTGGCGCGGCACTATCGAAACGAAAAGGCCATTGTCGCCTGGCAGGTCGACAACGAACTGGGACATGAGGGCAGTGATCTGTGCTGGTGCCCCCGCTGCCGGGATGCCTTCCAGCAATACCTGAACCGCAAATTCGGCGGAGACATCTATCTTCTCAACGAGACCTATGGTACCGCTTTCTGGAGTCAGGAGTACAACCGGTTTGATGAAATTCCGCTGCCCGCCCCCACCATCACCACGCACAACCCCGCGCTTCGGCTGGATTGGGAACGTTTCTGCAGCGAAAACATCGTTTCGTTTGCCAATCTGCAGACTGAAATTCTTCACCGGGAGATTCCCGGGTGCACGGTCATCCACGACTTCCCGGGCGGCGGTTTGACCAAACACGTGGACTACTCCGATGTTTCAAAAAAGCTGGACCGGGTCGCTTACAACAACTACCCGGTCTGGGGCGGCCAGAAAGAACCCCTGCTCCCCAGCGAGATTGCTTTCGGGCTGGACTACATTCGCGGCCTGCGCCGGGAAAATTTCTGGGTCACCGAGGCAATCATGGGTGCGCAGGGACATGACATCACCGGCTTTCTCCCCCGTCCGGGCCAGGCGAAAATGTGGAGTTGGCAGGCCATGGCACACGGCTGCGACAGCCTGATCTATTTTCGCTACCGGGGCGCC
The DNA here is from genome assembly GCF_045865535.1 of Owariibacterium komagatae. Lineage (GTDB taxonomy): Bacteria > Bacillota > Clostridia > Oscillospirales > Ruminococcaceae > Ruthenibacterium > Ruthenibacterium komagatae. The sequence goes on from NZ_AP031406.1 coordinate 1,128,033, forward strand.
ACCAAAGGTGCTGAACAGTTCTGCTACGGTCTGCTGGATGCTGACAACATTCCCCGCCGGCGCTTCTTTGAGGCCCAAAACTTCTTTCAGACCGTGCGCGAGTACGAGGATGTTCTCTCGGCACCGATCCCCAGCGATGTGGCCATTCTGTACGATTACGACTCGCTGGCTTCCTTCCGCATCCAGCAGCAGAGCCTTCTCCTTGACTGTGAACGGGAGATGAAGCGTCTGCACAGTGTTTTTTTCAAAGCCGGGCAAACGGTGGATGTGATTCCCGCCCGGATGGATTTTTCAAAGTACCGCCTGGTTGTGATTCCCCATATGATCGTGACCGACCCGGACTTTGCTCAGCGCCTGAAAGCGTATGTGGCCGCGGGGGGCGTGGCGGTAGTCACGTACCGCACGGCCGTCAAGGATCGTGACAACAACCTGACCTTCGGCAAGGTCATTCCGGTGGATTGCGACGATTTGCTGGGTTTGGTGGTGGAGGAGACGGAAAGCGTGCAGGAATGGGACTGCATCCCCCTGCGCGGGCAGGATCGCTGCGCCACGGCCGGAGTGTTCCGGGATATGATCGCACCTACCACTGCACAGGTGCTGTACCGCTACGATGATGCTTTTTACCGTGACTTTGCCGCAGTGACCTGCAATTCCTTCGGCCAGGGAGCAGCCTATTATCTGGGTACCACCCCGGATGAAGCCACTCTCACCAGCCTGTTGCACCAGGCCATGAAACGGGCCGGGCTCGTGCCTCTCTCCCTTCCGGAAGGAGTGGAGTCCGTAGTGCGCAAGGGCCAAACGCGCACGCTGCGTTTTCTGATCAATCACAACGATCATTCGGTGGATACACTGGGCGTTTCCCTGGAACCGTTCGGCGTGGCCATCCTTTCCTTCTGACAAAATCCCCCGCTTGTGCGTCTGCACAAGCGGGGGATTTTTGTCTTTTCTCCGTTGACAAATGTTTGGGTGCGGCTAAAATGAAAAAAACAAGCGCCGTCGCGGATATTCATGATGAAAAGCTTTTCGTAAGGAGACAAAACAATGCCTGAAAAAGACCTTTTTATTCAACGGGCACAGCGGTACATGGACGATCTTTTCCGCCTTGCCTTCAGCTGGCTGAAAAGCCGGGCGGATGCCGATGACGTCACACAAACTGTCCTTTTGCGCCTGTATGAAACCGACAAAATTTTCGAAAGCGAAGAGCATGTAAGGCACTGGCTGGTCCGGGTGACCATCAATGAATGCAAGAAGTATTGGCGCTCGCCCTGGTGGCGAACGGAAGATTTCACCGATTACGCCAACACGCTGGTCTTTGAACAGCCGGAAGCCAGCGGACTGTTCGATGCGGTGATGGCTCTTGGGCCGAAATATCGAATCGTGATCTTTCTGTACTACTACGAGGGCTATTCCATCGAAGAGATCTCACAAGTGCTGAAACTTCCCCGCGGTACCGTGGGCACACGCCTGAAACGCGGACGTGAACAGTTGAAACAGACCTTATCCGAGGAGGTATCTTTATGAAAAAAGCGATTCAGCAGGCATTTTCCCCGCTACACGCAGAAGAACATACGCTGGAAACCATTTTAAATCGCACCGGTCCCGCACGCATTTCTTTTCTGCGGCCGGCCCGCACGCTTCTGGTTGCCGCCATCCTTGCGGCAGCACTGACCGTCACCGCATTCGGAGCAGACTATGTGCTGAACAATCGTGAAGTCTTTTTCTTCGATACGCTGGAAGCGCTGACCGCTCAGTATTCACAGGCGCATCCGGGCAATGCGGTAGCGGTGGCGATTCCCAGCTCTGCAGAAGAAAGCAAGGACATGGAAACTTCCGCTGAATATGTGGAACGCGCACTGAGCACCGGATTATTTGACGAAGAAACGGTGCTCGATGCAGGTGAAAATGGAGCCCAGCGCTGGCGGACCGCTCAATGTTACAGTGATACCTACGGCGACATTGTCACCGAGTACCGCGCTTCACCGGATTTTGCCGGCGGCATTGAGCAGCCCGGTCTTCTGGACTGGGACCTGACCGCACTGGCGAAAGCAATGGCGCCGGACACCGGCGGCCAGCTGGTCACCATCATCCGGGACGCAGGCAGCAAGCAGCCTCTCTGCATGAAAGTGCACCTCGGTTATACTTCGGACGCCGGAAAACGCCTGACTCTGAACTGGGTGTATGATTCCACCTGGGACTATGGAGAACCCGAATACATTTTGAACGATGCCTATGACGAATCGGAACTGTTCACCACCGATGACGGCGTGGACGTTCTGCTTCTCTCCTACGACGGGCAGGTGTGGGCCAGCGCCTACTCCGGGCACCGCTCGGTACAATTCTACACCACCGCCTATACACTGGGCGAAATGAAAGAGCTGGTAAACGAACTCGGGCTTTCCGCGGCGCTCACTTAAACGTACAATTTCATTAAAAACGCCCAACACAGAGTTCTGTGTTGGGCGTTTTTCATTGTTCTTACAGTGCGCCGTACTTTTCGTACACTTCTGCCAGCGATTTTCCTTCCAGCAGTTCTTTGCGAGACACATTTTCCCGCTCTGCTTTTTCGCGGGCCAGTTCAAACACGCGATCTTCCACTTCCCGGGGAATCACTACTACGCCGTCGAAATCCGCATAAATCATATCGCCGGGATTTACGAGCACGTCGCCGCAGCGCACCGGCACGTCATAGTCCACCACAAGGCCGCGGCCCTGGCTGTCCAGCGGGCGAATCCCCGCATAGAACACCGGGAAGCCCATTTTGATGATCCGCATGCAATCGCGGATCTGGCTGTCGCAAATGCAACCGACCGCGCCGCGCATTTTGGCGGCAGTGGACATCAATTCGCCCCAGGGAGCGTTGGTGCCGCCACTGTCTGTGGAATGCACCGCCACATCATATTCCGTCAAGCTGTCCATGGCCTCAATTTCTTTGCCGTAGGGGTTCTCTTTGACGATATAATCCGTCTCCAGCCAACGGAAGGTACGTGCCCGGCCCACAAACGTGCAGTTCTGCGGGTCCAGCGGGCGCAGACGCTGATGCATGGCCTGATGCCGGTACCCCAGCTGGTCGAGAATATCACAAACCACAGGAACGTACAGATGCTCTTTGATCCATGTGAATTTTTCCAAATCAGTCATTGCGGTTCTCTCCTTTTACCATTCAAGTTTTTCCATGGGTTTCAAAATCCGGCAGCGGTCTTCCAAACCGCGCACGGCACAAAAGTAACGAAAAGCTTCCGGGTTTTCTGCATTCAATGCCATCACGTCGTGATGCATGGGCACCACAAACTGCGGGGAAACCTTCTCCGTCAGCTGCACCGCCTGCTCCACATTCAGATTGCCGCACTTCCCGTTGATGCAGACCAGAAGAACATCCGCATAGGGTGCGTCTTCCAGAACCAGCGAACAGAACGCCGTGTCGGATGTGTGATAGATGCTCTTTCCGTTGGGAAGCTCCACCCGGTATCCCGTGGTATCCAGCACATCACGACCGGTCGCAAGGGCAAACACGCCCTGAATTTTCACGCCGTTGACCTCACATTTTTCGCCGTGATCCACCACGCGGATGTTCGCACGGGGCACGCCCAGCTCCTCCAGGCGCCGGGCCGCAAACCGCGGGGCCACAAAGACCGTTCGGTCCTTGTGCGGATAACGCGCAATCGTCTCCGGGTCCAGATGATCCAGATGATCGTGGGTCACCAGATACAAATTTGCATCCAACTCAGCCGCATCCACGGGGACCGGGTACGTTCTGGTGAACCGCGGATCGCTTTTCCCCACACTGTCGCTGAGGTACGGGTCAATCAAAATCTTCTGTTCACCGCTTTGCAGCAAAAAACCGGCCTGCCCCAAAAACCACAGCGCAGCATGCGCTTCATCCGTCCGATTTTCCGTAAACATCTGCCGCCTCCTCAGTTGATACGATATTTTTCCACCGCCTGCTCATTGATCCGGATTCCCAAACCGTCCCCCTGCGGAACGTCCATCATGCCGTTTGCATTCATCTGAATGGGATTTTCAATGATATCGCGCAGCATGGGGCTGGAACTCACATTGTACTCCAGGAAGAGACTCCTGGGCAGAACCGCGTTCGCATGGAGACTGGCAGCGGTCAAAAGGTCCGTCAGCCAGGCGTGCGGACATACATCGATTCCTGCGTATTCCGCCTCCCACATAATTTTGCGGAACTGAGTAAAGCCGCCGCAGCGCGTCAAATCAGGCTGCGCCACATCGATTTTGCCTTCCTGAATCAGGCGGCGGAAGCCCCATCCTGTCGCCTCCTGCTCGCCGGCCGCCAGACGCACCTTACTGCCTGCCGCTTTCACACGCGCATATCCCTCGTAGTTTTCCGGATGCAGGAAGTCCTCCAGCCAGTACACGTCATACACTTCCAGTTCGCGCACCAGCCGGGCTGCGTCCTCTGCACTGCGGGAAACCTTCCAGCCGGCATCCACCATGAGAGCCACATCTTTTCCGATGGTTTCCCGTGCGGCTTTCACCAAAGCGATGTCGTTTTTCGGGTCCTGCCCGAACACGCCCCATCCAAACTTGATGGCGGTGAATCCTTTGGAGAGGTAGAACTCACAAGCCCGGCGCATATCGTCGGGGCGCGGCCGGAACAATGTGGACGCATAGGCCCGGACTTGTTCACGCCTCGCGCCGCCCAGAATTTTATGTACCGGACGATGGATTGCCTTTCCGATGATGTCATGGCAGGCGATGTCAAAACCAGACATGACCTGAATTGCCACGCCGCGGCGGCCGTAATAGGCAGTGCCCAAATACAATTTATCCCACAGCGCTTCCACATCAAAGGGATCCTGTCCGATCACCAGCTCCCGAATGCCCTCCATCATATCGCAGCCTGTGCGCGGTGATGCGATCAGTGACTGCGCAATCTGCGGCGCGGTCTCCACATCGGACCATCCGGTGATCCCCTCATCGGTGCTCACCTTGATCAGGAAGCAATAGGCCACTCCGGGAGCTTCTTCACTGCCGGTGGGATTGAGATACTTTTCGGGCGATTGCAAGACAATTCCCTCTACATCGGTAATTTTCATATCGCGCCTCCTCAATCAAACGTCAGCGTAACCTTCAGTGCTTCGTCTTTTCCGAACTCAGCCAGGTGGAATGCGCGCTCCCACTCTGCAAAAGGCAGGCGGTGCGTGATTACCTCTTCCAGCCGGAGTGCCGGGTCTGCCAGCAGCTGAATTGCCTGATCCAGATAGTCATTGTCGTTGCAGCACCCACACAAATTCAATTCCTTCACATGCACACGGAACAGATCAATGTCCGGCATGGGAGAAACCACCGAGAAAATCGCCAGCGTCCCGCGCGCCCGCAGGCATTGAATGGCCGTGTTCACCGCCTGCGCATTTCCCGCGCAGAGAATCGCACTGTCCATTCCCTCACCTCCGCTGGCGGCAAGAATGGCTTCCTGAATGTCCGGGGCAGCCTTTTCGTTGATTCCGACTGCATGTGTGGCATGCTTCAGACGAAAATCATGCCGACCTGTCACAACCACGCATCCGGGACGACGGCTCTGCACCAGCTTTGCAGTGAGAATGCCAAAAGGGCCGTCCCCCAAAATCAGCACATTTCCTCCCGGCTGGACCGCCGCCCGCTCTACCGCTTCCAGGCATACACAAACCGGCTCCATCAGGCTCGCCAGCGCGTAGTCCATCCCTTCGGGGATTTTCCGCACACGGTCGGCGCGGATGCAGAAATACTCTGCAAATACGCCGCCTTTGTTCAGCCCCAGATGGGTCATATCGTCGCACAGATGCGGCAGCCCCCGGCGGCAGGAATCGCATTTTCCGCAGGGCATCACCGGATGTGCCGTCACCCGGTCACCCGGTTGAATGTTCTGCACTTTGCTGCCGACAGAAACCACATCGCCGCTTCCCTCATGTCCCATAATGGTGGAAACAGGCAGGCCAAAGGTATTGTATTTGAGATCGTTGATATCGGAAGTGCAGATGGTGGCGGCACGGGTGCGCACCAGGATCTCGTCCTCCGCCGGGACAGGTATGGCACGCTCTTCCATCCGCAGATCCCGCGTGCCGTAAAACGCAAGAGCTTTCATGTGATTATTCCTCCTGATCAATCCCCAAAATGGCGAGGGAATTTCTATGCAGAATGCCCTCGATCAGTTCCTCGGATATCTGTGGAAGGCCGGCGCGAATGGCAATTTGATTCACATTTCGAAGGCCCGCCACAGAATCGGCCGTAGTGGTTGCCGGAAAATCCGAGCCGAACAAAAGTTTATGACCCGCACCGTATTCCTGCACGGACAGCAGCGCGTTGTAGAACTGCCAGGGCCGGTAGTACAGCGCGGAAATATCCGCATACAGATTCGGCTGATGGCGAATGGCTGCAATGCATTCATCGATCCAGGGATGGCCCAGATGCGCCAGTACAATTTTCAGCTCCGGGAAGTCGCACGCAACCCGGTCCATGTGCACCGGCCGGGCATATTCCAGTGGGACTCCCGAAGAAAACGTCGTTGCCATGTGTGTTATGATTGGCAAGTGATGTTTTTCGCAATACTCATAAATCTGATAATACTGCGGAGACAACGGGTGAAGCCCCTGGTAAATCGGCCCCAGTTTTACCCCTTTGCAATGCAGATTCTGATGGTCATTTTGAAGCTGCTCCATAAAATCCGGCGCAGTGGGGTCAATGGATGTGAAAAAAATATATTTTTCAGGGTGCCGTTGCACCAGTTCCACCACGCGCTGGTTCTGAGCGCCCCAGCCGGTTTTCCGGGCATTGAGCCCGAACACCACTACTTTATCCGCTGCGCTGGTCCCTGCCAGATACTCCTCCTCTCCGTAGCTCCAGGAGGAAACCGGAATGCCGCACCGCTCCAGATCACTGAAAAACGGTTCCGTAAAATCATCCGGACAGCGCACAAAATGTGTGTGAATATCAATCAGCATAACATCGTCACCTCATCGTTCAGGGAAGAATGGAGTATCCTTTGATGAAGCCGCGCGAATACATGGGGCGGAACGCCTCTGCATGTGCTGCTCCGCACTGTTCACCACGATGGCTGGAAATTCCGCACATCCAGGCGCCAATGCCATAATCTTCACCGAATCCGGCGCGGAATGCCTCATCCTGGCTTTGATGGAAATTGGCCAGCCGGATTTTTTCCTGGATCACATCGCTGATATCCACCCAGTGGCTGGGCGAAAATTCACAGCCGCTGGCGGGTTCCACCTGAAAGACCGCGGGAAAATCCGAGGTGGCCGGTGACGACGTTTTGATCATGGGAAAAGCCATCTGCATGGCACATTGCCGCACCAAACGGTTCACGGTCATGTGGTCCAGATTGTAATCCGTCTCATTGTGGGTAAAAATCACATCCGCCTTAACGTTCCGCAGTGCTCCGATCAGAGCGTACCGTGTTTCGCGGGTGTCATACAGAAATTCATCTTCAAATCCAAGGCACTGATAAGTCCCGCCTGCCGCCTCTACCATTGCGGTCATTTCCCGTCGGCGGTATTCCGCCGCTTCCTGCGCGCTCATTTCCGGATGATGAACCATTCCGGTCTCTCCGCAGGTCAGGCAGATGAAGTGAATGGAATCGCCCCGCTGCTTCATTTTCAGCATGGTTCCCAGACACATCAGCTCATCGTCCTGATGGGCCATCACAGATACGACATTCATTGCAAAAGCCTCCTTATCCCTTGACGCTTCCGGCCATCACGCCGCGAATAAACGATTTCTGCATCAGTAAAAACAGTGCAACCATGGGAATGCAGACGATCACTGCACCGGCAAAAATCAAATCAAAATTGCCGATTCGGGATTGTGCAAACACATACAGGCGCTGCTGAAGCGTCTGGCGCGACGGTTCGTTGATCACGATCAGCGGAACCTGAAGGTCGTTCCACACATACACACCGCGCAAAACCAGCACAATTCCTGTAATGGTTTTCAGCAGCGGCATGTAAATGCGTGTATATGCCTGCAGGTAGCTGCATCCGTCGATTCGGGCGGATTCCATCAATTCCTTGGGAATCGTTCGGATAAAGCCCGTGTACAAAAAGACAATGAACGGCATGAACATGGAGGCATAAATCAGCGCCAGGCCCAAGAAGCTGTCGGACAAAGACAGAGTTTTCAACAGGGACACCAGCGGTACCATCGCCGCCTGGAAGGGCAGCGAGATCAAGGCCACAAACAGCACATACATTCCGTTGAACACGCGGTTATTTCCAATGTAAATGCCATACGCCGTCATCGAGCCCAGCACAATGAACAGCAGGCAGGACAAAACCAGAACACACAGGCTGTTCAAAAAAGTGGCCACATAATCCATTTTGGAAAACGCTGACACGATGTTTCCAAAGGTAAAGGTTTCCGGGCGAAGAACAAAGGGCTCAATGTTGATGTAATAAGGATCTTTCAGCGCATTGTTGATCACATACCAAAACGGAAGAAGATAAAAAAGCATCACCAGAATCATCAGTCCATTGGTCAGGACAACGCGAAGCCGCTTTTTTTGTTTCAATCCCAGTTTCATCAGCGGTCCTCCTTCCGGTTCAGCAGGAACAGCTCGCAGACAGCGAACAAAATGGTGATCAGCGTAAGCATAACAGCCAGCGCCATTGCCTTGCCCTGCGACATCGCTTTGAACGCGTACTGATAGGACATCAGTGCCATGGTCTGTGAAGCATAGCCCGGGCCGCCCTGAGTCAGCACGTAGGGCAAATCGAACAGCGTCAGAATTGCAATAGTGGAAACAATGATGTTGATGGTGATGGACTGAGAAATCATTGGAAGTGTGATGCGGAACAGTTTCTGCCACCAGGTAATTCCATCCACTGCCGCGGCCTCATACAGTTCGTTGGGCACAGTCGACAGACCACCCAGATAAATCAAAACATAGAAACCGACCGCATACCATATAATGGAAACGCTCAGAGCCGGCATTACAGTCTCCTTCTGTCCCAGCCAGTCCTGTACAAGATTCTCACAGCCTAATGCGTTCAGCAGATAGGCAAGCGGTCCTGTGGCCGGATTGTAAATCGTGCGCCAGATAAATCCGACTACGACCATGGAGACAATGTTGGGCAGAAACAAAATCACCTTGTAGATATTGGCGGCTCTTCCGATGTCGTAAATGATAACGGAAAAGAAAATGGCCAAAATGTTCAAAACCGGAACGTACAGAATAATGAGATAGAACGTGTTGAAAAACAACGTCTTAAATTCATCCGAAGAAATCACGTTTTTGTAGTTGTCAAACCCCACAAAAGCATAATCAGCGGAAACGCCGTTCCAGTCGGTAAAGCTGTAACGGAAAGACATCAGCACCGGATAGATGGAAAAAACAAGTACCAGGATCAGGGCTGGAAGCACAAACAGCGATGCACTGACCAGTTTCGAAGTGGAATTACGCCGCAGAAGTTTTGGACATGGAAAATGTTTCATCTATTGCGGCACCTCCTTTCCAAAATAAAGCCGCTCCGGTGCCCCTCCCTTCGGAAGGCCGGAGCGGCGGCAAAACACGTCAGGACTGTGTAGTGTACAACTCTTGTAATGTGGCCGCAGCATCCTCGGGGGTAATTTCTCCGGTTGCAACCTGCTGGAAGGTTTGCGGCAGGCGTGCATAAACGGACGGCGGCAGGGTTTCAAACCAATAAGCGCCTGTTACTTCAATATCGAGCAGCCGATCCACATATTCTTTCACGGTGTCTTCCATCTTTACTTTGCTCTCGTCGTATTCGATCAAAGACGGAATACTTCCGCGGGCCTGCTGATAGGTGTAGAAGCCTTCCTCATTGGCAATGTAATTGACAAACTTGATCGCAGCTTCTTCGTTCGGACCTTTTGCAACGGCGAAGCCGGTTTCAGTGCCCAGTACCACTGCCTGAGACTGTCCCTCCATATTCCAAGGCGGAACCATCATGCCCACTTCAAAGGGGCTTTCCATAAACGAACCGGCCATCCAGATGCCCTGGAAGCACATGGCCGCTTTCTCCTGCTTAAACGAATCCAGCAGAGTGGAGACCATAGCGCTGACAGAACCGGTCAGCAGATATCCGTTGTCGTTCAAAATCTTGACTCTCTCAAAGATACGGGCCTGCTCGGGAGTATCAAAATTAAACGTACCATTGGCAATTTCTGTGATATAATCCGGATTAGTGGCGGCAATTTCCACCGCATTGCCGGTACTCCAGCAAGTGTTGGAGATTGCACCGTCGCCCATGGCCACCGCCAGCGGCGCATATCCTTTTGCCTTCAGCTTTTCGCATACTTCCAGGAATTCATCCCAGTTTTTGGGTTCTTCCGTGATGCCGGCATCCTCAAACATCGCTTTGTTGTAATAAATCAACGTGGAGGACAGACCGCCAGCGATACCAAACAGCTTTCCGGACTCCGAAGTGAATACCGGCTTCAGCGATTCCTGCATATTCTTTGCCGCATCGGTTTCCGACAAATCAATGATCAGATCGTTCTCCGCCAGATCCGCACCAAAGGAACCCGCGTTGATGGACATTACATCGGGCAGAGAACCGGCTGCCGCTTTGGGCTGCAGGTACTCTTCAACTTCACCGGGCATCGGCGTGTACTCTACATTAATTCCATACTTCGCCGTAAAGTCCGCCGCAATCTGTTCCGCAGCATCCAGCCAGTCGTTGGACATCAAGGCTACTGTAATGGTGGTGTCTCCCTGTTGAGAAGCTTGACTTGTTTCACCTGCGTCCGAGGATGAAGAACACCCTGCAAACAGCGCGGTCAACATGGCAACTGATAAAACCAAGGAAATTCTTCGAATGTACTTTTTCATCTTCTGCGCCTCCTTTTGTGTTTGTGCTGGGTTTTCACTGGTTTTATTGTAGTGCTTTCGATGGTTCAGACAAAGAGGTCATTTTTTTGAAAAGGTGAGGATTTTTATGCAATTTGAGCGTTCTGCATATTTTATTTTCAGATTATTTAATTTTTATGGTAATATCTAATAGAAGTATGTCGAACAGCGAGGATGTGAGCTACTTGAAAAAGTGGTATTTAAACCTGAGCATTAAATACAAACTTCTGATTTTGTTTTACTGTTTTCTGCTGCTGTTTTCTTTTGCCTTTTATCTGTACAATGCGCGCGTAGTCTACCAGAACACGCTCCAGACCATCGGAAATGCCAATTTGAATCTGTTGACGCAGATCAACGCCAACAGTTCCTTTATGCGCAGCGAAGTGGAAGACATGAGCGCCCAGCTGATTGTAAGCCCCGAAATTCAGGCTTATCTCACTTCCGGCAACGCGTCGGATACAGAAAAAGAATATGTGGATGCAAGCGTGCGCGATGCCGTCAATCTTCTCATTTCACGCGGCTTTGTATCCTCTTTGTCCATCTGTGATTTGAAAGGCGCAGTCCCCCCTTTTATTCGCACCATTGACAGCCGCTTCACCATGCCGGACCAATCAGAACTGATCGAAACCGAACTTTTCCGGCTGGCCGAGCAGGCGCAGGGGCGTCCCGTATGGCTGGAAAACTCCGAGGACACTTATATGTTTGCCGCCAACAATCATTACAATCGTATTTTTATGGTCCGCATGATTCGGGACTATGATACCTATGAAAACATCGGCCTGATGGTCGTCGGAATCAGCGAACCGGCTTTGCGCCAGGAATACAGCCGCGGCATCGACACTTCGGAATGCGGAATTGCCATTTACAACAGTGACGGCGTTGAAATCTCCAGCCTTGGCCTGGATTTTTCAGACGCGTTTACCCCGGAGGAGATTCAATCCATCGCAGCGCAGGAGGACGGATATCAGGCAACTGAATGGAACCAGAGCACAGCGCTCCTCTGCCACATGACCGATGAAGAAACCGGCTGGGTGTATCTGTATATGGCCCCCCTTCAGGAGATGTTGAATCGAATCAACAATTCCTCCAACTATATTGTTCCCTTTGTTGTCTCTGCGTTGATTATTGTATTCCCCATTCTTCTGGTGACGACCGATCTGATCATCCGCCCCATTCGCAAACTGCTGGTGGCCATGCGCTCGGTGGAAGAGGGCGATTTCAGCCAGAAAGTTTCTTTCCGATACCGGGATGAAATCGGTCAGTTGGGCATGGGATATGACAAGATGCTTCAAAACCTGTCTTCCCTGATCGACAAAGTTTATGTACTGCAGATTCGTGAAAAGGAAGCGGAACTGAACGCTTTGGAAAGCCAGATCAATCCTCATTTTCTATACAACACACTGGATTCCATCTATTGGAAAGCGCAGATGCGCGGTGAGGAAGAAATTGCGGAAATGGTCTGGATTCTTTCACAGGTCTTTCGCGCCTGCCTGCGCAAAGGCGAGCCGTTCAGCACCGTCGGCAATGAATTCAAGCTTTTGGAACAATATATGCGTCTGCAAAAACTGCGATGTGGAGAAAAATTTGATTACGAGATACAATTGAAAGACGAACAGATCCATTCCCAGAAAATCCCCAAACTGATCCTGCAGCCTTTTGTGGAAAATGCTGTTTACCACGGAATTGAAAAGGAAGACCGCGTTGGGCATATTTGTGTCACCGGCGAACTGAGAGGCGACCGAATCTATTTCCAAATCCAGGACAATGGACAGGGAATGTCCCCCGAGCAGGCCAAAGCGATCTCCACCAATACGGAACTTTCCGACGGTCGGCATTACTCTGCCATCCATAACATTCATGAACGCCTGAACATTCTCTATCAGGGAGATTATCAAATCGAGGTTCACAGCGTACCCCATCAAGGTACCACATTCCTGCTTTCAATTCCGCTATGGAGGGAAAAGACATGACCAAGCTGCTGATTGCGGAAGACGACCAGAATATCCGGCTGGCCCTGCGCCGAATCATCCCCTGGCAGGACAACGAAATCACCCTGTGCACAGACGCCACCAACGGCCGGCAGGTTTTGAAAATTGTGCAAAAAGAGCATCCCGACATTTTGCTGCTGGATATTCAGATGCCGTTCCTCGATGGGATTCAAGTGGCCAAAATCTTATCGGAACAGCACTTTGAAGGGGAAATCATTATCCTCAGCGGGCACGATGAATTTGCCTATGCCCAAGCAGCTATCAAATATGGCGTTTTTGAATATCTGCTGAAGCCCTGCCGCCCCAACGACATTCTGGAATGTGTTCTCAAATGCCGGGACCGGATTGCAAGCAGCGAAAAGCAAAAACTGCTGTGGCGCGGCATGGAGCAAAAGTATTATCTTGAAACGGAGTATCAATTCAAAAGCCGCATCCTGTCCGAGGAGAAAGAAGATCTGTTTGCTCCGCCTGACCACACCAAACGGGATCTGCTCGAGTTCATCCGTACCGGAGAAGCCGAACAGGCCGAGTACTGCATTCAAACGCTTTTTCGGTATATCGGCGGTGCGCTATACACCAAACAGACCATCTTAAATTACTTGTTTACACTTTTTTTGCCGGTTGTGGACTTGCGCGAGGAACACGAACTGTTGTCGGACGAGATTCTTCGCTGCCGCGATTTCCGGCACCTTGCTTAATTCCAGTGTCTGAAGGAAGTGCAGGACCTTTTACAAAAACTCTCTTGCGAGACAGCGGAGTTGTGCCGCAGTCAATTTGGAGGAAGTCTGGTCATTCGGGAAGCATTGCTGTACATCAAAGCGCATTATAATGAGGACATCGAATTGAAAAAGATTTCCGACGCCATTCATATCACCCCGGCCTATTTGAGTGTTTTGTTTAAAAAGCACGTGGGAATGAACTATCTTGACTATCTCAACCGCTATCGCATCGACCGGGCCAGTGAAGATTTGGCGCACAGCAAGAAAAAAATCTATCAGATTGCCCGCGAAAACGGCTTTAAAGACGAAAAATACTTTTCCAATGTGTTCAAAAAAATTGCGGGGCTCAGCCCGTCTGAATATCGAACCCGTTATTACAAGCAAAACCCTGCAGATTTTCCAAGATCTGAACCGGAGGACTGAATTTTTTGTGCTCCGTGCAATAAAAACCGTCTTTATTTCTGAACCGTCGCCCTCGTGGCACACTGGGTTATTTATCAATACTGGCTCTGTCCAAAATCTAAAAATCAAAAAATCCACAGCACTTTTGTGCTGTGGATTTTTTGATTCTACGCGTCAGGGATTCTTTATAATGTATTACACGCACTCCCCTGCTGCTCCATAAATTTTTTGTACTGCACATAAAACGCAACGGAATCCGGATGGCCGCAATAAGCGATGGTTCCCGGGCGGTTCATCAACCCCATGTACTGATAGCCCAACACCTCTTCAACATAGAAAGACACTGCTTCTAGCTGCCTTTTGAGACGCTCCATGTTGGATGGCAACAATGCAGAATGATAGACATCTCCTTCAAATTCGAAAAGTTCTACATCCGCCCACAGTTTGGAACGCCCCGCTTTGTCATGCGCCTTTTTTAATGCAGAATAAAAGCGTCCGGTCTGATCCGGAGTGGATTTTCTCACACCAACCTCATCCTGGTATGCAACAATGTCCACATCCAGGGTTTCAAGCTGGCGGACATAAACATCGTCTGCAGACAGCATATTGGTGCCATAAGGTGCGATCATGGTCTTCAAATTCGAATTGAACGATTTTCCGAACGCTGAATACTGATTGACATACGCTGCAAAATTATCATCGAAATATTTTGTAATACAGCTTTCATCCGGATAGTACCAGCCATAAAAACTGCGGTATTTCCCATATCGTCCATAGACCTGCTCCATGGCCTTGAACGCCCGCTGGGTCACACTCGGACTCACCATATTCTCTCTGGGCTTGTTCCATGGGCCATAATATCCAACCGACATAAACACTTTCATGTCCAGCTTTTCTGCTTCTGACATCAGGGCATCAATGGGATCCTGGCAGACAAAATCTTTTGCCAGAGGATAGATATCCGTCGGGAAATACGCTTCGGCAAAATCTTCGTCCACAAGACTGGAACACAGCAAAACAATATATTTCATCCCGAGAGAGTGCATCTCCCGAATTTTTTCCCGCCACTGTTCTTCTGAAAAGTGACGACAAATCGGATTCCAATATTTTCCTTCTGCCTGATTGTGATGCTGAAATTCAAACCAGCTGCCCGAAATCAAACGAACCATTTTTATCACCCCTGTTTACAAATCAATCATGGATTTTCAAGCAATGAATTTGAAGCCCCACTGCCCGCACCGCAAATCCCTATCCCAGCCCCTTCAGCTGAGCAGGGTCCCAATGAAGCTGGATTCCGTGCTCCACCAGCAATGTCTGAAAATCCGCGAGCCGCGTTTTCCAAACCTGCAGAGGCTCCATCCGTTTCTCGATGCAAAAAGATGCCAGATGTCCTGCCACCTCGCCGATGTTCCACTCTACCGGATGAAGCCGAAAACAGCCATTGGTCAAATGTGTACAGCCAATATTTTTACAGGCCGGCAGCAGATTTTTCAAATCAACCGGAATCATAGCCGACAACGGAATTTCAAACGGCCACGCCGGCGTATAGAAAAATGTGTGACTTTGCGTTGTTGGATGAATGTCAATTGCATAGTGACCTACACCCACAGAATCATTGCGATGCAGAATTCCCTTCGAACATTCCCGTGAGATCTCCTGCTCACAGATTGTATGATGTGCACAGATGCGCCTGGACTCCCGAATATAAGGTGCCTTGGCAAGCCCGGATGCTGTTCCCATAATGTCCGGCCTTAAACGAACCGGATATCCGTGTCCGCCGTCCGGACGCAATGCGTCGTGGCGCAGCCAATACACTGCACACAGCGTCAACTGCTGTGCCAGTGTACGGTGGATTTCTGCGTTCGGATCTTCGAAAAGATTTCCAAAACCGTAATCGTTTTGCGGCCAGTTAAACAATGTCACTTCTGGGCGATTGTCCGTATACTCTCCCTTGGCAATGATGCGCCGGTACCTCCACAATCCACCGCAGTGAACGGGGTCCTCCTCATCAAACATAGCAAACCGTGTTTCCCGGCCGGTCCTTGCATCGGGTCCATACCAGCTCAATAAAGGTACCGGTGCGTAAGGTGCCTGGACAGAGCGAAACAATTCGTAAAGTGCCGGCTTTTCCATCGGCTCCAACTGTTTTTCTTCAGACAGTTCCAAAGCGGCAACCCAAGTGCAGGGCTGCATATCCGCCGGACGGGGGATCTCCGGAGCATGCGGCTCCCCTGTCTGCTCCCTGCATTCCGCCCCCACGCGATAACGGGCCCCCACAATGGGCAGCAAATCACTGCAGTCCGTACCATCCAGAAAAAATTTCGCACGGATCTCACGATACACATGGATGGCAGTATTCTGCACACGCACGCTCTCAATGGTATTATTTCGCACAACTGCCGACACCGGGCGGGTGTGAAGTTCCAGGGTAATTTCTCCCGATGCAAGGTACGGTGCCAAATGGCCCATCAGAATTCTGTGCGCTACCGCAGGTTCATGCGCAATGCCGGAAACCCAGGCACCGCCCGGGCAGACCTTTTTTCCGCGAAGCGCGCTGTCTGCCTTAGGATGGTTCCGATAATATTCCCGCACTTCGCTTCGATACTGCCGATAACGCCGTGTACAGCCGCAGGATTCAATCCAGGGGTGCTCGTCCGGCGGAACCGCCTGGCTGGTGAGCTGGCCACCGACCCAATCCGTCTCCTCACAAAGATAGACTTTTTTTCCGCTCTGCGCAGCACTCAACGCGGCCTGAACGCCCCCCAGACTGCCGCCGATCACCGCAACATCAAACGTAGTATTGCACATCGATTCTTTCCCTTGTTTTGTAACACGCCCTGCGGACTTTCACATCGACGCACGGCTGGATTCCCGCTTCAGAATCTCGTCGATCATGCAGTCGACCATAATGAGCATGCGAAGCACATGGAAGGGTCCTTTAAACGTAGACCCCTTGCAGGGAGGCATGGTCGGCTTTCCATCACGGCGCAGATAGCCGTACCACTCGCCATACTGCGGATCGCAAAATACACGTTTGCAGTAATTCAGCGTTTTATCAAAAATCTTCAAATACTTTTCATCACCCAAATCACGGTACAGCATCATTGCCGCAATCATCAACTCGTTCTGCGGCCACCACAACTTCATGTCATGCTCATATGCCTCCGGAGGCATTCCCATGCAATCGATAAAGTAAAGCAGACCTTCATATTCTTTGTCCCAACCGTGTTCAAACGCCTGATCGAATATATTCTGCGCTTTTGCATGCAGCATCTCACTGCCCAGATAATTTGCCTCTTCCAACATAAACCATGCACATTCAATATCATGCCCCGGGTCCACCATACGCCCTGCAGTGCATTCAGACTGCACCTCTCCGTCCAAGCCTACTGTTTCCAACAGACACCCCAGCTCCGGTTTATAGTGATACGTGAGGATTTCTTTGCAGCACTCTTCGGCACGCTGGTCATACAAAGCTTTGTTCTCCGGATCACAGCGGCGCATGATGGATGTAATGTTCAGATAAATCATGGGATCGGCCAATGACCGTCCACTTCGGGTCGTCGGGATCGTCTTGGGGCCCAGGCCGGTGGGATCCTGAATCAATCTGTGGTTCAGCTGATAAATCAGTTCATACGCAGCACGGGCGCGTTCAATGTACTGCTTGTCATTTGTCAGGCCAAAATATTCCGCATTCGCCATGCAGTAAAAGCCCTCGCTGAAACAATAACGGCGCTGCCGAAGCGGCCTTCCATCTGCCGTTACGGTAAAATACATTCGGTTGCCTGCCTCCCGATTGATGCAGTATTTTTCCATAAAATCCAGGCAGCTTTGGGCGGCTTCCATCCACTCCTGCTTTTTTCCATACACATGGCATAAATAGGAAAAGATCCAGCCGCAACGCCCCTGCATCCACACACTCTTATCGGTGGAATAAATTTTTCCTTCTCGATCAAGGCAGGTGTAAACACCGCCGTTTACAGGATCCATCCCGTTTTTCAGCCAAAAATCCACGGCACGCCGCAGCTCATCTTTGGCCCAGCTTTGATATTCTTTCAGCTGTTCTACCTGCTTCTCCATTTTAAAAACCCTCTTTCTTCGCAACCCTGAACAATGTACCGGGCAATGTCCGGCGGGAAGTACAGTAAGCTTCCGCCGGGAACGACTGCACCAGGCAAGCGCGCGTCAAACGCACAATATTACATATTTTTTGCCAGTTCTAAAACCTGTTTGCGGAACGGGCAGCTGTCTGCCGTTCCAAAACGGGTTACACTGATTCCTGAGGCAATCACCGCATACTGCACCGCAGCGGCAAGATCTGCGCCCAGCACAAGTTCTGCTGCCAGCGAACCGTTGAACACATCCCCTGCACCCACCGTATCCACTGCGGAACCCGCACAAAAGGCACTCACCCTGCGGCAGCCATTCTCGTCCGCAAGCAGCACGCCACTTTTGCCTAACGTGACAACAGCCCGCGGCGCTCCTGCGTGCGAGAGGCCTTTCCAAAGCTCCTCGTCTGTTACGTCTTGATCCGGGGAGAAGCCCGCGATACATTTTGCCTCTTCTTCATTGGGTGTAATTACAAAACACTGGCGCAGCAGTTCCGGTGAAAATTCACCGGCGGGAGCAGGATTGAAAATCACCCCGGCACCGATCTGCGAGGCCAGCCGGAATGCCGCTTCCAAACATGCAGCGGAGAGTTCATTTTGCAACAGAAGATACCTGCATCCCTGCATATGCATTTTCGATTCTTCCGACAGGATCTCCTCGGGCAGAAGCTGCTGTGAAGCGCCGGGGAAAACCTGAACAAAATTTTCTCCGTTTTCCTGGGTAGAAACTGCGGCAAAAGCAGTGGGAACAGCCTTTTGCTGCAACAGAACATCGATCGATTCCTTTTCCAGATGTCTTTTGCATTCCTCTGCGTATGCATCCTGACCGACCGCCGCAAGGAACACCACCAAAGCACCGGCACGGGCACAGGCCACCGCCTGATTATGCCCCTTTCCGCCCGGCTCATAAGAAAGCCGACGACTAATCACAGTCTCTCCCGGTCGGGGCAATGCATGCAGCTGAAAAAAAGCCGTCTGCCCCGTGAGTCCAATGACTCCTACCTTGGCCACATTCTTGGTTTCCATGGCTCTCACCTCACAGAAAGCGAATTCGGGAACGATAGCGCTCAATCAGATCCATATTCTTTTCCATTCCGCCTTGCACATTTCCGCTCACATATACAGGCGGTTCCACGCCCTTTTCCCAGAGCATCTGAGAAGCCTGCACCACAATCGCCTGCATGATCGTGCAGGCAGAGATCGTCGAAATCGGCCCCACATGAATTCCGCTTGTTCCAATTTCCACTGCCGCATCGCCATGACAGACGCCATTGTCCAATACGATATCGGCAAAATCGCTCAGTTTCTTTCCGGATGGGTGACGGGAAGTGTCCTGCGCATATGCTTGTGACACAACAGTCACAACAGTTATCCCTTTTTCCTGTGCGCACCTGGCCATCTCGATGGGCACTGAATTGATACCTGAAGTGGAGACCACAAAAAGGATATCGCGCTGCGTAATGGGGAACCGCTTAAACAAAGGGTCCGCCAGCCCGCACATCCGTTCCAGGCAGCTGCTTTTTACCGCTCCATCGTGGAGCATGAGCGCCGAATCCAAAATCGGGTAAACAGGTGCAAGACCACCCGCCCGATAAAACAAGTCTTCCGCAACAATATGCGAATGACCGCAGCCAAACAGATAAATCAGTCCATCGGCAGCAAGGGTGTCTGCCACAAGTGCCGCTGTTTTCTGCAGCTTCTCTGCCTGATCGCCAATCGCATGATCCAGCACCTGAAGAACCTTATGATAATATTCCTGATAAAGCATATTGATCTCCCAAAACATCCGAATTTCAATTGGAGTGTTTACAATTTCACCGGCTGCCCTGTACGAATGCTGTTATAACAAGCCAACATGGCGCGAATGGTGTTCTGGTGCCATTTCAGATTGATAGTTGGCTCCTTGTGATTTTCAATGCAGTCCACAAATTCATCGATCAAGCCGACCCACTCGTCAAAATAAGTATACTGAACAAGATAGCGGTCATCCGGTCCGGCATTGTGATAAATGTTCGGGCCAAACAAATCGGCCGAAAGCACTCCCTGATCGCCAACCAAGGTCATGTCGACCTGCATACGCTTGGGGAACACTTCCCAGCCGGGCCCCGGAACAGGAATGCGTTCTTCCATACGCGACCAAGAAGGATCCAGCGAGAAAGTCACGCCGTTTTTCATCCGGCCGATCACGGAAAGCATGTCCTCTTCTTCCAGATCCGGGCGCAGATTCGGCGCCACCTGTGCATAAATGGTATCAAACTCACTGTGCGTGACCCAGCGAATCATATCAAAAATGTGCGGATGATCGCACAGGGCGCCGCCGCAGAAACGATCGTCGCCGTCACGCAAGGGCACGCGCTTACCAAAGCTCTGCGCCGGATCGCCCTGCCAGGGGAAAGCCCACACCGGGGAAAGCGTGATATTTGTTGCTGTAAAACTGAGAAGTGTTCCAATGGAATTTTGTGATTCCAGATCCTTGATGCGCTGCATGACCGGATTGTAATGCAGTTCCAGCTCCACCTGGCAGACGATTCCCGCCTGCTCCACCAAACGAATCATTTCATCGTATTCCGCCATATCGAAGGTGGGAATTTTCATGGAAAGAATATGAATACCGCGTTCCGCGCACAGGCGCATCTGACGAAGGTGGTCGCAATTGGGCGAAGCCAAAATGGCTGCCTGAATTTCCGGGTGCTTGTCAAACAGTTCTTCATCGCTGTCATACACCGGCACACCCGGGACCGTCTTCTTAAACAGTTCCTTTGTATTCAAATCGGCCGCACTGGCCGCCACAAACTCCAGTTTGGGATTCTCCCGCAGAACCTCGTAGTACTTCCGCGTGTGGCCGTGGTTCAGCGAAAGTAAAGCAATTTTAATTGGCTGATCCATAGTTAACCTTCCTTTCCGTTCACATCGCAAGGCAGTGCGCCTGCTCTGCAGAACGATAAACCAACTTTTCCAGCTCTTTCAGCTGCGCGAAAGCATTTCTGCGCTCTTCCTGCTGGGAATCGCGCAGCACCACAAAGGCCTCCCGGACCAGACTGACTTCTTCCGGCATCAATCCGTAAAGTTCGAAATCCAGATCGTTGAACTCCTGTCTGCCTTGGGAAGTAAACACATAAAGAGAAGACTGCGGCAACTGTGTGTCTACCACACGATCGCAAATCACTCCGCGCCGGGTATTGATTTCATGCCGGTCGATCATCGGCTGACCGCCCTCCAGTGCACAGGCGAGCTCAATGGTGCAAACCGCCTGACTTTCCAGCGTTACAATGATGTTCCATGCCGTTCCGCCGCTGAATGCGCAGACAGATTTTACCGTGCTGTCCATCAACCACTGGCACAGGTCCAGTTCACGCAACAGTTCCGCAGCCAGCGGCCGGTTTCGCTCCACCAGCCGCTGGCTGCGGAGAACCGTGGGCACTCCTGCCCGTCCGCTGTTTTTCAAGGCATGCATCTCGGTAAAGCGGCGCTCCTGCCGCCAGGGCAGCAACGGAATCTCCCCGTCCTGTTCTTCCAGGTAGAAAATCCCGTCGCGCTGCATCAGTTTCGGGCGAGAAGAAGCCTCCACCCCATATTTCCGCATGAGCAGCTGCAGTTTTTCCTCGCATTGCTGCAGATTCATAAAAACTCACTCCTGTTCTACTGAGAAAAAAATGATCTCTGATGATTTCCGTAACGCTCAAAGGGCCGGTATTCTTGGCGAAAAGCGCGCTAAAAGCCGTTCATTCTGCTGTGTTCCCCGCGGGGTATTGGCGTTGTTCCATATAGGCGGTTCTATTCCCCGTTCCAGACAGATATCGATCGCTTCCAGTTCCATGATTCGGCACAAAGCAAAGGTGCCGATTCCCGAAACGGGCCCTACCGGAGTTTTCAGCGCCGGCTTGTTGAGAACTGCGTCCGCAACCGTGTTTCCATCGTCGACGAAAATGTCCGCGACATCCCTTAAATTTTTTCCGCTCTCATGGCGTATCACCGCACCTTGCGGCGTCTCGTCCTGCCAATGGGAACTGGCAATCCCAATGACATTCGCGCCCAATTCTTTTGCTTTAAGTGCTGCATCGATGCAACTCGCATTCACGCCGATCGTATGGATCACAAGCAGAACGTCATCTTTTCCGAGTCCGGATGCCTCGATCAACGAACCGCCAAGACCTTTGCATCTCTCCAGCGCAAGAAAGGTTCGCGCGCAGCTTAAAGCGCTGAGGCCATGCTCGCAAATCGGATAAATATTTGCCAGACCGCCCACACGAAAGAACATTTCTCCCACTGCCAAAGAAGTATGCCCGCCCGCGCCAAATACGTAAATCAGCCGATCACGGCAGATCGCATCTGCCAACAGGCCCGCTGCCTGCCGAATCGGCTCCTTTTCCGTCTGTGCGATCCAATTGATGCGTTCACATACTTTTTGGACATATTCCTGCTGAAGCATAGAACTCTCCTTGTCCGCAGCTTTTATCGAGCCGCCCCCGACCTGCTCATGACGCGCCGGTAATTCTCTCCGATATGGTCCCACAGCTGCAGCGGGTCCGGCGCGGCTACCGAGGTTCCGTAACCGCCGCGGTAAGTCCAGGTGGACAGGCGGTCCACTCCCAGATTTTCGTAAAGGTCCACGATTCGGTCAATTTGTTTCCAGTCTTCCGGGCGCTTGTTATAGCCCATCAGCCAGCGTTCGGATTCTTTCCCATACTTGCGGGCCATTGCCACGGTTCTTTCCGTCACATCCCTGAAAAAGCTTTCCGGCAATTCCCAATTGATAATGGTGCTTGCAAAAACATCAAAATAGGGGCACGCCGCCACCATGTCCCAATTGTCGTAGCCACGCTGCTCGGTAACATAATAAGTATTGATAGTCGCGTGTACGCAGCAGGTGATTTCCAGATCGGGGTTGTACTCTTTCAGCGCCTTGCTTGTTTCCGACAGAGTAGTCAATGCTTCTCTCCAGCGGAACTGCTTCACATCGCTGTTCATGATGCGCGGCATTTCGTATCCGTAATAGCGCTTAAATTTTTCCATGCATTCCGGGCAACGGCAGGCCCAGTCATCTCCCGCTCCACCTGTAATGGAGGCATAGCTTTTCGGCAGTGCATAATGCGGTTCATCCCAGAAGAAACCATCCACACTTGTGTTTTTTGCAAGCTTCAGGCAAAGGTCTTTGAAATAATCCCGGAACGAATTGGTATTAAAGCATACATTGGGTAAAACTTCCCCTGTAAAAGCCGAAACCTGCCGGTGATGGATATTGTTCTGCAAAAACAGGCTGACCGGTTCTCCGCCAAAATACTTGCCGATTCCCCAGAGATCGGCAAGCACTCTCAAACCGACTTTGTGGGCACACTGAACGATGGATTCAATGTTGGGAAACCAGAAATCCATATCAAATTCGGTAATCGCCAAAATCACGGTGTCACAGCCATGCTGCACCATTTCTTCAAAATCCTGCTCTGCATGCTCGGCATAGTTGAGGCCGTAATAACTTACGCCGGTATGTTTAATTGCCATCCTTCTTTCCTTCTTTCATTTATTTTTCTGTAGAATGCGGATTGCTTTTTTTCGACAGTGCCGTGCTTTCTCTTGTAATCAATGTGGGCTCCACATAATAATTGTCGCAAACATGTACGCCTGTTTCGGCTTCTTTCAAAAGCTGATCCAGCGCAATTTCCACCATGGTAGGAATGCGATAGCGTACCGTTGTGAGCGGCGGAACAATGCATGTCGTCATTGGCAGGTCGTCAAATCCGACAATGCCCACATCTTCGGGGATCCTCATGTTCAGCTGCCTGCAAACTTTGTACAGTTCCACGGCAATCTGATCATGATAACAAAATGCGGCAACCGGTTTCGGTGCACGCTTCAGCAGTTCCGCCAGCCGCTCATGCCCGGCCGACAGATCTGCCGGCATTTGGAAAATGTTTTCGGTATCCAGCGTATAGCCTTCTCGCTGCAGGCTGGTGGAAAAGCCCAAATAACGATCATCTTCCAAAAGATTGATCTGCTCTGTTCCCAGGTACAAGAAATTCCGGAACCCCTCCTTCAACAGATGCCGAACGATTTTATCCATCGCAGGAAAACTGTTAATCTGCACAGAAGAACGGTTGCTTCCATCAATCGCATGTGACAGCAGCATGCAGGGAATGGGATAGTCGTAGAAAAACTTTTTATTTTCAGATGAAACACACGGAGCAAGCAACACACCTGTCACCCCGTACTGCTGCATCAGCTTCATGCACCGGCGTTCCTGCGCACAGGAATAATTGGTGTCCATCACAACCACCTGATAGTCTCTCTTTTCAGCCATGAGCCGAATCGTTCTGGCCACCGCAGCATAAAATTCGTTGCTGATATTGGGAAGCAGTACGCCAATCACATGCGTCCGCTCTTCCAAGTGCTGTTCATGTTTGGCATAGTCCAAAAAGTACTTTTTACCGCACAACTTAATGTATCCTTCGTCCCGAAGTGAAACCATGATGTGCTGCGCAGTCACGACCGAAACAGAATATCGTTTTGCCAATTCCCGCGTGGTCAAAAATGGAGCACCCGACTCGCCGTACACCTTTTTTAAAATCTCTGTCTGAATGGTGTACTGAACCTGTGCCGTGCGAGACATGTTTTTTAAAATCATATTTTCTTCTATGTTCATAATCCGTTTTCTCCTTTGATACACAGCGTCATCTGTTATGTATATGAGGATCAGGAAATCACAACATCCTGTTTCATTGACCTGTCATATTTTTTAAGCATCTATTATTCCATACTGTCCGCAAGTGCGCTCAGGCAATGTGCCGCCTTTTTCAGCGTCTCACGGTGAAGCGGTTGAAACACCGGTTCCATCTCCCGCAAAGGCTTTTTCAGATAATTCTGAAAAGCCGTTTTCCCGGCTGCCATCAACTCAGCATCGTTCGCCGGACATCCTGCCGATGCGCTTTTTTTGAGCCACGCAAAGAACAGCTGATTTTCGGGGATGCAGAGCCACCGCATAAACTCGCTGGCATATCCGCGGCTGTAGCTGTTTGCCAGATTCTTTTTGAATGAAATTTCAAACCGGTCGTTGACCGGACATTCCGCACGCAGAAGTTCCAGAGATCTGCTTTGCGAATAATCCGGATGCGTATCCAAAACATCACACAAAAAGTTCAGCAACTGTTGATAGGACTCACTCAGTTCCTCGTTCCATTCTCCACGGGCCGCGTGACAGATGATCCAAAGCAACATGGCGTTGGCCGTTCTTCCCAACGCTGTTCGAGCAATGTCCACGCTGTCGCGCCGATGAAACGCGGTTCTGTCAAACTCCGCCTGTGCCAAGGCATCCAAAACCTTTGCCGTTTGCGCCAGCAGCCGGGGCAGCTGTTTTGCCTCTTTTTCCAAATTGGCAAGGACCTGCGGTGTCCAACGGCGCAGCCTTTCACATCCCAGCACATCAAAGAAATATTCCTGATGGATATCTTCAATAGCCTCTTCCCGGTTCAGTGTCCAAACCCGAAGCGGCAGCATCGGCCATAAAGCGATCCATGCCGGGTACAAATCCATTGTCTGGCCATAACGGCTGCGGCAAAAATTCTCCAAGAAGGTGTCATCGTCCACTTTCGACCAGGCGCTGCGCGAAAAGAATTCCAACATCAGCGTATCGGAATGGGACAATTCCGGCCAGAATACGAGCCCCTGACACATAAAGTCATTTCTGGCCTCATCCAGTCTCCACGACAGCTCCTGATAATTGCCTCGTATATCACTGCACGGTTCAAATGCGTGGAAAATACCGAAGATCCATGGATATTTTTGATAAAAGCCCCATGTTTTGTAATTGTTTTCCGCATCGCAGGAATCCGCTGTGTAATCGAAAGCAATGTGCCGTTTCGGGTCCAGTGTTTTCAACAGCTCCCTGACTTCATCCGGATACCAGTTCATCACAAAATCCCAGCTTGCAATCAAAACCGGCGCCCCTGGCCACTCTCGTTCAACCCGTGACAAAATGCGCTCATACGCCATTTTCTTAAAGCGCATATTCACGTCCCGGTCCGCAGAACACATTCTTTCCGCCAAACCGATGGTATGAAACAGCCGCGGCTGCCCGTATTGTTCAACGTGCGTCCTGGTCAGTTGAAAATAACGGTCCATATTTTCGTCTTCACGAATATCCCAGACGCGCCCGGTTGGCTGGTTGTAAACATTCGATATCTGCGGAATAAACTGCGGATTTGTTTTCTCCAAAAACGAAACCGGCGTTCTGCTGTACCAGTGCGTCATTGTGCCGCAGTCCTCCGGATGCAGCAGATCCCGTTCAAACGCATAGTTCAAAACCTGACGGCGCAGCCACCCGCGGTATTGCAGCGACCAAAAAAGTGTGCGGGCATCATAGCCCTCTCCCACTTCCGGAAGCTCCCCTTGCGCCGACGGATATTCCACCGTGTCGGGGAATGCCTTTTGGAACAAATCGTCAATGCCAATGCGCAGCATGAACATGTTCAACCGGCGCTTTACAAGCCAGTCAATTTCTTTTTTCCAGTCTTCCAACCCCCAATGTTCCGCTTGAAAACGATGCAGGCCCCGGTGTGCAAAGTAGCGGATTCCCCGCAAAGAAAAGTCCGGCTTTTCCAGCACATCCAGGTCCCCAATGGAAAGTTCCGTTCGGTGCAAAATCACATCGCCATCCCAAAAATAGCGGCATCCTGCCCGGCGCTCGAAAAAGTCATAAACCGCATACAGCGTGCTCCGTCCCCTGCCACCACGCAAAAAAAGCAGCGAACAGCCGTTCCGTTCCACAGAGGTCATTGCGTATCCGTCTGTTCCGGGTGCCACTCCGCTTTCCGGAAGCCATCCTTCCAAATAGGCATACCTTGATAACGCATTTACATCCGTATCGCCAATCACCACCATATCATCCTGCGGTTCTGCCGCGTTTGCCTTCTCGATCGGCAAGCATATTCCTGTGACGGAACGATACAGATCCTGAAAGATTTGAGCTGCAATTCTATACGCGCTCTCCGTTCCTTCCGGCATAATGATTTTCAGCATATTCATACCTCTGCTCTACTTTTCATTTCAAAATGCGTTTAAACATTCAAGGCCTGTGCGGAAAGTATTTTTGAAGAATTTTAACGTTTTAATGTCATTTTGTCACTATATATAGTTGTTTCGCCTCTTCAAAACACTATTCTACACCATTTATTATAATGTACGATAATGTTTTTTCAACAGTATTATGTTATTTTATAACAACAAGCAACTGCTTATATAACAGCATTTGGAGATGTTTTTCAATGAAAATTTATCGATATAATGTAAAATACACATCCAAAAATGTATTTTTACACAAATTCAAACACACTTAGATACGACAGGCAGAAATGCACTGGTTCCATGCATAGCAACCGCTGAATCGTCCGCTCTCATCCGTGACATAGGGCAGCTTTGGGCAGGAAAGTGTTTCAATCTGATCAATTTCCCCTCTTGCCAAACGCCGCATCTGCTCAGCAGCGGTCTCAAATCGCCCCGCCGCACCGGAGAGTCTCACATCAATGATTTCAAAGCCATATGGGCGATTTGTCTGTTCCCACAATTTCTGCCACACCGCTTTGCATTTTCTGTACAGCTCCGCAATGTGCTTCGCGGAGTCTGCGGCTTGTGCCGCCACCGGCGAATTCTTTTGGGCCGAAGGCGCAACAATTCTCCACGCACACCGGGCAGCAAGCAGTTCCGCAAGCACTTCATAAAAACGGTACAGCGCTTCAAAGCACGGTTCATCACTGTGGAAAGCGGCATACTGCTTTTGCAACGCATAATAATGGCCCGAAAAATCCCTACCGTTTATGTCCGCGTCAAACAAGGGCAACAGAGGATCCTCATACAGTAAAAACTTCGCGGCATTTACCGGATCATTGGTTTTCGGAAGCGTGCCGGGCAGATTGTTGAAATCCGACAAATGAGCAAAAGCATCCGCTTTTTCTCCGGTACATGCTTCAAACCGTGCGGCCAAATGGGCAAGGCAGTCGTTTTGAGAATAATCAAACTCCGCAAAAACCTGTAGCCCGTAAAGAGCCGTCAGAAGGTTTGTCTCTGCGCCGTCATCTCCCCAGGCGGTTGCAAATACTCTCCGAATGCCATACTCTGCGCATTTCTGAAGCGCCGGCAGGGTGACTCGAATCATTTTGTCCATGGCCGGTGCCGGTCCGATCCACGTCCAAACACCGCCGGCAAAAGCCAACGGGGAGTGAAATGCAGTGTGCAAACGAACAAAACGATCGTAAAAAGCCGGATCTTCGTGGTAGTAATCCCAATAAACAAGCGGGATCTCCTCATCGGCAGCATCGATGATGTTCTGCGGTATCTCGCCCGGCACATCGTAGTAAGAACCTGTTGTAGAGATGGTGCGGAAATACATATCGCTCCACATCATCGGCTTCAGAGAATACTTTTTGGCAATCTCATGCACACGGCTCAAATGCTGCTTCATCAGTTTTTCAGCCGGTGTAATGCCGTGTTTAAACCGATAATTTCCAAGCCCCAGCGTCCACGCTTCATCCATTCCAATATGGATGTTTTGGGTCTGAAAGGTTTCCGCGGCAAAGCGTAGCATCTGATCGATCAGCACATAGACCTTTTCTTCGCCAACCATTAAGATATCCGCCGTGTCCCGCAAATCAGAGTCGATTTGGGGCCAGTGAAGCGCACGTTCCAAATGGCCCAGCGTCTGTATGCAGGGAATCAGTTCTATGCCGAGGCTGGCGGCGTACTGATCCAAGTCACGAAGTTCCTGCTGCGTATATCTTCCACGAAGATAGCCAAAATAGGGATGCCCCGGAAGTTCATAGGTATCCTCCGTATACAGCATGGCCGTATCCAATCCCATCAAGGCCATCTTTCGCAGCATCAGCCGAAAGGTCTGCGGCGTTAATACCGCATTCCGCGAACAGTCCAGCATTGCACCATTGTGCTGAAATACCGGCTGCTGATTCATTTCAAAATCTTCCGCTTCTTTCAGGTAAGACAGGGCGCGGAAAAACTGCGCACGCTTTTGATAACGGACATTCAGGGTATGATTTTTTCCGCAAACCTCAAAATGCTCTCCCGGCTCGGCTGTAATGCGGACCCCTTCCTCACAAAGGCAGAACCCCTCGTGTTCCGCAATCTCATACAGGCCAGCTTTCAAATCCTCGGGAATACGCTCTGGAAAGATCTTCACCTGTTTCATTGACACCTTCTCCTTCCGTATTTCTAATGTTTGGCCTGTCTTAGGTCAAGGGATATTGCGGTGAGCGAGGCGTTTTGCCAACAGCACCGCACCGTAATCTGCTTCATGTTTCGGGGAGATCAGCACGAGCTGATCTTCTTCAGGATAACGTTCTCTCAAACAGTGTATCAGTGAATCGCGTACAGCCGCGTTCTTCTTCAGAACACTTCCTGAGAGCGCAAGCGCCGCGCGGCCATTCAAAAAAGAGATTGCCGGCAATGCCAGCTCAGCCAGCGAGGCTGCCGCATTCTGCACAATTTTCTGTGCAGCCTGATCCTGGTGCTGTAAAGCCCTGTCCAGCGAGACAGCCAGCGCAGCAATTTCCTTTTTGGTGCGTTTTTCATCGTACAGCCAGTCGATCAAAAAACTTACATCCGCAAGCTTCAAATGCTCCAGCACCAAATCCTGTAAAATGGTTGCAGGCGCCCTTCCATCCTGGGCCTTAACAACCGCCCGCAACATCTGTATGGAAAGATCATAACCGCTGCCGCCATCATCGATGAGGTGACCATTGCCGCCAATCTGCAACTGTTCACCGGTTTCCCTTTGAGCAAAACAGATGGAGCCGGTCCCCGCAATCAAAACAATTCCCGCGTTCCCATCCAGTGCACCGGCATGCGCAGTCACTGAATCTGCAACAATTTGAAGCGGACAGGTAAACCCGGCTTCACGCACTGCCTGTCTCAAAAAAGCAGCAGCAACTGAATTATTGACGCCCGCACTGCCGATACAAATGGCCTGACAGTCCGCCGCTGAACAGCTTCCCTGCGCACTGCGCAGCAGTTCACGCATATTGCGGTCCACCTGTGCTTTGACTGCCCCATTATAATTGGTTGTTCCGCCCTGAAACCGGCAGAGAATTTCACCTGTTTCACTGACGGTCAAGCCTTTTGCCGCGGTTCCGCCACCGTCGATTCCAATCACATACCTGCCCATTGTTTCGCCCTTTTCATAAATGTTTCAAAGCATCCTTTAAGACGCCATGATTTTTTTCCAGGCATCGTTGCGCTGTTTTCGGGTCCTTCCCCGACAAAATGCAGAAAATCGCTTGTTTTACATTTCCATTGGTCCTGTTCAGCCATGTTTCCGCATCAGGCTCCGACACGCCGGTAATTTCAGCAATCATACGAATCGAACGATGCACCAGTTTTTGATTGGTCACCTGCACATCTACCATTCGATTCCCATAGACCTTTCCCAGCCGGACCATAACGGCGGTCGTCAACATGTTCAATACCAGCTTCTGGGAAGTACCTGCTTTCATGCGCGTGGAACCACTGATCACTTCCGGACCACAGACCGGCGCAATACAGACGTCGCACTCCTGTTCAAACCCATTGTTCTGATTGTTGGTAAGCCCAACGGTACCGGCGCCGACTTTTCTCGCTGCTCTCAAAGCGCTGACCACATAGGCTGCACTTCCGCTGGCACTGATGCCAACTACCACGTCCCGTTCGGTCACACCCCGCTCCGAAATCAGTGCCGCGCCTTCCTGGGCATTGTCTTCGCATCCTTCGGACTCCCGGTACAGATCACCGCCTGCCACACAAGCCTGAACAAGCTGCGGATCAACTCCATACGTAGGGGGACATTCAAAGGCATCCAAAAAGCCCAGTCTTCCGGAAGTACCGGCCCCCACATAGAAAAGCCGGCCACCTTTCCGCATTGCCTGGTAAATCAAATCGACTGCTTTTGCGATCTGCGGAATCTGCTCCCGCACTGCAGGCGCTACTTTGCAGTCCTCCCGGTTGATCATATATAACATTTCTTCCGTAGAGCACTCGTCGATCCGAACGGTGTCCGGATTCACGCTTTCGGTAATCAACTGATTCAGGTCCGGCATGTCTACCTCCGCTATTTCGGTTTATCATTCTGCAGGCATCCCAGGTGCCTGCGTTTTTCCTCGGTCCGCAACCATTCTCAAACCGGTTGCACCGGATTATGGTTTCTCTTTTTGTTTGGGTGTCATAAAATCTCTGTAAATGCTCGGATCACTGTTGGGGATCACCCTTGCACCCACACTTTTTTCGTAAAACGGAATCGGCCCCACTCCACCTATGATGGCGTAAACATATCCCAGTTCATCTCGCATGGCCTCCATGCTTCGCAGCAGAAGTGCCTTTCCAATTCCCATGCCCCGATGGTCTTTCTCCACCGCAGTAGGGCCAAAGAAATCCGGCGCAGTCGCCTCATAGCAGGCAAAACCCACCAGTCGCTCCTGTTCGGTAGCGATAAAAAGGCTGACAGGTTTCCGCGCAAAGGAAGCTTCTGCTTCACCGACCGCACATTCACTGAAGGTTCTGCGGACGAAATCGCACACCAATTTCTTGTCCGGTGCCAGAGCGCGGCGTATTACAATTCCCTTGCTTTTCAATTCCTCATAAACCGGACGGGAATCCGGCAATGCTAATAAATCCACCAGCATATTCTGCATGGAAAACACCTCTTTCTTCGTTTTTCCCGGTCGCTGCGAGATGGTTTTGCGCGAACACACGCACAAAACCATCTCCGCAAAACGATTTGTTTATTTCAGGCCCGAAGTAACGGCGATTCCGCTGAGGATCTGTTTTTGTGCAACAAAGAACAGAAGGATCAACGGGATGGTAACAACCGTACTGGATGCCATCAGCAACGCCCATTCGTTTCTGGAGCCTGCCGCAAACATCTGCAGACCAATGGAGAGCGTATATTTCGAGCTGTCCTGCAGATAAAGCAGCGGGCCGTTCAAATCGTTCCAACTGGACATGAAAATCAGAACGCTGATCGTAGTCAAAACCGGTTTGCACATGGGGTATACAATGCGATAAAGGATCTGCAGTTCACCGGCACCGTCGATGCGCGCCGCCTCAACCACGCTGTCCGGCAGACCTTTGATAAACTGCCGCATTAGGTAAACATAATATGCGCCGCCAAAAAACGCGGGCAGAACCAGAGGAACAAACGTATTCACCAGACCCAGTCGACTCCAGGTGCTGAACATCGGGATCTGCGTAACCTGCCACGGAATCATCATTGTAGCCAAAATGACAGGGAAAATGTACTTTCCGCCCTTCCAGGGAATCTTCGTCAGAGAATACGCGACCATCGGCGCAGAAAACAGTTCGCCGATCACCGGAAGAATGGACACGATCAAAGTATTGAGCGTCTCGGTGAGTACCGGCATGCGCCGAAATACTTCCTTAAAATTCCCCCACTGGGGATCGAGGGGAATCATCTGCGGCGGGTTCAAAAAAATTACCGTCGGGTCCTTCAGCGCAGTGGTTACCATCCAGTAAAGCGGCATGAAGAAAATAAGCGAAAAAAGGATCATAACCATGTAAGCAAAAAGTCTTTTGACCCTTTTGGACGTTCTTCCCCAGGAATTTTGTCTTGTCGCAACTTTCATTGTCCCATTTCCTTTCTGTATGATTTACTCCACATCGTAGTTGATTTGGTTCTCTGTAAAGCGCAGCGTAAAGAACGATACAATCATGACAACTACAAACAGGATCAGCGCCATGGCGCTGGCATAGCCCATACGCAAATTGGCAAAGCCTTTGGTATAGAGGTACAGCGAATAGAACATCACCGAATTTTCCGGGCCGCCAAACGACGTGACATAGGACGGAGAAAGCCTGCCCAAAACCAACGCCTGCGTGAAATATTGGAAGGTATTAATCAGGCCGATGATCAGGTTGAACTGAATGGTCGGCGCAATGCACGGTACTGTGATTTTGCGGAATTTGGTCCATGCATTCGCACCGTCTATATCGGCCGCTTCGTAGAAAGTCTGGGGAACGCTTTCCAACGCAGACAGGAAAATAATCATCGTACCGCCGCACCGCCAGATGTCCATCATCACCAGCGCCAGCTTGGTGTAGCGCGGGTCAGAAAGCCAGGACGGTCCGGTAATCCCGAACAGACCGAGGAACATATTAATCAGGCCGTATTCCGGATTCAGGATCCACATAAACAGCATGACGCTTGCTACAACAGGGACAACCGTAGGCAAATAAAAGATTGTGCGGAATACCGGACGGCCCTTCAACTTTTGGTGAAGGAGCATCGCCAGGCCCAGGGCGGCAATTAAATTGAGCGGCAGGCCAACCAGGCACATATACACCGTGTTTCCAAGCGATTGCCAGAACAGATCATCGTGCATCAGATCAATGTAGTTTTTCAGGCCGATCCAATTGGGGGCGCTGAAAACGCTGAAGTCTGTAAAACTATAATAAATCGCCGAGCAAATTGGATAAATGTTAAATGCCAAAAAGCCAATCAGCCAAGGAGAAACAAAAAGCAAACCCGTCCAGAAGAAGCGCCGCTCCGATCTGGACCATTTTCGTTTAACTTTCGTTTTCCCCAAATTCTCCATAGATAACATCTCCTTTTAATTCCATTCTTCATAAAAGGTCGTTATGAGATATAAAAATCCGGAGGCGGAGGTGAGTTGCCCACCTCATGCCTCCGGAAAAATTTAGAAGATTGTTTCAAATCAGAAGATGACAAGCACCTTTTAACTATTATTTGCAATCTCTTCCATCTGTTCCTGAACCCTTGCGGCTGCCTCTTCCACCGTTGTGTTACCCATTAAAGCCTGAACCATTTCCGTGTTGATGGCGTCAAGATATTCATTTGTATAGCTCAGCATGGGGAAGTGATACAAATCCTGATTCAAGAAGATGCTGGCAGTCTCTTTCACAGCAGTGTCCACGTCCAGCTCATCTACAACATATTCCAAAGCACTCTTGCGGGAATAATAAGCACCGTTGTTGAAATCGCCTTCAGAAAGATTTTTCTGCGTTTCGGCACTGGTCAAAGAAGACAGAACTTCCCAAGCTGCATCCGGGTTTTTGGTTTTGGCATTGACTTCCCATACGCCGCAGGACAGCATCTGACCGCCCTGGCCGTCCGGAGCCACCGGCATCGGAGCCAGTTCCCAATCAATGCCCTGGCCATACTCGCTCATTTCGTCCAGGTTCTCACAAGGTGCCCAGTGCATAGCAACTTTGCCTTTGAAAAGAGGATCTTCTGTGGTCGCATAGTGTCCAAAAGTATCTACAAAACGCCGTACGTTGTCATAGCCAAATTCATCAAAAATCTTTTTCTGGAATTCATAAGCAGCGATGATCCGCTCGTTGTTGAAGTTCGGCTGATCGCCGTCCATCCATGTTGCTCCAAAAGCTGCAGGCCACAGAACGTTATCCAGCCAGTAGTAATCGGGGATAAAGCCCATCTGCACGATAGTGCCATCCTCATCGACTTTCGTGCAGTCAATGGCACACTGCAGCAGTTCGTCCGTATCTTTGGGGAAATGATCCCAACCTGCTTCCGCCAGCAGGTCAGGCCGATAAGTCATAACCGTTGTAGAAGCCAAACGGGGAACACTGTAAATCCGATCGTTGTAGGTGCAAAGTTCCCATGCTGCATCAAAGAAGTCATCTTTGTTCCATTCGGTGTCATTGTTGACGTAGTCCGTCAAATCCAGCAACGCGCCCTTATCCGCCCACGAAGGAGCCATGTTCCAGTTGTTCTCAAAAATATCAGGAGTGTCGCCGCCCGCAATTGTCGTCAGGATAACGTCAATGGATTTGGCACCGGAAACCTCCACTTCAATATCAGTGTGTTCCGCATTGAATTCTTCTGCCCATTTCAGAAGTCTTTGATGATAAGAAGTTTCGTCTGTGTCCTCAGGCTGGATGTGCCAAACCGTGATTTTTTCTTTCGTCCCTTCCGCACCACCGGATTCGGTACCACCGCCACAAGCAACCAAAGACAGTGCCATCGTGAAAGCAAGCACCGCTGCCAGGATTTTTTTCATAATTCATACTCCTCTCTTGTTGCACAATTTCGAACTTTTGAAACTCCTCGTTTCGCGTTTTAGTAAACCACTTATACTTATATCTACTTTGTATCTTCGCACACAGCTTCCATCTAAAACATTTCATCTTTGTCTGCAGATTCTGCACCGCACTGTCGTTCTCGTTCTTTTTAAAGCAGACACCGAGTTTTCATCATCACACGCAAGTCTTTGTGCCGACAAAATATTATATTTTATAAGTACAATATGTTTTACTTTGTAATTACAATATATCATTTTTTAAAATAAATCAACCCCTAAATTATATTTTTGTCAAAAAAAATGAATATTTAGCATCAATTTTATATGTTTCGCTAATGATTTTGTTCTTTTGGGCCATTTTTCATTCTCAATATGTTTCATTATATTATAACATTGTGTTTTCAGCATGAATTCCGCAAAATTTCCGTCCTACACATAAAAACAAAAATCCCCCCCCTTGTAAAGCAGGGGATTTTTATTACTTCGGCAGATCCGTCGAAATTCGCAACCACTCTCATTTTTCAATAACGCCATCTCGACGGTTGATCGTGCTTTTTGAAAGTCTTCCAATTTTTCTTTTATTATGCCAATTCGAACAAAAATTACAGCGCAATAAATAATATTTGTGGTGAACCCACAATGTTATTCGCAACCATGCACCAACCACTCTCTGCATCATTGAAGATACAGAAGACGAAATAAAGGATCGATATTCTTTTCTGCCCAACAAAATATTTTCAAAGTTCCAAAATCAAATTTATTATTACCAATTAGTTTTTTAGCACTTCATCGGAAACATCCTCGCAGAACAGCAAATCAACTGAAGCTCCATAGTTCAACAAGAGAGAGTAGTGCTCCTTGTTGATTCCAGATAAACATCTGTCAAAAATTATTTCTTCATCTCAGCACGGATCCACAACTTTATACTTTGCAAATACATACTGATTACACTTTGCAAAGTGAACTGCTATTTTATTTTGCGCCCCCCCCAAGCTGTTCAATACCACTTTCTCCATTTGAGGCGAGTGTTTCTATCTGTAGTTTCTTACCTGCCAATGTCGGAATTTTGTATTCGTATTCCGCCTCATCATTGTTTTCCCGTAAAAACACAAAATACCCATCCGAACCGTTGCAGGCCCAAAAACCTGTATGACTCTTCCCATTGGGACTCTCTCCAATCGGAGTAACGTCAGCTTGATACAACGCTTGGCTGTGAGAACGCCATACACAAATAATTTTTCGAAGAGTTTCTGCATCTACTTTTTCTAAATGGCTTAATTCACACCACAGCAGAGGATTTGCTACCATAACCGATGCAAAAAGATAATCCATATCATACCGATTCGGGGCGAAGGGGTCATCGCCATAGCGTTCCACATTCCGTCTTGGATTGGCTATTTCAAATTGCAAAAATCTGGACGGTATCACCTGCGACAGCATCCAAAGATTTCTTAACGTGCGATAAGGAAAGTAGGTATCGTTATCCGTATACCGATTTTCAATAAACAACACCCCATATTGCACCTTGTAATGGTATCCAAATCGATCGCCTGCTGTTACATCCAACTGCAGACATGCCCCCGACTGGCTAAGTTCTTCTACCATAGCAGAAAAATTTCGATCGCCTGTTTTGGAGCGCAACATCACAGCATCCAGTTTAAAATACCGAATTCCAAATTTTTTCTGAAAATCCTTAAGAATTTTAACGTCTGTTTCCCAATTTTCAAAATCTCCGTAAGAATCTGGCGAAAACCAAAGACCGAGCCTGACACCGCATTTTTTTGCATGCTCCACAATCGGCTCAAGGCCATGCGGGAAACGTTTCAAATCCACTGTCCAGTACTCAGAAGACGCCCGGTGAAAACCTTCAAAAATATGTTCCATATAACGATTCGGATCCGTAATGATTCCCTTCTCCCAACCGTCATCGATTTGAACCACATCCGCACCGATATCTGCAGCGGCATCCAGCTCTGCTTTAAGAAACTCTTCGCAAAGTGCTTTTTCGCAGTTATTATCTCCCCATGTGTTTGCCATGACAAACAACCTGCCTTCGCCCTTTTTACGAAGAGACAAAAGCCGCCGATATTCTGTCACAAGTTTTTCTTTGTCGCCAATTCCTACGGTTACACCATAATATTCAACTTCTTCATTTACCGGTAAATTTGAAAAGTCAACGCCACTGCCATACACCTCAAATTCACCGCTTGTAACCGCCAAGTCATGCACTGGCCGATTCAAATGCGAAGTTCCAACCGGAGAATCTTTCGCGATGAGCACCGCCTGGGATTCCCCTGTGGGTTCGACGACAAAGATATCTCCCCGATAACCTGCGTATCGATTCGGGTAGGGTGAATCTTCTACTATACGAATCAGCGTATCACAAAAATCATCCTTATCAAACAGCTCCATTACTTTTATATTGTAATGGATCGTCGGCAATTTGACACATTCGATCAGATCGTATTTTTCTGATTTTTCTGTTTCATGAGAAGTTTTTCGAAGAACTGAAAAACGTGTAGACACAAAAGGCATATCCGGGAATATCTCCACATGATAAATCTGCGTTGCAAAATCATTTTCCATCTTCACAGTGATCCCCAAAGACGAACTGCTTAAGCCATTGGCATCTTCTGTCTCACAATGAATTAACAGATTTTCAAATTCACCATATGGAAGGACAAACGGCCTTTCAGAATCCAGCAACGCACATGACTGATTTCTTTTATCCCACAAAGAACCGGCAATAATCTTTCCATCTTGAAAATAATAGCAGCGCTCCAGCCGTTTGTTCCCAAGTAAAAGCTTTCCGTCTTTAAACTTCGCATAGCAATCTTCAAACTGACCGATCAAATAAATCCTTCCTCTCTGTACAAAATTCAAACACCTTTCAGCGTTCTTTTTTCATCCACATGGCGCACAAACTCAACAGTACATTCACAAATGATTCAACACAAATGATTCCCAGCGCAATTGCCCCTGCCTCAACGAGAACCCGTTGCACATACCAACCGAAATCCCGATATTTCTCCAGCACAAAAAAACTCATCATATAATAGAGGTCACTGCCCGGAATCAGTGGGATCAAAATGGGCACCAGAAACAGAAGGACCGGTGCCTTTACTACTCTTGCCAGTAATTCACTGCTGGCAGCGGCAGCAATAGCCGCCACGAATAGCGCTGTAAAAATTTCCATACCATTCTCCACACAGATCAAATACACGCTCCACGCCAGCGCTCCTCCGATACTGCATAAAACGACTTTGTATCCACGAATATTGAATAAAACTGAGAATCCCATCGCTCCAATTCCAGCCATAACAATTTGCAAAACAGCTGTGTTCATTTCTACTTTCCCGCCAGTATAATCACGACCGCGAACCCCATCGCAACGATTAAAGCTTTCAATACCGCCTCATATAATCCCAACAGCCCTGAAAGTGTATCTCCATGGAGCATATCCTTCAGCGAGGTTGTCAAAGCAAGCCCAGGAATAAGAAGCATAATATTTCCTATGATAATTTTATCCGGATGCTCTCCCAAGCCCAGATTCACCATGCCCAGTACCGCCAATGCAGTCAAAATACTTACCAACAAATTTTTCAAAGCGCCGTTTATATACAAATGCTGGCAAAGGCAAAACATTTCAAACATCAGTATTCCCGACAGTGCTGCCGTTATCGAATCCACAAAATTTCCGCCGAAAAAGAGCGAAAAAGCCGCCGATACGACTGCATACATCAAACATTTTGAAACTGATGAGTACGCCTTTTGATCCCGAATTCTTTTTATCTCCTGCTGAAAAGTTTTCAATGAAACCGGGTTAGCACAAATGTGTCTGGAAAGGGCATTCACTTGTTCCACACGCCCCAGATTCGTATCGCGTGCATAAATCCGCCTGGTTTGTGTTAGCGTATCACCTTCCCCATTTTGAACCGTCAGAACAATACTGGATATAATGGTAAATACCTCTACTTTCGTGAAACCATAAACCATACACAATCGTATAATTGTATCTTCTACGCGCATTACTTCCGCGCCGCTGATCAATAAAAGTTCACCGAGATCCAAAATGCACGACAGAATCTCCGCATATTTATTTTCTGTCCTATTTGAAATTTGAGGCAATGTATATACCTTGAGCATAAACGTCTAAATCCTTATGAAGAAGAACTTTCTGTTTTGGCAGCGTTCAAAATTTTGATTCCCACCAAAATCAAAATAATTCCGCCAAATTCCAAAACAGATGGAATTTCCTTGAAACAGATAATCCCTAAAAATGCTGCTGTCACCGGTTCAATTGCCGCCAGCATCGATGCTCGGCTATTTTCCAAATAGGTAAGACCCGTAGTGTAAAAGAAATATGGCAATAATGTTGTAGCTAAGGCATATAGAATACAAAGAAGCCCTGTATTGGGAGACAAGACCAGTGGTACCAAAGAGATTGGATTAACAAAAAACGCTCCACCAACGCAGGCAAAGATAAACGTATACAAAATAATCGTGACCGGATGATATCCCTTTTGCAAAGCGTAACGAGAGAAAACGCTGTAAAACGCATATCCGATACCCGCACCTATACCAAGAACCACACCGATAATCGACCAGTTTGTCTCATTCAGGCGAATATTGCTGACCAGCACACATCCCAGCAAAACCAATCCCATACAAACCACATGCCTGCGTGTAATACGCTCTCCAAACAAAAAGTTGGAAAGCAAACAGACAAAGACCGGTGCCGTATACAGGAGTGCCGCTGCTACAGAAATATCCAGTTTTTGAATAGCTGAAAAGTAACAGAAATTGAAAAAAACCATGCTGAAAATCCCTGTACCAATAAAACACCATGCATCTTTTACTCGTATTTTCAGCATACTTGGTTTCCACAACAACACAACCAGAATGCCCAATACTGCTGTTATGCTACTGCGAATTTGTACCATTTGCATTGAAGTCAAGTTCATGGTCTCAAAGATCCGCACAAAAATCCCCATGGTCCCCCAAAGGCACCCTGCCATCAAAACCCAAAGCGTTGCCATTTTTGATGTTGGATTCATGTCTTTTTTCATAACCCTCACACTTTACTTATTCTTTTGAAAAGCCATCTCTTTCAATCTCTTTTTGTGCGTTCCGCCAAAGCGTTTCCAACGCACCTTGAATCTTCTGTTCTATTTCAGGCGGATACGTTCCGTTCAAGCCGAAATACACTGCAGATTCCTTCGGTTCATAGCCGCCGTGGCGAATCTGCATTTCTGTACACAAATACCCGATCAAACCATTCGCGTAACCAGCACAAAGCGCATCAGGAACCAACGTCCGCGCATATTCCGCATAAAAACGTGACACTTCCGCATTCAGAGTAAAAAATTCTATCCCTGCCCCCAAAACAATTAACCCTGCATCTAGCGTTTCGTAAGCAGCGAAGGCTTTTTTCTGAATCACCTCTGCCCAATCCTTTTCCAACAAGGACCCTTGATTTATCAATCTCAGGCACTCTTCCCGTCCCACAGAATTCTTCAGCGGAAGTTTGCTTCTCATCTGATTAGAGTACAGAAAAGGGGGAATTTCTTCAGAACGCTGTTCCGCTAAATTGGCACACAGTTTTCCGAATCTCTCGCCAAATACTGCCGCATCCTGATAGCTTCCTCTGTAAAACTCATTACCCAAAACAAAATTTGCCCGCATATCGCCCGTAAATCCCTGCAAAAACAAACAAACACAGCCTGGGAAACGTCTATCCATCAAGTCCATCGCAATCCCTGGAAAATCAGGATGCAACGTATTTCCACCAGCAATATTGGCATGACACGCATAGCTGATTAAAATACCTTTCAGCGCCCCGTCTCGTTTTCGGAAAGAAATCGTCGCCAATCTCTGATCCGCCGGGACCTCATAATTCGGACGCATAGTTGCACCAGGGCCTTCCGGTTTCCGCCGATATATATTAAATGGGCAAACTCCGTCATTGCGGAAAAGGTCAACCGGTTCCATAGTTTTTTCCGCCGATTCAATTCCAATCAAAACCTCCTGGATCAAAAAATCACAATAAGCAGGATCCGGCTCTTCCACCGCATGTGTTGCGACCAATCCGGACGGCGGCCCGGAATGATTATGTGAAGCGACAAAAAACAAATCCTGAGCCCGCAATCCAAACTTCTGGCTGCATTCAGTGCGCAATCTCGACACCAGTGGATCGCCCCAGCCGAGCAAATCCGCATAAACAATTACAAGCTGCCGCTTTAAATGCTTTACAAAATAAACACGTAAATAAATATCCTGGCTTACTTCGTCAAATTTTTTATTCCGAAACGAGAAGCCACTCAGTCGCAATGACTTTTGGGGCGTAATGCAGCGTTTAGCCGTTCCTAATTCCATAAAAATCCTCCTTGAAAAGCTGCAAGTTCGGCAAATTAATAGGGCGCCTTTCCTGGAATCAACTTTTTTTCTCCTCCGAGCGTCAGTAAAAAAAGGACAAAGCAAAATGCTCTTCCCAAAGAGACAATCACAATTGCGGTGGTTAGGTTCCAATGCGAAAGAATCCAGTAGGAAAAGAACGGCGCCACAAACATCGAAATGTTATAAAGTGTATTATAAACCCCAATATACACCAACCCATTGTTATCACGAGGGGCCACTTCATACACACCGTTAATGATAACTACGCCACTCCCCATTAAAGCCAATCCGTTTACCAATTGAATTGCACACATCGCATAACAATCTTTTGCCAAAAGGTACAATCCCAGATTAAATACCATAACAAGAGACAACAGGATTAACGAACGATTATTTCCAATGCGGAAGATCAACTTATTCCAAAACGGCGCTGTAAAAAGCGCTACAATCCCCGAGATAATAGAAAAAAAAGCAATCCAAAGTTCATTGGCATGAAGAACATTTAACATATACAAGCTGCTGAGCGGACCGCCTGACTGCCAAAAGAAGTTAAACACAAAAAGAAGAATAATATATTTTACGAACTTACGGTTTTTAAAAATCTGTTTGATCGTATCAGCACAAAACTCAGCACCGCCTTCTTTGTTTTGATCTGCCGGCATTTCCCGGTCGCGGAAACGTGAAAATACAGAAATTTCCACCATACCAAGCAAAAACGCAACCACAAAAATGATTTGATAAACGCGCAAAATTTCATTGCCGGAATTTTCAAAATGTGCGAGAAGTGCCCCTGTGAGCATCGTCACAAATGGAGTAAAAAAGGTGCTGAACTTTATTCGCAGAGAGAGCGCCTCAACTCGCTCCCTTTCTTCAAACAATTCGCCAACATACCCCTGCATCGCGTTTTGAGAAGCCCCATCCGGAAAATTGATAAATCCAACTAAGAGCACAAAAATTAACGGGCGTATAGATTCAGGAAGGAACGGAATCACTGCAATTACAAGCAACAATCCTCTGTTCGTATAGAACAACGCTTTCATTACTCTTTTTTTGCTCCTGCTTCGAGCTAAAAACAGCGAACTGGGGATCAATGTCAATACTGCCACCAGTCCAGGCAATGCAGTCAACAGAAACACCATTAAATCGGAACCGCCCAGTCGCTGCAAAAACTTGGCGTTGAATGGTTTCCAAATATTGTTTTGTGTTGTCGATGATACACCCCTTAATTTTGCCGAATACTGTACATATCCTTCAAAATATCGCGCTTTCAAAACGCTTAGTGCCGGCACTCATCGGATTCGTTTGTTATATTCTGAAAGTCATTGAACTGAATGTAGTGCAAAAATATCAACAGTGCCAAGCACTTTGGCTCATCAAAATGGGATAATTCCATATAGCTCGGTCCACCTATAGTGCCGCGTTCAATGCTCATACAGCACAAGGCAATAGTCAATCCAACTCTATCTATCGAGAACCGTTTCAATCTACTGGAAGCCATTCTGTACTTTTTAGAAAAAAACTCCTCTGTATCCCAATTGCGACTTAACTGTACTGCCTGCTTCATCGCCGGAATAAAACACTGGCTAAAACTCCGCGTGACGCTCGGATTCTTCTATTTCAGCCTGTGGCAACCACCAATCGCGGTCTCCCCAATAACTATCTCTTGAGGCGTCATGTTCATGCACTTCTTGTTTCCCTGCCGGATACCAACCACATGACGTAACCTGATGCAGACCCGTTAGAGAGGGAAATCTCAGTCTGCAAAACTGTTCACTACGCAAGTACTTTGGCTATCAAGGAATGATGCCCACTGCCTCCTCACGAATTTCTATCGGCTTATGACTTTGAAGCCCGCATTTCTAATGCGGAGCATACTTTTCACGTCATCGGCCATTCTCTAAAACCTTGTAAAATTCTTTGTATCTATATTGGCCAAAAGAAACTGAATATATGAGTTCTTCCGGAAGGCATCGTTTACATTTTCCAAACTATAGAAAAGAGATTCCACATCACTACATTGACTTCTGCAGTCGGCAGAAACCTTGACACTCCAAACCTATAAATTAGAAATACAAATGAATGGAGTGTCAGTTATACCAATCACGGCACTATAAACAGGGAAATTAGGGGATGGTCCCAAATCAAAAACTGGTCACCCCCAGTAAGCAGCTTGCTGTCATGTACGTATGATACTGGTACCTCCATGTTGTGCCTCAAACTCTCTGTTTCTTTCGCTTTTACTAAATATTATTATACTTGGCCAATCGCGACTTCCTTTCTGCCAAAAAAAGTCTCTTACTATATCATTCTGTTTCCCGTTTCTACTTAGCTGAGGTTGCTCTTTCGCTTAAGCATTCAAAAAAACAGCAGCCGTATCCATCTGGCTGCTGTTTTTTTATGCATTTTCCTTTGACTATGTGCCTATGAAAATATATTTTCCAATATTATCCGTGCATCTTCCTTGTTCATCCTGCGAGGATTAAACGCTTGGAACAAATCCACTTCAATTTCCGCCGCCATCCTATCCAGCATCCCATTATCTGGCCGTTCGACAAAACTTGAAACCGGGCGCAGCTGCAGCATTTCATCCCGGAAGGATGTGACAGCTTGACGGACAACCATGCCGATCTGCTGCGGTGTTTCGTCGCCTGTAAACGAACATCCGAACATTTTCCCCACGGCAACCGTTTTTTCCAGGAGCACCGGGGCATTAAACTCCAAAACCCATGGAAGCGCGTAAGCACAAGCATATCCGTGCGGAATGCTGCACCGGGCACCTAGGACATGTGCTACGGAGTGCCCCGCATGCGTATGTCCGTATCGGAGCATCCAGCCGCCCAACATACTGGCCACAGCCATATGCTCCCGCGGTTTTAAGGCATCCGGATGTGACACTGCAAGAGGTAGCCATTGTATAACTGAACGGATATTCCCCTCACTGATCTGGTCTGTGGGCACAGATGCCGCCGTTGATGTGTACGATTCCACTGAGTGCGCCAAAACATCCATTCCCGTAGAAGCCGTAAGCCCTGCCGGCAGCCCCACCGTAAGCAAAGGATCCAAAATAATATACTCTGCCATTGCGTTTGTCGCCAAAATCGGACATTTAACATGTTCGGGGCTGGTGATGATCAGGCCATCCGACAATTCGCTTCCTGTACCCGCCGTCGTGGGAATCGCCACAAGACCGCCCGCTTTTTTCATTTCGCCTTTCGGCCCGGCGTAATCCATGATTTTTCCCGGATTGCAGCGCAGCAAATTGATTCCCTTTGCCGTATCGATGCTGCTTCCCCCGCCAACCGCTATTACAGCGCCACACTGTTCCGCCTTGCA
Source organism: Owariibacterium komagatae (assembly GCF_045865535.1). Classification (GTDB taxonomy): domain Bacteria; phylum Bacillota; class Clostridia; order Oscillospirales; family Ruminococcaceae; genus Ruthenibacterium; species Ruthenibacterium komagatae. The sequence continues at coordinate 1,172,847 of NZ_AP031406.1, forward strand.
GAAGGCCGCCCCTTTGTCCACGACTTCGCTGGGCGGGTCCGCCTGTACTTTATCAAAAAGCACGAACTTCACCTGTGCCTGCGTGAGGCTGTTTGTTACGCGCTCTACAATTCCCGCCTTTTTCACGCCCTCATCGCAGACTACCAGAACCTTATCCACGCCCAGGCAACGCATCAGCGCTCCTGTCTCCTGCACTTTTCCTGCACCGTACAGTATCTTGGCTTCCTGCAACAATGTAAATTCCATTTTATATCCTCCTTTCCTCATAAGTGAAGCAGCTTCGCTGCGTTTCTGTAAAACACCTTGTCCGCAAGAACAGGATCTTCCGCAAAAGCCTCTTCACAGGCCATAACAGACTGTGTAATCCCGTCGAAGGGATAATCTGTTGCAAACAACAACTTATCTTCGCCAAACAATTCAACCAGTTCCCTCATAACCTTGGCACTTTTGAACGACGTGTCTGTATACACATTTTTCCAACCGTGCTTGTGAACCGCTTGCGCCAACTCCTCGTACTCCCAGCCGCAATCTCCTCCGGCATGCGCTGGAATGAGGATGTAATCCGGATACCTCTCGATCAAGGCAAGCATATAATGCAACTCTCCATATTCCTTGGGTGCCAGAGCCTGATATTTACTTCCCGGCTTATAATAATCATTGATCCCGCAATGGGAAGTAATCGGCAATCCCAGTTCTCCAAACACCTCTACAGCTGCGTAAGTGCGTTCGTCTGTAAGAGGTACATTTTGCAAAATAGGATGCAGTTTTAACCCTTTTGCCCCCCTCATGATATCCCTTTTCAGCTTGGCCTTCATTTCCGGGATGGGGAGGCTGAAGTCCGCACTTGTAAAAGGAATCAGTCTCGGCTCCAGCTTCGATGCCGCCAGCGCTTCTTCGAAGCTGGAATTTGGCATAACAGGCAGTGACACTGCATAATCGATATGATTCTCATCCAGCGCCTTTTGGGTCGCTTCCAGGCTCCCATATTCCCATGTCCTCAGTTGCCCGGCATCAATCAGGATATTCTGCTCCTCCTGGTTTTCCGTAACCAGCGCACGGCTGTAATGATCCCGCGCCAAATCCTCAAACGGGTCCGGGTAGGGGGAAAAATGAAGTTGCGGATGGAATACGATATTTCTGCTGTCATGAAAAATATCTCCCAGATGAGTGTGGAAATCAATGATCTTTCTTTTCATATCCAAAATGCCTCTCTTTTTCATTGTTTCATACACAGCGCAGTCTGTAAAAAAGGTCCCAGCCGCGCTGGACGCGCAGCACCGGGACCTCGGCTGATCATTCTGCGTTCTTCAATCGCGCCTGGGCAATCCTGCACGCTCCCATCGCGGCATCCTCCCGGGCAATGAGCACCTCAACATTGTCATATTTCTCAGTAAAAAGCTCTTTAAAAAACTGAAAATGAAGCTTGCTCTTCACAATTGCGCTGCCCCAAGCACCCACTCGGAATGCCGGCTGCTCTGCCAAATGCAATTGCTGTACGATCGTGTCTCCCAGCGAAAAAGTATGATGCGCCGCCTCTTTGAGTATTTCAACTGCATAGGGATCCCCCTGCTCGGCCGCTTGGTCCACAACCATTGCGAGACCCGGATTTTTCCAGCACATATGTTCAATGTCGATGCACACGCCGATTAAATCTTCCTTGCGCTCCAGATGCAGCACTTCGTTGAGTTTCCCGCTGAGGATAGACGGCCTGACCCGCCCATCCATCAAAAGGCTCATATGATTCAACGCACGCATACTGATCCAGCTTCCCGAACCTTCGTCGCCAAAAATGCAGGGTGGCCAGCCGCCGCACCGTGCTGTCTGCCCTTTTTCATTGCAGCCGAATGCAATGGAACCGGTGCCGGCAATAACGACTACGCCCACTCCCCCGGTGACGGCAAATTGTGCTACCTGTGCATCATTTACACACAATACCGGACATACAAAACCGGGAAGGCCTTTGTAAATATCATCCACTACCTGCTGGTCCCGATCCGTATCCAGGCCTGTTGTCCCGCAGACAAGGTAAACGCATTCTTTGCGGGAGCCTTCGAATTCGGCCAAACATGCATCAATATTTGCATTGATCCGTTTAATTACTTCTTCACGCTCCAGGCGGTAATGCGGTGCCGGAAATCCAACGTACTCCGCAATCACGTCGCCCTCCGGCGTACAAGCCCGTACAAGATATTTCGTACCACCGCTGTCTATGCCTAAGATATATTTCATATCATCTTGCCCTGCCTTTATCTTCCGTTATTGTACTTGGTGGGACAGTTTTTTGTATACAAATCGTATGCCGGCGACCCCTCAGCCAATCCCAATAGCTCCGGTACCCGTGCCGCCAAGAGCTGTGGAAGCAGCACTGCTTCAAAAATCTGCGTGTGGTCATATCCGGTGCGCAGAGCATGCAGAACTTTTTCCCCCTGAATCGACTCATCCGTAGTCACCATATAGGCATAGGGTGAAAAATGGGCATGGCAGCGTGCCAGTTCCATCATGCGCTCCCGCTCTCCGGGCGCGTCGCTGATATAGAACACCCCGCCCAGTTCCCGGTCTGTCAGAATGATCGGTCCATGCAGGTATTCTTCGAATTCAAAGCTCATGGACGGCACTTTGATTGTCTCCAGGATTTTCAAACATCCTTCTGTAGCGGCCGCAAATGCACTGCCACATCCGACCAGGACATATTTACGAATCTGCATCAGTTCATCCTGATTTCTCTGGAACCACGCTTCCGTGCGCCGGATATTTTCTTCCATCTGAGTCACGGCAAGCTCCAGCACGCCGATCTCCGCATTGTATTTCTCCAGCCCGATCGTCCCGGCAGCTAAGGCAGCCTCCAGCGCACATATGTAAAAACAAAGTACCGACGCTGTATATCCTACCGTCTTGGGGCCTGCGAGTTCTTCTCCACAACCAATGAGCATATGATGTCTGCTGCGCCGCCGAATCTCGCATTCTGCCTCTCCAGTGATGCTGATGGATGGGTAGGCGGCAAGCTGTTCCATCGCCTGCAGCGTGTTGGTCGACGAGCCCCCCTGCGAAATAAACACGACCATGGGCCGTTCGCCTCGCAGCCTCGGGACGCGTGAAGAGGGGACTGCACATACATCTACATCCAATATCGTTTCCATATATCCTGCGGCAGCACGTTCCGCATTCAGGGAAGTGCCGCTGCCAATCAGATACAGTTTATCCGGCTTCACCGCGCAAAACAGCTTCACAAATTCTTCTGTCTGTGATTTTTTTTGTTCAAGGATCTGCCGGAGTACCGCGGGCTGGCTTTTCCAGTAATGATACATCCTATTCCCCATGAATTCATTTCTCCTTTTCAAAATCTTCCGGCAACGGCTCATCCCTTCAGGCCCGATGTGGCTATGCCTTCAACAATGTATTTTTGGAACACGAGATATACAGCTACCGGCGGAATGCCGCTGAGCAGCATCGCAGCGATTTTTACGCGGCCTTCAATCCAAGAGCCATCTCCCAGGAGACCAGCCACCAAGACGCTGACGGGCTTCCATTTGGTTCCCGCCACCAATGTCGGCCACAAAAAGGAACCCCACACCTGCATAAACTGTATGACTGTCACCGTCAGCAACGGCGTGGCCATCAGCGGCAATACCACACGCAGAAATATTTTCAAATGCCCTGCGCCGTCTATCTCACCGGCTTCTATCAGTTCATGCGGCATACTCTCTAAAAACTGCCTGATAATGAATACCGCAAATGCGGATGGAATGGACGGAATTGCGAGACCAATCAATGTATCGCTCCAGCCCAAGTTATACACAAATCGGTAAAGAGGGATGACGTAAGTGATCATCGGAAGCATCATGCTCGATAAAATGAGCATAAAAATCACATCGCGTCCCGGGAATTTGAAGCACGCCAGCTCATACGCCGCCAGAGAAGACACGATCAGCATGCCGACGATGGTCACACTCACATAGATAAGCGTCTGAAAAGTTGACGGCGCCAGATTGGTTTGCAACAACGCCTGCTTGATATTTTCGATGCCACTGGACAGCGAATTGGGATAAAACGTAGAAACAATCCCTCTGTCCGCAGTTGAAAATGTCACGCTGATCAGCTGCGTAAAGGGCAGCAGGCACACGACCAGCCAGAAAAGTGCAAATACCCAGCTGAATATCTTGGCTGCCGGAGAAGTTTTCTTCATCATAATACCGCCCCCTCAATTGTCCTTATTCTTGCGATTGCGGTAAATAATCTGGAGCAGCGTAATGGTGAAAATAATAAGCATCAGCACAAAGCCTTCTGCACACGCACGACCCAAATTGCCCGCTTTTCCCGAATATACGTTGCCCACGATTTCCATGACAGGATAACTGGCAAACGCATTCTTTCCGCCAATCACGCCCACAGCGCTGGAATTGGAAAGCACCCACGGAATGTCATAAGTTTGAATTGCCCCGATAAAGCAATTCACGACCACAAAAAACAGCACCGGCTCCAGCATTGGGATGGTGATATGAATCCACTGTTGAAATGTGCTGGCACCATCGATCATGGATGCTTCGTATAAATCGTTCGGGATATTTTTCATGCCGGCGGTCAGAATGATCATATTGAAACCAATTGCACGCCAGAGGTCAATAATGATCAGAAGCGCTGTAAAATATCCCGGTGTCAGGCGCCAGGTAACACCTTCGCCAATTCCTATTTTGGCCAGAAGCACCGCCACCAGCCCGGTATCCGCACTCATCAACCACAGCCAAACGCCCGTAGCCAGAAAGAACGGTGCAACATATGGCATAAAAAATGCGCCGCGCAGAAAATTGTGCATCCGACCGCGGAACTGATTGATTACCAGAGAAATGACTGTGGCAAAAATAAGGTTCAGCGGCACTACCAGCACCACGAAAAGTGACAGGTTTTTCAGTGAGGTCAAAAACCGTTTTCCTTGTTGCGTTTCCTGACTAAGCACGGTTTTAAAATTTTCAAGCCCGACAAAAGAAATTTCCGCATTTGTTCTGGTGGACCAATCAAAAAAGCTCATCACCAGTCCATATAGCATCGGCCATAAAATAAAAACGCCGAAAAAAATAACAAACGGCGCAAGGCCCAGATAATGCTTCCCGTACTTACGCCAGAAAGCCCTGCCTCCAATTTTCATATGATTCTGCCCCGCAACATGTTTTCCGACTGTATTTGTCATGGCGCTCTCTCCTTTTTCCCTGATTCTTCCCAGGCCCCGTCCGAATAGCCCACGGTTATGGCCAGCCTGCGAGAGGCTTTTCACAGACTGGCCATAACCGTGGGCGCGCGGCCGGGCCGCGCACCCACACAGCTTACGCAACTGGTTTATGCATTTTCATTAATCATTGCAATGGAATCCTCAGCCGCCGCCTTGGCATCTGTAAGGCTTCCATCCCAAAGCCCGAACATAGAATCAGCACAGCCTGTCTCCCACATCATATCGCAGCGGAACGGGACCGCCTGGTTCACACAATTGTTCACAATCTCGTTGCATACGCCCAACAGCCACGGCGACTCCGGATCGTTCGCAATTTCGTCCATCGCTTCATTGTTCATAACAGGGCGTCCCATCTCACGGCAGAACGTCTTCATCTGCTCGGTATCGGTGATATACATCAGGAACCCAGCTGCCGCGTCATTACGCCCCTGGTCTCCGCTGTCCACAACTCCTAACCATTCGTTGCCGTAGGAAGCACTGTACGGGCCGCCGGCCACCTGAGAAGGCATCGGAATGGCATCATATTTGAAATTGCTGTTTTCCTGGGCAGCAGCTTCCAAGTTAGGATTCAGGAACGGGCCATGTACCGTAAAGGCCAGTTTATCAGATGTAAACGCGTCTGTGGCTGCTTGGTCCAGGAACGTATAAGCCGCAGAGTACTGCCCAACTTCCTTCAGCAGCTCGTATCCGGGTTCCAATGCCTCTGCCGTAATCGTCGTTTCTCCATTCTCCCAACCGACCTTCAAATCCGGGTTGCCGCATACAAACGCGCTCGTTACCCAATCGCTGGCCGTCAGGTTGGGCAAAACATCATAACCATTTTCCTGCACGATAGCAAACTGTTCCAGCAATTCATCCATTGTTTCAGGGCGCTTGGACGTATCAATGCCGCAGGCCTCCAAAACAGTCAAATTGCGGTATAAAAGCTGACAGTTTGCAGTGAACGGAAGCCCCCAGCAGGTTCCTTCCGGATTCGTCATCAAATCCTTCATGGCATCAGCATTCAGGGCGTTTTTGTATTCTTCGGGTGCCGCATCATAATAGGGCTGAAGATTCAGGATATCCGCACTTTCCACAATGCGCTTGCCGTTCAGGAACTGGATGGCAAACATGTCTGGCAGAGAACCGCCAGCCATAAACCCAGATACAATCTCTGTGTCCGGTTTTCCAACGAAGGTGATGCTTTTCACCTCCGGATGCTGCGCGATGTATTCATCTGCCCATGTGTTGAATATCTCCGCCGCTGTTCCTACGGTCCAGTCCTGGAACAGCCACATGGTCAGTTCATACCCTTCACCGCTTCCTTGACTACCGGCCGGTTCTGCCGCTGTGCTGGAACCGGCACCAGACGTACCTCCACCGCCGCAAGCAGCAAGGCCTGCTGCCATGACCAGCACGAGCACAAGACTTAAAATCCGTTTCACCTTTTTCATCTTTTTCACCTCATTTTTATTTTCTATTGCATACGCAATACAATCCAATGCCGCATCGTTTTCTGTCCGCCAAGCCATTCTTGTGAATATTTCATATATTTTTCTTTTAAATGATGTACGAAAAAGTGTATTTTGCCTTTGCTGTCTCTATTATAACCATCTCGACATTTCAGCGGCACTATCATTAATAATAGTATTGCCGGGGTATTTCTCCTCATTGTTTTTTCATTCCCCCTCTCATTGATAGGGTAGCCTTTTTCTGCACATCAAGTCCTATTTCCGGTTGAACCGGGAGCTGGCGGAAGTTCCAGAAGAGTATAACACATGGTCATCTCCTTCAGTGGCCCTCAACTGTGTCCACGTAGTACACTCAACGCCGGAATTTCCTATTTCCGTATTGATATTTCAGCGAGATATGATGACTAGTATATAACTGTAACTGGCACACGCTTGCCTTTGTGATTGTCTCTTTACAAAGCTTACGAAAACTCTCTTCTCTACTACACCGATAGCTGAAACACGCTGTACGTTTCTTCATCTTGTTTGAAACCTCCTCGTTCTTTCTGTAAGGTGGCTGCCAAACATTTCCAGGCAGCATGGTGGTTTTTTCGGGACCAAAGGATCTGCTTGCTTCTAAAGGGAAGAACTTCGCTTGGGCATAAAATAGGCCAGCGCCTAAATGACACTGGCTTAGCGGTATTTTTGTCCCCCAGCAGCAAACCGCCGGGGCTCTGCTACCATGATAATAAGAGCGCTGTGAACGGACTTCACAGCGCTCTCGTGCATATATAAGGACAAATCGATTTACGAGCAACAGCGTAAAGCTTACAGAAGCTTCAGCTCCTGCGCCTTCTTTATCGCCAGAACTTTATTATTGACTTCCAATTTTTGATAAATATTTTTAATGTGATAACGCACCGTTGTCACCGAAATAAACAGCCTTTCCCCGATCTCTTCATGCTTGCATCCGCGTTCCAGCAGGCCGAGTATCTCTTTTTCCCTTGCAGTAAGCACAACTTTGTTAAAATTTAAGCATTCTACACGCTTTTGATATTCCTGTGCACAAAAAAGAACACGGTTCATGTATGCAGCATCAAAAACATTCTGATCTGAAATTTTTTCCAGCATGTCCAAAATATACACAGCATTTTCAGCAAAAGGCAACACGATCCCATCCGCCTGCCCAATTTCCAATGCACGGCACAACGCGGCGCATCCGGCTTCTTCTCCATGCAGCTGCTTTTGTGCCACAGCCATATAAATTGCATTGTGCAGAAGTCCCAATTGATTTTGATACGGCGCAAACTCGCGCAGCGCCATCTCGCACACCGCTTCCAGCCGAATCGCATCACCGCTCAGCATCACCGCTTTCGCATATACGGTGTGATAAAACGGCATTCCCTGGCGCAGAAAACTGGCTCCGCTCCAATCGCCGCTACGTATCCATTCCGCAATTTCACCACTGCGTCCCAGGCAGGCATTCAAATATCCGTCGCACAACGCAAACGTCGAATTGAGGACCGGATTGTTTTCCTTCAGTACTTCTTCCCGAAGGGATCCCATCAGCTGCGGGTCCCTCTCACTGGTACTGCACAGAATCTCTAACCGCGCCAGCGCAAATTGAGCGCAAACCATCAGACAGGTCTGCTTCGCCGCTTTGGCTTTATACATCGCCTTATATGCATGTAACTCCACATGGTCGAAGTCACCCGTCTCCAGAGCGTATTCCGCCAGTGCGACAGAGTCACACCCCGTGCCACAGCCATCAACGGGAGCCGTCAGACTTTCGCTGTGTTGCGCAAGATATTCTGCCGTGTGCCGCAACTTACCCTTTTCTTTATAATATCCATAGAGAAGATGCGGAGACCCGAAAGTGAATTCCTTGTGTCGCGTTACAATGCAGGAGCATCCCCCCGAGAAATACTCCATTGCTTTTTCATTGCACCGTACCATTGCCTCCAGGTCGTTATACACCACAAATGTACGAATTACATTCACTTCGCCCAAAAGGAACCGCTTATAGCCCTCGTTCAACGTCGAACCTTGAATATACCGTTCCATGGTATCCAAGTTGTCCCGGCACCGTCCCAACGCCCCCTGCTCTGTACCCATCGCGCGAATACGGATATACTGCAAATATGCAATTGGATATTTAAGGCATTGCTCCTGTGTTAGCGTATCAAAAATAGGAAAAAACCGCCGAAATTGTGTAAACTGAATATCCGGCGTATTCTCACGGTTGAATTCCGCCAAGATCATCTCTATCTCGCCTGCCTGATAGAGATATTCAAAAGCTCTTTCATACTGCCGCTCGCGCAAATACCATTCTCCGGCCCGCTTGTACAAAGGCCGAAAATCAATATTCAAAAATTTGGCCCGCAGCCCAAAAAATTCCTGCAGCAGATTCCGTATCTTATAGCTTTTATCAAACTCATTGTATACAACAAAGGTGTTTTGCTTGATCAGCCTCTGCAGAACATATCCAGCCTCCGGGTCATCCAGCACATAAAGCGCCATGGAAATCGTGAAAGCCTCCAAAAAAGACAGCCTGCAGAGCGTCTCACGCGCTTTTTCACTGAGCGTATTGTATAAATTCTGTTCAATGATATCGTTTATCGTGTCACTTTTTCCCACTGGCAAGCCGCGCTGCATCCCTTTCAGCAGCACATACACCATTGATACCCAGCCTTCTGTGTAGCTGTATATTTTTTCTACATCGTCTTCTGACAGCACACAACCTGCTATATTAAAATACCGTTGAATCTCCTCTCTGGTAAATTTCAGGGATTTTTCCGTCAAAGTAAAACACAGTTGTTTCTGATACAGCCCTGCCGCATCCAACTTTGACAAATCGCGTGTAATCAGCACAATATGCATATTCTTGATATGCTCCTGCACCACAAGCTTGATGAGCGCAAACACTCCTGGATCGTCAATCACCTGAAAATCATCCAACACCAATACCGCCGGGCGTTTATACTCATAGTCAATCAGCAGATCCACCAAATTAACACGCTTGAGTTCATCATAAGGGTAACCCATTTTTTTCAGCGCGTGGCGCAAATCGCTCTCCCGAATATTCTCCACCAAGTGGTTCCATAGATACTCCACCGAGCCGCCGCTTCCAGCCAGAGAGGCCCACACAAGATCCACTGTTTCAGCATACTGGTTCAAAAACTGGCTGACTGCCGTTGTCTTTCCATATCCAATGGGCGCATGCACGATGGACAGCGGATACAAAAAGATATTCTCCAACTTCTGATTGATCCGCCTGCGATTGAGTAGCTTTATTTTCGTCTGCAAAACAGCGCCCCCTTTGCAGCAAATTTTCCATTTTTTTATCACAATACATCAATTTGTATATTATTTTATTATACAAGGCGCAGCATGATTATTCAAGATTTCCATTTTTTCCTGACGCCAGTATAAAAACAACTGCCGGAGAAGGATTATTTCCCCGCTCCGGCAGTTGTTTTTGCACATCCCAACAATTTATTGTTGTGTGCTTTATCCTTTTCTATCCCAGCGCTGCGTTCCGTCCCGCAATTCGTCCAAAGGTCAGTGCAATCGAATGGCTTAATCCCGGAACAGTAAGCGGGTAGTCCACAGAAAAACGATTGCCCTGCACGTTTCCCGCCACGTACAGGCCCGGGATCACCTTTCCTTCCTCGTCGTAGCAGCGCGCTTCTTCATCACTTTCCAAGCCTCCCATTACCGCAATCATCGTAGCAGGGACGAATTTGGAGGCATAAAAAGGCCCTTTCTCCACCGGGAACAACCGCATGGCCCTCTTGCCATAGTCCTTGTCGTTCCCCTCTGCGCACATTCTGTTATAGCGTTCCAGCGATGCGAGTGTCTGCTCCACAGGAAGACCTGTTTTCTCTACAAGCTCTTCCAGCGTATCCGCTCGCAACAGTTTGCCGCTCGCAACAGCCTTTTCCACAAATGCAGGTGAAATATAATTGTCTATCGTAGAAAGCTTACTGTACAACGTGCCATCCTGCAATTCTTCATCGGTCACGAAAAAGCATACTGATCCATGGTTCGGATGCACTCGCCCCACTTGCTCCGGCCAATTGCTGTCCACAAATTGCCAAGCTGTTTTGTCCGGAAGATTCTCGATCTGGCTTCCAATCTGCTGCCCCGGAGCATCCTCATTCACAAAACGCATCCCTCGCGTGTTTATCAGCACAAACCCGGATGCCCCGAAAACACTTCCCATATGGTGGGCGCAGGGAGCGTGCGGGCTGTCCTGTAACTTGGCGCCGATCCACATACCCATCCGGTGCCCATCTCCCGTGTTGCTCGGGTTATGGTTTTTATCTCTTCCAAGCCATAATTGCGGTGTGTCAGCCATACCGGGGCAAAAACGGCGGAGCATCTCCGCATTGCTCATATAATCCCCCGTGGAAAGCACCACCCCTTTTCTGGCCAGCGCTTTTATGTATCTGCATTCTCCAACCTGGGCCACTGCGCCCTGCACACGTCCGTCTTTCTCCCGCAACAATTTCACAACCGGTGCCGAAAACAGGCATTGCGCCAGCCCAGTCTGCATCAGCATTTGCACATTTCCCTGAAACACTGGGATATGCGTCGGCCGAACCCAAGCGGTCGTTTGATAGCACTTAAAGCGCTCCGTACTGTTCTCAAAGTTCTCTGGTGCGGGACAGCGCCTCGGTTGTATCCAACACTTTGCTCCTTCCGGTGGAATCTCCGCCGTCGTCTTCAATACTGGGATGCCGGGATAGCCTTCCAAATACCAATCAAATGCCTCTCCTGCTTCCTCTGCCCAGCGGCGCAGAATATTCTGACTCACCTTATATGCCATATCCCGCATCAGGTCGTTGACAATCTGGACTTTATCCACATTGCGGCGGCCCCAAGTATCCGCCACACGGCTGTCCATTACGGCAAAATCGCCCGAACGTGCTTGCGGGGCTTCACATTTTTCCAGCAGAAGTACCGTACAGCCCAATTCTGCTGCGGTGCGTGCTGCAGCCACTCCCGCCAGCCCTGCACCAACTACGACTACATCCGCTTCCATTGTTTTTTCTATCTGGCTTTCTTCAATTTCCGGAGGTTGGCCCAGCCAGGCTTCACCCTCATAAAGCGATTTCTTCATCATCAACTGCTCTGTATCCACAACAGGGCACTATCCTCCTTTTTTGTGTTGATCCTGAGTGTTCAATTGAACTTTGTACTTATTATAATGGAAAGGTCCTTTTCTGAATACTATCATTATTAATAGGTTTTTACCTATTAATGATATCTTAAGTTCTATAGTGCCCTATAAAAAGTGAATGTGTAATCATATAACAAAAATGGGGAAAAGCGGCGTTAACGCTCTTCCCCATTCTTGTAAATTTCCCCAGTATATATTTTAATTCATGAAATGCTGTTACACCACTCGGATCAATCTTCAAAAGCATCAATTTACAGTCCTATTTATTGTGCTAAAAATTTATTATTATCCCTTTTGGGCAGTGACGGAGTAACGCCCGCCGTATCCTCGCCAAAACATCTCCATTCATTTTTACCAAATTACATGCCAATCAAATGATGATCCCGCAAACCAGCCATTTAATTCAACATCCACTGATTTATCGCATCAATTTATAAAGACACCCCAAACATTGCAGGTGCTTTTCACAGTCAAAATGCCATTTTCCTGTGGGGAGGTGCGCTTGTATGAAAGGGAATCCGGAAGAGAGAGCCATCGCGCTGGGCGAATATGTCGCAGAAACAGGCTCAACCGTCCGCAGTGCCGCAAAACAGTTCGGAATCAGCAAGTCCACAGTCCATAAAGATATCCCAAAAATTGCAGGTACTTTTTACAGTAAGAGCACCATTTTTTTACTGGGGGGTGTGCCTGCATGAAAGGGAATCCAGAGGAGAGAGCCGTTGCGTTGGGGCAGTATGTCGCAGAAACCGGAGCTACCGTTCGCAACGCCGCAATGCGTTTTGGAATTAGCAAGTCCACAGTTCATAAGGACTTGACACAACGTCTGAAACGACAGAATCGCGCATTACACAACAGCGTACAAAAAGCACTTCAGATAAATAAAGAGGAGCGTCATCTGCGGGACGGCGCCGCCACACGTCAGAAATATCATCCAGGTACTTGATGGCATTACCGACGCATTTGTCACAGCTTACAGCCGCTCACTTTTCTAAACTATTTCGATGCTTTGAAACGGGTTCCGCTTTTGGCAAGTTATCGATTTTGCACGGCTGACAACAGAGTTTGCTTGAGCCGCTCTTCAATTCCCGCTAACTCTACTTCCGCATTCTGACGGGCGGCGCGGCCCTCCTGCTGGATTTTGATGGTTTCTTCTATGGTAGAGATCAGATCGGCGTTGACCTTTTTCAGCGTTTCCAGATTCACGATGCCGCGTTCGGATTCTCTAGCTACTTCCACGCTGTTCTGCTTCAGCAGTTCCGCGTTTTTGGTGAGCAGCGTATTGGTGGCGTCGGTTACGCTCCTCTGCATCTGCAGTACGGTTTCCTGCCGATGCAGACCCAGGGCAATGACGATTTGGCTTTTCCAAAGCGGGATGGTGCTGAGCACGGCCGTCTGGATCTTATCCACCAGCATTTTGTCGTTATTCTGGATCAGGCGGATCTGCGGCGCCGTCTGGATGGCAATGGTCTTGCTGAGTTTCAGATCGTGGATTTTCTTTTCAAAACGGTTCACCGTATCCTCAAAGTCCCGCACCGCCTGGGCGCTCATGGGATCGCCTTTGGCTGATGCCTCCGCATGGAGCTTTGGAAGAGTGGTTTCCCGCAATTCCTTCAACTTTTCCTCGCCAGCGGCAATATAGATCTGCAGCTCCTGGAAATATTCAAGATTCTTTTCATACAGCCCGTCGAACATGGTGACGTCCTTGAGCATCTGCATCCGCGCCTGTTCCAGTTCCTGCTCGATGCGGTCGATCTGCACCTCCAGCTTTTCATACCGCTGCATAAATTTTTTGATTGCACGGGAGGCGTTCTTCAGAAAAGGGATTTTATCTAAAATGCCGTCGTCCAACTGGTCGACGCCCACATCCTTGACCTTCAAGACCAGATCCGACATCAGTTCTCCCACATAGCCGCTGTCCTTGCTGCGCACCTGCGCCAGGATGTTGTCGGAAAAGCTGGAAATATTCCGCTGCGCTCCAATGCCGTACTGAAGCGCAGTCTGGGAATCCATCAGGTCGATACTATTTTTTAACTCTTCTACCCGCTCTCTCTGCTCTGGGGTCAATTCTTCTATCTGGGTGCAGACCGTCTCCACATCCACCGGCTCCTGTTTTTGCAGGGCAGTATTCTCTTTTCCCTGCATTAAAGTATCCAAAGTAATTTCTTCTGCCATATCCTGATCATTCCTTCCTGCACTCTCTATGAGAGGGCCTTGATAATTTGATCCATGGTATTTGCGTCAGGCATCGGCGCCACCTGGGTAATCTCATTCGCAATACCCGATACGCCAAAATGCTCTGCATCCGTCGGGGTATCATACACGCCGGTACGGAACCCGTGCTTTTCCCAGGCAAGCCGCTGGATGTCCTCATCCAGCAGCGCGTCAATCCCGGCGGTCCCCGCCTCGTCCAACGCTATATATACATGGGAGGACCAGACAGTAGGCGTCGGGTACATCATCACGATATCCTCTTTTATCTGTTCCCAGGTATCCGGGTTCTCCGCCGCAAATTCCAGCAGCTGGTTTTCATAGCCGGCGATCAGGGGCTTGGCGCCCATGCCGGTTTTTAGGAACTGGTCAAACAGATCGGAGGACGAACTTTCCATATACCCCAGCTTCTGAAAGATGCTTTGAAGCCGGGGCAGGATTGCCGGGAGATTGCTTTCGTCTGCCACGCCGCCGCAGAGGGTATTGGCCAAAAGGCCGGCGAACATATTGCCGGAATTGGATTTAGTGGGATCGGTGGTGCCCACAGTGATGCTGCCGTAAAGCTGGGGAAGGCCGATATCCGCCCAAGCTGTCCCAGCTTCAATAGCCTCGGTCAGTTTGACCATATTTACTGTATACATGCCGTCGGTCTGCGAGGCGATCCCGCTGTCAACCAGCGCCTGCGCTACGGCACTGCGGGTATACAGGACAATGGGCGTATTCAGGATAATTTCGCTTTTCACCGGGTCTCCGTTGATCTGCTTATACAACTCCAGCGCCGTCTGGTTGGAAGGAAACAGGAAGTCCCGCCCTGTAGCGTCAGCGGTGATCATGTCTATGGAACCGGCTTTCGCATAGTCGATGACCAGCTTGTACCTGTCCCACAGGATGTCCTGTACTTCCTCGTCTTCCAGCAGACCGATTTTTTCGCCGCCCACATAACCGTTGATTTCGGCAACAGTCTGATTGTTGCTTATGAACACATAAGCGACGGCAGCTATGATAACCGCCGCTAAAATACCTAAGCCAATAAGTTTTGTCTTCATTTCCCGCCCTCCATTTTCAAAGTGCTCTTCAAAAGCTCAATATCCGCTTCCACATCCAGCAGCTCGCCCTGCATCAGATGGGTAAACTGCTTTTCAAAGGCTTTGTTCAGCATCGGCAGGGATTCGGCGGTTTTACAAAGGATTTCCGTAACCTCCTCCGAATGGAGTCCCGTATTTTGAAAATCCACATAACGTGCCAAAAGCTTGGCAGCCGTATCCAGGTAATAGGTAAAGAAACGGCGTGCAAGCTTGATTTTGTCCGGGTTTTCCTTGAGATAAGCAAGGATTCTTGTCCCGGTGGCGTACAAAGCCTGCGCATCCTGTTGCACGGCAGGATCCGCAATGGCCTTCACCGCCTTGTCGATGTCCGCCAGGTCTGCCTGGGCATCATCCAGAAGCTTCTGGATCTCCTCGCCGCCGGGCATGGATTCCACATCAATCCCCGCAATTTTCCGGCTGGGCTTAAGCAGGAAGAACAACCCGAAGTATATGCCGACGCAAAGCAGGATACAGACAATCAGGTTCCAATGGAGGAATAGGAATAATAATAAAAACAGGGCAGCCGCAATCAGGGCAGAAGCTATCATTCGCAGGGTATCTTTCATCAGTTATACCCCTTTACGCTCCGGAAAGCCTCCGTCAGGTTCTCCCGGCCGTCGAATACCCGGGCGTTGGTATACTGCGCCAACTCCTCCAGCTGGGTTTCGTCGGCGTCCCCGAACATGATGGAAAAGACCGGGACCTCGGTCCCAAGTTCCTCATAAGCGTCCTCAAAATCATAAAGGGAACCGCCGGACTGCCCGTCGGTCAGCAGGATAATGGCGGGAGTATACTTGGACAGATCATATTCCTTAAGCATTTCGATTCCCCGCACAGCAGCCGTGTACATATCTGTGCCGCCGCCTACATCCTGGTTTTTCACTTTATCATAGAGCGCCTCCAGTTCGCCGCCGTTGCCTTCAGCCGTATAGGTATTGATTACGCCGTCGTTAAAAGGAATCAGGATATTTACTTCATTTTCCGATGCCTGCAGGAAATTTTTCTGGGCGTTCTCCTGAATCAGCAGCTGCTCCATTGCCTGGACCAGCTGTTCGTTGCCCGTACCGCTCATGCTGCCGGAGTAATCCAGGCAGTACACGGTAAGAGAAGGTTTGCGGAAATCGGTTTGATATAAGTTCAGGCACTCAAACAGAACATCGGAAGCCGGCATTTTGATCGGCGACAGCACCCGGTCGGGCTGCAGGCCCCAGCCGGAGCGGAACACATCCTTGTTTTCCCCGGAAACGCCGGTATAGCCCGAACGGCGGCCGGTGCGCTGGATCTCATTCTGGGTTTCTCCCGACAACAGATATTCCTGCAGCTTCAAAAAAAGCTCTTCCTGTTTATCGTCGCCTTTATCCACATATCCCAGCGGGGAATCCGCAATGGACAGCCCGTCATAGGGATATACCGTATATAACGCCTCTTCCCCGCGTGCCTCCAGTTCCCTGTTGGCTTGGATAATCAGGCACTCGTAGTTGACCATGGCGTCGTAATCGCCTTCCAAAAACATATCCTTGAGCCAGTCGGAGCTGCCGGAGGAACGGTCCACCCCTGAAAGCAGTTCCTTCATCTGGGCCTTCAGGCTTTCGCTCTGCAAATCCTCTTCTGTGATGACCTCCGGGTTACCCAGAAGGGCATACAGGAAACCGATATACGCACTGGCGCCGGAATTTGACTGGGTAGCGCTGGTCATGCAGAAGCGGAGTTCCCCGCTTTGGATCGCCTCAAGCAGGTCGTTAACCGATACTTCGCGCCCTACAAACCCCAGCTCCTCTGCCAGGCTTTTGCGGATGCCGAATACTACCGGCGTGATGGATATCGACTCAGCGTGCTTGACCCGGTGCTCCGTATCACCTACCGTCAGCCACAGGCTGCTGGCCGGCCATACAGCGTCATAGGGGATTTCCTCTTCTCCCAGCAGGCGCATGATATCCAGAGACCCCTGGTAGGTCATTTCGATGCGTATATTTTCCTGTTTTGCAAACTCCTCCAAGATCGGCTCCAGCTCTGCGTTTTCCGATCCGGAAATGATGCGCAGCACCGAGCTGCCATTGCCTAAAACCGTGTCCGCTTCACCGCTGTCTGTTCCCACAAAATCACAGCCGCCAAATATGGTTAATATAACGGACAGCATAAGCAACAAAGCGGCAAAACGCTTGATTTGTCTCATAAACAGATCCCCTCCCGGCTGATTCTCTCGATATCAATAAAGGGCTTACACTAATCCCATTTTAAAGATAGTACATTTTTATCTTACTTTACACTCTGTAAAAGTATCTACCACAACAACATAAAACCTGTGTAAAATTTGTGTTATATCTTTATTGACCACTTTAGCCTTCGGATATATTTTTTCGGATAATCTTTGCTGAAATCATGGAGAAACAAATGCAAAAGGAGAAGGCCGTGAATTACGTTTTATTGCCGAAGGTCTGGACGCTTAGAAAACAAATGCGGGACAGCATAGCAGGGTTACCATGCTGTCCCGCATAGATTGAATTACTGTTTTCCATGTGCGCAAGCAACCAGATTTCCTGCCCGCGCAGCTAAAGAACTTAAAGCTATTTAGCGGTGCCTTTCCGCTTGAAGAGGGTTAGAATCACAAGAATCGCACTCGCCGCGAAAACAAGCAGCCAGACGGTTATATTGGCGGCATCCCCCGTTTCCGGAACTTCTGATGGAGTCTCGCCATCCGGATTTTCCGATTCGCCGGGCTTTTCAGTATCATCAGGCGTCTCCAGGCTGCTCAGTATCTCCTAGTTCTTCAGACGGCACTTTGATGAATTCAGCCAGTATCTGCATATCTCCCGTAATGTAAGCCCCATATATCATAAGCTCACCGGTAAAAACAGATTAGTCTACGGCTTTTATCTCGATTTTACAAAGCCTTAACCAAACAAAGGTAGACTCTTAATCCAAACTATAGTATTATAAAATAAATATGTATATCAAATTATAAGACGGTGCTATGCAGGACTTTTTTTCTAACTGCTCTTGGCCTGCTTTTTATTAATATAGAGGTTGGATATGAAAGACGTCATCCTTTACGGCAGCCAATATGGCAGCACATACCGGTATGCGCAAAAGTTGTCCGAACAAACCGGCATTCCCGCAGTCAGTTACAAAGACGCACCGGCTCTTTCGGACAAAAAAATAATCGTTTATCTGGGCGGCCTGTATGCCGGCGGCATCCTGGGCCTTATGAAAACCCTGCGGGGCTTTTCTCTTCGGGATGGGCAAAAGCTGCTTATCGTTACCGTAGGGCTGGCCGACCCCAACGAACCGGAAAACCAGAACAACATCCGCGCTTCTCTGCAAAGGCAACTCCCCGCCAGATTGCTTGACCGGGCGAAGGTTTTTTATCTTCGCGGCGGGATCGATTATCAAAAGCTCTCGTTCGGTCACCGGACGATGATGAAGCTGCTGTACCAATCCCTGCGCCGGACTCCCCTTGAAAAACAAACGGCGGAAGACCGGGCGCTCATAGAGACCTATGGAAAGCAGGTAGATTTTACAGACTTCGGCGTACTGGAACCGATTATTTGGGAAATCCAGAGGGAAACAAAATAAACAAGACAATGAAAAACATCCTGAAAATTTTTTTGGTCGGCCTTGCCACCACCGTCGTCCGCATCATTGGGCAGCTTTCCATCCCGGCTAGCGAGCAAACGGTCCTGGCACCCAGTATTTTCGCACAAAACGGCACCATGCCGCTGGCTTTTACTGTTTACGGTATTTTTGCTTACTCCCTGATTGCCGCGTTGTTCCTGCTCATCCGGACGAGAATAGGTGGGAATCGGATTTTGCAGGGGCTGAAGCAGGCCTTTCCTGCTGTGTCGTATGGATCGTTTATCTTTTAGAGCCACTGCCGCATGTGGCGCCTCTGGACCGGATTACCTACCCGATAGCTGACAGCTTGGCGCTGATCGTTATGGGCCTGCTGCTGGGGCGGCTGTTTGGGAATCCCGCACAGCAGGCAGATAAAGAGAATCTGCCTTTTCCCATTCTCCCTGTGCCAACCGTGACCGCCTGCTTTTTTGCAGGACGGATGCTACAATATCTCTTCCTTGACATTTACTTTTCCTTTGATGAGAAGCCATTGGAAACAGTGCTGTGATGTTTGTTGACAGGTATTGCAACCCCCTGCGTGATGGTATGGCTGAATCGGTATGTGGACAGCGGCGGCCGGATAAAGCGGGCGCTCATCCTGGGCGGCCTGCTGTTTGGAGTGAATTTAGTTCTCTTTAACTTCTTTATGCCGCTGACATTCCCGACCTAATCCTTCGCAGCTTCATCGATATCCTGGCGGTAACGGTCGGATGTTTGTCATTTTCAAATCAAGAAAATGCAAATCCAGCAGACTGGGGGTAAGGACAATGCAGGAAAAGCGAAGCATGCGATTTGGAAAATGGCTGCTGAAAGCTATCGTATCCTATGCGGTATTTATTGCCGCCGGCCTGCTGCTCTCCTTTGTACCGGCCAGGCGGCTTGGATTATCCGAAGAAATGTTTTTGAATTTGCGGATGTTCTTCATGCTGTTCGGGCCGATTTACCTGACACTCTTTGTTAAAATTATTCTTACTTTCATCGCTGCGGCAAAACGCCGGGAACCGGACGTCTCCGAGAGAAGCCGGGGAATCCTGTTCGCTGTCACCGCCCTGCTGCTGTTTGCCAACCTGTCCAACGCACAAACGGTTTCCGACCTTGCGTCCGGAACTATCCAAGGCAAAGGACTGCGGAACCTTGAAAGAAGCAAACGGTATTCCCTGAAGGGAAAGCGGTTTCTGAACGTCTTTCTGCCGGTGGGCTTCTACCTGCTGATTTTGGAGCTGCTGACACTGCTGGTCTGTATCGTCACCTTTGCCCCATTGCCAAGAGCTGCAAGCAACGCATTCATTTTTACGATTGCCCTGACCGCCTTACTTTTTCTCCTGCCTCCCCTCATTCTTTCTTTTATCTCCGGTTATCAGGGAGACAAGGCAAAGCACGAAAATAAGCGAGCACAGGAAAAGCAGAAGGCCGTCCAGTCAGATGTTCTGGTGCTGGAAACTGATCTGAATCGCCGGAAACGATATCTCCGGCTGCCGAAGATACTGGCTCTGCTGATCTGCCCCGGCGTTTGCCTAACTTCGGGATTTGTGCTTGCTCTCACCAAGAACTCCCAGGAGCTTTTATCCGTCCGGCTGCTGAGGATACCGTTTTTGGCGTTGATGGCTGCTGCTGTTTTTTTGTTTATTCCTCTGCTGATGTATTGGGCCAACTGCTCTGGCACTTCCTTAGTGCAGCGGGTTTATCTTACACAGAACCAGCTGTACTATACCGGATACAGCGGCAGCATGGAAGAGCGGGTGGAATTCACATTTACCTTACTCCGGCTGGAGAGCTATCATATTGGCAAGCGTTCCATTCGTGTCCATGGTCAGTTTACCAAAAAAACAAGGGACGCCTATGGCTCCAGCCAGAAAAAGCCATTCACCAAAACATTGTGGCTCCCCCGTACTTTCCCCATAGATCAGGAACAGGCTCTGCTATACTTTTTGCAGAATCAGGCAGCAGAAAATGTCTCTTGAGCCCCCTTGCCCTATTTTCGGCGGCTGTGGCTTGCCCCTGAAAAACGATATCCCTTAGATCAGGAAAAGAAAGAAAAAGGTGAACAGGAGGTGAATTCGATGTACAAAACGATGGTAGTCAAATATTCTCCCAAGGCAAAGGAAATGGCCGCCAAAGTAGAGGAAACGGCCAACAAAATGGAACAGGAAGGATTTGAACTTGTGTCCTGCTCCATCACGCCCTCTTCCAAAGGCATCCTGGTATTTAGAAAACCCGGAGAATCGGAGCCGGAAAAGTGAGTCTTTCCTGTTGCAAAGTACAAAAGCACTTAGAATCGCGTGGTTCTAAGTGCTTTTTCCTGTTATGTCTCTCAAAGCCGCATCCTGCCGATCCTTTGATTCCTCCAAGTCCTTGAAATCTCCCAGGTCGGTCAGCCGAACCCCGGAAGCGTCAACCTTGGCATCCGGGTTTTCCTGCTGCCCCCGGATGGTAGCGGGAATTTCACCGTCCAGCTGACCGCGTATATTCTCGGCCCGCAGCAGGCAGACCTGTTCCAGCGTATCCACCGCCAGCTGGTGGTCTTCATAGGAACAAAACACCGTGGGATCCTTCTGCACATACGGAGCAATCAGCTTTTCCGTCTGCCGGAGGGTGACTGCAAATTGTCCGCTTTCAAAATATTCCGAAAGGAGTTTGTTGAAATAGGCGTGATAGCGGGCAAAGTACTCATCGTGCTTCATCAGGTTGTGGTAAAGCGGGCGGCTTAGCATAACCTCCCCTTCCGCCGGGGTGTTAATGGGGTAGTTGATGAGAATGTTGGGATCTTTGATAGGGTCGGTCATCCCCAGAGCATAGGTGCCGAAGGCCAGGTTATAATCCCATGGAAGGATGCTGAGGATCCCGTCCTCCTCATACAAAAAATAATTGTGCCCGGTATAGCCCAGATAGCTGTCCCAGTTCATCACAAAGACCTGCACGGTGAAATACCGCAGCACCTCGTCCACATTGACGGCGATTTCCAGGTTTTCACCGGTGGACAGGGTTTTCAGCGCCTCGATCACCCGTTTCTGATCGGCTTCCGATCCCTTGAATTTGGCGTTTTCAAAGATACCGGGATAGCTGTCCGGGTTATCGTCGATATATTGCAGCGCCACGTCGGCGTTTTCCGCGTTCAGGGAATGGTAATCCGGCTTGTACAGCTTCCCGTGATCATTCCCGAAATTCCGTCTGGCAAAGGCTTCCTCCGGCTCCTCTACCGCCAGAAACAGCCCCCAGTCCTCCCCATTGACCGTCACCCAGGCATAGCTGCAAAGCGGGGTCGGGACTTCCATGAACGCCATCATGTCGTAGACCATATAGGTTTTCAGATAGCTGTTATCCTGAAAGGAAGCGTCCAGGGAAAATTTATCCAGCCCATAATAATTCCCGCCGTCCAGGAACTGGTCGAATTCCAGCTTGAGGCTGTAACGGGAAAGCCCGTATTCCTCCGTCAGCCGGAGGGAATTGTTGCCCTTGGCCCGCAGGCCGATATTATGAAATGCTTCCCCGTCGATTTTGACGGTGCAGGCCGCATATTCTTCGCCTTCGGCGTCCTCGATAAAAGCGCCCCAGTCCGCAATTTGGATATCAATGGTGTGTACCCGGCTGTCGTCAAACAGCCGGGTCACATATCCCGGGTTGGCGCTGGCTTTGGGAATCCCCAGCTGTTCTCCGAACATCAGCAATATTGTCAGCAGGGCGGCCAAAACCGCCGCACCGATGCAGATCCAGTCGATATACTTATGCTTTACCATCGCCTTATCCCATATAGTCGCCGTTGTAGGAGACCAGCACTACCCGGGACACACCCGACATAGCCTCCAGCTCGTTAACAAAGGCGCTGCTGTCCTCTTTCAGGCGGACTTCATAGTTGAGTTCCACACAGCCGCCGTCCACGCTTTTGCTCTTGAGGTTCAGCCGCCTGACCTGAGATTTGACAAAAAGCCGCGCCTGTTCCTCAATCCCGCTGTTTTCACAGTGCACCACCAAGATATAGGGGGAATCCACCGTCTTCTTTTTGGAGAAAGCAACCAGCACCACCCCGATGAAGATGCTGCCGAATACCGCCAGCGGAATCAGGCCGGCGGCCAGCACAATACCCACCGCAATGGCCCAGAACAGGAAAGCGATATCCATCGGTTCCTTGATAGCGGTGCGGAACCGGACAATGGACAGAGCGCCCACCATGCCTAGAGACAGCACGATGTTGCTCACCACCGTCATAATCAGCAGGGTGGTAATAAGCGACAGAGCAATCAGCGTCACGCCGAAGCTGGCCGAATACATTACGCCGCTGTAGCTCTTTTTATAGATGAAAAAGATAAACAATCCCAGCAGAAAGGCCAATACCATGGCAATCACCATGTCCAGTATGGAGATGCTGGCGATATTCTCCAGAAAGCTGGATTTGAAAATATCCTGAAAGGTCATAAGGCCCTTCCTCCTCAGATGGTTTTAATCGAACCGCCGGCTCAGGGCGTATTTGGAGCAGGCCGCAGCCTGCCTTCCGGGTACCTGCACCGCCATGCGGACAAGCTCCGGCAAAAACGCATCGTATTTGACTTCCAATACCGTGCCAGGCTCCATTGTGCGCATGTAGAAAATCGCCGGATTCAGGAAGTCCACATTTCCAAGCCCGGTGCGAATATCCCGATCTAACGTGATACGCACATTGCCGGGCGCATAGAGAAAAGCCTCCCGGTCGTAACGGACAATCGTCTTCGGCGACAAACCTTTCCCTTTGATTTTGCTGTAAAGCTCGATGAAGAGCGGTTCATCCGAATCCAGCAGGAATTCGGAGCTGCCCGAAAGCAGTTCCTTTACCTGTTCCTGCGTCATCCGGGCGCTGCGCTTGCCGCACAGGCCGCTTATTTTGTACTTCTTTTCCAGCCTGATAAAAGAGGTGTCCGTCCCGTAATACCGCAGCCGGAATTTTTCCCGCCGGTTGACCCCGTCGATTTTCTCCCGCAGGGCGCTGTCATAGGGTGTGTCAAAGTACAGGCTGGTGACCCGGTATGTACCCCCCGGCCCGGCGTTTTTATCGTGGGCAAACAGCTTTTTGAGCCTTTGGGAAAGCACCAGATCTTCCCGCAGGTTGATCCGGTGCTTCAGCTCATGCCGCAAGGGGAGCTCGTTTTCCGGCTTAGTCGTCATAACCGGAATCCCCATCGTCCCAATCATCGTCGGCTTCCCGGTCGTAATCGCTGCCGCCGTCGTCGTAATTGGTATCGCCGTAATTGGTATTGCCGTGATCATCATAGTTGGTATCGTTGTAATCAGTGACACCGTCATTATTCGAGCCATAGTCCGTATCATTGTAATCGGTGACGCCGTCGTTGTTGGGACCGTAGTCGGTGTCATTGTAATCGGTCACGCCGTCATTATTCGGGCCGTAGTCGGTATCATTGTAGTCGGTCACGCCGTCGTTGTTCGGACCGTAGTCGGTATCATTGTAGTCGGTCACGCCGTCGTTGTTGGGACCGTAGTCCGTGTCGTTGTAGTCGGTGACGCCATCGTTGTTGGGACCGTAGTCGGTGTCATTGTAATCGGTCACGCCGTCATTATTCGGGCCGTAGTCGGTATCGTTGTAATTGGTGGAACCGCTGCCGGTGGCCGGGGTTCCGCCCTGCGTGCCGGCAGTCTTATGTTCCGCCTTGACAACCTTGCCGGTGACCGCGTGGATGTCATACTCGTACTCGTTCCCGTTCGCCATGAACTCCAGCTCAAAAATCGGGGTTCCGTCATCGTGGTCGAATTCCTTATCGTCAAATACCGCGTCCGCTGCATTGACATTCGCCTGGGCAAGCGCAATTTCCTGCGCCTTTTCCAGCGTGATGTAGGGGGACGGCTTGCCGTCTTTGGCATAGGCGGGATCATAGTCATCGTTGTCAATGGTCACGATGCCGGAGGAAATCTCCAATCCCTTGACCGCTTCCTGCGTGCTGGCGCTCATATCCGCCAGAAAATCGTCGCTGGGAAGTACCGAGCCCGGCTCCAGCTGCAGGACGATGTTCTTTTTGTTGCCGTCAATGTCATCCACAAAGTAACCCGCCTCATTGATCTCAACGATCAGATCCCGCAGGACGGCCTCGCAGTCTTTTCCGATATAATCCGGATAGGCCTCCACAATGCCCTTGCCATCATCGTTCCGGCCGGTCAGGGCGGTGACTTTGCCGTCCCTGTTGTATTCGATTTGGATTTCCGGATTGACGCTCAAGGTGAGAACACCGGTTTCCTTCAGTGCCGTTCCCTCCTGCGCCGGTGCCCCGCATCCGGTCAGAAGGACTGCCGAGGCGACAGCCAGGGAAGAGACCGCTGCAAAAAGTTTTCTTCTCAGTTTCATATTACTTGCTCCTTTCGGTTTCCGTTTGTTTTTGGCTTTTTGTTTTGCCTTACACTCATAGATTACGGAAACGGGTTTTCAAAACCGGGGTAAACTGGAAAAATTTTTTGAAAAATTCAGTCGTCATCGTCCGGATCGTTGTCATCGTCGTCATAGCCGCTGTCGCCGTCGTTGTCGTCATCGTTGTTATCCGGATCATAATCGGTGTCCCCGTCCGTATAATCCGTGACCCCATCGCTGCCGGGGCCATAGTCCGTATCCGCAGGCGGCGAACTGCTGACCGGCGGCGTATAGTCGGTGACGCCGTCGTTATCCGGGCCGTAATCGGTATCATCATAATCGGTGGCGTTGGAAGACGTCGGAGGGGTAACCGCCGGCCGGGACGGCTCGGACGAAGATGGCAGTGTGGATTCCGGCCGAGAAGAACTCGGCTGAGAGGGGGTCGAAGATGAGCTGTTTTCCGGGCTTTCCTGTCCCTGTCCGTCTTGATGGTTCGTAATTTCTATTGTAATGGTAATCTGTCCGTCCAAATACTCTGTTACTTTGGTGCGCAGCTCTGTCCCATATTCCTGGAACAGGGCCTCGTCCGGGGAATCAATAGAGAAGGAAACCCGGCCGCCTTCCGATAGGAAGCCCATTTCAATGGCCCGGTCGATCAGCTCGTCGGCAACCGTTACCTTGTCTTTCCCCTTGCCGTCATAGCCCTCCAGCAGCGTTTTCCCGTCTTCATTTGTCCCCATGAGCCCTACAACCGTGCCCTGCCGGTTCAGATCCATCTGCACCTCCGGGTTGATGGTCAGATATATGGAGGAATAGGGCTGTAGATAATTCTGGTAATAGCCGATGCCAAAGAACAGAAGGAAACAGGCTGCAATCGCCGCAATGCCGCTGCCGATCCACCGGACGGTATGCCGCTGCTTTTCCGGAGTTTCCTTCATCAGCACCGGATCGTATACTGTCTGCCCGATTTCGTATCGCAGATTGGCCGCTTTTAGAAAGCGCCCCTCTTCATCCAGAAGAACCGCATAGCCGGGGTGGCATTCCATAACCAGATAGCTCATCGCACTGCCACTCCTTTCATCACCTGTTTCAAATGCCCGCGTATGATTTCATACCCGTTGGTATAAATCAGAAGCAGGGCCACCATATATTTGCGGTGCCGTTCCAGCGTCTTGCGCTCCACGCCGCTCCCCGTTGCCAGCTGCCCGATAGGCAGGCGTTTTGTCTTTAAAAGGTCATCCAACAGCTCTGGGTTCTCCCTGGCATACTGCAGGGCTTTCCGGCAGGCATCCAGCGTCCGCTGTTGCCTGGGGCAGTTGTCCGCCACATCGCTGAGGCTGACGCCGAATTCCTTCATCTGCCGCGTCAGTTCCTCAATCTCTGCACGGGTCGCGTCCCGTGACGCTGTTTCTTCGTGGGGATCCCTGTCATCCGCCAGCGTCTCTCCCAGAGTTGTGTCCTCTTCTCCTATCGGTGCATCCAACGATATGACGCGGCTGTGGCGCTGTTCCCTGCGGCTGTAATCAACCAGGCGGCTTCGGATCAGCATGGCCGCATATTTCAGGAAGGAACCCCTGGTGCGGGAATACCCGCCGATTGCCTCGTGAAAGGCCATCATGGCGATGCTCAGCTCATCGTCCTGCCCCTCTATGGGAGGACGCTTTAAGAACTTCGCCGTTTCCGCCTTGATAAAGGGCAGGTATGCGCGGATCAGGTCATCCGCCGCCCGGACATTTTCTTTGGCCGCATAGACCTGTTCTACGATTTTATGTGCATCGTTCATGCGGCAGATCCCCTCCTATATATAGAATACGTCCCCATTTTGAAAAAACCGGGGTCGAAGCCAAAAACTTGTATGTATAAAATCCCATTACGTAACAATACCTCTATCAGTATTAAGACGCGACCATAAACGGGTTAAATTTGTGTAAAATCGATGTAAATCGAACGACGGAAGCAGGCGGCGTTTCCTCATTCCCGCATGTTTTCGCTTTCATGCTTCCGAACCGGTTTATTCCATAATTTTACGCAGGCTTAACCTACTCATGATAGATGTCAAACACGAGTCACGATATAATTACACTGAATTGTTGTATCTAATTGAGGAGGCGTTTTTTATGGGGGCTTTCTTTGACTGGCTGCTGTCAAATTTGAACTGGATGATTCCAGTGATCTTCATCCTGGCGTTTGCGCTCCCGATTCTGTCCGTGATCCGCAGGCTGACGAAAGGGCATGTCAGCAAAAGTTCCTGCACCGTGCAGACCGTAGGATTTATCCGCTCCACCCAGCAGACCGGCATGTATGTCAACGAAAACCCGCAGCTGCTTTTTGAACTGGACGCCCTGGCGGAGGACGGAACGGTGTTCCAGGTCAGCGTGCGGAAAATCATCCCCATGACAGCGATGGCCGGTATGGTTCCCGGCAGGGCGATCCCCATCCGCTATAACCCGGATGACAGAACCCGGGCAGTGTGGGACGACCATCCGGATGAATCGCTGGCGCAGGAACGCGCCGCCCGCTATCAGTGCCGGAAGCACTTGGACGATCTTTCCTATGAACAGCGGATGGAACTGTTAAAAAACGGCGTGATGAAAAAAGCATTGCTGAAAAGCTTCCGGCTGACAGGGAAAGAAGAAGCCGGGGACTATGAAGCAGAGGCGGCCATCCAGCTTGCTGGCGAGGAGCAGGACGGCCATACATTTGAGCGAACGCTGTATGTACCCAATACGGCTTTGGAATACCTGATTCCCGGGCGGTATGTGGACGTGCGCATCATCCCGGGCAAGGAAGACCTCTTTGCTATCGTACTGGATACCTCCGTGGTGTCCGGTATCAGTTAAGAGGGATACGGCATCCGTTTGATACGGAGAAAGGGGCTGGCGTTTCGTGGAAAACGTATTGATCCAATTTTTCAACTGGATGTTTGAAAATCCGATTCGGGGTACCTTGCTGCCGTTTGGGGTGATCACCGCGCTGTGTATCCTGCTGGGGTTTGTGCTCCCTGCCAGATCCGCAAGGCGGAAAAGGGAGAAGGAGCAGCGCTGGAGGGATGCCCGCACAGTGAAGACCTTGGGTTTTATCCGTTCTGCAAAGCATACGGGACGAAGCGTCAATGACAATCCCGAGATCCGCTTCGTGGTGGACGCACTGGCCGAGGATGGGACATTTTTTTGAGACCACCGTGACGGAGATCATCCCCCGGGCGCAGCTTCCCATGTGCGCCGTCGGAGCGCCGCTCTCCATCCGGTATGACCCGGCAGACCGCTCCCATGCCATCGGGGATGATAATCCGGACGCCGATGTACTGAATGAGCGCATCGCCCGCTACCAGTGCCGCAGGCATCCGGGCGAGCTGACCTATGAACAGCGCATGGAGTTTAACAGAAACAGCGTGGTCAAAAAAGCACTGCTGGAAAACCTGCGGTTGACCGGGAAAGCGGAAGCCGGGGACTGGGAAGCAAAAGTGACAGTTCGGATCACGGACAATACGGCGGGAGACACGGTCATGAACCGCACCCTTTACTTAAACGACAAGATGCTTAAGCATATGGTTCCTGGCAAATATATCGACATCAGCGTTGTGCCGGACAAAGAGGACTTTTTCGGTATCGTAACGGATATTGCTACGAAGGTTGTCCTTGAGAAAAGCGGGTCTTGAATATCAAGCGGGCGCTCTTTCCTGTCCGGGATAATGTCACAAAAGAAAGGATTGCGTTTTGAAAACGATCATTCATGATCTTAATAAAGCAGACTTCTCTGCTTTTGAACTTCCAGATGAAAATGTCGTGGTTTTCACTGCGGACGGCCAGTATGCTCCGTGCAGTGGCTGCTTTGCATGCTGGCTGAAAAATACCGGATTCTGTGTGATGGACGACTCCTTGAAGCATGCGGGCGCATTGATCGGGCAAAGCGACCCGCTGATCATTATCAGCCGCTTGTGTTACGGCGGCTACAGCCCCAGCGTCAAGGCTGTTTTGGACCGCGCTATTGGGGTATCCCTCCCCTTCTTTACCTGGCGGGGCAACCAAACCCATCATATAGGGCGTTACCCGCAGCGAAAACTGCTGCGCATTCTCTTTTACGGAGACTGTACGGAATCGGAACGGCAGACTGCCACAGAGCTTGCCGAGCGCAACCGGCTCAACCTTGGATATGAAAAAGCGGAAACGCTGTTTTTCCAAAATCCTGCACA